>CAWARE010000009.1:0-40922 GCA_963784345.1 uncultured Actinomycetota bacterium
CGCCCGGATCGAGAACATCTACACCAAGGCGGCTTCGCCAGCATCGATCCCGGGGACCTGCGCGGGCGCTTCCGCTGGTACGGGCTGTACACCCAGCGCAAGCCCGGCATCGACGGCGGCAAGACCGCCACCCTCGAGCCGCACGAGCTGGACGACGAGTACTTCATGCTCCGGATCCGCATCGACGGCGGGGCGCTGACCAGCGAGCAGCTGCGGGTGATCGGGCAGATCAGCGTGGACTTCGGCCGCGACTTGGCCGACATCACCGACCGGCAGAACGTCCAGCTGCACTGGATCCGGGTCGAGGACGTGCCGGAGATCTGGCGCCGGCTGGAGGCCGTCGGGCTGTCCACCACCGAAGCCTGCGGCGACTGCCCGCGCGTCATCCTCGGCTCGCCGGTGGCCGGCATCGCCGCCGACGAGATCATCGACCCGACGTCGGCGATCGCCGCCATCGTCGACCGCTACATCGGCGACCCGCAGTACTCGAACCTGCCGCGCAAGTTCAAGACCGCCATCACCGGTCACCCGCTGCAGGACGTGGTCCCCGAGGTCAACGACATCGCCTTCGTCGGCGTCGAGCACCCCGAGCACGGCCCCGGCTTCGACCTGTGGGTCGGCGGCGGGCTGTCCACCAACCCGATGCTGGCCCAGCGGCTCGGCGCCTGGGTGCCGAGCGAGGAGGTCGCCGAGGTCTGGGCGGGCGTCTGCGGCGTCTTCCGCGACTACGGCTACCGCCGGCTGCGCACCCGGGCCCGGATCAAGTTCCTGGTCGCGGACTGGGGCCCGGAGAAGTTCCGCGAGGTGCTGGAGACCGAGTACCTGAAGCGCAAGCTGATCGACGGTCCGGCCCCGGTGACCCCGGAGCGCCCGGCGACCACGTCGGGGTCAACGAGCAGAAGGACGGCAACTTCTTCGTCGGTCTCTCCCCCGTCGCCGGCCGGACCGGCGGCCAGAAGCTGGTCGAGCTGGCCGATCTGGCCGAGGCGCACGGCTCGTACCGGCTGCGCACCACGCCGATGCAGAAGATGCTGGTGCTGGACGTCGCGGCGGACCGGGTCGACGCCCTGGTCGCGGGGGCCGAGGAGATCGGTCTTTCGGCCCAGCCGAACGCCTGGCGGCGGTCGGTGATGGCCTGCACGGGGATCGAGTTCTGCAAGCTCGCCATCGTCGAGACCAAGGCCCAGGCGGCCCGGGTGGTCGACGAGCTGGAGACCCGGCTCGGCGAGATCGACACCCCGATCACCGTCCACCTCAACGGCTGCCCGAACTCGTGCGCCCGGATCCAGGTCGCCGACATCGGGTTGGGCGCCCGGATCGAGAACATCTACGCCAAGGGCGGCTTCGCCAGCATCGACCCGGGTGACCTGCGCGGTCGGTTCCGCTGGTACGGGCTCTACACCCAGCGCAAGCCCGGGCATCGACGGCGGCAAGACCGCCACCCTCGAGCCGCACGAGCTGGACGACGAGTACTTCATGCTCCGGGTCCGGATCGACGGCGGTGCGCTGACCAGCGAGCAGCTGCGGGTGATCGGCCAGATCAGCGTGGACTTCGGCCGCGACACCGCCGACATCACCGACCGGCAGAACGTCCAGCTGCACTGGATCCGGGTCGAGGACGTGCCTGAGATCTGGCGCCGGCTGGAGGCTGTCGGCCTGTCCACCACCGAGGCCTGCGGTGACTGCCCGCGGGTCATCCTCGGCTCCCCGGTGGCCGGCATCGCCGCCGACGAGATCATCGACCCGACGTCGGCCATCGCCGACATCGTCGAGCGCTACATCGGCGACCCGCAGTACTCCAACCTGCCGCGCAAGTTCAAGACCGCCATCACCGGTCACCCGCTGCAGGACGTCGTCCCCGAGATCAACGACGTCGCCTTCGTCGGCGTCGAGCACCCCGAGCACGGCCCCGGCTTCGACCTGTGGGTCGGCGGCGGTCTGTCCACGAACCCGATGCTGGCCCAGCGGCTGGGTGCCTGGGTGCCGAGCGAGGAGGTCGCCGAGGTCTGGGCGGGCGTCTGCGGCGTCTTCCGCGACTACGGCTACCGCCGGCTGCGCACCCGGGCCCGGATCAAGTTCCTGATCGCGGACTGGGGTCCGGAGAAGTTCCGCGACGTGCTGGAGACCGAGTACCTGCAGCGCAAGCTCATCGACGGCCCGGCGCCGGCCACCCCGGAGCGCCCCGGCGACCACGTGGGCGTCAACGAGCAGAAGGACGGCAACTTCTTCGTCGGCCTGTCCCCCATCGCCGGGCGGACCGGCGGCCAGAAGCTGATCGACCTGGCCGACCTGGCCGAGGCCCACGGGTCGTACCGGCTGCGCACCACCCCGATGCAGAAGATCCTCGTCCTCGACGTCGCCCCCGACCAGGTCGACTCGCTGGTCGCCGGCGCCGAGCAGATCGGGCTGTCGGCCCGGCCGAACGCCTGGCGCCGCTCGGTGATGGCCTGCACCGGCATCGAGTTCTGCAAGCTGGCCATCGTCGAGACCAAGGCCCAGGCGGCCCGGGTGGTCGACGAGCTGGAGACCCGGCTCGGCGAGATCGACACCCCGATCACCGTCCACCTCAACGGCTGCCCGAACTCCTGCGCCCGGATCCAGGTCGCCGACATCGGCTTGAAGGGTCAGCTCGTCCCCGGCCCGGACGGCGAGCAGGTCGAGGGCTACCAGGTGCACCTGGGCGGCGGACTCGCCCTGGACGCCGGCTTCGGCCGCAAGCTCCGGGGCCACAAGGTCACCGCCGACGAGCTGCCTGACTACGTCGAGCGGGTGGCCAGGAACTTCCTGGCCGAGCGCACCGACGGCGAACGGTTCGCCCAGTGGGTCTCGAGGGCCGATGAGACAGCACTCGTATGAGCACCGTGCCGCCGGAGTCGGGCGCCTCGTCGGGGCACGCCAACCGGCAGGCGGTGCTCTACTGCCCGTACTGCGCGGAGGAGACGCTCTTCCCGCTGGAGGAGGGCGGCTGGGAATGCCGCAGCTGCCTGCGCGCGTTCACCGTGAGATTCCTCGGGCTGAGACCAGCCCGAGGTCACGGAGGGCAGGTTCAGCCATGACGGCACTCGACCAGAAGCTTCGGCACCCCCAACCGGGCGACGATCTCAGCCAGCTGGCCCGGCGGGCCAACGAGGAGCTCGAGGGCGCCACGGCCAGCGAGATCCTCGAGCTGGGCGCACGACACCTTCGGCGGTGGGCTGACGCTGACCTCGTCGCTGGCCGACACGGTGATGATCCACCTGGCCGAGCAGGTCGCTCCGGGGATCGACGTGCTGTTCCTCGACACCGGCTACCACTTCGTGGAGACCATCGGCACCCGCGACGCCGTGGCCGCGGTGCACGACGTCAACCTGATCACGCTGACCCCGGACCAGACGGTCGCGGAGCAGGACGCCACCTGGGGCAAGGACCTGTTCTCCACCAACCCCGACCAGTGCTGCGCGCTGCGCAAGACCGCACCACTCAACGACGCGCTGGCCGGCTACACGGCCTGGGCCAGCGGCGTCCGACGGGCCGACTCGGTCGCCCGCGCGAAGACGCCGATCGTGTCCTGGGACCTGCGCCGCAAGATCGTCAAGATCGCCCCGATCGCGACCTGGACCGACGACGACGTCGCCGACTACATCGAGCGCAACAGCCTGATGGTCAACCCGCTGCTGGAGGACGGCTACCCGTCCATCGGCTGCGAGCCGTGCACCTCGCGCGCCTCGGCCGACGACCCGCGGGGCGGCCGCTGGGCCGGGCTGGCCAAGACCGAGTGCGGGATCCACCTGTGAGCACCGGCACGCCGACCCTGAGCACCGGGCTGCACCCCGACACCCGTACGGCCAGTGGCCCCGCCACCGGCGGTGCGACGCTGTGGTTCACCGGGCTGCCCTCGGCGGGCAAGTCGACCATCGCCCACGCGCTGGCCGACCGGCTGATCGCCGACGGCGTCCGGGTCCAGGTGCTCGACGGCGACGCGGTCCGGCCGCACCTGTCGGCCGGCCTCGGCTTCAGCCGGACCGACCGTGACATCAACGTCACCCGGATCGGCTGGGTCGCCCGGCTGCTGGCCGGTCACGGCGTGGTGGTCCTGGTGCCGGTGATCGCCCCGTACGCCGGCGCCCGTCAGCAGGTCCGCGACGACCACGCCGCCGCCGGTGTGCCGTTCGCCGAGGTCTTCGTCTCCACGTCGCTGGCCGTGGCCGAGGAGCGTGACGTCAAGGGCCTGTACGCCAAGGCCCGCGCGGGCGAGATCACCGGGCTGACCGGCGTGGACGACCCGTACGAGCACCCCACCACCGCCGAGCTGACCATCGACACCGCCGTCGTGCCACTGGAGCAGTCCGTCGGGCAGGCCTCAGCGCTGCTGGCGGGTCTGCTGAACCCGACCGAGGGAGGGACCGCATGAGTGAGGCGATCCGACCGCTGACCGAGCTCCAGGCGCTGGAGTCGGAGTCGATCCACATCTTCCGCGAGGTGGCCGCGACCTTCCGCAACCCGGTGATGCTGTTCTCCGGCGGCAAGGACTCCGTGGTCATGCTGCACCTGGCCGCCAAGGCGTTCTGGCCGGCCCCGCTGCCGTTCGGGGTGCTGCACGTCGACACCGGGCACAACTTCCCCGAGGTGATCACCTACCGCGACGAGGCCGTTGCCGTTCTACGGCGCGCACCTCACCGTGGCCAAGGTGCAGGACTACATCGACGACGGCCGGTTGCGCGAGCGCCCCGACGGGCAGCGGAACCCGCTGCAGACCGTCCCGCTGCTGGACGCCATCACCGACGGCAAGCACGACGCGGTCTTCGGCGGAGGCCGCCGGGACGAGGAGCGGGCCCGGGCCAAGGAGCGGGTCTTCAGCCTGCGCGACGAGTTCGGCCAGTGGGACCCGCGCAACCAGCGACCCGAGCTGTGGTCGCTCTACAACGGCCGACACCTGCCCGGCGAGCACGTCCGGGTGTTCCCGCTGTCCAACTGGACCGAGCTGGACATCTGGGACTACATCGAGGCCGAGAAGATCGATCTGCCGTCGATCTACTACGCCCACGAGCGCGAGGTGGTGGAGCGCGACGGCATGTGGATCGCGGTCACCGAGGTGACCCCGGTGCGCGACGGCGACACCGTCGAGAACCGGCTGGTCCGCTACCGCACGGTCGGCGACATGTCCTGCACGGCCGCGGTGCTGTCCACCGCCACCACTGTCGCCGACGTGATCACCGAGGTCGGTCTCAGCACGCTCACCGAGCGCGGCGCGACCCGCGCCGACGACCGGATGAGCGAAGCCGCCATGGAAGATCGCAAGCGAGAAGGGTACTTCTGATGGCTCCCACGCTGACCTCGCCGACCAAGACGGGGGGCCGCACGCTGCTCCGGCTGGCCACTGCCGGCTCGGTCGACGACGGCAAGTCCACCCTGGTCGGACGCCTGCTCTACGACACCAACTCCGTCCTCACCGACACCCTCGACCACGTCCAGCAGGTCAGCAAGCGCAAGGGTCTGGCCACCGCCGACCTGGCCCTGCTGACCGACGGTCTGCGGGCCGAGCGGGAGCAGGGCATCACCATCGACGTGGCCTACCGCTACTTCGCCACGCCGGCCCGCAAGTTCATCCTGGCCGACTGCCCCGGGCACGTGCAGTACACCCGGAACACCGTCACCGGCTCCTCCACCGCCGACGTGATCCTGCTGCTGGTCGACGCCCGCAACGGCGTCGTCGAGCAGACCCGCCGGCACCTGGCCGTGGCCTCGCTGCTCCGCGTGCCGCACGTCGTGCTGGCGGTGAACAAGATCGACCTGGTCGACTACTCCGAGGAGAAGTTCACCGAGATCGCCACCGACTTCGCGCTGCTCGCCCGGAGCCTCAACGTCCCCGACACGCACTGCATCCCGGTCTCGGCCACCGAGGGCGACAACGTCGCGGTCCGGTCGACCCGGATGCCCTGGTACGACGGACCGACAGTGCTCGGCTACCTGGAGACGGTGGACGTCACCCCGCTGACCACCTTCGCCGAGCTCCGCTTCCCGGTGCAGCAGGTGGTCCGACCGCAGACCGCGGAGCGGGCGCCGTGGGCGTCCGGCACCCCGGACCTGACGGCCGACTACCGCGGTTACGCCGGGCAGCTCGCCTCCGGCCGGGTCCGGGTCGGTGACGAGGTGGTGGTGCTCCCCCGCGGCTCGCACACCACGGTGGTCGGCATCGACACCCCGGACGGTCCGCTGGACCTGGCCGTGGCCGGTCAGTCGGTCATCCTCCGGCTGGCCGGGGACATCGACGTGTCCCGCGGCGACCTGATCGCCTCCATCGCGGCGCCGCCCGCCCCCGTACGCGAGATCGCCGCGACCGTCTCCTGGCTCGCGGACCGCGAGCTGGAGGCCGGCGCCCGGGTCCTGGTGCAGCACGGCACGTCACTGACCAAGGGTCTGATCCGCTCGGTCGACGCCAAGCTCGACCTCGGCGGCAACGGCCAGCACCCGGTCTGGGTGGACAGCGACACGCTGGCCCTCAACGACCTGGCCCGGATCAGGATCGCCTTCGCCAACCCGCTGCCGCTGGACCTCTACACCGAGTACCGCGGCACCGGCGCCTTCATCCTCGTGGACGCCGCCGACGGCTGGACCCTGGGCGCCGGCATGGCCGGCCCGGCCGCGTTCACCGTCGAGCACCGTCGCACCCCGGACGAGTTCGACGAGCCCCCACATCCCCGACAGTGCAGGACAGATCTCATGACGGCGCCCTCGCTCATCCTGGTCGGTTACGGCAGTCGCGACCCCCGGGTCGCGCAGGTCAGCCACGACATCCGTCGCGGCGTGCTGGCCATCCGACCGGAGCTCGACGTGCACATCGCCTTCGTCGGCGAGGGTCAACCCACCGGTCTGCAGGTGGCGGCCAAGCTGGCCAAGCGTGGCGTCGAGGAGGCGGTGGTGGTGCCGCTGCTGCTGTCCGACGCCTTCCACGCGCACGCCGAGTTCCCCGCCCTGGTCGCCCAGATCGCCGCTTCGACCGGCGGGCTGAAGGTGACCGCGTCCCGGCCGATCGGCCCGGAGGCGCAGCTGCTCTCGGTGGTCGACCGTCGGCTGCGGGACGCGCTGCGGGCCCGCCGGGTCAGCGAGCTGGACGGTCTGGTCTTCGCGGCCGTGGGCAGCACCGACGTCCGCAGCAACGCGATCGTCACCCGCCGGGCGCGCCAGTGGGCGACCCACCACCGGCTCCCCTGCGTCACGGCGTTCGGTGCCGTGTCCGGACCGACAGCGGCCGAGGCCGTCCGTACGCTGCGGAGCCAGGGTCGCCGGCACGTCGCCGTCGGCAGCTGGTTCCTGGCGCCCACCCCGCTGTTCATCCGCGAGGAGTCGGCTGCCCTGGCCGCCGGAGCGGTGGCGGTGTCGGAACCTCTCGGAGCAGGACCCGAGCTGGCCGAGGTGGTGCTGAGCCGCTACGTGGTGGCCGCGATGGAGCTGGTGGACCTGGAGTCCGACGAGGCCGCCGAGACCGAGGACGCTCCGGTCCGTCACCTCAGCGTGGTCAGCGCCTGACCGGGACCGCGCCCTCGACAGCACCAGCCGACCCCGGCCACCGCGCGAGCGGTGACCGGGGTCTGTTCGGTGGTGAGCCGGGCGGGTCAGTGGCTCGCCGGGACCGACCACGACGTTGCGCGTTCCGGTTGGTCTTCAGGTCGAACAGCGCGTACGCCGCGACGACCGCCAGGCCGAAGGCGACGATCAGGAAGCCGAGGGCCTGGCTGCCGGTCGCGTCCACGAAGGCACCCTGCAGCGGCGGGATGAGCGCGCCACCCAGGATGGCCATCACCAGACCGGCGGCACCGAACTTGGTGTCGTCGCCCAGCCCGTGCAGGGCCACGCCGTAGATGGTCGGGAACATCAGCGACAGCGACGCCGAGATGCAGACGATGGCGAGCAGACCGACGATGTTCTGGCTGACCACACCGATCAGGGCCAGCACCACACCGCTGGTGGCCATCACCAGCAGCAGCCGGGTGGGGCGGAACTTGCCCAGCAGGTAGAACATGACGAACCGCGACACCAGGAACAGGAGCAGGCTGGCCTGCAGGAAGTAGCCGGCGGTGCGGGGCTCGTAGCCCATCACCTCCTCGGCGTACAGGATGGTGAACGACCAGGTCGCCACCTGCGCGGCCACGTTGAAGAACTGGGCCACCACGCCGAAGCTGTAGTGCCGGTTCTTGACGCAGGCGGCCGAAGACGCCCTTGTCCGCCGTGCGGGTCGCGCGCCGGCCGACCTCGTGCTCGTGGACCTCCAGCGGGTTCTCCATCTTGCGGAAGAAGATCAGCACCCAGATGATCACCAGGACGGCGGCGATGCCGAGGTACGGTCCGAGCACCAGCCCGAGGTCACGCTCCTGCGCGTCGATCAGCGCCTGGCCGTTCAGGGTGGCCCGTTCCTCGTCGGAGGTGAGCCGGGGCAGGATCAGCGCGGTGCCCAGCAGCACGCCGATGTTGGCGCCGACCGGGTTGAACGACTGGGCCAGGTTCAGCCGCCGGGTCGCGGTCTCCTCCGGACCCATCGCGATGGCGAAGGGGTTGGCCGAGGTCTCCAGGATGGACAGGCCGGCGGCGAGCACGAACAGCGCCATCAAGAACACGCCGTAGGTGAGGGTCCAGCTGGCGGGGAGGAACAGGAACCCGCCGATGGCGGCCAGGCCCAGCCCGGTCAGCACGCCGGTCTTGTAGCCGAACCGCTTGTTGATGAACGCCGCCGGGATGGCCAGCAGGAAGTAGGCGCCGTAGTAGGCGAACGTGACCAGCGCCGACTGGAAGTTGTTCATCTCGAAGATCTTGCGGAAGACGCCGACCATCACCTCGGAGAGGTTGGCGGCGGATCCCCAGGCGGCGAAGCAGGCCACCAGCAGGATGAACGGGACCTTCAGGCTGGGGTAGACGAGGGCGTTGTGCTCGCTCTCGAACTCCTCCTTGTGGGTCGACGTGGTGTCGGACGACATGGTTGTCCCTTCTCGGACAGCACGGGGGGAAGGACTCGGGGCGAGGATCGCCCGAGTTCGTGCAGGTCTCGAAGCCGAACCTAGTGCGGAACGGTGGGGCGCGCCAGACCCTGGGCCGCGCGCCCCGCCTCGGACCTGCGGGAGAGATCAGCCGGGAAGCTTCTCGTGGAACAGGTTGAGGTCGGACGGCTGCCGCAGCAGCGGCTCGAGCTCGCGGTTGCCGCGCTGGTTGTGCTCGGAGGCCATGTGCTCGTCCCAGGCGGCGCGCGAGGCGAACTTCTCGATCATGACCCAGGTGTCGTCGTCGGAGCCCTCCACCAGGTGCATGAAGTCGCAGCCCTCCTCCTGCATGGAGGCGGCCCGCATCCTGTGCAGCTGCGCCTCGGCCTCGGCCAGCTTGTCGACCTTGGGGTAGATCGTCACCACCAGGAACAGCGGCGTGGTCTTGTCGGGCATGTCCAACCTCCTCAGAGGGCAGCGAGACGCTGCTTCTCGGCTTCCACATCGAAATCGGCCTGGGGCCAGGTCAGACCCAGGGCGCCGAGGTGCTCGTTGACCAGCGCGGCCACGGCCCAGTTCCGGTACCACTTGCGGCCGGCCGGGATCACGAACCACGGCGCTGCGTCAGTGTTGCACCGCTCCAGCGCGGCGGCGTACGCGGCCTGGTAGTCCGGCCACTTGGCCCGTACGTCGAGATCACCGGGGTTGTACTTCCAGTGCTTGGTCGGGTCGTCCAGCCGCTCCTGCAGCCGGTCGCGCTGGTCATCGGGGGTGATGTGCAGGTAGCACTTGATCACCACCGTCCCGGCGGCCACCTGCTTGGCCTCCCAGGCGTTGATCTGGCTGTAGCGGCGCGACCACGTCTGCCGGCTCGACCAGCTCGTCGACCCGGGCGATCAGCACGTCCTCGTAGTGCGAGCGGTCGAAGATCCCGATCATGCCCGGTCCGGGCAGGGCGTTGGTGATCCGCCACAGGAAGGGGTGGGCGCGCTCCTCGGCGGTCGGGGCCTTGAAGGACGTGATCTTGACCCCCTGCGGGTCGACCAGACCGATGGCCTTGCGGATGATGCCGCCCTTGCCCGAGGTGTCCATCCCCTGCAAGATCACCAGCACGTTGCGCCGGGTGTCATCGGCGCGTCCGTTGGCGAAGAGGCACTCCTGCCGATCGGCCAGATCGACACCGAGCTGGTCCATCAGGGCCGGGGCGTCGTCCTTGTCCGCGCCCGGGAAGCCCGGGGTGGCCCGGCTGTCCAGGGCACCCACGTCCACCGGTCCGACCGGCAGCCGGAGCGTCTCGGTCAGCGTCGGCTGGCGTACCGGCAGCTCCGCGTCGGCGCTGCTCTTCTTCGACTTCTTCTTGGAGCCCATCCGGGCATTCTGCCGCACCCGCGTCCGGGTGCCGGATCGGGCCGGGCTGACACCATGGAGGCATGCGCCTGCTGCAGCACGTCGACGGACGACCCGCCGGACGCCTCACCCGGGGCGATCTGGTGGATCTCTACCGCTGGCCGGCCGGGGCCGGGACCGCCCGGGTCCGGAGCAACTTCGTGACCACCCTGGACGGTTCCGTGCAGGGTCTGGACGGGCGGTCGGGATCGATCAACACCGACAGTGATCACGAGGTCTTCGCCCTGCACCGCGCGCTCTGCGACGTGGTGCTGGTGGGCGCCGGGACGGTTCGCGCCGAGGGCTACCAGGCGGTCGATCTGCAACCCTGGCAGCGATCCCTGCGGACTGCAGAGGGACTGGCGCCGTTCCCGACCCTGGTGGTGATCACCGGCTCCCTCCACCTCGAGCCGACGGTCGCCCAGCCCGACAGCGAGCACGGTCCGGTGATCGTGGTGACCAGCGCGGAGCACGACGACGGTGCCGTCGCGCCCTTCCTCGAGCGGGGAGCCCAGGTGCTCCGCTCCCCCGGCTCGGACATCGCGCTGGACTGGATGCTCACCGAGCTGGCCGCGCAGGGCCTGACCCGGGTGCTGTGTGAGGGCGGGCCCAGTCTGCACCGCGACCTGATCGCGTCCGGGCTGCTGGACGAGCTGTCGCTGACCCTGTCCCCGAGTGCCGTCGGCGGCGTCGGCCACCGCTCCACGTCAGGTGGCGCCCTGGCGGAGCGGGCCGACTTCGACCTGACCTTCGTGCTGCTGGGCGACGACCAGACCCTGTTCACCAACCACCGGCGTCGCGGGTAGCCGGCCGACGGGTCACGGCTCGATCCGGTTGCCCTGCTCGTCCCAGTGCTCGGCCACCTTCTTGCTCGGCTGCACCCGCGGCGGCTCGCCCGGCATCTTCGGGTAGTCGGGCGGGAAGTTCAGCTCGCCGCCCGGCAGCGTCTCCCACAGCCGCAGCAACGGCTCCAGCGGGTACGCCCGGTCGTCCATGTCCGCCCACGGGTCGCCGTCGGCCAGCCGGTCGGGGACGGTGGTCAGGTTGAGTGCGGCCGGGTCGCTCACCTCCGCCAACGCGGCCCAGGTCAGCGGCGTGCTGACCGGCGCCCCGGGACGGGCCCGCAGACTCCAGGCGCTGGCGATGGTCCGGTCGCGGTTGTTCTGGTTGAAGTCGACGAAGATGCGTTGCCCGCGCTCCTCCTTCCACCAGGCGGTGGTGACCCCGCCGTCACGGCGCTCCAGCTCGCGGCCGAAGCCGATGGCGGCGTGCCGGACGTCCTCGAAGGTGTGCGTCGGCTCGATCCGTACGTAGATGTGCACGCCCCGGTTGCCGCTGGTCTTGGGGTAGCCGCGCAGTCCGAGCTCCTCGAGCAGCTCCCGGGCCACGTCGGCCACCCGTCGGGCGTCGGCGAAGGTGGTGCCCGGCTGCGGGTCGAGGTCCAGCCGCAGCTCGTCGGGGTGGTCGACGTCGGGTCGGCGGACCGGCCACGGGTGGAACGTCAGAGCCCCCATCTGGGCGGCCCAGACCAGCGCGGCCGGCTCGGTCGGACACAGCTCGGCGGCGCGGCGGCCACTCGGGAAGGTGATCTCGACGCTCTCCACGAAGTCGGGCGCACCCTTGGGCAGCCGCTTCTGGTAGAAACCGTCGCCCTCCCGGTCCTGCGGTCCGGTGGCCAGCCGCATCCCCTCGCGCCAGCCGTCCGGCCACCGCTCCATCGCTGTCGGTCGCTCGCCGAGGGCCCGCATCAGCGGCTCGCCGACCGCGGCGACGTAGCGGCAGACGTCGAGCTTGGTGATCGCCGGCGTACGGTCGGTGGCCTCGTAGACGACCCGGTCCGGGCTGCTGACCCGCACCTCGCGCTCCCCCACCGCCACCGTCGTTGCCGCAGTCTTGGCCATGGCTCCAGCGTGCCGCACCGGGAACAGGGTTTGATCGAGGGGTGTTGAGTGGGCAGATCACCAGGAGGAAACCATGACCGACACCGATCCGACCACCACCACCCCGGTCGACACCGCGAACCCCGCTGCCAGCGTGGGCAAGGTCGTCAAGTCCGAGGCCGAGTGGCGGGCACAGCTGTCCCCCTTCGAGTACAAGGTGCTCCGCGAGGCCGGCACCGAGCGCCCCTTCACCGGCGAGTACACCGACACCACCACCGAGGGCATCTACCGCTGCCGCGCCTGCAACGCCGAGCTGTTCCGGAGCGACCAGAAGTTCTCCTCGCACTGCGGCTGGCCGTCGTTCTTCGCGCCGCTGGCCGAGGACCGCGTCCGCTACATCGAGGACCGCGGCCTGTTCATGAAGCGGGTCGAGGTCCGCTGCGGCACCTGCGACAGCCACCTCGGTCACGTGTTCGAGGGCGAGGGCTACGAGACCCCGACCGACCTGCGCTACTGCATCAACTCCGTGTCGCTGACGCTGGAGGAGAAGGCCTGAGCCGGCGACGCAGCCAGGCAGTGGTCGAGACCGCCTGAGCCCATTGGAACGCCCGCAGCGTCGGCAGCCCCGGCGCTGCGGGTGACCGGCCGGCGTCGGTGAAGTACGCGCAGAAGCCAGCCAGGCAGCCCGTGACGAGCGCCGGGTCGACCGCGGGGAGGTAGCGGTCGACCAGCTCGTCCGGGTCGTGCCCGCCGTAGAGGTCGACGTTGATCAGCAGCAGGAAGCGGTCCAGCCAGTCCGGACCGATGGTCGCCCACGGCCAGTCGACCACGACCATCGAGCCGTCGTCTCGGACCAGCAGGTTGTCGGCCCGGACGTCCAGGTGCACGACCGTGTCACCGCTGAGCCGGGGAAGGGTTGCGTCCACCAGCTCGATCAGCTCGTCGAGGTGCGCCGCCACCCAGGGATCCAGTCCCGGATGGGGATGCTCGCTGAGCTGCCGCCAGCCTGCGAACAGCGCCCCCAGCTCCTCGGCGACCGGGGGCAGCTCGGGCAGCGGGCTCGGCGTGAGGTCGTGACCGAGCGCGGTGAGGGCGTTCATGGCGGCATCAACGTGCTCGGCCGACCACGGCACCGGCGGGCAGTGTCCGTCGATCTCCTCCATCACCAGCGCGATCCAGTGGCCGTCGTCGTAGCGCCCGATCGGCCGGGGGACGCGCGGGCTCCGGGCCAACGCGTCGAGGTAGTCGGCTTCTCGGCGGAGGATGGCGGGTGAGTCCGGGTTCTGGTCCGGGCTGACGGCCTTGACGAACGCGCGCCGGCCGTCGTCGGTGAGGACCCGATCAGCGGTCCCCGGCGAGAAGCCGCCGGCCTGGCTCTCGGCCGTGATCACCCGACCGCCGAGGACGCCCTCCACCCCCCGCTGGACGTCGGCGGGCAGATCGGACCAGCCGATCCTCTGTCCGGTGGCGGGTGGTGCGGGCACACCTCATCGTGACACGGTCGGCGCTTGGCAGACTGGCCATTCATGGTGACGGACTTCGATGATCAGTCAGGCGGTGTGATGGGTGCAGGCGAGCGCTATCCCCTGCTGCACCGACCCGATCGGTGGGAGTGGGCCTCGATCACCATGCGTTTCCAGAGGGAGCTGCCGCGTGACGATCTCGTCTCGAGCACCCACGTCGTCGCCTTCGTCGGCGAGGAGGTGATCCTGTGCCGCGACCAGCGTCCAGGCGTCTGGTTCCTGCCCGGTGGGACGCGCGAACCCGGTGAGTCGATCGCGGCGTCCCTCGAACGTGAGCTGCTCGAAGAAGCCGGCGCGCGACTCCTCGGCGCCTTCCACCCGATCGGCGCCCACGTCGGTGTCTCCGACGCCGACCAGCCGTACCGACCCCATCTGCCGCACCCGGAGAAGGCCTGGTTGTGGGGCTGGGCAGAGGCCGAGATCGTCGGGCCGCCGACGATGCCCGACGACGGCGAGCAGATCGAGGAGGTGCGCACCTTCCCGGTCGAGGAGGCCGTCCGACGGGCGAGCGCGGACGACGCCTGGCTGAGCGAGCTGATCACGTACGCCGCCGAGTGCCGGGTTACTTTCCTGACACAGAACGAAGATCACGGCTGACTTCTTGACCATCCGAGGTCGCCCGTGTGTAGAATAGAACACATGTTCGACGATCGGTTGGAGAGCGCACTCGGCAACGCGCGCGCCCTCGCCGATCTGGCTTCCGAGACCGAGAACGAAGTCCGGCAGCTCGGCTGCCACAAGCTGCGGGTCGCCGCCGCCTGGGCCGATGCGCACTCCCACGTCGAGCACCCCGACGGCGGCATGCTGACGGAGCGTCTGCTGCCGTTCGGACCCGTCGGCTGCCCGCCCGTCGCCGAGACCTGCAGCGCCGGGTTGGCCCTGGCGTTCCGCACCTCGGTCCAGTCCGCGAAAGGGTGGATCGGCGACGCCCTGAACGTGCGGCACCGGCTGCCTCGGCTGTGGGACCGGGTCCTGGCCGGCGAGGTGTACGCCTGGAAGGCTGCGCGAGATCGCCCGGGCCACGGCCCATCTGAACGTGCTCACCGCCCGGATCGTCGACAAGCTGCTGCACGACCAGGTCGAGCTGCTCGCCTGGACCCGGTTCGTGAAGATCCTCGACGCCACGCTGCTCCAGGTCGACCCGACCACGTACGGGGAGCGGGAAGCGAAGGCCGCCGCGCAACGCGACGTGCGGGCCACCCAGTCCAGCGACGGGCTCCGCACTCTCGTCGCCCGCGGCACCTCCGGCGACGTCACCATGTTCCTGGCCCTCGTCGACGCCATCGCCGAAGCCCTGGCCGACGAGGGGGACGAAGATCCCTACCCTGTGCGCAAGAGCAAGGCGATCGGGATCGCCGCCTACCCCGACCGGGCCCAGGACCTGCTCTCCCGCGGGCGTCACCGCGAGGACGTGATCAAGGATCCCTGGGACGCCGTCGACGCCCATCGAGATGACCCCACCGACCCCTGGGCGGACGATCTCCCCACCGCCGGCTGGGAGACCGCTCGGCACGGGAACTTCTACCAGCCCGGGTTCGGTGAGGAGTGGGCCGCGCCGTTGGCGGAGTCCGCCGAGAGCGAGCCCGACGAGCACACAGTCGATGCCGCCGACCTCGACTGGTATCTCGAGAACACCGACGTGAGCGCGGCGCACCGGACAGCGACCTCCGGCTGCCGCGGATCCGCCGCCTCCGCCAGATCCCCCGGCGCCCCCCGACCGGTCCGGTCTCGACCTCCGACCCCGGAACATCGACCTGGCCAGGTCCCGTCCGACAGTTCACCTCCACGTCCACGTCAGCGACGAGACCGTTCGGGACGGGCGCGGGGTGGTCCGCACACCGCACGGGCCGATCACCGTCGGGCAGTTCCGTCACTTCCTCGGCGACGCCTGCCCGACCGTCAAGGTCTACCCCGTGTACGACCCCGCCGCCACCGCCGCGGTCGACAGCTACGAGATCCCTGTTGCGCTGCGACGATCCCAGTCGATCACCAACCCCGCTTCGGTCTTTCCGTTCAGCCCGACCACCAGCCGGATGGACCTCGACCACACAGTTCCCTACGACCCGGGCGGGCCACCAGGTCAGACCAGCATGGAGAACCTCGGACCGTTGAGTCGCCGTGAGCACCGCGCCAAGACCGTCGGCGGGTGGCGTACGAAGCAACCGGACCCCGGACTGTACGTCTGGCGATCGCCCGAAGGGCACGTCGCCGTCACCACCAACCAAGGCACCCTCGTGCTGGGCAGCAGTCCGTTCACGCACCGCCTATGGCGCTCGGCAGCCAGGACGACCGAGGTTGCGCTGGCGTAGCATCGGCGGCCTCATGACCCCGGGAGACGCCCGCCGGCTGATCGCCTGGCACCGAGAGCTGATGGCGGCGCACGCCCGCCTCCGGGCCGCACTCGCCGTCGCCCAGGACGCACCCTCCAGCGACCTGCTGCTCTACTGCCTCGGCTTCTGCGCCGCCCTCGGTGGTCACCACCGCAGCGAGGACGCCCGGCTGTTCCCCGAGATCGCCGATCGTCACCCCGAGCTGGCCGAGACGATCGCCTACCTGCAACAGGACCACTCGATGATCGCCCACCTGCTCTCGGGTCTCCAGCAGGCCATCGACACAGAGGCTCCTCCGGAGGACATCGGACGTCACCTGGAGGGGATCGCGGCGATCATGGAGTCGCACTTCCGGTACGAGGAGCGGCAGCTGTCCGGCATCCTCGCCGAGCTCGACCTCGACGCGGCCGTCCCGGACGTGCTCGGACCGCTCTGAGCTAGGCTCGCCGACCATGGCGCAGGTCGTGGTGTGGGGTCGGCGAGAGCACCTGGAGGCCCACCGGCAGGCGCTGTCCGACGCGATCCACGCCGCCGTCATGACCGCCCTCGACTACCCGGCGGAGAAGCGCTTCCACCGCTTCGTCGGGCTCGAGGCCGACGACTTCATCTACCCGGCCGACCGGGGCGAGGACTACACGATCATCGAGATCAGCCTCTTCGCCGGCCGGAGCGAGGAAGCGCGCCGCCGGTTGATCGCCGAGCTCTTCGACCACCTGCACCGCGACGTCGGACTCGACCCGCACAGCGTGGAGATCACGATCACCGAGACCCCGCAGGTCAACTGGGGCATCCGCGGGCAGAACGCCGCCGATCTCAGCCTCGGATACCGGGTCGACGTCTGAAGTGCCCGTCGGGCAGGGTGAGCGGGTGCCTTCCGCAGAGCAGCTCCTGGCCGCCTACGACAGCCAGCTCCGGACCGACGCCGAGACGCCCAGTGCGGTCGACGTGGAACGTCTCGGGCCGCTCCGGCTGGTGACCTTCGCCGGCGGCCGCGGCTTCATCACCTACGCCGACCTGGCCGGCGCCGACGCGGACACGATCCGCGGTTGGGTCGGTCGGGCCCTCGACTACTTCCGCGACCGACCCGCGATCAGCCGGGTGGAGTGGAAGACGCGCGGTCACGACGTGGCTCCCGGACTCCACGAGTCCCTGCTGGAGCACGGTTTCGTGCCGGACGAGCCGGAGTCGATCATGATCGGCGAGGCGCGCCCCCTGGCCGTCGACCTGCCGCTGCCCGCGGGGGTGTCCCTCCGCCGGGTGACCAGTGCGCCCGAGGTGCGGGCGATGTGCGCGATGGACAGTCTGGTCTTCGGCGACGACCGCGCCGAGGAGACGGCACAGGCACTGCTGCGTCGGCTCGACCTGGACGACGGGATGGAGCTGTGGGTGGCCGAGGCGGACGGGGAGATCGTCAGCGCGGGACGCCTCGAGCCGGTCGCCGACACCGAGTTCGCCGGGTTGTGGGGCGGGGCGACGCTGCCGCAGTGGCGCCGGCGCGGCATCTACCGGGCGCTCACCGCCGCCCGCGCCCGTTCCGCCCTGGTCCTCGGGAAGTCGTTGCTGCACAGCGATTCGACGGAGTTCTCGCGTCCCATCCTGGAGCGGTCCGGGCTGATCAAGGTCTCCACCACCACCCCGTACGAGTGGCGGCGCTGAGTCACCAGGACCCGACGATCTCCGTCAGCTCCCGGCGACGGCCGGTGTAGAACGGCAGCTCCTCGCGGGTGTGGCGCCGGGCGGCCGCGGCCCGCAGCGCGCGCATCAGGTCCACGATCCGGTGGAGCTCGTCGGCCTCGAAGGCCAGCAGCCACTCGTAGTCGCCCAGCGCGAAGGACGACACCGTGTTGGCCCGCACGTCCGGGTAGGGCCGGGCCATCATCCCGTGCTCGGCCAGCATCGTCCGCCGCTCCTGCTCGGGCAGCAGGTACCACTCGTACGAGCGCACGAACGGGTAGACGCAGAGGTGCGCCTGCGGCTCCTCCCCCGCCATGAACGCCGGCACGTGGCCCTTGTTGAACTCCGCGGGCCGGTGCAGACCGAGCTGCGACCAGACCGGGGTCAGCGACTGTCCCAGCGCGGAGCGACGCAGCGCGAGGTAGGCGTCCTGCAGGATCTCCGAGGTCGGCGCGTGCCACCAGACCATCAGGTCGGCGTCCGCCCGCAGACCCGCCACGTCGTACCAGCCGCGGATCTCCAGGTCCTCCCCCGCGGTCGCCCCGGCGATCTCGGCCAGCGCCGTCTGGGCCAGCTCCTCGGGTGCCCCCTCGCCCGGGGTACCGCCCAGCGGCGCGGTCCGCTGGAACACCGACCACATCGTGTAGCGGATCGTGTCGTTGATCTCGCGTGCCTTCATGCCCCCACTCCTACCACCGCCTGGCGACCCGGCGTCCCCAGATCGCTGGTGATCTTGTTCACGGCCACCTCCGCCGAGCCCAGGCAGGCGGCGATCCCGACTCCGTCGTACGCCGCGCCGCAGACCGCCAGCCCGGGTCGCCCGGCCAGCTCGGCGCGCAGCCGGGCCACCAGCTCGAGGTGACCGACCTCGTACTGGGGCAGTCCACCACCCCAGCGCTGCACCGTCCCCGCCACCAGCTCGACACCCGACCACCCCGGCAGCCCCCGCAGCTCGGCCACCGTGCGCTCGATGAGGCCCGTGGTCGTCGATCTGCAGCAGCCGTTCCTCCCCCAGCCGCCCGACACTGGCCCGCAGGGCGTGCACGTCAGCACCCCAGGTCGCGGTGGTCCGCTCGCGCAGCCAGCCCCACTTGGTCGAGGAGTGCGTCACCGCTTTCACCGTGGGCAGCTGCCCGGGCGGCACCAGCAGGCCCGAGCCCACCGGCTCCACCCCCCGGACCGCCAGGGCGACCACGGCCATCGACGCGTACGGGATCGCGCCGAGCCGCCCGGCGCTGTCGGCCAGGTCGTCCAGCAGCCGACCGGTGGCGGCGGCCGGCGTGGCCAGCACCACCGCTCGCGTACGGATCGTCTCCGGGTCGCGGGCCGAACCCACTGTCAGCCGGTAGCCCTGCGGATCGGCCGTCAGCGCCCGCACCGTCGTCGAGGTCCGCACCTCGACGCCGCGGCCGCTCAGATCCGCTGCCAGTGCCTCGACCAGACCGGTGATGCCGCCGTCCAGCCCACCGAACACCGGACCGTCGCCGGGCCGTCGGGTCTGCGCGGCGTGCGCGCTGAGCGCTCCGCCACCCCGGACCCGCGCGAACAGGGCCGCGCTCACCGCCGCGAACGACAGCCGACGGGCCTGGCCCGCGTAGACCCCACCGAGCAGCGGCTCCAGCAGCCGGTCGGTCACCTCGGGTCCGAAGCGCTCGTCCAGCAGCACCCCGATCGCTACGTCGTCGGGCAGCGGCGGGGCCGGCAGCGACGGCTCCTGACGGGCCCGGGCCAGCCCGTCGGCGGTGAGCAGGCCGGCCAGCGCGTCGAGATCGGCCGGCACCCCGAGCACCGACGGCGGCAGCTCCACCGCGGCCCCGTCGACGTACACCTGCGCCTTGGCGTCGGTGGGGTGCACCAACCGGTCGTCGAGGCCCAGCGCGCCGATCAGGGCGGTGGCCTCCGGGCGGCGCACCAGCACCGACTCCGCGCCTCCGTCCACCCGGAGCTCGCCGAGCCGGACGGCGGCGATCTTGCCGCCCAGCCGCGGGGAACCCTCCAGCAGCTGGACCGACAACCCTGCTTCGGACAGCCGCCGGGCCGCCGCCAGCCCGGAGATCCCGCCTCCGACCACGACCACCTCCGGCCCGCCGGCCAGGCTCACGCCCGAGCCGCCCGCCGGATCTCGCTGCCCTCCTCGTGCACCAGGTCCACGACCCGCTGCAGCACGGCCGGGTCGGTGTCCGGCGGCACCCCGTGCCCGAGGTTGAACACGTGCCCGGGCGCCGACGCCCCGGCGGCCAGCACGGCCCGGGTCCGCTCCGCCACCACCGGCCACGGCGCACCCAGCAGCGCCGGGTCGAGGTTGCCCTGCAGGGCGTAGCGGTGACCGAGTCGCCGGTCCGCCTCGTCCAGGGGTATCCGCCAGTCCACGCCGACCACGTCGGCGCCGGCCGCCGCCATCGGGCGCAGCAGCTCGCCGGTGCCGACCCCGAAGTGGATCCGGGGCACGCCGAGCCGGCCCACCGTCTCCAGCACCGTGGCCGAGTGCGGCTGCACGTACGCGGTGTAGTCGGCGGCGCTGAGACTGCCGACCCAGGAGTCGAAGAGCTGGACCGCGCTCGCGCCGGCCTCCACCTGGGCGACCAGGAACGTGGCCGAGATCTGGGCCAGCCGCTCGCACAGCTCGTGCCACACGTCGGGCCGCGACACCATCAGCGCCTTGGTCCGGGCGTAGTCCTTGCTGGGTCCGCCCTCGACCAGGTAGCTGGCCAGGGTGAACGGGGCCCCGGCGAAGCCGATCAGCGGGGTCTCTCCCAGCTCGGCCACCAGCCGCCGGACGGCCTCGGTCACGTACGGGATCTGGTCAGCGCTCAGCGGGCGGATCCGCTCCAGGTCGGCGGCCTCCCGGATCGGGTCGGCGATCACCGGTCCCGTGCCGGGCACGATGTCCAGGTCGACCCCGGCCGCCTTGAGCGGGACCATGATGTCGGAGTAGAAGATGGCGGCGTCCACGCCGTAGCGGCGGACGGGCTGCAGGGTGATCTCGGTGACCAGATCGGGTCGGGCGCAGCTGTCCAGCATCGAGATGCCGACCCGGACCTGCTTGTACTCCGGCAGCGACCGGCCCGCCTGCCGCATGAACCAGACCGGCACCCGGTCGTCGTCCTGGCGTCGGGCGCAGGCGGCCAGGAACGGACTCGGTGGCGGCGGCAGCAGGTTCGGGGGACGACACCCCACGATCCTTCCACGCGCGCCGGGGGCCTCCTCCCGGCGCGTCGCAGCCGGGCGATGTCGGTGCCGCCGCTTACGCTCGACGGGTGCCAGCCAACTCCGACGTGGCCCCGGCCCCGACCCCCTTCCAGCGGGCCGCCCACGACCTGCTCCATGCGGCGTGGCGACCCGAGCTGTTGGTCGAGGAGATCCCGGCTCCCCAGAAGATCGCCCCGTTCGCGGCGGCGGTCAGCGCGGACGTGCTGGTGGGCGGCGAGGACGTCGGCGCCGGACGACTGGTCCTGCTGCACGACCCCGCCGGCAACGCCGCCTGGCAGGGCACCTTCCGCTGCGTGACCTTCGCCCGGGCCGAGGTCGATCCCGAGATGGTCAGCGATCCCCTGCTGGCCCAGGTCGGCTGGTCGTGGCTGCTGGACGCGCTCGCCGGTCACGGCGCAGAGTTCGTGGCGCCCAGCGGCACTGTCACCTCGGTGTCCAGCGAGTCCTTCGGCGGCATGGCCGACGAGGAACCGAGTGCGGAGGTGGAGGTGCGGGCGTCCTGGACGCCGGTGCTGACCGAGGGCGTCGGCTTGACCGCCCACGTGCAGGCCTGGGGTGAACTACTGTGTACGACGGCGGGTCTGCCCCCGCTGCCGGCCGGGGTGGTCGCCATCCCCGCCCGACGACACGCGCACAAGAGCCCTCATCGAAGCCCACGGAGACGGTGACCGACAACTCAGCAGCCACCGACGTCGTGGCCCCGGCCGAACCGGCGACGGAGCCTGCCCCCGAGGCGCCTCTGCTGGTCGCTCCGGCCGACGGCACCCCCGAGGTCGTGGCCACTCCCGAGCGGCTCGACGACACCGTCGCCGCGCTGCTGGCCGGCACCGGACCGCTGGCGGTCGACGCCGAGCGGGCCCACGGCTTCCGCTACACCCAACGCGCCTACCTGCTGCAGCTCCGCCGTGCCGGGGCCGGCACCCACCTGATCGACCCGACCGCCTTCGACGGCATCTCGGTCGACGGTGTGGGGGCCCTGGCTCGGCTGGGTCGCTCGCTGAGCGACGCCGAGTGGATCATCCACGCCGCCAGCCAGGACCTGCCGTGTCTGAACGAGGTCGGCATGACCCCGACCCGGCTGTTCGACACCGAGCTGGCCGCCCGACTGCTGAACTACCCGCGGGTCGCCCTGGGCACCATGCTGGAGGAGCTGCTCGGCGTGCGGCTGCTCAAGGAGCACTCAGCCGCCGACTGGTCGACCCGGCCGCTGCCCGAGGAGTGGCTCACCTACGCGGCTCTGGACGTGGAGCTGCTGGTCGAGCTGCGCGACATCCTGGCCGAGCAGCTGGTGGCCGCCGGCAAGGACGAGTGGGCCGCCGAGGAGTTCGCCGCCCTGGCGGCCGGCGCGACCACCGTGGTCGAACCCCGCACCGATCCGTGGCGGCGCACCTCGGGCATCCACCGGGTCCGGACCCGCCGCGGGCTGGCGTACGTGGCCGAGCTCTGGCACATCCGCGACGAGATCGCCCGGGACAGCGACCGCGCTCCGTCGAAGATCCTGCCCGACGTGGCCATCGCCGAGCTGGCCGCCGTGGACCGACCCGACCGGACGGCGATCTACCGGATCGCCGGCTTCCAGCGCCGCCAGGCCCGCCGCTACCTGCCGGACTGGCTGGCCGGTCTGCAGCGTGTGGCCGCCCTCGAGGACGCGGCCCTGCCTCCCATGCACATCCCCAGCCCGGGACCGCCGCAACCGCGCCTGTGGGCCACCAAGGACCCGGTGGCGGCCAAGCGGTTGACCCGGGTACGCGAGGTGATCACGGCCCTGGCCGACGAGCACGAGCTGCCGGCCGAGAACCTGCTGACGCCGGACTACGTCCGCCGGCTCGCCTGGTCGCCGCCCGACCCGCTGAACCCGGAGACCGTGGAGGCCGCCCTCGCCGCGCTGGGCGCCCGGCCGTGGCAGCGCCGGCTGACCGTGGCGGGTCTCAGCGACGCCCTGGCCGACTGAGCGCGGTCGGCGGAGCATCCAGCTCCCGCCACCCGCGTCCGCCGTGCCAGTGGCCCCCGCTCTCCAGCTGCTCCAAGACGGCGCGCTGCAGGCTGGAGTCCCGCGGGTAGTCCGCCAGCGGCCGGGTCGGGTCCTCGAAGACGAAGATCATCGTGGCCTCGTCGTCCGGATCGGGGTCGCGGACCACGGTGAAGAGCCGCTGGAAGCCGACGATGTTCGACCTCTCCGGCAGCCGTTCGGCCAGCACCGGGTCGAGCAGCCACGAGCTGCAGACCAGATAGCGCGGCGACTCCTCCGGGAAGTGCTTCGGAAAGAAGTCCGCGGCCCGGACCAGCGACCGCCGGCACGCCGCCGGGTCCATCGGCCCGGAGTAGCGCGGGATGTGGACCTCCAGGCACGCCTCGCCCTCGCTGGCCTCGAGGCCCCGCTCGCCCATCAGCCGGGCGAAGGTCCCGCCCAGGCGGGCGCGGTTCACCTGCAACCGGCCCAGGTCGTACAGCTGCCCGGTCAGGTGCAGCGCGACCCAACCCAGGTCGTCGAAGCCCAGCCGTCCGTGGCGACGGTGGTAGACGGCGATGTTGCGGCCGATGTCGACGAACGTGCGCCAGGTCGTCGCCTCGGGGACACCTCGCGCCCCGGTGGTAGGCCCGCGCGTACGGAACGGTCAGCAACGCCACCAGCACGGCGAAGTAGCCCGGTGGGTCCACCACCTCGGCGGTCACCGCCGGCAGGTCGGGCAGCGGGTCGGTGCGACCCATGGCCGCGACCAGCACCGACACCTCCAGCCGCAGCAGGTCGGCAGCCGGACCCGTACGGACCCGGTCGGCGGCGGCCAGCAGCTGGTTGAGGTCGTCGAACGGGACGGCGATCTCCAGCGCCCGGGTGAGCAGCTCCTCGGCCGGCGGGATGATCACCGGCACCTCGGGCACCCCCAGGTCGAGGAGGTGCTCGAGGGCGGGCCGGTGATCGGCCGGCACCAGGTCGGTGAAGCGGGTCACCGTCGGAGTCTGTCAGACCCCTGTCCCCCGTGGTTCCCGGTGGCGGCGTGGCTCCTGGTGAAGGCCCGGCGGTGCCCGGTGGCCTTGAGGATGACCGCCATCCAGATCAGTCCCCAGAGCAGGAACGGTGCGTGGAGCAGCACCGAGGCCACCAGCAGACCGACCAGCATCAGCGGCAGCAGCCACATCGCGTACGCCCACGGCGGCGGACCACCGATGCGAGGTCCGACCGGCGGGGTCGGCGCCGGTCGTGGTGCGGCGGGCAGGTCGGCGAACAGCGGAGCCAGGTCGGTGGTGAACCGCGCCTGCATGGCCTGGTCGGCCCGCTCGTCGAACTCCTCCCGGTTGAGCCGTCCGGCCGCGAAGTGATCCCCCAGGTCGGACACCGCGGTGTCGCGCTCTGCGTCCCCGATCCGGATCGGCGTGTCGTTCCGCGCCGGGACGGTCGGCCGCGGCGGCAGCGGGCCCCACCAGACCTGCAGCGGACCGGTCATCGCCGGTCCCCGTCGGTCTCGGTCGACTCCGAGCCCTCGGCCAGGATCCCGTAGAGGGTCTTGCGCAGCTCGACCACGGCCTCCCTGGCCGCTGCCTGCTGCTCCGGGTTTCCGACGGCCATCACCTGCCACATGGCGGCCGCTACCTGTCCCAGCATCGGGCGGAGGTCACCGTCGGTCTCGGACTCGGTCATCGCCGCCCACGGCGCGGCCATCTCGTCGGGGTGCCCGTCGACGTAGCGGCGCCCCTCGTCGGTCAGCGCGTACGCCTTGCGGCCGCCGTCCTCGGACTGCGCGACCAGGCCCTCGTCCTCCAGCTGCTGCAGGGTCGGGTAGATCGAGCCCGGGCTGGGCTTCCAGGCCCCACCGGTCCGCTCCGCGATCTCCTGGATCACCTGGTAGCCGTTCCGCGGGGCGTCGGCCAGGACCGACAGGATCGCCGCCCGGACGTCGCCGCGCCGGGCCTTCGGACCGCGCATCCCCCGCGCCCAGGGCGGGCCACCGTGACCGCCGAAGCCGGGGCCACCGAAACCGGGGCCGAAACCGCCCCAGGCAGGGCCCGGACCGCGACGCGTCTGCGTCTTGCCGGTCATCTCCGCCCAGACGTCCCGGAGGCGCTGCTCCAGGTCGCCCCACTCCTGTGACCGATCAGTTCGGTCTCCGCAGTCGAACCGGAGCCACGGGGCTCCCATTGCGTACGCACCCATCACGAACTTCCTTCCCGAGCGTTGCCGATACTCGACGATATATCGGCATTGAGTCGGACCCAACAGCGCGAACGTAGGAATCTCCTGCGAAGTCGCCGGTGCTGCGCGCCTTGTTACTCGTGAGTAATATGTGGCCCATGCCTCGTGAGTCTCGCGACGTCGTCTTCGTCGACGGCGTCCGTACGCCTTTCGGAAAGGCCGGGTCGCTCTACAGCGAGACCCGGGCCGACGACCTGGTGGTCAGCTGCATCCGTGCGCTGCTGCGTCGCCATCCCGAGCTGCCCCCCGAGCGGGTGGACGAGGTGGCCATCGCCGCCACCACCCAGATCGGTGACCAGGGTCTGACCATCGGTCGCACCGCGGCCCTGCTGGCCGGTCTGCCCCGCTCGGTCCCCGGCTACGCCATCGACCGGATGTGCGCCGGCGCCATGACAGCTGTCACCACCACCGCCTCCGGGATCGCCTTCGGCGCCTACGACGTCGCCATCGCCGGCGGCGTGGAGCACATGGGCCACCACCCGATGGGTGAGGGCATCGACCCCAACCCCCGGATCGTGGCCGAGAAGATCGTCGACCCGTCCGCGCTGGTGATGGGTTCGACAGCGGAGAACCTGCACGACCGGTTCCCCGGCATCACCCGAGAGCGCGCGGACGCGTTCGCCGTGCAGAGCCAGCAGCGCGTCGCCGGCGCGTACGCGGGCGGGGTGATCCAGGAGTCGCTGGTGCCGGTGGCCACCCGCAGCGCCGAGCTGGGCTGGGGGTTGGCCACGGCCGACGAGCCGCCCCGGCCGGGCACCACCCTGGACGGCCTGACCCAGCTGCGGACCCCGTTCCGCTCCCACGGCCGGGTCACCGCCGGCAACGCCGCCGGGCTCAACGACGGCGCCACGGCCTGCCTGCTGGCCGCCGAGGACGTCGCCCACGAGCTGGACCTGCCGGTGGCCATGCGGCTGGTGTCGTACGGGTTCGCCGGCGTCGACCCGGAGGTGATGGGGGTCGGACCGGTCCCGGCCACCGAGCGCGCCCTGCGCAACGCCGGACTGAGCATCGACGACATCGGCGCCTTCGAGATCAACGAGGCGTTCGCCGTCCAGGTGCTCGCCTTCCTCGACCACTTCGGGCTCGACCCGGCCAGCGAGCGGATCAACCCGTACGGCGGCGCCATCGCCCTGGGCCACCCGCTGGCCAGCTCCGGCGTCCGGCTGATGATCCACCTCGCCCGCCAGTTCCGCGAGCGCCCCGAGATCCGCTACGGCCTCACCACCATGTGCATCGGGCTGGGCATGGGCGGCACCGTGATCTGGGAGAACCCGCACCACACCGACGCCCGCACTGCCGAGGGAGACCACCAGTGACCACCCAGCTGATGCCCGAGGACGAGCTGCAGACGCTGCTCGACGAGGCGAGCGCGCTCACCCCGGACGAGCGGGTCACCCGCTTCCTCAGCCGCGACGTCGCGCTGCCGCACACCGGCCGGACCGCTGTGCTGATCACCCTGGACAACGGCGAGGACCACACCAAGCCGAACACCCTCGGACCCCGCAGCCTGGCCGCCTTCAACGACGCGCTGAACACCGCGCGGGCCCGGGACGACGTGGCCGCCATCGCGATCACCGGCAAGCCCTTCATCCTGGCCGCCGGCGCCGACCTCAAGGCGCTGGGGGGTCTGACCGGTCGCGACCAGGCGGTCACCATCGCCCGGATCGGCCACGCGGTGTTCGACAAGCTGCACACCTCACCGGTGCCCACCTTCGCGTTCATCAACGGCCTGGCCCTGGGCGGCGGACTGGAGATCAGCCTGCACGCCCACCACCGCACGGTGTCGCGGGCGGCCGCCGGCATCGCCCTGCCGGAGTGCTTCCTCGGACTGCTGCCCGGCTGGGGCGGCACCTACCTGCTGCCCAACCTGATCGGCCCGGACCGGGCGGTCACGGTGATCATCGAGAACGCCCTGAGCCAGAACAAGATGCTGGTCGGTCCGCAGGTCGCCGCGCTCGGCATCGCCGACGCGATCTTCGACGGCGCCGACTTCCTGGCCGACTCCCTGGACTGGGCCGGGCGGGTGGTGACCGGCGAGATCACCGTCGTCCGACCCGAGATCGACCGGGGCGAGGGCTGGGACGCGGCGGTCGAACGGGGCCGCAGGTTCGCCGACCAGAAGACCTCGGGGGCGGCACCCGCGCCGTACCGGGCCCTGGAGCTGATCGCCGCGGCGAAGACCGCCGACCGGGCCACCGCGTACGCGGGCGAGGACCAGGGACTCGCCGACCTGATCATGAGCGAGGAGCTGCGCTCCAGCCTGTACGCCTTCGACCTCGTCCAGCGCCGCGCCAAGAAACCGGCCGGGGCGCCGGAGTCCTGGCTGGCCCGCCCGGTCACCAAGGTGGGCGTGGTCGGGGCCGGGTTGATGGCCGGCCAGCTGGCCCTGCTCTTCCTGCGCCGGCTCGAGGTCCCGGTGATCATCTCCGACCTCGATGCGGAGCGGGTGACCAGGGGCATCGGCTACGTCCACGGCGAGATCGACAAGCTGCTGGGCAAGCGCCGGATCAGCTCGGACCAGGCCAACCGGTTCAAGGCGTTGATCAGCGGGACCACCGAGCACGCCGACTACGCCGACTGCGACTTCGTGATCGAGGCCGTGTTCGAGGAGCTGGCGGTCAAGCAGGAGGTGTTCGCCTCGTTGGAGAAGCACGTCTCCGACACCTGCGTGCTGGCCACCAACACCTCCTCGCTGTCGGTCTCGCAGATGGCTGCTGACCTCGCCCACCCGGAGCGGGTGGTGGGCTTCCACTTCTTCAACCCGGTCGCGGTGCTGCCGCTGCTCGAGGTGATCAGGGGCACCGCGACCGACGACGAGACGACCGCCACCGCCCTGAGCGTGGCGAAGTCGTTGAAGAAGAACGCCGTGCTGGTCAAGGACGCCCCGGCGTTCGTGGTCAACCGGCTGCTGATCCGCACCACGGCGGTGATCACCCAGGCGGTCGACGACGGCACTCCCGTCGAGGTGGCCGATGCGGCCCTGCGGCCGCTCGGGCTGCCGATGCCGCCCTTCGTGCTGCTGCAGCTGGTCGGTCCGGCCGTCGCCCTGCACGTCACCGAGACGCTGCACGAGGCGTTCGGTGACCGCTACCCGGTGTCGACGAACCTGCAGGCGCTGGTGACCGCCCGCAAGCCCGGCATCTACGACTTCACGGCCGAGGGGAAGCCGTACGTGTCGGACGAGACGCGGGCGCTGATGACTGTCGGCGACTCCCCCAGCACCGCCGAGGAGCTGCGCACCCGAGTGGAGGACGCGCTCGCCGAGGAGATCGGTCTGATGCTCGCCGAGGGTGTCGTGGCCGCGCCGATGGACATCGACCTGTGCCTGATCCTCGGGGCCGGCTGGCCGTTCCACCTCGGCGGCATCACGCCGTACCTGGACCGGACCGGTGTCTCGGAGCGGGTGCTCGGTCGGCGGTTCCTGCCCCAGGGCGTGGCCACGCTGCCGTGAGCCCGCCTCAGTCCGCCCCGGGGTAGGTGCCGAACGACCACTGGTTGCCTTCGGGGTCGACCACGGCGAACTCGCTCGAGCCGTAGTCCTTCTCGGTGAGATCGGAGACCCGGCGCGCTCCGCCGTGGTCGACGACCCGCCGGTGCAGGGCGGCCGGGTCGCTGCTGACCACGTACCCGGCAGCGGTGCCGGGTTCGGTGCACCACTCACTGTCCGGTTTGTGGGAGCCCAGCATCAGACCGCCAGAGCCCTCGGGCCAGATCAGCTCGGCATGGGCCACCCGGTCGGTGCCCTCCTCGTCGTAGCGGGCGCGGACGGTGAAGCCGAAGGCTTCGGTGTAGAAGGAGATCAGGGCCGGGGCGTCGTGGGCCTGGAGGGTGAGCCAGACGGTGGGGTTGGCGGCTGGGGGATGGGCGGCTGGAGGGTTCGCAGTGGTCATGCCGACGATCATGCCGCCGGCGGCGCCCCGTGGTCTTGGAGGTTTCGGAACTCCTCGGTGATCCACCGGGTGGGTGGGACGCCGAGCCGCTCGACGAAGTCGTGGGTCAGGTGGGACTGGTCGGCATAGCCGCACCGCGCCGCCACGTCGGCGAGGTCCGTCCGGCCGGCCCGGGCGATGTCGACCTTGATCAGCTCGACGGCGCGCTGGAAGCGCATCAGCTGGGCGACAGCCTTGGGTGAGCGGCCGACCTCGCGGGTGAAGAGCGTGCCCAGGTGCCGCGGGGTGAGACCGACCCGGGCCGCGACCTCGGCGATCGGCAGCCGGCCGCCGCTGTCCTCCAGCAGACTCCAGGCGTGGCGCACCTCGCTGCGCGGGTCGTCGTGCCATCGCCGGTCCAGGGACCGGGTCAGGTGCGCGCCGAGCACGGTGAAGGCGTCACCCCAGTCGCGGCACGCGGTGAGCCGGTCCTGGGTGCTGGCGGCCGTGCGGTCCAAGATCTGGCGTCCGTCGTAGTCGGTGCTGCTCAGCTCGGCGGCCGGCACGCCGAACAGCGCCCGGGCCGCCAGCGGGTGCACGGCCAGCTGCAGGCCGGCCTGCCCGGCCCGGGGCCGGACGAAGCTGGCCCGGGTGTGCAGGCCGGCCGCGATGATCGGCAGCGGCGGGGCGGCCGGCAGCGCGGCGCGGTCGCTGGCCGACTCGACCCCGTCGTCCAGGCTGAAGATCACCGTCAGCCACGGCGACGGCAGCCCGTAGTGCACGGGCTGATCCGGCGGCGGCGTGCGGTAGCCGACGGCCGACACCACCCCCGGCCAGGGGTGGTCCCGGTGGCTCAGCTCCCAGTGATCACCGGTCGTGGCTACGTCTCCAGGTCGTACTTGTTCGACATCTGCTTCAGGGTCTCACCGGTGGCCAGCCGGGAGCGCTTGTAGCCGTAGAGGAAGTAGATGGCGAAGCCGATGGCCATCCAGATGACGAACCGGAACCAGGTCTCGATGGACAGGTTCAGGGTGAGCCAGAAGCAGATGGCCGCAGACAGGATGGGCAGCACCGGGACGAACGGCACCTTGAACGCGCGCGGCAGGTCCGGCCGCGACTTGCGCAGCACGATCACCCCGATGGAGACGAGGATGAACGCGGTCAGCGTCCCGATGTTGACCATCTCCTCGAGCTTGCCGATCGGGGTCAGTCCGGCGACCAGCATCACGATCACACCGATCACGATGGTGATCACGTACGGCGTCTGGAACCTGGGGTGCACCTTGCTCAGCGGCGCCGGCAGCAGGTGATCACGCGACATCGCGAAGACCACCCGGCTGGCGCCGATCATCAGCGTCAGCACGACAGTGGTCAGGCCGGCCACCGCACCCGCGGCGATGAGGGTCGCGTAGCCCGGATGGCCCAGCTTGGTGAAGGCCGTGGCCAGGGCGGCCGAGGAGTCGATGTCGGTGTACTTGACCATGCCGGTGATCACCAGCGACACCGCGGCGTAGAGGACCGTGCAGATCACCAAGGAGGCGATGATGCCGATCGGCAGATCCCGCTGCGGGTTCTTGGCCTCTTCCGCGGTGGTGGCCACCACGTCGAAACCGATGTAGGCGAAGAAGACCAGCGCGGCGCCGGCGAAGATGCCGCCCACCCCGTACGCGCTCGGCTCCCAACCCAGCACCGCCTGCACGAGGGGCTGCAGGTACCACGCGGCATCGGTGGCGGTCGGTGCGCTCGGCGGGACGAAGGGGGTGTAGTTGGCCGGGTTGATGAAGCCGATACCGGCGAAGACCACGAACAGCACCACGAACAGCTTGACCCCGACCAGCACCATGTTGACCCGCATCGACTCCTTGATGCCGATGGTGACCAGGGTGGCCAGGACGGCCACGAGCAGCATGGCCAGCAGGTCGATGCTGCCCCCCGGTCCCAGGTTCTCGGGCCAGGGGATGCCGATGTTGCCGAGGAAGACCACCGCGTACGTGCTCCAGCCCTGCGCCACCACGCTGGCTCCGAGCATCAGCTCCAGCAGCAGGTCCCAGCCGATGATCCAGGCGATGATCTCGCCCAGACTCGCGTAGGAGAAGGTGTACGCCGATCCCGACACCGGGACCGTGGAGGCGAACTCGGCGTAGCAGAGGGCGGCCAGGCCGCACGCCACGGCAGAGATCACGAAGCTCAGCACGATGGCCGGGCCCGCCAGGGTGCTGGCGGCCCGACCGGTGAGGGTGAAGATGCCGGCCCCGATGATCACGCCGACGCCGAAGACCGTGAGGTCGAGAGCGGTCAGGGTCTTCTTGAGCTTGTACTCCGGTTCATCGGTGTCCGCGATGGACTGCTCGATGCTCTTGGTGCGCATGACGCTCACGGTGTCGCTCCGATCACGAGGGGAAGTCGGAGCACAGACTAGACCTCACAGTCGCGCGGAGTCAGCACCCTGTCCGTGTGTGGCGCCGTCGCGGACGATGGCCTCGACGGCGTAGCGAGCGATCTCCTGCGGCGTCAGTCCGAGCTCGGTCAGCAGCTCGGCCCGGGTGCCGTGCTCGAGGAACTCCGGAGCGATGCCGAACTCGCGGAACGGGACGTCGATCCCGGCGAACCGCAGCTCCTGGGACAGCCGCGAACCGCAGCCGCCCACCACGCTGTTGTCCTCGATGCTGATCACCAGCTGGTGCTGGCCGGCGAGCTCGAGCAGGGCGGGGTTCACCGGCAGCGCCCAGACCGGGTCGACCACCGTCACCCCGATGCCCTGGTCGGCCAGCCGTCGACCGACCGCCACCCCGGTGCCGCACAGCTGGCCGTACGCGACCACGAGCACCCGCGGCTGCTGATCACTCTGCAGCAGGATGTCGATGCCGCGGTCGCTGGCCACCGCCTCCAGGTCCGCGGGCACCTGCTGGTTGGAGTAGCGGATGACCGAGGGGGCGTCGTCGATGGTCAGCGCGGTGGCCAGAGCCTGCCGCAGCCGGGTGCCGTCCCGCGGGGCGGTCAGGTGCAGACCGGGCACCACCTGGGTGATCGACATGTCCCACATGCCGTGGTGACTGGCCCCGTCCGGACCGGTCACACCGGCCCGGTCCAGCACGAAGGTCACGCCGCAGCGGTGCAGCGCCACGTCCATCAGCATCTGGTCGAAGGCCCGGTTCAAGAACGTGGCGTAGACCGCGACCACCGGGTGCAGGCCGGTCATGGCCAGACCGGCCGCGGAGGTGGTCGCGTGCTGCTCGGCGATCCCGACGTCCATCACCCGCTCGGGGAACGCGGCGGCGAACCGGTTCAGGCCGGTCGGGTGGATCATCGCGGCGCTGATGGCCACCACCCGCTCGTCCACCGCGCCGAGCTTGAGGATCTCCTCGGCGAACACGTCGGTCCACTTGACCGCTCCGGGGCCGCCGATGGCCACCCCGGTCTTGGCGTCGATCTTGCCGACCGCGTGGAAGCGGTCCTCCTCGTGGTTCTCGGCCGCGGAGTAGCCGTTGCCCTTGCGGGTCAGGCAGTGCACCAGGACCGGGCCGCCGAACTGCTTGGCGTGCCTCAGCGCCCGCTCGACGGCCGCCTCGTCGTGCCCGTCGACCGGCCCGACGTACTTCAGTCCGAGGTCGGAGAACATGCCCTGCGGGGCGATGACGTCCTTGAGCCCGCTCTTGATGCCGTGGAGCAGGTCGTAGGCGGCCCGCCCGAACAGCGGCGCGCGGTTGACCTGCTTGCGGACCAGCTCGAGCACCTGCTCGTAGCGTGGGTTGGTGCGCAGACCGGAGAGGTGGCGGGCCAGGCCGCCGACCGTCGGGGTGTAGGAGCGCCCGTTGTCGTTGACCAGGATGACCAGCGGCAGGTCGTCGTCCGCGGCGATGTTGTTGAGCGCCTCCCAGGCCATTCCGCCGGTCAGCGCCCCGTCGCCCACCAGAGCCACGACGGTGCCCGACTTCCCGGTCAGCTGCAGACCGCGGGCGAGCCCGGCCGCGTACGACAGCGACGCCGACGCGTGCGAGCTCTCCACCCAGTCGTGCTCGGACTCCGCCCGGCTGGGGTAGCCCGACAGGCCGCCCTTCTGCCGCAGCGTGGGAAAGGCGTCCAACCGACCGGTGAGCATCTTGTGCACGTAGCTCTGGTGACCGGTGTCGAAGATGATCGGGTCGTCCGGGGACTCGAAGACACGGTGCAGGGCGATGGTCAGCTCGACCACCCCGAGGTTCGGCCCGAGGTGGCCGCCGGTCTGGCTGACCTGGTCGATCAGGAAGGCGCGGATCTCGCCGGCGAGGTCGGGCAGCTGGTCGGGACTCAGCCGACGGAGGTCGGCGGGACCGGCAACAGAGCGCAGGAGTGCGTACGACTCGTGCGGCTCGCTGGCCTCGGGCGCGGGGGGCATGAACGCGAGTTTACGTGCCGGGGTGCCCCCGGACACGAACCCCGGTGAGCGGACTCACAGTGTCAGCCTCAGAGGGGCGCGACGAACTCCTTCCCTCTGAGGGCCTCCTCGACCAGCCCCACGGCGCGCCGGACCCGGAGCAGGTGCGCCGCCTGCTCCAACCAGGCCTCCACCGCCTCGGTCGACCACCTGCGGCGGGACGCTGCGCGGCAACCCGGTGCGGATCTCCGCCACCCCGTCCTGCGCGGTGGTGCACTGGCCGGCCACGAACCGCGCGGCGAACCGGGCCAGCACGACCGGGTGGCGCCGCAGCACCGGGTAGCTCCGGAACTCCGGCGGGCAGCAGTCGAGCAGGAAGGCGGTGGCCGTGCGCTCCCAACCCGGGGCGCCGGGCGGGCGGACGGTGGGTGGCCACCCGGGAGGCACGTACGTCGATCCGCTCATGTGTTCGATTCTAGCCAGATCGGGCCTAGGATCGCCAGGGTGAGCGAACACGACGACATCGTCTGCCAGATCGTCCGCGGTGACCTCGACGCGGCCGTGGTGCTGCGCACCGAGGAGGTGGTCGGCTTCCTCGATCACCATCCGGTGTTCAAGGGCCACGTGCTGCTCTCCCCCGTCCGGCACGTCGACACGCTGCTCGACCTGCCGGCGGAGCTGATGACGCCTCTGCTGACCGCCGCCCAACGCGTCGCCGCCGCCCTGGGCACCGCGCTCGGCGGCCAGGGCACCTTCGTGGCCATGAACAACGTGGTCAGCCAGTCAGTGCCCCACCTGCACGTGCACGTGGTGCCGCGGACCAAGGGTGACGGCCTCAAGGGCTTCTTCTGGCCCCGCACCCGCTATGCCGACGGCGAGATGGGCGCGTACGCCGCGAAGATCCGGGCGGCACTGCACGACTGACTCGGTATCAGCGACGGCTCCGGCCCCTCGTGCAAGGCAGGAGCAACCGAGGGAGGCCGACCGTGGACGATGCCACGACGACGACCTCCCCCGCTCCGTCTCGCCCGCCCAGGTCAGGCAGCGACGACCTTGTAGGTCAGTGCGTAGTCGGAGTTGGTCCGGTGGAACTCCTTGACCCGGCTGCCCTTCCCGACGTCGGCGCTGCCGGTCACGGTGACCGTGCCCATGTCGTCGTTCGACCCGGCGTCGACCTCGATCAGCTGGACCTGGGCCTTGCCGATGAACACGGCCGACCGGTTCAGCGTGACCGAGTCGCCCCTGCCGAGGCTGCCCGGTCCGTAGACGGTCACCCCGTCGACCTTGAGCTCGGGCTCGTCCTTGCCGATCGAGTCCTGCTTGTGGATGCAGGTGAGCTTCGTCAGCTCCAAGCGGTACTTCGTGGCCATGATGGTGTCCTCTCCCCTCAGTGTCCGGACCATCCGGATCGCTGTGGAACCAGAGTGCGGAACCGTTGTTGTCGGAATGTTGTCGCGATGTTGTCGCCCGGACGGGGCGGCGGATGAGGCAGCCTTCGGTGAGACTGCTCGGTCCCGTCGCGGTGGACGGAACGCAGCAGAACCTGCTGTCCCTGGGACCGGCCCGGCAACGAGCAGTGTTGGCCGCGCTGCTCCTCGACGCCGGGCATCCCGTGTCGGCCGTGGACCTGATCTCACGGGTCTGGGGCGAGCGCCCGCCGCCCGCGGCCGACCAGGCACTGCGGGCCTACCTGTGTCGGCTCCGGAAGATCCTCGAGGAGTCGCCCCCACTCCGTCTCGAGCGGCGGGACGGAGGCTACGCGGCAGCCGTTGACGTCGGCCAGCTCGATCTTGCGGTCTTCCGCGACCGTGCGACCCGCGCCCGGGTCGCCGTCCGAGAGGGTCGGCACGAGACCGCCTTGGCCGCCTACGGCGACGCGCTGTCGCTGGCAGCCGGCGAGCTCCTGGTGGGAGTCGGCTCGGACTGGCTGGACGAGCGTCGCCGGCTGCTGCAGCGGGAGCGACACGCAGTGGCGCTGGAGCGCAACGACGTCGCGCTGGCCACCGGAGCTCCCGAACTCGTCGTGGCCGACGCGCCCGGGAGGCTGGCGACCGAGCCCTACGACGAACGGGTCGCCGGTCAGGTCATGTTGGCCTTGGCCGGCGTCGGCCGGACCGCGGAGGCGCTGGCGGTCTTCCGCCGGGTCGACGAAAGGTTGCGGGAGGAGCTGGGCATCGACGCAGGCCCAGCCCTCCGAGACGTGCAGCAGCGGGTGCTGCGCGGTCTCGAGGGCGTCCGGACGCCCACCGTGGCGTCGCCCAGACCGGCCGGCGTGGTCCCTCGACAGCTTCCGCCCGGGGTCCGGGGGCTGGTCGACCGGGCGACTGAGTCGCGGGAGCTCGATCGGCTGCTGCTCGACGACGACGACGACACGCCGCCGGTGGTGGTGATCTGTGGACCGGGTGGGGCGGGCAAGACCGCCCTCGCCGTGCACTGGGCTCGACAGCACCGGGAGCGCTACCCCGACGGCCAGCTGTACGTCGACCTGCACGGCTTCGATCCCGATCAGCGACCGACAGCGCCCTCGACCGCGTTGCGGGGGCTGCTCGCGGCGCTCGGTGTCGATCCGAGCGCGATCCCGACGGACCCGGCGGACATGATCGGGTCGTACCGGTCCTTGCTCGCCGAACGTCGGATCCTGCTGCTGGCCGACGACGTGGGCTCGGCGGAACAGCTCCGCCCCCTGCTGCCACCGGGGCACGGCAGTGCCACGTTGGTGACCAGCCGGTCGGCGCTGCCCGGCCTCACCACGACCGCCGGAGCCCAGCTGGTAGCACTCGGGCTGCTGGGCGACACCGCCGCTCGCGAGCTGCTCGGCAACCGTGTCGGCCCGTCCCGCACGAACGCGGAGCCGGCCGCGGTGGATCGTCTTCTGTCCCACTGCGGCGGGCTGCCGCTCGCCCTGGCGATCGTGGCCGGCCGAGCGGCCTCACTTCCGTCGCTGCCGTTGTCGGTGCTGGCCGATGAGCTGGCCGACGAGTCGCGGCGTGTGACGGCTCTGAGCGGCGGCTATGACGTTGAGGCCGACCTCGCTGCTGTGGTCGCGAGCTCCGTGGCGACCCTGTCCGCCGCGGCGACGTCGGTGCTGCAGTGGTTCGCGGCGGGTCCCCGGATCAGCATCCAACCCGCGGCGACAGCGGCTCTGGCCGATCTGACGGAACCGCAGGCCGAGAACGCGCTGCGGGAGCTGCAGACCATCCACCTGCTGGAACCCGATGGTCCACAGCGCTGTCGGCTGCACGACCTCGTCCGCTTGGCGGTGCGGGCCCGCCCCGTGCCCGGTCTCGACCGAGCCGTCGACCGGCTGCTGCGGTTCCTGATCACCGACTTCTCCGTCGGCGGCCCCCCGGCGGTGCGAACCGATCGGTGGCCGGCGGTCGACGATCTGCTGTCCGCCTTCGCGTACGCGAGCCAGACGGGCAGGGACACCGCGCAGAGCGACATCGTCAATGTGCTCGACACACCCTTGGGGTCGGCGGGACGCTGGTCCGATCTGGTGCTGCTGCACGAGCAGGAGATCGTCACCGCGGAAAGGCTCGGCGATGATCGCCGTCGAGCGAACGGCCTGATCGGACGTGGCCGTGGCCGGATCGGGTTACGCGAGTTCGCCGCCGCCGAGGGGGACCTGGTCGTTGCGTTGGCGACGGCGGAGCGGGTCGGGGACCTCTCTCTGCGAGCCCGGGCGCATCGAGCCCTGGCCCGGCTGGGCGCCCATCAGCACGAGTGGACGACAGCCCTCCACCACGACCAGGCGGCTCTGGTGCTGCACCGTCGATGCGGCGACGCCCTCGGCGAGGCGCACGCCCACAACGCGATCGGCTGGCACCTCGCTCATCTCGGACGAGCCGAGGAGTCACTTGACAGCTGCCGGCGTGCCCTGCCGATCTTCGTCGATCAGGACGACAGCACCGGCCAAGCACTCACCCACGACAGCGTCGGCTACGCCCTGACCCGGCTCGGTCGCACCGGCGAAGCACGGGTCGCGTACCGTCGAGCCGTCGATCTGTGTCGCCGCCTCGACGCCCGCGTCATGCTGGCCAACACGTTGTTGCGACTGGCTGACGCCGCCGACCGCGTCGGTGATCCGCACGACGCAGCGGCGGCTCGGGCGGAGGCCGAGGAGATCCTGCGTCTGTCCGGTCGTCAGATCCTGGAACCCTGAGGCGAGGGCGGCCACTCGGTCTGGGTCGGTGGCAGTCTTGCCGGCGTGCACATCGACCACGTCGCCGGCCGCGAGGCCTTCGTCTCCGAGCTGACGCTGCTGCTCCAGATCGCCGGCGGTCTGGGCGATCGCGACCTGCTCGCTGCCAGCCGCTGCCGGGGCTGGACCGTCGCGGACGTGCTGACCCACGTGCACCTCGGTCTGCAGGAGATGCTGCTCGGCATCGTGTCCCCCACCGACGCCGCCCCGACCGTCGACGCCGCTTCCTACTGGTCGCAGGCACCCGCCGACAACGACGAGGCCAGCGGCACCGACCACGTGCGCTACGTGCGACTGCTCACGTCGGCCTACCAGCGACCATCCGGGAGCATCCGCCACCTGACCATGACCGGAAGGACTCTGGTGCGCGCCGTGACCTCGCTCCCCCCGACCTCCCTGGACTTCCAGGGTCACGTGATCGACACCGGCGACTTCCTCGCCACCTGGGCGGTGGAGCTGGCCGTCCACCACCTCGACCTCGGCCTGGAGCTGATCGTGGATCCGCCGACCCCCGCTGCCCGCGACCTGACCCGGCGGACGGTCGAGACCCTCGCCGGGGGTCCGTTCCCGGCGACGCTGAGCGAGCAGGACGTGATCTTGATCGGCACCGGCCGGAAGCCGGCCCCCGACGCCGACGCGCTGGCCCACCTGATGATCCCGGCACTCGGCTGATGCCCGAGCTGCCCGAGGTCGAACGGGCCCGCGCCGCCATCGAGGACGCCGCGCTGGGTCGGCGGATCGCCGACGTCGACGACACCGACACATGGGTCTGCCGCCCGCACGCGGCCGGTGAGATCGCCGACGCCCTCCGCGGGCGCGAGCTCACCGCCGCCCACCGGCAGGGCAAGTCGATGTGGTGCGACACCTCCGGGCTGGGCCGATCGCGGACGCCCGGACCGACACTGGGCATCCACCTCGGCATGAGTGGTCGGATGGTGATCACCCGGCCCGGCGGGCTGCCGACCGAGGGCGGCGACCGACTCGCCGGACCGTACGCCAACGCGCTCGACGACCCGGGACGCAACCCCGTCTGGGACCGGTTCACGATCTTCTTCACCGACGGCGGATCCTTGGCCCTGTTCGACAAACGGCGCCTCGGCCGGGTCCGACTCGATCCGGACCTCGGTCACCTCGGTCCGGACGCCCAGCTGGTCGATCGACAGGAGTTCATCCGTCGGTTGAGCCGCAGCACGGCCCCGGTGAAGGCTCGACTGCTCGACCAGTCGGTGATCGCCGGGGTCGGGAACCTGCTGGCCGACCAGACCCTGTGGCAGGCCAAGCTGTCACCCCGGCGACCGGCGGACGAGCTGACCCGGACCGAGCTCAACCGGCTCTACCGGAGTCTGCAGTCGGCGACCACGTCGGCGATCGAGCAGGGCGGCGTGCACACCGGCGAGATGATCGAGTTCCGCAAGACCGGCCGGCACTGTCCGCGCTGCGGTGCGGAGATGGCCGTCGCCACGGTCGGCGGGCGGACCACCTGGTGGTGCCCGAAGGAGCAGCGCTGAGACGGCGCCACTGGGCCGGTCAGGCCCTGACGGGCTCCCGGTTGCCCTCGACGGTGCGGCGGCAGACCTCGTCCCAGGGCGTCGGTGCCAGTCCCAGCTCGGTCTCCGTACGCCGGGAGTCCAGCACGTACGGACGGGTCCACATGTAGGAGAGCTCGGCCATCTCCCGGATGAACGGGACGACCAGCGAGAGACCGCGCAGCACCGGCATCGGGATCGAGCGGACCGCGACCGGGGCGTACCCGCCGGCGGCCAGCACGTCGGTCAGAGCCTCGCGCTGCGTCCGCGGAGCGTTGGTCGGCGCGTGCCAGACCCGTCCCCAGGAGTCCGGACGGTCAGCCACGGCGACGAGAGTGCGGGCCATGTCCGCCACGTCGGTCCAGCTGTGCGGCAGGTCGGACCGGCCGAGCACCCACGCGCCCCGTCCCTTCGTGGCCGTGGTCAGGTGCCGGGTGATGTGACCGTTGCCCCCCACCCCGACACCCACGTAGTCCGACCCGCGGACCTCGACGGCGTGCAGCCGGCCCGCCTCGTGGCGCGCCCGGGCCTCGGCCCACATGCCCGCCCGCAGTCGCCCCTTGTGGTCGGTGGCCGCGTCCGGTTGACCCTCGACCATCGGGGCGTCCGTCGGACCGTACGGGTAGAGGCAGGAGACCGTGACCAGGGTCGCGCCGCTCCGCTCGGCGGCGGTCAGCAGGCTCTCGGCCAGCGGCGGCCACACCGCCTCCCAGGTCGTGTAGTCGGTGGGGTTCGCGCAGTTGAACAGGGCTGCCGCGCCGGTCGCGGCTTGGGTCAGGGCGGCCGGGTCGGAGGCGTCGGCCGTCACCGACTCGACGCCCTCGATCCGGATCCGACCGGTCCGGGTGACCAGGCGGACCCGGTCTCCGCGGTCCCGCAGCAGCTCGGCGGTGTGCCGGCCGACCGGTCCCGCTCCGACGATCACGTAGGTCTTGGCCATCTCGACTCCTTGAAAGTGTGAGCAGTGCTCTCGTTTCGTCCAGCATGCGCCAGCCCGTTCACGAAGTCAAGAGCGGTGCTCTTGTTTTGTTGCACTGTTCTCGTTCGGCTGGCAGACTGGATCCGTGTCCACCTCTGCCCCTCTCACCGCCCGCGCCGTGGCCCGACGGGAGCTGACCGCGGCGATCGCCGCCAGCGCCCGGCGCCAGCTCGCCGAGATCGGCCCGACCCAGCTGTCCGTCCGCGCGGTCGCTCGCGATCTCGGGATGGCGTCGTCGGCGGTCTACCGCTACTTCCCCAGCCGCGACGAGCTGCTCACCGAGCTGCTGGTCGTCCTCTACGGCGAGCTGGCCGACCGGCTGGAGGCGGCCGATGCAGCGTGCGAGCGATCGGAACTGGCAGCGCGCTGGCGCAGCCTGGGGACGACCCTGCGCGACTGGGCGCTGTCGGCCCCGCACGAGTACGCGTTCCTCTACGGCTCCCCCGTGCCGGGTTACGCCGCACCCGAGGTGACCATCGCCCCGTCCGCCCGGGTCACCGGTGTGCTGATCGGTCTGGCCAGAGATCTGGACGACCCCGACGCCCCACGGACGGACGCGTTGGCCGCGTTCCGGTCAGTTGCCGGCGATCTGTCCGACGAGGTCGTGCTGCGCGCCCTCACGGCCTGGGGCGGTCTGCTGGGAGCGATCAGCCTGGAGCTCTTCGGCCACCTGCACCGCGCGGTGGTCGACTACGACGCCCACTTCGCGCTGGTCCTGGACCGGCTGGACCCGACCGCCTGACCACCGAACACGACGAACGCCCCCTCGCCGGGAGGGGGCGTTCGCTCGAACGGTGTCGTACGGCTGGTTGCTACTTCTTCAGCAGCGACCCCTACTTCTTCAGCAACGAAC
>CAWARE010000010.1:0-73185 GCA_963784345.1 uncultured Actinomycetota bacterium
TTGGACCCCGGAGCCAGCGTGGTCTTCACCCACGGCTTGCGGGTCAGGCCCTTCTCGACCGCCTTCTTCGCCACCAGGGCGGCGCCGATCATGACGCTCGGGTTCGAGGTGTTGGTGCAGGAGGTGATGGCGGCGATGGTGACCGCGCCGTGGTCGATCTCGAAGCTGCTGCCGTCGGCCAGCGTGACCGCGACCTTCTTGGACGGGCGGCCGATGTCGGCGGGCACGTCCTCGCCGTACTCGTGCGGCTCGCTGTTGCCGTTGCCACCGGAGCCGGTCGGCGAGTCCGAGGCCGGGAAGGACTCGGCCACCGACTCGTCGTAGCCGTTCAGGTCGTCGGCACCGACGTAGTCGCGCAGCGCCTCGCGGAAGCCCTGCTTGGCGTGCGCGACAGTGACCCGGTCCTGCGGGCGCTTCGGTCCGGCGATGCTGGGCACGATGGTGGACAGGTCGAGCTCGAGGTACTCCGAGTAGCGCGGCTCACGATCGTCGTCGTGCCACAGCCCCTGCTCCTTCGCGTACGACTCGACGAGGGCGATCTGGTCCTCGGAGCGGCCGGTGAGCCGGAGGTAGTCGGTGGTCTTGGAGTCGATCGGGAAGACGGCGATGGTCGAGCCGTACTCCGGGCTCATGTTGCCGATGGTGGCGCGGTTGGCCAGCGGGACCTGGGAGACGCCCGGCCCGTAGAACTCGACGAACTTGCCGACCACCTTGTGCTGGCGCAGCATCTCGGTGATGGTCAGCACCAGGTCGGTGGCGGTCGCGCCTTCGGGCAGCGCGCCCGACAGCTTGAAGCCGACCACCCGCGGGATCAGCATCGAGACGGGCTGGCCGAGCATGGCCGCCTCGGCCTCGATGCCGCCGACACCCCAGCCGACCACGCCGAGGCCGTTGACCATGGTGGTGTGGGAGTCCGTGCCCACACAGGTGTCGGGGTAGGCGTAGGTGACGCCGTCGACCATCCGGGGGAAGATCACCCGGGCCAGGTGCTCGATGTTGACCTGGTGCACGATGCCGGTGCCGGGCGGGACGACCTTGAAGTCGTCGAACGCGGTCTGACCCCAGCGGAGGAACTGGTAGCGCTCGCGGTTGCGGCCGTACTCGATCTCCACGTTGCGGGAGAACGCGTCGGCGGTGCCGAACACGTCGGCGATGACCGAGTGGTCGATGACCATCTCGGCCGGCGCCAGCGGGTTGATCTTGCTCGGGTCGCCGCCCATGTCGGCCATCGCCTCGCGCATGGTGGCGAGGTCGACCACGCAGGGCACGCCGGTGAAGTCCTGCATGATCACCCGGGCCGGGGTGAACTGGATCTCCTTGTTCGGCTCCGAGGAGGGGTCCCACGCGGCGAGCGCACGGATGTCGTCGGCGGTGATGTTCGCGCCGTCCTCGGTGCGCAGCAGGTTCTCGAGCAGGATCTTCAGGCTGTAGGGCAGCGTCTCCTGCCCCTCCACGGCGTCGAGACGGAAGATCTCGTACGACGCGTCGCCGACCTCGAGGGTGGCTCGCGAACCGAAGCTGTTGACACTCATTGCGTCTCCATGGGGGTCGATGGAAAAGAATCTTGTCATCGCTCGCCGCGACGGCCTGAGGTCGCTCCGCTCCCGGCAAATATCTTGACGTCAAGATATCACGCGTGGTCTTCAGGTCGCACTCTAGCGAGGGCGGCACGCGGCAAGCACGACGGGATCGGAGCACCCGAGCACGAAGCCGTCGATCCGTCGAGCGATCTCGTGGCGCAGGAGGACTGCACCGATCCGCTCGGCGAACGGGGCCACCAACGCCGGGCGGCACGCGAAGTTGTAGCGCCACGTCGCCAGCGTGTGACCTGGTCGGTCCGGGGCGGGGGCGAACCGCCAACCGCCCCCCATCCGGGCGAAGAACCACGGTCCGGACTCCATGGTGAAGCCCACCGAGGTCGGTGGCCGGAAGGACACGTACCGGCTGACCATCCGCAGCCCGAAGCGCTGCCGAGTGAGGGTGCGGACACCCTTGGCCGCCTCGGTGGCTCCGTCCAGGTGCCGCTGGGCCGTCACGAACCGGTCCCATCGGAGCCGAACGGCGCCGGTGGTCTGGGAGACGGCGAAGGCGGTGGCCGGGTCGACCGGCACGATCCGCTGCGCCTCGACGACGGGCACCGGCTCAGGCCTCCTCGGGGGGGCCAGGATCGCGACCGCCTCCAGGTGGTGGGTCATCGGGAACAGGTCGAAGCGCCCGGATGCTGGTCGGGCGGTAGCCGCCCAGAGCGGCCCGTCGCAGATCGCGGGCCAGAGCGGCCGGATCGCAGGCCACGTAGGCGATCGCGCGGGGCCGGCGGGCGACGACCGCGTCGACGACGTCCTTGCCGGCCCCGGTCCGCGGCGGGTCGAGGACCACGAGGTCGGTGCGCTTGGGCAGCGTCCGGAGCGCCCGCTCCACCTTGCCGGCGGTGAACTTCGCCCCGGGCACGTTGCCCCGGGCGTACGCGATCGCCTTGCGGTCCCACTCCACCCCCCACGCCCGTACGCCGGCGTCGACCAGCGCCCCGGTGAACAGCCCCACTCCGCAGTAGAGATCGAACGCCCGCTCCCCCGCCTCCGGTCGGAGACCGTCGAGCACCGCCCGGACCAGGGTGTCGGGGGCGCCGGGGTGGACCTGCCAGAAGCCGTCGGCGGCGAGCCGGAACTCCCGGCCAGCGGCGTGCTCGACGACCTCGGACGCTGTCCCGGCCCCGGCCCCGGTGAGGGCACCGGGCTGCGCGATCCGGCAGCCGCCGGCTGGCAGCGGCTCGATCTCGTGACTGCGGTGGCGGCGCAGCCCGACCCGCCCCTGGTCGTCCACCTGGTAGCGCATCCGCGTCCGCCAGTGCAGCCCGTCCTCGGTGCCGGGGGCCTCGACCGGTTCGACCTCGCCGTCCCAGGTCACGCCGGCCAGCCGGTCGAGCTGCTCGGCCAGCACCTGCGCCTTGAGCCGACGCTGCCCAGCAAGGCTGACGTGCTGGAAGTCGCAGCCCCCGCACTTGCCCGGACCGGCCGCCGGGCAGGGCGGGGTCACCCGGTCGGGACTGGCTTCGAGCACCTCGACGGCGTCCGCCCGCCAGAAGCTGTCGTGGGTCGTGTCGGTGACGGCGATCCGGACCCGCTCGCCCGGCAGCGCGTGCCGGACGAAGACGACCCGCCCGTCCAGCCGGGCCACGCAGTGCCCGCCGTGGGCGACCGGACCGACCTCGACAGCGGCGCCGTCGGACTCCTGGAGATTGGTGGTCATCCCGCCACCGTACGCAAGTCCGGGCGCCGACCTATCCGCCGAGGTAGGAACGCCGGCGGCGCGACCGGCGGTCGTCGCGAGCCAGGCGCTCCTCGGCCTTGCCGGAGGACTGCAGCAGGTACGGCACGGAGGTGACCATCACGCCGGGGGTGAACAGCAGTCGGGCCTTCAGCCGCAGCGCGCTCTGGTTGTGCAGGATCTGCTCCCACCAGTGGCCGACCACGTACTCGGGGATGTAGACGGTGACCACGTCCCGCGGGGAGTCCTTCCGCAGGTTCTTGACGTAGTCCAGGATCGGGCCCGTGACGTCCCGGTACGGCGACGCGATCACCTTGAGCGGGATGTCGATGCCCGTGTCGTGCCACAGGTCCACCAGCCTGTCGGTCTCCTCCGGGTCCACCGCGACCGTGAGGGCCTCCAGCACACTCGGCCGGGACGCCTTGGCGAAGGCGAGCGCGCGAGCTGTCGGCTTGTGCAGCTTGGAGACCAGCACCACGGCGCGCACCCGGCTGGGTAGCGTCCTGTCGTCGCCCTCGACCAGCGCGGTCTCGGTCGACACCCGGTCGTAGTGCCGCTTGATCGACTTCATCAGGACGAACAGGACCCCCATGGCGATGATCGCGATGTAGGCGCCCTGGGTGAACTTGGACAGCAGCACGATGATCAGCACGGTGCCGGTCATCGTCAGCCCGGTCCCGTTGATCACCCGCGACCGCTTCATCCGGGCCCGGGCCGCCGGCTTCGTCTCGGTCTTCAGCAACCGCGTCCAGTGCCGGAGCATGCCGAGCTGGCTGACGGTGAAGGAGACGAACACCCCGACCACGTAGAGCTGGATCAGGGCGGTCACGTCGGCGCGGAACGCGATGATCAAGATGATCGCCAGCACGGCCAGGGTGATGATGCCGTTGCTGTAGGCGAGCCGATCACCGCGGGTGTGCAGCTGCCGGGGCAGGTAGCCGTCGCGGGCCAGGATCGAGCCGAGCACCGGGAAGCCGTTGAAGGCGGTGTTCGCGGCCAGGAACAGGATCAGCATGGTGGCGGCGACCACGAAGTAGAAGCCCGGCGTGAAGGTGGAGAAGATCGCCCGGGACAGCTGGCCGATCGCCGTCTCCTCCACGATGTCGACCCGCTGGCCGTTCAGGGTGTAGTGCGAGTACGGCGCATCGATCAGCTTGAGCCCGGTCAGGTTGGCCAGCGTCACGACGCCGATCAGCATGCTGACGGCGATGGTGCCGAGCAGCAGCAGCGTGGTCGCGGCGTTCTTGCTCTTCGGCTTCCGGAAGGCCGGCACCCCGTTGGAGATGGCCTCCACGCCGGTCAACGCGGCCGAGCCGGAGGAGAAGGCGCGAGCGAGCAGGGCGACCATGGCGAAGCCCGTGAAGGCGGCGTACTTCGGGTCGGCCTCGATCCCGTACTGGGCGCTGTGCGCCTGCACCTGGTCTCCGAGGACCAGGATCCGGAACAGGCCGTACAGCACCATGCCGATGATGCCGACCATGAAGCAGTAGGTGGGGATGGCGAAAAGCGTGCCGGACTCGCGGACGCCGCGCAGGTTGAGCGCCATCAGGATCAGTGCGGCACCTGCTGCGTACCAGGCCTCGTGGCCGTCGATGAACGGGAAGACCGACTTCGCGTTCTGCACCCCCGAGGAGATGGACACCGCCACCGTGAGGACGTAGTCCACCATCAAGGCACTGGCCACCGTCAGGCCCGCGTTGGGGCCGAGGTTGGTGGTGGCCACCTCGTAGTCACCGCCGCCGGAGGGGTAGGCGTGCACGTTCTGCCGGTACGAGGCGACGACCACCAGCATCACCACGGCGACCAGGAGGGCGATCTTCCAGGAGTACCCGTACGCCACCAGACCGGCCAGGGAGAGGGTCAGCAGGATCTCGTCGGGGGCGTAGGCCACCGAGGACAAGGCGTCGGAGGCGAACACCGGCAACGCGATCCGTTTCGGCAACAGGGTCTCGCCCAGCTGCGTGCTCCGGAGTCGCCGGCCGATCAGCAGGCGCTTGGCGACCTCAGCGGGGTTCACGTGCGGCACTCTAACCTCTGGCGGGTGGGCCCACTGCACGTGCGCGTCACCCTAGACTCGTGCCCGTGCACATCGTGATCATGGGCTGCGGCCGTGTGGGCTCCACCCTGGCCCGGAGCCTGGAGAAGCGCGGTCACACCGTCGCCGTCATCGACCACACCATCGAGGCTTTCCGGCGGCTGGGTCCCGACTTCGACGGTCAGACCGTCAAGGGGGTCGGCTTCGACCGCGAGGTGCTCACCGAGGCCGGGATCGACCGGGCCGAGGCATTCGCAGCTGTCTCCAACGGCGACAACTCCAACATCCTCGCCGCCCGGGTGGTGCGCGAGACCTTCGACGTGCACAACGTGGTGGCCCGCATCTACGACCCCGGACGCGCCGAGGTGTACGAGCGGCTGGGCATCCCCACCGTCGCCACCGTGCGCTGGACCGCCGACCAGGTGCTGCGTCGGCTGCTCCCGGCCGGCTCCGAGCCGCAGTGGCGCGACCCGTCGGGGTCGGTCCGGTTGATGGAGGTGCACGTCGACCGGTCCTGGGTGGGCCGCACGATCGAGCAGATCGAGGACGCCACCGGGGCCCGGATCCCGTTCCTGTTCCGCCTCGGCGCGGGCGAGGTGCCCAAGCGCAGCACTGCCTTCCAGGACGGCGACCTGATCTACGCCGCGGTCTCCGACGCCCGGCTCGCCGATGTCGAGGCCATCCTGGCCGATCGCCCCAAGGAGCTGTGAAGATGCGCGTCGCCATCGCCGGAGCCGGCAACGTCGGGCGGTCCATCGCCACCGAGCTGATCGAGAACGGTCACCAGATCCTGCTGATCGACCGCGACCCGCACGCCATCAAGTCCGACTCGGTGCCGGAGGCCGACTGGCTGCTGGCTGACGCCTGCGAGCTGTCCTCGCTGGAGGAGGCCAACATCGACTCCTGCGACGTGGTGATCGCGGCCACCGGGGACGACAAGGCCAACCTGGTCACCTCGCTGCTGGCCAAGACCGAGTTCGGGGTGCCGAGGACGGTCGCCCGGGTGAACCACCCGAAGAACGAGTGGCTGTTCAACGACGTCTGGGGCGTGGACGTGGCCGTCTCCACCCCACGGCTGATGTGCGCTCTGGTCGAGGAGGCCGTCACGGTCGGCGACCTGGTGCGGCTGCTGACCTTCCACGAGGGCGACGCCAACCTGGTCGAGATGACCCTGCCCGACGACAGCCCACAGGTCGGCGTGCGGATCGGGGACATCCAGTTCCCGGGCGACGTGGTGCTGGTGGCGATCATCCGCGACGGGCACGCGCAGCCGCCGGACCCCGATGGGACCCTGGAGGCCGGCGACGAGCTGCTCTTCGTCACGGCGCAGTCGTTCGAGAAGGAGCTGGCCGACATGCTGGCCCCGCGTCGCGGGACGGTTGCGGTCGCCGTGACGGCGACGCCCAGGATCAGCCGCTAGGCCAGGGCCTGGTCGGGGGTCTGGTCAGACCCCTCGGGGACCGTCCAGGAGCTCGTAGCGGGGGTTGTACATCAGCCGCTCACCGCGGCGACAGCTGACCCGGCCCTCGACGGAGAGGGTGCGCCCGGGCTCGATGCCGGCGATCTCGCGCCGGCCGAGCCAGACCAGGCGGGCTGCGCCGCTGCCGTCCCGGAGCTCGACCTCGAGCGCCGGGTGACCACCGCGGGGGTGGATGGTGACGTTGGAGACGGTGCCGCGGAGGCGGACGAGCTGACGGTCCTCGCAGGTGCGGATCGGGACGGCCGACTCCGCCTCGACGGCGCGCTGCATCTCCTCCGACTCCAGCTCGGCGTCCGAGGTGGCGAGGCGGTGGATGACCCGCTGCAGCAGAGAGTTCTTTCCCATAGCACTTCCACTATGACACCGGATGTCAATTTCCGGTGCCCTCGCGGTGAGTCGCGCTACTCGTCCTCGGCGGACTCCGGTCCCGGCTCGACGTCGGCCGGAATGACCAGCGGGAGCAGGTCACCCGGTGACTTGGCTTCCTCGCCGCGGCGGACGACCACCTCGCGGAAGGCGGTCAGCAGATCCGCCACCGGGGGCTCCAGGCCCTCCTCCAGGGCCGCCTGGCCGTACAGGATCCCCCGCAGCAGCCAACGCGGTCCCTCGACCACCCACATCCGGGACGGCTGGTAGCCCTGCTCGCCGTCGGGGGTGGTGACGGGCAGCAGCCGGCGCAGCTCGACGCCGAACGGGCCCTCGACCAGGGCGGCCGACCCTCCGGCCTCCGTGGCGGCCTCGACGATCTCCTCGCGGAGCTCCGGCCACAGCCCCCCGCTGCGGGGCGCGGCGTAGGCCCCCAGCTCCAACGCGGAGTCGCCCTTGATGAGCATCGCGGACACGATCTGCTGGGTCTCCTCGGCCACCTGCAACCGCAGCTCGGCGCCACCGAAGCCGGTGACGATCATGCTGCCCAGGTCGATCCGGGCCCGGCCGGGCAGCGGCTCGACGTCCAGGTCGACCTCGGTCAGGTCCCAGGGTCCGGCACCGCGCCAGTCGCGCGAGTCCAGAGCGTCGACGTCCAGCTCGCCGTCATCGGCGGCCTCGCCGTCATCGGCGACCTCGACGACCTCGTCGGTCTCGCCTCCGGCTCCGTGTCGTCGGCGGAGCCGGCGCTCGGGTCGGTCTCGGTGGTGTCCTCCGCCTCGTCGGCGGGGATCTCGTCGTCCTTGCGGCGGCGGCGGAAGATCATGACGCACTCACGCTGGTGGTTGCTCCTCGTTGCTGGGTCCGGCGGCCAGGCCACCGGTCGACCCGTGACCGCCGGTGCCCCTCGATCGGCCGGCGGCCGTGGGCGAATCGGGCAATTGTGGCACGGGCACGAACCGGGCCCGGGCGACCCGCTGGACGACCAGCTGGGCGATCCGGTCGCCGCGGGAGATCGCCACCGGCGTGCGCTGGTCGGTGTTGACCAGGCAGACCAGGATCTCCCCCCGGTAGCCGGCGTCGACCGTGCCCGGGGCGTTCACGATGCTGATCCCGTGCGTGGCCGCGAGACCGGAGCGGGGGTGGACGAAGCCGGCGTACCCCTCCGGCAGCGCGATGGCCACGCCGGTGCCGACCAGTCGCCGTTCACCGGGAGCCAGCACGAACGTCTCGGCCGAGACCAGGTCGGCGCCGGCGTCACCGGGGTGGGCGTACGCGGGGGCGGGTGCGTCGTCGTGGAGGGCGAGGTAGCCGATCTCGACCTCGGGCTCAGGCACGCCGCGGAGGGCTGCGGAGGTCACCGGGCGGGCCGGGCCCGGTCGGCGGCCAGCAACCCGCCGATCGCCTCGGCCAGCTCCTCCGGCCGCCGGGTGGAGACCAACCAGTAGGGCACCGGGTCGGCCGGGTCGTCCAAGGTGAGCTCGACGGCCGTCCTCGCGTACGGACGCAGCACCAGGTGGGCCCGCGCGTCGGCGCCGGGACCGGTCCGGTTGGTCGTCGCTTCGGCGTCCAGGGCCCGGACGGCGTCGACGTACCCGAGATCCAGCACCGCTCGACCGACCCGCAGCTCTGTCCCCTCCAGGCGGAGCCTGATCGCGGTGCCGCAGAACAGCGCGGTCAGCACCGCCTGAGCCCCCACCAGGGCCAGGACGCCGGCCAGCGGACCGAGGTAGAACCCGATGGCGGCCAGCCAGCTCAGGCTGAACAGCACCGACAGCGCCCACCAGCTCGGCGGCGGCCCGATCCACTCGCGGTACAGCACTGTCACAACCTAATCGCTCCCTCGGCGCGACCGCCCCGCCCACTCGCTGTACGGTTTCGAGCGTGACGGTGGCGACCTCGATGACTGTTTCGTCCAGGGCGATCAGGGCGGTGTACCCGGTGGCGGGCGGGGCGGGTGCTGCCCTGGTCACCCGCTCGGTGCTGCAGGCGGCCCGGCAGTTCGTGGTCGGCGGCAACGGAACGCCGTCCGGCCGCGAAGGCGGCGGGACGGCGTTGGTGTGGACCGTCCTGAGCTGGGCGGTCGCCGGCGGGGTCGGGCTCTACACGGGCAAGAAGCTCGTCCGAGTCGCCCCGGTCAGACCCGGCGTCGTGGTTCAGCCTGCGCAGTCGTAGCAGTAGGCGTTGCCGTTGGCCTTCTGCTCGGCGATCTGGCTGCGATGCCGGACCAGGAAGCAGCCGGCACAGGTGAACTCGTCGGACTGCTGGGGTAGCACCCGGACAGTCAGCTCCTCGTGGGAGAGGTCCGCTCCGGGGAGCTCGAACGACTCGGCCGCCTCGGCCTCGTCCTCGTCGACCTTCCCGGAGTTCTTGTCGTTGCGTCGAGTCTTGAGCTCCTCGATGGAGTCCTCGTTGAGCTCTTCCTCGGTCTTGCGTGGGGCGTCGTAATCGGTCGCCATCATTACCTTTCCGGGCGGTGGGCCCAGACATGTCGTCGTGGCCCGCGCGTATGAATACCACACGGGACAAGCGGGCGCGTGCCTTTCGGCTCGCGCCGCTACAACGCAGGCCGGCCGCGGGTATTCCGGCCGGGTGCGTCGGCGTACCCTACAGGGCTCCGACCGCCTGACACAGGGCCGGGCGGTCCGGCTGCCGCAGGTTGGGGCAGCAACCGGGCAGACAGGCGTACCGGCCGACCACGCCGCCCGGCACCACCGGCTGCTCGACCTGCTCGCCGCGGGCCACCGCGGCTCGCTCCACCAGCAGATCCACCAACGCGGACACGAAGGCGGGGTGGGTGCCGGCGGTCGCCGCCCGGGCGAACGGCAGACCCAGCTCGCGCGCGGTCGCGGCGGCTTCGGTGTCGAGGTCGAAGATGACCTCCATGTGATCGGACACGAAGCCGATCGGCACCGCCACCACCGCCTGCTCACCGGCAGCCGACAGGGCACGCAGGTGGTCGTTGACGTCCGGCTCCAACCACGGCTGGGTGGGCGGGCCGGACCGGGAGCAGTAGACGAGGTCGTGGTCGGCGGCGAGCGGACGCAGCTCGGCCACCCGGCGGGTGACGTCCGCGGCCACCAGCCGGTGCCAGTCCACGTAGCCGCCCTCGGGCGACTTCGGCGGCGGTCCGGCCGACTCCGCCATCGCGGTGGGGATGGAGTGGGTGACGAAGACCAGTCGCGGACGCACGTCGGGGCCCAGCTCGGCGACCAGTCCGTCGACCGCTGCCACGGTGGCGTCGACGGAGGCGGTCACGAAGCCCGGGTGGTCGGCGTAGTGGCGGATCTTCTCCACCTCGATGGCGGTGTCGGCGAAGGCGTCGTACAGGTTCTCCCGGTACTGCCGGCAGGAAGAGTACGACGGGTACGCGCTGGTGGTGAGCACCAGCACGCGGCGGTGTCCGTCGTCGGCCAGCTGCCGCGCGACGTCGCCCACGTACGGGTCCCAGTTGCGGTTGCCCCAGACCAGCGGCAGGTCGATCCCCCGCCGGTCCAGCTCGGCGCGCAGCACGGCGAGCAGGTCGCGGCACTGGTCGTTGATGGGGCTGCGGCCGCCGAACAGGAAGTAGTGCTCCCCCACCTCCGCCAGGCGCTCGCGGGGAATGCCGCGGCCCCTGGTGACGTTCTCCAGGAACGGCACGACGTCCTCCGGGCGTTCGGGGCCGCCGAACGACAGCAGCAGGACCGCGTCGTAGGGAGCCAGATCCGCGTGGTCGACCGCCGTACCGGCGTTGTCGGTGGCAGTGGTTACGGTCCCTGACACAGGGTTCGAGATGGGTTCGGGCACTCGTTGATCTTGCCGCACGGCGGCAACTACTGGAGCGACAGGAGAGCTGGCATGGCGGCGGGGTTCGGGGCGTATCGGCGGGTGCTCAGCACCCCGGAGGCCCGGGCGTTCACCGCCGCCGGGTTCGCCGCTCGGCTGCCGATGGCGATGACCGGTCTGGGCATCGTGCTGCTGATCTCCATCACCTCGGGGTCGTACGGCCGCGCCGGGATCGTCACCGCCGTGGCCACCTTGACCACCGCTGTGGCCGCGCCGGCCTGGGGTCGGCTGATCGACCGCTCGGGCCAGGCCCGGGTGCTGATCGCGGCGACCATCATCTACAACCTCAGCATCGGCGCGCTGATCACCACGGTGCTGCTGGACGCCCCGATCGCCTGGACCCTGCTCACCGCCGTCGGCGTGGGGCTCGGCTTCTCCTCCGCCGGTGCCGCGGTGCGCGCCCGCTGGAGCCACCGGCTCCGCGACACCCCGCTGCTGAACACCGCGTTCGCCTGGGAGGCCGTGCTGGACGAGGCCGTCTTCATCGTCGGTCCGGTGCTGGCCACCTTCCTGGCCACCTCGGTGCACCCGGCCCTGGGGCTGGCGGCGGGCGGTGTGGTCGGCTTCGTCGGTGCCCTCGCCCTCGCGGCCCAGCGGCAGACCGAGCCACCCCGTGCGTCCCGGACCGAGCGTCGTTCCTCCGCCCGGCTGTCGCCCGGGCTGCTGGTGCCGATCGTGTTCGCCTGCGCGGCGCTGGGGATGATGTTCGGCGGCATGGAGGTCGTCATCATCGCCTTCGCCGACGAGGCCGGGATCCTGCCGTACGCCGGGGTGATCGTGATGGCGTGGGCGGGTGGCTCCCTGATCGCCGGCGTGGTCACCGGCACCATCACCTGGACGGCCGGACCGGCCAAGCGGTTCCGGGTCGGCGCGGTGCTGCTGGCTCTCTCGCTGATCCCGCTCCCGTTCGTCGTGCACCCGCTGCCCACCGCCGGCCTGCTGATCCTGAGCGGGCTGTTCATCGCGCCCACCCTGATCGCCTCGGTGGCGGTCACCCAGGCCGCCGTGCCCACCGAGCGCCTGACCGAGGCGCTCGGCTGGACGTCGATGGGGATGGCCGGCGGCGTCGGTCTCGGCGCGGCCGCCCTCGGCCAGGTGATCGACGCCGGTGGCGCGCAGGCCGGCTTCTACGGCGTGATCGGCACCGGGTTGGTGCTGATCGTGGCCGCGTTGTGTGTCCGGACTCGACCTCCGTTCGACGCTCCGAGCGCGGCGTCAGCGAGCCAGGTACTCCGTCAGCCGATCGGCTGCCGGCCGGGGCACGAAGCCCGTCGCGGTGATCTTGGCCAGGTCCAGAGCGCTGTGCTGGGGCCTGGGCGCCAGCTCCTTGCCCCGGCCGTAGTCCTCCGCGGTCACCGCGGTGACCATCGCCGGGTCCTGACCCCGGGCGGCGTAGACGGCCTTGGCGATGTCGGCCCAGCTCGTCACCGGACCACCGTTGGAGACGTTGTAGGTGCCGTGGGGCGCCCCCACCGCCAGCAGGTGGTCGATCGCGGCGACGATCTCGTCGGTGAACGTGAGCCGGCCGAACTGGTCGGCCACCACGCTCGGCGCGACGCCCCGGTCGGCGAGCGACGCCATCGTGGCGACGAAGTTCTTCCCCTCCCCGATCACCCAGCTCGTACGCAGCAGGTAGTGCCGGGGCAGGGTGGCGACCACCGCGTCGCCGGCCGCCTTGGTCTGCCCGTAGACGCCGAGCGGGGAGAAGGGCTCGTCCTCGTGGTGGCTCTCCACGGTGCCGTCGAAGACGTAGTCCGAGGACACGTGCACCAACGTGGCGCGCTGCTCACGGGCGGCGTGGGCGAGGGACGCCACGGCGGTCACGTTGGCGGCCCAGGCGTCCCGACGCCCCTCGGCCGTCTCGGCGGCGTCGACGGCGGTGTAAGCGGCAGCGTTGACCACCACGCCGTACCCGGAGAGATCGAGCGCGGCCACCGCCGCCGGGTCGGACAGGTCCAGGTCGGCCCGGCTCAGACCGGTGGCGTCCGGCCAGGCGGCCAGCAGCGCCCGACCCAGCTGGCCACCGGCCCCGATCACCAACCGCCGGGGCGGCGGCATCGGCGTGACGTCGGCGAGCCGCGGGTGACGCCGGTCGGCCTCGGACAGCTCGGCCCGGTCCAGCGGGATCGGCCAGGCGATGGCCAGGGTCTCGTCGGCCAGGTTGCAGAACGTGTAGGAGTCCTTGGCCGCCGGGCTCCAGTGGTCGTTGACCAGGTAGGAGTAGACGGTGTCGTCGGCCAGCGTCTGGAACGCGTTGCCGACGCCGCGCGGGACGAACACAGCTGTATCCGGTCCCAGCTCCAGCGTGACCACGCGGCCGAACCCGTCGCCGGGGCGCAGATCCACCCAGGCGCCGAAGATGCGACCGTGCGCCACCGAGACGAGCTTGTCCCACGGCTCGGCGTGGATGCCGCGGGTCGCCCCGGCGGCGGTGTTGAAGGAGACGTTGTTCTGCACCGGGGTGAAGTCCGGCAGCCCGAGGGCGACCATCTTGGCCCGCTGCCAGTTCTCCTTGAACCAGCCCCGGTTGTCGGCCCGGACGTCCAGGCCGATCACCTGCAGGCCGTCGATCGCGGTCGCGGTGACGCTCAGCTCCGCCACGATCACTGCCCCTGGGAGGCGTAGGCAGCCTCGGTGGCCGCCTTCTGCGGACGCCACCACGACTCGTGGTCGCGGTACCAGGCGATGGTGTCGGCCAGCCCGGCGGCGAAGTCGGAGAACCGGGGGGACCAGCCGAGCTCGGTGCGCAGCCGGGTGGCGTCGATGGCGTAGCGGAGGTCGTGGCCGGGGCGGTCGGTGACCAGGTCGTACGCGTCGCTCGGCTGTCCCAGCTCGGTCAGGATGGCCTCCACGACCTCCTTGTTGTTCTTCTCCCCGTCGGCCCCGATCAGGTAGGTGTCGCCGATCCGGCCGCCGTCGATGATGGTCAGCACCGCGGCGCTGTGGTCGTCGGCGTGGATCCAGTCGCGGACGTTCTCGCCCCGGCCGTAGAGCTTCGGCCGCAGACCGTCCAGCACGTTGGTGATCTGACGCGGGATGAACTTCTCCACGTGCTGGTAGGGACCGTAGTTGTTGGAGCAGTTGCTGATGGTGGCCTGCACCCCGAAGGACCGCACCCACGCCCGGACCAGCAGGTCGGAACCGGCCTTGGTCGAGGAGTACGGGCTGGACGGGTTGTACGGGGTCTGTTCGGTGAACTTGGCCGGGTCGTCGAGCTCGAGGTCGCCGTACACCTCGTCGGTGGAGATGTGGTGGTAGCGGGTGCCGTGCTTCCGGACCGCCTCCAGCAGCGTGTAGGTGCCGATCAGGTTCGTCTGCAGGAACGGCGACGGGTCGCGCAGCGAGTTGTCGTTGTGCGACTCGGCCGCGAAGTGCACCACCACGTCGGCCGCCGCCACCAGACCATCGACCAGACCGGCGTCGCAGATGTCTCCGTGCACGAAGGAGAAGCGGTCGGCCGGCAGTCCCTCCAGCGAGGCCCGGTTGCCGGCGTACGTGAGCTTGTCCAGCACGGTCACGGTGTGGTCGGTGTGCTCGAGCACGTGCCGGACGAAGTTGGAGCCGATGAAGCCGGCGCCGCCGGTCACGAGGTAAGCAGACATGCGCCCGATCCTATGGCGAGAGCAGACGGCTCACCGGTGTTCCGGCCGTTCGTCGCCGCCCGGGTCGGTGACGCGACGTCCCAACACTGTGGCTGTGGGAGCAGTGGCGAGCGTAGAGCGTTGGGGCAGTTGTCACAGGGGCGTGCAGCTGCAAACGTCATCGCACAGATCCTGATCGGCCCCGTCCGATCGGCGGCGACGTCCGCAGTGTGGGGAAGTGAGGGACGACGCGCGCATCCGCCAGCTGCTGACCGACGACCGGGTGATCCTGGCCCGGACCATCCCGAGGCGCTGCGGTGCGCGTTGAAGCGCGCCGCCCGCGCTGGGAGCCTGGCCCGGATCCTGCCCGGCGTGTACACCGATCCCGGCGCTGCCGAGGACCTCGTGACCCGCTGTCGTGCTGTCGCGGCTGGGATCACCGGCCACCCGCGCGCGCTGCGGCTCAGCGGCTACTGGCCGCAGCTCTCCGTCGGTCCGATCGAGGTCGCCTCGCCGGTCGAGCACGTCCGGCAGCCGGGCTTCAGGTTCACCCACCGCCGGATCCCGCCCGATCTGGTGATGCAGCGCGGGCGGACTCAGGATCACGAGCCCGTCCCTGACCGCGGTCGAGCTGGCCACGTTCGCGTTCACGGACCCGATCGACCGTGCCCTGCGCCTGCTGGTCGCCACACTCGGCAGCCTTCAGCAGGCGCTGGATCTCACCCCGCACCGACGAGGCCACGCGGAGCGCCGGAGGGTGCTGATCGACTCCGGCGCCGAGCCGTGGTCGGCGGCCGAGCGACTGGCCCATCGGGTGTACCGAGCGGCTGGTCTGAGCGGCTGGGTGACCAACCACCGGGTGGTTGTCCCCGGCTGGGCGACCTGCTACATCGACATCGCGTTCCGGCGTCAGCTGGTGGCCAGCGAGATCGACGGTCAGATCCACGAACGCGATCGGACGATCTTCGAGAGCGACCGCGCCCGACAGAACGCCCTGCTCCTCGAGGGCTGGCTGATCCTGCGCTTCACCTGGCGCATGCTCACTGAGGATCCCGAGCAGGTGGTCGCCACCACGCGGCGGGCTCTGGCCCTTCGTGACCCGAACGGCGGGCTCAACCGCCGTCGAGGCGCGACACGCCGGTAGCGACTCGCTGAGCGGACTTCGGGTACCTCGACCTGGAGCGACGGAGGGGGCGTCCGTGGAAGACTCACCTGCCATGCGTGGCATCATCCTGGCCGGCGGTTCCGGCACCCGACTCCATCCGGTCACCCTCGGCATCAGCAAGCAGCTGGTGCCGGTCTACGACAAGCCGATGATCTACTACCCGCTCTCGACGCTGATCTTCGCCGGCATCTCCGACGTGCTCATCATCACCACCCCGCACGACGCCCCCGGCTTCGAGCGGCTGCTGGGCGACGGCTCGCAGTTCGGGATCTCGATCAGCTACGCGCAGCAGGCCTCACCGGACGGGCTGGCCCAGGCCTTCGTGATCGGCGCCGACTTCATCGGCGACGACAAAGTCGCCCTGGTCCTCGGCGACAACATCTTCTACGGGCCGGGTCTGGGCTCCCAGCTGAAGAAGTTCAGCGACGTCGACGGCGGTGCGGTCTTCGCCTACTGGGTCGCCGAGCCGAGCGCCTACGGCGTGGTGGAGTTCGACACCGACGGCAAGGCCATCTCGTTGGAGGAGAAGCCGGCCCAGCCCAAGTCGAACTACGCGGTGCCGGGTCTCTACTTCTACGACAACGACGTGATCACCATCGCGCGCGAGCTGCAGCCGTCGCCCCGCGGCGAGTACGAGATCACCGACGTCAACAAGCACTACCTGGCCGCCGGTCGGCTGCAGGTGGGCGTGCTGCCCCGCGGCACCGCGTGGCTGGACACCGGCACCTTCGAGTCGCTGAACGACGCGAACAACTTCGTCCGGACCCTGGAGTCCCGGCAGGGTCTCAAGGTCGGCGCCCCGGAGGAAGCGGCCTGGCGGCAGGGCTTCCTCACCGACGACGAGCTGCAGACCCGCGCCACGGCCCTGGCCAAGTCCGGCTACGGGACCTACCTGCTGGACCTGCTCCGCCGCGGCCGCGGTGACCGCGTCACCGCGTCGCCCGCGGGTGAGCCTCGGTCGGATAGCCGGTGACGGGCGGAGCGTCCCAGTTGAAAGCTCGCTCCACCGCGACGCGTCGAGATGGCAGGTTTTTGCCACCCACGCGCCGATCGACGACAAACCCTTGCCGAGGGCTGAGCTTACGCCGTAAGGTCTCTCACTTGTGGGCTGGCTCACACACGGTCGACCCATGACTCCCCTCCCCCTCCCCAACCCCCGAAGGGAATGGCATGCACGTAGAGCCATTGTCGGGACCCTGGGGGCTGACCCTCACCGCCGGATTCCTGGTGGCGTTGGGATCGACAGCCCAGGCCCAACCGGATGACGGGCACAGCCCGCCGAGCACCAAGCCCCCGTCCGCCGTCTCGGACGACCTCCCCAACCCGCTCGAGGAGAAGCGCCGCGAGCTGCGGAAGTCCGCGCTCAGCGACGTGCTGGCGGGACGCCGCGAGGCGGTCCGCAAGAACGGCTCGACGGTGGTCAAGGTCGGCACCAAGCCGGCGCCCTGACGACCAAGGCCGAGCGGGCCGCGGGCCAAGGCCGGCAAGCCGGTCAAGGCAGCGCAGGTCGACCAGTACGTCGAGCTCGCCCGCGAGAAGACCGACAAGATCTTCGTGGTGCTGGCGGAGTTCGGCAACGAGCGCGCACCCGAGCTACCCCGACCAGGACACCGACCCGAACACCCCGGTCCGACCACGTTCGACGGGCCGCTGCACAACGCGATCCCGGAGCCGGACCGCACCAAGGACAACTCGACGGTCTGGCAGGCCGACTACAGCGCCGACTACTTCCGGGAGCTGTACTTCGGCGACGGGCGAGGCGTCGAGTCGCTGAAGACCTACTACGAGAAGCAGTCCTCGGGCCGCTACAGCGTCGACGGCCAGGTCACCGACTGGGTGAAGGTCCGCTACAACGAGGCCCGCTACGGCCGCAGCGACGGCTACCCGTGCGCGACAACGTGTGCAGCAACACGTGGGACCTGATCCAGGACGCGCATCGAACGCCTGGGTCGCCGACCAGCAAGGCCAAGGGCCAGACGGACGCGCAGATCAAGGCCGACGCTGGCGTCGTACGACCAGTGGGACCGCAACGACTTCGACCACGACGGCAACTTCAACGAGCCGGACGGCTACATCGACCACTTCCAGATCGTCCACGCCGGCGGCGACCAGGCCGACGGCGACCCCTACCAGGGCGAGGACGCCATCTGGTCGCACCGCTGGAAGGCGTTCCAGAACCAGGCGGGCCGACCGGCCCGGCGGACAACAAGGATCGGCGGCACCCAGATCGGCACCACCGGCCTGTGGGTCGCGCGACTACACGATCCAGCCCGAGAACGGCGGCCTGTCGGTGTTCGCCCACGAGTACGGCCACGACCTCGGCCTGCCCGACCACTACGACACCGCCGGCGGGCGACAACGCCGTCAACTGGTGGACGCTGATGGCCCAGAGCCGCGCTCGGCGGCCAAGGACGACGTCGGCATCGGCACCCGCGCCGGCGGACCTCGGCGCGTGGGACAAGCTGCAGCTCGGCTGGCTCGACTACGAGATCGTGGTCGCGGGCCAGACAAGCGCACGCTCGACCTCGGCCCGCACGAGTACAACGCGACGAAGGCCCAGGGCGCTGGTCGTCGTGCTGCCGAAGAAGAACGTCACACGAAGCTGGTCCGCCCGGCCGGCGGGACCAAGCAGTGGTGGTCAGCGGCACCGGCGACGACCACGACGCCAGCTCACGCGCTCGCGTCACCCTCCCGGCGGGCACGGCGACGCTGACCTTCCAGGCGCGCTAGAACATCGAGGACTGCGGCCGGACGCCTGCGACTACGCCTACGTCGAGGTCGACGACGGCGCCGGCTTCACGGCCATCCCCGGCATCATCACCAAGCCCGCCGAGGGCAACGGCATCGACGGCGCCAGGGCAGCGGCTGGACTCGCCGGCGACGTTCGACCTGTCGGCCTACGCCGGCAAGACGGTCCAGCTGCGGCTCCGCTACGAGACCGACGGCGCCGCGCCGGGCAACGACCCCGACGCTGCCGCCGGGCTTCTTCGTCGACGACATCACGGTCACCGCCGACGGCACCACGGTGTTCACCGACGGCGCCGAGACCGGCGACAACGGCTGGACGCTCGACGGGTTCACCGCGGTCGGCGCACCAGCGTGACCACGCTGCTACGACAACTACTACATCGCGTCCAACCGCACCTACGCGTCCTACGACAAGTACCTGAAGACGGGCCCGTACAACTTCGGGTTCCACCGACCCGGCCGGACTGGGTCGAGCACTTCCCGTACCAGAACGGCCTGCTGGTCTCCTACTGGGACACCTCGCAGAGCGACAACAACACCAGCCAGCACCCCGGCGAGGGCGCTGATCCTGCCGATCGACGCCCACCCGCGCGCCGATCTACCGGCTCGACGGCAGCGCCGTGGCGCGGCCGGATCCAGACCTACGACGCGCCGTTCGGCGCTGGAGAAGTCCGACTCGTTCACGCTGCACATCAACGGCCAGGCGAGCTACATCCGCGGCCAGGCGGCGCAGCCGCTGTTCGACGACACGAGGTCTACTGGGACGCCGAAGACGCCGACGTCGAGCGTCAAGGTCGCGAACGCCGGTGTGACCCTGCGGGTGCTCGAGGAGCAGGGCACCACGGTGAAGGTGCGGCTCGGCACCAGCGCCGGCGGTCTGCGGAGCGCCGTCACCACGCGGTGACCCGCTGACCGTCGGTCAGCACCGACAGCACCCGTCGGGGTCGGCCTCAGGGCCGGCCCCGACGTGCGTCAGCGAGCGAGCTGTCAGTGGCGTCAGCGGGCGAGCAGGGCCTCGGCCAGGGCTCGGCCGGACAGGTAGGCGGCCTCGACCCGCGGCTTCTCGGCCCAGCCGTCGCCGCACAGGCCGAGACCGCTCGTCGGTCAGCGCGTACGGCTCGGCGCGACCCTCGGCCGGCCTGGCGAACGTCCAGCGGTGCACGAGGGTGCTGACCGGTTCCGGTGCTCGAGGAGCGTCCTGCAGTGCCCGGCTGAGCTCGGGACCGGCGGCGGCCGGGTCGACCAGGTGCTGCGGCGCGAACGCCGGGGTGGAGTGGGCGACCAGCACCGGGGCGTCGTCACCGCGGCGGCGGCCGTCGTCGGCCACCCAGGCCAGGACGGGTGGTCGTTGACGAACAGCCCGTCGAAGTCCCAGCACCGCTCGGCCCAGGCGGCGACCAGGGCGAGCACCGGCTCGAACGACGCCGCGGCCGGCAGCTCGCCCGGAGCGTCGTCGCGAGCAGCCGGTGGGCCTGCGGATCGGGCATGGCCAGCACCACGGCTGACGCCGGGCGGTCGTCGACCAGCCAGCCGTCGCCGTGCGTCGGACACCGCCGACCGTGGTCGCGTCGACCACGTCGAGGCCCGCGGCCAGGTCCTCGACCAGCGAGCGCAGACCGCCCGGCGCGGCCCAGCGCAGCGGGCCGCTCTTCGGCTCGCCGCCGGCCACCGCGAAGGTGTCGGTCCAGGGCCGGGCCAGGCCGCGCCGCTGCCAGTCGTCCACCACCGCGGCGAAGGCCTGGTCGGACACGGTCAGGTAGGAGGCGCCGAGGTCGACCGGCCGGTCGTCGATCCGCCGGCTGGCCATCCGACCGCCGATCCGCCGACCGCGGTCGACAGCACCACTCGACGCCCGCCTCGCTGCAGCGTCCGCGCACAGGCGACCCCGGCCAGCCCGGCGCCGACGACCATCACGGGGCTTCGCCGGTCGCGGCCGACCGGTCACCGTCGGCCCCTTGCGGGCCGCCAGGTAGTCAGCCACCACGTACTCCCCCAGCCGGCCGATGTCGGGGGTGAACACCCGACCACCGCTGCGGCGGGCGATGGCGTCGACGAAGCGGGCCAGCCCGGGATCCTCGCCGAGCATGAAGGTGTTGATGCGTGGCGCCGTAGCGGGACAGCTCGTCGACCTGGGCCACGGTGGCCCGCAGGGTGGCCGACGTGGTCGGCCACTGGAACTGCGCCTCCCCGTCCTCGGCCAGGTGCGCGGTCGGCTCGCCGTCGGTGACCACCAGCACCACCGGCTCGGCGTCGGGGTGCCGCCGCAGGTGCCGGGCCGGCCAGCATCAGCGCGTGCTGCAGGTTGGTGCCCTGGATCCAGTCCGGCTCGACCTCGGCCAGCTGCAGCGGGGTCAGCCGCCGGGCGTACCGGTTGAACCCGATCACCTGCAGCGAGTCCTGCCGGAACCGGGTCTCGATCAGGTGGTTCAGCGCCAGGGCGGTCTGCTTCATCGGACCCCAGCGGCCGTCCTGCACCATCGAGTACGACAGGTCGACGCAGAGCGCCACCGCCGCCGTGGTCCGCCGTTCGGTCTCGATCACCTCGAAGTCCTCCACGGCCAGCTGCACCGCACCCGCCGCGCCGGACGGCAGACCGGCGCGCCCGAGCGCGTTGGCCACCGTGCGGGGCGCGTCCAGCGGCAGCTCGTCGCCGAACTCCCACGGCCGGGTCAGCCCGGTGCGCTCGTCGGCCGAACCGGTCCGACGGTCGTCGTGGTCGCCCCGCCCGGACGCCTCGAGCTGGGCGAAGACCCGCTTCAGGGCGGTCTGGCCGAGCCGCCGCAGCGACCGCGGGGTGAGCCGGAGCCCGTCGTCGGTGCGGGTCAGGTAGCCCTGCCGCTCGAGCTCGCGCTCCAGGTCCCGCAGCCCCTGCAGGTCCGCGACGGCGTCCCGGCCGAGCCGCTTCTCCAGCAGGTCGACGTCGACGTCGTCCAGGGTCGACCCCGGGTCGGTCCTGGGACAGCTGCTGGCTACAGCGCCTCCAGGTCGGCGAGCTCGGCCACCGCCTCGACCGCCTCGCCGTAGCCGAGCGGTTGTCCGCCCTGCCCCATCCCGGTCGGCGACGACCGGTCCAGACCCGGGTCGCAGCGCCCGCAGGTTGTCGGACAGCTGCGCCATCTCCGAGGCCAGGTCGGCGTCGGACAGGGCCTGCTGCATCAGCTGGGCCAGCTGCTCGCGCTGCTCGGGGCTGAGCGAGCTCATCATCCGCTGGGCGGCGGCCTGCCGCCGGGCCAGCGCGTCGATCAGCTCCTCGACGTCCTCGGGCTGCTCGGGGAAGAACTCGCCGTGCTTGTCCATGAACTCGGCGAACGCGTCGGTGGTGTCCTCGTTGCGGGCGTGCTTGGCCAGCAGGTTGTTGAGGTCGGCCAGCATGTCCTTGACCCGCTGCATGGCCTCGGGGTCCTGGCCCTCCAGGGCCTGCTTCATCCCCGCGAACTGGGCGTCCAGCACCTCCCGCTGCAGCATCTGGGTGATGGCCTGGTACGTCTGCCGGGCCTCCTCGGAGCGCCACTGGTAGTCGCTCAGGGCGCGGACGGCGCCGGCGACGTCGTCGGGGATGGTGTCCAGCTCCATCTCCGCCAGCCGGTGCTCGTCACCGTCCATCCCGGCCAGCTGCTCCCGCTCGGCGGCGAGCGCCTGGTCCAGAGCGGAACGGATCTGGTCCAGCGTGCCGCCCAGGTCGCCGCGCTTGCGGGCCGCCGCCCGGAGCTTGCGCAGCCGCGCGGCCAGCTTGTCCAGACCACCCCGACCGTCCGGCCCCCGCTGCATCAGCTCGCGCAGCGCGTCCCGGACGGTGCCGGCCGACAGCACGTCCTCACCGATCTTGTCCAGGGCCGCGCGCAGGTCGTACGGCGGCGCGAGCGGGTCGCGGCCGCCGCGCCAGGGCCCGTACCGGAACCGACCGTGCGGATCGCCGCCCTCGTACCGCTCGGCGCTCATGCGCAGGTCACCGGGCGCCGTAGACGGTGCGGCCGCCGACGGCGTCCTTGTCGATCCGGCGGGTCAGGTGCAGGCCCTCCAGCACGAACTCGACGGCGGCGGCGACCTGGCCCCGGCCGGCGGAGTCGGCGTAGCCGAGCCGGTCGAGCACCTTGGCCAGCCCCGTCACGGTGCCCAGCTGGGAGAGCAGGTCCGCGGCCGGCACCAGGTCACCGGTCTCCACCACCGCGCCCTCGGCGAACACCGCGGTGAAGCCGGACAGGTCGAGACCGCCCAGCCGCTCCCGGAAGGTGGTGGCGATGGCCATCCGGAGCAGGTGCTCCAGCACGTCCCGCTCCCGGCCCTCCTCGCCCATCTCGAACTCGACCTTGCCGAGCAGGGTGGGCAGCACCGACGGCAGGTCACCGACCCGGGCCACCGCCTCGGGGTCGTCGGTGCGACCGGAGCGGCGCAGGGCCGAGCCGGCCACCGCCTCGGCCGCGGCGATGGTGAAGCGGGCCGACACCCCGGAGCGCTGGTCGACCGAGGCGGACTCCCGCAGGCTGGCGGTGAACCGGGCCAGCACCTCGAGCAGGTGCTCGCCGACCTCGGCGACCAGCACGGCCTCCTGCCGGATCAGCGACACCTCGTCGGCCAGCTCGGACAGGTAGTGGGTCCGGATCTCGGCGCCGAAGCGGTCCTTCAGCGGGGTGATGATGCGGCCGCGGTTGGTGTAGTCCTCCGGGTTGGCGGTGGCGACCAGGACCACGTCCAGCGGCAGCCGGAGCGAGTAGCCGCGGACCTGGATGTCGCGCTCCTCGAGCACGTTGAACAGCGCGACCTGGATCCGCTCGGCCAGGTCGGGCAGCTCGTTCAGCCCGAAGACCCCGCGGTTGGCGCGCGGCACCAGGCCGTAGTGGACGGTCTCGGGGTCGCCGAGGGTGCGGCCCTGGGCGACCTTGACCGGGTCGACGTCGCCGATCAGGTCACCGACGCTGGTGTCGGGGGTGGCCAGCTTCTCGGTGTAGCGGTCGTCGCGGTGCCGCCAGGTGATCGGCAGGTCGTCGCCCGAGCTCGGCGGCGAGCGCCACGCAGCGGACGCAGACGGGCTCGTACGGGTCGTCGTGGATCTCGCAGCCGGCGACCTCGGGGCTCCACTCGTCGAGCAGCTGGGTCAGGGTGCGCATCAGGCGGGTCTTGCCCTGGCCGCGCTCGCCGAGCAGGACGAGGTCGTGGCCGGCCAGCAGGGCGGTCTCCAGCTCGGGCAGGACGGAGTCGTCGAAGCCGACGATGCCGGGGAAGGCTGTCGCGCCGCTGCGCAGCCTGGTCATCAGGTTGGTCCGGAGCTCCTCGGCGACGGAGGTGGACTCCCAGCCGCTCGCACGGAGGCTGGCCGAGCGGTGGACGGTTGCCGGGGCGGGGTGAGCCGGCGGGCTTGAGGTCATGAGCGGAGACTAGAACTCGCCCACAACAGCGGGCCGCTCGACTCAGCCGGTGACCGCCTTCGCCCATCTCGAACTCGACCTTGCCCAGCAGGGTGGGCAGCACCGACGGCAGGTCACCGACCCGGGCCACGGCCTCGGGGTCGTCGGTGCGACCGGAGCGGCGCAGGGCCGAGCCGGCCACGGCCTCGGCAGCGGCGATGGTGAAGCGGGCCGACACCCCGGAGCGCTGGTCGACCGAGGCCGACTCCCGCAGGCTGGCGGTGAACCGGGCCAGCACCTCGAGCAGGTGCTCGCCGACCTCGGCCACCAGAACCGCCTCCTGCCGGATCAGCGACACCTCGTCGGCCAGCTCGGACAGGTAGTGGGTGCGGATCTCGGCTCCGAAGCGGTCCTTCAGCGGCGTGATGATGCGACCGCGGTTGGTGTAGTCCTCCGGGTTGGCCGTGGCCACCAGGACCACGTCCAGCGGCAGCCGGAGCGAGTAGCCGCGGACCTGGATGTCGCGCTCCTCCAGGACGTTGAACAGCGCGACCTGGATCCGCTCGGCCAGGTCGGGCAGCTCGTTCAGCCCGAACACCCCGCGGTTGGCCCGCGGCACCAGGCCGTAGTGGACGGTCTCGGGGTCACCGAGGGTGCGCCCCTGCGGCCACCTTGACCGGGTCGACGTCGCCGATCAGGTCGCCGACGCTGGTGTCGGGGGTGGCCAGCTTCTCGGTGTACCGGTCGTCCCGGTGCCGCCAGGTGATGGGCAGGTCGTCGCCCAGCTCGGCGGCCAGCGCCACGCAGCGGACGCAGACGGGCTCGTACGGGTCGTCGTGGATCTCGCAGCCGGCGACCTCCGGGCTCCACTCGTCGAGGAGCTGGGTCAGGGTGCGCATCAGGCGGGTCTTGCCCTGGCCGCGCTCGCCCAGCAGGACGAGGTCGTGACCGGCGAGCAGCGCCGTCTCCAGCTCGGGCAGGACGGAGTCGTCGAAACCGACGATCCCGGGGAAGGCTGTCGCGCCGCTGCGCAGCCTCGTCATCAGGTTGGTCCGGAGCTCCTCGGCCACGGAACGGGACTCGTGCCCGCTGGCGGCGAGCTGGCCCCTGGTCCGAGCAGCAGGAGGGGTGGCCGGGGCAGCGTGGCCCGGCGTGATGGCGGTCATACCGCGACCCTAGAACTGAGGCACAAAAGGACCTGAGCCGACCGCTAGCCCCTTCTCAGATCCGAGGCCCGGGGGGCGCTCCACCGGTAGTGCATGGCCAGGAAGCGCAGGGTGATGCAGAGCGCCGCCGCCGGCAGCAGCACCCACTCGCGGAACACGCCCGCCTCGAAGGTCAGCACCACCACCGTCGCGCCGGCCAGGGCCGGGATGGCGTAGACGTCCTGGCGCAGCACGATCGGCATCCGGTTGGCCAGCAGGTCCCGCAGCACACCCCCACCGATGGCGGTCAGCACCCCCATCAGCGCCGCCGGGATGGGATCGAGTCCGAAGAACAGCGCCTTGACCGTGCCGAGCACGCAGAACAGACCGAGACCCATGGCGTCGAACCAGTCGACGTAGCGCTCGATCCGGGCCAGCTTCGGGTGGAACCGGAAGGCGACCAGAGCAGCGACCACCGGGACCGCGAGATAGCGCCAGTCGGTGAACGACGCCGGCGGGGTGTCGCCGATCAGGACGTCGCGCATGATGCCGCCGCCGAGTCCGGTGATCGCGCCGAGGACGATCACCCCGACGATGTCGAACTGGATCCGGACGGCGAGCAGGGCCCCGGACAGCGCGAAGACGAAGATGCCGATCAGGTCGAGGGCGACCGGTACGAGGCCCATTCGCCGCACCCTAGGGCATCGACCCCGCTCGTCGCGTACGGCGTCGAGGCCCACGCAGGATAGGTTTGGTCAGACACTGCACCGGCACGAACGCGGTGACGACATGGCCATCGCGGCCGACTACCCGGGTGTGCGCGTGCCGTGCGCGGAGACCGGCCGCGTCGGAGAAGCTGGAGATCGAGATGGAGAGCGCACTCAGCCCGCGCGAGATCCAAACACGGATCCGATCGGGTGAGTCGGTAGCGGACGTCGCCCGCGTCGCCGGCGTCGACCACGAACGGGTCGAGCGGTTCGCCGCGCCCGTGATCGCCGAACGGGAGCACATCGCCGGGCTGGCCATGACCTCGTCGGTGCGACGCCGCGGCGAGACGTCGGCCAACCGGACGCTGCGACACGTCCTCGACGAGCGGCTGCTCACCCGGGGGGTCGACATCGACTCCGTCGGCTGGGACTCCTACCGGCTGGACGACGGCCGCTGGGCGGTCACCGCCGACTACGTCACCGGCGAGACCGACCACCAGGCCGTGTTCTTCTTCGACGTGGCCGGTCGCTACTCGGTGGCCGGCAACGACGAGGGTCGCTGGGTGCTGGGCGACGTCGCCCCGGGCCGCGAGCCGCAGGCCGGTCAGGGCGACGACGACACCGAGCCCACCATCGACCTCAGTGACGAGCTCGCCCTGGTGCGGGCGATCCAGGACTTCCCGCCGGCCACCGGTGCCGGTGCGCGGGAGACCCACGTCGACGTGGCGTACGCGGAGGTGGTCCAGCTCGCCCGGACCCAGCGGTCCGCCCCCGAGGATCCGGTCGAGGCGGTGGAGCCGGTCGAGCCGGTCGAGGCGGTCGAGCCCGACCAGCCAGTCGAGCCCGTGGCTGACGAGGCTGTCGAGGACGAGGGGTCCGGGCTGGACATCCTGTCCGAGATCTTCTCCGACCAGGACCCCGAAGCCGACCCCGGTGAGGCCGAACCGCCGACGCTGGTGGTGGAGACGATCTACGAGGAGACGGTGCTCGAGGTCTCGACCGGCGAACCCGGGCCCGGCGACGAGCACCTGCCCAGCGATGCCTCAGCGGTGCCCGAGCTGAGTCCCTCCCTGCGGTCCCAGGCCTGGGAGCCGGCCATCGTGGTCGACTACCCGGTCGAGCCCAGCGAGGAGAGGGCGACGTCGAGGTGCCCGAGGGCAGCGACGACCCCGGCCGCCCCGAGCCGCCCGTGTCGGGTCAGGACCGTCGCGACGAGGCCGAGTCGCTGGTGGATGCCGTCCTGTTCCGGCACCTCAGCGCGCCGGCGGAGCCTGCACCCGAGCCTGAGCCCGACCGCCCGCCCCCGAGCCCGCTGCCGCCGACCCGGCCCCCGTGGCTCCCGAACAGGTGGCTCCCGAGCGCGTGATCACCGAGCCGGAGGAGCAGGAGCTCCCGCTCGACCTGCCCGAGCAGCCCGCCCCGGCGACCCCACCCAAGCCGGTCCGGCGCAAGCGCGCTTCGGTGCCGAGCTGGGACGAGATCGTGTTCGGTGGTCCGAAGGACCAGTCGAAGAGCTGACGACCTAGGGGGTCGGACCGGTGGCGCGCGGACGCGACGGGTCGGTGATCCAGTCGCTCCACGAGCCCGGGTAGATGACAGCCGTCCGCCCGACCGACTCCAGGGCCAGCAGCGTGTGGGCCGCGGTGATGCCGGAGCCGCAGTACAGCACCGGGTCCCCGGCGACGTCGGCGAAGCGCTCGGCGATCTCGGCGGACGACCGGAAGGCGCCGTCGGCGGTCAGGTTCTCGGTGGACGGCCGGCTGAGGGCGCCGGGGATGTGACCGGCCACCGGATCCATCGTCTCGTTCTCCCCCGCGTAGCGGTCGGCCGCCCGCACGTCCACCAGCGCCACGTCGCCGTGCAGCGACGCTGCGACAGCTGACGCGTCGAGCGCGCGCCGGTGCCCGGGCTCCACCACGAAGGTCCCGGCCGCCGGGACCGTACCCGGGCCGGTCTCCACCGGCTGCCCGGCCGCCCGCCAGCCGGTGAAGCCGCCGTCCAGCACCCGTACCGACGGGTGCCCGGCGTCGGTCAGCAGCCACCACAGTCGCGATGCCGCCAGTGAGGTCGCGCCGTCGTAGACCACCACCGGGGTGGTGGCGGAGACTCCGAGCCTGGTCATCGCCTGCTGGAAGACGTCGCGGTCCGGCAGCGGGTGCCGTCCGCCCGTCGGACCGTGGGTGGTCAGCTCGGTCTCCAGATCGACGAAGACGGCACCCGGCAGGTGCCCGGCCTCGTAGTCGGGGCGTCCGGGCGGGCCGTTGAGCGTCCAGCGCACGTCGGCCAGCACGATCGGGTCACCCGACGCGAGCTCGGCGGCCAGCTCCTCGACCGACACCAGGGGGTTGTTCACAGGTCCTCGTCCTCTCGTTCGAAGGGCAGCGGATCAGTCCGGCTGGACTGCGCGACCACCCGGGTGACACCACGCCGGTGGTGGTCTCGACAGAGCACCTCGTACGCCGTGGCCGCTCCGTCGGTCGCGTCGCCGTCCGCCGGGTCGGGCACGGTGTCGCCGACCACCACCTGGGCACCCTCGGTGACCATCCGGCCGCCCACTGTGCGGGCGTTGTGGGTGGCGCGCTTGCCGCACCAGCACAGCGACCGCACCTGCAGCGTCTCGATCCGGTCCGCCAGCTCGACCAACCGGCCGGAGCCCGGAAACAGCAGGGTGCGGAAGTCGGTCAGGATCCCCACCGCGAACACGTCGACGTCCAGCTCGTCGACGATCCGGGCCAGCTGGTCGATCTGGCCGGGCAGGTAGAACTGGGTCTCGTCGCAGACCAGGTAGTCGATCCGCTCCCCCGTGGTCAGCTGGTCGACCAGGTAGGCCCAGAAGTCGAAGTCCGCCGTGACCTCCACGGCCGGCCGTTCCAACCCGAGCCGGGACGAGATCGTGGCCTCGCCCGCACGGTCCTGGCTGGTGAACAGACGACCGCGGCGGCCGGCGACCGACTGGGTGTAGTCGAACTGCAACGCCAGGGTCGACTTCCCGCAGTCCATCGGTCCGGTGAAGAAGACGAGCTCGGCCACCGGGGCATCGTGCCACGGGTGGCTTAGCCTGCCGACATGCCGCGCCCGCCCGACGCCCTCCCCGGGTGGCTGCTGGCCGAGCTGGACCCGACGGTGCGTCTGGCGGCGGCCCTGGCGCAGAGCTCTGCGCACGCCGCCGACCTGGTCGCCGAGGCCCTGGTCCAGGATCCCTCCTGGGCACAGCTCCCCCCGGGCCACGACCCGGTGCCGCTGCTGCGGGCCGCGCTGCTGCGGACCCACCTGCGCGGTGACGGCGACCCACTGCGGGCCGCTGTCGTGCTGCGCGACGCCGAGCACCTGACCACCGGCGAGATCGCCACCCTGCTGGACCGGCCGGCCCGGCGGGTCGCGCACGACCTCGCCGACGTCCCGGCCGGCGCCCTCGACGAAGAAGCCACGAAGCCACGCGCCGCCGCACCGACGCGGGCCGAGGTGATCGACAGCTACGCCGAGGCAGTCCGTCGTACGCGACGGGACTCGGGCCGCCGGCGGCGACTGATCGGCGCCGGTCTGCTGGCCGGGGCGCTGGTGGTGACCGCGGCCGTCGTGCTGCCCTCGCTCACCGTTCGGCTGGTGCCACCGGACGTGCGTGAGCCGGGTGAGTGGCGGTTCTCCCACCGGGTCGAGCTGGCCGACGGCTGGGCGCTCGAGCAGCGGCGACTGACCCGCGACACCGAGCAGACGGTGATCCGGCTGCCGACCACCAACGGTGACCCCGGCTCCTGCACGGTGCTCCTGGTCGACCGGGCCGAACCGGTCTCCCGTCTCGCCGAGACCCACCCGGTGACGGTCCGGGGGCGGGAGGCCACCTACGTGGACGATCCGGAGCTCGACCCGTACGTGTTCTGGTCCTACGCCGACGGCCGGTACGCCGCGGTCAGCTGCTCGCGGCTGGTCACCCCGGAGTCCCTGCAGCTGCAGGTGGCCGACGCGGTGGTCTTCGCCGGAGACCGGCCGCGGCTGCCGTTCACCCTGACGGCCCGGCCTGCGGGCTACCGGCTGGAGTCGATCAGCTGGACCGGACCGGCCGCCCGGGAGGTGCTGGTGGAGCTGGCGCCCGACGACGTCTCGGCTGCGCCGACCATCGTGGTGAGCTCCGGCCGGCCGGAGCCCGCAGACCGGTGCTTCCCGGCCGACGGCACGGTGCGGACCGCCCGGACGGTGGTGCCGCGATCCGACGAGATCTGCCTGACGGCCTCCTGGTCGACGCAGGACCCCGCTGCCGGCCCAGCACTGGACGAGGTGTCCGGACTCCTGCAGCGGGCCACGGACGCCACCGATCCGGGCACCTGGTTCGACGCCGCCGACCTCCCCGGCTGACGGCCGGACGTACCCTTCGCTCATGCCTCGCCCACCCGCCACGCTGCCGAGCTGGCTGCTGCGGGACCTCGGTCCGACGCTGGGGCTGGCCGCTGCCCTGACCGGCTCCCGGCCGGGCGCGGTCGACCTGGTGACCGAGGCGTTGGCCCGCGACCGGTCCTGGACCGCGCTGGCCGGCGAGCTGGACCCGACGCCACGGCTGCGGGCGTCAGTGGTCCGGACCTTCCTGGCCTCCCCGCTGGGCCGCTCCACCCCACCCGCCCGGGCCGGTCTGGACGCCCTGACCGGTCCGGCCCGCACAGCTGTCGTGCTCCGGGACGGTGAACGGCTGACGACCGGCGAGATCGCCGGGCTGATGGACCGGCCGGCGAGACGGGTGGCCACCGACCTGACCGACGTCCCGGCCGGCACCCACGACCTCGAGATCGCCGCGCTGACCGCCCTGGCCCCCGCGCCGGAGGCCGTGGCCGACCGGTTCGCCGGCACGGTCCGCCGGGTCCGGTCGCAGCGCACCCGGCGGACGGGTCTGTTGACCGCGGCCACGCTCGTGCTGCTGACGGCGGTCGCCATCCCGACCATGGTGCTGCCTCGGCTGCCGGCCGACGTCAAGCCGGCGGCCGAGTGGCGGTTCAGCCACGAGGTGCGTCCACCGGACGGCTGGCGCATCAGCTACCGGGCCATCTACCCCACCTACGAGCAGACCAACGTCGTCCTGCCCTGGCCGGACCGGGAGCAGACGACCTGCCTGGTCACGGTGTCGACGGTCCCGGGGCGGGACGGGCCGCCGGACCGGGCCGGCTCGCAGGCCACCAGCGTCGGCGGGCGGCCCGGTGAGCTCATCGACAGCGGAGCGAACCAGCTCACCCTGGCCTGGCAGTACGCGGACGACGCCTGGGCCTGGGTCCAGTGCCCGAACGCCCCTGTTCCCGTCGCCACCCTGCAGCGGCTGGCGTCGACCGTCCACTTCACCGACCGTCGTCAGCTGCTGCCCTTCATGTTGGACACGCTGCCCGAGGGCTACCGGATCCGTACGGTGGGCGAGGCGTTCAGCGAGCCCGACTGGGGACCGTTCGTGGTCATCGACCCGCCGGAGAACAGCTACTGGCCCATCCTGCTGATCGGCCCGAAGACCTCCGACGCCGACCAGGGCATCGCCACCGAACGCTGCCTGGGGCCGGACGAGAGCATCTGCGTCACCGCCGGCCAGTCCGACGACCAGATCCCGGTCCAGCCCGGCGTCGGCCGCGCGGTACTGGCCGGGGTGGTGAACGACCTCCGTCTCGCCCCCGACCTGACCGACCGGGCCGGGTGGTTCGACGCCACCGGTCTGCCTCGCTGACCTACCCCGGCCCGACCTGTTCTCGCTGGCCCTTCAGTCGATGAAGAGGGGCACGGTCATCTCGGCCGGGGTCAGCGACCCGTGCATCCCGACCAGCGAGAGCTCGCGCGGGAACTGGCGGGTCATCACCGCCCAGTCCGTCCGCATCGCCACCAGGACGTGACCCCAGCGCTCGACCAGGGCCGGATCGACCGGGCCGAACCAACCGGCCTCGATCGCCTCCTCCCGGGTCCGCACCCAGGCCAGGTCGCCCAGCCGGTCGGCCCAGCGCGCCGCCACCGCGGCCGGGTCGTCGCGGTCCACGTAGAGCTGCCGGAACCGGCCCTCACCGGCCAGCGCGTCGACCCCGGCCATCAGCGCAGCCTCGTCCTCGGCCACGATCTGGTGGTCCTGGGGGACGTCGACCATGCCGTGGTCCCCGGTCACGATCAGCACCACGTCGTCGGGCAGCTCCTCGCGGAGCCGCTCGATCAGCCCGTCGACCCGGGACAGGTGCCGCAGCCAGGACGACGAGCCACAACCCTCCACGTGGCCGGTGTGGTCCAGCTCCCGCTCGTAGGCGTACACCAGTGACCGCTCACCCCGCTGGGCGGCCGCCACCGTCAAGGCGATCCGCCGCTCGGAGTCCCGCTCCTCGGAGTAGCCGACGAAGTCCGGCCCACGGAGCCCCGCCTCGGTCAACCCGCTGAACTCGAACCGCTCCAGAGCCACCGAGCTGACCGTCACGCCGGCGTCCGCAGCGCGCTCGAACACCGTCGGCTTGGGCTGGTAGGAGCGCGCCACCAGGTCGGACTCCCAGGTCAGCGCGTTCAGGATCTCGCCGGTGGACGGCACCCGGGAGGTGTAGCCGGCCATGCCGTGCTGGCCCGGCGGGAGCCCGGTGCCCAGCGAGGCCAGGCTGGTCACGGTGGTGCTCGGCACGCCCGCGGTGATCGGCTTGCCGTCGCCCAGCAGGGAGGCCAGGTAGGGCGCGTCCCGGATGGCGCCGCGGACCAGGTGCCAGCCGAGCCCGTCGACCAGCACCACCACGTAGCGCTCCGCGGTCGGCAGGCCCAGGACGTCCTCCCGGCAGCCGGGAACACCCAGGTGCGCGCCGATGCTCGGCATCAGGTCGGCGATGGTCGCCGACCCGTAGGCGGGGACGATCACTGGGCGGTGACGCGCTGCAACGTGGTCGCGAACCGGACCAGCCGGGCCACCCGGTCCTCGCCGTCGGCTGCGGCACTCATCCGCACCGTGAGGTCGTCACCGGCCAGCGAGCCGGTGTAGCCGTGGTCGGCCTCGCAGTCGGGATCGGCGCAGCCGGCCTGCTCCAGGTCGATCCGCCGCATCGCCCCCCAGCCGACCGAGAGCCAGGTCTCCGAGACCCTCCCGGCGCCGGCCCGGAACTTCTCCGGATCGGCCACCACCCGGGTCAGCGTGACCGTGCCGACGGTGCCGAGGGGCACCGACTCGGTGGAGGTCGCGGCGTAGGAACCGGTGTCCGGCGGCTCGGCGGGCTGGTCGTCGGTGTGGCCGACGATCAACCGGGTCTGGGTCAGGGCCAGCACCGTCACGTGCCGGTGGATCTGGTCGTGGCTGAAGGTCGGCTCGTGGTGGACGACGAAGTCCACCAGGTCCTCCCCGGCCAGCGCCAGGGCCACAGTGTCCTCGACCAGGTCCGGGAAGTAGCCCTGGGCCTCGATCTCGGACCGCAGGTCCCGCCGCACGGCGTCCAGCCTCATAGGGGTAGATCCTGCCATGCGGAAGCCACGGCGACCGCGCTCCGCTCCCCTCACAGCACCCGGGCCATCGGATCGCGCTGGTCGTCGGTCGGGGCCAGCCGGACCGCGGCGCCCAGCACGGCGATCCCGGTGAGGGACGCGACGCACGGGCTGAGGGTCAGCGCCGCCAGCTGCGGCAGGTCGTCGGCCAGCTGGGCGACCCGGTGCAGCAGGTCCTGCACGGCCGCCACGTTCACGCCCGGCGAGTTCTCCCGGCCGAACAGCAGCGGGGCGGCGCGCAGCCCCCGGACCATGCCGGCCGCGTCGACGGTGGTCAACGGCGGCACCCGGTGCACCACGTCGCCCAGCAGCTCGCTGGCCAGACCGTCCAGACCGAGCGACAGGATCGGTCCGAACGCGGCGTCCTCGCGGGAGCGGATCACCAGGGCCACCCCGGGGGCGGCCATCTTCTGGATCACCGGCGTGGCGGCGGCGACCGCCTGCTCCCGGTCGAAGCCGAGCACCGAGACCACCTCGGTCAGGTCCTGCCAGGCGTACGCCAGCTCGTCGGCGTTGTCGATGTTGCGGTAGACCGCCGCCTGGTCCGGGCGGGCCCGCAGCCCGGGGGCCGACGCCTTGAGCACCACGTCCCAGCCGAGGGCCTCGGCGGTCGCCACCGCCTCTTCCAGGGTGTGCACCTCGGTCTTGGTGACCAGCTCGATGCCGTACGCGCCGAGCAGCTGGGCCGCCTCGTCCTGGGTCAGGGCCCGGCCGGACGGGTGCTGGGCCAGCACCCGGTTCACCAGCCGCTTGGCCGCCTGCTCGTCGATGTCCAGCAGCGGCACCGCGCCGGGGTCACGAGCCAGCCAGCCGGCGTACTCGGTGATCGAGCCGAGGGCGCGGACCGCGTCGCCCGGCGAGGAGAAGGTGACCAGCTGCCCCATGCCGTCGCGGTCGTCGCTGGGGGGGATCGGGCCGCGGAAGTCGAGCAGCACGCAGATCAGCGGCTTCTTCGCCTCGGCGGCCAGCTCCTCCAGCGCCTCCTCCACGTCGTCGTCGCGACCGTACGGGGACACAGCTGTGCAGATCACCGAGTCGCAGGTGTCGTCGGCCAGGGCGGCCGAGGCGGCGGCGCGGAAGGCCCGGGCGCCGGCGTCGGGCGCCAGGATCAGCGGGTCCGGCTTGAGCACCAACCCGGCCGCCTCCGCGGTCGCGGCCATCTGCCGGGCCAGGGTGGCGGAGTTGGTGATCAGCTGCACCCGCGGACCCTTGGGCAGCGGCTGCCGCGACACCACCCGGGCGGCGTCGATCATCCCCAGCCGACGGTGGGTGACGATCACGCCGTTCTGCCGGAAGAGGGCGTCGACCGCCGCTTCCTCCGCGTGACCGAGACCACCGCGGACGCCGTAGTGGTCGGCCCGGTCGGCCCGCCCCGGGGAGAACACGACCACCGGCTTGCGCCGGGCCAGCCGTCGCACGATCCGGGAGAACTTGCGCGGGTTGCCGATCGAGTCCAGCGACAGCAGGCAGGTCGAGGTGGCGTCGTCGTCCTCCCAGAACTGCATCACGTCGTTGGCGGTCACATCGGCGAAGTCGCCGGTGGACAGGAAGGACGAGAGCCCCAGGTCGCGCTCCACCGCGTAGTTGAGCAGCGACACCCCGATCGCCGCCGACTGGCAGAACATCCCGACCACCCCCGCCCGGGGCATCGGGGCGGGGCTGGCGTTGAGACCGACCTCGGAGTCGGTGTTGATCAGCCCGAGGGCGTCCGGTCCGACGGCCCGCACCCCGTACGCCCGGGCCAGGTTGACCACCGTGCGGTTGTCGTGGCCGCCGTCCCCGCCGCCGGTCAGCACCACCAGACCGTGGGCGCCCTTGTGCGCCGCGTCGATCACCACGCCGCCGAGCTGGTCGGTGGGGACCGAGACGACGGCCAGGTCGATCGACCCGTCGACGGTGGCGATGGAGCTGGCCCGCGGCACCCCGGAGACCGGGCAGTCGTCGGTGCTGACCGCGATCACCTCGCCGCGGAAGCCGCCGCTGACGGTGGCCACCACCAGCTCCTGGACCCGGCTGCCGGGACCCAGCAGCACCACCCGCCCCGGCGTCAGCAGCCGCCTGATCGACCGGCTCTCGGCCCGGTGCTCACGCCGCTCCATCACCCCGACGGAGGTGTCGGTGGGCAGGATGGCGAACTCGACCATGAGCACGCCGTCGTCGTAGCCCTTCTGCACGCGGTAACCCGCGTCGGCGAACACCTGGGCCATCCGTCGGTTCTCGGGCAGCACCTCGGCCACGAACTTGGTGATGCCGCGCTCGCGGGCGGCCTCGGCCAGGTGCTCGAGGAGCAGCTGGGCGATGCCGCGACCCTGGTGGGCGTCCTCGACCAGGAAGGCGACCTCGGCCTGGTCGTTCTCGAGCCGGTCGTAGCGACCCACGCTGATCATCCGCTCACCCAGCGTGAGGATCAGCGCGACCCGGTCGACGTAGTCGACCTGGGTGAAGCGGGCCACGTCGCGGGCACTCAGCCGGGGGTAGGGCGCGAAGAAGCGCAGGTACTTCGACTCCGGCGAGACGCGGTCGTAGAACTGCACCAGCAGCTCGGCGTCGTCCGGCCGGATCGGGCGGAGGCGCGCGACGCCACCGTCGGCGAGCAGGACGTCGGCCTCCCACTCCGTCGGGTAGCCGGGAGGGTTCAGACTCTCGGGCACGAGGGTCACACTACGGGTCCGGGCCGGGGCGTGGGGCGTGGTGAGAGGGCGAGTGGTGCGGGCGCTCCGGTTCCCGTCCGACGTCGTACGGTTGCTCGCGGGACGACCCCACCCAGCGACCCACCCGGAGGCGATCGCGTGCTCAGCTCCACCACTCCCCTCTCCCCCTCGTCACGAGCCCAGGCCCTGGAGCGGCTGGCCGCCGAGGAGCTCGACGTGCTGGTCATCGGGGCCGGGGTGACCGGAGCCGGCGCCGCGCTGGACGCCGCCACCCGCGGTCTGAAGGTCGGTCTGGTGGAGGCCCGTGACTACGCCTCCGGCACCTCCAGCCGGTCGACCAAGCTGTTCCACGGCGGTCTGCGCTACCTGGAGCAGCTCGACTTCCGGCTGGTGTTCGAGGCGCTCCAGGAGCGCAAGCTGGCGCTGGAGACGCTGGCCCCCCACCTGGCCAAGCCGGTCCGCTTCATCTACCCGCTGCTGCGCACCGGGGTCGACCGCGCGTACGCCGGTCTGGGCATCGGCGTCTACGACGTGATGGGTGCCGGGCGGGGCGTGCCGAGCCACCTGCGGCACCTCGGTCGCCGCAAGACGATCGAGCTGTTCGGCTCCGGCGACCCGGCGGTGATCCGGGGCTCCATCGCCTTCTACGAGGGTCAGGTGGACGACGCCCGGCACACCATGATGCTGTCGCGGACGGCCGCCCACTTCGGCGCCGCGGTGGCCAGCAGCACCCGGGTGGTGGGTTTCCTGGCCGACCCGAACGGTCCGGCCCGGGGTCGCGGCGGCCGGATCGCCGGCGTGCGGGTGCGGGACCTGGAGTCGGGTCGGGAGATCGAGATCAGGGCCCGGACGGTGATCAACGCGGCCGGGGTCTGGATCGACCAGCTGGCCCAGCTGCTCAGCCCGAGCGGTCTGCAGCCCGCCAGGTCGTTCCGGGTCCGGGCCTCCAAGGGCGTGCACCTGCTGGTCCCCCGGGACCGCATCGACGCCGGCTGCGGGCTGATCACCAGGACCAAGTCGAGTCTGCTGTTCGTCATCCCGTGGCACCAGCACTGGATCATCGGCACCACCGACACCGACTGGAACCTCGACCTGGCCCACCCAGCGGCCAGCAGCGCCGACATCGACTACCTGCTCGGCCAGGTCAACCGGCTGCTGGCCGCGCCCCTCAGCCGCGACGACGTGATGGGCGTGTACGCGGGCCTGCGGCCGCTGCTGGCCGGCGAGTCCGACTCCACCTCCAAGCTGTCCCGCGAGCACGCCGTCGCCACCCCCGTCCCCGGACTGGTCACGGTGGCCGGCGGCAAGTACACGACCTACCGGGTGATGGCCGCCGACGCGGTCGACGTGGCCGTGCGCGAGCTGGCCGTCGTGCCGGGCGGCGCAGCGGCGGCCGCCGCGGCCACCCCCTCGGTGACCGCGGAGGTCCCGCTGCTGGGCGCCGACGGCTACCGGGCACTGTGGAACACCCGGTCCCGGTTGGCCGAGGACTCCGGTCTGTCGACCGACTGGGTGGAGCACCTGCTGAACCGCTACGGGTCGCTGACCGCCGAGCTGTTCGCGCTGGTCGCCGAGCGACCCGAGCTCGGCCGGCCGCTGGCCTCGGCCCCGGGCTACCTGGCCGTGGAGGCGCTCTACGCCGCCACCCACGAGGGCGCCCTGCACCTCGACGACATCCTCGCCCGGCGGACCCGGATCTCCATCGAGACGTGGGACCGCGGGGTCGCGGCCGCCACCGAGGTGGCGGCCCTGGTGGCCCCGGCGCTGGGCTGGGACGAGGCCCAGGTCGCCCGCGAGATCGCGCACTACACGACCCGGGTGGAGGCCGAGCGGGAGTCCCAGCACCAGCCCGACGACCGGTCCGCCGATGCCGCCCGGCTCGGCGCCCCGGACGTCCGGATGGACGGCCGGGCGGCGACCCAGTAGCAAGCCGCAGTTCCCGCCGTTGATCAGTACGGGGGCCACGGCGTCCGCGCCGGCAGCTCGGGGTTGGTGTCGGCCGACGTCAGGCACCAGAACACCCGCCGGACCCGGGGGCGGGCCGGTGGCGCTGGATCGACCGTTTCCCGCCGGGGAGTCGCGTACGGCCGGTCGGGTGGCGCTGCATCGACCGTTTCCCGCCGGGGAGTCGCGTCCGGCCGGTCGAGTGGCGCTGCGTCGACCGTTTCCCGCCGAGGAGTCGCGTCCGGCCGGTCCGGTGGCGCTGCATCGGCCGTTTCCCGCCGGGGAGTCGGGTACGGCCGGTCCGGATGGCGCAGGGACTGGCCGTTTCCCGCCGGGGAGTCGCGTCCGGCGGACCGGACGCCCACGTCACGACCGGATGCCGCCCGCGGAGTCACCGCGTCGAGATCGACTCAGTAACCAGCGTCCAGGTCGACTCAGTAGCCGGCGTCGAGATCGACGACGTTCCGCAGCTCCTCGCCGGCGGCGAAGCGGCGGAGGTTGTCGGCGATCAGGTCCAGACCCCGGTCCCGGCCGGCGGCCGAGGACCCGGACCGGTGCGGGGAGACGACCACGTTCGGGATGTCCCAGGCCCGGTGGTCGGCGGGCAGCGGCTCGGTCAGCCAGGTGTCCAGGGCCGCGCCGCCGATCCGGCCGTCGGCCACCGCGTCGAGCAGGGCGTCCTCGTCCACCGTCCCGCCCCGGCCGACGTTGACGAACCACGCGTCGGAGCGCAGCCGAGCGACGTCCCCGGCCCCGAACAGCCCCCGGGTCTGCGCGGTCAGGGGCACGGTGAGCACCACGAAGTGCGCCTCGCCCACCACCGCCCGCCAGTCCTCGCCGGCCAGCGTCCGTTCCGCACCGGTCACCGGTCGCCCGCTCCGGTTGGCGGCCCAGATCCGGAGGCCGAAGGCGGCCGCCCGGTCGATGATCTGCTGACCGATCCCACCCGCGCCGACCACGAGCAGGGTGCGGCCGTACAGCTCTCCGCTCACCAGGTCGTCGACCCAGCGGTGCTCCCGCTGGGCCGTGTCGACCTCCCGGACCCTGGTCATGGCCGACAGCAGCACCGACAGCACCCACTCGGCCATCGGGACGGCGAACACCCCGGCGGCGTTGGTGAGGGTGATCTGCCGGCGCTGCAGCTCGGCCAGCGGCCAGCCCTCCACCCCGGCACCCGGGCTGTGCAGCCACCGCACTCGCGGCGCCCGGTCCACCAGGGCGGCGAAGGCGTCGGCGTCCACACCCCACCGCACCGCCCCGTCGACAGTCGTCAGGTCGGTGGCCTCGTCGTCCAGCGCCACCAGAGTCACCTCACTGCTGACGTCGGGCGGCGCGGCCAACCGGTGGCGGAGGTCGTCGAGGACGTCGGAGGCAGCGGCAAAGGTCACCATGGGGCGGGATGCTAGCCGCGGCGTGGTGAGCGCACCCGTCGGCCGGGTCCGCGACTAGCGTCGTCGGGTGGCCATCGTCTTGATCGTCGGTCTGCCGGGCGCCGGCAAGACCACCCGAGCCCGGGAGCTGGAGGTGGAGCACTCGGCGCTGCGGCTGACCCCGGACGACTGGCAGATGGCCGTCTTCGACGCCGACGGCCCGAGCCGGTGGCGATCGCCGGAGCGAGCCGCCCACCGCGACCGGATCGAGGGCAAGCTGATCGAGATCGGACTGCGAGCAGCTGTCCTCGGTCTCGAGGTCGTCCTCGACTTCGGGTTCTGGGGCACCGACGAGCGGTCGGCCCTCCGGTCCATCGCGCACGACCTCGGCGTGCCCACCCAGGTCGTCTACCTGCCGATCGACTACGACGAGCAGCGCCGGCGCATCAGCTACCGGTCCGGACGCGATCCGAGCCAGTTCGAGATGACCGACGCCGAGCTGCGCCAGTGGCACACCCGGTTCCAGGCCCCCGACGCCGAGGAGCTGCGCGGCGGCCCGATCCCTCCGGCACCCCCCGGTCACGCGTCGTGGGTGACGTGGGCGGGCGAGCGGTGGCCGTCGTTTCGGCCGTGGTCCGGATCATCGGCCGGGACGCAGTAGCGTGTCGAGGACGTGAGACCGCTGGTCGCTGCGGTCTCCTCGCCTCGTCCCCCGGAGGTCTCGACGATGCCGCTGAACTGCCACGTCCGCGCCGCCCGTGACTTCCTGCTGCAGCACCGCACCTCCTACGAGGTGGCCGCCGCCGGGTTCCGCTGGCCCGAGCTGCCGGTCTACAACTTCGCCACCGACTGGTTCGACGGCCTGGCCGAGGAGAACCCGGACGGGGTGGCGCTGTGGGTGATCGACGGCGATCACGAGACGAAGCTGACGTTCGCCGAGCTGTCCGCCCGGTCCATCGCCACCGCCCACCTGCTGGCCGAGCTCGGTCTGAAGCGCGGCGACCGGATGCTGATGGTGCTGGGCAACTGCGTCCCGCTGTGGGAGCTGATGCTGGCCGCCATCCGACTCGGCGCGGTGGTCATCCCGGCGACCCCGCAGCTGTCGGCCACCGACCTGGCCGACCGGGTGGACCGCGGCGAGGCGCGGCTGCTGGTCGCCGCCGGAGCGGAGGCGGACCGTTTCGCCCACCTGTCCCTGCCGCTCGGCAAGGTCGCCGTGGGCAGCTCGGACGAGGTGGCCACGCCGGACGGCTGGGTGGACTACCGGCGGGCGTACGAGTTCCTCGGGGCCGACGGGCACCTTCCCGGGGCCAGCAAGGCCACCGACCTGACCCTGCTCTACTTCACCTCCGGCACCACAGCACTGCCGAAGCTGGTCCAGCACACCCACGTCTCCTACCCGATCGGCCACCTGTCGACGATGTACTGGATGGGTCTGCAGCCCGGCGACGTGCACCTGAACATCTCCTCCCCGGGCTGGGCCAAGCACGCCTGGAGCAACGTGTTCGCCCCCTGGCTGGCCGGGGCGACCGTGCTGGTCTACACCTACGCCCGCTTCGATCCCGAGCAGCTGCTGGACGTGCTGGACCGAGCCGGGGTGACCACGTTCTGCGCCCCGCCGACCGTGTGGCGGATGCTGGTCCAGCACGACCTGAGCTCGGCCCGGCACACGCTGCGGGAGGTGCTGTCGGCCGGTGAGCCGCTGAACCCCGAGGTGATCGAGCAGGTCCGGCACGCCTGGGGACTGACCATCCGCGACGGCTACGGGCAGACCGAGACGACCGCCCAGGTGGGCAACCCGCCCGGCGCCGAGGTCCGGGCCGGGTCGATGGGTCGGCCGCTGCCCGGCTACCGGGTGGTGCTGGTCGACCCGGCCACCGGCGAGCACCGCGACGACGAGGGCGAGCTGTGCCTGGCCCTCGACCCCCGCCCGGTGCCGTTGATGACCGGCTACGCGGAACGGGCCGGGGTCGCCGCCGACGACCTGAACGCCGCCGCGTTCGATGGCGACGTCTACCACACCGGCGACGTGGTGACCCGGGACGCCGACGGCTACCTGACCTTCGTCGGCCGGGCCGACGACGTGTTCAAGGCCAGCGACTACCGGATCAGCCCGTTCGAGCTGGAGTCGGTGCTGATCGAGCACCCTGCGGTGGCCGAGGCAGCGGTGGTGCCGGCCCCGGACGCCTTGCGACTGGCGGTGCCCAAGGCGTACGTGGTGCTGGCCGAGGGTTTCGCCCCCGACGGGGAGACCGCGCGCTCGATCCTCAGCTACTGCCGCGACCACCTGGCGCCGTACAAGCGGATCCGTCGGCTCGAGTTCACCGACCTGCCCAAGACCATCAGCGGCAAGATCCGCCGGGTCGAGCTGCGGCAGGCGGAAGCCGAGCGCGGCGCCGGGGCCGAGCAGCCCGCGACCGAGTTCCGCGACACCGACCCCGGCTAGTCACCTGCGTACGGTAGAACGCTGGCCTGCCCCGACCCGGGGCAGACGACGACACGACCGAGACGAGGGTTCCTGTGGCCGACTCCCCGCAGACCGTGGGCGACCTGGTCCGCGCCTACCTGGCCGAGCAGTGCAGTGTCCTGATCGACGCCGAGGCGGCGCTGCGCGAGCGAGGTCCGGTGATCCACGCGACCCGGGTGGCGGCCCGGCGGCTGCGCAGCACCCTGCGGACCTACGACGACCTGGTCGACGTGGCCCGCGCCGGAGCTCTGACCGACGAGCTCACCTGGTTCGCCGGACTGCTGGGCGGGGTGCGGGACCTGGAGGTGCTGGAGGCGCGCCTGCTGGCCGACCTGGCCGAGCTGCCGCCGGAGCTGGTGGTCGGTGCGGTGGCCGCGGAGATCCAGACCGAGCTCACCACCCGGCGCAAGGTGGCCTGGGACGCCGTGGTCGCCGTGCTGGACGACGACCGCTACCGGCGGCTGCTGGCCGAGCTGCACCGTTGGCGCAGCGACGCCCCGCTGACCAAGGAGGCCAAGGCCCCCGCCGCGGCGGCCAAGGCGTACGTGAAGCGGGCCACCAAGAAGCTGGACAAGCGGTTGGACCGGGCCATCGAGGCCCAGCTGACCGGCGATCCCGACGCCGATCACCTGCTGCACGCCGCTCGCAAGGCGGGCAAGCGGGCCCGGTACGCCGCCGAGCTGGCCGCTCCCGTGCTGGGCAAGCGGGCCGAGAAGATCATCGCCGGCCGCAAGGACCTGCAGGACGTGCTCGGCGAGCACCAGGACAGCATCGTGGCCGCCGAGTTCCTCCGCGCCGAGGGGATCCGGTGTGGGCACCCGCAGCGGTCACAACGGCTTCACCTACGGCCTGCTCTTCGGGCTCGAGCGGGCCCGTCGGGCCGCCGTCACCGACCAGCTCCGGCCCTTCCTCAGCTGAGGCCCTTCGTCACCCGATCGGGGGCCCGCTGACCTTCTCCACCACGGCGGCGATCCGCCGTTCCCGGGTCTCGGGTCGCTTGGCGCCGACGACCGCCTGGACGTGCTCCTTGCGGCGGCTGGGGGCCAGTGCGTCGAACGCGGCCCGCAGTCCCGGTCGGGCGGCGAGGGCGGTGGCCAGGTCATCCGGCACCTCCAGCACCCGCTCGGACTCGTCGAGCTCGACGGTGGCCGTCACCGCGTCGCCGATCGCCACCCCCAGCTCGCCGCGCGCGGCCTGGGACAGCCCGATCAGGTTCCGGCCACCCATCACCCCGAGCCGCAGCCGTACGGTGACGTCGCCGATGGTGACCCGGACCGGCGCCCGCTTGCCGCCGCCGAGCTCGACCACCTGGGCGTCGGTCAGCTCGAGCGCGGTGGCCGGGCCGTTGGGTTCCAGGGTGGTCGAGATCTGCAGCACCATCCGGCGATGGTGCTCCGACACGCGTCGGATGCGCAAGCCGGCGGACCGAGCGGGCAGAATCAGCGCATGGCTCGCCGCACCCCGTCGCCGCCGGTCGACGACGACTTCACCGAGCGGATCGTCGACATCGACGTCTCGTCGGAGATGCAGACCAGCTTCCTCGAGTACGCGTACTCCGTCATCTACGCCCGTGCCCTGCCCGACGCGCGGGACGGGCTGAAGCCGGTGCAGCGACGCATCCTCTACTCGATGCAGGAGATGGGGGTGCGGCCCGACCGCGGGCACGTGAAGTGCGCCCGGGTGGTCGGCGAGGTGATGGGCAAGTACCACCCGCACGGTGACGGGGCGATCTACGACGCGCTGGTCCGCACCGCCCAGGCCTGGACGATGCGGCTGACCCTGGTGGACGGGCACGGCAACTTCGGCTCCCCCGACTCCGGACCGGCCGCGATGCGCTACACCGAGTGCCGGATGGCCCCGGCGGCGCTGGCCATGACCGACGGCCTGGACTCCGACACCGTCGACTTCAAGCCCAACTACGACGGCAAGGACACCGAGCCCTCGGTGCTGCCCGCCGCCTTCCCCAACCTGCTGGTCAACGGGGCGGCCGGGATCGCTGTCGGCATGGCCACCAACTGCGCTCCGCACAACCTGGTCGAGGTGATCCAGGCGCTGCGGCACCTGATCAAGCACCCCGACGCCGAGCTCGACGCCCTGATGCGGTTCATCCCCGGACCCGACCTGCCCGGCGGCGGCAAGATCATCGGTCTGGACGGCATCCGGGACGCGTACGCGACCGGCAAGGGCAGCTTCCGGATCCGGGCCACCACCCGGATCGAGCAGGTGCACCCGCGCCGCAAGGGCATCGTGGTCACCGAGCTGCCGTACATGGTCGGCCCGGAGCGGGTGATCGAGCAGATCAAGACCCTGGTCACCAGCCGCAAGCTGCAGGGCATCGCCGACGTCAAGGACCTCACCGACCTGGCCAACGGCACCCGGCTGGTGATCGAGATCAAGAACGGCTTCAACCCCGAGGCGATCCTCGAGCAGCTGTTCCGCGGCACCAAGCTGGAGGACTCCTTCGCCATCAACTCCGTCGCCCTGGTCGAGGGGCAGCCGCGCACCCTGTCGCTCAAGGAGATGCTGACGGTCTACCTCGAGCACCGCTACGAGGTGACCCGACGGCGGACCGAGTTCGAGCGGCGCCGGGCCCAGGACCGGCTGCACCTGGTCGAGGGACTGCTGGTCGCCATCCTGGACATCGACGACGTGATCGCGATCATCCGGGGCAGCGACGACACCGCACACGCCCGGTCCCGGCTGATCGAGGCGTTCGACCTGTCGGAGATCCAGGCCAACTACATCCTGGAGATGCCGCTGCGCCGGCTGACCAAGTACTCCACCATCGAGCTGGAGACCGAGCGGGACGCGCTGCAGGCCACCATCGCCGAGCTGACCGAGATCCTGGAGAACCCCGAGCAGCTGCGGACGCTGGTCGGCAACGAGCTGGCCGAGGTCGCCAAGCAGCACGGCAGCCCGCGCCGCACCATCCTGCTGGCCGCCAGCGGTGTGGCCGCGACCGCCTCGGCCGCTCCGTTGGAGATCGCCGACGACCCCTGCTGGGTGCTGCTCTCCTCCGCCGGTCTGCTGGCCCGCACCGACCACGACGACCCGCTGCCGGCGGGCGGGCAGCGCGCCAACCACGACGTGCTGGTCTCGGCCGTGCTGACCACGGCGCGCGGCGACCTCGGGGTGGTCACCTCGACCGGCCGGCTGATCAAGATCAACGCCCTCGACCTGCCCACGGTGCCGTCGACGGCCAACGCCCCCAACCTGCAGGGCGGCACCCACGTGTCCGAGCTGGTCACCCTGGAGAACGGTGAGCGGGTGCTGTGCCTGACCACCCTGGCCGAGACCTCGCTGGGGCTGGCGCTGGGCACGGCCCGCGGCGTGGTCAAGCGGGTCAACCCGGAGGTGCTGGGTCGCGACGCCTGGGAGGTGATCCGGCTCGAGCCCGGCGACACGGTGGTCGGCGCGGTCGAGCTGACCAGCGAGTCCCACGAGCTGACCTTCATCACCAACGACGCCCAGCTGCTGCACTTCCCCGCCGCCTCCGTCCGCCCCCAGGGCCGCTCCGGCGGCGGGATGGCCGGGATCAAGCTGGGGCTGGGCGCCCGGGCGGTGTTCTTCGGCGCGGTGCCGACCGGCGAGTCCGGCACCGGCGCCGAGGTGGTCACGATCTCCGGCTCCTCCACCGCCCTGCCCGGCACCGACCCGGGGACGGTGAAGGTGACCCCGTTCACCGAGTACCCGGGCAAGGGCCGGGCCACCGGCGGCGTGCGCTGCCACCGCTTCCTCAAGGGCGAGGACACCCTGCTGCTGGCCTGGGCGGGACCTGGTCCGGCCTGGGCCGCCGCCGCCAGTGGCGCCCCGGTGGACCTGCCGCCGGCCGACGGGCGCCGGGACGGCTCCGGGGTGCCGGGCAGTCAGCCGATCGCCGCGGTCTCCTCACCGCGGCACTGACCGAGCCGCCGGCGCGCTGCCCCGGGGCTCAGCTCCCGATGGTGCCCGGCGCCGGCGCGTACGGCTGGAAGAAGTCGTTGGCCGGCGCGCCCTCGCGGGTGAGCACCAGGGCGGGGACGGCCACGCCGTCGAGCTGCTCGCGGAGGATGTCGACGTGGCCGGCGTGCCGCGCCGTCTCCTCGATCTGGTGGACCAGGAAGTAGCGCAGCTTGGCCGGCTGCGGCTGGAACAGCCCGAACCACGGCGCCGGCGGGGCGAGGAAGTCGGCGTCCGGGTTCGCGGCGGCGATCGAGGCCAGGCACGCCTCCCGGGCCGCGTCGAAGTCGGCCAGCACGCCGTCCATCGTCTCGGCGGGCGTCAGGGCGAAGCTGGCGGCGTGCGCGGCGTAGGCGTCCTCGTCGATGGCCGCGCGCCCGGCTGCGGTGATGGTCCTCGTCGCCCCCTGCAGCCCGTACGCGGTGTGCTTGACGATGCCGCCGACCGACAGCGCGCTGCGGCACGGGGTGGCGCGGGCCTGCTCCTCGGTCAGGCCGAGCGGCGCGGCCCGGATGGCGGACAGCTGGACGTCGAGGTAGTTGACCAGACCGGTGATCTCGTCATGGGGAGCGGGGGCGTACATCGGCTGACCTCCTGGGTTCGGCAGGTCTCCTTCCTAACGGTCGCCACCGACAGACCCCGCGCGCTGCCCCTCAGGCGTCGATCGCGGTGGCGTCCAGCTGGTAGGCGCCGTCCACGATGAAGGTCTTGCGCGGTCCGACGTCGTTGCCCATCAGCATCTCGAAGGTGGTCTCGGCGATCAGACCGTCGTCCACCGTCATCCGCCGCAGCGTGCGGTGCCGCGGGCTCATGGTGGTGTCGGCCAGCTGGTCGGCGTCCATCTCCCCCAGCCCCTTGTAGCGCTGCGGCTCCTTGAAGTTGAGGTTGCGCTTGGTCAGCTCGGCCGCCTTGCGCTGGTACTCCGCGTCGGAGTACGTGTAGATGTACTTCTCCATCCCCTTGCGCGGGTTGGTCAGCTCGAACCGGTGCAGCGGCGGTACCGCGGTGAAGACGCGGCCGGCGTCGACCAGCGGGCGCATGTAGCGGAAGAACAGGGTGGCCAGCAGGCAGCGGATGTGGGCGCCGTCGGAGTCGGCGTCGGCCATGAAGATGATCTTGGAGTAGCGCGCGGCGTCGAGGTCGAAGGTGCGACCGGAGCCGGCCCCCACCACCTGGATGATCGAGGCGCACTCGGCGTTCTTGAGCATGTCGCCGACCGAGGCGCGCTGCACGTTGAGGATCTTGCCGCGGATCGGCAGCAGCGCCTGGAACTCGGAGTTGCGGGCCAGCTTCGCCGTGCCCATGGCCGAGTCGCCCTCGACGATGAACAGCTCGGTCCGGTCGACGTCGGTGCTGCGGCAGTCGGCCAGCTTGGTCGGCAGCGAGGACGACTCCAGCGCGTTCTTGCGCCGGGTCGCCTCCCGGTGCTGCCGGGCCGCGACCCGGGCCCGGGACGCTCCGACGACCTTCTCCATCGCCGCCCGGGCCTGCATCTTGGTGGCGCCCTTGGTCGAGGTGAGGAAGGCGGTCAGCTCGCGGTTGACCGCCTTGGCCACCAGCCCGGCGACCGGCGGGGTGCCGAGCACCTCCTTGGTCTGGCCCTCGAACTGCGGCTCGGCCAGCCGGACGGTGACCACGGCCGTCAGGCCCTCGAGCACGTCGTCCTTGACGACCTCCTCGCCCGACTTCAGCAGCCGGGTGCCCTCCAGGGCGGCGCTGAACGACTTGGTCAGCGCCCGCTCGAAGCCGGCCACGTGGGTGCCGCCCTTGGGCGTGGCGATGATGTTCACGTACGAGCGCGCCGTCGTCTCGTAGCCGGTGCCCCAGCGGACCGCGATGTCGATGTCGAGGTCGCGCTCCACGTCGGTCGGGGTCATGTGGCCGGCGTCGTCCAGCATCGGGACGGTCTCGGTGAACCGGTCCTGGCCCTGCAGCCGGATCACCTCGGTGACCGCCTCGTCGGGCGCCAGGAACTCGCAGAACTCAGCGATCCCGCCCTCGTGCAGGAACGTCTCGACCGTCGGCTCGGGGCCGCGGGCGTCGGTGACCTCCAGGGCCAGCCCGGGCACCAGGAAGCTGGTCTGCCGGGCCCGGTTGTAGAGGTCCTCCAGGCTGAGCTGCGCGTCCCGCAGGAAGATCTGCCGGTCCGGCCAGTAGCGCACCCGGGTGCCGGTGACGCCCTTGCGGGTGCGACCCCGCTTGTGCAGCCCGCTACCCGGGGTGAAGGGGGCCGTCGGGCCGTCGCCGTCGAAGACCCCGGGGGTGCCCCGGCGGAACGACATCGCGTACGTGGTGCCGCCCCGGTCCACCTCGACGTCGAGCCGACTCGACAAGGCGTTGACCACCGAGGAGCCGACTCCGTGCAGACCGCCGGTGGCGTTGTAGGACCCGCCGCCGAACTTGCCGCCCGCGTGCAGCTTGGTGAACACGACCTCCACGCCCGACAGCTTGGTCCGCGGCTCGATGTCGACCGGGATGCCGCGGGCCTGGTCGTGGACCGAGATGCTGCCGTCCCGGGCGAGGGTGACCTTGATCTCCCGGCCGAAGCCACCGAGCGCCTCGTCCACGGCGTTGTCGATGATCTCCCACAGGCAGTGCATCAGACCGCGGGTGTCGGTGGACCCGATGTACATGGCCGGGCGCTTGCGGACGGCCTCCAGCCCCTCCAGGACGAGCAGGTGACGCGCCTCGTAGTCCCTGCTTTCCAGGCCCGGTTGATCCGATGGGGCAGGCTTGGTGGTGGGCACGGAGCGACAGTACCGCCGAGGCCCCTCAGGTCAGGTTCGCACAGCGCCGTTCGTTACACAAGAGTCATGGACCTGAGATGTGAAAAGGGAACAATCAGAGCCTGGTTGGATGTTGACTAGGCGTACCCGTTGGATCGGTGGGGCCGGGAGACTGGCTGGCTCGTATCGATCGGGGGGTGCAGACACTCCGAACATGCAGAAGCATGGATGAGGAAGAGAGGCCACCATGACCACCACCGTCGTCGAAGGCGCAGCCCTGAATGCGTCCGACCGTTGCGACCGATGCGGCGCACAGGCTTATGTGCGCGTCACGATGACCAGCGGCTTCGAGCTTCTCTTCTGCGCTCACCACTCCAAGGAGCACGCGGACAAGCTCAAGCAGGTCGCGCTGGAGATCCACGACGAGACCCAGCGCATCAGCTGACACGTCGCTCCGACCTCGACCCGGCCCTTCGTACCGCGCGGTACGAGGGGCCGAGCCGTCTCCAGGAGTCCTGACCGGCCTGCCGCTCACTCCGCCGGTTCACGCGTACGCCGGCTGATCCGCTCGAGAACTTCGGATCCGCTCGAGTTCCGCTCATCCGCAGCAGGCCGTCATCGAGCGGATGCACGAAACCCGAGCCGGTGACCCGACAGCTTCACCGGTGTTGTCCCGATGCACAGCCATGTCTGTCCAGGTGTCGTCCAGAGGCGGCAGGTGTCGTCCGTTTTCCGACTTGTCCACAGATCGCTCCGCCGGCGGTCCGGCACGGTCGATGGCGTGCTGGGCTCACCGGCATGGAACCCGTGATCCTGACCCGCGACCTGACCGCACGCGGTTTCGATGCGCACGAGCTCGCCCGGATGCGGCGTCGCGGAGAACTGGTCCGCGTGCGCCGAGGCGCGTACGTGTCGACTCAGCCGGACAGCGAAGACCCTGATGACCAGGTGGCTCGGGCGGCGCAACTGGCCAGCCGACACCGGCAGCTCATCCTGGGCACGCTGCCTCAGCTGCATCCCCGTGCCGTGATCAGCCACGGTTCCGCTGCGGTCCTGCACGATCTGCCCGTGTTCCCCGAGGCGGTTGGTCGACTGCACCTGACTCGGGACCGCGCGGGCGGAGGGGTGCGGCGTCCACTCGTCCACGTTCACGGTTCCGCGTTGCCGGTCGAGGACGTGACGGTCGTCGACCGCGTTCCGGTCACGTCCCTGGCTCGGACCGTGGTCGACCTCGCCCGGACGCTGCCGTACGAGCAGGCAGTTGCCATCGGTGATCGCGCCCTGGCGCAGGGCCTCGACACCGCCGACCTCGCTGTCGCCGTCGATCAGGCGATGCGCCGGTCCGGTGCTGCCCAGGCTCGCCGCGTCGCCGCGTTCATCGACGGCCGGAGCGAGAGCGTGGGCGAGTCCTTCAGTCGGGTCCGCTTCGACCGAGACGGGATCCCCGCGCCAGAGCTGCAGCTGGAGGTGTACGACGAGAGCGGCCTCTTCGTCGCCCGCAGCGACTTCGGCTGGAGGACGTTGCGGACGCTCGGCGAGTTCGACGGCCGGGAGAAGTACCTGAGGCTCCGCCGGCCGGGCGAGTCGATCGAGGCTTTCGTCCTGCGGGAGAAGCAACGCGAGGACGCCCTCCGCGATCTCGGCTGGCAGGTGGTGCGCTGGGTCTGGGCCGACCTGTTCCGGCCGGGCGTGATCGCTGATCGTCTGGGGCGCGCCTTCAGACGCGCCCGAAGCTGAGCGACGAGCGATCCGCTCGGGTTCCGTTCAAACGCTCCAGGAGGACCTGATGCGGATGAGTGGAACTCGAGCGGATCGGCAGGCGGGCGGGCGGTCAGTCCAGGTAGTCGCGCAGGACCTGCGAGCGGGACGGGTGGCGCAGCTTGCTCATCGTCTTCGACTCGATCTGGCGGATCCGCTCACGGGTGACGCCGTAGACCTTGCCGATCTCGTCCAGCGTCTTGGGCTGGCCGTCGGTCAGACCGAAGCGCATCGAGACCACGCCGGCTTCCCGCTCCGACAACGTGTCCAGCACGTCGTGCAGCTGCTCCTGCAGCAGCGTGAAGCTGACCGCGTCGGCGGGCACCACGGCCTCGGAGTCCTCGATCAGGTCACCGAACTCGGAGTCGCCGTCCTCGCCCAGGGGCGTGTGCAGCGAGATCGGCTCGCGACCGTACTTCTGGACCTCGACCACCTTCTCGGGGGTCATGTCCAGCTCGCGGGCCAGCTCCTCCGGGGTGGGCTCGCGGCCCAGGTCCTGCAGCATCTGGCGCTGCACGCGGGCCAGCTTGTTGATGACCTCGACCATGTGCACCGGGATGCGGATGGTCCGGGCCTGGTCGGCCATGGCCCGGGTGATGGCCTGCCGGATCCACCAGGTCGCGTACGTGGAGAACTTGTAGCCCTTGGTGTAGTCGAACTTCTCGACCGCCCGGATCAGACCGAGGTTGCCCTCCTGGATCAGGTCGAGGAACAGCATGCCGCGGCCGGTGTAGCGCTTGGCCAGCGACACGACCAGGCGCAGGTTGGCCTCCAGCAGGTGGTTCTTGGCGCGTCGGCCGTCCTCGGCGATCCAGTCGAAGTCGTCGCGCTGCTTGGCGGCCACCTTGGCGCTGTCGTCGTTCAGCATCTCGTCGGCGAACAGGCCGGCCTCGATCCGCTTGGCGAGCTCGACCTCCTGCTCGGCGTTCAGCAGGGCGACCTTGCCGATCTGCTTCAGGTAGTCCTTGACCGGGTCGGCGGTCGCGCCGGCGACCATCACCTGCTGCTCGGGCTCGTCGGCGTCGTCGGCCGCGGACAGGGTGAAGCCCTGGTCCTCCTTGAGCTCGCCCTCCAGCTTGGCCTCCACGACCGGCTCGAAGGCGGACTCGTCGACGTCGTCCAGCGTCCGCTTCTTGCCGACGGTGACCACGACCTCGTCGCCCTGGACCTCGACGGTCAGCTTCGGGGTGGCGGCGTCGCCGTCCACGACCACGGCCTCCAGCTCGATGTCCTCGACCACCAGGTCGATCGCCTCAGGCTCCAGCTCGGGGGTGTCGTCGTCGCTCGCCCCGGCCTCCGCCGGACCGCCGGCGGCGGCCTTCTTGGCCGGCGCCTTCTTGGCGGTGCGCTTGGCCGGAGCCTTCTTCGCCGCCGGGCTGGTCTCCGCGTCGCCCTGCTCGTCGGAGTCGACGGCCTTCAACCGGGCGGAGGACTTCTTCGCAGGGGCCTTCTTCGTCGCCGGAGAACTCACCTGACTCGCGCGCCCGGTGGCAGCCTCCACGGCCGGATCTGACAGATGGACTTCGGAGGGGGATGTCACAAAGAACCTCTCGGAAACGTACGAGTCGGGTGGTGCGGGCGTCGGGCGATGGGATCGCCCACCGGTTTCAGGGCAGGCAGCGCCCATTGGATGTCAATAGGTGCTCCACCCGACATTCTGACACGTCGTTCAAGGGTTTCTTGGATTGACCACCGATGAGAGACAGGAAAGTGGCTCGACCGGCGGCCCGGGCTGGGCGCGCCGGACCAGCCGGAGTCGCCGCCGACCCGACGTCCAGACGAGGTTCGACCGAGCGAACGAGCTGTCAGTTCTCCTCGGCCTTGACCGCCAGCACCGGGCAGCTGGCGTCCAGCAGCACCCGCTGCGCGTTGCTGCCGAGCAGCAGCTTGCCGACCGGTGAACGGCGCCGCAGTCCGATCACGATGAACTCGGCGTCCGTCCGGTCGGCGGCGGCGATCAGCTCCTCGGCGGGGTCGAGATCGTCGGTCGGCACGGCCACCTCGTACGGCACACCCGACGTGGACAGGTCCGCCGTCAGCTGAGCGACCTCGGCGTCGGGCGAGGTGTGCACGACGATCAGCCGCGAGCTGCGCAGCCGGGCCTCGGAGATGGCGCGACGCAGCGCGGCCCGACCCTCGGGCTTGGCCGAGTAGCCGACCACGATGACCGATCCGGCGTCCGGGGCAGCAGACCCGTTCGCCCCGGGCTGAGTGGTCGGTGCGGCCTCGGTCATGTACGCGTCTCCCACTCGTGGACGGGTTCGTTGCTGTGCATCAGCTCGAGATAGGTCCCGAGCATCCCGCGCAGGGCCTCCGGCCGAGACGCCCCGGCCCGCTCCCGGCGCGACACCTCCGCAGTTTGCCACGTCGCACCGTTGGCCGCACGCAGGCAACGCTGTTCGATCACGGTCAGCAACCGGGCGCTCTCCGCGTCCGCGACGCCCCACAGCGCCAGCCCCTCGGCGGCCATCGGCAGCAGCCGTCGGACGACGAGCTCGGCCACCTTCACCTGGCCGATCCGGGGCCAGTAGACGTCGGCGTTGATGCCGCTCTTCACCCCGGCGGTGAAGTTCTCGTTGGCGGCCTGGAACGACATCTGGCTCCAGATCGGCCGGTCGTCGTCGGCCAGGGCGCGGACCAGGCCGGCGAAGAAGGCCGCGTTGGCCATCGTGTCGACCACCGTCGGGCCGGCCGGCAGCACCCGGTTCTCCACCCGCAGGTGGGGCTTGCCGTCGCTGATGTCGTAGACCGGTCGGTTCCAGCGGTAGACGGTGCCGTTGTGCAGCCGGAGCTCGTCCAGCGTCGGCACGCCGCCGTCGTCGAGCACCTGGATCGGGTCCTCCTCGGTGCTGATCGGCAGCAGGGCCGGGAAGTAGCGGGAGTTCTCCTCGAACAGGTCGAAGATCGAGGTGATCCAGCGCTCCCCGAACCAGACCCGCGGGCGTACGCCCTGGGTCTTGAGCTCCTCGGCGCGGGTCTCGGTGCTCTGCTCGAACAGCGGGATCCTGGATTCGGCGACCAGCTCCCGACCGAACAGGTACGGGGAGTTGGCGCCGACAGCCACCTGGATCCCGGCCACCGCCTGGGCCGCGTTCCAGTAGCCGGCGAAGTCGTCCGGGCTGACCTGCAGGTGCACCTGGGTGGACGTGCAGGCCGCCTCCGGCATGATCGAGTCGGAGACCATCTCCAACCGCTCGACGCCGTCGATGACGATCTCCAGGTCCTCGCCACGGGCGGCGAAGATCTGCTGGTCCAGCAGCGAGTAGCGCGGGTTCTCGCTGACGCTGTCCAAGGTGACGTGCTCGGGCATCAGGGTCGGCAGGATGCCGACCATGGCCAGGTGCGTGCCGATCGCCTCGGCCTTGTCGTCGGCGGCGTTCAGCGCCCGCCGCACCGACTCCTCGAAGGAGGCGAACCCGCCGTCGGCCAGCTGCCGCGGGGAGACGTTGATCTCGATGTTGAACCGGCCGAGCTCGGTCTGGAACATCGGGTCGGCGATGGCGGCCAGCACCTCGGCGTTGCGCATCGCCGGCTGCATCTGGTCGTCGACCAGGTTCAGCTCGATCTCCAGACCACTCATCGGCCGCTCGAAGTCGAAGTGCGAGGCGGTCAGCATCCGGGCCAGCGCGTCGAGGCCCCGCCGGACCTTCTCCCGGTGCCGTCTGCGGTCCTCACGGCTGAACTGCGTGGCATCGACCTCTGCACCCATGCCCCGTATCCTGTCGCACGTCGCAGGCGGCGGCTACGCTCGGCCCTCGTGTCCGAATCTCGTCCTGCCGCACCGTCCTCCCCGCGCCCCGCGCCGACCACCACGCAGCCCCCCGTCGCCGATCGTCGACCGGTCCGTCGGGAGCACCACGGTGACGTCTTCTCCGACCCGTACGAGTGGCTGCGGGACAAGCAGGACGCGGACGTCATCGCCTACCTGGAGGCGGAGAACGCCTACACCGAGACCCGCACCGGGCACCTGTCGGACCTGACCGACGCCGTGTTCGACGAGATCAAGGCGCGCACCCAGGAGACCGACCTGAGCGTGCCGACCTACACGGTCCACCGCGACGGCACGACCGGCGCCGAGACCGCCTACTGGTACTACGTGCGCACCGTCGAGGGCTCGGAGTACCCGATCTACTGCCGCACGCCGGCCGCCGGCGGTCCCGGCACCCCGCCCGACGTCGAGGGCGCCATCGCCGGTGAGCAGGTCCTGCTGGACGCCAACGTGGCCGCCGCCGGGGAGGAGTTCTTCTCCATCGGCGCCTTCGCGGTGTCCCCGTCCGGGACCCTGCTGGCGTACGCGACCGACGTGGCCGGCGACGAGCGCTACCTGCTCACGGTGATCGACCTGACCACCGGCGAGCAGCTCGGCGACGCGATCCCCGACATCGCCTACGGGGTGGCCTGGGCCGGCGAGACGCACCTGTTCTACACCCGCGCCGACGCGGCCTGGCGCCCGTACGTGGTGCTCCGGCACCGGCTCGGCACCGACGTCGACAGCGACGTCGAGGTGCTGACCGAACCCGACGAGCGGTTCTGGGTGGGGGTCGGCTCGAGCCGCGACGACGAGTGGATCGTGCTCGGCGTGGGCAGCAAGCTGACCAGTGAGTACCGGTTGCTGCCGGCCGCCGATCCCGAGGGCACCCCGCGGCTGGTGGCACCGCGCCGGCAGGGTGTGGAGTACGACATCGAGCCGGCCGGCGACCGGCTGCTGATCGTGCACAACGACGGCGCCCCCGACTTCGAGCTGGCCGAAGCACCGCTGGACGCCACCAGCCACGAGCAGTGGACCCCGGTGCTCCCCCACACCCCCGGGGTCCGGATCACCGGGGTGGCCGCCTACGCCGGTCACGCCGTCGTCTCACTGCGCCGGGACGGGCTCACCGGGGTGCACGTGCTCCCCCGGTCGTCGGCCGGTGAGCTGACCGAGGGCCACGACATCGCCTTCGACGAGCCGCTCTTCGACGTCTACGCCGTGGGCGGTCCGAACTACGTCACCGACTCCATCCGGATCGGCTTCGAGTCGATGGTCACCCCGGCCACCATCTACGACTACGCCCTCGACGGCGGCGAGCTGACGCTCCGCAAGCAGACCCCGGTGCTGCCCGGCCCGGACGGGCGCCCCTACGCCTCGTCCGACTACGTCCAGGAGCGTGGCTGGGCCACCGCCGAGGACGGCACCAAGATCCCGCTGTCCATCGTCCGGCGGGCTGACGTGCCGCTCGACGGGTCCGCACCGGGTTTCCTCTACGGCTACGGCTCGTACGAGATCTCCATCGACCCCAGCTTCTCGATCCCGCGGCTGTCGCTGCTGGACCGGGGCTTCGTCTACGCGATCGCCCACATCCGCGGCGGTGGCGAGATGGGTCGCAGCTGGTACGACAACGGCAAGACGCTGACCAAGCGGAACACCTTCACCGACTTCATCGCGGCCGCGGACTTCCTGGTCGAGGCCGGCTACACCTCCCGCGAGCGGCTGGCCGCGGCCGGAGGCAGTGCCGGCGGGATGCTGATGGGGGCGGTGGCCAACCTCGCTCCCGACCGGTTCCGGGCCATCCACGCGGCGGTGCCGTTCGTGGACTCGCTGACCACCATCCTCGACCCGGAGCTGCCGCTGACGGTGATCGAGTGGGAGGAGTGGGGCGACCCGCTGCACGATCCCGAGGTCTACGCGTACATGAAGTCGTACACGCCGTACGAGAACGTCGGCGCGCTGGCCTACCCGGCCATCCTGGCCACCACCAGCCTCAACGACACCCGGGTCTACTACGTGGAGCCGGCCAAGTGGGTGGCTGCGCTGCGGCACGTCGCCACCAACGGCGACGACCGGCCGATCCTGCTGAAGACCGAGATGGTGGCCGGCCACGGCGGGGTCAGCGGCCGCTACAAGGCGTGGCGCGAGAAGGCCTTCGAGTACGCCTGGCTGATCGACCAGGTGGGGGCGGGCTGACCCGAGCGCACCGAGCCCGTCGCGAGCGGCTCAGGTGAGCGGGACGGCGAGGATCATGCCGGCGGGGCCGGCTGAGGGGTCACCGCCGAAGTCGTTGACGGCGACGTAGAGGGTCGGGCCGGTCCCCAGGTCGCCGACCACGCAGTCGAAGGCGGACTGCGGCAGGTCCACGCGGTCCAGGATCTCCCCGCCCTCGGCGACCCGGACGCAGGCCCGGGTGCCGACGTCGGCCAACCACACGGACCCGTCGGGCTGGGCGTCGATGCCGTCGGGGTGCAGGCCGGGCGTCTCGGCCCAGACGCGGCGGTCGGACAGCCGGCCGTCGGCTCCGATGGCGTACGCGGTCAGTCGGCTCCCCCACGACTCGGCGACGAGCAGCGTGCGTCCGTCCTCGACCACGGCCATCCCGTTGGGGAAGGCGAGCCCGTCGGCCACCTGCTCGACGGTGCCGTCCGGCCGGACCAGCACCACGAAGCCGACCGGTCCGGCCTGCGACGGGTCGGTGCCGCCGCCGTACGCGAAGCCGATGTTGTTCACGTACGCGCCCGTCCTCGGTCAGCACGAGCTCGTTCCAGGGGTGGTCGCCGAACCCGGCCAGGCTCGCGTACGGGACCGGCTCGCGGTCCGGATCCGACGCCAGCAGCACCGCCTGGTCCGGCGAGGAGACGAGCAGCGGTCGGGGCCCAGCCGGGGTGGGCAGCAGGTCGAAGCAGAGCGGGAAGCTGGTCCGTGCGACCGGCCGGTCGGGGGGTTCCGTCGGCCCCCAGCCGGTAGACGGTCCCGGCCGCCCAGTCGGCGAACCACAGGGCCCCGTCCCGCCAGCGCAGCGACTCCGGGAAGCCGAGACCGGAGACCAGGACCTCGTGTCGTGCGTACGTCGTCATGGACGGTGTGACCCTCGCTCCGTGGGATTCTCGTCGGCCCTGGAACCTCAACAATTACCTCGTCGTTAGGTCACTTCGACAACGACTTCGCATCCGCACCCCGGGGCGGCAACGAATCGTTCACAACGAGCCAGGGGTCGATCTCAGGGTATCTTCAGGGCACTGCAGGAATCCTGCGAGCGCCCCCGGACGTTAGACAAGTTGCACAGGCAACGAAAGGGGCCGACGTGGTAGCAACGAGCACACGCAATCGAGTATCTGAGGGCATAGACGGCAAGGACGCGGTGGGCCTCTACCTGGAGGGCATCGCGAAGACCCCGCTGCTGACCGCGGCGGAGGAGGTCGAGCTGGCCAAGACCATCGAGGCCGGTCTCTACGCGGAGAAGATCCGCTCGGGTGAGGTCACCTCGGCCGAGCGCGGACGCAAGGCGAAGCGGCCCACGGCCGACGAGCTGCAGTTCCTGATCGAGGACGGGCAGCGTGCGCTGCAGCGGTTCGTCACGGCGAACCTGCGGCTCGTGGTGTCGGTGGCCCGCAAGTACGGGCGGTCGCAGATGCCGCTGCTGGACCTGGTCCAGGAGGGCAACACCGGTCTGATCCGGGCGGTCGAGAAGTTCGACTACACCAAGGGCTTCAAGTTCTCCACGTACGGCACCTGGTGGGTCCGGCAGTCGATCAGCCGGGGCATCGCGCAGCAGGGTCGCATCGTCCGGCTCCCGGTGCACGTCGCGGAGCAGGTCAACCAGGTCGGCGCGGTGCGTCGGACCCTGGAGCGCCGGCTCGGCCGTGACCCGGAGGTCGTCGAGATCGCCGACGAGATGGGCATCGAGGTCGATCGGGTCCTGGACCTGATCCGCTACGGCCGCGAGCACGTGTCGCTGGACGCTCCCGTCGAGGAGGGTGGCGACACCGCGCTGGGTGACCTGATCGCCCGCGAGCCCATGCCGGGCCCGGACGAGGTCTACATGGACGCCGAGGAGCACCAGCGCCTGGAGTCCCTGCTGGACGAGCTGGACGAGCGGTCCGCGGACGTGGTCCGTCGCCGCTACGGTCTGCTCGACGGTCGCCAGGCCAAGCTCGCCGACATCGGGGCCGTCTGGGGCATCACCGCCGAGCGGGTCCGCCAGATCGAGCGGCACGCCATCGCCAAGCTGCGGAACAAGACGGTCCTGGCCGCCTGACCCCGCACCGACTGCACCACGTCGCGAGCCCGCCCCCGGATCTCCGGGGGCGGGCTTCGTCGTTCAGGGTGTCCGGCTGGCCGCTGGCCCGCTGGCCCGCGGCCTGGGAGACCGGACGCGACTCCCCGGCGACATCCGGCACCCGCCCGAGCGCGGCCCACCGCCGGACGCGACTCCCCGGCGACATCCGGCACCCGCCCGAGCGCCAGGTCACCGGCGAAGCGAGGAAGCGAGATCGGCCAGGGCCCGCCCGCGCACCCGCAGGATCGACACCAGCTCCCTCGGTCGGACCTCCTCCAGCACCGGATCCTCGAGGGACACCTGCAGCGCCGCGTACGTTCCCCGCCAGGGCTCGAAGAACTCGTCACCCGTCCGCCGGTCCTCGTCGATGCTGATCAGTCGGGCGACGAAGAACCGCTGTTCGGTTCGGCGACCGGACACCTCGTCGGTTGCCGACCACTCCTCCGGTCCGATGAGCACGTCTGCCCCCAGCTCCTCGGCGCACTCCCTGGCGGCCGCGGCCTGCCACGTCTCGCCGGGCTCGACACCCCCGCCGGGGGTGGTCAGGTAGGTCTCGCCGTCGGGCCGTGTCCGCCGGATCAGCACCAGCCGACCATCGTCGTCGAACAGCAGCACCCGCGCAGAGCGCCGAGCCCCTGGCGAGGTCACAGCGGTGCCCTCACCGCTCGCGCAGCGGCCGGATCAGGCCCTCCTGGGCCACCGTGCAGACCAGCTCCCCGCCCTGGAACAGTCGTGCGGTGGAGAGTCCGAGGGCCGAGGACGCCGACGGGGAGACCTGGTCGTAGAGCAGCCACTGGTCGGCCCGGAACGGCCGGTGGAACCACATCGCGTGGTCGATCGAGGCGGCCTGCACGTTGAGACCGATGATCAACCCGTGCGGCGTGGTGCTGGCCGACAGCAGGGTGAGGTCGCTGGCGTAGGCGAGGGCGCTCTCGTGCTGCCGGGGGTCGTCGCCGAGCGCGCCGGACGTACGGATCCAGACCCGGGCGCGAGCGGGGTGGGCCGGGTCGACCAGGGTGCCGTCCGGCGGTCGCGAGTCGCCGATGTAGCGGACCTCCAGCGCGCCCCACTCCTGCTCCCACAGCGACGCGGGACGGCCGGACGCCTGGGACAGCACCTCGCTCAGGGTCGGGCAGTCCTCCGGGTCGGGCAGGTCGGCCGGCACCGCGTCGGCGTGCTCGACGCCCTCCTCCGGGGTGTGGAACGACGACGAGGCGAAGAAGATCACCTGGCCGCCCTGCCGGGCCACCGCGCGGCGCGCCGAGAACGAGCGGCCGTCCCGGATGTTCTCCACGTCGAACACGATCGGCAGGTCGGTCCGGCCCGGGCGGATGAAGTAGCCGTGCATCGAGTGCAGCCGGCGGTCCTCGGGCACCGTGCGGGAGGCGGCCACCAGACCCTGCGCCAGCACCTGGCCACCGAAGACCCGCTGCAGCGCGGTCTTGGGCTGCCGGCCGCGGAACAGGCCGACCTCGATCTCCTCGAGGTCCAGCAGCTCGACGAGCTCGGTCACTGATTGGGGCATGAGCGGAGCCTCTCGGGAGTGAGGAGCGTTTCCGAGCGACACGTTCTTCGTCGTTCGGAAACGCGATCGAACGAGCGAGACCCCGCAGAGCTCATGCCCACGGAGCGCGGAGCGCGACCATCGAACACAGGCATGGGTGCGACCCTACCGAGACCGGGTCACTCCTCGGTGCGGTCCCGCTCGGCCAGGAAGCGCTCGAACTCGGCGCCGATCTCGTCGGCGCTCGGCACCTGCTGGCTGGCGTCGGCCACCATGGCGTCGTACTGCTGCTCGAGGGTCGCGACCAGCTCCTGCACCTCGGCCGACTGGGCCATCTCGTTGTTGATGTCGGTCAGGTTGCTGGCCGCCGCCTCGGCCAGCGGCTCCAGCGGGATGGCCAGCCCGGTGGCCTGGCTGAGCTGCCGGGTCAGGGCCAGGGCCGCTTGGGGGAAGGTGGCCTGGGCCAGGTAGTGCGGCACGTGCGCGGCGAACCCCATGGCCTTGCGGTCCAGCTGGCCCAGCCGGTACTCCAGCAGCCCGGTGAAGCTGGCCGGCACCTCGACCCGGTCGATCCAGCTGCGGTAGCCCTGGACCAGCTCGGGATCGGTGGCGTGCGCGGTGGCGGTGATCGGCCGGCTGTGCGGCACGGCCATCGGGATGCCGTGCAGGGTCACGGTCAGCCGCACGTCGAGCTGCTCGACCAGCCCGATCACCGCGGCGGACAGCCGTTCCCACTGGACGTCGGGCTCGGGGCCGCTGAGCAGCAGGAACACCTCGCCCTGCTCGTCGGTCATCTTCAGCAGCCGCAGCTGAAGGTCGGCGTAGGAGCGCCACTGGTTGGTGTCGAAGATCATCGCCGGGCGACGGCTGCGGTAGTCGTGCAGCTGGTCGTGGTCGAAGACCGCCACCACCTCCGAGTCCAGCTGCTCGATCAGGTGCGCGGCCAGCAGGCGTCCGGCCTGGCCGGCGTCGACGAAGCCGTCGAGCTGGTGCACCAGGACGGGCCGGTGACCGGCCAGCCCTTCGAGGACGTCCTCGTGCACCGTGTAGAGCTCTCGGGGGTCCAACATGGGAACCAACCTACCCAGCCCGCCGACAACCGGGGCCGTCCGCCGCGGATCGAGCAGGTCGGGCGGCGCTCAGCCGCCGAGCCGACGACGGGCGTCGGCGATGGCCGACATCACCCGCTTCTCCGAGACCGGGACCTTGGTCCGCAGGTTCTGGGCGAACAGGCTGACCCGCAGCTCCTCCAGCAGCCAGCCGATCGCGTCCAGGTCCTCGGGCAGCGGACCCGCCGGCGCGAGGTCGCAGGCGGCGGCGTACGCGTCCTCGCAGCGACCGATCACCTCGGCGGCCCGTTGGTCGCGGGCGGGGGCGGCGACCAGGGCGGTGAGCCGCTGCTCGGCCGCCGACACGTAGCGGGGCACGTCGACCAGGTGGTCGTAGCCGGTCGCGGCCACGAACCCGGCGAAGACCAGGTTGCCGAGCTGCTCGGCGACGTCCTCGGCCGCCGCCGGGGCCACCGCGGCCGCCCGGGGCACCAGGGCCAGTGCGCGCTGCCGCAGGGTCAGCGTCTGGGCCACCACGTTCACGATGGAGCGCATCTGGTCGGCGTTGTCGGCCCGGACGGTGTCGCACAACCGTCGGAAGGTCGCCTCGTCCCGGGTGTCGTCAGCACCGGCGCGGCGGATCAGCTCCCCCACCGACGCCAGCCGCGCGTCGGCCAGCAGGGCCGGCACCCCGGCGTACGGGCTGGTCCCCAGCGACAGCTTGTCGGTGTTGCCGAGGTGGGAGATGACCCACTTGGTCGGGTCCGGGGTCTGCAGCTGGACCAGGCGCCGCAGTCCGCGACGGTGGCTGGACCGCTGCCGCTCGGTGTTCTCGGCCACGATCAGGCCGACCGACGTCCCCTCGTCCGCCAGCGCCGGATAGCCGACGACCCGGTGCCCGGAGCGGGTCAGCTGCACCGTGGCCTCGATGGTGCCGAACACCCAGTCGGTGGCCCCGCCCCGGGTGTGGGCGGCCGCGGCCCGGGTGAGCGTCTGCTGGACCTTCGGTGCGAGCTGCTCGGCCAGGGCGGTCAGGTCCTTGCCGACCGCTACCTCGCCGCGGTCGCCGGTGATCACGAACGTCACCCGCAGGTGGGCGGGCACCTTCTCCAGGTCGATGTCGGTCGGGTCCACGCGTTCGCCGGTCAGCCCGCGGAGCGCCCGGGCCAGTGCCTGCGGCAGGGACTCCCCCACCCCGGCGCCGGCCGGGTGGTCGGCCAGCCAGCGCAGCGCCCGGCCGGCGTACTCCGGTGCCGGCACCAGGGTCTTGCGGACGGCCTTGGGCAGCGCCCGGATCATCTCGGTGACCAGCTCGGAGCGCATCCCGGGGACCTGCCAGGAGAAGGGCGTGTCGTCCAGCTGGTTCAGCACGGCCAGCGGGATCTCCACGCTGACGCCGTCGCGCGGGTCGCCCGGTGAGAACCGGTAGCTGACCATCAGGTCGTGCTCGCCGCCTTGCTGCGGGGTCACCGTCCAGTGGTCCGGGAACGCCGCCCCGCCGCCGGTGGGGTCGGCGACCACCAGGTCGTCCATGGTCAAGGTGAGCAGCTCCGGCTGCTCGTGCCGGGTGGTCTTCCACCAGCCGTCGAAGTGGGCGCCGGAGGTGATGTCGGCCGGCACCCGCTTGTCGTAGAAGTCGTAGATGACCTGGTCGTCCACCACCAGGTCACGGCGACGGGTGCGTTCCTCGAGCTCGGCCGCCTCCGCCCGCAGCTGCTGGTTGTCGGCGAAGAAGTGGTGCCGGGTCCGCCACTGCCCCTCGACCAGGGCCGCCCGGAGGAAGATCTCTCGGGCCTCGACCGGGTTGACCCGCGCGTACGGGACGGCTCGGCCGGCCACGATCGGGACGCCGAACAGGCTGACGGTCTCCGAGGCCATCACCGCGGCCTGCCGGGTGGACCAGTGCGGCTCGGCGTACGTGCGCTTCAGCACGTGGGCGCCGACCTCCTCCACCTGCCCGGCGGTGACCGGCCCCACCGTCCTGGCCCACAGCCGGGTGGTCTCGACGATCTCACCGGCCATCACCAGCGGCGGCTGCGTCTTGGCCAACGAGGACCCCGGGTTGATCGCGAACCGGGTGCCTCGGGCACCGATGTACTCGCGCAGCGGAGCCCGGCCCCGGGGCCGGCGCTGACCCTTGGCTGGCTCGTCCTTGATGTCGGCCAGCCCGACCTGGGACAGCAGACCGGTGAGGATGGCGGTGTGCACCCGCTCGATCGGGGCGGGGGCGGTGTTGCGCTGCAGCTTCAGGTCGCGGGCGATGTCGCGGAGCTGGGCGTGCAGGTCCTGCCACTCCCGGATCCGCAGGAAGTGCAGGTACTCCTGCCGGCACATCCGCCGGAAGGCGTTACCGGACAGGGATCTCTGCTGGCTCCGCAGGTAGTCCCACAGCCGCAGCCACGCCTGGAAGTCACTGCCGTCCGGCGGTCGGGGGGTCACCCTTCTGGTCAGCCCCTGCCCCCTCGTCTCCGGCGGTCTCGTCGACCCCGGCCATCGGGGCCCAGAACCGTCGGTGCAGGGCCTCCGCGGCGTCCCGTTCCTCCGCCGGGCGCTCCCGTGGGTCCTGGATGGACATCCCGGAGACGATGATCATGATCTCGGCCAGGCAACCGAGCCGCTCACCGGCCAGCAGCATCCGGCCCATCCGCGGGTCGACCGGGATCTGCGCCAGCCGGCGTCCGGTGCCGGTGAGTCGTGGCCGTTCACCCAGACCCGAGGACAGGGCACCGAGCTCGCTGAGCAGCCGCAGACCGTCGTTGATCTGACTGGCGTCGGGTGCCTCCACGAACGGGAAGGTGGCGATCGCCCCCAGGTCGGCGGCGGTCATCTGCAGGATCACCGAAGCCAGGTTGGTCCGCAGGATCTCCGGCTCGGTGAACTCCGGACGACCGACGAAGTCCTCTTCGTCGTAGAGCCGGATGCAGACGCCCGGCGCCACTCGGCCGCACCGACCGGCGCGCTGGTTGGCCGAGGCCTGGGAGATCGGCTCGATCGGGAGTCGCTGCACCTTCGTCCGGGCCGAGTAGCGCGACATCCTGGCTGTGCCGGGATCGACCACGTAACGGATCCCGGGCACGGTCAGCGAGGTCTCGGCCACGTTGGTGGCCAGCACGATCCGTCGGCCGGTGTGCGCACTGAACACCCGGTGCTGCTCGGCGGCGGACAGCCGGGCGTAGAGCGGCAGCACCTCCGTCCGGCGCAGGTCCATCCCGGTGATGGCGTCGGCGGCGTCGCGGATCTCCCGCTCGCCGGAGCAGAAGACCAGGATGTCGCCGTCGCCCAGGGCGCTCAGCTCGGTGATCGCGGCGCAGATCCCACCGACCTGGTCGGCCTCGCCGTCGGCCAGGATCGGGCGGTAACGGACCTCGACCGGGTAGGTGCGTCCGGAGACCTCGATGATCGGGGCACTGGTGCCGTCGGCGTCGGCGAAGTGGGCGGCGAACCGGTCGGTGTCGATGGTGGCCGAGGTGATGATGATCTTGAGATCGGGCCGGCGGGAGGTGAGGACCTTCAGGTAGCCCAGCAGGAAGTCGATGTTGAGGCTGCGTTCGTGCGCCTCGTCGATGATGATCGTGTCGTAGCGACGAAGATCACGATCATGGCCGATCTCGGCCAGCAGCACGCCGTCGGTCATGATCTTGACCCGGGTCTCGGCCGACGCCTTGCGGGTGAACCGCACCTGGTAGCCGATCAGGTCGCCCAGCGTGCTCTTCAGCTCTTCGGCGACGCGCTCGGCCACACTGCGGGCCGCGATCCGTCGCGGCTGCGTGTGGCCGATGGCCTTGCGCCCCAGCTCCAGGCAGATCTTGGGGATCTGGGTGGTCTTGCCGGACCCGGTCTCACCGGCGATCACCACTACCTGGTGCTCGGCGATGGTCCGGGCGATCTCGGAGCGCCACAGGCTGATCGGCAGCGCCGGGTCGTACGTGATCGGGTGCGCCAGACCGGGGACGTCGACGCTGATCAGCTCGGGCCCGGACATTCCGACCATGCTAGTCGGGTCCATCCGGCGGCCGGCACGGTCACAGCTCGCTGCCGAAAGTGGTCCGGCCCCCCAGCTTCGCGGCGAGCTCGTCATCCACCCCGTCCGCGACGTCGGACATGACCCGGACGGCCTGGTGCAGGTGCGCCGGCACGAACGGCCGGGCGGGGACGCTGGTGAGGACGAACACGCGGTCCCGCACGAGCTGGAACTTCACCCAGCGCGCCTCCACGTTGAGGTCGTTGAGCACCTCGGTCGCCCGCGAGCGCCCGTCGACGTCGTGCACGACAGCCGAGAAGAGCACCACGTCCTGGCCGTCCGCAGCGGTGCGGAGGAACAGCAGGGTCGACCCGACCCGGATGACGATGTCGCCCTCCTCGTCCCGGATCGGCGGGTGGCCGAGGGCGGCGGTGAGCTCGGTCTCCACCAGCGCCTCGAGGTGGTCGCGGTCGGCCGGCAGCACGGCCGCCATGGTGACGCCGCGGCCGGCCTGCACCCGTTGCAGACCGGTGCCTCGCCCGTTCGCCTCGCCGTCCAGCAGGGTGCCGCTGGTCACCGTGGTCGCGCCGTCGGGGCCTTCGATCACCGACGGCTCGGTGCGCAGGATCTCGGCCAGCTGGTCGGGATCGAGGAAGACGGGGTGCTGCACCCCGTAGACGTCCCGCAGGGCGCGGACGACCAGCTCCGCGATCTCCTCGGCGGCGTCCTGGGACAGGTCGCAGGAGAAGTTCGGGCAGGTCTCGTCCGGCGCTCGCCAACCCGCCGCGACCAGGGCCGACTGCTGGGCCTCGCTGAGCTGGTAGCTCGCGCCCAGGGAGCCGTTGCCGGCCGCTTCCGCGCGGACCAGCAGCCGCTCCGGGCTGGACAGCCGGACGAAGGGAGGTTCGTCACCGGCGGAGAAGGAGCGGATGGTCAGGTCGGCGGACTCGTCGATCATCGAGATCACCTCGGCCAGCCGGACCGAGAACTCCGTCCAGGCCTGCGCCGTGCTCCGATCGAGATCGAAGTCGTCGATCTCGGCCATCTGCCGCACCTTCCTGCCGGTCGTCTCGTCACGGGTGTTGCTTCCCCGCTGAACCTACCCAGCGCCACCCACCGCCGGCCGCGCGGGGTGAGAGCTCAGGTCAGCAGCGCGGCGATCAGGACCAGCGCGGGCACGGCCAGGACGGTGGTGATGAAGATGGAGTCCCGGGCCAGCACCACGCCGGTGCCGTAGCGCACGGCCACGGTGAACACGTTCTGGGCGGTCGGCAGGGCGGCGATCACGGTGACCGCGAACACGTCGGCCGGGGCGAGGCCCATCGCGTAGCGAGCGATCAGGAAGGCGACCAGCGGCTGCACCACGATCTTCAGCACTGCGACAGTGGCCACCGGCAGACTCTCCGCACCCGCTGCCGGTTTGGGCCCGAGTCGGAGCGAGACCCCGTACGCCAGCAGCATCCCCGGCACCGCCATGTTGGCCACCAGCTGCAGCGGGTCACCGATCAGCGGCGGGATCGACACCCCCGTGACCGACAGCAGCAGACCGACCAGGGAGCCGACAGTCAACGGGTTGCGGAAGGGTCGGCTCAGCATGTACCACAGCCAGGCGCCACGGGACAGGTCCTTGACCTTGGCCGTGGCCAGATCCAGGGCCATCAGACCGGCCGGCTGCAGGATGAGCATCTGGGTGAGCAGCATCGGCACCACCAGGGAGGCGTTACCCAGCGCGTACGCGGCGATCGGCAGCCCGAGGTTGCCGGCGTTGACGTAGGCGGACCCGAACGCCCCGATGACGGTCTCGCTGACCGAGCGTCGGTAGGCCAACCGGGCGAGCAGCACCCACACCAGGGCGGCCACCACCACGCTGCCGATGGAGGCGACCAGGTTGGCCGAGAAGATCTGGCTCACGTCGGTGTCGGCGAGCACCGTCACCACCAGCGCGGGGCTGGCCACGAAGAAGGCGAGCCGGGACAGCATCTTCTGGGCCTCGACGTCCAGGATCCGCCACTGGGCGAGCAGGGCCCCGAGCCCGATGACGGCACCGATGGTGACGAACCCGGCGAGCACTCCGAGCACCGGTCGCCCCTCTCCGTCGCTGCCTGTCCGTCGTCGCCTGTGCGCCCCATCATCGCCGGGCGGCCCCGCTCCGGCCGGCCCATCTCACCGAGCCCGACCGCCTAGAGTGATCGTCATCCAGCGGCCGGACGCCCCGGCCGTCGGTCGGCGAGGAGGCGCACTTGTCCGGCACCGTCGTCCCCTGGGCGGCCGACGCGAACGTGGCGGCCGTGCTGCACCCGCACCGACGGCGGTCGCGACTGACGGTCGTCACCATGGTCGGACTGGGCCTGGCCCTGCTGCTGGTGGGTGTGCTCCTGCTGCTGGTCGGGGACCCGCCGGCGCTGCTGGTCTCGACAGTGGTGGCCGCGGTGTCCTTCCCGCTGCTGATCTGGTTCTTCTTCTGGTTGGACCGCTGGGAGCCGGAGCCGAGCCGCTACCGCTGGGCCGCCCTGGTCTGGGGAGCCAGTGCGGCGGTGCTGATCGGGGCCGGCGGCCAGTTCGTCATCGCCGCCTTCACCCGGTCGGAGTTCTGGCTGGCCGTCGTCATCGCGCCGCTGACCGAGGAGTTCGCCAAGGGCCTGTTCCTGGTGCTGATCGTCTGGCTGCGCCGGGCCCAGCTGCACGGCGTGGTCGACGGTGTCGTCTACGCCGGGCTGGCCGGGATCGGCTTCGCCTTCACCGAGGACGTCCTCTACTACTCCTCAGCCCTCACCGACGGGGGTCCGACCGAGCTGGCCGCCCTGGCGATCGTGCGGGGCATCTTCAGCCCGTTCGCCCATCCGCTGTTCACGGCAGCGATCGGGGTCGGCATCGGGGTGGCGGTGACGGCCCGGTCGCGAGAGGCCCGCGTCCTGGCTCCGTTGCTGGGCTACCTGGTCGCGGTGCTGCTGCACGCCACCTGGAACGGCAGCACGATGGTCGCCGACGGCCAGGGGTTCCTGATCGCGTACGTGGTGGTGATGCTGCCGGCGCTGGCGGTGCTGGTCGTGCTCGCCACCCGGGCTCGTCAGCAGGAGGGCGTGGTCGTCCAGCGGGCGCTGACGGACGCAGCTCTGCGGGGCTGGGTCACCCCCGGCGACGTCGCCCTGGCGGGCAGTCTCGCCGCCCGGCGTACGGCGCGGCGCGCGGCCCGGCTGCGGGGTGGCCGACCGGCCGAGCAGCTGATGGAGACCTACAGCAACGACCTGACCGCCCTGGCCTTCCTGCACGACGGCGTGATGCGCTCCGCCACCGGACCGGACGAGAAGGCGGCCCGGCAGGTGGGTGAGCTGCTCTGGCGGACGCAGGTGCTGCGCCCGTACGTGTTCCCGGTGGAACCGACTGGGCCGATCCCGACGCTCGGACCGCTGGGGTCCGGGCGCTAGTCGCTGACGCGCTCGGCCAGCAGCAGCGGGATGAGCCGGTCGGTCTTCACCTGGTACTCCGCGTACGGCGGAAACGCGGCCACGGCCCGGTCCCACCACTCCTCGCGCTCGGCGCCGGACAGCTCGCGGGCGACCGCGTCGAACGGCTCCGGCCCGTCCTGCACCATCAGCGCGGTCGGGTCGGCCTGCAGGTTGCGGTACCACTGCGGGTGCTGCGGTGCGCCGCCCTTGGAGGCGACCAACAAGTACGCCCCGTCGTGCTCGACCCGCATCAGCGGGGTCTTCCGCAGCTTGCCCGACTTGGCCCCGCGGGTGGTGTACACCGCGATCGGCAGCCCGGTGTCCATCAGCGTGTTCGCTTCCCGGCCTCCGGTCCGCTCGTAGGTCTCGACCTGGTCCCGGACCCACTGCTCCGGGCTGGGCTCGTACTCTCCTGTCAATGGCATTTCTGGATCGTAACGCGGGCCCCAGCGGACCCGGCACCCGGTCCGGTGCCATCCTGAACGGCGGAACGACAGACGAAGGAGACCCGTCATGCGTGTGGTGGAGATCATCGCCGACCTGCCCGTGGCCGACGTCGACGGAGCCCGGGACTTCTACGCCGGCTACCTGGGCCTGAGCGTCGAGGAGTTCAACCTGGGCTGGGTGGCCCGCTTCACCTCCCCCGAGACCGGCGCGCACCTGCAGGTCGTGACCCGCGACGCCTCCGCGCCCGAGGACGCGGTCATCTCGGTGAAGGTCGACGACGTGGAGGCGGCCTACGCCGAGGCGCAGCACGCCGGCTACGAGATCGTGCACCCGCTGACCACCGAGCCCTGGGGTGTGCGCCGCTTCTTCGTCCGGGCTCCCGACGGCAACGTGCTGAACATCGTCCAGCACCACACCTGTCAATGGCACCTCTTGATCGTAACCCTGCCCCCGGACCCGGCAGACGGCGAACGGCCCCGGGGCCGGAGCCTCGGGGCCGTTCGTCAGTCAGCTGACTCAGCTGCAGCCGCTGGTCGAGCCGCAGCCCTCACACACGTAGCAGCTGCCGCTCGGCCGCATCTTGGTGCCGCAGGTCAAGCACAGGGGTGCGTCGACGCTGGTACCGGTGATCGCCTCGAACAGCTCCGAGGTGGTCCGAGCACCGGCCGGGGCCGGGGTCACCATCGCGGACGGAGCGGCGGGGGTAGACCCGGTGTCGGTGTCGACCTGGTCGCCGGCGTCGTTCTTCAAGTCCCGGTGAGGGCCTCGAACAGCTCCGAGGTCGTCCGGGCTCCGGCCGGGGCCGGAGTCACCATCGCCGACGAGCTGGCGCCGGTGTCGGTGTCGACCTGGTCGCCGGCGTCGTTCTTCAGCGACTCCGACTCGATCTCCTCGACCTCTTCGGCCAGGTAGGACCCGGTCTCCACCTGGCGGGCCCGCTCGGAGGCGGTGTAGATGCCGAGCTCGGCCCGCTCCTCGAAGGTCAGGTAGTCCAGCGCCAACCGGCGGAAGATGTAGTCCATGATCGACTGCGCCATCCGGATGTCCGGGTCGTCGGTCAGACCGGCCGGCTCGAACTTCAGGTTGGTGAACTTCTGCACGTACGTCTCCAGCGGGACGCCGTACTGCAGACCGATCGAGGTCGCGATCGAGAACGCGTCCATCACGCCGGCCAGGGTCGAGCCCTGCTTGCCCAGCTTGAGGAACACCTCACCCAGACCGTCGTCGGGGTAGGAGCCGGAGGTCATGTACCCCTCAGCGCCGCCGACCGAGAACGAGGTGGTCCGGCTCGGCCGCGACTTGGGCAGCCGCTTGCGGGTCGGCTGGTAGACGACCTTCTCGATCACCGTGGGCTCGGCCTCGACGGCGTCGGCCTTCTTCTCCGCCTTGCCGTCGCTGAGCGGCTGACCGACCTTGCAGTTGTCGCGGTAGACCGCGAGCGCCTTGAGGCCGAGCTTCCAGCCCTGCAGGTAGACGTCGGCGATCTCGTCGACCGTCGCCGTCTCCGGCAGGTTGACCGTCTTGGAGATGGCACCGGACAGGAACGGCTGGGCAGCCGCCATCATCCGGACGTGACCCATCGGCTTGATGGCCCGCTTGCCCATCGCGGTGTCGAACACCTCGTAGTGCTCGGGACGCAGTCCGGGAGCGTCGATGACGTGCCCGTTCTCCGCGATGAACTCCACGATCGCCTCGGCGGTCTCGGAGGTGTAGCCGAGCTTTCTGCAGGGCCCGCGGGATCGTCTGGTTGACGATCTGCATCGAACCGCCGCCGACCAGCTTCTTGAACTTCACCAGGGAGAAGTCGGGCTCGATGCCGGTGGTGTCGCAGTCCATCATGAAGCCGATGGTGCCGGTCGGTGCGAGCACGCTGGCCTGCGCGTTGCGGTAGCCGTTGCTGTCTCCCAGCTTGACCACGCCGTCCCAGGCCGCGGTGGCGCGCTTGTGCACGTCCGCGTCCAGCGACCCGAAGACCCGCAGCGAGTCGTTGGCGGCCTGGTGCTTGCGCATCACCCGCTTGTGCGCGTCGGCGTTGCGGGCGTAGCCGGCGTACGGACCGACGATGGCGGCCAGCTCGGCCGAGCGCCGGTAGGAGACGCCGGTCATCAGCGAGGTGATCGCCGCCGCGAAGGCCCGTCCGCCGTCGGAGTCGTAGCCGTGGCCGGTGGCCATCAGCAGGGCGCCGAGGTTGGCGTAGCCGATGCCCAGCTGGCGGTAGTCGCGGGTGGTCTGGCCGATCGACTCGGTCGGGAAGTCGGCGAAGCAGATCGAGATGTCCATCGCGGTGATGATCAGCTCGACGGCCTGCTCGAACCGCTCGGCGTCGAAGGAGTCGTCGTCGCGCAGGAACTTCAGCAGGTTCAGGCTGGCCAGGTTGCAGGAGCTGTTGTCCAGCGACATGTACTCCGAGCACGGGTTGGACGCGGTGATCCGGCCGGTCTCGGGGTTGGTGTGCCAGTCGTTGATGGTGTCGTCGTACTGGATGCCGGGATCGGCGCAGGCCCAGGCGGCCTGGGCGATCTTGTCGAACAGCTCGCGGGCCTGGACGGTCTCGACGACCCGGTTGTCGCTCCGGGCGCGGAGGTCGAAGCTGGCGTCGTCCTCGACCGCGCGCATGAAGGTGTCGCTGACCCGGACCGAGTTGTTGGCGTTCTGGTACTGCACCGAGGTGATGTCGCGGCCGCCCAGGTCCATGTCGAAGCCGGCGTCCCGCAGGGCGCGGATCTTGTTCTCCTCCCGCGCCTTGGTCTCGACGAACTCCTCGATGTCGGGGTGGTCGACGTCCAGCACCACCATCTTGGCGGCCCGACGGGTGGCGCCACCGGACTTGATCGTCCCGGCGCTCGCATCGGCTCCGCGCATGAACGACACCGGACCGGAGGCGGTGCCGCCGGAGCTCAGCAGCTCCTTGGAGGAACGGATCCGGGAGAGGTTCAGGCCGGCGCCGGAGCCGCCCTTGAAGATGAAGCCCTCTTCCTTGTACCAGTTGAGGATCGAGTCCATCGAGTCGTCGACGCTCAGGATGAAGCAGGCGCTCACCTGCTGCGGCGACTTGGTGCCGACGTTGAACCACACCGGCGAGTTGAACGAGAAGTACTGGTGCAGCAGCATCCAGGTCAGCTCGTGCTCGAACACCTCAGCGGTGTCGCCGTCGACGAAGTAGCCGTAGTCCTCCCCCGCCCGCCGGTAGGTCTTGACGACCCGGTCGATGAGCTGGCGCAGGCTGGTCTCCCGGACGTCGGAGCCCAGGGCCCCGCGGAAGTACTTGGTGGTGACGATGGTGGAGGCGTTGACGCTCCACGTGCTCGGGAACTCGACGGCCTTCTGCTCGAAGACCACCTCGCCGGTCTTCCAGTTGGTCTGGACGACGTCGCGCCGCTCCCAGGTCACCTCGTCGTACGGATGGACGCCGGGCGTGCTGAAGACGGGCGCGAGGCGCAGCGCACTGCTGCGGCCCCGACCGGTCCGCTTCTCGGAGCGGCCGTTGGTGGCGCGGGTGGTCTCGGTCATTGACTGCCTTTCTGACATGTCCTGCTGGAGCCGGGACGAGGTCCACGCGAGCCTTCCCCTGCTGCGCGGACCCCGTCCCGGGGTCATGGGGTGTGAGAGCGGCCGAGGGGGAACCGGCTCTTCGGTGGTGCGGTCAGGGCGGGGGAACCCGACCAGGACTCCGCTTGTGGGGGACGAACGTGCTGACCCGGCTGTCGCCGATCCGGTCCGGGACCAGGGGCTCGATGCCGAGGGGCTCCGACTCCGCCCGGAGCAGGGCGATCTCGGCCTCGAAGTCGTCGACGGAGTCGTACTGCCGGTAGACGCTGGCGAAGCGCAGGTAGGCCACCTGGTCGAGGTCGCGCAACGGGCCCAGGATGGCGACACCCACCTCGTCGGCCGGGATCTCCGGCTGACCCGAGGCGCGGATCGAGTCCTCCACCAGCTGACCCAGACGCGCGAGCTGGTCCTCGGTGACCGGTCGGCCCTTGCAGGCCTTGCGGACCCCGGACACCGCCTTGTCCCGGTTGAACGGCTCGACGACGCCGCTGCGCTTCACGACCACCAGCTGCATCTGCTCGGTGGTGGTGAAGCGACGCTCACAGACCGGGCACTGACGGCGCCGGCGGATGCTCGCGCCCTCGTCGGCCACCCGGGAGTCGAGCACCTTGGAGTCGGTGTGCCGACAGTACGGACAGTGCATCGTGACTCCTCTCGCGGGCGACCTGGGGACAGATCTGTGGATGGCTTGTGGGTGAGGCTGTGGATCAGTGTGGGTAACCGACCACTAACTGTGGACGAAACACACGGGTGTAACTACTAGATGTAGATACCGTACGACTGAGATCCAGTATGCGCAAGGGGTCTGACAGTGTGTTCGTCACTCGCTGCTCGCTCCGCGCCATCTGTCCCGGACTTCCCTCCTCGACCACCGACGAAAAGCGTGTCGGCGCTCTCCTCAGTCCAGACCGGGACCGCGCTCCGCTGCGCGGGCGCTCGCGACGGGGGTGTTCGTCACTCGCTGCTCCACTACGCGCCGAATGGTTCTGACTTCCCTCGTCACCGCGAACGAAAAGCGTGTTCGCGACTCCTCAGTCCAGTCAGAACCGGGCGCTCCGCTGCGCGGGCGCTCGCGACGGGGGGTGTTCGTCACTCGCTGCTCCGCTGCGCGCCGTCAGGCGCCGTGCTGCGGCTGACGACGTGAGCGGCGGTCCAGAGGAGGGTCCGTTTGTGACGACTCCGTCCCCGAGGTCAACGTGGTGGCGGTGAGACCGGGGGCCGTGAAAGGGAG
>CAWARE010000011.1:0-91786 GCA_963784345.1 uncultured Actinomycetota bacterium
CAACCCCCCTCGACGTCCGGTGGAGGAGAAAGCCGCGCCATCCGTTGTACCTGAGCGTCCCGACCGATCCAACGTCGACCGATGGACCCGAGTCGTTGACCTCCCGTGCGGCCGTGTCAAGCTAGCGGCCACGACAGGAGGCAGATGGAGCGAGGACTCTACGAGCAGCTCGTCACGCACAGTCTGGCTACCGAGCTGGCTACGATCACCGATCAAGTTAACGTCGACCTCGTTGATGCCGCCGACCAGCCCCATGTCCTCGCTCGCCATGTTGAGGCCGCCGTCCACCGCGTGCTTGTCGCCACCTCGAATCCGCAGCGGCGACTAGAACTGGTCAACAGCATGCTGGATATTCTGGCCGAGCTTGATCATGGGGTGCCGACGCCAGCGCGGCAGCTGCGGTCCGTGTCTCCGGTGACGAGGCCTGGCATCGAGGCGTATCCCTCCATCCGACCAGCCACGCCGCTGTCCGAAAGCGCACTACTCACCAACACCCGCGGAGAACCGAACCTCGGCTCGGAGATCAAGGCCGAACTCGACACGTCGGACGAGGTGGATCTGCTGTGTGCCTTCGTCAAGTGGCACGGCCTACGCCTGCTGGAGCCCGAGCTCCAACGGCTCCGGACACGCGGATCACCCTTTCGGGTCATCACCACGACCTACATCGGCGCCACCGATGCCAATGCCCTCGACCGGCTGGTCCGCGACTTCGGCGCCGAGGTGAAGATCTCCTACGACTCGCAGCGAACCCGGCTGCACGCTAAAGCGTGGATGTTTCGTCGAGCGACGACCTTCGATACGGCGTACGTCGGCTCCTCCAACCTCTCCCGAGCCGCACTCCTGGACGGCGTCGAGTGGAACGTCCGGTTGTCTCGCGTGGGGACACCTGCGCTGCTCGAGAAGTTCAGGGCCACCTTCGACACGTACTGGAACGACCCGAGCTTTGAGACCTACGATCCGGAGCACGACCGGGATCGACTAGATGATGCGCTGGCCGAGGCGTCAGGCAGTCGCACGCACGAGCGCGTGACACTGTCCCTCTCCGGGCTGGAGGTTCGACCTTTTCCCTATCAGCAGACGATGTTGGACGCCCTCGATGTGGAGCGCAGCGTTCATGGCCGCCACCGCAACTTGGTCGTAGCAGCGACCGGCACCGGCAAGACCGTCGTCGCTGCCCTCGACTACCGGCGCCTGAGCGAAGGGTGGGCCGATCAGCCGTCGCTCCTCTTCGTCGCCCATCGGCGCGAGATCCTCGAACAGTCTCTGAGGACCTACCGGGAGGTGCTCAACGACGCGAACTTCGGTGAGCTGTACGTGGGCGGTGCCCGACCCGAGCGATGGCGACACGTCTTCGCCAGCGTGCAATCGCTGACCGCGTACGGCGTCGACCGGATCGATCCTGACGCTTACGACGTGATCGTCATCGACGAGTTCCACCACGCCGAGGCGTCGACGTACCGGCGGCTCCTCGATCATCTGTCGCCCCGTGAGCTCGTGGGTCTCACGGCCACGCCTGAACGCAGTGACGGCCTCGACGTCCGCCACTTCTTCGGCGGACGCACGGCGGCCGAACTGCGACTCTGGGATGCCCTCGGGGCTGATCTGCTGTGCCCCTTCCACTACTTCGCTATCGCGGACGGCACCGATCTGCGCCAGATCGGCTGGAGTCGTGGCCGCTACGACGACGCCGCGCTCTCCAGCGTCTACACCGGCAACCGCGCCAGAGCCGCCATCGTCTTGCGTCAGCTGAACAACCTGGTGCTGGAGCCGAGCACCATGCGAGCGCTCGGCTTCTGTGTCAGCGTTGCCCACGCGGAGTTCATGGCCCAGGTCTTCCGCGAAGCCGGCATCGCCGCAACGGCTGTCAGCGGAGCCACACCCACGGCTGATCGCCTTCGGGCGTTGGACGATCTTCGTCACCGCCGAGTCAATGTGCTGTTCGCTGCCGACCTGTTCAACGAGGGAATCGACCTTCCCGACGTCGACACTCTGCTGTTCCTGCGACCGACCGAGAGCGCCACGCTGTTCCTGCAGCAGTTGGGTCGTGGGCTACGACGAACGCGTGACAAAGCAGTTCTCACCGTCCTCGACTTCGTGGGGCACCACCGCAAGGAGTTCCGCTTCGACCGACGGCTTCGCGCTCTGACCGGAGCCACGCGGCGCGGGCTGGAGCGTGATATCGAGCGAGAGTTCCCTTTCCTGCCCTCGGGTTGCCAGATCGTCATGGACCGACAGTCGCAGCGCATCGTGCTGGAGAACATCCGGAGTCAGGTGGGTAACCGCTGGCCCCAGTTGGTGAACGAGCTGCGCTCCATGGGCGACCATGACTTGCCGAGCTTCCTGAGCGAGTCCCTGGTGGACTTGTCCGATGTGATCCGGGCGGGCCGTTCCTGGACCGAGCTCCGCCGGGCGGCCCAGCTGCCGACGCGTCGGGGCGCCGACCGCGAGACCGAGTTGTTGAAGCGAGTTCGTGCCGTCGTCCACGTGGACGATGCCGAACGGCATCGGACGTACTCGCAACTGCTTGCGGACGACTCCTCGGTCGTACGCGGATCTCGGCCCCGAGCAGCAACGGCTCGGGCGGATGCTGTTCTTCTCGCTGTGGCCAGGCGGGGGCGGGCACGCGTCGGTCGAGGAAGGACTCACGTCTCTGCAACGCGAGGAGTCCGTTCGCGACGAGCTGACGTCCGTCTTGGATCTCGCCTTCGCCAGCGCCTCACACATCCCCATCACTCTCGACGGCCCGCTCCATCAGGTCCCTCTTCAGGTGCATGGCCGGTACCGACGCGAAGAGGTTCTGGCTGCCCTCGACTACGCGAGTCTGGAGAGGAAGCCGAACTCGTTCCGTGAGGGTGTGCTGTACGTTCCGGAGATCGACGTCGACGCCTTCTTCGTGACTCTGCGGAAGTCAGAGGCCGACTATTCACCGACGACGCTCTACCGCGACTACCCGATCAGTCAGGACCTGTTCCACTGGGAGTCTCAGTCGACGACGTCCGAGACCTCAGCCACGGGTCGGCGGTACATCTCCGGCTCGAGCACCAAGCTCTTGTTCGTCCGCCACGCCAAGAGTGACGAGTTCGGGACCAGCCCATACCTGTTCGCGGGGCCGGCCACCTACGTTCACCACGTCGGCGAGCGTCCGATTGCCTTCACCTGGCGACTCCAGCACAAGCTCCCGAACGAGTTCTTCACCGAAGCGAGCGTGGCAGCCAACTGACATCTGCTCCTGCTTCAAGAACCTGGTCAGCCCAGCTCCCGCTTCAGCAGCCGACCCAGCGCGGTGATGCCGGCGACCAGCCGTTCGTCGGGGACACCGGAGTAGCTGACCCGGGCGTGGTGCGGTTGGTGGTCGACGGGGAAGAACGTCGCGCCCGGCACGTACGCGACCTTGGCCTCCGGCAGCAGCACGTCGGCCATGAAGGCTCCGGCGTCGAAGCCCGCCGGGAAGGTCAGCCAGACGAACAGCCCGCCGTCGGGACGGGTGAACTCGACCGAGGACGGGAACTCGGCGGCCATGGTGGCCAGCATCAGGTCACGCTTGCGCCGGTAGACCGGGAGCACGTCGGCGATGTGGGCGTCGATGTCGTAGCGCGCGAGGTAGGCGGAGGTGGCCGCCATGTTGAGCGTGCTGTTCTGGGTGTCGGCCGCGAGCTTCAGCAGCGCGATCCGCTCCAGGATCTCCGGACTCGCCGTGGCCCACCCCAGCCGCAGACCGGGCGCGAGGATCTTGGAGAAGCTCCCCAGGTGCAGCACCCGGCCCTCGGTGTCCAGACTCCTCAGCGTGGGCAGCGACTCGCCCTCGAACCGCAGCGGCCGGTAGGGCGTGTCCTCCAGCACCAGCACCCCGTACGCGTTGGCCAGCTCGATCAGCCGTCGCCGACGGGGCAGGCTCAACGTCGCCCCGGTCGGGTTGGCGAAGTCGGGCACGACGTAGATCATCTTCGTGTCCGGGTGGGCGGCCAGCACCTCGGCGAGATGGTCGGTGTCCATCCCGTCGTCGTCGGACCGCACCGGCGCATAGCGCGGTTCGGTCGGGGCGAACGCGATCAGGGCCCCCAGGAAGGTGGGGTCCTCGGTGATGATCACGTCGCCGCTGTTGATCACCAGCTTGGCGGCGAGGTCCAGACCCTGCTGGCCGCCCTGGATGATCAGCACGTCGTCGGCGGTGGCGGGCATGCCGTCGCGGACGAGTCGTTCCGCGACCTGCTGCCTCAGCTGGGGCAGACCGTTGGACGCGGTGTACTGCAGGGCGGACGCGTGCGCGGGCGTCGAGCAGCTCCGCGTAGACCTGGGCGAGCTCGGCCACGGGGAACAGCGCGGCGTCCGGGTAGCCACCGCCGAAGGAGACGATGTCCGGATCGGTGCCGAGTCGCAGCAGCTCGCGGATGGCCGACGGCTGCACCCGGCTCATCCGCGACGCGTAGCCCACGACCGCACCGGAGCTGCCCGGTCGGATCGGCGGAGTGGTCACGAGAAGGTCAGCTTGGTCGGCCGGCCCGCCCGCAGGGCCGCGACGTGCTCGTCGACGTTGAGGTGGTCGAACAGCGACTCGCCGGCCTCGATCGCCGCCCGCAGCGCACCCTCGCGCTGCTGGATCGCCTCCGCCCCGTCGATGGCCTCGGCCACCTCGGCCAGCAGCTCCCCACCACGAGGCCGTCGTCGTCGCCCAGCACCAGGTCGCCCGGGTGGACGGTCACGTCGCCGATCAGGATCGGCACCTGGATCACCGGCAGCGCGCGGGCCGGGCAGGCGGACGGGGCGACACCGCGGGCGAACACCGGCAGGTCCAGCTGCGCCAGGACCCGACTGTCCCGGCAGCGCCCGTCGATGACGATGCCGGCCAGCCCGCGACGCAGCGCCTCGGTGGCGAACAGCTCGCCGGCGACCGCGTGGTCGGGATGCCCGGCGACGACCAGCACGTCGCCGGGTCCGGCGGCGGCCAGTCCGGCCAGCACCGGCACCAGGTCCTCCCGCGCGTCGACCGTCACGGCGCGGCCCAGCAGCCGTACGCCGGCTCGGATGGGACGCAACGCGGCCGGGAGGACGCGCAGTCCGGGACCGGCGTCCTTCAGCGAGGTGGTGTCGACGTCGGCGAGGCGACGGATCAGGTCGGCGGGGTCCGTGGAGGGCACTGGGCGACAATAGCCATCGGCGACGGGGCGCTGTGTCCCGTACCGCCGACGACAGACCTGGAGGTCACCGTCCATGGGCACCATCGCCGTGCACGAGTTCATCGCCCTCGACGGGGTCTTCGAGAACCCGTCCTGGACCGCCGAGTTCGGCTTCGACCCGGCCATGGGCGAGACCATCGGCGCCGTCACCGGAGCGGCCACCGCGATCCTGCTCGGCCGGACGACGTACGAGATGTTCGCCCCGGCCTGGTCGACGCGCACGGTCGAGGAGGACCCGGGGGCACCGTTCTTCAACGACACCACCAAGTACGTGGTCGGCGCGCAGGAGCCGTCCGTCGACTGGGGTCCCTCGGTCCGGCTGGGGGCCTACGACGCCGCCGCGATCCAGCAGCTCAAGGACGACACCGACGGCGTCATCTACGTCTCCGGCAGCGGCACCCTCGTCCGGGCGATGCTGTCCGACGGACTGGTCGACCACCTGCACCTGTTCCTCTACCCGATCGCGGTCGGGTCCGGTGAACGGCTCTGGGCCGACGGGGTCGACTCCACCAGGCTCCGGCTGCTGGACAGCGACGTGTACGCCAACGGGGTCGTGCACCTGGACTACGGCCGAGCGTGAGGCGCGCCCGATGAGCCGGGTCGACCACCTGATCCGGGCGTCGGCGTCCGTCGCCGAGCTGATCGGCAGCGTGCGGCCCGAGCAGTGGACAGCCCGGACCCCGTGCACCGACTGGACGGTGGCCCGACTCGTCGACCACCTGATCGGGATGAACCTGGTGTACGCCGCCGCGCTGACCGACCAACCGGCTCCGCGGCCCGGCGAGCACGGTGCCGACCGGCCCGAGGCGTTCCGCGCGTCGACCGGCCGTCTGATCGCCGCGTTCGTGCAGCCCGGCGTGCTCGACCGCATCTTCACCAGCCCGCTGGGGTCGACCACCGGCGACGAGCGGCTGCAGATCCGCCTGTACGACCTGCTGGCCCACGGCTGGGATCTCGCGCAGGCGATCGGCCGACCGTTCGTGCTGCCCGACGACGTGGCCGAGGCGTCGCTGGCCTTCGCGCGCACCCAGCTGAGCGATCAGTCCCGGCCCGGCCGGTTCGACCCACCGCAGCCGGTGGCCGACGACGCGCCGGCCATCGACCGGCTGGCCGCCTTCCTGGGAAGAACGGTCACCCCGGCCGACTGAGCACGGTCAGCGGATGCCGCTGCGGGCGAAGCCCTGGATGAAGTAGCGCTGGAACACCAGGAAGATCACCACCATCGGGGCCACGTTGAGCAGCGCGAACGCCATCGTGCCGCCGTAGTCGGAGCCGAACTGCCCCTGCAGGTAGAGCAGCCCGATCGGCAGCGTGAACAGCTCGTTCTGCTTCAGCGCGATCAGCGGCCAGGCGAAGTCGTTCCAGGACTGCAGCAGGCTCATGAAGAACAGCACGGCGATCAGCGGCTTGGACAGCGGCAGGATGATCCGGGTGAACACCGACCAGTTGCCGGCGCCGTCGAGCCGGGCGGCCTCGATCAGGTCCCGCGGGATGCCGAGGATGAACTGCCGGGCCAGGAAGATGCCGAACGCGGAGGCGGCCGAGGGCAGGATGACGGCCCAGTAGCTGCCGTACAGGCCCATCCCGGTGACCAGCCCGAACAGCGCGACCATGATCACCTGGACCGGCAGCATCATGGTCGACAGGGCCAGCAGGAAGAGCACGTTCGAGCCGCGGAAGCGTAGGTGGGCGAACGCGTAGCCGGCCATCAGGTTGACCGTCACGGTGAGCAGCGACACGGTCAGCGAGATCGACACCGAGTTGCCGAACCAGGTGAGCACCGGGAAGGCGGAGAACACCCGCTCGACGTTGTCCAGGGTGAGCTCACGTGGCCACAGACGGAGCGTTCCGCCCAGCAGCTCGGCCCGCGACGACAGCGCGACGACGACCATCCAGTAGAGCGGGAACAGCAGCACGGCGCACAGGGCCAGGGCGGCGACGAACCGGACGGCCGTCCCGGTGCGCTGGCGTCGACGGCGTCGTTGGGCCCGCGCCCGGTCCGGCCCGGCCGCGGGCACCGCCGGGTTGGCGAGTGGGGGCGTCGGTGACGGTGGGCTGACTCATCCGACCTCGTCTCGTGTCCGGCTGAGCCGCCACTGCACGGCGGTGAAGATCAGCATGATCAACAGCAGCACCAGCCCCAGGGCGGCGGCGTAACCCTGGTCCCGGGTGACGAACCCGTTGTCGTACGCGTAGGTGACCAGGACCGAGGTGGCGTTCTCCGGTCCCCCGCCGGTCATCACGAAGACCAGGTCGAACACCTGGAAGGAGTAGATGACGTTCATGATCAGCAGGAAGAACGACGCCGGACCGACCAGCGGGACGGTGAGGAACCGGAACTGCTGCCAGGTGTTCGCCCCGTCCAGCCGGCCGGCCTCGTAGACGTCGGGACTGACGCCCTGCAGGGCGGCCAGGTAGATCAGCATGTTGAAGCCGACCCGCCACCACAGCGTCACCAGCACCACCGACGCGAACGCCGCGGTCCCGCCGGACTGCCAGCTGACGCCCGGTAGGCCCGAGGGAGCGGAACAGCAGGTTGATCAGCCCGCTGTTCTCGTCGAAGATCAGCAACCCCATCAGCGCGGTCGCCACCCCGGAGATGGCCATCGGCAAGATCACCGCCGACCGCAGCACCGGCCGGGCCGGCAGGGCGGAGTTCAGCAGCACCGCCGCGGCCAGACCGATCCCCATCGACAGCGGGGTGACCAGCACGGTGAACAGCACCGTGTTCACCGCCGAGCGCCAGAACAGCGGGTCGCCGACCAGCCGGACGTAGTTGGCGGCGCCGACGAACGTGCCCGAGCCGAACCCGTCGGTCTGCTGGAGGCTGAGCACGACCGTGCCGGCCAGCGGCACGAACACGAACAGCCCGAGCAGGAGCAGGTTCGGACTCAGGAACGCGTACGCCGCCACGGTCTCCCGGGTGCGGGCCGCGGTCAGCGACCTGACGCTCACGGCGCTGCCCTCAGCTGATACTGACCTCATCGAGGCGTGGCTCACGAGGCGGTGGCGGCGGCGATGCCGTCGGACAGGCCCTTCACCGTGGTCTCGACGTCCTGACCGCCGACGAACGCCTGCTCCAGCTGGTCCTTGAGCACGGTGATGATCTTGGACATGTTCGGCGAGGCGACCTGGCTGGAGTCCTGGGCCTTGACGGTCGAGGCCTGACCGAGGAACACCGGCGACAGCTCGGGACGGACGGCGAACTCGATGCCGTTGGCGACCAGATCGGCCCGGGTCGGCAGCAAGGACGAGGCGACGCAGAAGTCGCGCATCGGCTCGGCGTTGGTGACGAAGTCCAGGAACTTCGCGGCCAGCTCCGGCTTGGCGGTGGCCTTGGTGGCCACCAGGGCGTTGCCGCCGAAGTCGCCACCGGACCGGACCTTCTTCGGCGAGAACGTCGCCCCCCACTCGAAGTCCAGGGTGGACTCCGCGTCCGGGATCTGGAAGGCACCGCCGAAGCTCATCACCGCGGTCTGGGCGTACCAGGTGTCGGCGGCGTAGGTGGTCGACTTGACCGAGTTGTTCTTCGGGACGAGGTTCTTGGCGAAGAAGCTGGAGGTGAACTCCACCGCCTGGCGGCCGGGCTCGGAGTCGATGGCCGGTGCGATCAGGTCCTCGGCCAGGAAGCGACCGTCGGCCTCGAACAGCCAGCTGAGCCAGCGGGTGACGCCGTTGCCCTGCCAGTTGTAGGCGAACGGGTACTTGCTGCTCGGCAGGCTCTTGCGCAGGGTCTCGGCGAGGTTCGCGAACTCGTCCCAGGTCCAGGCGTCCTCCAGGGTGGTCGGCACGCTCTTCACCCCGGCCGCGTCGAAGGCGTCCTTGTTGTAGAGGATCACCGAGGTGTCGGTGTGGTGCGGGACGCCGAACGGCTTGCCGTTGTTCTGCACCGCCGCCCAGGCCTGCGGGGTGAAGCGGTCGGCGAACCCGTCCGGCAGGTGGCTGCTGAGGTCGAGCAGCTGGTCACGCCCGGCGTACGCGCCGAAGGTGTAGTAGGGGACCCGGAAGATGTCGGGCGGGTTGCCGGCCTGCAGCTGGGCGTCGATGTTGGTGAACATCTGCTCGTACGGGACCGCGTTCAGGGTCACCGTGGAGCCGGGGTTGGCCGCCTGGAAGCCGTCGATGGCCTTCTTGAAGCCGGCCAGCTCGCTGTCGGTGCCCCAGGTGGTGAAGGTCAGTGCGCCGCCGTCGCTCTCGCCGCCGGAGCCGGAGCCCGCGGTCGAGAAGCCACCGCAGCCCGCGAGGGCCGGCACGGTGCTGCTGCGGCCGCCGAGGCCGCGAGGAAGTGTCGTCGGGTGAGTGTCATGGTCATCCCCTGCCGTTTTACGAAATAAACCTGAGCCTCGGTACTTCCTGAGAGAGGGGTGAGACGGATGCAGCTGCCACCCATTCCCTCGACTCGCGGGCAACCGGCGGTCTACCGTCGGACGGGACGGAGAGGGGGACGCCGTGGACGTCACCGACACGCACCTCGCTGCTCTCAGCCCGGAGGCCTGGACCGGTCTGGTCCGGCGACTGCTCGAGGACGATCGCGCCGAGGTGCTCCGGCTGAGGCACGAACCGATCTTCATCGGCGCCGGTACGGGGACGCACCTCTTTCGGGCGACCGGCTCCGCCACCACCGGTGCCGGACAGTCGACGGACTGGTCGCTGGTGATCAAGGTGTTCACCACCGAGCACCTGGACTTCGAGACGCTGAGTGACGACCCCTCGGCCTGGAACTACTGGAAGAGGGAGTGGGAGGCCTACCAGACGCCCTGGTTCACCGAGCTGACCGGTCCACTGGTCCCGCCGCGCTGTGCGGTGCCGGTGAGATCAGTGGCGGCACGGGTCCGGTGGCCTGGCTCGCCCTGGAGGACCTGGGAGACGTCCCGCACCGGTGGCCGCTCGCGGAGTTCGGTGAGGTCGCCGGTGCGCTCGGTCAGTTCGGTGGGCGCTATCTGACCGAGCCGTCGAACCCGACGGACAGCTGGTTGTCCGACCGCTGGCTGACCGGCCTGACCGAGCAGGCCGCCTCCGTCGTCGGCCTGCTGCCGGCCGCTGCCGACCATCCCGATGCTGGCCGGATCTACCCGGCCGAGGTGGGCACGGTGTTCACGCGCTGTGGGAGAACCGGCAGCGCGTGTACGCGGCCCTGGACGAGCTGCCGACCACCTTCACCCACAACGACGTCTTCCCTCGCAACCTGCGCCGCCGACCGGTCGGCGGGGTGACGCAGAACGTGGCGTTCGACTGGGCCTTCGCGGGATGGCCCCGATCGGCGCCGAGGTGGCCCCGCTGGTCGGAGCGACCGTGGCGTTCCTCGGCAGCTCCCCCGACGAGTGGGACGAGCTGGAGCGGGTGTGTCTTGATGGGTACCTGCGGGGGCTGCGCTCGACCGGGTGGGACGGCACGGACGAGGAAGTCCGATTCGGCTACGCGGCGACCCTGGTGCTCCGGTTCGGGCTGGGGGCGCTGCCGGCGATCATCGGGCTGTCGATGTTCACCGAGGACAAGTCGAGCGTGCGGCTGGCTTTCGGGTGCACGTTCGAGGAGTTCGTGAAGAACTGCGGGGCGGCGACGCGGTTCTTGTGTGAGCGGGTGCGACGAGGTGATCGCGAGCGTGAACCATCTGACATGACGGGTTTGGCGTGCGCGATCTTCACTGGTCTGCGCTGGGATGCTCGAGCAGACGTAGAGCCAAGTTGTAGCCGGCAGCCTACATGCCGCTCTGAACTGTGTCAAGGACAGCCAGCCTCGCCACGGATCAGCCATCTCGGCCTGGGATAGTGTCGACTCCGTCATCCGCTTCGGCCCGACAGGCGCGTCGTTCGACAAGCCTCCACCCGTGCGGGAAGTTCCTTCGTGCTTCCTGGGGTCGAGACGTGCCGTTGTTCCGCGGGTCAGGTGCAGTTCCTGCGCGCCAAGATCGACGACGGGTCGCTCGTGCCCTTGCTGTCTGAGCAGTACCGCCACCAGCTCGGCCGGTCGCGCGCCTCCTGCGGAGATCAGGTCCTGGGAGCGGAGCCTCGACGTGCTCTCGCCAGGACCTGGTCGAGGCCGGCCTGACCGAGGTGGAGGTGCTGGTCGAGTACCAGCTGCCGCTGACCAGCAAGCGGGCGGATGTCGTCCTGTGCGGCACGCACCCGAAGCGCGGCGTCCCGCAGTACGTCGTGGTCGAGCTCAAGCAGTGGTCTCGCGCGCACCTCCTCGAGGAGTCGGACGACGTCTGCGTCCTCGAGGGATGGGCACGCGGCTGCACCCGGTCGAGCAGGTGCGCCGCTACTGCAGCCACCTGCGCGACTTCGCCGCCGCGCTGAGCGACGACACCGCGGTCGGCATTGCCGGGGTGGCCTACCTGCACAACGCGACCGACCTCGACCTCGAGGACCTGTGGGCCTACCCGAGGACGAGCAGGGCCGGATGTTCACCGGGCAGCGCCGCGGGGAGTTCCTCGACCTACCTGAGGTCGCACCTCGCGCCCACACCCGGCGCAGAGAGCTGCCGACCTGTTGCTCGGGTCTGCCGTCCGTCCAAGCAAGCAGCTGCTTGCACTCGCCGCCGAGGAGGTGCAGCGGCGTGAGCAGTTCGTGCTCCTTGACGAGCAGCAGGTCGCCTTCTCCCTGGTGATGCGCGCGGTCGAGCAGTCATACCGGGCGAACACGAAGGAAGTGATCGTCGTCAGCGGTGGGCCCGGGTCCGGCAAGAGCGTCATCGCGCTGTCGCTGATGGGCGAGCTGTCGCGCCAGGGCCGGACGGTGCTGCACGCCACGGGCTCCAGCGCCTTCACGCAGACGCTGCGACGGGTCGCCGGCGCAGAGGGCTCCTCGCGTGAAGAGCATGTTCAAGTACTTCAACCAGTTCGTCGACGCCGAGCGCAACGGCCTAGACGTCCTGATCTGCGACGAGGCGCACCGCATACGCGAGACGTCCGCCAACCGCTACACGCCAGCTTCGGCTCGGTACCGGCCGAGCGCAGGTCAGCGAGCTCATCGACGCCGCTCGGGTGCCGGTCTTCCTGCTCGACGAGTTTCAGGTCGTGCGCCCAGGCGAGATCGGCACCATCGAGGACATCGAGGCCGCGGCACGCGCCGTCGGCCTCGAAACGCGGGTGATCACGCTCGACGCCCAGTTCCGCTGCGGAGGGAGCCGGGCGTACGAGCAGTGGGTGCTGCGGCTGCTCGGGCTCGAGCCAGGCGGTCCCGCGGTCTGGGAGGGTGACGACGCATTCGGCCTGACCGTCGCCGCGGCCCCGAGCCTCATGGAGGCCAGGCTGCGGACCATGCTCGACCGCGGGTACGGCGCGCGCATCGCGGCCGGCTACTGCTGGCCGTGGAGCGACCCCATCCGGGTGGCGGGCTCGAGCTCGACGTCGAGATCGGCGACTGGCACAAGCCCTGGAACAACAAGAAGGACACCTCGCACGCCGGCGCACCCGGCACGCCCTTCTGGGCCAGCGACCCGGCTGGCTTCGACCAGGTCGGCTGCGTCTACACCGCGCAGGGGTTCGAGTACGACTACGCCGGCGTGATCATGGGGCCCGACCTCGTCTGGCGCGAGGATCGCTGGGTCGCCCAGCCGCAGCGGAGCTACGACAGCCAGGTCAAGCGCGGCGACGCCGACCAGTTCGACCAGGCGGTACGCAACACCTACAAGGTGCTCCTCACCCGAGGCATGCGAGGGGCCCTCATCTACTCCACTGATTCCGAGACCCGGCCATGCTGCGTGGTCTAGTCCCAGACGTTGAGAAGCCTGCCCCGTGAGCGATCTCGCGGCACTTCGGGACAGGATGCGGGCCTTCACGAAGGAGCGAAACTGGGAGGCTTACCACGACCCCAAGTTGCTGATTCTCGCGCTCGTCGGCGGGGTAGGCGAGCTGAGCGAGTTGTTCCAGTGGCTTCCGGCTCACGAGGCAGCGGAGAAGGCGGTGCGGCAGGGCTACGCGAGCAGGTCGAAGACGAGATCGCAGACGTTCTGTCTCTACCTGGTGCGGCTAGCAGATGTCCTTGAGATCGACCTACGACAGGTCGGGGAGGCCAAGCTTGCCCGCGTCGACATGAAGTATGAGCCGGGCGATCAACCTGATCGCTATCGAGCTAACCGCGCACGCTGAGCGAGGCTTCAGCCGGGCGTGGTCACCAGATTCCGGGTAGCCCTGGCCCCGTGCCTGACCGTCGGCCGCGGCCACCAAGCTTCTCAAGCTCATCGAGCGGCGACGTACGGATGGCCGTAGCGACCCGACGCATCAGCTACTCGCCTTCCGGCGACCCGACGTCATCCGTCTATGACACGAACTCGTGCCCATCCCGCGTTGGCAAACCCCCGCCCGCGCCCCGGTGGCCTCCACCAACCCGGTCTGCGAGGCGCGAGGTCGAGCCAGCGGTTGTGGGACAGCGCCTTGCCGACGACCAGGTCGACGGTCTCCCACACCCCCAATTGCTTCCATCCGGACGGGACATCGATCTGTCGCCCTTCGCGCCTGCGGGCAGTTCCCAGCACCTCCGTAGTCCTCCTCATTCAGCGCGCTGCGTAGGCCCAACCGTCCGTCAAATTGCGGGCAGCCGCAGTGGCGTTCGCAAGTGGTCAACTTGGTTGACTAATGGGCCACCTTGTCCGAAGATGGTCAACACAGTTGACCACCCTGAGGAGAGCCCATGCCCGTCGTCCACGCCCCCACCGATCCCACCCACACCCTCGGCGGCACCACCTTCACGTCGCTAGCGACCCCGAGTCGCGGCGGCACCGGCGACACGTCGCTCTGGCGGGTCGCCGTCGCCCCCGGTACGACTCCGACCCCGCACTCCCTCACCCGGGAAGAGGTCTTCGTGGTGCTCAGCGGCAGAGCGGAGGTGATCATCGACGCCACCCTGGCGAGGGCCGAGACCGGCGACGCGATCGTCGTGCCGAAGGGTGTCCGCTTCCAGCTCGGCAACGCGGGCAACGAGCCACTGGAACTGCTGTGCTGCCTGCCGGTGGGTGGTCAGGCCCGTCTCGATGACGGCACCCTCTTCACCCCGCCGTGGGCCCAGTGAGCCAGGCCGCCGACGGGCAGCTGCCCCTGGCGCGACTGTTCGCTATCGCGTACCGGCAGCTGATCACCGACCTGCACGCGGAGCTCGCACCTCGCGGCTGGACCGACGTGCGGCCGGCGTACGGGTTCGCGCTGCTCGCCCTCCGGGAAGGACCGCTGTCCAGCAGCGAGCTCGGCGTCTTGATGGGAATGACCAAGCAGGCCGCCAGCAAGCTCGTCGAGGCCCTGCTGGAGGCGGGCTATGCCCGCCGAGGGGAGACGACCGGGGACGGGCGGGTCCGGCCCATCGAGCTGACTGATCGTGGCCGTGAGCTTCAGGAGACTGCCGAAGGGATCTACACCGAGCTGGAGAACCGCTGGGCTGACGTCATCGGCCGAGGTCGCCTCGCCGCGCTGCGCGCCGACCTGGTGAGCGTGGTCAGCGCCGACGACGGTGAGCTGCCACCCGTTCGCCCACTGTGGTGACGTGACGACCTGGCCGACCATTGGTTCCCACTCCACCCCGATGCATAGTTGGACTAGGTAACTCCTCCAACGACGGAAGGAACGTCCATGAGCACCGGTGTGACCGTGCTGATCATCGCGATCGTGGTGATCGCGATCGTCGTCGTCATCGCCCTCGTCAGCAGGTCGAAGAAGCAACAGAAGCCGCACCTGGGACTGCCCGATCTCGGCGCACTCTCCACCGACGGGTTGGACAAGCAGCACGCGTCCGCCCCACGCACCCAGACGCCCACCAACCAGGCGGGCCGACAACAGTCGACCACCGGCTCCGCCCCGCCGGAGCGCCGCGCCTGAGTCGTGGCGTGGACCTGCTACCCGGCCCCCACCACCCGCCTCATCGGCCCGGCGACAGTGTCACGTTCGCGGAACCGGCAGGCCGAAGCCCGGCCGCTCTGACAGCGCCAGGCGCCCGTCGGCGAACACGTGCGCCGAGGTGTCGACGCAATCAGTGACCCCCGGGACACCCTCGACGATCGCGACGTTGCCGAGCCCCGCGGCGAGATGGGCAGCGTAGATGGTCTTCAGCGGCCGGCCCCACGCATGGGGCGAGGCGGAGACCCCCAGCTCGACCAGCGTCGGCATGATCCGACGCCACGGGGTCAGCCCGAAAGACATCACGTCCATCAGAGCACGTCGAGGTGGCCGCGACCTGCGATCGGGAGCAGGGAGGCGACGTCCGGATCGGTCTCCCCCTCCGCGATCAGCGTCGCCGGGCTGACCGCGTCCAGGTGCGCCCGCAGCTCGGCCAGGTCGCCGGCGTCGTCGGTGAACGGTTCCTCCACCCAGTAGAGCCGACGTCCGCGACGGCCTCCAGGTAGCGGCGGATCCCGTCGAGGTCGTAGCCGTCGTTGGCGTCGACCAGGATCTTCGCTGTCGGGAAGGCGTCGCGAACCGCCCGGGTGACCTCGATGTCGCGGCGGTCGCCCGCAGCCCGGTCGAGCCAGCGGTGTCCACGGCCGATCTTGAGCTTGAAAGCGCGATAGCCCAGCGCCGCATCGGCATGGCACTGGTCGAGCAGGACCGCCACACCCCGAGGATCGTCGTCGGGATCGAGGTCGTCGAAGTAGATCGCCCCATCGTAGACCTCGACAGTGGTCTCGCCGCGGGAACCGAGCAGGGCATGGACCGGCTGGTCCAGCACCTGGCCCAGCAGATCGTGCAGCGGCACGTCAGGAAGCCGAGAGCGTCCTCGCGGATCCCGGTCCCCGGGTCGATCAGCTCGGACAGGGCCCGTCCGACGACGAGTCCGTGCCAGTCCCGGCTGGTGTCTGCTCACCAGGCCCCAGCCGGTCCGGGCGGTGTCGGTGCTGAGGACGGCCACGCGCGACGTCCCGCCGCTGCCGTGGCTGCCCAGCCGCGCATTCCGACCGACGGTCCGTGGACAGCAGGACGGCAGGTCGACCAGCTCGACCCGGCTGATGTGGGGTCCGACGTCGGCATCGCCTCCTCTCATCGCCCCGTCCGCCGACCCGTCTGGGGTGCGACCTTCCGAACACAGTTCCACACAGACGCACCACCGGCCGTCGCCACCCAACCCAAGGTCACCACCATGCTCAACCGACAGCGCTCTCGGCCCACCGGATCGCTCAGAACCAGCGTCCCGCCCAGGATCACCAGTCGTTCTGGTCACGGACGGGCGTCGGGTCGTCGTGGTAGCGGCTTCAGGATGTCCGCCGCGACCTCCCAGACCAGCCTCGCGAAGGTCATCCGGCTCCAGCACCTGAGCCGTAGGATCCTCCCCCGCCACCAGCATCATCCCGACTCTCAGTCGCACGGGCCGGAGCACGAAGACCTGGAGACCGCCGCTTCAGGCTGTCGGAGACCAGCTCCACCCGCTCGGCGTACTTGTCCACCGCCCAGCGGGAGAAGTGCGGCACCCGCAGCGTCACCGGCGTCTCCGTCCGGTGCTCGGTGATCAAGGAGGGCAGGTCCGGCGGTGGATCGAAGACCTCGGGGAGCACCTCCAGCCGACGGATGTTGCTGAGCAGGTAGGTCCGCAGTCGCTGCGCTCGTCGCCGGGCGCGGCGTCGGCTCCCAGCCGCGCCGGGTCCGGATCAGCGGTACGGCTGCACGATCTTCTCCTCGATCACCGGTGACCAGAAGCGCGCGTACGTCAGCCGCAGCTGCCGAACAACAGTGATCGCGTCCTGCAGATCGGCGAGCTGCTGCAGCGGCTCGTCGGGGACGATGTGCAGACCGGGCAGCAGGGCCTCGCGGGCTTGGTCACCGCGGCCACCAGACTCGTCGGTCGGGTCGGGCTCCATCGCGTCCGTCGCGATCCGGTAGAAGCAGGCCAGGTCCGGCAGCGAGGTCTACGCGACCCGAGCTCGCGGCCCGGATCCACCGCCACCAGCCGGACCTGGGCGCGCGCAACGCGTCACCGTCGTCGTCGGGGTGGCCGCCAGAACTCCAGCACCTCCGGTCGGACACCAGGTCCGGCAGGTGCTCGGCCAGATCGGTCAGGTGGTAGGTCCCAGGGTCTCGCGGACCTCCCCCTCGCCACGGCCGACCTCGGCAGCGAGCGCGGCGAACGGCATCCCCTGCGGGTGGTAGTAGAGGGTCTCCAGCAGCGTCGGCAACCCCGCGATCCGGTCACCGAAGATCGCCATGATCACCGCCCACGACAGATCGCAGGTTGTCGACCACGGCGGCCACCGCCCCGGCGGAGCCAGCACCCGACTCGCAGTCCGAGAGCGTAGCGCCGGGCCCGGCAGACGGCGCGGTTGGTCACCCGTACGGTCACGATCGCCTCCTCGGGTCCGACCTCGCCGACCTCAGCGCGGGAACTGGTACAGCACGTCGTCCAGGAACGCGGCAGCACGGCGAGCGCGACCTCCACGGGCTGATCCACCGGCCACTGCAGCGGATCCAGTCGCGCCGGCGGTGGATCCGTCAGCGTCGGCAATCCCCGGATCGTCCACGTCCAGGTCGCCCATCCAGGCGGTCACGAACTCCTGCTCGGCCCGTCGGCGGCCTCCCGCCCATCCAGCACCCAGCCGGACGGCGTGGCGTACAAGGCTTCCCGGTGCGCCGTGCGCCGGACACCGTGGTAGGTGAAGACGGTGAGGCAGGCGTCGGTCACCGCGTGCTGGAGCTCGCCGAGGAACGGCGGCGGCGCGGACCTGTCCCCCGTCGCCAGGGCGAGCACCTGGCGCAGCGAGGCCCGTTCGCCGGGCGTCAGCAGCACCGCGAGGCGGTTGTCCCGCACCCGCAGCAGATAGCGGGCGTCGCTGCCCTCGGGGCAACGTTCTCGATCCGCCAGCCGCCCCGCCGCAGGATGGCCAGGTCGCGGCGCAGCTGGGCGCGGGCGGCATCGGTGTCCTCGTCCAGATCGGCCATCCGCAGCAGGCGTTCGATCGGCACGCCCCACCGGTCGCCCTCGGCCAGGCAGATCAGGATCCTGATCAGCCGCTCCATGGGCTTCGTCTGGTCGCGGCCGACGGTTCCCGCCATTGGGTCGGCCCTCCTGTCGCCTGTGTCTGGGTGATCGTCCCATCCCGGACACCCCGGGCGAGGAGCCCCGGTTCCGCTTCTGGACGAATTGTGTTCGCCCTCTCGGGCACCGTGATCTCTGGGTGCGGGGAGCACGATCCCGCGCCCAGATCGGGCTGCGGCCGGCATGCGTCAGGCTGTCCGGCCGCAGCTCGGCTCCACCACCGGCAGGACGTCCGCCGAGGAGCGCTGCCGGCACGACCACGGTCCCGGGCTGGTTGAGAAAGCCCCTGTGGAATCGGGCCATCTCGAGGCTCGATCCAGCGGGCGCCCGAGGTCACCGGACGGGAGACGTCAGCACCCGCAGGTGCGACCGATCACGAGGTTGCCGGTCAGCTCGCCGTGGGAGGGCGGGCTGCCGGGCTGGCGGATGTCGAGGAGCAGCCGCGCGCACGCCGCACCGGCCAGGAACTCGACGTCCTGCCGCATGGTCGTCAGTGCCGGGATCGCGTACCGGGCCGCTCGGGTGCCGCCCATCGACGCGATCGCGATGTCGTCCGGCACCCGGAGGCCGAGCTCCCAGCACGCCGACAGGGCACCGATCGCCTGGACGTCGGAGGCGACGAAGAGGGCCGACGGCGCTCGCCCGTAGACCGCCCAGGGTCGCCGTGCTCACTGAGCAGGGTCGACGCGGCCTGGTAGCCGCCCTCCTCGCTGACCTCGGCGAAGGCGACCAGCCCGTCACCGTACGGGTGGCCGACGCGACGCTGGGTCTCCCGCCAGCCCTGCAGCCGGAGAGCCTCCGTCGAGCTGTGGGGCGGTCCGCTGATGCAGCCGATGTGTCGGTGCCCGTGGACCTGCAGGTGGTCCACGGTCGTGCCCGCGTCCGCCAGGTCGTCGGTGCACACGGTGGAGAAGGGACCGTGGTTGGCCAGCCTCTCCAAGATCACCAGCGGTTGCTCGACCGCCTCGCAGGGCGGCGCCGACGACCGACACGCCCGGAGCCACGATGATGCCGTCGACCTTGCGGTCCAGGAAGGTGCGCAGCAGCCTCTCGGCGATGCCGCTGTTCCCGTACGTGCTGCCGGTCAACGCCATGTAGCCGTGCTGACTGAGAGTCTGCTCGACCGCCTCCGCGAGCTCGCCGAGGAAGGGGTTGCTGCGGTTGGGCGTCAGCAGACCGACTGTCTGCGTGCTCCCGCCACGGAGGGCGCTGGCGATGGCGTTCGGTCGGTAGTCCAGCGCGGCGACGGCGTCCAGGACCCTGGCCCGGGTGGAGGGCGCGACGGGTCGCGGCCCGTTGTTGAGCACGTAGCTGACCACAGCAGGTGAGACACCGGCAGCCCGGGCGACGTCGGATCGCGTGACGGCCATGGGCCGAGCCTCGCACGCTGTTGGCCCCGCCTGTGGTCACGACACCGGGCTCGGGCTGCCCGCCGCCTCCAGGCCGATGTCATCGGGTGACGGGTAGGAGGACTGTGCGCCGGGGCTCTGCACCGCGAACGTGCCGGCCCGGACGCCCACCGCAACGGCCTCCTCCACCGACGCACCACCAGCGAGCTGCACCGCCAGCGCGCCGACGAAGGCGTCACCGGCCCCCGTGGTGTCCACGACCGCTGCCGGGGCGGGCGCCGCCACGTGTCCCTCGCCGCCGGCGTCGATCCAGTAGGCGCCCTCGGCGCCGACGGTGATGACCACCGACCGCGCCCGCTCGCGCAGCTCGCGGACCGCCCGACGGGCACTGCCGGCCCCCCGCACCTCCCAGCCGAGCAGCCCGGAGGCCTCTGCCTCGTTCACCACCAGGGGGTCGCACCAGGCGAGGACCTCGTCGCCGACGGGTGTGTACGGGGCCAGGTTCACGATCACCCGCGATCCTGCCTCGGCCGCCGCCGTGATCGCCGCGGTGATGATCTCGGGCAGCACCTCGGCCTGGGGGACGAGGATCGCGGCACCGGTCTCGGCGGCTATCCGGGCGACGCTCCGGCGGACGCGGTCGGCGGTCAGCGAGAAGTTCGTGCCGGGCACCACGGTGATGGAGTTCTCACCCGACTCGTACACCGACACCAGGGCCAGACCGGTCCGGCCGCGGCTGATGATCTCGACGTTCGTCGTGTCGACCCCTTCTGACCGCAGCTCGCGGATCAGCTGCGCGCCGTCCGCGTCGTCGCCGACGGACCCGACGAAGCTGACGTTCCCGCGCAGCCGGGCTGCCGCGACCGCCTGGTTGGCCCCCTTGCCTCCGGGCTGCTTGAGCAGGCTCGTGGCCAGCACCGTCTCGCCCGGACCCGGAGGAGCCGCCACGCTGACGATGTAGTCCTGGTTGGCCGACCCGACCACGATGATGCCGGCGACCGCCGGTTGGTAGGCGCTCACTTCTCCCCGCTTCCGATCGACAGGCGGCCGAAGAACCGCTGCAGGACGAACATGCTGATGGCCGGGACCAGCGCCAGCAGGATGGTGCCGGCGAAGTTCTGGCCGTAGTCGGCTGCGTGTTCACCGAAGGTGCCGGCCAGGGCCACCGGGCGCCAGCTGCAGGTCGTTGTCACTGACGATCAGCAGCGGCCACAGGTAGGCGGTCCACTGACCGAGGAAGATCAGCAGCGGCCGAGTTGGTCAGCGCCGGGCCGCTCAGCCGCAGATAGAGCGAGAACAGGATCCGTGGCTCGGACGCCCCGTCGATCATCGCCGCCTCGCGGTAGGAGGTGGGGATGCCGAGGAAGTACTGGCGCAGGTTGAAGATCGCCAGCCCGTTGCCGATGCCCGGCAGGATCAGACCGACTAGGTGTTACCGAGACCCCAGCCGGTGAACTGCTGCGCCAACGGGATCGCGATCGCTTCGAAGGGGATCATGAAGCTGATCACGATCACCGCGAAGATCACGTTGCGACCGGGGAACCGGAACACGGACAGCGCGTACGCCGCCATCGCCGACATCAGCAAGCCGACCAGCACCGACACCAGGCAGACGACGAAGCTAGTTGACCAGCGCGCGGGAGAAGCCGGAGTCGAAGAGCAGCCGGCGTGTAGTTCTCCAGCGTGAGCTCCGACGGGACGATCGTGTGCCAGCTCAGCGGCGACATCGTGGTCAGGATCTCGAGGTTCGGTCGGAAGGAGCCGACCAGGATCCAGACCGCGGGCAACATGAACGCGGCACCGACGACGACCGCGATCACGGTCAGCACGACGGTGGCACCGGACGACCGTCGGTGCCGGCGCGCCGGCCGACCCGAGGCGGCGGCGGCCCCGGGGGCCGTGACGCCCGGGTGGGTGAGGGTCACCGGTCCCCCTCCTCGCGCAGCAGCCGGAACTGCAGCAGCACGAAGACGAGCATGATCGCGGTCAGGATGACGACCTCGGCCGCGCCGAGGTTGCGGCTGCCGTAGCCGTACGTCGTCCGCCAGGCGTCGAACATCAGCAGGGTCGTGCTGCTCTGCGGTCCGCCCTGGGTGAGCAGCTGGACGGGGACGAAGAGCACGAAGTTGGCGACCGTGTCGGCGACCAGGACGAAGAGCAGCGGACGGCGCAGCATCGGGAGGGTGATGGAGAAGAAGGTGCGCACCGGTCCTGCCCGGTCGACCTTGGCCGCGTCGTACAGCTCCTCGGGGATCGCCTGCAGCCCGGCGATCAGGAAGAGCATCCAGTAGCCGATGCCGATCCAGGAGGCGATCACGATGATGCAGGCCAGCGCCTGGTTCGGCGAGGTGAAGAACGGCTGCGGGCTGCCGCCGAGGGCGGTGATGATCCCGTTCACCGGTCCCTCGGGGTTCAGCGCGGCGCCCCAGGCGATGCAGGAGCCGACGATCGGGATGGTGACCGGGACGAACAGCAGCGTGCGCCACAGCCCGACCAGCGGGATCCGCTGGACGAACAGCACCGCCACGAGCAGCGCGACGAGCGATCTGCAGCGGGTTGATGATCAGGTTGAACACCAGCGTGCGGACGATCGTGGCGATGAAGTTGGGGTCGGCGAACAGGACTCGGTAGTTGTGCAGGCCGGCGAAGGTGGCGGGGATGATCCCGCCCGGGAAGGCCTTGTAGAGGCTGTCGATGATGGCCCCGACCGTCGGGCGCGATCCGCAGCACGACCAGCGCCGCGACGGCCGGCAGCAGGAACACGACGGCCCAGAACAGCTCCCGCCGACGGACGGTCGACCGCCGCCGGAGCGGCGACCGGGCCGGCGCGGACGTCGTACCGGTGGGCACTACCGGTACTTCTGCCAGGCCGTGGTCAGCTGGAGGAAGCCTTGTCCAGGGCGGTCTTGGGATCGGCACCGTTCCTGATGTCGGCGAACGCCTGGTTCATGATCGTCTCGAACTCGATGTAGCCGATCGTGGGCACCCGGTTGACGGCGGTGTTGGAGCGTCTCGAAGTCGATGATGCTGGCCGCGTTCTTGCCCTCCGGCGAGGCGAAGACCTCCTTCTGGAAGTAGATCTTCTTGCCCTCCAGGCTGGCCGCCAGCTCCGGATCGGAGCGGTACTTGATGTAGCCGCCACCGTCACGACGGTCATCCAGTTCAAGAAGACGGCCGCGGCCTCCTTCTGCTTGCTGAACGGGTTCATGCCGAGCGACCAGGAGCCGGTCGGGGTGGCCGGCTTGCCGCCCTCGAACACGGGCTGGGGTGCCACTCCCCAGTCCACCTTGGAGGCCTGGAGCTGCGGCAGCAGCCAGGGACCCTCGACCATGTACGCCGCCTGGCCGGCCAGGAACGCCGGATCGGTCTGCTCCGACTTCATGCCTCGTGGGGAGACGCCGTCCTCGAACAGGCTGCGGTACCAGGTGAACGCCTTGACCCATGCGTCGGAGGTGAAGTCGGGGGTCAGGTTCCCGTCGCCGGTGGCGCCGACCGAGCCGCCGAGCTGCACCGGCAGCGGTTCGAGCTGGTAGTAGCGGTCGAACTGGCCGAACAGGAACCCGTACTTGGCGCCGGCGTCCTTGGCCTTCTTGGCGTCGGTGGTCAGCTGCTCCCAGGTCATCCGCTGGTCGGTCGACGGGGAGGGTTCGTCAGACCGGCCTTCTTCAGCAGGGTCTTGTTGTAGTAGAGCAGCTGGGTGGAGTTGGCGATCGGCAGCGCCCACAGCTTGTCCTGGAAGACGCCGGCGTCGTAGGCGGTCGGGTCGAACGTGTCCTTCGTGCTGGAGAAGACCGCGTGAGGTCCTCCGCCTCGCCCCGGGCCGCCAGCGCCGAGACGCGCGGCTGGTCCGCCCAGTAGATGTCCGGGATCCCCACCCTTGTTGGCGATCCGCGAGTCCAGCGTGCTGTTCAGGGAGTCGAACGGCACGCTCTGGTAGTCGATCGTGATCGTCGGGTGCGCCTTCTCGAAAGCGTCGATCACCGGCTGCATGTTGGCGGTCTTGAGGTCGAGGATGCTCAGCACCTTGATCGTCGCCGTCGGGTCGGTGCTGGGCAGCGACCAGCCCGAGGAACCGGAGCCGGACGGGCTGTCGGCGCTCGACGAGCAGCCGGCCGAGGCGAGCACACCGCCCACCGTGAGTGCGGCCAGGCCGCCGAGCAGCTGACGCCTGCTGAATGGGTTGGACGAGGTCATGTGCAGATCCCTTCTCGAGGTACGGCGGTGGGCGGACGGCTCAGAGTCCGCGGAGATGGCCCAGGAAGTGGGCGATGAAGCCGTCGGCGTCGACCGAGGCGGCGACCTGACAGTTGGCGGGTGGCGGGTCGTCCGACTCGCAGGAGATCGGTGACCATCACGCCGCGGGTCGCGCCGTCGCCGGTGCCGATGGAGACGGCGGCCGGCTTGAACTCGACCAGGTCCGGGCGGGTGAGCACCGCCACCGCGAGGGGGTCGTGCATGGCGCAGGAGTCCGCTTCGGCCGGGTCGCCCGGGTGCTGCTGCTCGAGGTGGTCGATCCAGCCGAGTGTGGCCTCGCCGGCGAACGGCGCGAACGGGGTCGTCGCCGTCTGCATCTGCCGGGCGTGGTCGCGGGTGAGGCGTACCTGCAGGGTGACGTCCAGACCGACCCAGCGCTGCGGCACCCCCGACCGCAGCACCGCGGCGGCGGCCTCGGGATCGACCCAGACGTTGAACTCGCCCGGGATCCCCCAGTCCGGCATGGGGTTGAGGAAGATCCCACCCATGATCACGATCTCCTTGATCGCGGCGGCGACCGCCGGATCGAGCATCAGCGCACCCGCGACGTTGGTCAGCGGGCCGATGGCGACGACAGTGATCTCACCCGGGTTGGCCAGCACGTGGCGGGCGATCTCGACCGCCGCGTAACCGGGCGCCGGTGGCGGCAGGGATCCGGCCAGGGCCGCCACGTGCGGCGCGGGGGTGCGCTTGATCTCGGGGTGGGTGAACGCGGCAGCAGCTCCCTTGACGATCGGGATCTCCTCGATCCCGAGACGACGCGCGAGCTCCGCGGTCAAGATCGTGGCGCTCTCCACGTCGGTGTTGCCGTTGACCGTCGTGATCAGCTCGATCGAGATGTCCGGGTCCGCGTGGGCCAGGGCGAGAGCGAAGCCGTCGTCGACGTCCGAGCCGGGGGCACCCATGGCGAGATCGGTGTCCAAGATGATGCGCACCATCGGCGAACTCCTTCGTTCAACTCGTGTTGCGCTGGAGTAAACACGAGTTGAATGGGTTCGCGCAAGGGTTCCGCCGTCCCGATCGGGCACCGTCTCTGCCCTTTCCGCCCTGCCCCGCCGGCCGCGTACGGATGACACTGGGTGGGTGAGTGAGCCCGATCAGGCCCGCCACCGGCGGTCGGACGCGCCACCGTCGGCCCGTTCCGCACGGCGCCCCCGGCTCCCCCGACCAGTGGTCGTCCCCGGCCCCGGCAGCCGGCCGGCCGTCGCTCGCTGAGCGTCACCGACGTCGCCGAGCTGCAGCGGGCCGCCGGCAACGCCGCCGTGACGTCGATCGTGCGACCGTCAGCACCAGCGCGACCGGCGCTGCAGCGGGTGTCGGTGGCCAAGGGCGAGGGGGCCCAGACCTGGGTCCGGCCCGGGGACACCGGACCCGACGTCACCAAGGCGCAGCAGCGACTGAACGCGATCGGCGCCCCCGGCACACCGCTCGCCGAGAGCGGCGTCTACGACGCGGCCATGCGGTCCACCGTCTCCCGGTTCCAGACCGCGCACGGACTCGATCCGGACGGCATCATCGGCCCGCTGACGTACGAGGCGATGGACCGGGAGGACAGTGCCGGGACCGACGAGGCCGTCGCGGTCGGCACCGATCACACCGGCACCGCCGACGCCCCGACCAAGGCCGAGATCGACGTCGATCAAGGCCGAGCTGAACCCGACGTCCACCGGCTCCGGCGGCGCGGCCAAGGAGTGGGACGGCCGCAGTCCGACGCGACCAAGCGCACCGAGCTGGACGCCGAGGTCAGCGCGGCGATGCAGAAGTTCCTGGACGGCGAGACCCCCAAGCTGAAGAAGAAGGAGGCGGCCAAGGCGGCGGGTCAGGTCGTCTCCACCAAGGACATGGAGGGCTCCGGGCGCGCCGCCAAGGCCGACGTGGACGCGATCTTCGGCGGCATCGCCGCCGCCGCCGTCCTCACCGCTCCGCAGGAGACGGCCCGGGCCGCCTTCGCCTTCACCGCCGACGTCAACCTCCTGGACGCCAGCGACCGGACGCCCGGATGCCGACGACGCGGCCGACTGGATCTTCGAGACCGACGCGTCCTCCTCGAAGGCGCAGACCGACCACGGGTTCAACGAGCCCGCTCCACCGACGAGTCCACGTTCGCCGCCGGCGTCAAACAGCGCTTCGTGGCCAAGGGCAGCAACAAGGACGACCTGGACCGGCTGGACCGGTTCGGCTTCGCCGTCGCCCTGCCCGGACCGATCGTGATGGCCCAGACCTCGATCGTCGACAGCCCCGGCTTCTCCGCCACCCCCAAGGCACCCGGCGGCATGTCCGACGCCGAGCGGCTGCGACGCTGGCGGAACTGGGAGATCCTCGTCCACGAGTACATCCACACCCTCGCCCACCCGAACTTCAACGCGGCGGCCAACAACCGGATCCTGACCGAGGGCTTCTGCGAGCTGTTCACCAAGGACGTGCTGCTGCACGGTGGCGGCATCGCCTCGGCCAAGGCGAACACCGACGCCGGGCGGCGCAAGGAGGTCGAGGGTGGCGACGTCAGCGGCTTCGAGGAGAGGTTCGTCCCCGGCTACTCCGCCGGTGAGTACCAGCAGTACCTCGGCCACGCCGAGACCATCCAGTCCACCGTCGGATCCGACGCGGTCCGCGCCGCCTTCTTCCTCGGCCACGTGGAGCACATCGGGCTCAAGCCGAACGGCGACATGATCGACCCGGCCGCCCCGGACGCCAAGAAGTTCCTCGCCCCGGAACGGGTGAAGATCCCCACGACCGTACGCTCGGTGGGTGCCGTCAGCATCCTCACCGGAGCTCCCGAGTCCGACATCGTGACCGCCAACCCCGGTCTGCCCGCCGCCGGGCCGCTGCCGGCCTCGGCGCACACCACGGGACTGTTCGTGCCCGGCACCACCCACCACCGCACCCTGGAGGTCGGCGACCGGGCCGGCGGCGCGGTGACCGAGACCAAGGCCCAGATCGCCGAGCAGCACGGGGTCAGCGAGCACTCCCTCCAGCGGGCCAACCCCGATCTCAACCACCGCGAGCCCCGGCCGGGCGAGTGGGTGGTCATCCCCGTGCACTGACAGGATCATGATCATGAACGAGCTGCGCGCGTACGCCGACGGCAGGTGGGCCGACTTCGGTGGCCTGCAGGCGTGTTCCCTGGCCGAGGCCGACACCGAGCTCGGGCCACGCACCTCGGCCGAGCTGCACGGCGGTGTCTTCGGCGGTGAGCCGACGCAGTTCGCGCTCTACCCCGGCGGCATCGCGGCCCCGGACGGTCTGACGGTCTGGGTCCTCGGGGATGTCGTGGTGGGGTTGGAGATCCGGCGTCCTCGCCCGCCGGCCGGAGCCCTGGATGATCTTGGTGGAGCACCGATCGTGATCACCTCTGAGCTCGGTCGTGGTTGGCAGCAGGAGCTGTGGCCCGACCGCGGACTGGTCCTGCACCGACGGGCCGACGAGATCGCCGTCGTCTTCGGCCTGCGCCCGTTCACCCCGGACGCCTGGGAGGCTGATCCGTTGCGCCGGTGGCGGAGCGAGCGACGACCCAGTCCGTGAGGCGCGTCGTCGCAGCACCTGAGGGCGCGGGCCTCGCGCGCCAGAGGTGCCGAACCCCTTGATCGCCGATGTCCTCACCAGGCGGGAAAGTCTTCGCGTCGGGCCTTGATTCGAACGTGTGTTCGAGTAGACTGTGGACATGAACAGCGAGGTCCCCATCGAGCCGGTCGGCACGGCTCTGGAGGCCGCGCTGGATGGCGTGGCGACCTCGGTGACGCAGCTGATCAAGGTGGTCGAGGACGGTGCGCTCACCGATCTCGGGGCGGCCGGTCTGGTCGGGTTCCTGGCCGACTTCGAGCGGATCCGGAACACGCTGCCGGTGGTCGATCGAGCCGCCATCCAGTACGGGATCGAGCAGGGCGTGCCCGCCGTCCTGTGCGAACGGTCGATGACCCGGGTGCTGGCGGCCGGGCTGCGGTTGTCGGCCGCCGAGGCCCATCGGCGGGTGCGAGCGGCCGAGCACACGGCGGAGCGCAGGTCGCAGACGGGCGAACCGTTGGGTGCCGTCCGACCCGAGCTCGCGCACGCCCAGGCTCAGGGGCTGGTGACCCCGGAGCAGGTCGGTCTGATCGACAACGCCTTGCGGACGGTCGATCACTGTGACCCGACAGCTGTGGAGGCCGGGGAGCGCCTGCTGGTCGACGCCGCCGCCAAGCTCGGTCCGAAGGAGCTGGGCGTGGTGGCTCTGCAGCTGGTGAACGCGATCGACCCGGACGGTCCGCGGCCCGTCGACGAGCACGAGCACCAGGCCCGTCGGTTCTTCCACCTCAAGCAACGCCGGGACGGCGGCTGGGCCGGGGACTTCCGGCTGACCCCCGAGCTCGGTCAGAAGCTGAGTGCCGTGCTGGGTCCGTTGATGGCCCCGCGGACGACCAGCTACCAGACCGGAAGCCCCGACGGTCAGGACGTGGCGCGGCAGGTGGAGCCGGATCTGCGGACCCAGGGGCAGCGCCGCCACGACGCCGTCGAGGACGTGGTGGACCGGTTGCTGCGGGCCGCGGATCTCCCCGGCAGCGGCGGCACCCCGACGACGGTGATCATCGTCATGTCCTACAGCGACTACGTGAACCGGCGAGGCGTCGCCCGGTACGCGGACGGCACCGCCGTGGCCGCGGAGACCGCGCTGGTCCAGGCCGATCAGGCGGAGGTGGCGTGGTGCGGGAAGGCGCCGACCGGCGCGGTCCTGGCGTTGGGTCGGTCCCGGCGGATCGCGACGACCTCGCAGACCCTGGCGCTGATCGCGCGAGACGGCGGCTGCTCGTTCCCCGGTTGCGACACCGCCCCGCAGTGGTGCGAGCGTCATCACGTGATCGCCTGGCAGGACGGTGGGGCGACGGACCTCGACAACCTGACCCTGCTGTGTCGCTATCACCATCATCAGTTCGCCCGACGAGGGTGGGACTGCCGGATCACCGCAGACGGACTCCCCGTGTGGCTACCGCCGAAGTGGATCGACCGACAACGACGACCGATCCTGCACCCGAGGATCGCCATCTCCCGCTGGGATCCCCAGGATCCGCTCGACCTGACCTGACCTGGAGCTCCCGACACCCTCGCCCTGACGCCACTGATCACTGACGCTGCAAGCAGCTGATCACCTCGAAGGAGACCGTCGTAGGAGTGCGCCTGCGACGGTCTCTCGTGCGCGCTCCTGCCCTGTCCCGTCTCCAGCAGACCCGTGCCTCGCCCCGGTCGACCCGGCACGGCTGTCTCCGCCCACCCGAGTCCGCCGCTGCCCCAGCCGTCAGACTGAGGACGTCGGTGCGGCACGAGCAGCCCGCCGGTGCACCACTCACCATCCGGCGAAGGAGTTCCCGTGCCCTTGTTCACCACGGCTCATCCCTTGTTCACCTCGGCTCATCCCTTCGCCTTCACAACGGCTCATCCCACCTCGGCTCAGCCGATGGACCACGACACCACTCCCGAGCTCGGGCCGCGCCGGCCGATACCGGCCACCGGCCCCCGCTGACAGGTCGTCCAGCGATGCGGATCCTCTTCACCGCCGCCCCGGCGTACGGGCTGATGCTGCCGGTCGTCCCGCTGATCTGGGCCGCTCGAGCAGCCGGGCACGAGGTCGCGCTGGCCACCACCAGCGAGATGACCGAGGTCGCGGCCCGGGCCGGGCTCACCGTCATCGACGTGTTCCCCGACCGGTCGCGCTGGGCCGCGTTGATGGCCCTGATCGGGCATTCCGACCAGGTGCCGGCCGACAGCTGGCCCGAGATCCGTGCTGCGGCCCGGGGCCGGGCACCGTTCCCGATGTTCACCGCCACGATGACCGAGGGCACGATCGCTGCGGCCCGGGGGTTCCAGCCCGATCTGATCGCCACCACCGGCGACCACCCGGTCGGCGCCCTGGCCGCGAGGGCTCTCGCCGTGCCGCTGCTGGAGATCGGCAACCGGATCTCCTGGTCCGACCGGGACGCCGACTGGCGGGACCGGACCAGCCCGTTCGCCGACGAGGCGGTGGTCGGCCCGCTCCGCGCGCGACTGGGCATCCCCGACGGCGACCCGGATCTGGTCGCGCGGATCGACCCCCGGGCACCGAGCATGGGTGGCTTGCGGACCGACGAGCCGGACACCCGGGACGGCCGGCCGTGGTGGGCCATGCAGTACGTGCCGTTCAACGGCGGGGCGGTCGTGCCGGACTGGGTCACGCAGCCGTCCGATCGACCCCGGGTGGGTGTCACCCTCGGCACCGTGGTCCCGATGATCTCCGGCACCACCAGTCTCGGCGTGGTGGTCGAGGCCCTGGCCGAGCTCGACGTCGACGTGGTGCTGGCGGCCGGGTCGGCGGACCTCACCGGTCTGGGCCTCCTGCCCGACAACGTCCGCTCGGTCGGCTATCTGCCGCTGTCGGCGTTCCTGCCGAGCTGCGCCCTGGTGGTTCACCACGGGGGCTCCGGGACGACGGCCGCACCGCTGTTCTACGGCGTGCCGCAGCTGGTGCTGCCCAGCTTCGCCGACAACCCGCTGTCGGCGCAGCGGGTGGTCGAGCGCGGGGTCGGCCTCGCCCACGACCCGACCACGATCGACACGTCGATCGTGAAGGACCTGGTTGCTCGACTCCTCACCGAGACGTCGTTCGCCGAGGCCGCCGGTGAGGTCCGGGCCGAGATCGCCACCCAGCCGACCCCCAGCGACATCATCGCCCGGGTCGCGGCCGAGCTGTCCCGGCGGGCCTGATCGTCGCCGCCACCGTCGCCACCGTGTACACCCACTCGAGCGTCCTCAGGGCGCGCGAGTGCACGCGGTCAGAGCGGCGGCGGTCCAGGAGCCACTGTCGTCTCGGAATCCGTCTCCAGCTCGCCGAGACGTCCGGTCAGCCACTGGGTGAGCGCGGCCAGGTCCAGCCCGTACCGGGGCCCGCCCCCGCTCCCGTACGCGGTCAGTCGTCCTAGCGCCCGTTGCCACAGTGTCCGCGCCCCGCGCGGGTTGCCCCGCTCCCGGTGGGTGCTGCCGACGCACAGCTGCGCCAGCCCCTGCCACAGGTCACGCTCGGGGTCCGGGGCGTCCTTCCAGCGGGCCTCGAACACCTCGTGCGCGGAGAACGGCCGACCCTCGGCCAGCAGCGCACGGGCGGTCTCGATCGTGGGACCGGGCGGCAGCGGCTCCTCCGAGACCGGCACGACACCGACGCTCCCGTACGCCAGCGGACGGCCCAGGCGGTCCCGCGGGCGCGCCTGGCGGGCCCGGCCGGCCACGTCTCGATCGCGTTGGACGTCCACGAACGCGATGATGCCATCCGTGACCTCGATCGGGCTGGCCGTGCTGCTGGCGCTGGCCTCCGCCCTGGTCGGCGCGGTGGGCACCGTCTGGCAGCAGACCGAGGCCGCCGGGGCCAGCGAACACGGACTGCGCCTGCTGCGCGCGATGGTCCGGCGCCCGCGGTGGCTGCTCGGCTACGGCTTCGGAGTGCTCAGCGTGGGGCTCGGGGCCTGGGCTCTCGCGGTGGGCGCGCTGCTGGTCGTCCAGCCCGTCGGAGTGACGAGTCTGCTGTTCGCCCTGCCGCTCGCGGCCCGCTACTACGGCAAGCCGGTGACCCGCACCCAGTGGCTCAACGCGGCGGTCCTGACCGTCGCACTGGCCGGCTTCGTCGCCTTCGGGCACCCGACGGCCGGCGACGCTGTGCAACAGCCGGTGCGCTGGCTCGTGGTGGTCGGCCCCGTCCTCGGGGTGGTCGGCGTGGTCGTCCTGGTCGGCAGCCGGCAGCAGGGCCACCGCCGGGCCCTGGCGCTGGCCGTCGGCACCGGGATCATGTTCGGCGTCCAGGGAGCGCTGTCGAAGTCCGTGCTCACCATCGGCACGGCGGACGGGCTGGACGCCTGGGCGGCGGTGGCGAGCTGGGAGCTGTACGCCCTGCTGGTGATGGCGGTCGCCAGCGTCGGCCCTGCAGCAGGTCGCGTTCCAGGCCGCCGACCTGGCCGCGTCACAGCCCGCGATCACCGTGCTCACACCCCTCTCCGGTGCCCTGTGCGGAATCGCGATCTTCGGCGAGCGGCTGGACACCGCCGCCTGGGAATGGGTGGTCGTGGCCGCCGCCGTGCTCGCGATGGCGTACGCGACGATCGCGCTGGCCCGGTCCTCGGCAGCCGGCCCGGCCATCCGGCCGGCGATCACGGCGCCGACCGTCCCCACCTGAGCCGGGCCCACCGGCGACGACCTCCCGCCCGGCGACGCCCTCCCCACCCGACGCCCTCCCCACCCGACGCCCCCTCACCCGACGCCCTCCGACGCCCGGGCCACCGGCGACGACCGGGACAGGGTCGTGATCGGGAAACGCTGACAGTTGGTAGCCCCCAGGAAGACCCGCGGCGCAAAAGGTGGCAGGCTGCCCTGTTGAGACGCCCGCGCCTCGGGTCTCAACGCCGATGCCCTCCGGAGGTAGACACTCGATGTTCTCGCGCATTGCCATCGTGAACCGTGGTGAGGCCGCCATGCGGCTGATCCACGCGGTGCGAGATCTGAACGCGCAGGCCGGCCCCGACGGGGGCCGGATCGCCACGGTGGCACTGCACACCGAGGGCGAGCGGCGGGCCATGTTCGTCCGGGAGGCCGACCTGGCCTACGACCTGGGACCGGCCGCCAACCGGCCCTACCTGGACTACGCGGTGCTGGAGAAGGCGCTGGTGGAGACCGGGGCGGACGCGGCCTGGGTGGGCTGGGGCTTCGTGGCCGAGGACCCGAAGTTCGCCGAGCTGTGCGCCCGCATCGGCGTCACCTTCATCGGGCCGAGCCCGGCGGCCATGCGCAAGCTCGGCGACAAGATCGGCTCCAAGCTGATCGCCGAGGAGGTCGGGGTCCCCGTCGCCCCGTGGAGCGGCGGCGGGGTCGACACCCTCGAGGACGCCACCGCGGCGGCCGCGACGATCGGCTACCCGCTGATGCTCAAGGCGACCGCGGGTGGTGGCGGGCGCGGCATCCGGATGGTGGCCTCCGACGCCGACCTCGCCGACGCGTACGAGCGGACCCGCGACGAGGCCCAGCGCGCCTTCGGTTCCGGGGTGGTCTTCCTGGAGCGGCTGGTCACCGGGGCCCGGCACGTCGAGGTGCAGGTGATCGCCGACGGTCAGGGCACCGCCTGGGCCCTCGGGGTGCGCGACTGCTCCGTCCAGCGCCGCAACCAGAAGGTGGTCGAGGAGTCCTCCTCCCCCGTCCTGTCGCCCAGCCAGGTCGACGAGCTCAAGGCCTCGGCCGAGCGGCTCGCCCTGGCGGTCAACTACGCCGGCGCCGGGACGGTGGAGTTCCTCTACCACCCGGAAGACAAGTTCTTCGCGTTCCTGGAGGTCAACACCCGGCTCCAGGTCGAGCACCCGATCACCGAGGCGACCACCGACACCGACCTGGTCAAGCTGCAGATCCACATCGCCGGCGGCGGTCGGCTGACCGGCGAACGACCCGTCGAGGTCGGCCACGCGGTCGAGGCCCGGCTCAACGCCGAGGACCCGGACCGCGACTTCGCGCCCTCCCCCGGCCGGATCGCCCTGCTCGAACTTCCTTCTGGGCCAGGGATCCGGGTCGACACCGGCGTCGGTGAGGGCGACTCGATCCCGGCCGACTTCGACTCCATGATCGCCAAGATCATCGCGTTCGGGCGGGACCGCGACGAGGCCCTGGCCCGGTTGCGTCGGGCCATGAGCGAGACCACCGTCGTGATCGAGGGCGGCGCCACCAACAAGAGCTTCGTGCTCGACCTGCTGTCCGCCCCCGAGGTGGTCGACGGCAGCGCCGACACCGGCTGGATCGACCGGGTCCGCTCCCAGGGCGGACTGGTCGCGCACCGGCACTCCGGCGTCGCGCTGGTCGCGGCCGGCATCGAGGCGTACGAGACCGAGGAGTCCCTGGAGCGCAACCGGCTGGTGGAGACCGCCCGCGGCGGCCGCCCGCAGGTGCAGCACCGTACGGGTCGGGCCATCGACCTCAAGCTGCGCGGCAACGCGTACAAGGTGACGGTGTTCCGCACCGGCCCGCAGCGGTTCCGGGTGGTGGTGGCCAACGGCGCCGAGGAGCAGGCCGTCGAGGCCGAGCTCGACCGGCTGGACGCGTACAAGAGCCGGCTGACCGTCGGCGGCAGCACCCACCGCCTGGTCACCGCGACCCACGGACCGGTCCAGCTGGTGGAGGTCGACGGCGTCACCCACCGGGTGAGCCTGGACGAGGGAGGCGTGCTGCGCTCCCCCGCCCCCGCGCTGGTGGTGGCCACTCCGGTCGTGCTCGGCGACGAGGTGGCGGCCGGCGCTCCGGTGCTGGTGCTGGAGTCGATGAAGATGGAGACGGTGCTGACCGCACCGTTCGCGGGCCGCGTACGGGAGCTGCTGGTGTCCGCCGGCAGCCAGGTCGAGACCGGCGCCCCGCTGGTCCGACTGGAGCCGGTCGGCGACGCCGACGAGGCCGCCGCCCCCGAGACCGACGGCATCGACCTCGACCTGCCCGGGGACGGGGCCCCGTCCTCGGATCCCGAGCCGCGGGCCGAGACCCGGCGCCGCGACCTCTACGCCGTGCTGCGCGGCTACGACGTGGACCCCACCGACAACGGCGGCACCCTCAAGGCCTATCTGGCCGACCGGGACCGGCTGGTGGCCGGCGGCCGCTCGCCGCTGGCCGGCGAGCTCGATCTGCTGGAGGCGTTCGCCGACTTCGCCGACCTGTCCCGGAACCGTCCCGCGGGTGAGGACCTGCACCTGGAGAACCAGGTGCACAGCCCCCGCGAGCACTTCCACACCTATCTGCGCAGTCTGGATCCCGACCGCGGCGCGCTGCCGGACGACTTCCGCGAGAAGCTCCGCCGGGTGCTGCGGCACTACGGGGTGACCGAGCTCGACCACACCCCCGAGCTGGAGCGCGCCGTCTTCCGGGTGTTCCTGGCCCAGCAGCGCTGGGCCCCGGACCTGCAGCTGGCCACCTCGATCCTGCAGCGCTGGATCGGTGAGCAGCCGCCGGCGCCGGAGCTCGAGCAGACCTACCGCGACGTCCTCGACCGGCTGGTCACCGCGACCCAGCTCCGCTTCCCGGTCGTCGGTGAGCTGGCCCGCAGCGTCCGCTTCCGCTGGTACGACCAGCCGCTGGTCGACTCCGAGCGCCAGAGCGTGCTGGACAGCGTGGCCGCCGAGCTGGTGACCCTGACCGGGATGCCGGCCGGACCCGAGCGGGACGCCCGGATCGACGCCCTGTCGACGATCCCGGAGCCGATCGTCCGCTTCCTGGCCGAGCGGATCGACGACGGCAGCATCCCGGTCGACGAGCCGATGCTGGCCGTGTTGATCAAGCGGCACTACCGCGAGTACGCGCTGCGGGACCTGCGCGAGCTCAGCGTGAACGGCCGGCCGCTGGCCGTGGCCGACTACACCACCGACCAGCGCCCGACCCACCTGGTGTCGACGGTCGGCCGGTTCGACGAGCTGGTCCCTGGTAGCGACCTGGTCACCACCCTGACCGAGCAGATCGCCCAGGCACCGGACGGGCACCGCAGCGTGCTGGACCTCTACCTGTCCTGGCCGGAGGCCCCCGAGGACGCCGACCAGGCCTCGGCCACCCTCCGCGACCGGCTCACCGGTCTGGGTCTGGCCCACGTGGGCAGCCGGTTCAGCATCGCCACCTGTCCCGGCGCCGGCCGGCCGATCGGCTACTTCATCTTCCGGCCCGAAGCCGACGCCACCGATCCCGACCAGGCGCTGGTCGAGGACATCCTGGTCCGCGGGGTGCACCCGATGGTCGGGCGCCGACTCACCCTGGGCCGGCTGCGGGAGTTCGACGTCACCCGGCTGGACGCCCCCGAGGACGTGCTGCTCTACCGCTGCGTGGCCCCGGGCAACGAGGCCGACCAGCGGCTGGTGGCCCTGGCTCAGGTGCGCCAGCTCGCGGTGGTCCGCGACGAGCACGGCCAGGTGATCGGCCTGCCCCACGCGGAGCGGGCGATCTCCAACTGCCGCGAGGCGATCCGCCGGGTCCGGGCGGCGGCCGGCGCGGCCGGTGAGCGGCTGGACATGAACTACGTCTGGGTCTACATCTGGCCGACCATCGACGCCGATCCCGAGCAGCTGACCGCGCTGCAGGGCCAGATCGCGCCGATGACCACCGGGGCGGGCATCGAGGAGCTGCTGATCGGCGGCTCGGTGGCCATGCCGGACGGGACCGAGCGGACGCTGGTCGCCGGCTTCCACTACCAGCCGGGGTCCGGGGTCGTCACCACCCTGGGCGCCCCGCCGCTGCACCGGCTCAAGCCGCTGGACGACTACGACCAGAAGGTGGTCCGGGCCAAGCGGCGCGGGGTGGTCTACCCGTACGAGCTGCAGTCCATGATCGCCGGACCGGGCGGCACCGCCACCGAGTACGACCTGGACGACAGCGGTGCCCTGGCCCCGATCGAGCGCCCGTACGGTCGCAACTCGGCCGGCATCATCGCCGGGGTCATCTCCTCCCCCACCGAGCGCTACCCCGAGGGCGTACGCCGGGTGCTGCTGTGCGGTGACCCGCTGCGGGCCCTCGGTGCGGTGGCCGAGCCGGAGTGCGCGCGGATCATCGCCGCGCTCGACCTGGCCGAGGAGATGGGCGTGCCGGTGGAGTGGTTCGCCCTGTCCGCCGGCGCCCGGATCTCGATGGAGTCCGGCACCGAGAACATGGACTGGGTGGCCAAGGCGCTCAAGCGGATCGTCGAGTTCACCCAGGCGGGCGGTGAGATCAACGTGGTGGTGGCCGGCATCAACGTCGGCGCGCAGCCGTACTGGAACGCCGAGGCGACGATGCTGATGCACACCAAGGGCGTGTTGATCATGACCCCGGACAGCGCGATGGTGCTGACCGGCAAGCAGTCCCTGGACTTCTCCGGTGGGGTCTCGGCCGAGGACAACTTCGGCATCGGCGGCTACGACCGGGTGATGGGACCGAACGGGCAGGCGCAGTACTGGGCGCCCGACCTGGCCGGGGCCCGGGAGATCCTGATGGCCCACTACGACCACACCTACGTCGCGCCGGGTGAGCCCGGTCCGCGGCGGGCCGAGACCACCGATCCCCATGATCGCGACGTGACCACGTTCCCGCACGACCCGGAGGGTTCCGGTTTCGCCACGGTCGGCGACATCTTCTCCCCGCTCACCAACCCGGACCGCAAGAAGGCGTTCGACATCCGCACGGTGATGGCGGCGGTGGCCGATCAAGATCATCCGACGCAGGAGCGCTGGGCCGGGATGGCCGACGCCGAGACCTCGGTGGTCTGGGACGTCCACCTGGGCGGGCTGCCGGTGGCCATGGTCGGCATCGAGTCGAAGTCCGTGCCCCGGCGGGGATTCCCGCCCACCGACGGCCCGGACGTCTACACCGCGGGCACCCTGTTCCCGCGGTCGTCGAAGAAGACCGCGCGGGCGATCAACTCGGCCAGCGGCAACCGGCCGCTGGTGGTGCTGGCCAACCTGTCCGGCTTCGACGGCTCACCGGAGTCGATGCGCACGCTGCAGCTGGAGTACGGCGCCGAGATCGGCCGGGCCATCGTCAACTTCGACGGCCCGATCGTGTTCTGCGTGATCTCCCGCTACCACGGCGGCGCCTTCGTGGTCTTCTCCAAGGCGCTGAACCCGCGGATGACCAGCCTGGCCGTCGAGGGCTCGTACGCCTCGGTGCTCGGCGGTGCGCCGGCGGCAGCTGTGGTGTTCAGCCGCGACGTCGACGCCCGGACGGCCAAGGACCCGCGGGTGGTCAGCCTGGACCAGCAGCTGGCCGCGGCGTCGGGGGCGGCCCGGGCCGCGCTGGCCACCGAGCTGGCCGAGGTCCGGCGCGACGTGCGCAGCGAGAAGCTGGGCGAGGTGGCCACCGAGTTCGACCGGAAGCACAACATCCACCGGGCCGTCGAGGTCGGCTCGGTGGACGAGGTGATCGCCGCCGCGGAGCTGCGGCCGAAGATCATCAGTGCGTTGGAGAAGGGACTCGGCCTGGTCTGATCGCCATCGCCGGACCCCGGTTCGGCCCGGTCCAGGGGTCGCCGAAGCGCCGCGGCGCCCTCGGCCCACATCGTCAAGTATTTCTTGACGAATGCCCGTTCGTCAAGTAATCCTTGACGGCATGACCCAGTACCCCCTGACCATGTACGGCATCCGCGAGCTCAAGCCCGGCCCGCGCTGGCGTGCCTTCTTCGACGCCACCTGGCCGGCGTACCGCCGCTGGTACCTCTCCGAGGGACGCGCCGCCCGACCCGGGGTGCGGACCGCCGGGGCCGCCCTCGCCCACCACATGCCCGAGCTGCTGCCCACCTGGGGCCAGCTGTCGGAGCAGACCGGGCACGACCTGGACGCCGCCGCGCTGTTGACCCACTGGAACCTGCCCACCTTCCTGCCCGCGGGTTGCAGCCAGGTGGTGACGCCGGACCCGAAGCCGTCGCTGCTGCGCAACTACGACTACGCCCCCGCCCTGTTCGAGGGCGTGTCGATCTCCACCGACTACCTGCAGCCGGTGATCGGCACCAGCGACTGCCTGTGGGGACTGCTGGACGGCATGAACGGCTCCGGTCTGGTCGTCTCCCTGACCTTCGGCGGGGAGCGCACGGTCGGCGAGGGCTTCGGCATCCCGCTGGTGGTCCGCTACCTGCTGGAGACCTGCCAGCGGGTGGACGAGGCGGTCACCGCCCTGCGCCGGCTGCCGATCTCGATGTCGTACAACCTGACCATGCTGGACGCCGAGGGGGCGGTGGGCACCGCGCACGTCGGCCCGGGCCGGACCGTCGAGTTCAGCGAGCAGCCGTGCGCCACCAACCACCGGTGGCGGACGCCGCTCGACCCGGCGCACGCCGCCCGGTTCCGCAGCGTCCAGCGGCTGGACCACCTCGACGACCTGCTGGACCACCGGGCCAGCGCCGACGACATCGCGCTGTCCATGCTGCAGAAGCCGCTCTACAGCCGCGAGTTCAGCCAGTCGTTCGGGACCCTGTTCACCGCCGACTACCGGCCCGCCGAGCAGAGCGTCACCTACCACTGGCCCGAGCTCAGCTGGACCCGGACGTTCGACTCGCCCGACGCCACCGTGGACGTGGTGCTGGCCGACGCCTGAGAATGGGTGACCATGGCCGCACCGCAGGACTCCCTGGACCAGCTCAGCGACGGCGAGCTCGACGCCCTGATCCGGGCGGCCGTGGCCGAGCTGACCAGCCGGGGCACCACCGAGTCGTTCGCGATGCTCGTCGCGCTGAGCGGTCTGGTGGGGACGAGCCTCGGCGAGGCCGCACGACTGGTGGCCGAACGCGGCTCCTGGAGCCAGGTGGCGCAGATCTCGGGCACCACCAAGCAGGCCGCCTGGTCGCGCTGGCGCTGAATCCGGCTGGCGCTGTGTCCGGCTGGTGCTGTGACCGGCTGGTGCTGACTCGGGCCGGCAACGGGGCGGTGGCCTCGCCCCGAGCGGCCAAACGAGGGCCTCAGCGGCGCTGCGCGGGCGTGTCGCGGCACACGAGCTCGTTGAGCCGCAGGTCTGTCCAGCTTCACCGCGCACAAGGGCGCCAGCACCTCCTCGACCAGCAACGGTTCGAGCACCGGCGCGACCCGGTCCTCGGGCGATGTCGGCGTCGTCGGCGGTGACCACCAGCACCACTCGGCGAGACGGCATCACGAGGATCCGCTGGTACCACGAGCCGCCGGCCGAGTACCCACGGGATCCCCGTCGCGGGGTCGTCGATGATCCACCACAAGTAGCCGTACTGGCCCTCTGTGACGCGCTCCGGCGTCAGCTGCGGGGCCGTGGAGCGCGCCACCCAGTCCGCCGGGACGAGCTGCTGGCCGTTCCACCGGCCGTTGTCCAGGTAGAGCTGGCCGAGCTTGGTCAGATCCGGCGTGGTCAGCCGCAGCCCGTACGCCCCGGTGTGGTTGCCCGCACTTGTCGCGCATCCAGGCGAAACCTGCCCGGTCGAACTCCTTCTGGTTCTGGTCAGCGCCCTCCCAGGCGGGCTCGGGTGACGATGCCGAGCGGGTCGAACAGCTTCTCGCGGGCGTAGTCCAGGATCGGCCGGTCGAGGGCCCGGTGCAGCACGTCGGCCACCAGCTGGGCGCTCGCGTTGGAGTAGCCGAAAGCCTCCCCGGGCTCATTGGACATCCCGTACGCGAGGAGCAGCGCCACCGGGTCCTCGGCCTCCAGGCTGAGCCCGCCGTCGTCGAGTGCGAGACCGGCCGTCATGGTGAGCAGCTGCTCCAAGGTGATGGCCTGCTGCGGCGGCGTCATCACGTCCACGTGCTCCGGCAGCAGCTCGGCCAGCGGCTGATCGAGCCGGAGCAGTCCTTCCTCCACGGCGATCCCGACCAGCATGCTCAAGACGCTCTTCGTCACCGACCACACGTGGGCGTGGTCGGTCGGCTTCCGGTCCTGGTAGATCGAGATCTTGGTGGCCCCGTCGACGGTCAGCACGATCGACCGCACCGCCTGCTGCGTGTCCGGCGCCGCCGCCAGTCGGGACTCGAGGTTCTGTTGCAGAGCCGCGTAGTCGACCCCGGTCGGCGCGCGTGGCGTCTCGGTGGCGGCGGCCACCGGGCTGCTGCTCGGTGGCCGGCGGGACCGTGGTCGAGCAGCCGACCAGGAGGGAGGCGAGCAGGGCGAGACCGATGGCCGCCGGTCGCCAGTGCCGTACGCCGATGTCCATGCGCACCTCCGCTCCCCCGTCCGACCATGCAGGAGGGACCACCTACGTCGGGCAGCGCCGCCACCGGCTCGGGAACGCTGATCGCGGCACTGCTCGACCACGCTAGCCAGACCACCCGGCCGCGCACCAGGTGCAGCATACCGGACAAACGACGCCCTCCGCGCCGGCTCGGGGGATGATGGCGGTGATGACCAGCCAGAGGAGCGGCCACGCGTGAGGGACCCGCACGCGGAGCTGCCGGACGATCCCGACGAGCCGGCGAGAGCTCGGCCGCTGCACCTGACCCCGGCGGCGCTGGGGCTGGTCGCGGTGGGTGGCATGGCCGGCACGGCGGCCCGGTACGCGGTCAGCCTGCTGGTCCCGGCCCAACGCGGCTGGCCGCTGGCCACCCTGACGGTGAACCTCCTGGGTGCCTTCGCCCTCGGACTCCTCCTCGAAGCCCTCGCCCGCCGCGGCTCCGAGGACGCCCCGGGCGGCGCGCACCGGCGGCGGGTCCGCCTGGTCCTGGGCACGGGCTTCTGCGGGGCCTTCACCACCTACAGCGCCCTGGCCGTCGACCTCGACCTGTTGCTCCGCGGTGGACAGACCGGCACGGCGGTCGCCTACGCCGCGAGCACTGTCGTCGTCGGTTTCCTGCTCTGCGCGCTGGGCATCTGGCTCGGTGCCCGCCGGCACGGATCGGCGGCGACCACATGAGTGCCCTGGCGGTCATCCTGCTCGTGGTCGCGGGCGGACTGGGGGCGGTGTCCCGCTTCGTCGTCGACGGCGTCGTCCGGAGCCGCTCCGCTGTCGCCTTCCCGCTGGGCACCGTGGTGATCAACCTGACCGGCTCGTTCGTGCTCGGTCTGCTGACCGGGCTGGCGATGGCGCAGCTGCTCCCCGACCCCGTACGCCTGGTCGTCGGCACCGGCTTCCTGGGCGGCTACACCACCTTCAGCACGGCGACCTTCGAGACCGTACGGCTGGTGCAGGAGCGCCGACTCGCTGCCGCGCTGCTGAACGGACTGGGCACGTTGGTGGCGACCACGCTGGTGGCGGGGCTGGGTCTGGTGATCGGGCTGGCGGTGTGAGGGAACCGCGTCAGGGCAGATCGCTGTCCAGCCGGTAACCCAGTCCACGCACCGTCGACAGGGTGGTCAGTCCGAAGGGGGTGTCGATCTTGCGCCGGAGGTAGCCGATGTAGACCTCGACGATGTTGTCGCTGCCCTCGTACGCGGAGTCCCAGACGTTGTCCAGGATCTCGGCCTTGCTGACCACGTCCCCGGCCTTGCGCATCAGGAAGTGCAGCAGCCCGTACTCGCGGGCCGTGACGATGATCGGCTCGCCGCGTCGTTCGACCGAACGTCGGGCCGGGTCCAGGACCAACGAGCCGACGGTGACCTGCACCGGTCGTTCGGGCGCGCCGCGGCGGATCAGGGCGCGCAGCCGGGCGATCAAGATCATGAAGCTGAACGGCTTGGTGAGGTAGTCGTCCGCGCCGAGATCGAAGGCGTCGATCTGGTCGAACTCGCCGTCCTTGGCCGTCAGCATCAGCACCGGGGACCAGACCTTGCGGGCCCGCAGCTCCTTCAACACGTCGTAGCCGTTCAGACCGGGGAGCATGATGTCGAGCACGATGGCGTCGTAGCCGTTCTCGGTCGCCGCCCACAGACCCACCACGCCGTCGGAGACGATGTCGACCTCGAAACCCTCGGCCTGCAAGCCTTCTTTGACCACGGTGGCCAGACGGTGCTCGTCCTCCACGACCAAGACCTTCACGTCTGTTCCTCTGGTTCGACCGGTGTCGCAGTGATTGTCCACCGCCGGACCTGAGCCCGACCTGAGTCCGCGTACGTACGGCGGTCGTCCGGCTCGCCGCCGTCGGTCAACAGATGCAGCGCACAGCATCATCTCAGGTGCGACCGTCGATGCTCGGGTTCGAGCGACGGCCGCCGCACGCTCGGGAGGGAGGGAGCAGAGATGTCGAGATCAGCAGCGAAGATCAGTCGAGGATGGGGCGTCACCGCTGCCCTCGGCTGGCTGGCCTTCCTCGTCCTGGCCTGGTGGATGCAGCAGCTGCAGCCCGTCACGGCGCTGGACCGGGTCGGTACCGCCCTGGCACTGGCGGGCCGATCGTCCGCGGCCACCGTCGCCGCTGACGTGATCACCCGTCTCGGGTCGTTCCCCGTGGTGGACGTCCTCGCGGCCGGTGGGGCGTTCCTGCTGTGGTGGCGGACGAGACGGTTCCTGCTGTCCGCCGCCTTGTTGATCACCGTCGTCGAGACGGGAGCGATCGTCTTCTTCGCCAAGCAGCTGGTGGCTCGGCCGCGGCCGCCGGTGGCCGGGCTGCTCGGCGCGCCCGCCCTCGACGGTTCGTTCCCGTCCGGCCACACCACCAGCGGAGCCGTGGTCTGGGTCCTCGGCGCCCTCTTCCTCGCGTCCACCGTGACGACGCGGTGGGCTCGCACGACCGTCGTGCTGGCCGGTGTCGGGATCGCGGCCGCCATCGGTGCGACCCGGGTCTACCTGGGGTACCACTGGTCCACCGACGTCCTCGGCGGTTGGCTGCTGGCGGTGGCGATCTGCGCGACGGCGATCGTGTTCGTGGACCGGGTCTCCGCCGCCCAGCAGCCGGATCGGCTGCGGACTCTCCGGCCTCGTGGTCCCGAGCAGGAGTCTGCAGCTCGAGGCAGCAGAGGTCGACCGGCCTGGGTTACGGTGCGGTGGGCTGGACGTCGCGTCGGTGGCACCTCGGTCTGCCGACCACGCCCGGCCGGCGAGCCATCCGGGATCATCACCTCGGACGACCCGGCCCGCACCGCTTCGCTGACCACCCAGGAGCTCCTACCGCCGTGACGTCTCCCACCGACCGGCGCCCGGCCGTGCCGACCGGCGGGGTGACGACCTCGCCGAGGTCGCTCTGGCAGCGGCTCTCACGCACCGGTCAGCGGATCGGCGTGCGGGCGCGGTCGGTGATCGTCGCGGTCGTCGTCGTCTTCGCCGCGCTGGTCGTCGGTGGCGCGGTCCTGCTCTACACGCTGGAGAACGATCTCGAGCAGACGGCCACCGCGAACGCTCGGGCCCGGGCTTCGGAAGTCGTGGCCCAGTTGAGCACCGACGGCCTCGACGCGACCGGTGAGGCGATCAGCCAACGGACCCGGGGGAACTCCGTCCTCCAGATCCTGGACGCCGACGGCACCGTGATCGCGGCGTCGAGCAACGACCTGTCCCGTGACCCGATGTCGTCGCAGCGACCCGAGGTCGGCGAGTACACCGACGCCGAGGCCGATCTGGATGACATCGAGCACGGCGCGGGCGGTGAGTGGACGGTGGTGACCACCGCCACGCGACTCGACGACGTCACCTACTTCGTGCAGTCGGCGGTGCCCATCGGCATCCAGCGGGACACCATCGAGACCGTCGCCGTCTTCCTCCTGGCCGGGACCCCGCTCCTGCTCGGCTCGGTGGCCGTCGCGGTCTGGATGCTCGTCGGCCGGGCCCTGCGATCGGTCGAGAGCATCCGGTCCACGGTGGCGGAGATCGACAGCCACCGGCTCACCGACCGGGTCGCCGTGCCACCGACGCGCGACGAGATCGCCGCCCTCGCCGCCACCATGAACACGATGCTCGACCGGCTCCAGGTCTCCGACGCTGCTCAGCGCGCCTTCGTCTCCGACGCCAGCCACGAGCTCCGGAGCCCGTTGGCCACCCTGACGTCGGCCGGCGAGCTGGCCGTGACGGCAGCGCCAGAACGGCAGACCGCCCTGCTGGAGACGATGAACCTGGAGATCGCGCGGCTCCGCGGACTGGTGGAGAACCTGATGACGTTGGCCCGGGTCGACACCCAGGAGCTCGCCGCCCAGCGCGCGGAGGTCGACCTGGACGACCTGCTCGGGGAGGAGCTGCGACGGCTCCGGCTCACCGGCGGTGTCCGGGTGGTCGTCGAGATGGCCCCCGCCCGGGTCCTCGGCGATCAGCAGAGCCTGGGTCAGGCGCTGCGCAACGTCGTCGACAACGCCGCCCGGCACGCCCGGACGACCGTACGGCTGGTCCTCACCGTGACCGCGACCGACGCGATCGTGTGGGTGGACAACGACGGTCCGACCATCCCGGTCGAGGACCGCGAGCGCGTCTTCGAGCGGTTCGTCCGGCTGGACGAGGCCCGGACCCGCGACGCCGGCGGCAGCGGTCTCGGACTGGCCATCAGCCGGGCGGCCCTGCGAGCCCACGGCGGTGACGCCCGGGTGGTCGACGGTCCGGACGGGTGGTGCCGCTTCGAGCTGCGGCTGCCCCGCGTGGCCGAGGCGTAACCGCGGCTTCGCCGAGTCGTCATCCGGCGTCGCGACCTCTCTCAGGTTCGGCACAGCGAGCAGCACCGATGCTGGCAGGGTGATCTTCGACCGGCCGGCCGCCCGGGGCCGCCGCCCGCCCCACGGGCGCCGACCGCGCCGACGGCGGCGTCGGGTCGAGGTCCGATGACGATCATCGCGGTCCTGCTGGCGGTCACCGCGGCCATCACCTTCGGTATCGCCGCCGTGAGCCAGCACCGGGCCGTCCGCTCCACGCTCGCGCCCTCGGCGGAGGAGACCGCACCCGTACGCCGACGGCTCGCCCTGCGTCACCTCGGCACCCTGGTCGCCGATCCCCGCTGGCGTCGCGGGTTCCTCCTGATGGCGTTCGGCACCGGCTGCCACGTCCTGGCCCTCTCGCTCGCCCCGATCAGCCTCACCCAGCCGATCAACGTGCTCGCCGTCCCCACCACGATCGTCGCGACGGCGGTGCTCGCCCACCGTCGACCGCCCCGCTCGGTGGTCGCCGCCGCCATCGCGGTGGTTCTCGGCGTCGGCGCCTTCGTCTACGCGGTCAGCGACGCCCCGGCCGGGACCACGCCCACTCCGGTCCTGATGATCACCGTCGCAGCGACGGTGCTGACCGTGACAGTGCTCCTGCACCTGGTCGCCCGGCGGCTCACCGGTGGTCGCCGCCGTGCCGTGAGCCCCCTGGCTGGCTCCGGTGCTGCTGAGCATCGCCGGAGCCGCGAACTTCGGTACCGCCTCCTCCACCTTCCGGTTGCTGGCCCAGGACCTGACCACGACGCACGACCTGTCGACGGGCACCCTCATCGGGCTGGTCTGCTTCGTCCCGCTCGCCCTGTCGGCCGGCGCCTGGTCGATCCAGCAGGCGTACGCCGCCGGCGCGGCCTCCGCGGTCACGGCCACCAGCGCCCTCACCGACCCCGTCGTCGCGCTCGTGATCGGGATGGCTGTCCTGGCCGAGACGCCCCAGCTCACCCCGCTCCGCCTGTTGATCATGATCATCGCCGGCGCGGCTGCCGCGGCCGGTGTCATCCGCCTGGCCCGCCACGACGACGCTGTCGACTCCTTCCCCGGAGGGACCGGCGACGGTCCGGGTCGTCCGTCACCACGCCCTCTCGCCGTGCCCCAGACAAGGAACCACCATGCGCATCCTGCTCGCCGCTGACCAGTACCCGGAGTTCCTGAACGGCGCCGGGGCGGCCACCGAGCGGCTGGCCGCCGGCCTGGCTGGGCGCGGGCACACGGTGACCGTCGCCTATCCCTCGGTGGACGGTCCCCGCTCCCGCCGGTCGCGGGCCGGGCTGGTCGACGAACGGTTCACCTCGGTCCGGCTGCCGCACGGCCAGGGCGTGCGGATCTGCCTCCCCGGCGTCGCCGCGCGCGAGGCGGCCGAGCTGATCAGCTCCACGTCGTACGACGTGGTCCACGTCCAGTCGCACCTCCCGGTCGGTCGCGCGGTGCTCGCCGCGGCGCAGCGCGCCGACATCCGGGTCGTCGCCACCAACCACTTCATGCCGGAGAACCTGTTGCCGCACGTCCCCGTGCCCGAGGGTGTCCGTCGCCGGCTCGGGGAGTGGGCCTGGCGCGACCTCGCTCGGGTGTTCGGCCGGGCCGACGTGCTGACCACGCCGACGCTGCTGGCCGCGGAGGTGCTGGCCGAGCGAGCCGGTCTGCCCCTGGCCCAGGTGATCTCCAACGGCATCGACCTCGACCAGTTCCGGCCCGGCGGGGAGACCGGGGAGGGCGCCGGCGACCCGTTCGTCCTGTTCGTGGGTCGACTCGAGCAGGAGAAGCGGGTCGAGGACCTGCTCCGTGCGTTCGCCGAGGTGCCGGCCGAGGTGCCGGCGCGGCTCGTCTACGTCGGCAACGGCAGCCAGCTCGGCCTGCTCCGCCAGCTCGCCACCGACCTCGACGTCACCGACCGGGTCGAGTTCTGGGGCACCGTCTCCACCGAACGGCTCCGGCGCGCGTACGCCGACTGCGCGGTCTTCTGCGCGCCGGGGATCGCCGAGCTGCAGAGCCTCGTCACCCTGGAGGCGATCGCGTCCGGTGCGCCGGTGGTCGCCGCCGATGCGGTCGCCCTCCCCCATCTGGTGCGCCACGGACGCAACGGCTACCTCTACCCGCCCGAGCACCCCCACCTGCTCACCGGCCACCTGACCGCCCTGCTCACCGCTCCCGGGCTGCGGGAGCGGATGGGGATCGAGAGCCGTCGGCTGGCCGAGTCACACGACGTCGAAGCCACGCTCGACAGCTACCTGGCCTGCTACACCGGCGCTCGGGACGATCGACTGGTGGGCTCGTCGAGCGGTCGGTCGAGGGGCGGCTCGGACCGCGCGGCACTGGCGGCCTGACCGGAGACCCTGCCCGCGGGACGGAGGGCTCGGGGCAGGTCCGGAAACACAAAGGTCGAACGCCCTGGTGAGAGGACGTTCGACCTGGTGTGGCAGGTGTTGGGTTCGAACCAACGTAGGCGATGCCGGCAGATTTACAGTCTGCTCCCTTTGGCCACTCGGGCAACCTGCCATGCCGCCTGCGTCCCTCACGGGCCTCGGCAACGATCGCAAACAATAGCAACTCACGCCTGGACCGCCCAATCCGTTCGACGCGGTCGGCGCTAACGTACGTCAGAGCCCAGTGACCCGAACCCCAGGAGGAGACAACCGATGGCCTCGGAGAGCTCGTTCGACATCGTCAGCAAGGTGGACCGGCAGGAGGTCGACAACGCGCTCAACCAGGCCGTGAAGGAGGTCCGGCAGCGGTTCGACTTCAAGAACACCGACGCGTCCATCGCCTGGTCGGGCGAGGCGATCGAGCTGGAGGCCAACTCCGAGGAGCGGGTCAAGGCCGTCCTGGACGTGTTCCAGTCGAAGCTCGTACGCCGTGGGGTGAGCCTGAAGTCCCTGGACGCCGGCGAGCCTCGCTCGTCGGGCAAGCTCTACAAGATCACCGCGACCACGTCCGAGGGCATCACCCAGGAGAACGCCAAGAAGGTCTCCAAGCTCATCCGAGACGAGGGCCCGAAGGGCGTCAAGACCCAGATCCAGGGCGACGAGCTCCGAGTGAGCTCCAAGAGCCGCGACGACCTGCAGACCGTCCAGGCCCTGATCAAGGCGCAGGACTACGACTTCGCGGTGCAGTTCAGCAACTACCGCTGAGGTTCGTCGCAGGGCTCACGGGTGAGCCCACCGAGTGGCGAGTTCGGGCTGCTTCGGCGCAGCTGAAGCAGCCACTAGTCGCCAGTCGATGACGAGCTCAGGCGTTTGGACGGATGGTGCCCGCCTGCTGACCCGAGCGGCTCAGCGGACGAGGACCTGGACCTCGCCCACCGGGAGCGGAGCACTGGCCACGCGGGGCACGGTGATGACGCCGCTCGTGCCGTTCACGTTCCAAGTGACCGCCCAGTACGCGACGGCCGTGACGGTGTAGTCACCCTTGGGCAGGCTCGGCTTCTCGTAGCGGTAGCCGCAGTCCGGGGACGGCGTGGCCGCCTTCACGCCCTTCCGGTACGGCGTGCCGCCGCCGGTGCAGGTGACCGTCTTCCCGTCGCCCATCTGGAACACCGTCTTGGTCAGCTGGGCATCGAGCGAGACCGAGAGCCCGGCCACGCTGTCGCTGACGGGCCCGATGTGCTCCGGACCTTCAGCCCACACCCAGAGCGGGTAGCCGACGGCCGCCATCTTCCACTTGTTCACCTTGGGGTCCGGGCCGACCTTCGGCGCGTTCAGCGGGAGCTGGAGGCGGGCCACGGCGATAGCGCCGGCTTGGCCGGGTGACATGAGAGGCGGACCGCCGGGCGTGCCGGTGAGCGTGACGAGAACACCAGTCAGCTGCGCGAACTCGCCGGGACCGGCACAGGCCTCCGCCTTCGCGGCGGCGACGCAATCGCGGTAGTTGCCGAGCTGGGTTTCGTAGGACTTCAAGGCACGCTGGTAGATCGCCAGCTGTTGTTCAGGGGTCGGGCCTGCGGCTCGGCGCCGCCCGCGAGGTGGCGCGCCGTTGATCGATGCCGGCTTGATCTTCTCCGACTCTGCAGCGCTTCACTTGCACTTCCCAGATGACCGATTGCTTCGCATTCGCTCAGCCGCGGCGCTCGGCATCGGACAAGAACTGCAGCCAACGACAACATCAGAAGCGCAGCGACGAACATTGGCGCGCAGAACTCGCTTCATCGATCGCACCCGCCTCGTTCGTCGAAGTTCTTGACGACGTCTTGGACTCGACATCAGTGATCTTCCAGGCGCCGTCTGCTCTCGTCGCCGTCAGCGTCTGCACGAATCGCGATGGGTCGATCCTTCGCGACTTCTTTGCCGTGCTTGTCAAGCAACTTGACCTTGCTGACGTCCTCGCAGGCGGTCAAGTGCCAGCTCCTTCGGACTCCAGCCACCGTCGGCGGTGACCGACGTCGTTGACGGGCCGATCCGCACGCCAGCCGTTCTCCTTCAGCATCTTCAAGTCGTTGATCTGAACGTCGAGGTAGAACCCGCCAGTGTTATCCAGCAGAACCTTGGTCGGCTTCTTGGCTCCCGCCACTCATCGCCAGTCGTCCAGACTCCGCAAACGCCGTCAGATACGCCTTCTCCGCCGCCTCGAAATCCAGCCGCTGCTGGCGCTCCTGAGCGTTCTCCGTCGGTATCGGGCTCGGGGCCGCCGACGACACCGAAGGCGACGGCGAAGTCCCCGGACCGGGGCCGGGATCAGGGGTGCAGCCAGCCGCGAGCAGGCCCATCACCAGGGCTGTCCCGCAGACTCCCACCATCGAACGACTGACCACACTGCCACCTCCGCTATGGCGCGCGACCTTATACAAGAGCGGACGCCGACGCGAACCGGCGGCTCGCGGCACCCGACGTACACCATGACGAACATCACACCTCACCCGTTCCCTCCGCCCTCGCGATCGCGGGGTCGGAGAACGCCCACGATCGCTGACGGGTGTTGGCCGAGTTGTCTCCCGAAAGCGGTCAGGTGTTGTCCGTCTTCCGAACGATCTGCGGATTCCGGCCCAGTGATGCGGGGACGCCCCCTCGGCAGGTGCCCTCGGGGCGCTCTACCATGACGGCCAGGATCCGCTCCGCGCTACGCGGCGGGCGAAGAGAGAGGCAAGCGGTATGGGGTTCCTGGACGAGATCAAGAACAAGGCCGAAGAGCTCGGCGAGAAGGCGGGCGACGCCTTCGAGGCAGCCAAGGACAAGGCCAGCGACCTGGTGGACGCGGCCAAGGACAAGCTCGACAGCGACGGTGACGGCGATGTCGACGCCGCCGACGCCTCCAAGGTGATCGACGACGCGAAGGTCAAGGCCACCGGCCTGATCGACGAGGCCAAGCAGAAGCTGGATGCCGACGGCGACGGCTCCCTCGGCGCCGGCGACGCCTCGAGCGCCTTCGCCAGCGCCAAGGACAAGGCCAGCGGGGTCTTCGACGACCTCAAGGACAAGGTGAGCGGGGGCGGCGACTCCCCTGCCGACCAGGTCGCGGAGGCTGCCGCCACCGCCGGCTCGGCGGCCGGGAACGCGGCCGACGCTGCCGCGCTCAAGGTCGACGACGCCGTCACCACCGTCGGCGAGTCGGCCAGCGACGCCGCCGCATCGGCGGAGGCCGCCAAGGACGAGGCGCTGGCGAACCTGCAGGCCAAGGCCGAGGACCTCAAGTCCGACAACGGCTGACCTCGTCGGTACCGGTTCGGCCACCGCCCTCGTCGCTTCGGCGACGGGGGCGGTGCCGTTTCTCGGCCCTGACCTCACGTCGTCCTCGGCCCCGACCTCCCGTTCTTCTCGACCGCTGACCTCACGTTTCCTGTCGCTGGGACGTCTTCTTCTGTGATGACTGCGAAACCACCGTTCGACCAGCTGGTCCGGGCCCACGGCGCCCGGGTCTGGCGGGTCTGTCGCGCCGTGCTCGGGCCGGTCGACGCCGACGACGCCTGGTCGGAGACGTTCCTGGCCGGACTCCGGGCCTACCCGGACCTCCCGGCCGGGGCCGACCACGGCGCCTGGCTCGCCACGATCGCGTACCGGAAGGCCGTCGACGCCGTCCGCGCTCGGGAGCGGCGGGCCACGCCGACGCCCGATCACGACGACGGCGTGTCCACCCTGGGCCAGCCCGGCTCGGGCGACGACGAGCTGGCCGATGCGGTGCGGTCGCTGCCCGACAAGCAGCGGCTCGCGGTCACGCTCCACTACCTCGCCGACCTCCCGTACGCGCAGGTGGCCACCGAGCTCGGTGGCACCCCCGAGGCTGCCCGCCGGGCAGTGTCGGACGGCCTGCGTACGCTGCGGAAACGGTTGGCGGGACCGACCACAGGAGGACGACCATGACCATCACCGATCCCCTCGATGCCCTGCGCGCCGTCGACGACGCCACCCTGCAGCGGCTCCGTGACGGACTCGCCCGGCGGGCTGCCGAGTCCGACCTGCTCGACCTGGCCTACCGGACCGTCGACTCGCCCCTCGGTCAGCTGCTGCTGGTGGCCAGTGACCGCGGACTGACCCGGGTCGCCTTCGCCAGCCAGGGTCACGACCAGGTCCTCGGCCAGCTGGCCGCCACGGTCAGCCCTCGGATTCTGGAGGCGCCCCAGCGGCTCGACCCGGCCGCCCGGGAGCTCGACGAGTACTTCGCGGGTCGCCGCCGGACCTTCGACCTGCCGCTCGACTCGAGCACCAGCGGGGAGTTCCGGCGCACCGTGCAGCAGCTGCTGCCGACCATCGCGTACGGCCACACCGTCTCCTACACCGAGCTGGCCACCCTGGCCGGGCGTCCGGCGGCGACCCGCGCCGTGGGGACGGCCTGCGCCACCAACCCGTTGCCGGTGGTCGTTCCCTGCCACCGGGTCCTGCGCAGCGACGGCAGCCTGGGTGGGTACCTGGGCGGTCTGGAGGCCAAGCGCACGCTGCTCGACCTGGAGCGGAGCCGCACGTGACCCTGTTCGACGTCGAGCGACCGACCGATCCGTACGAGGTCGCACCTGGAGCGGTCCACGCCCCCGGTTGGCTGACGCCAGAGCAGCAGCGGGAGCTGGTGACGGCCGTCGAGGAGTGGGCGGCGGGACCGGTGCCGCTCCGCTCGGCCAGCGTCCGGGGGCACCCGATGTCGGTGAAGACCGTCTGCCTGGGCTGGCACTGGCAGCCCTACAGCTACTCCCGGCACGCCCGCGACGTGAACGGCGAGCGGGTGCTGCCGATGCCGGACTGGCTGGTCGATCTCGGCCGCGACGCGCTCACCGCGGTCGGCTGGCCCGATCCGTCGGGGTACCGCCCGGACACGGCGCTGATCAACGTCTACGACGCGACGGCGCGGATGGGGCTGCACCAGGACAAGGACGAGATCAGCCTGGATCCCGTGGTCTCGTTCTCGATCGGCGACGCGTGCGTCTTCCGGTTCGGCAACACCGAGAACCGGAACCGCCCACACACCGACGTCGACCTGCGGTCGGGCGACCTGTTCGTCTTCGGCGGACCGGCCCGGCTGGCCTACCACGGTGTCACCAAGATCATCCCCGGCACCGCACCGGAGGACTGCGGTCTGACCGAGGGCCGGATCAACATCACCCTACGAGCCACCGGGCTGAGCGACTGACGTGCTGGAGAGGTCAGCATCGCTGCGACAGAAGAGAAGGACAGTGGACGAGCAATGACGGACAACCCGGATCTGGTGGTCGGCGAGGACGGTCTGGCTCGACCGACGTGGGCGACCGACGAGCCACTCCGGACCTACTACGACAGCGAGTGGGGCATGCCCGTCCGAGACGAGCGCGGGCTGTTCGAGCGGCTCAGTCTCGAAGCCTTCCAGTCCGGGCTGTCGTGGCTGACGATCCTGCGCAAGCGGGACAGCTTCCGGGCCGCCTTCGCCGACTTCGATCCCGACACGGTGGCGGCGTTCGACCAGTCCGACGTCGACCGGTTGATGGCCGACACCGGCATCGTCCGCAACCGCGCCAAGGTCGACGCCACCATCGCCAACGCCGCGGCGACGGTCGCACTGCGGGGCGAGGGCGGCTTGGCCGAGTTCGTCTGGTCCTTCCAGCCGGCGGACACCCCGACCCCGACCAGCTACGCCGGTATCCCGACCAGCTCGCCGGAGTCGGTGGCCCTGGCCAAAGCCCTGCGCAAGAAGGGTTTCCGGTTCGTCGGGCCGACCACCATGTACGCGCTGATGGAAGCGGTCGGGATCGTGGACACCCACCTGCTCGGCAGCCACCGACGCGGCAGCTCCGGCGTCTGGCCGCGCTGATCCTCGGCCCGGGAAGGCTCGGCTACCCGGAGACGACAGAGCCGCCGTGGACCCGGGGTTCACGGCGGCTCGGAGGTCGGGAGGTCAGTACTGCTGCTGGCCGGGAGGCGGGCCGTAGGCCTGGTTCGGGTCTGCGTAGCCGTAGCCGCCGGGCGCGTAGCCCTGCGGGTAGGGCGGGCCGTACTTGGCCGCGGCCGGCGAGGTCTCCATCGCGCAGAACACCAGCGTCACGATGCCCAGACCGAACACGCTGAACAGGTAGAACCAGCCGCTCTGCCCGGCGTCGTGAAGGCGCCGGACCGTGACGGCGATGGACGGGACGATGATCGCGAGGGCCCAGATGACCAGCAGCACGGTCGGGGCGATCAGCGCCCGGCCGGGTTCGCCGTCGGGGGTCCGGCCAGCGAAGGCCAGCGCGGCGATCAAGCCGTAGAGGACGGTGACGACGATGCCGTTGGCGAGGGTCCACCACCAGAACTCGCTCCGGCTGGCCCGGCCGGAGAAGGTGGCGTACTTCTGGAAGACCCGCTTCACGGCGGGCACGAAGCCGATGCCGTAGTGCGGCCAGTCAAGCGGAGGAAGCTGAGTGCTCATAGTGGCGCTCATTCTCCCGGCCCACGGGGTCTCTCGCCGGGCCCGCGAGCGTGACGTGCACCACGCGAACCCCGGACGACCTCAGACGCGTTCGACCGTGACGAGATCAGTGAGCCCCCGCAGATCATCGACGTTGCGGGTGTAGAGAGTGGCGCCATGAGCGTGGGCCGTGGCCGCGATCAACAGGTCCAGGCTCCGAGCGCGCGGCTGGCGTCCGACCCTGACGACCCGCGCCGCCAGCATCCCGTAGCTCTCGGCGACGGTCTCGTCCACCGGCAGCGGGTCGAAGTGCCGTTGGATGACGCTCAGGCGCCGGAGTCGAAGCGACCTGGCGTCGTCGTCGGCGGCCACCAGGACACCGAACTGCAGCTCGGCCAGGCTGACGACGCTGATCGCCAGCTCACCGGGGATCGGGCGCACGTCAGCGGCGATCAGCACGCTGGTGTCGAGGATCCCGCGGGTCATCGGCTACCGACCGGTTCCGTCGTTCGCCACCCACGGGTCGACCGGCCCGTCGTCAGCGCGCCGCAGGTCGACGACGAGCTCGACGTCCACCGGCACGGCGAACACCTCGGCCACGGCGTTCCAGCTCTGCCATCGACGTCCCGCCACCGGACCCAGCACCGCGGCCGGGCGTCCGGCGACGGTCACCGTCACCTGTTCCCCGCGCTCGGCGCGCTGGACGAGCTCACTGGCGTTCTGACGGAGCTCCCTCAGCCCCACCTCGGCATCCATCTGGTCACGGTAGCACTTGTGCTACCGCCATCGGTACGCCGAGTACGTCCCGCTCTCGCTCGGCCTCAGGACCGCGCCGTCACCTCGGCCAGCGCCTCCCGGTAGCGCGCGTCCAGCTCGACAGCAGCCTCGGTCTCCCCCGGCTGGGGCTCGTACGTGCCCGAGATCGGCGCCGACCAGTCCGGCAGCGACCCGGTCAGCACCCAGGCGGCCTGCCGGGCGGCCCCCACGGCCACGCTCTCGTACGGGTCGGTGGCCAGCACCGGGACCCCGAAGACGGCAGCGGCGATGGTGCGCACCGCCGGCGACTGGGCCGCACCGCCGGTCAGCATCACCTGGTCGACCGGGGAGGCCTGCTCGCGCAGCACCTGCACCCCGTACGCCAGGCTCCAGAGCACGCCCTCGATGGTGGCGCGGGCCAGGTTGGCTGCGGTCAGGTTGGACAGGGTGGCACCGCGGAGCTCGCCGCGAGCGTCCGGCAGCGGCGGGGTCCGCTCCCCTTCCAGGTACGGCAGGAAGACCAGCCCCTCACTGCCGGCCGGGGCCGAGACGGCCAGGGCGCTGAACTCGTCCAGCGAGACGTTCAGCGTCTTGGCCATGGCCACCAGGTTGCGGGCCCCGTTGAGGGTGCAGACCAGCGGCAGGAAGGCACCGGTGGCGTCGGCGAAGCCGGCCACCACCCCGCTGGCGTCGTGGGTCTGCCGGTCACTGCGCAGGCAGGCCACGCCGCTGGTGCCGAGCGAGATCAGCGCGGTGCGATCCGGCACCACCATGCCGAGCACCGACGCCGCGTTGTCGCCGGTCCCGGGACCGATCTTCATCCCCTCCGGCGACTCGCCCACCACCTCGTCCGGGGCGGCCACCCGCGGCAGCTCCAGACCACGACCGAAAGCCAGCTCGACCAGGTCGTCGCGGTAGCTGTCGGCCACGGCGTCGAAGTAGGCCGTGCCGGAGGCGTCACCGCGGTCGGTCACCGGGTCGAAGGACCGGCCACCGATCTCCCAGGTCAGGTAGTCGTGCGGCAGCACCACCCGGTGCACCCGGGCAGCGTTCTCCGGCTCGTTGCGGGCCAGCCACCTGATCTTGGACGCGGTGAAGGAGGCCACCGGGACCGCTCCGACCGCGTCGGCCCAGGCCTGCGCACCACCGAGGTCGTCGATCAGGTCCAACGCCGCCTGGGCGGAGCGGTTGTCGTTCCACAGCAGGGCATCGCGGACCAGCTCGCCGTCGGCGTCCAGCGTCACCATGCCGTGCTGCTGGCCGCCGACGCTGATCGCCTCGACGCCCTCCAGCAACGACGGATCGGCCGTCGCCTCGCGGTAGGCGGACAGCCAGGCCGCCGCCGAGACCTCCGTGCCGTCGGGGTGCGACGCGCGCCCGGAGCGGACGACCTCACCGGTGTCGGCGTCGCAGACGACCACCTTCACCGACTGGGTGGACGAGTCCACCCCCGCGACCAACGTCACCCGCGGGCCCCCATCAGGTGCTCGAGCATCAGCTGCTGCAGCTTCACGAAACCGAAGCCCGCTGCCGTTGAAGTACGGCTCTGCGTCGAAGTCCTCATAGGCAGAAGCATCGGCCAGCAGCTCGGTGTAGGTCTCACCGGGGTTGAGGGTGGGCTCGGACAGCTCGGCCACCCGCGCGTCGGCCAGGGCCGCCTGCACCTCGGGGTCGGCGCGGAAGGCGGCGGCGCGGTCCTTGAAGATCAGGTACATCCGCATGTTGGCCGCGGCCGACTCCCAGACGCCGTCGTAGTCCTCGGTCCGGCTGGGCTTGTAGTCGAAGTGGCGCGGGCCGGTGTAGGCCTGGCCGCCACCGGGGCCACCGTTCTCCAGCAGGTCGACCAGCGAGAAGGCGTTCTGCAGATCACCGTGGCCGAAGACCAGGTCCTGGTCGAACTTGATGCTGCGCTGACCGTTCAGGTCGATGTGGAACAGCTTGCCGGCGTCGAGGGCCTGGGCGATGCCGTGGGTGAAGTTCAGCCCGGCCATCTGCTCGTGGCCGACCTCGGGGTTGACGCCGAACAGGTCCGGCTTGTCGAGGGTGTGGATGAAGGCGATCGCGTGGCCGACGGTCGGCAGCAGGATGTCGCCGCGGGGCTCGTTCGGCTTCGGCTCGATGGCGAAGCGGAGGTCGTAGCCCTGGTCGGTGACGTACTCGGCCAGCATGTTGACGCCCTCGCGGTAGCGGGCCAGTGCGGCCTGCACGTCCTTGGCCGCATCGAACTCACTGCCCTCGCGACCGCCCCACATGACGAAGGTCTCCGCACCCAGCTCGGCGGCCAGGTCGATGTTGCGGAGCAGCTTGCGCAGCGCGAAGCGGCGGACCGAGCGGTCGTTGGAGGTGACGCCACCGTCCTTGAACACCGGGTGGCTGAACAGGTTGGTGGTGATCATCGGCACCGTCACGCCGGTGTCGGCCAGCACCTTCTTCAGCCGGTCGATCTGGGCGGCGCGCTCGGCGTCGGTCGCCTCGAACGGGAACAGGTCGTTGTCGTGGAAGGTCAGTCCGTACGCCCCGAGCTCCCCCAGCTTGGTGACCGCCTCGACCACGTCCAGCGGGGCGCGACTGGCGCTGCCGAACTGGTCCTGGCCGACCCAGCCGATGGTCCACAGACCGAAGGAGAACTTGTCGGCGGGGGTGGGGGTGAAGCTCATGGGGATGCCTCCAGTGGCGTCGGAACAAATGTTGACATCCAACAACATATTGCTCGTCAGGAGGTCCCGTCAAGAGCTGGATGCGTTACCGTACGAGGCAGTCGGGCATGTCGGAGACGACAACAAAGACACCGCAGCAGCCGAGACGACGAGAGGACGACGAGCGAGAGGTGCGCCGATGAGCGAGGTCGCCCCGCCGCCGGGCTCGACCGCGTCGGCTCGTGCCCGCAACCTCAGTCGACTGCTCACCCTGACCCACCGCGAGGGGGCCCAGTCCCGGGCCGCGCTCACCCGGCGGACCGGTCTGAACCGGTCGACGATCGGTGCTCTGGTGGCCGAGCTGGCGACCCGCGGCCTGGTCAGCGAGACCGGGCCGACCGGGTCCTCAGGGGTCGGCCGACCCAGCCCGCTGGTCGTGGCCACCGACACCGTCGCCGTGCTGACGGTCAACCCCGACATCGACGCCGATCACCGTCGGGCTGGTGGGGCTGGGCGGGGTGGTGCACAAGCGGGTCCGCTACCCCACCGGCTGGCTCCCTGAGCGCCGACGAGGCGGTCAACCTGGTCGCCGCCCTGGTGGCCGGGATGCGATCGGAGCTGGACAGCCGCTTCTCCGTCCTCGGGGTGGGGATCGCCGTGCCCGGTCTGGTCGAGCGCACGTCCGGCACGGTGACCCTGGCGCCGCACCTGCAGTGGCGGGAGGAGCCGTTCGGGGACCGGATCGCCGCGGCCACCGGCTACCGGTGTGCGGTGGCCAACGACGCCCGCACCGCCCTGGTGGCCGAGGCCTGGTTCGGGGCCGGCCGCGGCCGGCAGGACTTCGTCTACCTCAACGGCAGCGCCAGTGGCATCGGCGGCGGGATCGTGGCCTCCGGTCAGCCGGTCCTCGGCCGACACGGCTACGCCGGGGAGTTCGGCCACCGGGTGGTGCACCCCGGCGGGCTGCCGTGTCACTGCGGCCGGGTCGGCTGCCTGGAGACCGAGGTCCGCCGCGACCGGCTGCTGGCCGCTGTCGGTCTGGACGACGCCTCGGCCGAGCAGCTGCCGGCGGCGCTGGCGGGCGACCGGTCGAACCGGGTCACCGCGGAGATCGACCGCCAGCTCGGCTGGCTGGCTCAGGGGCTGTCCGACGTGATCACCGCCCTCGACCCGGAGGCCGTGGTCCTCGGCGGGTTCCTCGCCGACCTGGCTGGAGCGTCCGACGGTCGGCTGCAGGAGCTGGTCCGCCACACCGGGTTCGCCGCCCTGGCCGCCGACGTCGAGGTGGTGCCGGCTGCCCTCGGACCCGATGTGCTGACCATCGGCGCCGCCGAGCTGATCTTCGCCGACCTGCTGGCCGATCCGCAGGCGTACGCACTCGCCTGACGGCGGTCCCGACCCAGACGGCGGTCTGACCTAGACGCCGGCCCCGACCCAGACGGCGTCCCTGACGACGTCTCTGACGACGGCACGGACCAGCGCCTAAGGTGAAGCAGGTGACCTCTCCGACGACGTCGTCCACCCGATCCGTCCTCCCCCGACCGGCGAGCACCGAGCCGAAGACGGGCAGCTTCACGCTGACCGAGGACCTGGCCATCAACACCGACCAGCCCGGTTGGGCGGCCGTCGTGCGCCGGCTGCTCGCCCCCGGCACCGGTCTCGAGCTCCCGGCCGCGGCCGACGGCGCGCTGCGGTTGGTCCGCGACGACAGCCTGGCCGACGAGGCGTACGTGGTGGAGGTCGACGACGACGGGATCGTGATCACCGCGGCCGGCGCCCGAGGGCTCAACTGGGCCACCCAGACCCTGCGCCAGCTGCTGCCGGCCTCGGCGCTCCGACCCGCCCCGTCCGGAGACACGCTGCGGCTGGACGGTGTCCGGATCGTCGACGAGCCGCGGTTCGGCTGGCGCGGCGTGCACCTCGACGTGGGTCGGCACTTCATGCCGTTGGCCGACCTGTTCCGCTTCGTCGACCTGATCGCGCTGCACAAGTACAACGTGTTCCACCTGCACCTGACCGAGGACCAGGGCTGGCGGTTCGCCTCGGACACGGTACCCGAAGCTGCAGGAGCGGGCCAGCTGGCGGTCCGAGACCCAGCGACACCACCAGGACTTCGCCGACGGCACCCCGCACGGCGGCTTCTACACCCATGATCAACTCCGGGCGCTGGTCCGCTACGCCGCCGACCGGGGCATCACGGTGATGCCCGAGCTGGAGTTCCCCGGCCACGTGCTGGCGCTGCTGGCCGCCTACCCCGAGCTCGGCAACCACCCCGAGACCGGCTACCAGCCGGCGACCACCTTCGGCGTCTTCCCCGAGGTGCTCAACATGACCGACGACGCGATGACGGTGATCTTCGACCTCTACACCGAGCTGCTCGAGGTCTTCGACAGCCAGTACGTGCACGTCGGCGGCGACGAGTGCCCCCGCGACGAGTGGATCGCCAGCCCGGCAGCTCGCGAGCTGGCCGAGCGGCGAGGTCTCCCCGGCCCGGAGTACCTGCAGCGCTGGCTGACCGAGCAGCTGCGCGACTGGCTGGCCGCCCGCGGTCGCCGCCTGGTCGGCTGGGACGAGATCAACGACGAGGGTCCGCTGGAGGGTGCGGTGGCCATGGCCTGGCGGGACGCGTCGTACGGGATCGCGGCGGCGAAGGCCGGGATGGACGTGATCATGTGCCCGGTCACCCACACCTACTTCGACTACTACCAAAGCGACGACCCGACCGAGGCGTACGCGATCGGTGGTCACCTGCCGCTCGAGCAGGCGTACGCGTTCGAGCCGCTGACCGGACTGCCGGCCGAGGTGCACGACAAGGTGCTGGGCACCCAGTGCCAGGTCTGGCGGGAGTACATGCCCGACACCCGACGGGTCGACTACATGCTGTTCCCGCGGGCCTGCGCCCACGCGGAGGTGGCCTGGTCGTCGCCGGAGGGGCGCTCGTACGAGGAGTTCCTGGACCGGCTTCCCACGCACCTGGAGCGGTTGTCGGCGATCGGCGTCGAGTACCGACCGCTGGCCGGCCCCCTGCCCTGGCAGCAGGGCGGCACCGGACCGCTGCGCCGTCCGGTCGAGCACGGGGGTCCCGTCACCTGAACGAGATCGGTCGACCCCCGGGGTCCTCGAGACCTTTTCGCAATTGATGCGACTTTTCCGCCGCAGGGTCTTCGCACGGCGCCCTCCGCATGGGTAAAGTCTCGACACGTTCGGGTGGTGCGGCGGAGCGAAGCGACAGGTCCGGTGGGCGAGGTTCGTTGATCGCCTGACTCGGAGGTCCTTCTTTCCAACGTTGCAGTCCGGGCGCTGACACTGACGTCGGACGCAATGGAGGACCCCATGGAGAACGGCCGTTTCTCTCGTCGCAGCTTCCTGTACGGATCAGCGGTGCTGGCCGGATCGGTTGCCCTGGCCAGCTGCACGCCGTCGGGGGGTGGTGGTTCCGACCAGGGCGGGCAGGGGGGCAGTGGCTCCCAGGCCGTCGGCTCGCAGGCGACCCCGATCGCCAAGCCGGGCAAGTACCAGCAGGCCCCGATGCTGGACAGCATGGGCCTGCCGCCGGTCGAGGAGCGGCTGCCGGAGAACCCGTACGTCATCCCGCACCTGTGGGCCAACGACGGCAAGTACGGCGGCCGCATGAACATGAACACGTTCGGCACCACCGGCGCCGCCAAGGCCGACTCCAACCGGGAGTTCTTCTACGGTCACTCCCCGCTGCGGTACCTCAACGACGGCAAGGACGTGGTGCCCGGGCTGGTCGAGTCGTGGGAGTCCAACGACGACGCCTCGGAGTGGACCTTCACGTTCCGGAAGGGCCTGAAGTGGTCCGACGGGGAGCCGTGGACCACCGCCGACATCATGTTCTGGTGGGACGACATCGTCGCCGGTCAGTACCTGGCGCAGACCGCCCCCGACGAAGCCCGCTCCGGCAAGGGCACGCTGGCCAAGTTCACAGCTGTCGACGACCTGACGCTGAAGATGACCTTCGACGCGCCGGCTCCGCTGACCGCTGACCGGATGGCCATGTGGGTCAACGGCAACATCGGCAAGAACGGCCCCATCTGGATGATGCCGAGCAAGTACCTCAAGCAGTTCCACCCCAAGTACGGCAAGGACGTGCCGGACAACTGGGCGGCCGTCGGCGGCCTGATGGAGCAGAAGGCCGACTGGCACCGCAACCCCGACTGCCCGACGATGACCGGCTACAAGTGCAAGACGTTCGACAACACCAAGGGCGTGGTGCTGGACCGGAACCCCTACTACTACGTGGTGATGCCGAACGGGGACCAGCTCCCCTACATCGACGAGATCCAGATCAGCATGGTCAGCGACGCCGAGGCCAACAAGCTGCAGGTCCAGCAGGGCTCGGTCGACCTCTGCATGGGCTACTTCAACCAGATCACGCTGAACGACGTGCAGGGCATCCGGGACAGCGCCGACCGCGCCGGGACCGAGGTCGTCCTGTGGGACAGCGGGTCGGGCACCGGCTCGATCTTCTTCTTCAACTACGACTACGTGGACGACGACCTGCGCAAGCTCATCCGCGAGCCCAAGTTCCGGCAGGCCATCTCCCACGCGTTCAACCGTGAGGCGGTGCAGAAGTCGGTCTACTTCAACACGGGCGAGCCGACCACCGGCACCCTCAGCCCGAAGGCCATCGAGTACTCGGTCGACGACACCGGCAAGGCCGCGTACGCCAGCTGGCGCGACTCCTACGTCGCCTACGACCCGGACAAGGCCAAGGCCCTGCTGGACGAGCTCGGGCTCAAGGCCGGGAGCGACGGGGTGCGCACGATGCCCGACGGCAAGAAGCTGGCCCTGCGGATCGACATCCCGGCCGATGCATCGGTGGAGCACAAGACCAAGGACAACCAGCTGATCTCCGACCTCAAGGCGGTCGGTCTGACGATGACGAGCAACCCGATCGCTCCGCAGGCCTTCGACGACGAGTGGAAGACCGGCACCCTGATGGGCCACAGCAACTGGGAGGTCGGGGACGGGCCGAACCACCTCGTCTACCCGCAGTGGCTGGTCCCGCTGGAGTACACCCGCTGGGCGCCGCTGCAGGGCCAGTGGTACCAGCAGCTGGGCACCGACACCAACAGCAAGCAGCTGGACGTGGACCCGTGGAAGCGGAACCCGCCCCGGATCAAGCCCGAGCCCGACGGCCCGATCCAGAAGCTCTGGGACATCTACGACGCCAGCAAGGTCGAGCCGGACGCGATGAAGCGCAACCAGCAGGTCTGGGACATGATCAAGATCCACGTCAGCGACGGGCCGTTCATGATGGGCTCGGTGGCCAACTACCCCCAGGTGGTGGTCAAGAAGACCGATCTGAAGAACGTGCCGGTCAAGGAGAACCTGGCCCAGGGCGGCATGGTCAACCCGTGGATCCACCCGACGCCGGCCGTCTACGATCCCGAGTCCTGGTACTGGGACAACCCCGACGACCACAAGTAGTCAGCACTCCCTCCGAGCACGACCCCCCACTGATCGAAGGGATCGCTGATGCTCCTCTTCATCCTCCGGCGCCTCGGCTACGGCCTGATCACGCTGTTCTTCGTCTCGCTGCTGACCTTCTTCATCATCGAGCTGGCCCCCGGGTCGGCTGTCGACTCGGAGATCTCCCGGCTGCGGGCGCAGGGCAACAACGTGTCGACCCAGCAGGTCGAGGCGCTGGAGGAGCAGTACGGCGTCAACGACCCCTGGGTCGTCAAGTACGGGAAGTGGGCCAGCGGTCTGGTCCGGGGCGACTTCGGCATGTCGTTCGCCTTCCGCGAGCCGGTGTCGGACCTGATCGGGTCGCGGCTCGTGCTCTCACTCGCTCTGGGCATCGGTGCCACCCTGATCGCCTGGGCGGTGGCCATACCCATCGGCGTCTTCTCGGCCACGCACCGCTACACCCTGGGTGACAACGTGATCACGGTGATCCAGTTCATCGGACTGGCCATCCCCGAGTTCCTGCTCGCGCTGGGGGTGATGGTCGTGTCGGTGAACTTCCTCGGTTTGGACGTGGGAGGTCTGTTCTCCAACGAGTTCCGCAACGCCCCCTGGAGCGGAGAGAAGTTCGTCGACCTGCTGTCCCACCTGTGGATGCCGGTCCTGGTGCTCTCGGTGGCCAGCACCGCCTGGCTGACCCGCGTGATGCGAGCCAACCTCTTCGACGTCCTCGGCCAGCAGTTCGTGCAGACCGCGCGGGCCAAGGGCGTGGCGGAACGCAAGGTGATCTGGAAGCACGCGGTGCGCAACGCGCTGCACCCGTTGGTGATGACCCTCGGCGCCACCTTCTCGGGGCTACTGGGGGGTGAGCTGGTGATCTCGATCATCTTCAACCTGCCCACCCTCGGCCAGGCCCTGTTCGAGACGCTGGTCACCAAGGACACCTACGTCGCCGCCACCATCCTGGTGATCATGGCCGGGCTGCTGATCATCGGCAACATCATCTCCGATCTCCTGTTGACGTGGGTCGACCCACGAACTCGGGTCCTGGACTAGGAGGGTCAGATGTCCACAGACCAGATCACCGGTGCCGGTCTCGACGAGACCACCGCCACCGCACCTGCGGACCCGACCGAGGCCGCGACCACCGGCCGCCCCGTCGGCGAGGTCTCCCAGACCCAGCTGATGATCCGTCGGTTCAAGCAGAGCAAGCTCGCCGTCATCGCGCTGTTCATCCTGGCGTTCCTCTACCTGACGGCGATCTTCGCGCCGTTCCTGGCCACCAACGACCCGGCGCAGGTGGACCAGGCCTACAAGTACGCGGCGCCGACCCCACTGACCTGGTCGGGCGGACCGGCGATGTGCACGGTCACGCAGGAGATCGACCCGGTCAACATCACCACCAGCTACGTCAAGGACTGCAGCAACCCGATCCGGCTGCAGTTCTTCGGCCAGGGCTTCGAGCACAAGCTGCTCGGACTCATCCCGACCAGCCGGCACCTGCTGGTCGCACCTGAGGGAGAAGCAAAGCTCTACCTGTTCGGCGCCGACGGCAACGGCCGCGACATCTACTCCCGCACCCTCTACGGCGGCCGCGTCTCGCTCACGATCGGCGTGCTGGGCGTGGCCATCGCCACCGTGCTCGGCTCGATCATGGGGACCTGGTCCGGCTACGCCGGTGGCCGCACCGACAACCTCATCCAGCGCGTGATCGAGATCATCACCGCCATCCCCACCCTCCCGTTGTGGGCGACGATGGCCGCCGTGCTCCCGCAGGACACGTCGGTGACCGAGCGCTTCTTCCTGATGAGCGTGATCTTGTCCCTGGTCGCCTGGACGGGACTGGCCCGCCAGCTGCGGGGCAAGGTGATGGGCTACGTGCGGTCGGACTACGTCTCAGCGGCCAAGTCCGCCGGGGCCAAGGCGCCGCGGATCATCGTCACCCACCTGCTGCCCAACTCGGCCAGCCACATCGTGGCGGTGGCCATGCTCGCCATCCCGGCCGCGATCATCGCCGAGACCACACTGTCGTTCCTGGGGATCGGGATGACCGAGCCGGCGATCAGCTGGGGGGTCCTGCTCAAGGACGCGTCCCGGATCGACGTGCTGCAGCAGTACCCGTGGGTGCTGCTGCCCGCTCTGTTCGTGATCGTGGCCATCACCTGCTTCCAGCTGCTGGGTGACGGCGTCCGCGACGCCGTCGACCCGTACAGCTGATGCCGAGGCGACCGCCCACCCCCGACCGGCCCGGCCGCAGACCCCAGGAGGACCAGACGTGAGCAGCAGGCGCACAGGTAGTGGTGGCACAGGTAGTGGTGGCAGAGCGAACGGCGGCAGAGGGAGGGGTGGCGGCCGGACGGACGAGCACCTCGCCAGCAGCACCCGCGAGGACGCGATCATCTCGGTCCAGGACCTCCAGGTGGAGTACAAGACCACTCTGGGCACCGTCAACGCCCTCAACGGCGTGAGCTTCGACGTCACCCGCGGCAGCGTCGTCGGCGTCGTCGGGGAGAGCGGTAGCGGCAAGAGCGTCACGGCCCGGGCGATCATGCAGATCCTGGAGCGCTCCGGTCGGATCACCGGCGGTTCCATCCAGTTCCGGCGTCCCGGCGACCAGCCACGGGAGTCCCTGCCCGACAGCGCCGAGCTGGACTCGGCCATGGGCGGCTCCGGCGAGATCGACATCACGGGTCTGAAGCCCACCAGCGACGCCATGCGGGCGATCCGCGGCTCCGAGATCGCGATGATCTTCCAGGAACCGATGTCCTCCCTCAACCCCGTGTTCAAGATCGGCTCCCAGATCCAGGAAGCCATCCAGCTGCACCAGACCCCGGACAAGAAGCAGTCCTGGGAGCAGGCGGTGGACATGCTGCGCCAGGTCGGGATGCCGAACCCGGAGCGGATCGCGAGCTCCTACCCGCACGAGCTGTCGGGCGGCATGCGGCAGCGGGCCATGATCGCCATGGCGCTCTCCTGTCACCCGGCGCTGCTGATCGCCGACGAGCCGACCACCGCGCTGGACGTCACCACCGAGGCCCAGATCCTCGCGCTGATGCTGCGGCTGAAGGAGGAGATCGGCATGTCGATCGTCTTCATCACCCACAGCATGGGCGTGGTGGCTCAGCTGTGCGACGAGGTGATCGTGATGTACCAGGGCCGGGTGGTGGAACGCGCGTCGGTGGACGACATCTTCTACCACCCCAAGCACCCGTACACGCGCTCGCTGCTGCGGTCGATCCCCCGCATCGGGGCGGCCGAGCACACGCCCCTGGAGGTGATCAAGGGCTCGGTCCCGGACCCGTACTCCCGGGTCACCGGCTGCAGCTTCCACCCGCGCTGCCCGGACTTCCTCGGCGACGTCTGCCAGACCGTGATCCCTCCCGAGACGCTGCTGCCGGGGGCGCACCGCCACGGCGTACGGTGCCATCTCTACGACGACGCCCACGCGCTGGCCGGCTCGACGGCGGAAGGACGGCCATGACCGACACACAGCACACAGCTACCCCACCGAGCCGCCGCGGGCGGACCGAGCCGGACGGCGCTCGTCCCCGGGAGGCGACCGAGGGTCCGCTGCTGGAGATCCGCGATCTGAAGAAGCACTTCCCCATCAAGGGCGGGGCGCTGCGCCGGGTGATCGGCCAGGTGAAGGCCGTCGACGGGGTCTCCCTGAGCGTCAACCGCGGTGAGACGGTGGCCATCGTCGGCGAGTCCGGTTGCGGCAAGTCCACCACCGGCCGGACCATCATCCGGCTGGAGGAGCCCACCGGCGGCGAGATCATCTTCCGCCACCCCGAGCTGGGCCCGGTGCACCTCGAGGAGGCCGACGGCAAGACGATGGACAAGGTCCGTCCGCGGCTGCAGTTCATCTTCCAGGACCCGATGGCCTCGCTCGACTCCCGGATGACTGTGGGTCGGGTGATCGCGGAGCCGCTGGTGATCAACAAGGTGCTGAAGGGCCAGGCGCTGCGCGACCGGGTCGCCGAGCTGCTGACCATCGTGGGTCTGCGGCCCGAGCACGCCAGCCGCTACCCGCACGCGTTCTCCGGCGGCCAGCGGCAACGCATCGGCATCGCCCGGGCCCTCGCCCTGGAACCGGACATGATCATCTGCGACGAGCCGGTGTCGGCGTTGGACGTGTCGGTGCAGGCCCAGGTGATCAACCTGCTGGAGGACCTGCAGGAGCGGCTCGGGCTGACCTACCTGTTCATCAGCCACGACCTGTCGGTGGTCGAGCACATCTCCGACCGGGTGGTGGTGATGTACGTCGGCCGGGTGGTCGAGACGGCCGACACCAAGGACCTCTACAAGCGGCCACTGCACCCCTACACCGAGGCGCTGCTGGCCGCTGTGCCGCAGCCCGATCCCCGCAACCGGCACACCAGCGAGCCGCTGCGCGGCGAGGTGCCGAGCCCGGCCAACCCGCCGTCGGGGTGCTACTTCCACAACCGCTGCAAGTACGCCCAGCAGAAGTGCTCCGACGAGACCCCGGAGCTGCGGGAGATCCCCCACGCCCAGGGCGGCTCGGAGGAGACGGCCGCCCGGCCGCGGCTGGTCGCCTGCCACTTCGCCGAGACGCTGGAGCTGACCGGTGCCGCGGTCCCCTCCCCGGAGGCGTTCCGGGCCGTGGAGGCCGACGCAACCGACGCCGACGCCGCGAACAGCGACGCCCGGGACATCGACGCAGGTGGCATCGACGCAGGGCAACCGACGACGAACGGAGAGCGCCGATGACGGTGCGCGCCACCCGCACCGGACGACCCCGGTTCACCGGGGTCACCACCTACACCGACCGGGACGGACGCTACGAGTTCCGGCACCCCTCGGACTGGTTCCGCGACGACCTGGACGACGGTCTCGACGGCGTCATCGTGGGACCCGATCGCGAGGACGAGGCGACTCACTTCGCGGTGGCCGTCCGGGACCTGGGGCTGTCGGTGACGGCGGACGACCTGCCGCCGCTGCGGGAGGGGTTCGAGGAGGGCATCGGCCGGCTCACCGACGTCGCGGTCGAGGCCTCGGCCGACACGACGTACAACGACATCATCAAGCTGGAGCGCACACTCACCTTCACCGAGGACGGCGAGACCCGCAAGCGACGGATCTGGAACATGTACGCCGACCACTGGCAGTTCACCGTCGTCTACCAAGGGGCGACGGTCGAGGAGTTCCGGTACTGGCTGCCGATGGGCAACTACTGCTTCACCGCGTTCCAGCTGCCGCTGGCCCTCTGGTACGCCACCGACCCGTCGGTCCGGGAGCAACCCGCCGGCTAGTGCTCCGGCCAGTGCGACGGCCCGGTCGAACCGGCAGGGTAGCTGTCCAGGGGCACCTCACCGCTGCGCCAGGCCCCGAGCACCGGCTCCAGGATCCGCCAGCACTGCTCGGCCGCGTCGCCACGCACCGACAGGAACGGGTCGGCGTCCAGGACCCCGGCCAGCACCTCGCCGTACGCGGGCAACCGCCCGGGACTGAGGTCGGTGGTCATGCGTCACCGGTCCAGCTCGAAGGGATCCTCCGGCCCGTTGACGTTCATCTCCCACGCCATCCGGTCCGGACCGAGCAGCAGCCGCAGCCGAGCCGGCGCCGGGTCGCCCCGCAGACCCGGTGGGCACGTGGGGCGGGGGCTTGAAGGTGATCACGATCTCCTTGCGGCGGTCCGTCAGCGCCTTACCGGAGCGCAGCCGGAACGGCACCCCGGCCCAGCGCCAGTTGTCGATCTCGAGATCGACCTCGGCCAGGGTCTCGGTGTGACGGTCCGGGTCCACGCCTGGCTCGTCCACGTAGTCGGGCACCGGCCGACCTGGACGTCGCCCGCGGTGTAGCGCGCACGTCGGCTGGCGGCCACGGGATCGCCTCGCCAGGGGCGGCAGGCGCGGAGCACCGCGTTCTTGGCGGCTCGCAGGTCGGTGGCCTCCACCGTGGCCGGCGGCTCCATGGCCACCAGCGCCAGCACCTGCAGCAGGTGACTCTGGATCATGTCGACCAAGGCGCCGGCCCCGTCGTAGTACCGGGCCCGGTTCTCCAGGGTCAGCTGCTCGTCGTAGACCACTGTCACGCTCTCGATGTGCTGGTTGCTCCACAGCGGCTCGAACAGCCGGTTGGCGAAGCGGACCCCGAGCACGTTGAGGACTGTCGACCGGCCGAGGAAGTGGTCGACCCGCTGCACGTGGTCCTCGTCCACCAGGCCGGCCAGCAGCCGGTTGAGCTCGGCCGCGCTCGCCGCGTCGGTGCCGAACGGCTTCTCCAGGGCCAGGACGGTGCCGGCCGGCAGCTCCACCGACCGGAGCGCCTGGCACGCCGCGACCGTGACGGCCGGCGGCAGAGCGAAGTAGATGGCCGGGGCGGCCGGACCGGCGGACACCAGCCGGCGCAGGTCCTCGGAGTGGGTGACGTCGGCCTGGACGTAGCGGGTCCCCGCCAGCAGCGCGTCCACGGTGGCGGCGTCGACGTCGACGGTCGACAGGGAGTCACGAACGCGCTCCCGCCACTGGTCGTCGCTCCAGGCTTCGGTGCCCGCTCCGACGAGCACGATGCCGCGCCGGTCGGGCTCGAGATCCAGCAGCTGGCTCAGCGCCGGCAGCAGCAGCCGCCCTGCCAGGTCGCCGCTGGCTCCGAGCAGCAGGAAGGTGCCGACCTGGTCCGACATCTGATCTCCTCTTCTCACCCGCCGATCCAGCAGCGCCGGGTGACGCTGCTGCGCGGCGTGACGCTAGGTGCGCAGGGGTGGACGGTATCCCGGTCGGCCCGCGGTCCCGGCGGCGCTCACCACGCTGCGCCCGATCGCGCCGGCCACCCGGGTGAGGGCGGACGGCGGCTCACCGGAGACGTCCGGTGGCATCACGACCACCGGGCAGGCGGCCGCGTAGACGAGCCGGTGGGCGAACATCGGACCGGCCAGCAGCTGCCGGGGCGCGTCGAGCACCAGCAGGTCGGCCCCCTCCGCCGCCTGCAGCAGCACCGTGAGCTTCCCGCCCCGGACCAGGCGCACCTCCGCGCCGTGGCCGCTGCCGAGGACGTCGGCGACGTCCTGCTCGAGCCGCCGCAGGGCCTCCGCCTCCACCTCCTCGGCCCGGGCGATCCGACCGGCCGAGGTGCCCGACGGCGTGGCCTGGGGGTTCGGCAGCCGCCAGGCCCGGACGGCGATCACCCGGCCCCGGTTCGCCTCCGCCTGCGCCCGGGCCCAGGCCAGCGCAGCCGGTGACTTCGAGGTGGCGCTCACCCCGACCACCACCGTGTAGGGCGGTTCCTCGACGGCGGCGGGTGACGCGGTGGTCTCGGTCATCGCGATCCCCTTCAGACCGGCAGCTTGGTCAGCTGGTTGCCGTGCTCGTCGTAGCTGGAGAGCGGCGGAGCGATGTCCTCCAGCGCCTTGCCCTCGGCGTCGACGCCGAACCTGAAGGCCACCAGACCGCCGAACAGCATGATCACCGACGCCATCAGGTAGCCGCCGAACAGCGGACCCCGGTCGGTGCCGTCACCGATGAGCGCGCCGAAGATGAGCGGACCGACGGCCCCGAAGACCTGGGCGATGGAGAAGAAGTAGGAGATCGCCTGCCCACGCACCTCCAGCGGGAAGATCTCCGACACGGTCAGGTAGCCGGCCGACGCCCCGGCGGAGGCGAAGAAGAACGACACGCACCAGAAGGCGGTCAGCGACCCGGCGGTCAGCAGGTCGGCGTTGAACAGCACCGCCGACGCCGCCAGCACGATCGCGGCCAGCGAGTAGCAGCCGCCGATCATCTTCCGCCGGCCGACGGTGTCGAAGAACCGGCCCAGGATGAGCGGCCCGAACAGGTTGCCGACCGCGAAGGGGAAGAAGTAGAGGGCCGCACTGGACGGGGTCTTGCCGAAGAAGTTCTGCAGCACCAGCGGTGAGGTGAAGAAGATGGCGTTGTAGAGGAACGACTGGGTGATCATCAGGGTCAGCCCCAGGAACGTCCGGGACGGGTAGAGCTTGAAGAACACGTACGCCAGCTGCTTGGGCTTGAGGCCCTCGTGCGCCTTGATCCACCAGGCCTCGGACTCGTCGATGTCGGGCAGCTGCTTGCCCTGGGCCTGGACGTCGCGCTCGATCCCCTCGACGATCTTCTCCGCCGCTTCGCCGTGACCGTGCGTGACCATCCACCGCGGGCTCTCCGGGATGTGCCGCCGGAGGTAGATGATGGCCAGGCCCAGCACCGGACCGATGAAGAAGGCGATCCGCCAGCCGACGTTCTCGGCGAACCGGTTGGTGTCCAGCAGCCAGTAGCTGCCCAGGGCGCCCAGCATCGCGCCGGCCCAGTAGGTGCCGTTGATGGCCAGATCGACCCGACCGCGGTACTTGCCCGGGATCAGCTCGTCGATGGCGGAGTTGATGGCGGAGTACTCACCGCCGATGCCCATCCCGGCGACGAAGCGGAACACCCACAGGAAGTACATGTTCGGGGACAGGCCGGCGATCGCCGACCCGATCAGGTAGACCGCGAGGGTGATGACGAAGAGCTTCTTGCGGCCCAGCTTGTCGGTCAGCCGGCCGAAGAGGAGCGCCCCGCTGACCTGGCCGAGCAGGTAGATGGTGGAGGTCAGTCCCACCTGGGCCGAGCTCATCCCCAGCGTCTTGGCGTAGCCGGCCGAGGCGACGAGCTGGATCTCCAGCCCGTCCAGGATCCAGGCCGTGCCCAGACCCACGATCACCAACCAGTGGAACCGCGACCAGGGCATTCGGTCCATCCGCACGGGGATGAGACTTCTGATCGGCTTCTCTTCCTGTGCCGTGGCCGACATCCGCGTCCTCCTTCTCCGACTCCCGGCGGCGCCCCTCCGCGCCGCCCGGGAGCTTCTCAGGGTGACGCTAAACCCATAGCCCGGTGATGGAAACCACCGGTCCGCCGAGTCGTCGTCCCCCGCTCCGGACCGGTCGTACCCCGATCCGGTGACCTCATGCAGGGAACTGAGAAGTTTCTGAGAGGGACGGTCGCCAGTGGTCGAGGACCCGGAGGTGCCCAGCGACGTGGCGTCGGTCACCTCGGGGCCCGTGCGGTTGAGAAGGGAATAGTTCCCGGTGAGGACGCCCTTATCATGGCTGAGGCGCTGACGCGCCTCGCGGCGAGAACCGCACAGAGGTCCTGCGCACCACAGCCCGCGCAGGACCGCCCCGGCTCAGGTGGCAGGGGACGATCCAGACGGAAGAAGGCTCCACGCAGTGCGACAGGTCCACACGCTCGACCGGGTGGTCATCCGCTTCGCCGGCGACTCCGGTGACGGGATGCAGCTGACCGGTGACCGGTTCACCGCCGACTCCGCGACCTTCGGCAACGACATCTCGACCCTGCCGAACTTCCCCGCCGAGATCCGCGCTCCTCAGGGCACCCTGCCCGGCGTGTCCAGCTTCCAGCTGCACTTCGCCAACTACGACATCATGACCCCGGGCGACCGCCCCGACGTGCTGGTGGCGATGAACCCGGCGGCCCTCAAGGCCAACATCGACGACCTGCCCCGGGGCGGGCTGATCATCGCCGACACAGCGGACTTCACCAAGCGGAACCTGGCCAAGGTCGGCTACGAGGCCAACCCGCTGGAGGACGGCTCGCTGGCCGACTACCAGCTGCACGCGCTCGACCTGACCGGGATGACCGTCGAGGCGGTCAAGGAGTTCGGGCTGTCCCGCAAGGACGCGTCCCGGGCCAAGAACATGTTCGCGCTCGGCCTGCTGTCCTGGCTCTACGGCCGCCCCACCGAGGGCACCCTGAGCTTCCTGTCCACCAAGTTCGCCAACAAGCCGGCGATCCGCGACGCCAACCTGACCGCCTTCAAGACCGGGTTCGCGTTCGGCGAGACCACCGAGGTCTTCGCGGTGACGTACGAGGTGCCGCCGGCCCCGATGCCCGCCGGCACCTACCGGCAGATCTCCGGCAACGTGGCGCTGGCGTACGGGCTGGTGGCGGGGGCGCGCAAGGCGAACCTGCCGATGTTCCTGGGCGCCTACCCGATCACCCCGGCCTCCGACGTGCTGCACGAGCTGAGCAAGCACAAGCGGTTCGGTGTCACCACGTTCCAGGCCGAGGACGAGATCGCCGGCGTGGGCGCGGCGCTGGGTGCCAGCTTCGCCGGCCACCTCGGTGTCACCACCACCTCCGGACCGGGCGTGGCGCTCAAGGCCGAGACGATCGGTCTGGCCGTGATGACCGAGCTGCCGCTGGTGATCTGCGACATCCAGCGCGCCGGGCCCAGCACGGGCATGCCGACCAAGACCGAGCAGGCCGACCTGCTGCAGGTGATGTACGGCCGCAACGGCGAGGCGCCGGTGCCGGTGCTGGCCCCCCAGACGCCGTCGGACTGCTTCGACACCGCCATCGAGGCGATCCGGATCGCGGTCAAGTACCGCACCCCGGTCTTCCTGCTCTCCGACGGCTACATCGCCAACGGGGCCGAGCCCTGGGAGGTGCCGGACCTGTCGGCCATCCCGCCGATCGACCCCGGCTTCGCCACCGAGCCGAACGGCACCGACAAGGCCGGCAACGACGTCTTCCTGCCGTACAAGCGCGACCCGGAGACCCTGGCCCGGCCGTGGGCCATCCCCGGCACGGCCGGTCTGCAGCACCGGATCGGCGGCATCGAGAAGGCCCGGGACACCGGCGCGGTGTCCTACGACCCGGCCAACCACGACGAGATGGTCCGCACCCGGCAGGCCAAGATCGACGGCATCGTCCGTGACATCCCCGACGTCGTGGTGGAGGACCCGGACGCCGACGAGGGCTTCGGCGCCAGCGTGCTGGTGCTGGGCTGGGGGTCCACCTACGGTCCGATCACCGCCGCCGTCCGCCGGGTGCGCAAGTCCGGCCGCCGGATCGCCCAGACCCACCTGCGCCACCTGAACCCGTTCCCGGCCAACCTCGGTGAGGTGCTGCGTCGCTACGAGCGCGTGATCGTCCCGGAGATGAACCTGGGACAGCTCGCCACCATGCTGCGCGCCAAGTACCTCGTCGACGTGCACAGCTACTCCCGCGTCCGCGGCCTGCCCATCTCGCTGAGCGAGCTGGCCGCCGACCTGGAAGCCGAGATCGACTCGATCGAAGGAGTACCCGCGTGACCGCCCTCAACGGCCAGGAGACCGACGGCCGCACCCGGCCGACCACCCCGCGCACGGAACGGCCCGTCGGCCGCCCGGGTGGACCGGCCGGTCGCCGGGGACCCGCGGCGGCACCGACCGCGCCGATCGGCCCGGGCCTGTCAGGTGTCCCGCTCGCGCTGGAGCCGCTGAGCCGCAAGGACTTCACCTCCGACCAGGAGGTGCGCTGGTGCCCCGGCTGCGGCGACTACGCCGTGCTGGCCGCGTTCCAGGGCTTCATGCCCGAGCTCGGCATCCGCAAGGAGAACACGATCATCGTGTCCGGGATCGGCTGCTCGTCGCGGTTCCCGTACTACGTGGACTCGTTCGGCATGCACTCCATCCACGGTCGCGCCACCGCGATCGCCACCGGGGTGGCGACGGCCCGCGAGGACGCCGCGGTGTTCGTGATCACCGGTGACGGTGACGCCCTGTCGATCGGTGGCAACCACCTGATCCACGTGCTGCGGCGCAACGTCAACGTGACGATCCTGCTGTTCAACAACCGGATCTACGGTCTGACCAAGGGGCAGTACTCCCCCACCTCCGAGATCGGCAAGATCACCAAGTCGACCCCGATGGGCTCGCTGGACAACCCGTTCAACCCGGTGTCGCTGGCGCTGGGCGCGGAGGCGACCTTCGTGGCCCGGACCGTCGACTCCGACCGCAAGCACCTGACCGAGGTGCTGCGGGCGGCCGCTGCGCACCGGGGCACGTCGTTCGTGGAGATCTACCAGAACTGCCCGATCTTCAACGACGACGCGTTCGCCTCGATGAAGGACGCGGAGACCTCGGCCGAGGCGATCATCCCGCTGCGGCACGGCGAGCCGATCCGCTTCGGGGTCGAGGGGGCCAAGGGGGTCGTCCGTGACCCCGTCTCCGGTGCCTTCGAGGTCGTCGACGTGGACGCGGTCGGCGCCGACCGGCTGGTGGTGCACGACGCCCACACCCCGGACCCGTCGTTCGCGTTCGGACTGTCCCGGCTGACCGACTCCGGTGTCCTGCACCGTGCACCGATCGGCATCTTCCGTGACGTCGAGGCGCCCACGTACGACGACCTGGCCCGCGAGCAGGTCAAGCTGGCCACGGACAAGGGCTCCGACGACGACGCGCTGCAGGCCATGATCGCCGGCCCGGACACCTGGACCGTCGTCGGCTGAGGTCCCTTCCCGGGCCACGTCGCCCCGGGCTCGTCACCACGCCTGAGACGTCGCTCGGGTTCGAGGGTGTCGCTCGATCTGCAGATCGAGCGACACCCTGGAACCCGAGCGACTTCGTGGTGGGCGACCCCGCGCGGGATCGGACCGGGGCGCCGCCCCGGACGACCTGGGACGGGCCCGACGCCGACGCTCAGGTTCCGCACAGCGAGATCCCGGATGCTGGTGTCCTCAGCACCGCGCACAGGAGACCGATGACGACCGTGAGGACGCCGATGACCGACCCAGGGCAGCCACAGCAGGTGGACGGCGCGGGTGCGGTCGACGACGGTTCTCCGGTGCCCGTCCCCGACCCCGGGCTGCGCCGGCTGGACCTGCCGACCGAGGAGCGCCGGCAGCAGTGGCGGGCCGTGGTGGACGCCGATCCGGACGCGCTGCCCGAGCACACCCCCGAGTGGGTCGACGCGATCTGCGCCGGCGGTGCCTACGAGGACGCCACGCGGGTCTACGCCGCTGCCGACGGTCGCCGGTTCGTCGTCCCGCTGGTCCGTCGTACGGGCGTGGCCGGCTGGGGCGGCTGGTACCTGTCCCCACCGCCCGCCTGGGGCATGGGCGGCGTCGTCGGCGCCGACCTGGACGAGAACGCCCTCCGCCAGATCCTCACCGACCTGATCGGCCTCCGAGCGCAGCGTCTCTGGTTCCGGCCCGATCCGCTCCGCGCCCGGTTGTGGGACCGTGTCACCGGCGGCAGGGCCACCGGCGGCAGGGCCACCGGCGGCAGCACCGTGACGATGCCCCGGCGCGCGCACGTCGTCGACCTCAGCGGTGGCGTCGACGCCGTCTGGTCCCGCCTGCACAGCGGTGCCCGCAAGTACGTCCGCCGCGCCGAGCGGGCCGGGGTCCGGATCGAGATCGACCGCGCCGGTGACCTGCTGGACACCTACTACGACCTCTATCTGGCCTCGGTGGACCGGTGGGCCGTACGCCAGCACGAACCGCTGCGGCTGGCTCGCTGGCGCGCCCAGCGGCGCGACCCGCTGGCGAAGCTGCGGGCGATGGCCCACCACCTCGGCCCGGACTTCGTCCTCACCATGGCCTTCGTCGACGACGTGCCGGCGTACGGGTCGATCATGCTGCTGGGACAGACGGCCCACGTCACCCGCAGTGCCATGGACATCGACCGGGTCGGGGCGACCAAGGCCGGGTCCCTGGTGCAGTGGAGCATGCTGCAGCTCGCCTGCGAGACCGGCTGCCGGACCTACCACCTGGGCGAGTCCGGTCAGTCGCGACCGCTGGCCCAGTTCAAGGAGAGCTTCGGCGCGACCAGCATCGACTACGCCGAGCACCGCTACGAACGCCTCCCCTTCACCGCCACTGACCAGCGGCTGCGATCGGTGGCCAAGAAGATCCTGCGGTTCCGTGACGTCTGAGGCGACGACCGCTTCTGGTCCGAGAAAGCACACCGGCCGGGTCGGAGCCCTCGCGGTCGCGCTGGCGGTCGTCGGCTGCCTCTTCCTGGTCAGCGGGTGCACCGCGGGTCCGACGCCGACCGCCGACGGCCGCGGTCTCGCCCGCGCACCCGGCCAGCCCCAGCGCCCCGACGAGCTCGCCGACCCCGGCGAGCACGCCGACAGCCGTCCTCGCCGGTCGCCGTGGACAAGGTCCTGGTGATCATGGAGGAGAACCGCAGCGTGAAGGACGTCACCGCCCACCTGCCCTACCTGATGGCGCAGGCCCACCAGTACGGCTACGCGTCCGACTACCACGCCATCCGCCACCCGTCGCTGCCGAACTACCTCGCCATCGCCGGCGGCTCGACCTTCGGGGTCACCGACGACGAGGACCCGTCCGTCCACCGGGTCTCGGGACGCTCGGTGTTCGGGGCGCTGCTGGCCGGCGGACACACCGCCAAGACGTACGCCGACGGGATGACCAGTCCCTGCGCCCGACGCAACCAGGGGGACTACGCCGTGCGCCACAACCCCTGGACCTACTTCGCCGACCCGAGCGAGCGGACGGCGTGCCGTCAGCTCGACGTCCCGGCCGGTTCCCCGACCCACGGTGCCCTGGCCGCCGACCTCGCCGACGGCCGGCTGCCGACGTTCGGGCTGCTGGTCCCCGACGTGTGCCACGACGGACACGACTGCTCCGCCACCGTCACCGACCACTGGCTGCAGTCCTGGTTGCCCACGATCACCTCCGGCGCCGACTTCACGTCCGGCCGGTTGGCCGTGGTCATCACCTGGGACGAGGATGACGACCACTCGGGCAACCGCGTACCGCTGGTCGTCCTGCACCCGTCCCTGACCGGCCGCGCGGTCAGCACCCCGCTCGACCACTACGCCCTGTCGGGCAGCATCCTGCGGCTGGCCGGCGAGCAGCCGCTCCGCAAGGGGACGGGTACTCCCGACCTGCTCCAGGCCTTCGGTCTGCGCTGACCTCAGACCTTCTGGCCGTAGCCCATCCGGGCACTGGCTTCGGCTCCGGCCGCCAGCAGGGCGGCGGTCACCGCGGGGGCGGCCGGGTCGAAGCGGATGTCCGGGCCGGACAGGCTGATCGCGCCGGCCACCAGCCCGCGGTGGTCGAGCACGGCGACGGCGATGGCGTTCAGACCCTCGACCAGCTCGCCGCGGGTGCTGGCCAGACCGTCCTCGGTGATGGTCCGCAGCTCCGCGTCGAGCTCGCGACGGCCGATCACGGTGGCGCCGGTCTGCGCCGCCAGCGGCCGCCGACCCAGGGTCCGGGAGCGCTCGGCCGGCGACATCGCGGCCAGCAGGATCTTGCCGCTGGCCGTCGCGTGCAGCGGGGTCGCGTTGCCGATCCAGTCGTACGTCATCAACGGTGAGCGGCCCATCGCCTGGTCGACGTTGACCGCCTGGCCGGAGCGGCAGACGGCCAGGTTGGCGGTCTCCCCGAACTCGTCGGCCAACCGCTCGAGCACCGGCCGGACCCGCTGCACGATGCTCAGCCGGGCGCTCACCGTGCTGGCCAGGCGCAGCAGCCCGACCCCGACGTCGTACTTGCCGCGGACGCTGTCCTGCTCCACCAGGCCGCGGCTCTCCAGGGCGTTCAGCAGCCGGGACGCCGTCGACTTGTGCACCCCCAGCTCGGCGGCCACCTCACCCACAGCGGTCCGGCCGTCCCGGGCGAGCAGCTCCAGGATCTGGACGGCCCGGTCGACCGACTGGATGCCGCCGGACCGGGCCTGGTCGTCGTCCTCCGACGTCCAGCGGGACGACGGCCGCCGTCCCCGCCACCGCCCTCATCGCCGAGCACTCCCCTGGGCGGCCCGTGCTGCCTCGATCGCCGGCCCGACCTCGGCGCTGATCCAGTCGTGGAAGGCGCCGATGTGGTGCTCGCTGGGCACCAGCACCCCACCGTCGGCGTAGACCCGCGAGGACATGGCCGGCTGGCACCGCTCACAGGCCTCGAAGTCCTGCTGGTTCACCCGGTGGAACAGCTCGACCGACGCGTCGAGATCGCGCTCCTCCGCCACCACCGACGGGAGGTAGAGCCAGTCGCACTCGACCACCGTGCGGTCGGCGGCCAGCGGGAACATCCGGTGGATGATCACGTGGTCGGGCACCAGGTTGATGAACACGTTCGGCCGGATGGTGATCGCGTAGTAGCGGCGGTCCTGGTCCTCGGCGATCCCCGGCAGCCGGTCCAGGCCCTCCGAGCCGTCGACGGTGAACCCCTGGATCTCGTCCCCGAACTCCGCGCCGTGGCCGACGAAGTACTGCGCCGCCAGGCCGTCGGCGAACTCGGGCAGCACCTCGGTGAGCTCGGGGTGGATGGTCGCGCAGTGGTAGCACTCCATGAAGTTCTCCACGATCAGCTTCCAGTTGGCCGCCACGTCGTAGACGATCCGCCGCCCCAGGGCCAGCCGGCTCACGTCGTAGCCGTCGATCAGGTGCTCATCGCCCAACCGGTCCCGCACCGCCCCGATCACCTCGTCGTCGAAGGACGGCGGCTCGTCGGCCAGGCAGACCCACACGTAGCCGAGGTACTCCCGGACGTGCGGCTGGACCAGGCCGTACGTCTCCCGGTCGATGTCGGGCATCTTGGTCAGGTTGGGGGCGGCGATCAGCTTGCCGTCGAGGTCGTAGGTCCACGCGTGGTACATGCACTGGAAGGCCCGCTTCACCTGGCCCTCGGGCTCCGCACACAGCCGCACCCCCCGGTGCCGGCAGATGTTGAAGAAGGCTCGGATCTCACCCCGCCGGTTGCGCGAGACGATCACGCTCTCCCGGCCGATCTGCACCGTACGGAAGGCGCCCGGGCCGGCCAGGTCGGCGGACCGCACGGCGCAGAACCACATCTGCTCGAGGATGGCGGCCTGCTCGGCGGCGAACACGTCCTCGGAGACGTAGCTCGCCCCCGGCAGCGTCGAGATCAGGCTCTCCGAGATCTGCGCCCGATCGGTGGTGAGCGAGGGATCGAGGATGGTCACGCGGTCCTCCAGGAGGTCGAAGCGGTGGCGTGGTGGGGTTTCGTACGACGGCGTCAGTGGACGCCGACGACCTCGGCCGGCAGGTGGCCCAGCTCGGCGGTCAGCTGCTTGCGGGCGCGGACGAAGTCGCGCGGCCGGCCGACCGACAGGGTCGCCACCGCTTCGCCGTCCCGGCGGTAGTGGGCGACGAAGCCGGCGGCCAGGTCGGTCACGTCGCCCTCGACCTCGATCCGGTCGGCCAGCGCGGGATAGCCGGCCAGCTGGATCCGGCGACCGTACTGGTCGGACCAGAAGTAGGGCAGATACGGCCGGGCCCGGGCGAGCGGCACCCCGAGCAGCGCCGACACGACGGTGGCCGGGCGTTCCAGGGCGTCCGTCCAGTGCTGGGCCCGGTGATGGCGACCGAGCCTCGGGTCCCACCAGGACGCGCAGTCGCCCACCGCGCCGACGCCGGGGACCGAGGTCAGACCGCGTTCGTCGCAGACCACACCGTCGACCACGCTCAGCCCCGAACCGGCCAGCCAGGCCACGTCCGGAGCGCCGCCGACCGAGACCACGACCACGTCCGTCTGCAGCCGTCGCTCCCCCTCGGGCGTGCCGATGATCAGCTCCCGGACACCTGCCTCGGGGTCGACCGGCTCCGCACCGGTCGCCCTGACGCCGGTGACCGAGGTGCAGAGGACGAACTCCGCCCCGTGCTCGCGGTGCCAGTCCAGGAAGACCCGGCCGAGCTCGTCGCCGTACAGCCGGGCCAACGGGTTCGCCTCGTTGCTGACCAAGGTCACCGTGCAGCCGAGCGTGATGGCGGCGGAGGCGAGCTCGGACCCGATCAGCCCGGCCCCGATGATCGCCACCGCCGTCCCCGGCCGGAGCAGCGACCGCAGCCGGTCAGCGTCTTCCAGGGTGCGCAGAGTCACCACGTTCGGGCCCTCGACCCCGGGCAGCCGCCGTGCGGTGGAGCCGGTGGCCAGCACGACCGCGTCGGCCTCGAGGACCGACCCGTCGGCCAGACTCAGCCGCCGCTGCTCTGCGTCGAAGCCGATGGCCACGTGGCCCAGCCGCCAGTCGACCGCGAGATCCTCGGTGGAGCCCTCCAGACCGATGTCGCCGACCCCGACCGCGCCCAGCAGGTAGTCCTTGGACAGCGGCGGCCGGTCGTACGGTCGGTGGGTCTCGGCGCCGACGACGGTGACCGGGCCGGTGAACCCGGCCTGTCGGGCGGCGCGCGCAGCGCTCAGACCGGCCAGACCGGCACCCACGACGAGGAGGGAAGAACGCACTCTCAACCGCCTGACGAAGTAGCACATTGTGGAACGTGTCGAATCTACCGCAACGACCCAAGGCGGCGCCACTCAGCGGTTGTCCTTGTCAGAGGCCAGATACGGGCCCTTTACGACTGTGTGACATGTGCACGGATCGACACCTGGTCACCTTGACATCGTCCCCCGATCAGCGGATTCTCTTGGGTACCTCTCATGTCGAACGCGACCCCCCACTACCTCGACGGAGGCTCGAGTTGCTCGAAGTCGGTCCCCTCACGGCCATCCCCGCCGGGGAGGGTCTGCGCGTGGACGCGTCCCCACCGATCGCGGTGTTCCACACCGACGACGGCGAGGTGTACGCGATCGACGACACCTGCACCCACCAGGACGCCTCGCTGGCCGACGGCTGGCTCGAGGGCTGCCTGGTGGAGTGCCCGCTGCACGCCTCGTCCTTCGACCTGCGCACCGGCCAGGTCGACCAGCCGCCGGCCAAGCGCGGTGTTCGCACCCACCGGGTCGAGGTGGTGGACGGCACGATCTTCGTCGAGCTGTCCGACCAGGTCCCGAACCTGCCCCCCGGCGTGACCCTAGGAGACTCCGTCCATGACTGACACGCGCCACGTGACCACCCACAGCGACGATCCCGTCGATCCTGTCGTGCCCGCGTGCCCGACGAGGAGGAGGCCTTCTCCGAGGAGGCAGTCACCCGGACCGAGCACGAGGGCGACCGGGCCCTCCTGCGCCGGCTGCTCGACCACCGGCCCGACAACCTCAAGCTGGACGCCATCGGCAAGGGTGTCGACAAGGTGATCTTCGGTGTCGTCGCCGTGCTCGCCATCGCCTTCGTGGTCTGGGGCTTCCTCGGCACCGAGAGCCTGTCGACCGCTTCCACCGCGGCGTTGGGCTGGGTGATGGACGCGACCGGCTGGGCGTTCGTGCTGACCGCGTCGCTCTTCGTGGTCTTCGTGCTCTGGCTGGCCGCCAGCCGGTTCGGGAACATCCCGCTGGGCAAGGACGGCGAGAAGCCGGCGTTCAGGACCTGGTCGTGGATCTCGATGATGTTCGCGGCCGGGATGGGTATCGGGCTGATGTTCTGGGGTGCGGCCGAGCCGCTCTACCACTACGTGAACCCGCCGCCCGGCACCGTCGACGGCCAGACGGCCGAGGCGGCCAGGATCGCCATGGCCACCTCGCTGTTCCACTGGACCCTGCACCCGTGGGCCATGTACGCCGTGGTCGGCATGGCCATGGGCTACGGCACCTACCGGATGGGACGGCGCCAGCTGCTCAGTGACATCTTCACCCCGCTGTTCGGCAAGAAGGTGGTCAACGGCGTCGGCGGCAAGATCATCAACATGCTGGCGATCTTCGCCACCCTGTTCGGCTCCGCCGCCTCACTCGGCCTGGGAGCGATCCAGATCGCCTCGGGTCTGCAGGCGAACGGAGCGCTGGCCCAGCCGAGCGGCATCCTCTACGTGATCATCATCGCCGTGCTCACCTGCGCCTTCGTGGCCTCGGCGGTCTCCGGCATCGAGCGCGGCATCCAGTGGCTGTCCAACATCAACATGGTGCTGGCCGCCGCCCTCGCGCTGCTGGTCTTCGTGGCCGGACCGACGATCTTCATCCTGAACATGCTGCCGACAGCTGTCGGTGAGTACTTCCAGGACCTGCCCGGTATGGCGTCGCGGACCGCGGCGGCCGGGGGCCCGGAGATGTCGGCCTGGCTGTCGGGCTGGACGATCTTCTACTGGGCGTGGTGGATCAGCTGGACGCCCTTCGTCGGCATGTTCATCGCCCGGATCAGCCGGGGTCGCACCATCCGGCAGTTCGTCAGCGGCGTGCTGCTCGTGCCCAGCGCGGTCTCGCTGCTCTGGTTCGCGATCTTCGGCGGCTCCGCGATCGGCCTCCAGGAGGCGGCGCAGGCGGCCGGCACCACCACTCCGTTGGTCACCGACGTGGACGGCACGCCCACCGTGAACACGGGTATGACGCTCTACAACCTGATGGACGCGTTGAACATGCCCGGCGCGATCACCGGGATCAGCATCGTGTTGATCATGGTCCTGGTCGGCATCTTCTTCGTCACCGGTGCCGACTCGGCCTCGATCATCATGGGCTCGATCAGCTCGTACGGCGTCGAGGAGCCGCGCAAGCCGCTGATCATCTTCTGGGGCGTCATGATGGGCGCGGTCGCCGCGGTGATGCTGCTGGCGGGCGGGGACGACCCGTCCGAGGCGTTGACCGGTCTGCAGCAGATCACCATCGTGGCGGCGCTGCCGTTCGTGGTGGTGATGGTCGGCATGTGCATCGCGCTGACCAAGGACCTCTACGCGGACCCGCTGATCCTGCGTCACAAGCTGGCGTCCTCGGTGGTCACCCGCAGCATCCGCAGCGGGGTGAACCAGCACGGCGGGGAGGCGTTCGACATCGTGACGCTGCCCAACGCCGGTCCCGAGGGCGACCAGCACACCGCCGACGACGCCACCCCGGCCGGCACCGTCCGGGCCCCGCGGGACTGACCGGACCGGCGCACGACTGAGGCGGCCTGCCGGGCCGGTCGAGACCGACCGGACCCGGCCGGCCACCGGACGTACACTCCCTGCGGCCTCGTCGTCACCCGGGTTCGGGGTCAGGGTCCGGTCGCCGACCGGCCCCGTGTGCCGGCCCGGGCCTGACGGCGGACGGGGATGACTCGGTGGACGAGCGGGAACGGCACCGGCGCGGGATCGCGTACGGGCTCGGCGCGTACGGCCTGTGGGGGCTGGTCCCGCTCTACTGGCCGCTGCTGGCCGCCGCCGGTCCGCTGGAGATCCTGTCCCACCGGATCGTCTGGTCGCTGGTGCTGGCCGGGCTGCTGCTGGTGGTGCTGCGGCGCCGAGGCTGGTGGCGCACGATCGCCCGGCCCCGGACCCTGCTGCTGCTCACGGCCGCTGCCGCTCTGATCGCGGTCAACTGGGGCGTCTACATCTGGGCCGTCAACAGCGGTCACGTGGTGGAGGCCGCCCTCGGCTACTACATCAACCCGATCCTGTCGGTCCTGCTCGGGGTCGTCGTGCTGCGGGAGCGGATGGGCGTCGGTCAGTGGGCGGCCATCGGCATCGCCGCCATCGCGGTGCTGGTGCTCGCCGTCGAGTACGGTCACCCGCCCTGGGTGTCCCTGGTGCTGGCCGCCAGCTTCGCCACCTACGGACTGCTGAAGAAGCAGATCAACGCCGGCGCGCTGGAGACCCTGACGGTGGAGTCAGCCGTGCTGACCCCGGTAGCCGTGGGCTACCTGGTCTGGCTCCAGGTGACCGGCGCCCTCGTCTTCGGCCACCAGGGCGTGGCGACCTCGCTGCTGCTGGCGTCCTCGGGTCTGGTCACGCTCCTCCCCCTGCTGCTGTTCGCCGCGGCCGCCACCCGGCTGCCGCTGAGCACGGTCGGGCTGCTGCAGTACCTGACCCCGACCGCCCAGTTCCTGCTCGGCGTCCTCTACTTCGGCGAGTCGATGTCGCCGGCCCGCTGGGTCGGGTTCGGCCTCGTCTGGCTCGCCCTGATCGTGCTCACCGTGGCCGGGCTGCGCAGCGCCCGCCGGACCGCTGCCGAGCGGCTGGCTGCCACCGAGCCTCTCTGAACCCTCAGCCGAGCGGATGGGGGATTTTGCGTCCGAAACGTGATCAGCGTCCCGCGAGCCCGTCCCCCACCGCGTCGTCGGACCGCGCCAGGATGAGACCGCCCCCTGCGAGAAGTGGGCCGGTCAGAAAGGATCAGCATGTCCACCGTCTCCCCCAACCCCGTCTCTGCCCAGTACGCCGAGATCGCGCGAGGTGCCTGGATCTGGGCCGTCGTCCGCGGCGCCCTGGCCATCGTGTTCGGCATCATCGCCTTGACCTCACCGATCACCACAGCGATCGTGCTGGCCATCGTCATCGGCGTCTTCGCCGTCGTGGACGGCATCGTCGACCTGATCGACGCCATCCGCCACCGCGGCACCGCCGGCGTCGGACTGCGCGTCTTCCTGGGCGTGGTCAGTCTGCTGTTCGGCATCATCATCTTGGTGTGGCCGGGCAAGACCATCGGCTTCATGGTGGTCCTGATCGCCATCTGGTCGATCCTGATCGGCGTCCTGCAGATCGTCGCCAACGTCAGCATCCGCAAGGACGCCCCCGGTGCCTGGATCTGGGGAGCCGTCTCCGGCGCGCTCGGTCTGATCTTCGGCATCGTGGTGCTGTTCAACCTCGGCATCGGCCTGGTCGCCCTGATCTGGCTGGTCGGCATCTGGGCGATCGTCTTCGGTCTGGCCCTGATCGTGCTCGGACTCCAGGTGCGCAAGGCCGGCAAGGCGGTCACCGCCGCCTGACGGCAGGCACGCGTCGACAGCACCGGCGTCGATCCCTGCGGGGATCGACGCCGTTGCTTTTGTACGGATCCCTCACAATCTCAGCAAGTTCCTGCCGCTGGCCCCGTCGTTGGGTAACCTCAGGCGCGTCACTCGGAGTCCAGCGCCCCATCCGCTGCCGCCGGTTCGCCTGTCCAGGCCGACCCCCGGAGTCAGGGCCGCTGACCCACCACGACGAACGAAGCGAGTCACAGTGAGCGGGAACAACCCCTTCGGAAACCAGCCCGGCCAGCCCCACCAGGGCCCGCCGAACCAGGGCCAGCCGACCCCACCCGGGCAGCCGTACGGCAACGGTCCCGGGTACTCCGGGCCGGCGTACGGGCAGCCGACCCCGAACGGCCCCTACCCCTCCTACGGATCCGGTGGTCCGCAGGGACCGGGCGGACCGCAGGGACCCGGCGGGCCTCAGGGCCCCGGTGGACCAGGCGGGCCTCAGGGACCCGGCGGACCGCAGGGACCGTACGGGGCCTACAACCCCGGCGGGCAGCCGCCCAAGAAGTCCAAGGCGGTGCCGCTGATCATCGGCGGGGTCGTGCTCGCGCTGATCGTGGCCGCCGTCGGCATCGGTGTGGCCGTCAGCCGCAGCGGTGACGACCCGGTCGCCACCGGCGGCACCGGGGGTGGCGGTGGCACCAGCAGCGCACCGCCGGCCGAGGCCAAGAAGGCCTCCGACGCGGTGAAGGGCTACCTGGACGCGCTCGCTGCCGGGGACGCGCAGGCCGCGCTCGCCTTTGCGTCCACCGCGCCCGCCGACACCACCTTCTTGACCAACGAGGTGCTGGCTGCGTCCAACAAGACCGCGCCGATCACCGCCGTCAACGTGCCCGAGGTGGACGACGAGTACGCCTACCGCATCACCGCCTCCTACAAGCTGGGCAGCCAGAGCATCAGCGCCGACTTCTCCGTGGAGAAGGAGGGTGACACCTGGAAGATGCGCGAGGTGGCCGCCGACCTGGACCTGCAGTCCAAGCGGGACAAGACGCTGCCGATGATCATCAACGGCGTGGCGGTGGAGAGCAACAAGATCGCGCTGTTCCCCGGGGCGTACACGTTCACCAGCGGCAACAAGCTGGTCGACTACGGCAAGAGCAACACCCTGGTGGTCAAGAGCGCGTCGGACTACCCGACCGGGCTGTCGGACATCGAGCCGACCCTGACCTCGGCCGGGGAGAAGGCCTTCACCAGCGCGGTCAAGGACAACGTGAAGAAGTGCATGAAGTCCAAGAACCTGAAGAACGCCGGCTGCCCGAACAACGTCACCAAGGTCAGCAACGTGACGCCGAAGGAGGGCACCTTCAAGTGGTCCTACGACGAGGACGGGCTGGACAACCTGAAGATCCGGCTCGACTACGACAACCCCGCGATCGCCACGTCCTACGTCTCGCTGTCGATGAAGGCCGAAGGCGACTGCAAGCAGGGCGGGTGCCGCATCACCCCCTTCTACAGCCCGAAGCCGACCGCCAACATGACCCAGGACCCGCTGAAGATCGTCTGGAAGCGGTGACCTCGCTGCACGGCTGAGCCGTGGGCGAGCAGGACGACCGAGGGCCGGGCGTGGGTAGCATCACTGACGTGACGCAATCCACCCCGGCCCTCGACTTCTCCACCTTCGACACCGACGTGCGGGTCCAGGACGACCTCTTCCGGCACGTCAACGGCACCTGGATCGAACAGACCCCGATCCCGGACGACAAGCCGCTCACCGGGTCCTTCATGGTCCTGCGCGACGCCGCCGAGGCGGCCGTCCGCGACATCATCACCGGCATGGACCGCGCCTCCGCACCGGAGGGCAGCGACGAGGCCAAGATCGCCGACCTGTACGCCAGCTTCATGGCCACCGACACGATCGAGGCGGCCGGCGCGCAGCCGATCAGCGAGCTGCTGGCCCGGATCGACGCGGTGACCGAGGTCTCCGAGCTGGTGGAGCTGATGGGCGCGCTGGCCCGCGTCGGCGTCCGTGGGCTGGTCGGGGTGGACACCGAGTCCGATCCCGGCGACCCCAACCGGTACGTGATGTTCGTGGGTCAGAGCGGCATCGGCCTGCCCGACGAGGCCTACTACCGCGAGGACGAGTACGCCGACGTCCGCGAGGCCTACCAGGGCCACATCGGCCGGATGCTCGAGCTGGTCGGGGTCGACTACCCGGCCACCCAGGCCCAGCGGATCGTCGAGCTGGAGACCGACATCGCCGCCTGCCACTGGGACAAGGTCAAGACCCGCGACATGCGCCTGATGTACAACCTGACGTCGCTCACCGACTTCAGCGACGCCAGTCCGGCGCTGCACTGGCGGACGTTCATGGCCGGCGCCGACATCGACGAGCGGCACATGGCCGAGCTGGTCGTGGAGCAGCCGTCCTTCTTCACCGACGTCGCCGCCCTGCTGACCGAGCACCGGTTGCAGACCTGGAAGGTCTGGCTCAAGTGGCGGGTGATCGGCTCGTACGCGCCGTACCTGTCGAGCGCCATCGTGGCGGAGAACTTCGCCTTCTACGGCACCACGCTGCAGGGCACCCCGCAGCTGCGGGAGCGGTGGAAGCGCGGGGTCGGTCTGGTCGAGGGCGCCCTCGGCGAGGCCGTCGGCAAGGTCTACGTCGAGCGGCACTTCTCGCCGGTGGCCAAGCAGCGGATGGACGAGCTGGTGGCCAACCTGATCAAGGCCTACCACTCCTCCATCACCGAGCTGGCCTGGATGACCGAGGAGACCAAGGCCGAGGCGCTGACCAAGCTGGCCAAGTTCCGGCCGCACATCGGCTTCCCCAGCAAGTGGCGGGACTACTCCGCGCTGCAGATCGACGTCGACGACCTGCTCGGCAACGTGCAGCGGGCGTCGTCGTTCGAGCTGGACCGGTCGCTGACCAAGATCGGCCAGCCGGTCGACCGGGAGGAGTGGCTGATGACCCCGCAGACGGTCAACGCCTACTACCACCCGCTGAAGAACGAGATCGTCTTCCCGGCCGCCATCCTGCAGCCGCCGTTCTTCAACGAGCACGCCGACGACGCCGTCAACTACGGCGGCATCGGTGCGGTGATCGGGCACGAGATCGGCCACGGCTTCGACGACCAGGGATCGACCTGCGACGGTGACGGTGCGCTGCGGGACTGGTGGACCGAGGCCGACCGGGCCGCGTTCGAGGAGCGCACCAGCGCCCTGATCGGGCAGTACGACGCGCTCGCGCCCGCGGAGACCCCGGACTCCCACGTGAACGGCCAGCTCACCATCGGCGAGAACATCGGTGACCTCGGCGGTCTCTCGATCGCCCTCAAGGCGTACCGGATCGCGCGCGGGGACAGTGCCCCGGAGCCGGTCGACGGCTACACCGACGAGCAGCGGCTGTTCTTGTCCTGGGGGGCGATCTGGCAGTCCAAGTCGCGGCCCGAGCTGATCAAGCAGCGGCTGGCCACCGACCCGCACTCCCCCAACGAGTTCCGGTGCAACCAGATCGTCCGCAACGTCGACGACTTCTACACCGCCTTCGAGGTCACGGAGTCCGACGAGCTCTGGCTGGATCCCGCTGAGCGCGTCGCCATCTGGTGACCTGCGAGGCGAACCCTGCGTCAGACGATCCCCGGCTGGGCGCCGCTGCGGCGTGTCGCGCCGGTTTCAGCCCACTCGGGGAGAGTTTGACGCAGCCGGCCCTGTCCACGGGCTGACCCAGAACCGCAGCTGAACGCGAACGGCCCCCACCCGAGTCCGGGTGGGGGCCGTTGGCGTTGCTACGACTGCTGCCAGCCTCAGCGCAGGTCGAAGCGGTCCAGCTCGGTGACCTTGCCCCAGGCGGCCACGAAGTCGCGGACGAACTTCTCGTTCGCGTCGTCGCTGGCGTAGACCTCGGCAACGGCCCGCAGCTCGGAGTTCGAGCCGAAGACCAGATCGGCGCGGCTGCCGACCCAGGTGGCTTCGCCGGTGGCGTCGTCGGTGGCCTGGAAGGCGTGGGATCCCGGGTCCAGCGGCTTCCAGGTGGTCCCCAGCTCGAGCAGGTTGACGAAGAAGTCGTTCGTCAGGACACCCGGCCGGTCGGTCAGCACGCCGACCGACGTGCCGTCCCAGTTGGTGTCCAGCACCCGCAGGCCGCCGACCAGCACGGTCATCTCCGGGGCGCTCAGGGTCAGCAGGTTGGCCTTGTCGACCAGCAGGTACTCCGCCGGCAGACTCGCGTACTTGCCCGCGTAGCTGCGGAACCCGTCGGCCACCGGCTCCAGGTAGCCGAAGGACTCCACGTCCGTCTGCTCCTGGCTGGCGTCGGTCCGACCCGGGTGGAAGGGCACCACGACGTCGACGCCACCGGCGCGGGCGGCCTGCTCGACCGCCGCGTTCCCGGCCAGCACGATCAGGTCGGCCAGCGAGACCCGCTTGCCGCCGGTCTGGGCCTGGTTGAACCGGCTCTGGATACCCTCCAGGGTCTCCAGCACGGTGGCCAGCTGGGTGGGGTTGTTGACCTCCCAGTCCTTCTGCGGCGCGAGGCGGATGCGCGCGCCGTTGACGCCGCCCCGCTTGTCGCTGCCCCGGAACGACGAGGCTGCCGCCCAGGTGGTCGCCACCAGCTGCGCGGTGGTCAGGCCCGAGTCCAGCACCTGCTGCTTGAGCGCCGCCGCGTCGGCGTCGTCGATCAGCTCGTGGTCGACGGCCGGCAGCGGGTCCTGCCACAGCAGCTCCTCCGACGGCACCTCCGGTCCGAGGTAGCGGGCGAGCGGACCCATGTCGCGGTGGGTGAGCTTGAACCAGGCGCGGGCGAACGCGTCGGCGAACTCCTCCGGGTTCTCGTAGAAGCGGCGCGAGATCTTCTCGTACGCCGGGTCCACCCGCAGCGCCAGGTCGGACGTCAGCATCCGCGGCTCGCGCTTGGTCGCCGGGTCGTGCGCCAGCGGGACGAGGTCGTCGCCGGCACCGTTCTGGGGACGCCACTGCCACGCCCCACCGGGGCTCTTGAACTTCTCCCACTCGTAGGAGAACAGGATGTGGAAGTACTCGTTGTCCCACCGGGTCGGGTGGTAGGTCCAGGTGACCTCCAGCCCGGAGGTGATGGTGTCGTCACCCTTGCCCGTGCCGAGGTCGTTGCTCCAGCCGAGACCCTGGTTCTCCAGCGGCGCGGCCTCCGGGTCGGGACCGATGTGGTCCTCGGTGCCGGCTCCGTGGGTCTTGCCGAAGGTGTGACCGCCGGCGATCAGGGCCACGGTCTCCTCGTCGTTCATGGCCATCCGGCCGAAGGTCTCGCGGATGTCCTGGGCGGACGCCATCGGGTCCGGGTTGCCGTTCGGGCCCTCCGGGTTGACGTAGATCAGGCCCATCTGCACCGCGGCGAGCGGCCTGGCCAGCTCGCGGTCACCCTGGTAGCGGTCGTCGGCGAGCCAGACGGTCTCCGGGCCCCAGTACACGTCGTCGTCGGGCTCCCACACGTCCGCGCGGCCGCCGGCGTAACCGAAGGTCTTGAAGCCCATCGTCTCCAGCGCCACGTTGCCGGTGAGCACCATCAGGTCGGCCCAGGACAGGCTCCGCCCGTACTTCTTCTTGATCGGCCACAGCAGCCGCCGGGCCTTGTCCAGGCTGACGTTGTCCGGCCAGCTGTTGAGCGGGGCGAAGCGCTGCTGCCCGGCCCCGGCGCCGCCGCGTCCGTCACCGACCCGGTAGGTGCCGGCGGAGTGCCAGGCCATCCGGATCATCAACGGGCCGTAGTTGCCGAAGTCGGCCGGCCACCAGTCCTGCGACGTGGTCAGCAGCTGGGCGATGTCGGACTTCACCGTCGGCAGGTCGAGGGTCTGGAACGCCGCCGCGTAGTCGAACTCCTCGCCGAGCGGGTTGGCCACGGCCGGGTTCTTGGCCAGGATCTTCAGGTTCAGCCGGTTCGGCCACCACTTCTCGTTAGCGGTGCCGCTGGTCGGGTGCGGCTGCTGCTGGTCGCCGTGGATGACCGGGCAGGCGCCGGCCGCCTCGGTGCCCTGACCGGTGGTGTTGGTCGACTCGGTCTCCACGTCGGAGACGATCGGGTGATCGCTGGGGATCCCGTCGGAGTCGCTGACCTTCTCGCTGTCTGTCATGGTGTCCTCACTGTGGATGGTTACCGGTCGGAATTCGATCAGCTGCGCGCGCGGCGCAGGTGGAGCACGTCCCCCAGAAGGTGACCTCGGCGACGCGGACGACGAAACCGCGGTCGTCGGACGGGGTGAGGCACGGAGCCTCCCCGACGACGCAGTCCACGTCGGAGATCGCACCGCAGTCGGTGCAGATCACGTGGTGGTGGTTGTCGCTGACCCGCAGCTCGAACAGCCCCGGGTGGCCGGCGGGTTCGATCCGGCGCACGAGCCCGGCGTCGACGAAGTCGCTCAACGCGTTGTAGACCGACTGCAGGCTCGTGCCGGGCACCGTGACCAGCACCCGGTCGAGCAGATCGTCGGCCTTGCTGTGCGGTCGCTCCCGCAGAGCGTCCAGCACCGCCCGGCGGGACTCGGTCACCCGCAGCCCGACGCCGCGGATCGCGTCGTCGGTGGCGGGGTCGAGCTGGCTGGCGGTCATCGCTACGCACGCTAGCACTCTTTTGAATCACCCAAAAGAGGACCCGCTCCCGACCAGCTCAGTGCTGGACGGGATTCTCCTTGTGCTGACGGAACTTGTGGACGGCCATGGCACCGAAGCCCATCCCGGCGCCCGCCTGAGCACCGGTGATCGCCTGGTTGCCGTTCTCCGCGACGGTCCCGACGGGGGCTGTCGAGACGGCGGCTGTCGAGACGGCGGCTGTCGAGACGGCGGCTGTCGAGATTGCTGCGGACGCCTGCGGTGCACCGGTGACCGGTGCCGCGGTCAGCGCGCAGCCCAGCACGGCGGCCGGCACCAGGACGGCAGCTGTGAGCCAGACGCGGGAGCGACGGCGTGGGCGGGCGACGATGGACATGACTTCCCTCTCTGTCCGGGAGCGGTGGTTCGCTGCCGATGTCCTCAGCCTGGCCCGAGGAGGTCGCCGCCGACATCCGCCGGTCGGCCGTGCACCGGGATGACCTCGGGTCCACCGATCGGTGGAAGCCCCTCGAGGGGATCCACGTCCGCGCGAGCCCGTCGCGAGCGGCCGTGCAGCGGAGCGCCCGTCCCTGTCTGGACTGACAAGAGAGCAAACACGCTTTTCCGTTTGCGTACGCGGAGGGAAGACAGGGACAAACGGCGCGCAGCGGAACAGCGAGTGACG
>CAWARE010000012.1:0-38406 GCA_963784345.1 uncultured Actinomycetota bacterium
TCACGAACGCGACCAGGGACACCGCCAGGGCCAGCATCTTGGCCGCCGGTCCCTTGACCAGGATCAACGCGGCGGAGCCGACCAGAGGCAGCAGGGCCAGCACGCTCAACCAGGGAAAAGTCATCACGCACCTCGCCGGTGTGGCTGGTAGTCGCTGCGCTCCTGCGCTTTCATTGAACGCACCTTCCTAGCCGAGCCGTCCGAGGGCGATCACAGCACCGACCACCACGGCCCCGAGGACCATGGTCAGCGCGTACGACCGCACGAAACCGTTCTGCACCTTCCGGAGCTGGCCGGAGATCTGGGTGATCACCGCACCGGTGCCGTTCACCCCACCGTCGATGCCGTCGTTCTCCAGCCGCAGCAGACCGTCGGTGAGCTGCTGACCGGGCCGCATCAGAGCCGCCTCGTTCAGCGCGTCACCGTAGAGGTCGTTGCGACCGGCCAGGGTGAACGGCGACCGGCTGTCCGGCGCGGTCAGCGGGATCTCCTTGCGGGGACCGAAGAACACGAAGGCGACGGCCACCCCGGCCGCCACCAGCAGCAGGGTGGCGATGCCGACGCCGGTGATGTTGAGCAGACCGGCCGCGTGCTCCTCGCCGTGGGCGATACCGAAGGCGGGGTCGAGCCAGCCGCCGATCCAGTTGTTCAGCAGCAGACCACCGGCGAAGGAGAAGACGCCGAGGATGATCAGCGGCACCGTCATCACCGCCGGGGACTCGTGCGGGTGCACGCCTGCCAGCCAGCGCTTCTGCCCGAGGAAGGTCATCAGCATCAGCCGGGTCATGTAGAACGCGGTCACCCCGGCCCCGAGCATGGCCAGCACGCCGACCAGGGCACTGTGCTCGAAGGCCGCCTCGATGATGTGGTCCTTGGAGTAGAAGCCGGCGAAGAACGGGAAGCCGATGATGGCCAGGTAGCCGGCGGCGAAGGTGATGAAGGTGACCGGCATCGCCCGCGACAGCGCCCCGTAGTGGCGCATGTTCACGTCGTCGTCCATCCCGTGCATCACCGAACCGGCCCCGAGGAACATGTTGGCCTTGAAGAAGCCGTGGGTGACCAGGTGGAAGATCGCGAACGCGTAGCCGGCCGGGCCGATGCCCGCGGCCAGCATCATGTAGCCGATCTGCGACATGGTCGAGCCGGCCAGGGCCTTCTTGATGTCGTCCTTGGCGCAGCCGATCCAGGCGCCGGCCAGCAGCGTGACGGTGCCGACCACGACCACGGCCGTGGCTGCGGCCTCGGTCTGCTCGAAGATCGCGAAGGAGCGCGTCACCAGGTAGACCCCGGCGGTGACCATGGTCGCGGCGTGGATCAGGGCCGACACCGGGGTCGGACCTTCCATCGCGTCCAGCAGCCAGGACTGCAGCGGCACCTGGGCGGACTTGCCGCAGGCCCCGAGCAGCAGCAGCAGACCCATCACGGTGGCCATGCCGCCGGGCATCGCGGCGGCGCCGGCGTTGACGTCGACGAAGGCCGAGGAGCCGAAGGCGGCCAGCATCAACATGATCGCCACCGACATGCCCAGGTCGCCGACCCGGTTGACCACGAACGCCTTCTTGCCGGCCACGGCCGCGGAGGGCTTGTGCTGCCAGAAGCTGATCAGCAGGTACGAGGCCAGACCCACGCCTTCCCAGCCGACGAACAGGACCAGGTAGTTGTCGGCCAGGACCAGCAGCAGCATGGCGGCGATGAACAGGTTCAGGAACCCGAAGAACCGGCGGCGCCGCTCGTCGTGGGCCATGTAGCCGATCGAGTAGACGTGGATCAGGCTGCCCACGCCGGTGATCAGCAGCACGAACATGATGGACAGCTGGTCGACCAGCAGGCCGACGCTGATGTCCCAGCGGCCGGAGGTGATCCAGGTGTAGACCGGCACGGCCACCGCGCGCGCCGACTCCTCGCGCCCGAGCAGCTGGACGAACAGGACCACGCCGATGGCGAAGGACGCGATCGGGGCCAGGGTGCCGAGCAGGTGACCCCACGCGTCGCCGGCCCTGCCCACGAGCAGCAGGATCGCCGCGCTGACCGCCGGGATGGCGATCAGCAACCAGGCGTACGAGAAGAGTCCCTCGGCCGCGACCGGGGTGACCACTTCGAGCAGATTCACCGCTGTCCCCTCAGAACTTCAACAGGTTGGCGTCGTCGACCGAGGCCGAGCGGCGGGTGCGGAAGATGGAGACGATGATGGCGAGTCCCACCACGACCTCCGCCGCGGCCACCACCATGACGAAGAAGGCGGCCACCTGTCCGTCCAACGCGCCGTGCACCCGCGCGAAGGTGACCAGGGACAGGTTGGCGGCGTTGAGCATCAGCTCGACGCACATGAACGCCACGATCGCGTTGCGCCGCGTCATGAAGCCGATCAGGCCGATGGTGAACAGGATCGCCGACAGACCGATGTAGTAGTCCGGGTTCACTGGTCGCTCCCTCCCCCGGCTCGCGACTGGCCCGCGTTGCGGGAGACGTCACTGCCGGGCTCGTCGTCGGCACCCTCGATCTCGCGCAGCGTCCGCTCGATCGGGGCCGACAGCTCGTGGGCGTCGGCCACGGTGCCGCGGGCCCGCAGGGTGGCCGACACGGACAGCTCCGAGGCGGTGCCGTCCGGCAGCAGCGCCGGGGTGTCGACCGCGTTGTGGCGGGCGAAGACGCCGGGGCTGGGCAGCGGACCGGGGTGCTGACCGGTCTCGGCGTACTTCTGCATCCGCTCCGCCACCAGCTCGGGCTGCTTCTTCTTGGGCGTCAGCCGCTCACGGTGGGCCAGCACCATGGCGCCCAGCGCGGCGGTGATGAGCAGGGCGGCGGTGGCCTCGAAGACGAACACGTAGCGGGTGAAGACCAGCGCGGCGATGCCCTGCACGTTGCCGCCGTGGTCGGAGTTGGCGGCGTCCAGTCCCAGCGGCGAGCCGACCACCGCGTTGCCGACGGCGACCACCAGCAGCACCCCGAAGCCGAGGCCGGCGATGATCGCCCAGACCCGCTGGCCGCGGATGGTCTCCACCAGGGAGTCGGCCGCGTCGACACCGACCAGCATCAGCACGAACAGGAACAGCATCAAGATGGCGCCGGTGTAGACGATGATCTGCACCACGAACAGGAACGGGGCGTCCTGGGCGGCGTACTGCACCGCCAGCGAGATCATCACCGCGGCCAGGCACAGGGCGGAGTGCACCGGCTTGCGGGACAGGATCATCCCCAGGGCGCCGAGGATCATCACCGGGGCCAGCAGCCAGAAGGCCACCTCCGCCCCGGTGACCATGGGTACGAGTCCGGTCACCGTCCAGCCTTCTCTCGCTGGGCGGCGTCCTTCTCGGCCTTGGCACGTGCCTTGCGACCCGGGATGCCCTGGTTCGGCACCGGCGGGGTCCAGCCGCTGATGTCGCCGGCGCGGTCGTCGGGCTTCCCGGTGGCGGGCAGACCGAGGAAGTAGGCCTGCTCGTCGTCCCCGAGACGGCGCTCGTGCGGCGGCACCTCCATCCCCGGCAGCAGCGGGCCCAGCAGGTCGGCCTTCTCGTAGATCAGCTTGTCCCGGCTGTCGTCGGCCAGCTCGAACTCGTTGGTCATGGTCAGCGCCCGGGTCGGGCAGGCCTCGATGCACAACCCGCACAGGATGCAGCGCAGGTAGTTGATCTGGTAGACGCGGCCGTAGCGCTCCCCCGGGGAGAACCGCTCACCCTCGGTGTTCTGGGCGCCCTCGACGTAGATGGCGTCGGCCGGACAGGCCCAGGCGCACAGCTCGCACCCGACGCACTTCTCCAGCCCGTCGGGCCAGCGGTTCAGCTGGTGCCGCCCGTGGAACCGCGGCGCGGTCACCTTCGGGGCGTTCGGGTACTCCTCGGTGAAGGTCTTGCGGAACATCGTCTTGAAGGTCACACCGAACCCGGCGATCGGGTCGAAGACACCCATCAGGACTGCTCCTCTCGGGTCGTCTCGTCAGCGGTCGTCCGCTCGGGCGGCATCGCGTGGGCACGGCGGGGCTGGGGTGCGTCGACGTCCGGCGACTCCTCGCCGACCAGCACCCCGGCCAGCTCGGGCAGCTGCTGGTTGCCCTGCGGGGGCACCGGGTAGCCGCCGGCGAAGGCGTCGAAGGGCACGTCCGGCTCGACCTCGTCGGGCTCGGTGTCGCTGTCACCACCGACGAAGGTGGCCACGATGAGCCCGACCAGGATCACTCCGGCGACGACCCAGAAGGTCGGGGTGGAGAACCAGCCCTCCCGGTTGCCGAGCCGGAAGGCGGCCACCGCCATCAGCCAGACCAGCGAGATCGGGATCAGCCACTTCCACCCGAAGCTCATGAACTGGTCGTAGCGCAGCCGGGGCAGGGTGCCGCGCAGCCAGACGAACAGGAACAGGAAGAACAAGACCTTGAGCACGAACCAGAGCAGGCCCCACCAGCCCTGGTCCAGGGCCGGCACCAGGTTGAACGGGAACGGAGCGTGCCAGCCGCCGAGGAACAGCGTGGTGGCCAGCGCCGAGACGGTGATCATGTTCATGTACTCGGCCATGAAGAACATCGCGAACCGCATCGAGGAGTACTCGGTGTGGAAGCCGCCGACCAGCTCGCCCTCGGCCTCCGGCAGGTCGAACGGTGCCCGGTTGGTCTCCCCCACCATCGAGATCAGGTAGATCGCGAAGGACGGGATCAACATCACGCAGTACCAGAGCGGGAAGCTCTGCCCGAACAGGGTGAAGTTGGGCTGGGCCTGGGCGGCGACGATCTCCGAGGTCGACAGCGAGCCGGCGTAGAGGAACACCCCGACCAGGGCCAGACCCATGGCGATCTCGTACGAGATGACCTGCGCGCTGGAGCGCAGAGCGCCCAGCAGCGAGTAGGTGGACCCACCCGACCAGCCGGCCAGCACGATCCCGTACACACCGATCGAGGCCAGCGCCACGATGAACAGCACCGAGACCGGCAGGTCGGTGACCTGCAGCGGGGTGCTGATGTCGGTGAACGGGATCCGCACCACCCCGGCGATCGGGATCACCGCGATCGCGGTGACGGCCGGGATGGCCATCACGAACGGCGCGATCATGAAGACGACCTTCTCGGCGTTCTTGGGGGTGAAGTCCTCCTTGAACATGAGCTTCATGCCGTCGGCCAGCGACTGCAGCAGCCCGAACGGACCGTTCATGGTCGGACCCTTGCGGTGCTGCATCACCCCGACCACGCGCCGCTCGAACCAGATGGTGAACAGCGTCATGACCAGCAGGAAGACCAGGGCGAAGACCGCCTTGATCAGCACCAGCCACCACGGGTCGGCGAAGAACACGTCCAGGCCGTTCATGCCACCACCTCACTGCCGGCCGGAGCGATCAGGACGGGGTCGCCTGCGGCCGCGGCCAGGTGCTCGGCGATCTCGTGACCCCGCGGCCGGGTCGGCAGCCAGATCACGTCGGGGACCATCTCCACCGCCAGCTGGACGGGCAGCGTGACCGAGCCGCGGTCGGTGGTGACCCGGACCGCGTCGGCGATCCCGGCGGCCGCCGCCGTCTGGGGGTGCAGCACCGCCACCGGTGGCCGCGCGGTGTCCAGCAGGTACGGCTCGTGGGCCACGGCGGAGCTGTGGTCCAGGTGCATCCGCCAGGTGGCCAGCAGCGCGTGACCCGGGGCCGGTTGGTAGGCCACGCCGGCACCGATCGACGGGGCGGCGGCGCGCGGGCCCTCCCAGGACCCCAGCTCCCGCAGCTCGGCGAGCGCCTGCGTCGGGGTCCGGAGCCCGAGCGAGGCGCCGAACGCGTCGGCCAGCGCGGCCAGGACCCGCAGGTCGCTCATCGAGCTGGGCTTGGCGAAGACCGCGTCGAAGCCACGGTCCCGGCCCTCCCAGCTGACGAAGGTGCCGGAGCGCTCCTCGATCAGCGAGACGGGCAGCACCACGTCGGCCCGCCGGGTGACCTCGGACTCGCGGGTCTCCAGGCTGACCACGAAGCCCACCCGTTCCAGACCCTCCAGCGCGGCGACGGGGTCGAGCAGGTCGTTCGGGTCGAAACCCGCCACCACCAGGGCCCCGAGCTCGTCGTCGCCGGCTCCGATCAGCATCTCGTCGGTGTCCCGGCCGGCCTCGGCCGGCAGCTGTCCGGTGCCCCAGGTGACCGACGTGTCGACCCGGGCGGCCGGGTCGTCGACCGGTCGTCCGCCGGGCAGCAGGTTGGGCAGGCAGCCGGCTTCGACAGCGCCGCGGTCACCGGCTCGGCGAGGCACCCAGGCCAACCGGGCGCCGGTGCGCTCGGCCAGCTGCTGGACCGCGGTCAGGGTGCCGGACGCGAGCGCCGCCCGCTCCCCGACCAGGATGACGGTGTCGGGTCCGGGGACCAGCTCGGCCGGCAGCTCGCCGAGCACGCTCGCCTCGGCCCCGGGCGGGGTGGCGACCAGGGTGGCGTCCAGCTTGTGGTTGCCGTTGCTGAGGTAGGGGGCCAGCGTGGCCACCCGCAGACCGGTCTTGCGGACGGCCTTGCGCAGCCGCAGGAAGACCGCGCCGGCCTCCTCCTCCGGCTCGAAGGCGACCAGCAGCACCCGGTCGGCCCGCTCCAGGTCGGCGTAGGTGACCCCGAGACCGGTGCCGGCCACCGCCGAGGCCAGGAACTCGGCCTCCTCCTGGCTGTGCGGCCGGGACCGGAAGTCGATGTTGTTGGTGCCGAGCACGACGCGGGCGAACTTCGCGTACGCGTAGGCGTCCTCCAGGGTGAGCCGGCCACCGGTGAGCACCCCGACCCGGCTGCCCGGACTGACCGGGGCCGTCGCCGGGGCTTCGGGGTCGAGCGGCGGGTGCATCGCGGCCTGCAGGCCGCGGACGGCGACGTCGATCGCCTCGGGCCAGGACGCAGGGCGCAGCACCGAGGTGCCGTCGGCATCGACGTCCCGCACCAGGGGCCGGGTCAGCCGGTCGCCGCCGCGGCCGTAGCTGAACGCGAACCGGTCCTTGTCGGTGATCCACTCCTCGTTCACCTCGGGGTCGTCGCCGGCGAGGCGACGCATCACCTGACCGCGGCGGTAGTCGACCCGGATCGCCGAGCCGCAGGCGTCGTGCTCGGCCACGCTGGGCACCGAGACCAGGTCGAAGGGCCGGGAGCGGAACCGGTACGCCGACGACGTCAGCGCGCCGACCGGACAGATCTGGATGGTGTTGCCGGAGAAGTAGGAGTGCAGCGGTTCCTTCTCGTAGATGCCGACCTGCTGCAGGGCGCCGCGCTCGATCAGCGCGATGAACGGGTCGCCGGCCACCTGCTCGGAGAAGCGGGTGCAGCGGGCACAGAGCACGCAGCGCTCACGGTCCAGCAGCACGTTGGCCGAGATGTTGATCGGCTTGGGGTAGGTCCGCTTGACGTCGTGGAAGCGGGACTCGGCCTGCCCGTGGGCCATCGCCTGGTTCTGCAACGGGCACTCGCCGCCCTTGTCGCAGATCGGGCAGTCCAGCGGGTGGTTGACCAGCAGGAACTCCATGTTCCCGTGCTGGGCCTTGTCGGCCACCGGGGAGGTGACCTGGGTCTTGACCACCATGCCGGGGGCCGCCTCCAACGTGCAGGAGGCCTGCGGCTTGGGGATCGGCCGCCCGTTGCCGGCGTCGGGGATCTCCACCAGGCACTGCCGGCAGGCGCCCACCGGCTCGAGCAGCGGGTGGTCGCAGAAGCGCGGGATCTCGGTGCCGATCAGCTCGGCGGCCCGGATCACCAGGGTGCCCTTGGGCACGCTGACCTCGACGTCGTCGATGGTCAGCGTGATCAGGTCATCGCGCTTCTCGAGGTCCCGGCTGGTGTTGGAGGTCACGGTCATGCGCCGACCCCTTCCCGGACGAAGATCGTGCTGCGCTCGTACGGGAACAGCTCCCAGGCCGGGGTGTGCATGGCCGCCTCGAACTCCTCCCGGAAGTACTGGATGGCCGAGCTGATCGGCGAGGTCGCGCCGTCACCGAGGGCGCAGAAGGACCGGCCGAGGATGTTCTCGCACAGGTCGAGCAGCTTCTCGATGTCGCCCTCCTGGCCCTGGCCGGCTTCCATCCGCTGGAGGATCTGCACCAGCCACCAGGTGCCCTCGCGGCACGGGGTGCACTTGCCGCAGGACTCGTGCTTGTAGAACTCGGTCCAGCGCAGCACGGTGCGGACCACCGACGTGGTCTCGTCGAAGCACTGCAGCGCCTTGGTGCCCAGCATCGACTTCACGCTGGCCACCCCCTCGTAGTCGAGCGGGATGTCCAGGTGCTCGTCGGTCAGCATCGGGGTCGAGGACCCCCCTGGGGTCCAGAACTTGAGCCGGTGGCCCTCGCGGATCCCGCCGGCCAGGTCCAGCAGCTGGCGCAGGGTGATGCCCAGCGGCGCCTCGAACTGCCCCGGCTGGTTGACGTGACCGGACAGCGAGTAGATGGTCATGCCCTTGGACTTCTCGGTCCCCATCGAGGCGAACCAGTCGGCCCCGTTGGCCAGGATGCACGGCACCGAGGAGATCGACTCGACGTTGTTGATCACCGTGGGGCTGGCGTAGAGACCGGCCACGGCGGGGAACGGCGGCCGCAGCCGCGGCTGACCGCGCCGGCCCTCCAGCGAGTCGAGCAGGGCGGTCTCCTCCCCGCAGATGTAGGCCCCGGCGCCCGCGTGCACGACGATCTCCAGGTCGTAGCCGGTGCCGAGCACGTTCTTGCCCGCGTAGCCGGCGGAGTAGGCCTCACGGACCGCCTGCTGCAGCCGGCGGACCACGTGCAGCACCTCGCCGCGGACGTAGATGAAGGCGTACGAGGCGTTGATGGCGTACGACGCGATGATCACGCCCTCGACCAGGGTGTGCGGCGAGGCCATCATCAGCGGGATGTCCTTGCAGGTGCCCGGCTCGGACTCGTCGGCGTTGACCACCAGGTACTTCGGCTTCGGGTTGTCCTGCGGGATGAAGCTCCACTTCATCCCGGTGGGGAAGCCGGCGCCGCCGCGACCGCGCAGACCGGAGTCCTTGACCTCGCTCACGACCTCCGCCGGCGTCATGCCCAGGGCCTTGCGCAGTCCCTGGTAGCCGCCGCGCCGCTCGTAGTTGTGCAGCTTCCAGGCCCGCTCATCGCCCCAGTTGGCGGTGAGCACCGGGGTCAGCAGGTCAACCATGGTTCCCCTCCCCCTTCGTCCCTGCGCCGTTGGTTCCCGCGCCGTTGGTCCCTGCGCCGTTCGCGCCGTTCTCCGCCGCGGGTGCGCTCTGGTCGCTTCCCGGCACCGGGGGTGCCGCCCAGTCGTTGTCCGCCGCGATCCGCAACCCCAGCAGAGACTGGGGACCGGAGGTGGGACCTTCGTCGGCGCGGTTGTCGGGGAATCCCGCGAGCACCCGCTCCGACTCCTTCCAGGTGCAGACCCGGGCCCCGCGGGTGGCGGTGACGGTCTCCCCGGCCCGCAGCTGGTCGACCACCTCGCACGCCCGCTGGGGGGTGGTGTTGTCGAAGAACTCCCAGTTGACCATCATCACCGGCGCGTAGTCGCAGGCCGCGTTGCACTCCAGGTGCTCGAGGGTGATCTTGCCGTCGTCGGTGGTCTCGTCGTTGCCGATCCCGAGATGGTCCTGGAGCCGGGCGTAGACCTCGTCGCCGCCCATGATCGCGCACAGCGCGGTGGTGCAGACCCCGACGTGGTACTCCCCGACCGGGCGCCGCTTGTACATCGTGTAGAAGGTCGCCACCCCGCTCACCTCGGCGGTGCTGAGACCCAGGATCTCCGCGCACAGCTCGATCCCGTACGGGGTGACCCGGCCCTCCACGCTCTGCACCAGGTGCAGCATCGGCAGCAGCGCCGACCGGGCCTGCGGGTAGCGGGCCGCGATCACGTGCAGCTCGGCGACCGTCTTGTCGTCGACCGCGGTGCCGCTGACCGAGTGGTCGATGCTCGGCTCGTCGAAGTGGGTGGTGAGGTGCCCGTGGCGAGGCGCCTCGCCGGTGGTCAGCTGCCCCACCAGCTCCTCGCTGGCGATGTCACCCCCGGCGTGCCCGTTCGACCGGCCCGGCTCGCTCGGCGGATTCGGCTCGGTCAGACTCATCGGTCCACCCCGCCCATCACCGGGTCGAGACTGGCCACGGCCACGACCACGTCGGAGACCATGGCGCCCTCGCACAGGGCCGGCATCGCCTGCAGGTTGACGAAGCTGGGATCGCGGAAGTGGGCCCGGAACGGCCGGGTGCCGCCGTCGGAGACGACGTGGGCGCCGAGCTCCCCGCGCGGGCTCTCGATCGGCACGTAGGCCTGACCCGGCGGGACCCGGAAGCCCTCGGTGACCAGCTTGAAGTGGTGGATCAACGCTTCCATCGACTCACCCATGATGTGCTTCAGGTGCTCGTTGGAGTTGCCCATCCCGTCGCTGCCGACGGACAGCTGCGCGGGCCAGGCGATCTTGCCGTCGGCGACCATGATCGGCGCGCCCTCCATCTTCTCCAGCCGCGCGATGCACTGCTCGATGATCTTGAGGCTCTCCCACATCTCGTTCAGCCGGATCCGGAAGCGCCCGTACGCGTCGCTGGTGTCCCAGGTCTGGACCTCGAAGTCGTACGTCTCGTAGCCGCAGTAGGGCTGCTTCTTGCGCAGGTCCCAGTCGTAGCCGGTGGAGCGCAGCGTCGGGCCGCTGATCCCCAGGGCCAGGCAGCCGGCCAGGTCGAGGTGACCGACCCCGGACAGCCGGCCGATGAAGATCGGGTTGGCGTTGCAGAAGTCGGCGTACTCGGGCAGGTGCTTCCGCAACCAGGAGACGAGATCCCGCAGGTGGGGCAGGGCGTTCGGCGGCAGGTCCTGGGCCACCCCGCCGGGACGGATGTAGGCGTGGTTCATCCGCAGCCCGGTGATCAGCTCGAGCGCGTCCAGCACCTTCTCGCGCTCGCGGAACCCGATGGTCATCACCGTCAGGGCGCCGATCTCCATGCCCCCGGTGGCGATGCAGACCAGGTGCGAGGAGATCCGGTTGAGCTCCATCATCAGCACCCGGATGACGCTCGCCTTCTCCGGGATCTGGTCGGTGATGTCCAGCAGCCGCTCGACGCCGAGGCAGTAGGTCGTCTCGTTGTGCAGCGGGGCCAGGTAGTCCATCCGGGTGCAGAAGGTCACGCCCTGGGTCCAGGTGCGGAACTCCATGTTCTTCTCGATGCCGGTGTGCAGGTAGCCGATGCCGCAGCGGGCCTCGGTGACCGACTCACCCTCCATCTCCAGGATCAGTCGCAGCACCCCGTGGGTGGACGGGTGCTGCGGACCCATGTTGACCACGATCCGCTCGTCGCCCCGCTCGGCCTGCTCGGCGACCAGCGAGTCCCAGTCCTGACCGGTGACGGTGTAGACCTGACCCTCGGCTTCCCCGTCGGCGGTGAACGTGCCGTACGGGTCGGCGGTTCCTGTGCTCATGAGTAGTTCCTCCGCTCGTCCGGTGGCGGGATGGTGGCGCCCTTGTACTCGACCGGGATGCCGCCGAGGGGGTAGTCCTTGCGCTGCGGGTGTCCGGGCCAGTCGTCCGGCATCAAGATCCTGGTGAGGGCCGGGTGACCGTCGAAGATGATCCCGAAGAAGTCCCAGGTCTCCCGCTCGTGCCAGTCGGCCGTCGGGTAGGTCGGCACCACCGACGGGATGTGCGGGTCGTCGTCGGGGCAGGAGACCTCGAGTCGGATCCGTCGGTTGTGGGTCATCGACTGCAGGTGGTAGACCGCGTGCAGCTCGGCCCCCTTGTCGGCCGGGTAGTGCACCCCGGAGACGCTGCTGCAGAACTCGAACCGGAGGTGGGCGTCGTCGCGGAGGTGCCGGGCCAGGGTGGCCAGGTGCTCGCGGGCGACGTGGAAGGTGATCTCGCCGCGGTGGACGACGACCTTGGTGATCACGTCGGAGTAGCTGCCGACGAGCTCACCGATGCGGTCGTTCACCTGGTCCCACCACCCGCCGTACGGGGGCAGGGAGGCGGCCGGGAACTCGATGGTGCGGGTGAGTCCGCCGTAGCCGGAGGTGTCGCCGGTGCCGTGCACCCCGAACATCCCCTGCCGGGTCTCGATCACCTCGGCGCTGGCGCCGGTGCGCTCGACAGCGCCCTCGGCGGTGGTCTCCTCGGCCTCGTTCTCGTCGCTGGCCACGTCCGCCGGAGCGCCGGTGGCCGACTCCGACTTCGTCCCCGCATCGGGAGCGGACTCACCCTCGGGCACCGCACCCTTGATCGGCGCCTTGGCGTCGGACTCGTTGTGCGGACCGGTCGGCTCGCCGGGAACGGCGTCGGATCCGGAGGCCGTGGGCTCGTCACTCACCGCAGCAGACCCTTCAGCTCGTGGGCGGCCGGCGCCTCCAGCTGGCGGGCCTCGGCGGCCTCGTCGGCGGCGACCGCGTTCAGCCCGACCGGCAGGTGCGCGACCTTGTCCCGCAGCTTGAACATGGCGTCGATCAGCATGTCGGGACGCGGCGGGCAGCCCGGCAGGTACATGTCCACCGGCACCACGTGGTCGACCCCCTGGACGATCGCGTAGTTGTTGAACATGCCGCCGGTGCTGGCGCAGACGCCCATCGCCAGGACGAACTTGGGGTTGGGCATCTGGTCGTAGATCTGGCGGAGCACCGGGGCCATCTTCTGGCTCACCCGACCGGCCACGATCATCAGGTCGGCCTGGCGCGGGGAGGCCCGGAAGACCTCCTGGCCCCAGCGGCCCGAGTCGTAGCGCGGGGCGCCGTAGGTCATCATCTCGATCGCGCAGCAGGCCAGCCCGAACGTCGCCGGCCAGAACGAGGCGCTGCGCATGTAGCCGAACAGCCCCTCCAGGGTGGTCAGCAGCACGCCCGTGGGCAGCTTCTCCTCGACACCCATCAGAACCCCCTCCGCTCGACAACCATCAGCTCAGTCCCCTTGGTGATCATGGTGATCTCCTTCTCGCCGGTCGGCGCGGCCTCGACGGTCATCAGTCCCACTCGAGCCCGCCGCGCCGCAGCACGTAGAGGTAGGCCAGGAAGACGGTGATCACGAACAGCACCATCTCCACCAGCGCGAACGTCCCCATCTGGTCGAAGGAGACCGCCCACGGGTAGAGGAAGACGATCTCGATGTCGAAGATGATGAAGAGCATGGCGGTGATGTAGTACTTCACCGGGAACCGGCCGCCGCCCAGCGGCTGCGGGGTCGGTTGGATGCCGCACTCGTACGAGTCGTACTTGGCCCGGTTGTAGCGACCCGGACCCACCAGCATGGAGGTGATGATGGTCAGGCCGACGAAGCCCGAGGCGATCACCAGCATGATCACGATGCCGAGGTAGGGGCTCACCGCTCCACTCCTTGCCAGGTCGCTGTCGTGTTGCTCCGGATGCTCACTGTCGCGCTGCTCCGGGCGCTCATGCTTTGGGGGCGATCTTGCACAGCGCGTTGATGATCTTGTCCATGGCGTCCCCGTCACGGCTGTCGTGCAGGTTGGCCAGCAGCTTCAGGGTGAACCGCATCAGGGTCTTGCGGGGCAGACCGTACTTCGTGCAGAGCGACATCACCCGCGGGTTGCCGATCAGCTTCACGAACACGTTGCCCAGCGTGTAGTAGCCGCCCAGCTCGGCCTTGAGCTTCGTCGGGTAGCCCAGCAGGGCGCGCTCGGCGGTGGAGGTGCCGACGCCGCGGTAGTGGGCCTCGGCGATCGCGTCGGCGGCCAGCTCGGCCGACTCCATCGCGTAGGCGATGCCCTCGCCGTTGAACGGGTTGACCATGCCGCCGGCGTCACCGACCAGCAGCAGCCCCCGGGTGTAGTGCGGGGTCCGGTTGAACCCCATCGGCAGCGCGGCGCCCATCACCTTGGTGGTCATGTTCTCGTCGCGGAAACCCCACTCCTCGGGAGTGTTGTCCAGCCACCGCTTGAGCAGGTCCTTGTAGTCGGTCTTGCCGAAGGCCGAGGAGGTGTTCAGCACCCCGAGCCCGACGTTGCAGGTGCCGTCGCCCATGCCGAAGATCCAGCCGTACCCGGGCAGCAGGTCGCTCTGGCCCGGCGTTCCCGACCAGAGCTCGAGCCAGGACTCCAGGTGGTCGTCGATGTGCCGCGGGCTGCGGTAGTAGGTGCGGACCGCGACCCCCATCGGCCGGTCGTCCCGCTTGGCCAGGCCCATGGCCAGGCTCAGCCGGGTCGAGTTGCCGTCCGCGGAGACGACCAGCGGGGCCCGGAACTCCTGGCCGTCCTTGGTGGTCACCCCGACGATCCGACCGGTGCGGTCGTCCAGGATCGGCGTGCTGACGGTGCACAGCTCGTACAGCTTGGCGCCGGCGGCGACCGCGTTGCGGGCCAGCAGGTCGTCGAAGTCGGAGCGCGGCCGGACCAGACCGTACGACGGGAAGTCGGCCAGCTCGGGCCAGGGCAGCTCGAACGGCGTGGTCGAGCCGCCGTAGATGCGCAGACCCTTGTTGTGCAGCCAGCCGGCCTGCTCGGAGGTGTCGATGCCGAGCCGGATCAGCTGCCGGGTGGCGCGCGGGGTGAGGCCGTCACCGCACACCTTCTCCCGCGGGAACTGCGCCTTCTCCAGCAGCGCCACGTCCAGCCCGCGACGGGCCAGGTGGGTCGCGGTCGCCGAACCAGCCGGTCCGGCGCCCACGACGAGGACGTCGGCCTCGACAGACATCGTCCCTCCCGGGCGTCAGCGGTGAACATCAGTGGGGGTAGCGCTCGTGAAAACCTTCACGAACTCTGCGAACCTACCCTACGACTCAGACACCGGAAGAGTCATGCGGGGGCGGGGCCGGCGGCTCACGATTTCCCTTGTCAGACACGAATCTCGTGACGAATTACGTGCGGTCCCGGTTGCGAAAATGCGCCAGCTGGGCAGTGGTGTCGATGTCGCGCGACAGGTCCGCGGGCAGCTCCAGCCGTACGGGGGCCAGGGCGCTCACCAGTCGCCGGACGGACTGGTCGTGGCCGCGGTCCGGTCCGGCGAGCTCGATCAGGCGCTGGGCCGCGACCGGTCGCAGCGCCAGCTGGAGCACCTGGTCCCGCCCCGTGCCGTCGACCCCGACCACCGCCTCGGCCCCGGTGCGCTCGAGCTCGGCCAGCAGGCGACCGGCGGCCTCTCCCCCGGCGGGGGCGTCGCCCGGCAGGGTCACGATCACGGCCGCCCCGGTGGCCAGCGCCCAGGTCAGTCCGGCCACCAGACCGGCTGCCGGCCCGCCCCCCGGCGGGTCCTCGGCGACCACCTCGACCGATCGGGCCACGGCCCGGGGCGGACCGACCAGGGCGATGACAGCCCCGGGCGGCAGCCCGTCGAGCGCGTGCTCCAGCAGGGGACGACCGTCGACGTCGACGGTCAGCTTGTCGCTGCCGAACCGGCGCGACCCGCCGCCGGCCAGCACCACGGCGGCCAGCTCGACGGCTGTCACCGCCTCAGCCGAGCGCGTCGCGCATCGGCACCAGCTTGGCGTTCGACTCGGTGAGCTCGGACTGCGGATCGGAGCCCGCCACCACCCCGCAGCCGGCGAACAGGCGGATCTGCCGGGGGTCGGTCTCGTCGACGATGCCGCAGCGCAGCGCGATCCCCCACTCCCCGTCACCCTGGGCGTCGATCCAGCCGACCGGCCCGGCGTAGCGCTCCCGGTCCAGGTGCTCCAGCTCGGCCAGGGTCTCCCGCGCCGTCTCGGTCGGTGTGCCGCAGACGGCGGCGCTGGGGTGCAGGGCGGCCGCCAGCCCGAGCGAGGTGCGCTCCGGCCCGGCCACGGCGGTGACGTCGGTGGCCAGGTGCAGCACGTTGGGCAGCTCCAGCACGTACGGCGCGTCGGGCACGTTCATCCCGGAGCAGTACGGCGCCAGCGCGTTCGCCACCGAGGCGACGGCGTACTCGTGCTCCTCCAGGTCCTTGCTGGAGCGGGCCAGCGCCGCCGCGGACGCCAGGTCGCGGGTGTTGTCCCCGCTGCGCTGGATGGTGCCGGCCAGCACCCGGGAGGTGACCAGACCGTTCTCGCGCCGCAGCAGCATCTCCGGGGTGGCGCCGACCAGCCCGTCGACCAGGTAGCTCCAGCAGCGCTCATACCGCTCGGCCAGCCGGGCCAGGATCCACCGCGGGTCGATCGGCTCGCTCGCCCGGGCCAGCAGGTCGCGCGCCAGCACGACCTTCTCCAGCTCGCCGGCGGTGATCCGGCGGACCGCCTCGGCCACCGCCGCCTCCCACTGCGGTCCGGTCAGCCCCCCGTCGGCGTAGGAGACGGTGCGCGGCGCCGTGAGGGCGACGACCGGCGGCAGCACGTCGTCGTGCACGAAGGAGGTGCCGATCTGGGTCAGCCAGGAGCGGCCGTTGCGCCGACCGATCACTGTCCGCGGCACCACCATCGTGGACCTGGCGGCGGTGGTGGCCGGATCGAACACGAAGCTGCCGAAGGCCATGAACCCCGCGCCCGGGGTCTGGTCCAGGTCGCTGACCGACACCACCTGCGAGACCAGACCGGTCCACCACTCCTCGGCCTCGGTCACCGAGGCGGGCTTGTTGCGGACCACCTCGCCCCAGCCGACCATGCCCTCGCCGCGGCGGACCCAGGCGAAGGCGTCAGGTCCCGGCAGTCGGTCGGTGAGCGGTCCGGGGTCCTCGATCTCGACCGTCCGGGCGTAGAGCCGGGGCGGGAACGGGCCGGTGCTGCTCACCTGGTCAGCGTATCTCCGGGGCCCGCACGACCCATCCGTACCGACGGTGGCTACGAATGATCTGCATGGGAACGCCACGGAAGTCGACGCTTGCACTCACCGGGGTGCTGTCCGCGTCGGCGGCGCTCGGGGTCGGCCACCTGGTGGCCGCGGTGATGGCGAGACCGGCGGCTTCGCCGTTGATCGCCGTCGGCTCCGTGGCGGTGGATGCGGCACCGACGCCGGTCAAGGAGACGGCGGTCCGGCTGCTGGGGAACTGGGACAAACCGGTTCTCATCAGCGGGATCGCCGTCGTGCTGCTGGTCGCGGCCGCTGGGATCGGCCTGCTGGCCCGGCACCATCCTCGACCGGCGTCGGTGGCCATCGGCGCTCTGGGCCTCGTCGGAGCGGGGGCCGCGCTGCTGCGCAGCGGGTTCGCCTCCGGCGGGGTCTGGAGTGCTGTGCCGTCACTGGTGGCCGGTGTGGTCGGGGTGGTCGCGCTGACGGTGCTCACCCGCGCCCTCTCCTCTCAGTCCCCGACCACCCGGGCCGGCACCCCCGCCTCCCCCGGCTCGACGGACTCGCCGACCATCCCCTCCGGCTCGCGGCGCCGCTTCCTGGTCACCGCCGCCGGTGTCGGTCTGCTGGCAGCGGCCGGGGTCGGCATCGGGGCAGCCGTCAACCGCACCCGGCAGGCGGCCCGTGACCTGATCCGGCTGCCGCGGCCCCGCTCGGCGGCGCCGGCGATCCCCGACGGCGTCCAGGTGGCCGGCGTGCAGACCTTCACCACGCCCAACGACGCCTTCTACCGGGTGGACATCGCGTTGGTCACCCCGCGGGTCGACGTGGCCAGCTGGAAGCTGACCATCGACGGCGGGGTCGACCGCCCGCTGGAGCTGAGCTACGACGACCTGCTGGCGATGCCGATGATCGAACGGGACATCACCCTGGCCTGCGTGTCCAACGAGGTGGGCGGCTCCTACGTGAGCTCCGCCCGCTGGTTGGGCGTGCCGTTCAGCGAGATCCTGGCCCGGGTCGGGGTGCGAGACGGCGTCGACCAGGTCTACAGCTACTCCTCCGACAGCGGCTACACCTGCTCGACCCCGTACGCGGCGGTCAGCGACGGCCGTGACGCGATGATCGCGGTCGGTATGAACGGGCAGCCGTTGCCCGACGCCCACGGCTTCCCGGCCCGGATGGTCGTCCCCGGGCTGTTCGGGTTCGTGTCGGCGACCAAGTGGCTGGAGCGGATCGAGTTCACCAGCTACGCCGACCGCACGGCCTACTGGACCGAGCGCGACTGGGCGACCGACGCTCCGGTGCTGACCCAGAGCAAGATCGAGACGCCGAAGTCGCTGGGGACCCTGGGCTCGAGCGGGATGATCGGCGGCACCGCGTGGGCCCAGCACCGGGGCATCGAGAAGGTGCAGATCCGGATCGACGACGGCGACTGGCAGGACGTGCAGCTGGCGGCGTCCGCCGGCATCGACACCTGGCGGCAGTGGTCGTTCCGCTACCAGGGAGCGTCCGGCCGGCACACCGCTCAGGTCCGCGCCACCGACGGCACCGGCAAGGTGCAGGCCGAGGAGCGCACCAAGGTGTTCCCGAGCGGCGCCCGCGGTTGGCACCAGATCCAGTTCAGCGTCGACTGAGCCCGCCCCCCGGACCCCGTTGGGCTAGCGCTTCTTCTGCGCCTCGACGGCACGCTGCTTCTTGGCCCGGTCCAGCTCCTTCTGCTGCTCGGCCTGCCGGGCCCGGAGCGCTTCGGCGTCCATCGAGTTGAGCAGGATCAGGGCGGCGATGCCGCAGATGGCCAGCGACCAGAGCGGCGAGAAACCGAGCAGCATCGGCGCGGTGGCGATCAGGCAGACGTCGAAACCGCGGAACACGTTGGACATCAGCCCCGGCGGGAAGGCGCCCGACGGGGTCGAGATCATCGGTGCGCTGAAGTCCGGCCCCTTGGCCTGGACCCAGCGGATCGCGGCCAGCAGTCCGGCCGCCCCCGTGGCGATGGCCATCAGAGCCGCCTCGGGACCCGTACGGGCGACCGCCCCGTCGCCGAACCCGAGGTAGGCCGGTGCGGTGATGCCCGCCCAGACCGCGACCAGGATGGCCGGGACGGTGATCGCCGACATCTTCAGCTGGGCCAGCGAGAAGGGCAGGCAGCGGGACAGACCACCGGTCCGGGTCAGCACCCGCAGTCCGCCGAGCAACGGCACCGTGGCTCCGAACAGGGACAGTGCGGCCACCACCGGGGTCAGGGTGCTCATGCCGAGCGCGTCGCAGGCGTACGGGACGACCAGCGTGACCGCCAGCATGAACAGGGGCTGCGGGAACCGGAGCAGCCGCTGCCACTCCCGCCAGACCAGGGCCTGGCGGCCGAGCCCGCGACCGCGCTTCGGCCGGACGGAGCCCACCGCGACAGCACGCCGCTCCACCACGATGTCGCGGGCCAGCCCGAAGTCGAGGGCGAAGAACGCGCCGGAGATGCCGCGGACCAGGGCCCCACCGCTGGTCAGCCGGGTCCGGCGGATCCGCCCGAGACGCAGCACGGCCAGCACCAGGCTGACGGCGAGCAGCACCGCGGCCACGGCGACCACCGCGTAACCGATCTCGGCGTCGACCTGCTCCCCGATCCCCAGGCTGAACCAACCGGCGGCGATCCCGATCACCGCCATCAGCGAGCCCACGCCCAGGACGGCGAAGAGGTAGGTGGCGGCCGCGGTCAGCCGGTGCCGTTCGGCCCCCTGCTGGGCGGCGGCGCAGGACACCGCCGACATGGCGGCCAGCGCCGTGCCGGCCGACCAGACGACGACGTTGACGGCCGAACCGCCGGTCAGGGCGGTGATCGCGCCGCCGACCAGGGCCCCGACGACCAGGGCCACGGCCAGCGCGGCGACCAGCCGCGGCCCGAGCAGCCGGGCGCGCCGGACCGGGGTGTCGAGCAGCCAGAAGCCCTCGGCGGCCGAGGCCAGCACCGGACCGAAGAGCCGTGAGACGGCCAGGGCGAGGGCGACCGAGAGGGCCAACGCCGCCCAGGGCAGCACCGTCCGGGCCGACAGACACGACTCCGAGCTGCACTCGGCGACGACCCGCTGGGCGCGGATGACGACGTTGACCATGGCGCCGCCGATCATCAGGGCGGCGATGACGGCGATGTAGGCGTCCGAGAACGCCTCCCACAGGTTCCTGGTGGCCCGTCCCTTGCGCCAGTCCCGGATCAGCCCCTTGAGCTCGGCGGCCGACGGGACCGCCAGGTGGGCCGGGTCCTCGGGTCCTTCGAAGCCGGCGTCGTGGTGGGCCGGGTGGTCCCTGATCTCGTCGCCTTCGGCCGACGGGGACGGGTCGCCTGCGGCAGGGGGGAACGCGTCGCTGGTGGTCATCGCATCTCGCCGAGCCGGACGACCCGGGTGGCGACCGACTCGACCAGCGACGGTTCGTGACTGGCGAACACGATGGCCAGACCGCTCTTCCGCTCGGCCTGCAGCCGCTGGGACAGCCAGGCCACGCCCTCGACGTCGAGCCGTTGCTCCGGTTCGTCCATGATCAGCAGCTTGCGGGGGCGGACGAAGGCGGTGGCCAGCGCCAGCCGGCGGCGCTGACCCGAGGACAGCGTGCCGGGTAGCTGCCCGGACTGCGGCACCAGCTGCACCTCGTCGAGCACCTCGTCGACCATCGCATCCGGGTCGTCCTGGCCGTGCGCGCGCGCCAGCAGGTCGAGGTGCTCGACCACGCTGAGGTCGGGGAAGAAGTCCAGGTCGTCGATGACGGTGGCCACGTTGCGGCGGATCTCCGGCGACGTCTCCGACATGGGCGTGCCGAGCACCTCGATGGTGCCGTCGTCGGGACGGTCCGCCCCGACCAGGCAGCGCAGCAGGGTGGACTTGCCGGCGCCGTTGCGCCCGGTCAAGGCGATGGCCTCACCCGCCCGGACCTCGAGGTTGAACCCGTCGAAGATGGTGTGGGAGCCGAAGGCGCGCTTCAGCCCCGACACTTTGAGCACGGTGGTGCGTTTGGCCATGGGGGCGATTCTGCCCCCTTCCACCAGCTGATCGCGCCGACGACCACGGTCGCGGCGGGGGCGAGTCGGCGTGCGGGCGACCTACGCGAGCGCGGGCTGGCAGGTCACGCCGGACTGGGTCAGCAGCCCGACGTCGCTCTTGTCGATCTTGGTCGGGTCGCCGTCCCTCATCGCCACCAGCGTCGCGGGCTTCGCCTTGTCGTACATCTCGTCCACCATGCACTCGGCGAACTTCTTCGCCTTGCCGCCGGAGATGCCCTGGGTCTGCCCTGGTAGAACTTCGACAGCCCGGCCACGATCTCGGACTTGGACGGCTTGTCGCCGTCGTCACCGGACTGTTCGGTCGGGCTGCTCTCGGCGCTCGGGGAGCCCGCCTGGCTCGGGCTGGTCCCGGTGCTGGGGGCGCTCGAGGACTCGGCCGCTGTCGACGGCTGGGTGGACGCCTGCGGTTCCGGTGCGGTGCTCGTGTCCGCTCCCCCGCAGCCGGTCAGGGCGAGGGTCGCCGCGGTGGCGGCGGCAGCGAGGGCGTACGTGAGACGGCGGTTCATCTGGGCTGACTCCTGGGGCTTCGGCGGGAGAACGGCCTCGAACAGTAGTGCGCGGAAGGGTCGGCCCACCGGACCCGGCGACCCTCCCGACAGCCCCGCTACGAAAAGAAATCCGGCGATCAGCCATCCGGATGCCCCTCAGACTCCGAATCCTTCTGTGAGACGACCCCACCGGGGACGTTCGATCACCGGAGGACCAATCATGATCACGAAGACCCGTAAGAACGCGACTCGCCTGGCGGCCCTGACCGCCGCGATCCTGCTCCCGCTGAGTGCCGCCGCCTGTGGCATGGACAGCAACACCGCGGCTCCGGCGGGTGGCACCTCGTCCGCCCCGATGAGCAGCCCGTCGATGTCCGCGCCGGCCAGCCCGTCCGCGTCGGAGTCCATGGCCTCGATGACGGAGCCGTTCGGCCCCGCCTGCTCCTCGGTGCCCACGACCGGCAAGGGCTCCTTCGACGGCATGTCGCAGGACCCGGTCGCCACCGCCGCCAGCAACAACCCGGCTCTGTCCACCCTGGTCACCGCGGTCAAGGCCGCCGGCCTGGTCGACACGCTGAACACCACGGAGGACATCACCGTCTTCGCGCCGGCCAACAGCGCGTTCGAGGCCATGGACCAGGCCACGCTGAAGAAGGCCCTGGGTGACCCGAAGGGTCTGCTGACCGACGTGCTGACCGCTCACGTGGTCGCCGGTCGCCTCTCCCCCGACCAGCTGGCCGGCGAGCACCAGACGCTGAACAAGTCGCAGCCCATCACCGTCACCGGTTCCGGTGAGAGCTTCACGGTGAACGGCGAGGCGATGGTCGTCTGCGGCAACGTGCAGACCGCCAACGCGACCGTCTACATCATCGACAAGGTGCTGCTGCCGAAGTCCTGATCCCCGACCCGCCGCGCGGCCGGTGATGGCGCGGCGGACGGTACTGAGAGGATCAGCCTGTGACCAAGTCAGTCGGGCCCCAGGGGCTCGGAGAGCCTGCGGACTCTGACGTCGGGGGACGTCAGCGTCAGGCGGCCCGACTGGCTGATCTCCTGGACCGTTCCTCTCGCGGTCAGGAGGAGGCGTTCGCCGAGCTCTACGACGCCACCTCCAGCCGGATCTACGGCGTGGTGCTCAAGGTGCTGCGGTCCCCGGACCTGGCGGCCGAAGTCACTCAGGAGGTGTACGTGGAGATCTGGCGGCTGTCCAGTCGGTTCTCCACCGAGCGCGGCAGCGTGATGTCGTGGATGGTCACGATCGCGCACCGCCGGGCGGTCGACCGGGTTCGGGCCACCGTCAGCGAGACCCGACGGGACACCGACTGGGCCCGGCTGGACGAGGAGACCCCGCACGACAAGGTGTGGGACACCCTCGAGCACCGCCTCGACACCGAGCGCGTACGCAAGGGAATGGACTCGTTGACCGCGGTGCAGCGGGAGGCGGTCAGCCTGGCCTACTTCGGTGGCTACACCCACCGCGAGGTGGCCGGCTTGTTGAAGCTGCCGCTCGGCACCGTCAAGACACGGATCCGAGACGGCCTGATCGGTCTCCGAGATGCCCTCGGAGTTGAAGCATGACCGCGACGTCCAGGCAGAAGGGGGTGCGAGTTGTCTGATCCACAGGGCTACGACCCGTTCGTCAACGACCCCCACGGGGCCGTCGGCGCCTATGTCGCCGACGCACTGGACGACGACGAGCGCGCCGTCTTCGAAGAGCACCTCGAGGGCTGCGAGAGCTGCCTGCGCGAGGTGGCCGAGTTCACCGAGACCGCGGCCGAGCTGACCTGGCTGACCGAGGCCACGCCGCCCCCTAGCCTGCGCGCGTCGGTGCTCTGGGAGGTCGCCACCGTACGACCGCTGCCGCCGGCGAAGACCGTCGAGTCGGCGGGCTCTCCGGTGTCGCCGGGTTGGTGGACGACGCCGGATGCGGCGTCGCCGGGTAGTCCCGGGAGCAGCCGTCGGGTGACAGCGAGTTCTCCGGAGCTGGACACCGAGGCCACCATCGACCGCCGCCAGGTGGACGAGCTGGCGCTCCGCCGGCAACGCCGTACCCGCCGGATCCTGACCGGTCTGGTGGCTGCGGCTCTGGTCCTGGTGGTGGGACTGGGCGGCTGGGTGTCGGTGCTCCGCGGCGAGCAGCAGAACCAGCAGGTGGCCACCCAGCAGGTCAACGAGCTGCTGACAGCTCCGGACGCCAAGGTGTACGCGACCACGCTGAACGGGTCCTCGGTCTCCTTCGTCGTCTCCAAGGCTCGCGACCAGGCGGTGTTCCTGGGCGACGACCTCCCGTCGCCGGGTGAGGGCAAGGCCTACCAGCTGTGGATGATCGGCACCAGATCCGTACCGAACGCGCTGGTCGACCGGGGCGGCGACGTCACCCAGTGGCTGGACGACGGTCCGCTGGACGGCGCCCAGCAGCTGGCGGTCACCATCGAACCGGCCGGCGGGGCCACAACCCCCAGCCTGCCGCCGGTGGCCGGAGTCGAGCTCTGAGTCGTGGCAGGCTGAGCCTGTGAACCCACTCCTCCTGCCGAGTTGTCCGCAGCGGTGGCGGCCGTGACGCCCACCCAGGCTGACAACTCGGCCTCCGGTCGGGGTTCGCGGGCCAGTCTGGCCAAGGGCCGGGCCGAGGTGGCCGCCATGTTCGACCGGGTCGCCGAGCGCTACGACCTGGCCAACGACGTGCTGTCCCTCGGTCAGGACCGGGCCTGGCGGAAGCTGGTGCTGGAGGCGGTGGACCCGCAGGTCGGTGACCGGGTCCTCGATCTCGCCGCCGGCACCGGCACGTCCAGCGAGCCGTTCGCGGCCGCCGGGGCGTTCGTGGTGCCGACCGACATCTCGCTCGGCATGCTCACCGTCGGCAAACGACGGAGCCCCTGGCTGGCCTTCGTGGCCGGCGACGGGCTCCAGCTGCCGTACGCCGACGACAGCTTCGATGCCGTGACCATCTCCTTCGGGCTGCGCAACGTCTCCGACACCGCGGCCGCCCTGACCGAGCTGCGGCGGGTCACCAAGCCCGGCGGCCGGCTGGTGGTGTGTGAGTTCTCCACCCCGACCTGGACGCCGTTCCGGGTCGTGTACCGCAACTACCTGGTGGCGGCCATCCCGCGGATCGCGCGGATCGTGTCCTCCAACCCGGTCGCGTACGAGTACCTGGCCGAGTCGATCCTCGGCTGGCCCGACCAGGCCGGACTGGCCGCGCTGATGCAGGACGCCGGCTGGCAGCAGGTGGCCTGGCGGAACCTGTCCACCGGGATCGTGGCCCTGCACCGCGGGGTCGCGTGACGTCGGTCCCGGGCTGACCGACTGACCGCCGCGGGACGGTGCGCTCACCCGAGAGGTGCGTACGGGCTGCTTCGGTGGCCCGTGAAGCAGCCCGGAGCCACCACTGGGCGCAGGGTTCAGCTCGGGAAGGCCCAGGCCACCATCAGCGGGAACTCGGCCTGCCAGAACGGATCGCCGTGGTCGCCGTCCCGTTCGGTCAGGACCACGTCGGCTCCGGCGTCGGCGAGAGCCTCCGCCCAGCGCTGCGCGTTCTCCAGGAAGAACGGCTCCGAGGTCCCGGCCGTCAGGTAGACACCGTGGCAGCGGCCGCGGCCACACCGCCGGCGGCCGGAAGCCGCCACCGGGTGAGCTCGCGAACACCGACCCGAACACGCGTCGGGTGGCGCAGTCCCAGGGCCAGCGCGAGCTCGGCACCGGCCGACACCCCGCAGACGGCCGTCCGTTCGGCGGGTAGCGCCACCCCGAGCTCCGAGCGGACCCAGGAGCCGACCTCCTCGACGACGAAGCGCTCGTGGGCCGCGAACCGGTCCGGGGCGAAGGACGGTGAGTACTCCTGGATCCGCACCATCTCGTCGGGGTCGCTGGTGCGGTGCACGCCCACGATCATGGTCGGCACCGTGCCGGCGGCCTCGAGGGAGCCGCCCCACCCCGCGATCAGCTCGCCGTCGCCGGCGAAGACGACCGCCTCCGGCGGATCCGGCGGGACGTACACGGTGACCTGGCGCCCGCCGTCGTACGCGAACGTGGTGGTGACGAGCTCACCCGCGAGCGAGCGACGGGTCTCGGCTCGGGCCGCATCGGAGCCAGTCTGGTCGGTCATCGCATCTCCATCTCCCGGCAGCGTGGGCCTCTGCCGCGGAAAAGGTGCCTCCAGTGGGTCGGATCGGCCGCGACACGCCGCTTGGGCGCCCACTCGAGGAGAGTTTTCCGCACCTTCGTCCTAGACGGCGACCGTCAGCGACCCGATCTCGTTGTCCAGCGTCCGCCGCAGCCGCCGGTCGATGACGGCTTCCACCACCTCGATGCCCAACGGCGGCTCGGCCAGCACCTCGGACAGGTCCTCGCCGGTCTCGACCCGGCGGTAGCCGGCGCCGGTGGCGGTGGCCAGCCGTTCCAGGTCGATGTCGTGCGGGGTGCCGAAGATGCGCTCGTACGCCCCGGAGTGCACCGGGTGACCGTGCTCCAGGGTGGCGAAGATGGCCCCGCCGTTGTCGTTGGCCACCACGATCCGCAGGTCGGGCCGCTGCTCGTGCCGCCCCACGATCAGCCCGGTGGTGTCGTGCAGGAAGGTCTCGTCGCCGACCAGGGCGTGGGTGGGGCGCTCGACCACCAGCCCGACTCCGATGGCGGTGGAGATGGTGCCGTCGATGCCGGCCAGTCCGCGGTTGGCGTACACGGTCGGCGGGGCGTCGCTGACCGGGGCGAGGTCCAGGTCGCGGACCGGGGAGGAGGAGCCGACGACGAGCGTGTCCGCCGCGCCGAGCGCCGACCACAGCCGGGCGGCGACCACCGGACCGCTCAGGTAGGCCAGCCCGTCCAGCACCTCGCGCAGCCGGTCCGACATCGCTCCGTCGGCTTCGGTCCAGCGTTCCCGCCAGCCGTCCCGGACGCGGTCCAGGGTCACGGCGTCGGCGACCAGCCGGGCGTTGGTCCCCGGGTCGATCCACTCCGCGTACGGGGTGACGACGACCAGCTCGACGTCGTCTCGACCGAGCAGCCGCATCACCGGGCGGGCCAGGGTGGGGTGGCCGAACATCACCACCCGCTCGATCTCCTCGCCGAGCCCGGTCCGCAGCAGCAGCCGGCCGGTGGCCAGCGCGTGGCTCCCGCCGCGGGCGTTGCTCACCGGCTCGGCGATCAGCGGCAGGTCGGCCTGCTCGGCGAAGGCGCGGGCGGCTGCGCCCTGGGTCGGGGTGAGGGCGCCGGCCACCACCACGGTCTGGGGACCGGTGGGCAGCTCGACCGGCTCGGGGCGGACCGACCGCGGGGTGACCTGGAGCTCGGGCTGGATCGGCGCGGACTCCACCCCGGGCACCAGCGGCTCGCTGAAGGACAGGTTGACGTGCACCGGCCCGGGGGCGCCGCTGCGACTCCCGACGGCGGCGGTCAGCACCCGACCCAGCTCGAACCGCCAGGAGCGCGGGGTGGCCGGGGTGTCGTCGATCTGGGTCTCGGCCCGCACGTGCCGGCTGTACAGGCCGGCCTGGTCGGTGGTCTGGTTGCCGCCGGCGTGCCGGGCGGCGCGCGGCCGGTCGGCGGTCATGGCCACCAGCGGGACGTGGCTGTGGAACGCCTCCAGCACGGCCGGGTGCAGGTTCGCTGCAGCGGTCCCCGAGGTCGTCACCACCGCGACCGGGCGCTCCGAGGCCTTGGCCAGCCCGAGCGCCAGGAAACCGGCCGTCCGCTCGTCCAGCCGTACGTGCAGGCGGAGCAGACCGATCTTGTCGGCCTCGAACAGCTCGTACGCCAGCGGTGCGCTCCGGGACCCCGGCGACAGCACGACCTCCTGGACCCCGGCCCCGAGCAGCTCGGTGACCACCAGCTGGGCACAGCGCGACGCCTCACCCACGATCGTCCCTCCCCTGCCCTCGCAGCTCCGCGGACCGCCGCCGCGTCACCTCCAGCCGAGCCTGCCAGAACGCGGCCGTCTCCGCATCGGCGGCGTACGCGCTCAGCCGCTCCGGCGACGGGACCACTGGTCGCACCGGGAGCCGTCCGCCGACCGCCACCAACGGCTCCGCCACCAGGTCGTCGGTCAGCAGCCGGACGGTGTTCAGCCCGCACGCGTACGGGAGGTCGGGCAGCGCGGCGGCCAGGGCCACGCCGGCGGCGATCCCGATGGAGGTCTCCAGGGCGCTGGAGACGACCACCGGCAGGCCGATCTCGGCGGCGATCCGCAGGCAGGCCCGCACCCCACCGAGCGGTTGCACCTTCAGCACGGCGACGTCGGCCGCCCCGCGCCGGGCCACCAGGTAGGGGTCCTCGGCCCGCCGGATCGACTCGTCGGCGGCGATCGGCACCGCCACCCCGGACCGGGCCAGCGCGACCCGCAGCGCGATCAGCTCGTCGACGGTCCGGCACGGCTGTTCGGCGTACTCCAGGTCGTAGCCGGCCAGTCGCCGCAGCGCCCCCGCCGCCTGCTCGACGTCCCAGGCCCCGTTGGCGTCCACCCGGATCCGGCCGTCCGGACCGAGCGCCTCGCGGACGGCAGCGATCCGGTCGAGGTCGTCGGTCAGGGTCTGGCCCGGCTCGGCCACCTTCACCTTGACGGTCCGGCAGCCGGCCTCGGCGACCAGGGCGGCGGCCCGCTCGGGTCCGACCGCCGGCACGGTGGCGTTGACCTCGATCTCGTTCCGTACGGGTGCGGGCCAGCCCTGCTCGGCCGCCTCGTCGGCCGCCCGCAGCCAACCGACGATCTCGTCACCCTCGTAGTCCAGGAACGGGCTCCACTCCGCCCACCCGGCCGGTCCCGACCAGACCATGCCCTGACGGGTGGTGATGCCACGGAACCTGGTGCGCAGCGGGAGAGCGTAGGTGTGCGGCACGGGGGCGACAGTACGCGGCGCGCCCGGCCGGGTCCTGCCCCGACGGGTGGTGACACCTCGGTCGTGACCTGCGGTCGTCAGCCGTCGTCGGCTGACGCCGTCAGCCCCCGAGCAGCTGGTGCAGCCGGGCGGCCTGACGGGTCAGGTGATCACGCTCGGCCTGGTTCGGGGCCGACCGGGCCGCCTCGGCGTAGAGGCCGGCGGCGGTGACCAGATCGCCGTCGGCTTCGTGCAGGTGAGCCGCCACCGCGGCCCGGCGTGGCACCGACGTCTCGACCTCGGCCAGGGCCGCCAGCCCGGCCCGGGGACCGTCGGCCTCCCCGACGGCCACCACCCGGTTCAGGCGCACCACCGGTGAGTCGGTGAGGCGGAGCAGCTCGTCGTACCACTCGACGATCTGCACCCAGTCGGTCTCCGACGCAGAGGGGGCGTCGGCGTGCAGGGCGGCGATCGCCGCCTGCGCCTGGTAGGCGCCCAACCGGTCCCGAGCCAAGGCGTCCTGCAGCAGGTCGACACCCTCGGCGATCAGGTCCGTACGCCAGCGCGACCGGTCCTGGTCAGCCAGTGGCACCAGCCGGCCCCGGTCGTCGATCCGGGCCTCGCGACGGGCGTGGTGGAGCAGCATCAGGGCCAGCAGGCCGGCGACCTCGGGCTCGTCCCGACCGCTCGCGGCCACCAGCCGGGCGAGCTCCCGGGTCAGCCGGATGGCCTCGGCCACCAGGTCGACGTCACCGCTGTAGCCCTCGTTGAACACCAGGTAGAGCGTGGTCAGCACGGTGGACAGGTCGCCGGCCTGGTCGAAGCGGACGTCGGCGACTGTCCGCTTGGCGCGACTGATCCGCTGGGCCATGGTCGCCTCGGGCACCAGGTAGGCCGCCGCGATCTGCCGGGTGGTCAGCCCGCCGACCGCCCGGAGGGTCAGAGCGACCGCCGAGGCCGGGCTGAGGGCGGGGTGCGCGCACCGCAGGTAGAGCTCCAGGGTGTCGTCGGTGGCGGCGACCGGACCGGGCTCGGGTTCGTGCTGGATCCGCTCCTCCCGCCCCCGGCGTGCGGTGTCGGAGCGGGTCAGGTCGAGGAACTTGCGCCAGCCGACAGTGACCAGCCAGCCCTTGGGGTCGCGCGGCGGGTCGTCCGGCCAGGTCTGCACGGCGGTCAGCAGCGCCTCCTGGACCGCGTCCTCGGCCGTCGCGAAGTCGGCTCCGCGACGGACGAGGACGGTCAGGACCGCCGGGGTGAGCTCCCGGAGCAGTGCGGCGTCGACCGGGTCGCTCACTCGCTGACCGTGGGGGCCTCGGTCAGGAACGGGCGCACCTCCAGCCACTCGTGGATCGGCTCGCCGTTCTCACCGGGCGCGGCGGACAGCTCGCCGGCCAGCTCGATCGCGCGCTCGTAGGAGTCGACGTCGATGGCCATCCAGCCGGCGATCAGGTCCTTGGTCTCGGCGAAGGGACCGTCGGTGACCGGCGGGCGGCCGGGTCCGTCGTAGCGCACGAAGGTCCCCTCCGGCGACAGCGCCTGGCCGTCGACGAACTCGCCGGACTCCTCCAACCGGGCGGCGAAGTCGTTCATGTAGCCGATGTGGGCGTCGATCTCCTCCGGCTTCCAGTTCTCCATCGGGCGGATGCCGGTGACGTCGGCGGGACCGGCGTTGCGGCGGTAGTGCTTGAGCAGCAGGTACTTGGCCATCAGAGACTCCTTCGTGTGGTGCGCCCCATTGTGGGACGCTCTCGACCCTGGGACGGAGCCGGTGCGGCGTTCTCGACATGACCGGCCAGATCTTTTCCGCGAGTTCGCCGGACCGCCGGTTCCGCGACCGTCCGGCCGGGTCGGCGGAGCACTCGCCCAGGCCGCGTCTGGAAGGATGCTGCGCGTGACTGCGCAGGGACTGGGGGCCGTGCTGACGGCCATCGTGACGCCGTTCGACGCCGACCTGAACGTGGACGAGGAGGCGTTCGTCGCGCTGCTGCACCACCTGGCCGACCACGGCTCGGACGGCTTCGTGGTCTGCGGCACCACCGGTGAGGCCTCCACGCTGACCGACGAGGAGCACCTGCGGGTGGTCGAGCTGGCCGTCCGGGAACGGCCGGCCGGGGCGACGATCATCGCCGGCACCGGCTCCAACAACACCCGGCACGCGGTGCACCTGACCGAGCGGGCCACCGAGCTCGGCGCCGACGCGGTCCTGAGCGTCACGCCCTACTACAACCGGCCCAACCGCCGCGGCATCCTCGCCCACTACGGCGAGGTCGCCCGGGCCACCGACAAGCCGATCGTGCTCTACAACATCCCGGCCCGGACGGGCGTCGACCTGCCCAACGACCTGCTGGCCGAGCTGGCTCAGCTCGACCACGTGGCGTACGTGAAGCAGGCCAACAACGCCAACCTGGCCCAGGTCGACGGGCTGGGTCTCTACGCCGGCAACGACGAGGCGTTCCTGGCCACTCTCGAGCTCGGCGGCTGCGGCGGCATCCTGGTCGCCAGTCACCTGGTGGGCGAGCAGATGCGCCGGATGGTCGACGAGCCCGGGCAGCGCGCTGAGATCGACGCCTCGCTGCGCGACGTGTACGCGGCCATGGGCGTGACCACCAACCCGATCCCGGTCAAGGCGGCGCTCGCGTTGGCCGGTCACCCCGTCGGCGGGCTGCGGCTGCCGCTGGTCGAGGCCTCCGACGCCGAGCGCGACCAGCTGCGCGACGTGCTCGCCCGTCACGGGCTGCTCGCGCACTGACCTCGCGCGTGCCCGGACCCGCAGCCGACGGACTCGTCGGGCCACGCAGCGGCCGGCGACGACACAGCAGGCGACGGAGCAGCAGGCGACGTGGCGGCAGGGAACGTGGCGGTGGCGCTGGCCCGGGAGCTGGGCTTCGGTGCCGACACCGTCGAGGTTCTCCCCGGCGGCAACCAGAACCACGTCGTACGGCTGCGCACGGCCGTCAGTGACGTCGTCGTGCGCTGGGCCCGCGACACCGACCGACTGACCATGGACCCTTTCGACGTGGAGCAGTGGTGCGCCCGAGCCGCGACAGCTGTGGGCATCACCACGCCGGCCACCGTGGCCCGGGCCCACGTCGGCGGGCACTCGGTGATCGTGCAGGAGCTCGTGCCGGGCAGCCCGGCGGCCGCCGACGACCTGGCGGCCTGGGCGGCCATCGGCCGGGTCGCCGGTGCCCTGAGTCGAAGTCGACCTCACCGACGCCCCGGACGGTCTCTTCTCCCGGTTCGGCCGCGACCTCGACGGCGCCTGGCACGCCCACCTCGACTACAACCTGGCCAGTCTGACGGCCGACGACCAGCTGCTGGAGCTGGGCGTCTACAGCCCGGAGCAGGGTCCCTCGCTGCGCGGGCTGATCAGCGGACTGCGCCGGCACCGGCTGGGCCACGGCCTGGTGCACGGGGACCTGTCCACCCGGAACCTGATCGCGGACCCCTTGGGTGGCTACGTCGTCCTGGACTGGGGCTCGGCCTCCGCCGGTCCGACGCCGTGGACCGACCTCGAGCTGATCCGGCGCTGGCACGTCACCGGCGACCCGGTCAGCGTGGTGTCGGCCGACGCGTGGCGCGCGGTGCTGCGCGGTGTCGACTCGGTCGCGGCCGGCTCCGGGGCAGCGACGACCGACGCCGAGACGGAGAGACTGCTCGACGAGCTGCAGATCCTGCACGTGCTCGACGTCATCCGCTGGGCGATCGACAACAAGCCGGAGCGGATCGGTGAGTTCGTGCAGCAGGCGCGGGGCGCGCTGGCCCGCGTCCTCACGCCCGCTGCCGGGGACCGCTGAGCGTCAGGCCCGCAGCACCTTGGCCATCGCCCTGCCCTTGGCCAGCTCGTCGACCAGCTTGTCCAGGTAGCGGATCCGGCGCATCAGCGGGTCTTCGATGGTCTCCACCCGGTGCCCGCAGATCACCCCGGTGATCAGGGAGGCGCCGGGGTTGAGCCGGGCGGCGGCGAAGAAGTCCTCGAACGTGGTGCCGGCTTCGAGGTGGTGACGTAGCTCGTCGTCGTCGAAGCCGGTGAGCCAGCGGATCACCTCGTCGAGCTCGGCCTGCGTCCGGCCCTTCCTCTCCAGCTTGGTCACGTAGTGCGGGTAGACCGAGGCCACGCTGACCGTGAAGATCCGGCTCACACCGGCTCCCGGACCACTGGGGTGACACGGCCCTGGACCGGGCCGAGGATGCCGCGACCCACCACCCAGGCGACCACGTACGACCCGAGCAGGATGACCGACATGGCCACCGCGAACCGCAGCAGGAACGGGTTCCCGAGCGGGTCGGCCAGCCGTTGCAGCACGACCCCGACCAGACCGGACGGGTCGGTCAGGACGTCCCAGGAGTTGAAGCGCGGGAACCGGCCGAGGTAGACCCCGATCGCGCTCAGCAGCAGCGCCGTCACGGCGAAGACCCAGCCGACCACGCGACCGGCCCGCGCCTCGACCACCGCGTGGACCACGAGCAGCGACACCAGGCCCAGGGCCAGACCGACGGCGGCGAACGAGCCGATCAGGGCGGCGTCGAACCACAGCGGCGCTCCGCGGAGCCGGCCGAGGTGGATGAAGTCGGTCAGGATGTAGGGCGCGTTGGGCAGGAACAGCAACCATCCGGCGCCGAGCTGCCAGAGCACCGGGCGGGGCCCGCGACGGACGTGCACCGCGGCCAGGGCGAGCGCGAGGACGAAGGGGATCCAGGCCAGGAACAGGTTCCAGGGAAGGAAGAAGAAGGCGGTCTCCCCCACCCGGTCCGCGCGGACCACCAGCAGCCCGACGGCCGCCAGGCTCAGCACCGCGAGCGCCACGCCGACGCCGATCAGCCAGGTCACGGCTCGCGGACGCGCCAGGCGCTCCGTCTGGATCGTCATGTCCGAAGTCTGCCGCATCCACGCCCTCGGCGGCAGGAATCGGTGATCGGAGTCCGTGCCGACGGCCGATCTAGGATGACGCCTCGTGAAGGTGCATTGGTTCGGGGTCTTCGACCAGGCGCTGCGGTCCGCCGACGTGATCGCGGTGTGGGCGGCCGTCGAGAACCACCTCGAACGCCCGCTGACCAAGGCCGAGCTGGCCGCGGCCCGGCGGGCAGCGAACCGGTACGCCGCGGCCAGCACCATCTCGGTGGTGCGGATCCCCGCCCCGGGCGGCGGACGGATCCGGACCATCCCGCTGCTGGCCCGGGCCGACGCCGACCTGAGCGACATCGAGCGGTTGACCGCCATCGCCTCCGGCCGGATCGCCGGCACGGCCCGCCGTGGCCGGGTGCGGACGTCCGCCACGGTCCGGACGCAGACGCTGGTCACCACTGTCGGCAACGCCTCGCGCCAGGCCCGTAGTCTCCGGCCGGGACGGTTCGACCCGTCGTACGCCGCGCAGCTGGCCGCTGAGCTGGCCGCAGCGCTCCCTCACCTGCACGAGCTCGAGGAGCGCCTGCGGCACCGCGGCGAGTCCCCGGCCCCAGCGACCGACGGGGCCGGTCGACCGGTCCGCCGGAAGCCTGCGCGGCGGCGGTCCGCGGGTCGGCCCCCGTGCGACCGACCGGTGACCCGGGGTCGGCGACGCCGTGAGCGGGCGACCCGAGGGCTTCGCGTACGAGCAGCGCGGCGACGACGTCGTCATCACCCACCACGGACGACGAGCGACCACCCTGCGCGGCGACCGGGCCATCGCCTTCCTCGGCGACGTGCAGAACGGAGACGCCCAGGACCTGATGGCCCGGCTGACCGGGAACTACCGGCGCGGCAACGAACGCGCCGCCCGCCGGCACCCGCGCAACGCCGGCTCCTGAGCCCGTACGTCAGTCCCCGCACGCCGGTCCCCGCGGGAAAGCACCCGACGTCCGACGCCACGCCAGCTCCTGACGGCGCGGCTCAGGGCGACGGCGCCTGCCGGGACAGGTCGGCCACGATCAGCCGGAGCTGTCGGTCGAACGCGGTCCGGGAGAGCTCGGCGTGCGAGGTGCCGACCAGCGAGCGGGTCAGGGCGGCGTCGTGGTCGAGGGTGCCCCAGACCTCCGACGGCGCCGCGAGGTCCAGGGCGGCCCCCAGACAGAGCGTGTCGAGCATGGTGATGGCCACCACCAGGTCGGGCCCGGTCAACCCGGCCCGGTCCTGGAGCAGCTCGGCCAGCCGCTCGTACTGGGCCAGCGTGACGGGATCGCTCACCGTCTGGCCGACCAGCAGCGGGATGGCCGCCGGGTGGGCGGCGAAGGCGTCGCGGTAGGAGGTCGCCCAGGCCACGACCGCATCCCGCCAGTCGGGTTCGGTCAGCGGCGTCATGGTCGAGGTCACCAGTCCGCGGATGCCCTCCACGATGCTCGCCCGACCGTCGACGTGGTGGTAGAGCGAGGACACGCTGACCCCCAGCCGCTGAGCGAGCTCGGGAAGGGTGAACCGTCCGGTCCGGTCGACCAGGTCGAGCGCGGTGGCCACGATCAGGTCGCGGGACAGGATCGGTCGGCGTGGACGAGCCACAGGGGGTGCTCCCTCGCGCGGTGGAGGGTCAGTCTCGCACCGGCCCGGCGTCGCGACGGGTGCCGGTCACCCGCGGTGCACGACGGTGCCGGTCACCCGCGGTGCGCGACGGTGCCGGCCACCACGGTGAGCGGGATCGGTGCCTCAGCCAGCTCGTCCGGCGGGACGGTCAGCGGATCGAGACCGAACGCAGTGAGATCGGCTCGGCCGCCCTCCCGGATCTGTCCCGCCTGTCCGGCCGAGACCGGCCGCGGCCGCCGCGTGCGTGGTGTAGCCCTCCAGGGCCATCAGCGCGGTCAACGCCTGGTCCGGCCCGATCGGCGACGTCTCCGGCTGCCCGTGCGGGCGCCGCAGCTGCGCGTCGGCCAGGATCCCCCGCGGGTCGTACGGGGCCACCGGCCAGTCCGAGCCGAGCACGACACGGGCTCCCGCGGCCCGCAGGTCCCGGGTCCGCCAACCCCGACCGGCGCGCTCGGGTCCGAGCCGCCGCGACCAGTTGTCGGTCTGGTCGGCGCGGCAGTAGAGGGTGCCGTGCGTCGGCTGCAGGCTGGCCGTCACGTCCTGGCTCGCGAACCGACCGAGCAGGTCGTCGGGCAGGGTCTCCAGGTGCTCGATCCGGTGCGGGACCCGGGTGGCACCGACCGGCAGGTCGGCCAGGGTGTCGAGGACGAACCGCACGGCGGCGTCGCCGATGGCGTGCGTGACTGTCGGCACCCCGGCCGCCGCCAGCCGGCGTACGGCCTCGACGTAGGCCCGCGGCTCCGGCCACAGCGCAGCCGTCGACTCCCCCAGGCTGTCGGGCGCGTCCAGCCAGGCGGTACCGCCGTCCACCGTGCCGTCGATCATGACCTTGACCCCCTCGACCTGCCACCGGGGACCACCGAGCCGTTGCTGCTCGATCAGGCGGTCGATGCCGGCAGCGTCGACCTCGGGCAGGCAGAGCGGCGCGAACCGCAGCCGGAGCGGCAGCGCCAGCTCCTCGGCCAGGGTGGTGACCAGCTCCTCGGAGTCGCCCTCGAAGTCCATCGCGTTCCCGGCGGTCAGCCCGACGGCGGCCATCTCGGTCAGCAGCCGCCGGAACCGCCCACGGCGGACGTCGGCCGACTCGGTCGGCAGGACGGCAGCCACCAGCTCGTACGCGGGGATCTCCAGCAGGTGCCCGGTCGGGACCAGCGCGTCGTCCGCGACGATCCGGGCCCCACCCGGCAGCTCCCGCGGACCGTCGATGCCGGCGACCCGGAGGGCCGCCGGGCTGACCAGGGCGGCGTGGCCGTCGAAGAGCAGCAGGAAGACCGGCGCCGCCCCCCGCGCCTCGACCAGTGGCGCGTACGTCAGCGGGCTGCTGCCGAACGCGTTCGGGTTGAGCCCCCAGCCGAGCACCCAGCCGCCGGGCTCCACGGTCGGGGCCGCCCGCAGCACCTCGACCAGCTGCGGCAGCGACGTCACAGCGCTCAGGTCGACTCCCCGGGTCGGGCCGATCCCGGCCACCGGGTGGAGATGGCCGTCGACCAGGCCGGGGGTGATCGTGGCAGGACCGAGGTCGATCACCTCGGTGCCGGGTCCGCGCCAGGCCGACACGTCGCGTCGCGTTCCGACGCCCACGATGACGCCGCCGGCCAGGGCCACCGCCTCGGCGTGCGGGCAGGCGTCGTCCAGCGTGTGCACGGTGTCGGCCGCGACGATCAGCTCGGCAGTGGGCACGGGTGGCTCCGGTTGGGCACCGACCGCCAGCGGAAGGTCGCGCGATCGTAGCGGCGACTATCCGCGCGTCGCGCGAGACTGTCAACAGATCGCTGAGCTCGCCGCACGCCCTCGACGACCGCGTACGGTGGCTGCCGTGACCGACCGGCTGCTTCTCGCCGACGGCACGACCCAGGTGCTGGACGCCCTGCGGCGCAGTCTGGCCGGAGCCGGAGCGACGGCCCCGCTGCCGACCGACCCGCACGAGCGCTCCCGGACCCTGGCCATGCTCCGGCCGGAGCTGCCGGTCGAGGAGGCCGGCGCCGCCGCGGTGGTGGCCACCTCGGGCTCGACCGGACGCCCCCGCGGGGTGGTGCTGACCGCCGAAGCCCTGGTCGCCTCGGCCGAGGCCACCCACCGACGACTGAGCGGACCGGGTCGCTGGGTGCTGGCGCTGCCGGCCCACTACGTCGCCGGTCTGATGGTGCTGGTCCGTTCGCTGGTGGCCGAGCAGCCGCCGATCGAGGTGGACCCCCGGCTCGACACCCTGCCCTCGCTCGCCCCGGCCGACGGTGAGCCCACCTACCTGTCAGTGGTGCCGACCCAGCTGACCCGGGCGCTGACCGACCCGGCCAAGACCGCGGCGTTGCGCCGGTGCGACGCCGTGCTGCTGGGCGGGGCGGCGGCCGACCCCGCCCTGTTGACGCGAGCGCGGGACGCCGGCATCGCCGTCGTGACCACCTACGGGATGAGCGAGACCTGTGGGGGCTGCGTCTACGACGGACTCCCCCTGGACCTGGTGGACGTCACCGCAGACGTCGGCGGACGGCTGGTGATCGGTGGCCCCACGGTGTTCGCCGGCTACCGGCTCGATCCGACCGCCACCGCCGACGCGCTGGTCGACGGCCGGCTGGTCACCCGGGACCGCGGCCGGGTCGCCTCCGACGGGCGGGTCGAGGTGCTCGGCAGGGTCGACGACGTGGTCATCTCCGGCGGTCTCAACGTCGACCTGGCGGTGGTGGAGCGCGCGGTCCGGGGCTGGGCGGGCGACGAGTCAGCGGTGGTCGGCGTGCCGCACCCGGACTGGGGCGTGGAGGTGGTGGCCGTGATCGCCCGCGACGAGCGGGCGGCTCCGGCGAGCGTCCCGCCGGACCCTCGGCCGTCGTCGGTGATCAGCGGGCGAGCGATCGCTGGCCGATCTCCGCGCCGCCCTCGCGGCGGACCTGCCGGCCTACGCGCTCCCCCGCCGGCTGGTGGTCCGCGCGGACCTGCCCCGTACCTCCGGTGGCAAGATCGACCGTCGACAGCTGATCGCCGACCTGACCGAACCGGTCGACCACCCGGAGGACCGCACGTGAGCACCGACCTGACCCAGCCGCGCCGACCCACGGCGGCGCAGTGGGCGGCCGGCGCTCGTCCCCGGACGCTGCCGGCCGCGATCGCGCCGGTGCTGGCCGGCAGCGGCGTGGCCGCCTGGGCGGGGGGCTTCTCCCTCGGCGCCGCGCTGCTCGCCCTGCTGGTCAGCCTGGCCCTGCAGATCGGGGTCAACTACGCCAACGACTACTCCGACGGGGTGCGGGGCACCGACGCCGTACGGGTGGGACCGCTCCGTCTGGTCGGCTCCGGGGTGGCCGAACCCGGCGCGGTGAAGCGGGCCGCGTTCGTCTGCTTCGGCGTGGCGGCGGCGGCCGGTCTGGTGCTGGTGCTGCTGACCGGCTTCTGGTGGCTGCTGGCCGTCGGCGCGGCCTGCGTCCTCGCCGCCTGGTACTACACCGGGGGCAAGCGCCGTACGGCTACCGCGGGCTCGGCGAGGTCTTCGTCTTCGTCTTCTTCGGTCTGGTGGCGGTCTCCGGCACGGTGCTGGTGCAGGTGGGCGCGGTGCCGTGGCCGACCTGGCCGGTGGCCGTCGGCATCGGCGCGCTCGCCTGCTCGATCCTGGTGGCCAACAACCTGCGCGACCTGCGCGGCGACCTGGCCGTGGGCAAGCACACCCTGGCCACCCGGCTCGGTGATCGGGGCACCCGCCGGTTCTACGTCGCCCTGGTCGCCCTCGCCGCCGTGGCGGTGGTCGTGGTCGCGCTGGCCACCACTCTGGCGGCGTTGCTCGGGCTGGTCGGGATCGCCCTGCTGGTCCCCGCCGTCCGCCGGGTCCTGGCCGGCGCCCAGGGCCCCGACCTGATCGCGGTGCTCAAGTCCAGTGGCACCGCCGAGCTGGCGTACGCGCTGGGGCTCGCCGTCGGCCTGCTGCTCGCCTGACCGCCGCCGGTCAGGGGTGGGTGAACGTCCCCGTCTGGCGGAACGAGCTCAGCGCGGCCGCGTACGGAGCGAGGTCCCAGCCCCGTTCGGCCACCCAGTCGTCGTC
>CAWARE010000013.1:0-24352 GCA_963784345.1 uncultured Actinomycetota bacterium
GGCAGCGGCGGTGGTCAGGCCGTCGTCGCCGGTGCGCAGGGCCGGTTCGCTCTCCAGCACGTGCTTGCCGAGCCGCTCGGCCAGGGGCAGCTCGATCGGGTAGACCCCGTCGAAGCAGGCTCGGCACAGCTTGTCCATCCCGGCCTCGGTGGCCTCGACCAGACCGTCCAGGCTCACGTAGCCGAGCGAGTCCGCCCCGATCGAGCGGCAGATCTCGTCGACCGATGAGACCGTTGGCGATCAGCTCGGCCCGGCTGGCGAAGTCGATGCCGTAGAAGCAGGGCCACTTCACCGGCGGCGAGGAGATCCGCACGTGCACCTCGGTCGCCCCGGCCTCGCGCAGCATCCGGACCAGGGCCCGCTGGGTGTTGCCGCGGACGATCGAGTCGTCCACCACCACCAGCCGCTTGCCGGCGATCACGTCGCGGAGCGGGTTGAGCTTCAGCCGGATGCCGAGCTGGCGGATCGTCTGGCTGGGCTGGATGAAGGTCCGACCGACGTAGGAGTTCTTGACCAGGCCCTGCCCGTACGGGATGCCCGACTGCTCGGCGTAGCCGATCGCCGCCGGGGTGCCCGACTCGGGCACCGGGATGACCAGGTCGGCCTCGACCGGGTACTCCTTGGCCAGGGTCCGGCCGACCTCGACCCGCACCGAGTGCAGCCGCCGGCCGTAGATCATGGTGTCGGGGCGGGCCAGGTAGACGTACTCGAACAGGCAGCCCTTGGGGTCGGGCTCGGCGAACCGGCTGCTCCGCAGCCCGTCGGCGTCGATGCAGATCAGCTCGCCGGGCGCGACCTCGCGGACGTAGGAGGCGCCCACGATGTCCAGCGCCGCGGTCTCGCTGGCCACGACCCAGCCGCGCTCGAGCCGGCCCAGCACCAGCGGACGGACGCCCTGCGGGTCGCGGGCCGCGTACAGCGTCTCCTCGTCCATGAAGACCAGGCTGAAGGCGCCCTTGCAGGTGCGGCAGCACCTCGATCGCGGCCTGCTCGATGGTGTAGCCGGAGTAGGTGGCCAGCAGCGCGGTGACCAGCGAGGTGTCGTTGGTCGCCTCGTGGGACAGCGCCCCGGGGACCAGCGAGCCCTCCTGGGCGTCCCGCTCGGCCAGCCAGCTCTGCAGCTCGAGGGTGTTGGTCAGGTTGCCGTTGTGGCCGAGCGCGATGCCGCCGGTGGCGGTGGGCCGGAAGGTCGGCTGGGCGTTCTTCCAGACGCTGGCCCCGGTGGTGGAGTAGCGGGCGTGGCCGATGGCCAGGTGGCCGCGCAGGGAGCTGAGGGTGGACTCGTCGAAGACCTGGGAGACCAGGCCCATGTCCTTGAAGACCATGATCTGGGAGCCGTTGCTGACCGCGATCCCGGCGGACTCCTGGCCGCGGTGCTGCAGGGCGTAGAGGCCGAAGTAGCTGAGCTTGGCCACCTCCTCGCCCGGGGCCCAGACCCCGAAGACGCCACAGGCGTCCTGGGGACCGCGGTCGTGGGGGTCGAGGTCGTGGTTCAGGCGACCATCTGCGCGTCGCAGCCGAAGCCGAGCTCGCTGCGTGAGCGCACCGTGACCGTGTGTCGTGGCACTGCCTCATGCTATCGCGTCCGCCGCCGCGGATCCGGACCTCACGGCGCGGCGCGACGATCCCGGCCGGAGCGGGTCCGGCGCACTAGGGTCGTCGCCATGTCTACGCGGCCGGAGGGACCCTCGCCGTCGTCGGGTCGTCGTCCTGGAGGCGCCGCCTCCGCCGGCTCCAGACCGAGCTCGGCGACTTCGCCGTCCGCAACCTGATCAACCTGGGCGCGGTCGTCGCGGTCTGTCGTGCTGATCGCCGCCGACGGCGCGACCTCCGGGCGCTCGGCGGCCCTGGCCGGCCTGGCGTCCCTGGTCGGGATCGCTGGTCCGCCGCTGGTCGGACTTCTACCCCAAGCCGAGGGCCGGCCTGCTCGGCTACTTCGTCAGCGTCCGGCTGCTGCTGGTCGTCGCGGTCGGCGGGGTCTTCCTGCACGCCCGGCCGGACGCCGGCGCCGTCGAGCTGGCCGCCGCCTGGGTCGCCGTGGCGATCCTGTTGCTGCTGGTGATGGCCGAGCCGCTGGTCAAGACGCTGCTGAGCACCACCAAGGTGGTGGTCCGCAACCTGCCCGGGGTCCCGCCGGTGCCGAAGGCGCGGTTCTCCCCGGTTGGATCGCGGCCGGCAACGTGCTGGCCATCGTGGTCGCGGCCGTGCTGGCCGCCGTCGGCGCTCCGGGCTGGACGCTGCTGGTGCCGGCTCTGGCCACCGTGCCGCTGACCCTGCTCACCGTCCGCCACGCCCTGCGGGCGACCGGGGCGAGCAAGCGGGTCGAGCGGGACACCCCGGCCGCGCTGCGGGCGTACGCGCCGGCCTTCGTCGTCTACTACGCCGCCGGTGCAGGGCGCCCGCTATCAGCTGGGCATGTGGCTGCCGTATCTGGAGCGGCTGAACAAGCCGTACGTGGTGATCACCCGCAATCCGGCCACCGTGGCCGAGATCGCCACGATGACCAAGAAGCCGATCCTGGTGCCGCGCACCGACAAGAAGATGTCGGACCACCTGGACTCCATGGTGGTGCCGTCGATGAAGGCCGCGTTCTACGTCCAGGGCAGCCCGGCCAACTCGACCTTCCAGCGGTACCCGACTGACCCACGTCTGGCTCAACCACGGCGACTCGGACAAGCAGGCCAACTACCATCCGCGGCACGCGACGTACAGCAAGCTGTTCGTGTCCGGGCAGCAGGGCGTCGACCGCTACGCCGCGCACGGCATCGAGGTGCCGCCCGGCCGGTTCGAGATCGTCGGCCGGCCGCAGATCGAGTCGATCATGGTCCGGGACGAGCCGCTGCCGCCCGGGACGCCCCGCGCACCGTCCTCTACGCGCCGACCTGGAAGGGCGGCCGGCCGAGCACCAACTACAGCTCGCTGCCGAACGGACTGGCCATGATCAAGGCCGTGCTGGAGCGGGGGTCGACAGTGGTGTTCCGGCCGCACCCGATCAGCTACAACGACCGGACCGACGCGGCCCGGATCAAGGCCATCCACGAGCTGCTGGCCGCCGACCGGACGGCGAGCGGGCGACAGCACGTGTGGGGCAAGAAGGCCGAGAAGGAGTGGGACGTCGCGGCCTGCTTCAACGCCTCCGACGCGTTGATCACCGACGTGTCCTCGATCGCGTCGGACTACCTCGCCTCCGGCAAGCCGTTCGCCATGTGCGCGATCCTCTCCTCCGGCGAGGCGTTCACCGCCGAGTTCCCGATGGCGCGGGTGGCGTACGTGATCGAGCCGGACCTGTCCACCCTGGACGAGGCCCTGGATCACCTGCACGGCGACGACCCGCTGGCCGAGAAGCGGCTGGCCTACCGGGCGTACTGCCTGGGCGACAACATCGGCCCGCACGCCGCCGACGAGTTCCTCCGGGTGGCGGGCGCGCTCACCGCTGACCGCGGCCGGGGGCCGGACTGCTCCTAGCTCTTCTTCTCCCGCCAGGTCCGCTCGAAGGGCAGCCGCCAGGCGTTCGGGGCGACCAGCTGGTGGATCGAGTTCGGGCCCCAGCTGCCCGGCGGGTAGGACTTCACCGGCGGCGGGTCCTCCAGCAGCGGGATCGAGCGATCCCACAGGCTCTCGATGCCCTCGGCGGTGGTGAACAGGGTGTGGTCGTCCCGCATCGCGTCCATGATCAACCGCTCGTACGCCTCCAGCACGTCGCGCGGCGTAGGAGGTCTCGTCGGTGGAGTACTGCATGGACAGCTTCTCCATCCGCATCCCCGGCCCGGGTCGCTTGCCGTAGAACGACAGCGACACCTTGGACTCGTCGGCCAGGTCGAAGGTGAGGTGATCGGGACCCTGCGAACCGACCCCGGAGTTGGCCGGGAACATGCTGCGCGGCGCCTCCTTGAAGGCGATCGAGATGATCCGCTGGCCCTCGGCCAGCCGCTTGCCGGTCCGCAGGTAGAACGGCACCCCGGCCCAGCGCCAGTTGTCGATGCCGGCACTGCAGCGCGATGAAGGTCTCGGTGTCGGAGTCGCGGCGCGACCCCGGGCTCGTCCGCGGTAGCCGGCGTACTGGCCCCGGACCACGTCGCGGGGGTTGATCGGCAGCAGCGACCGGAAGACCTTGTTCTTCTCCTCGCTGATCGCGAACGGCTCCAGCGCGGTCGGCGGCTCCATGGCCACGAAGGCGAGCACCTGGAACAGGTGGGTGACCACCATGTCCTTGTACGCCCCGGTCGACTCGTAGAACATCGCCCGCTTGTCCAGACCGAGGGTCTCGGGGATGTCGATCTGGATGTGGTCGATGAAGTTGCGGTTCCAGATCGGCTCGAACAGCCCGTTGGCGAACCGGAAGGCCAGGATGTTCTGCGCCGCCTCCTTGCCCAGGAAGTGGTCGATCCGGAAGATCTGCCGCTCGTTGAAGGTCTCGTGCAGGCCCGCGTTGAGCTCGACCGCGCTCGCGCAGGTCGGTGCCGAACGGCTTCTCCATCACCACCCGGGAGAACTCGACCAGGTTGGCGTCCTTGATCATCTTGATCACCGCCGGCGCGGCGGCCGGGGGCACGCTCAGGTAGTGCAGCCGCGGGGCGGTGCCACCCAGCTTCTCCTCCGCCACCGGCGACCGCGGCGGCCAGGCCCTCGGCGCCCCGGCCCTGCGGCACGTACCGGAGCCGGGAGGCGAACTCCTCCCACTGCTCCGTGGTCAGCGCGCGGTGGCTGAACTGGTCGAGCGACTCCTTGGCGAAGGCGCGGAACTGCTCGTCGGACATCTCCTCCAGCGACGTGCCGACGACCTGGATGTCGGGCGCCAGAGCCGACAGGGCGAGGTGGGCCAGACCGGGGATCAGCTTGCGGCGCGACAGGTCCCCGGTCGCCCCGAACAGGACGATGACGTGCGGAGGCAGCGCCGGCTCGCCGCAGGTGGCGCGGCCGAGCACCGGGCGCCGGGTACGCGATGGTCTGGGCGGGCGGGTTGTCATCGGGCACAGCGAAATGCTCGCACCCGCATGTAACGATCGCGAGCCGGGGGCCCGGACCCGGGGGTGCGTGCAGATGGCCGACGCGTCGGCCGGGTCACTGGACTCGCAGACCGCCTGGTGGGACTTTCCACCCCTGGTGTGCTTCCCGGTGGAGGAGTCGGCAGAACGGCGGGGTCGGGGGCGGGCGGGTAGACGTCCGGACGCACGCAGCGGATGCCGGCAGGCCGCCGACATCCGCTGCGTGGTGGTGGGACGGTGAGGATCAGCTGACGGCTTGCTGGGCGAGCAGCCGGCGGATCTCCAGCGTCTGCTGCTCCGGGTAGCGATCGAGGGTGGCTTCGAGATCGAAGCGATCCGCGTCCGAGGTGAAGCTCGCCAGGTCGGCCTGGAGCTGTTGTGCTGCAGCCGGCTGTGACGAGCATGGGTGCGCCGCACACGGGCGGCATTGAAGGACTCCAACATGAGTTCTCCTCCATCGAAGGTTCGTATGGAGGCGCCATTGCCTGGACCCGTTTGAATCAGGTCCAAGGTCAATGGTATCAACTGGTCTGCCCTGGTCTGACACGATTCAGACGCGGAATCATGATCTATCCCACGGAATACGGACGCCCACAGCCCACTGGTCTGGTCGACGCGTCTGCCGCGACCCACCGCCCACCCGAACCGACTTTTGTGCCGAGAACTCGAATAGTCGTGTTCCCGGCACAAAAGATGCGGGAAGGGGGGCGCGGTGACGCTGGAGAGGCCGTCGGCCAGCTCCTGCAGGAAGAGGGTCTCGGCCACGCAGGCCGCGGCGAAGTCGCCCAGGTGCAGCGACTCGTCGATGCCGTGCGGACGGGAGTCGGGGTCGCCGACCGCGGTGACCAGGATCGCCGCGCCGGGGAACGCGTCGGCGAACTCGGCGACGAGCGGGATGGAGCCGCCCTGGCCGACCAGCACCGGTTCCCGCCCCCAGGCGCTGGTGAAGGCGGTCCGGGCGGCGTCGGCGACCGGGCCCTCGAAGGGGATCTCGGCCGGCTCGCCCGTGTCGCCGTCGGTGACGGTCACCTGGGCGCCCCAGGGCGCGTGGGACTCCAGGTGGTCGCGCAGGCAGCCCAGGGCCCGGCGGGCGTCGTCGCCGGGAGCGACCCGCAGGCTGATCTTGGCCCGGGCGCTCGGGATGAGGGTGTTCGACGCCCGGGCGATCGGGGTGGTGTCGAGGGCGATGACCGCGACCGCCGGGCGATTCCACAGGCGTTCGACCACCGAGCCGTCGCCGAGGTAGTCGACGCCCTCCAGCACCCCGGACTCGGCCCGCAGCCGGTCGGGCGGGTACTCCAGGTCCGGCCCGGTGCCGTGGTGCAGCCCGGCGACGGCGACGTTGCCCTCGTCGTCGTGCAGGGTGGCCAGCAACCGGCACAGGGCGGTCAGGGCATCGGGCGCCACGCCCCCGTACGCGCCGGAGTGGACCGCGTGGTCGAGGGTCCGGACCTCCACCACGCAGTCGGCCAACCCCCGCAGCGTGGTGGTGAACGCGGGCTCGCCGACGGCCCAGTTGCCGGAGTCGGCGATCACGTAGACGTCGGCGGCCAGCCGGTCGCGTTCGGCGGCCAGGATCGCGGCCAGGGTCGGGGAGCCGACCTCCTCCTCGCCCTCGACGAACACCGTCACGCCGACCGGGGGCGACCCGTCGAAGGCGCGCAGACGCGGCGAGGTGGACGGCGAACCCACCCTTGTCGTCGCTGGAGCCGCGGCCGTACAGGCGGTCGCCGCGCTCGGTGGCCGCGAACGGCGGGCTCGTCCACAGGGTCTCGTCACCGGTCGGCTGGACGTCGTGGTGGGCGTAGAGGCAGACCGTCGGGCATCCCCGGCGGCGCCGGGTAGCGACCGAGCACGGCCGGTCCGCCGCCGGCGCTCGACGATCTCGACCTCCGGGCAGCCGGCCCCGGTCAGCAGAGCGGCCACCGCCTCCGCGCTCCGGCGCAGGTCCGATGCCCGCGGTCGGGATCGGCGCTGATCGAGGGGATGGCGACCAGAGCCTCGAGATCGGCACGAATTCCGGGCAACTGGTCACGTACGGCCTGAACGAGGTCCATGGTGGGAGCGTAGGGCGTCCAGGGAATAGGATTCCCACCGACTCGACGCCGATCGGGTCAAGAAGTCACACGGCACCGACAGGAGGAGAACCATGAGCCACCAGCGGATCAACCAGTTCGAGACCGCCGCCACCGTCTTGTCCGAGGCAGTCCAGCAGGTCGTCGACCACCCAGACAGGAGCCGATCGCCGCCGCCGCCGCGCTGCTCGCCGAGTCGGTCGGCAAGGGCGGCGTGGTCCAGGTCTTCGGCACCGGCCACTCGCGCTCCTTCGCGATGGAGATCGCCGGCCGGGCCGGCGGGCTGGTGCCGGCGAACAAGATCGCCATCACCGACCTGGCGTTCTTCGGGCCGAAGTCGGTCGACGAGGTGATGGACCCGCACCTGGAGCGGGACGACACCCTGGCCGCGCAGCTGCTCGAGGTGCACAACATCCAGCCGGAGGACGTGTTCGTGATCTGCTCCAACTCCGGCGGCAACGGCTCGACGGTCGAGCTGGCCCGGCTGGTCACCGAACGCGGGCACAAGCTGATCGCGGTGACCTCGATGGACCACACCACCAAGATCACCTCCCGGCACCCGAGCGGGAAGCGGCTGTTCGAGCTGGCCGACGTGGTGATCGACAACTGCGGGGCTTTCGGCGACGCGGTGCTGGAGCTGCCGGCCGCGGCGGACGGTTCGCCGCAGGGTCCGATCCTGGCCACCTCGACGGTGACCAGCGCGCTGATCGCCCAGATGATGGTGACCGAGGCCTGCGGGCTGCTGCTGGAGGCCGGTCAGCCGGTGCCGGTGCTGATCTCGGCCAACATCCCCGGCGGGGACGAGAACAACGACCGGCTCCGGGCCGCGTACGCGGATCGGGTCAAGCAGGGCGCCCCGTAACCCGATCTGCCGGCGGACCCCGCTCAACCCCACCACCTATCCGCTGACGCACTCCTGAAGTAGCTGACGCAGCTGCTGCAACGGCCGCGTGAGCGCACGGAGGAGTGCGTCACCGAGTCTCGGGTGGTGTACGTGCTCGGGCGCCGTCGAGCGACGCCGGTCAGTGACCGGCGGCGGCCATGGCGGTGGGGATCGGGGCCTGCCAGGTCGTCCGGATCTCGTCCAGGCTCAGGGTGAACTGACCCTCGACCTCGAGCGCGTCGCCACCGGTGACCCCGAGGCGGCGGACGGGGATGCTCGCAGCCGGCGGCCAGCTCGACCAGCTCGTCGGCCCGGTCGGACGGCAGCGAGACCAGCACCCGACCGGTGCTCTCGGAGAACAGCGCGACGAACGGGTCGACGTCGCCGAGCGCCACGGTGGCCCCGATCCCCCGCCGCAGCGCTGCTCTCCACCAGGGCCTGAGCCAGTCCGCCGTCGGCCAGGTCGTGCGCGCTGCTGAGCAGTCCCCGTCGAGCGGCCCGGACCAGCAGGCCGGCCAACCGCTTCTCGTGCGCCAGGTCCAGCGACGGCGGCAGGCCGCCCAGATGACCGTGCACGACGTCGGCCCAGGCCGACCCGGCCAGCTCGTCGCGGGTGTCCCCGAGCAGCCAGATCTCGTCGCCCGCGCGACCGAAGCCGATCGGGATCCGCGCGGTCACGTCGTCGATCACGCCGAGCACGCCGACCACCGGGGTCGGCAGGATCGCGGTGTCCCCGGTCTGGTTGTAGAAGCTGACGTTGCCGCCGGTGACCGGGGTCCCGAGCTCGCGACAGCCCTCCACCAGACCGGCGATCGCCTCGGTGAACTGCCACAGGGCGGCCGGGTCCTCGGGCGAGCCGAAGTTCAGGCAGTCGGTGATCGCGACCGGCTGCGCGCCGCTGACCGCGACGTTCCGGTACGCCTCGGCCAGCGCCAGCTGCGCGCCCTGCCGCGGGTCGAGGTAGGCGAACCGCCCGTTGCAGTCGGTGGCCAGCGCGACGCCGAGGTTCGTGGCGTCGTCGATCCGCAGCATCCCGGCGTCCTCGGGCTGGGCGAGCACCGAGTTGCCCCGGACGTAGCGGTCGTACTGGTCGGTCACCCAGGACTTGTCGCACAGGTTCGGCGAACCGACCAGGCGCAGCAGCGTGTCGGCCAGCTCGGCGCCGCCGGTCGGGCGGGCCAGCCGCTCGACTCCGTCGGCCTGGACCGCGTCCTGCCAGTCCGGTCGGGCGTACGGCCGCTCGTAGACCGGGCCGTCGTGGGCCACCGTGCGGGGATCGACGTCGACGATGGTCTCGCCGTGCCAGTCGATGATCAGCCGGTCGCCGTCGGTGACCTCGCCGACCACGGTGGCCTGCACGTCCCACTTGCGGCAGATGGCCATGAACGCGTCGACGTCGCCGGGCTCGACGATCGCCATCATCCGTTCCTGGGACTCGCTCATCAAGATCTCCTCGGGGCTCAGCGTGGAGTCCCGCAGCGGTACGACGTCGAGGTCGACGTGCATGCCGCCGTCGCCGGCCGCGGCCAGCTCGGAGGTGGCGCAGGAGATGCCGGCCGCACCGAAGTCCTGGATGCCGGTGATCAGCTTGGCGGCGAAGAGCTCGAGCGTGCACTCGATCAGCAGCTTCTCCATGAACGGGTCGCCGACCTGCACGGCCGGCCGCTTCGACGGCTTGGTCGCGTCGAACGTCTCCGAGGCCAGGATGGAGGCCCCGCCGATGCCGTCACCGCCGGTGGCGGCGCCGTACAGGATCGCCTTGTTGCCGACCCCGGTGGCCTTGGCCAGGTGCAGGTCCTCGTGCCGCAGCACGCCGATGCAGAGGGCGTTGACCAGCGGGTTGCCGGCGTAGGTGGCGTCGAAGACGACCTCGCCGCCGATGTTGGGCAGCCCCAGGCAGTTGCCGTAACCGCCGACCCCGGCCACCACCCCGGGCAGCACCCGGGCCGTGTCGGGGGCGTCCAGCGGGCCGAAGCGGAGCGGGTCCATCACCCCGATCGGGCGGGCCCCCATGGCCAGGATGTCGCGGACGATCCCGCCGACGCCGGTGGCCGCGCCCTGGTAGGGCTCGACGTAGGACGGGTGGTTGTGGGACTCCACCTTGAAGGTGACGGCGTAGCCCTGGCCGATGTCGATCACGCCGGCGTTCTCGCCGATGCCGGCCAGCAGCTTGCCGACCGGGGTCTCCTGGGTCAGCTCACCGAACTTGCGCAGGTGCACCTTGGACGACTTGTACGAGCAGTGCTCCGACCACATCACCGAGTACATGGCCAGCTCCGCCCCGGTCGGACGGCGGTCCAGGATCTCGCGGATGCGGAGGTACTCGTCCTCCTTCAGCCCGAGCTCGGCCCAGGGCTGCGGCTGATCGGGAGTGGAAGCTGCGTTCTCGACGGTGTCGGCCACGCGCCAACGCTACCGGGGTGCGCCGGGTCGCCCGACCGACGATCAGTGTGTGAGTCATGGGCCGACATCGACGCCAGAACTCACACGTTGCTCCGATCGAGCTCAGACCTTCTCTCCCAGGAAGTCCAGCACGCTGGCGAAGAAGGGCCGCCCGTCCAGGCTGGGCGAGGTCAGCGCCTCGACGTTGTGCTCCGGGGTGCGGCATCAGACCCACCACGTTGCCCCGCTCGTTGCAGACCCCGGCGATGTCGTTCAGCGAGCCGTTGGGGTTGTCCAGGTAGCGGAAGACGACCCGCCCCTCCCCCTCCAGCCGAGCCACGGTCTCGGTGTCGGCGAGGTAGCGACCCTCGCCGTTCTTCAGCACGATGGTGATCTCCTGACCCGCGCGTGAACGCCGAGGTCCAGGTGGTGTCGACCGACTCGACCCGCAGCCGCTGGTCCCGGCAGACGAACGTCTGGCGCTCGTTGCGGATCAGCGCGCCGGGCAGCAGGTGGGCCTCGCACAGCACCTGGAAGCCGTTGCAGATGCCGAGCACCGGCATCCCCTCGCCGGCGGCGCGGATCACCTCGGTCATCACCGGCGCGAACCGGGCGATCGCCCCGCAGCGCAGGTAGTCCCCGTAGGAGAAGCCGCCGGGCAGGATGACCGCGTCGACCTCGGTCAGCGAGTCGCTGCCGTGCCACAGCGGGACCGCCTCGGCGCCGGACAGCCGGACCGCGCGCAGGGCGTCGTGGTCGTCCAACGAGCCGGGGAAGGTGACGACGCCGATCCGCGGAGCCATCAGGCGCCTGGTCTCGAGCTGCCGGTCGTCCACCCGGACGTCGAAGGTCTCGATCACGGTGTTGGCGAACAGCTTCTCGGCGGCGTCGCGCACCTCGGCGAGCCGCTCGTCGGTGATCTCGCCGTCGACCTCGACCTCGAACCGCTTGCCCTGCCGTACCGTCAGCCCGCTGTAGCCGAGACGGCCGAGCGCACCCGTCACCGCCTTGCCCTGCGGGTCGAGGATCTCGGGTTTGGGCATCACGTCGACCACCACTCGTGCCATGGCGGCGATCCTACTGGGGCGAGACCGTGCCTCCCCGACCACTGATCAGTCGGTGAACGGGGTGCCGGTCAACCGCTCGTACGCCTGCAGGTAGCGCTCCCGGGTCGCGGCCACGACCTCGTCCGGGAGCGCCGGCGGAGCCTCGCCACCGTGGCGGTCCCAGCCCGAGTCGTGCAGCAGCCAGTTCCGTACGTACTGCTTGTCGTAGGAGTCCAGCACCCCGCGGTCCCAGGCGCCGCGTCCCAGAAGCGCGACGAGTCCGGGGTCAGCACCTCATCGGCCAGCACGATCGTGCCGTCGGGTCGGCGGCCGAACTCGAGCTTGGTGTCGGCCAGCACGATCCCCCGCTCCCGGGCGATCCCCTCGGCTCGGCGGTAGACGGTCAGGGTCAGCTCCCGGATCCGCTCGGCCACCTCGGCGCCGACGGTGTCGACCACGACCTCGTACGACACGTTCTCGTCGTGCTCGCCCAGCGCGGCCTTGGTCGCCGGGGTGAAGATCGGCTCGTCCAGCCGGGACCCGTCGTGCAGGCCCGGCGGGCAGCGGGACCCCGCACACCGACTGGGACTGCTGGTACTCCAGCCAGCCGGAGCCGGTCAGGTAGCCGCGGGCCACGCACTCGACCGGGATCATCTCCAGCCGCTCGCAGATCGACCGCGCGGCCGCGCACCGCCTCGGGTACGTCGGTGGACAGGACGTGGTTGTCGACGATGTCGGTGAGCTGGCCGAACCACCACTGCGACAGCTGGGTGAGCACCGCGCCCTTGTCCGGGATGGTGCTGTCCAGGACGTAGTCGAACGCCGAGATCTGGTCGGTGGCCACCATCAGCAGCCGGTCGGCGTCGTAGCGGTAGAGCTCGCGGACCTTGCCGCGGTGCAGCAGCGGGTAGTCGAGCTGGTCGGCGTAGCGGGGCCCGGTCGTCAGCGTCACGCCGCCCATCCTGCCAGCCTGCCGGTCGGTGGGGACTCGCCCCGGACCCACCCTGAGCAACCCCGGATCTCCGGCCCGAACCCGTGCATTCCGCGCCGGGCCGGGGCATGGTGGAACCACGAGCCCGACCAGGCTCGCCCCACCCGAACCAGGAAGAAGGACCAGCCACCATGGCCAGCCTCGCCCGTCCGTCCAGTGACCGAGTCATCGCGGGGGTGTGCTCGGCCATCGCCCGCCGTTTCGGTCTGTCCAGCAACGTCGTCCGCCTGATCTTCGTGCTCAGCATGCTGCTGCCCGGCCCGCAGATCCTGATCTACCTGGCCGGCTGGCTGCTCATCCCCGACGAGCGCAAGTCGCTCCGTCTACTGATCCGGACCAGCTGAATCCCACCCCTCGATCGCGCCCCTCGCCTCTCCGGCGGGGGGCGCGATGCGTTTCCGGACTGCTCGACCGCGGCGAAGGCCGCCAGGAAGATCCGGACGGCCTCGGCGCAGTGCGCTTCGATCACCGCGCTGTCCGGCACCGCCTCGTCCCCGAGCAGCATCGCCCGGTTGACGGGCTCCCCCATCACCAGCCAGTTCAGGTACGTGGCCGCCGCCTGCGGGTCCGCCGTGACGAGCCAGCCCTGCTCGGTCAGCCGGGAGATGTGGCCGGCCAGGGCCTCCATGGCGCGCGCCGGACCGTTCTCCCACAGCACCCGGGCGAGCTCGGGGAACCGGGACTCCTCCCCGATCACCAGCCGCCGCAGCCGCAGGATCCGCGGCGCCATCACCGCGGTCAGCTGGCGTACGGCGTAGTCGGTCAGCGCGACTTCGCAGGTCGGCCGACGAGGTCGGATCGGGCAGGTCGTCGGTGTGCACACCGTCGCCGGCCCCGCGCGTCATGCTCTCGACCAGCTCGACGAACAGCGCCTCCTTGCTGCCGAAGTGGGCGTACACGGTCTGCTTCGAGACTCCCGACAGCGCGGTGAGCTCGTCCATGTTGGCGCCGAGGTAGCCGTCGCGGAGGAACACCTGCTCGGCGGCCGCGAGGATCGCCGTGCGCTTGCGCAGCGAGCTCGGTCGCAGCCCGTCAGTCATCGCGAACCTCCCGTTGACACTTTGGACTCACCAGTCTAGTTTAGAGAAACAGAACTCGCCAGTCCAGAAAATCGTCACGACGGAGGAACCATGACCGACTTCACCACCACCGCCCGCGGGGATCGCGTCGCCTACGACCGGTACGGGAGCGGGCCGGGCCTGGTGTTCATCGCCGGGGCCGGACCCTTCCGAGCCGTCGACCCGATCACCACCGAGACCGCCGAGCGCGCCGCCGAGCTCGGGGTCACAGCTGTGGTCTTCGATCGCCTCGGCCGCGGCGAGAGCGCCGCCGAGGGCGTCCTGGATCTGGACCGCGAGCTGGACGCCATCGCGGCGGCGATCGAGGTGGCCGGCGGGAGCGCGGTGCTCTGCGGTCACTCCTCGGGCTGCTCGCTCGCCCTGCGCGCGGCCGCGGCCGGACTGCCGGTGACCGGGCTGGCGCTCTGGGAGGCGCCGGTCGCCACCGACGCCGCCGAGACCCGGGCCTGGGCGGACGAGATCGAGCGGCTGATCGACGCCGGCGACACCCAGGGTGCGCAACGGCACTACATGAAGGACATGCCGCCGGAGTGGTTGGCCGGGGCCGAGGCCTCGCCGGAGTGGCCGATGATCGCGGCCGGGGTGGTCAGCACCCGGGCCGACGCCCAGTCGCTGGCCTGGGCGACCGCCGAGCTGGCCGCCGGATCGCTGACGAGCATCGACGTGCCGGTGCTGGCCATGTACGGGACCGAGACCTTCGACGAGATGCCGATCGGGGCCCGGATGATCGTCGCCACCGTGCCGAACGGCGTCGAGAAGGAGATGCCGGGCGCGATGCACTCCTGGGAGCCGGCGCCGATGGCGGCCGAGCTCGCCGCCTTCGTCGACCTCGGTGGCGTCGCCGGCGACCGACTGATCCGGGCCGCGACCAAAGGCCTCGACACCCCCGACCCACGGGCCTAGCCTGACCGCGTGGTGGCTCCCGAGCTCGGGGCGGCTCACCTTCCCCCGACGGAACCGGCGGACGACCAGCTCGCCGGTCGTCTCGGCGCGGCCCGCGACGACGGCTTCGTCGGTCGCGGTCGCGAGCTCGACCTGCTCTCCGCCGCCCTGACCGGGACCTCGGACGTCCGGGTGATGTTCGTCCACGGTCCGGGCGGGATCGGCAAGACGACCCTGCTGGACGCGATGGCGCGGCTCACCCGTGGCGGCGGCCGACGGGTGACCTATCTCGATGCCCGCGATGTCGAGTGCTCCCCCGCCGCCGTGCTCGCGGCCGTCAGCGAACGGACCGCCGACGACCCCGCGGCCGTGCTGCTGGTGGACGGCTACGAGCTGCTGGCTCCGCTGGACCGGTGGTTCCGGACCCAGTTCCTGCCCGGCCCGACCCGCCGGTAGCGGTCACGGTCGTCGCCGGCCGCGAGGCGCCCGCCGGCGGCGTGGTGGCTGGACCCGGGCTGGCGTCGACTGGTCAGCGTGCACCGACTCGACGAGCTGGACGACGCCGACAGTCGCGATCTGCTGCTCGGGCTCGGGGTGACCGACCAGGTCGGCCGACTCGCCCAGCTCGGCCGCGGCTATCCACTGGCCCTGGCCATGCTGGCCGAGGTGGACCGGTCCGGTCGCCGACCCGACCAGCTGTCCGACGCCCCCGACGCCGTCGGTCAGCTGTGCGCCCTGATCCTGGATGACGTCCCCGACGAGGCGCACCGGACCGGGTTGGCCACCTGCGCGCACGCCACCCGAACCACCCAGGACCTGCTCACCCGGATGATCGGGTCCCGCGCCCCGGAGGTGTGGGCCTGGCTGGAGTCGCGACCGTACGTCCGGCAGGGAGCTCTCGGGCTGTTCGTGCACGACGTCGTACGGGAGCTGTTCGAGGCGGAGCTGGCGCACCGCTCGCCGACCGAGTACGTCCAGCTGCACCGGGCCGTGCGCGGCTACTTCCTGGATCGGCTGGCCGACGCGAGCGAACCGCATCCCGACCGGGCGGCCGCCGAGGTGCTGCTGCTGCACCGCAAGACACCTCTGGCGGCCCAGACCTCGTTGCTGCGGGATCGCGGACAGCTGAGCGTGCCGCGGGCCGGGCCGGTCGAGCGGGAGGAGATCGTGGCCCTGATCGAGGCCAACGAGGGACGGGGATCGGCGGCTCTGGCCCGGCGCTGGCTCGCGGCCCAACCCCGCAGCGCGTACCACGGTCGAGCCGACAACGGGACGGCGGCCTTCGCGCTCCAGGTGTACCTGCCCGGGCCGGCCGACCTGATGGTCGACGACCCGGTCGCGGCGGCCGTCTGGGAGTTCGTGTCGGACCGCGGCCCGCTGCGTCCCGGTGAGCGGGTGAACATCAACAGGTTCGCGGGCGCCACCACCCGCTACCAGGGCGACCCCCTCCAGCTGTTGGTCACCGGGGTGTCCTGCATCCTCGAGTGGGCCACGGTGCCGGCCGCATGGACCTTCATCGCCGGCTTCCGAGACGGGCCCTACGCCCGCTACTACGACTACCTGGCCCTGACCCCGATGCTGGACCTGGACCTGGGGCGCCAGCGCATCACGATGTTCGGTTGGGACCGACGACAGTTCCCCCCGTCGGCGTTCTTCGAGATGATGGCGACCCGCGAGCTCACCGGGGAACTCGGTCCGCCGCCGGCGGCCCTGCTGCGACCACTGCCCTTGACCCGGACCGCGTTCGACGCTGCCGTCCGGGCCGCCCTGCGCCGGTTGACCCGGTCCGGCGGTCTCGACGGGTCCGAGCTGTTGACCAGTGCCCTGGTGCCGCCCGACGCGGTCGATCCACCGGCCGCCCTGGCCGGGGTGTTGCGGGAGGCCATCGTCGAGCTGGCTCGAGAGCGGGGCGGGGCGGAGCACCGCCGGGTGCTGGAGCGGACGTTCCTCGCCGGTGCGCCGTCCCAGGAGGCGGCGGCCGAGCTGCTGGATCTGCCGTTCAGCACCTACCGTCGCCATCTCGCTCGGGCCACCGACCGCCTGGTCGAGGTGCTGTGGGCGATCGAGCTGGAGCCCGACGGTCCGCGCCGGACCTGACCCCAGCGGACCGCGTGATCGGGCAGGAAGTGAGCACCGAGTGACCTGGTAGGTGAGCAGCCGATCGCAGGAGCATGGCGACGCCACGAAGGAGGCGCCATGAGCCAGCTCGACAGCAGCACCCGAGGTCTCGACGCTCGACCCGTCCGCGAGGTGGTGGTGCTCGGCGCCGGACCCACCGGTCTGACCACCGCCCTGCTGCTGGCCCGAGCCGGCTGCGCCGTCACGGTGCTGGACCGTGACCCCGCCGAGCCGGGGACCACCGCGGACCAGGCGTGGAGCGACTGGAGCCGGCCCGGGGTGAACCAGTTCCGGCAGGTGCACGTCGCGCTGCCCCGCTGGTACCGGGTGATGCGGGACGAGCTGCCCGACGTCGGCGACACCCTGCTCGCCCTGGGGGGCCGGTCGGTCAACCAGCTGCACCTGCATCCCGCCTCCGCCACCGGCGGCCACCAGGACGGTGACGAGCAGTTCGACACCGTGACCGGGCGCCGCCCGGTGATCGAGGCGGCCCTGGCGTCGGTGGCCGCCGCGCAGCCGGGGCTGACCGTACGCCGCGGGGTGCGGGTGATCGGACTGATACGACGACCGGGGCGGACGGCAGCCGGCGGATCGGCGGAGTCCGGACCGAGGACGCGGTGATCGAGGCCGACCTGGTGGTCGACGCCACCGGTCACCGCAGCCCGGTGCCGGGTTGGCTGGCTCCGCTCGGGCTGGCCCCGGTCGAGCACCGGTCGACGGTCGGCCTCACGTACTACACGCGGCACTACTGGTCCCCCGACGGACCTCCGACGGGTACGGGCGGTGCCCTCACGCACCACCCGTCGTACTCGGTGCTGACCCTGCCCGCCGACAACGGCACCTGGGGTCTGGCGCTCATCGTCAGCTCGACGGACTCGGCGACCCGGCGGCTGCGGGAGGCGCCGTGCTGGGAGGCCGCGCTGCGGGCCAGCGGGGTCGACGAGCGCTGGCTGGCCGGTACGCCGCTCGACGACGTACGGCCGCTGGCGGGACTGCAGGACATCGTGCGGGAGTACGCCCCCGACGGCGTGCCGGTGGTGGACGGGCTGGTGGCCGTGGGCGACGCCTGGGCCACCACCAGCCCGTTCCTGGGCCGCGGGCTGAGCCTGGGTGCGCTGCAGGCCGTCGCTCTCCGCGACGCGGTCGCCGGGTACGGCTCCGGTGGCTCGCGGCCCGGTCGCCATCGCGTACGCGGCCCTGCTGCGGGAGCGGGTGGAGCCGTACGTCCAGGCCACCATCGGGTTCGGCCGACACCGGGTCGCCGAGATGGCGGCGGAGGCCGCCGGGCAGCCGTACCGCACCGACGATCCCGCCTGGGCGGGCAGCACCGCCCTGGTCGCGGGCGCCCGGGACGATCCCGTGCTGCTGCGGGCCTACACCCGGATCGCCTCCCTGCTGGCCCTGCCCGCCGAGGTGTTCGCCGATCCCGAGATCAGGGCCCGCGTCGGGCCATGGTTCGGCTCGTCGCCCTATCCACCCGACCGTCCGGGGCGCGCCGCGCTGCTCGACGCCCTCACCACCCATCCACCGTTTCCCTCACTGCACAAGGAGCACTGTCATGACCACCACCACCATCAGCCTGGCCGACCTGTCCGGCTCCACCGCCGAGTACCTCCGGACCGAGGTCGAGGTGCGGATCAGCGACGTGACCAGGAACCTCGGGCGCGGCGACGACGGCACCTTCACGGTCCGGCTGATCAACGCGCGACCGCCGCGCGGCATCCGACTCACCGACGTCACCGTCCACCTGCAGGTCGATTCGCCGGCCGTCATCCTGCTGCGGCCGCGGTGCCCACGCTCCTGGAGGCCCGCGCCACCGGTGACCGGGACGATCCGCGACTGCCCGAGCGACGCCCAAGTGGGTGAGATGTTCGTCTTCTTCCCTCAGGCCAGCGCCGGCTTCGAGCCGAACGACGTGCTGGAGCCGGGCGAGGCGATCGAGTTCGAGGTCGGCTACCACGGCGAGAGCGCCGGCACGACCGACATCACGGCCCACCTGCACGCGTCGTTCTCGCTCGCCGACCTGTTCCCGCGGACCAACGGGACCACGGTCGGAGAAGTCGGTGACCATCCGGGCGCCTGATCGACTCCGCGGGGGATGATCCACCGCGGAGTCGGAGGGTCGGATGGGTGCAGAGTGCATGCAGATCGAGTAGGATCAGCTGGATGAGCAAGGTGATCCAGATCCGCGACGTCCCCGATCGCGTGCACGCCGCCCTGGTGGAGGCCGCCGAAGCGGAGGGTCTGTCGCTGACCGGCTATCTGCAGCGCGAGCTCGCCTGGCTCGCCGACCGGCCGGCCATCGCCCGCCACAACATGGACGTCATCTACGCCGCTCAGGCGGCCATCGGGGTGCGCCTGGACAGCGAGACCATCACGCGGGTGCTGGCTGAAGGACGCGACGAGCGGTGAGCGTGATCGACGCGGGCGCGGCCGTCAAGCTCCTGCTGGCGGATCTCCATCCGACGTCAGCCGGCGCAATCACTGACGGCACCGCACCTCATCGACAGCGAGGTGACCCACGTGCTGCGCCGTCTCGTGACCAGTGGACGCTTGGACCAGCGACCAGGGTCGATGCCGCGTTCGCCGCGTTCCGGCAGCTCATCATCCGACGCCGGCCGGTCACCCACCTGCTCGACCGGATGTGGGCGCTTCGGCACAACCTGTCCGGCTACGACGCCACGTACGTTGCTCTGGCCGAGTCACTCGACGTGCCGCTGCTCACCACAGACCGACGGCTGGCGCGAGCGCCCGGGCTGCGATGTCTGGTCGTGGTCGCCTGACCGACCTGCTCAGGTCGAGTGGTAGAGGGTCCGGACGATGTCCTCGATGGCCGGCTCCTCCAGGGTGAGGTCGCGGACCTCGACCTGGGCCGACACCTCGGCCAGCACCCGGGCCGCGGTGGTGTCGTGGGGGGAGAAGGCCAGCCGCTGGCGTACGCCGTCGCCCTCGCTGCCGAGGTGGGTGGCCTCGACCAGCTGCAGTGGTGCCCGCGGCTCCCAGAGGTCGACGACCAGCACCCGCTGCAGCGCCACGCGCTGGGCCAGCCCGGGCAGCGTCCCGTCGTACACGAGCCGGCCGTGGTCGACCACCAGCACCCGCTCGCACAGTCGCTCGATGTCGCTCATGTCGTGGGTGGTGAGCAGCAGGGTCGTGCCCCGCTCGGCCCGCTCGGTGATCAGGAAGTGCCGCAGCCGTTCCTTGCTGATCATGTCCAGCCCGATCGTCGGCTCGTCCAGCACCAGCAGCCGTGGGCTGTGCACCAGGGCCGCGGCCACCTCGCCGCGCATCCGCTCCCCCAACGACAGCTGGCGTACGGGGGTGTCGAGCTGGTCGGTGATGCCGAGACCGTCGACCAGCCGGGCGGTGCGATCCGCGGGCGGCCTCGGGGTCGAGCCGGTGGATGGCGGCCAGGATCCTGAACGAGTCGCGCAGCGGGAGATCCCACCAGAGCTGGCTGCGCTGGCCGAACACCACCCCGATCTCCCGGGCCAGCACCCGCCGTTGCGGCACCGGGTCGAGCCCGCAGGTCCGCACGGTGCCCGAGGTCGGCACCAGGATGCCGGTGATCATCTTGATGGTGGTCGACTTGCCGGCCCCGTTGGCCCCGATGTAGCCGCAGGCCTCGCCCGCACCGATCCGGACGCTGACCCCGTCGACCGCGTGCACGATCTTCTTGGTCCGGCGGACCCGGCCCGCCTTCTGCCGGACGACGAACGACCGCCGCAGATCGGCGAACTCGATGATCGGCTCGGTACCGGCTGTCGGTGTGGGTCTCGGTCATGGTCAGCCCCCTGCTCCGGTGAACTTGCGGATGCCCGCGCGCCAGGCGAGCAGGGCCAGCACCCAGGCCCAGACGGCGAACAACGGTGCGAACCAGCCCAGCCAGGACGGCAGGAACGCCGGTCCGGGCAGGTCCAGGATGATCAAGGCCGGCAGGTACGCGGTGGCGGTGGCCGGGATGACGAAGGTGAACAGGATCCGGACCGGTTCGAGCAGCACGCTGCCGGGCAGCTGACCGGCGTACGAGCCGCCGTAGACGAACGCGGAGGTGAACTCGGCGCCGTCGATGACGAAGAACTGCACCCCGCCGGCCATCACGAACAGGGCGCCGTAGATCGCGCCACCGACGAACGGGGTGATGATCAACAGGTAGACGACCGCCGGGGTCGGGGTGAGGTCGAGGTAGCCGAGAGCCAGGACCATGATCACCAGACCGACCGCCACCCGGCCCAGGCGGCGCAGCTGGAAGTCGGCGGTGACGAACTGGACGATCAGCGGCAGCGGTCTGACCAGCATCACCTCCAGCCGGCCGAGCCGCAGGTGGGACGGCATCGAGTCGAACTGCCCGAAGACCATGTCCGCGAAGGAGAAGCCCATGTTCGCCAGCGCGAACACCAGGGCCGCCTGGGCGAAGGTCATGCCCCCGAACACCGGCACGTTCGTCAAGATCACGTAGATCTCGATGAACTCGATCAGTCCGACCCCGACCGAGGTCGCCACGGTGAGCCAGAAGCTGGTCCGGTAGGCGGTCTGGCTGCGGATCCGGGAGCCGAGCAGCACCCTGATCGACTCACGCCGGCTGATACCTGGCACCGGACGGGTGAGATCAGCCACCCTGCACCACCAACCGGAGGGCGGCCCGCGCCATCATCAGCCGGGTCAGGACGACCAGCAGCACCAGCCAGCCGGCCTGCATGGCCACCACCACCAGCGCGTCCAGCCCGAGCACCCGACCGCTCAGCACGTCGATGGGGAACTGCAGCAGGGACGGGAACGGGGTCGCGTACGCGATCGTGCGGAGCCAGTCCGGGAACAGGTGCACCGGCACGTAGAGCCCGCTGAACGGAGCGACGATCACCAGGTAGAGGCCGATGAAGCCGCGGATGTCGAGCGACCAGAAGGCGATCAGGTTCACTCCGAACCGGATGATGAAGCTGAGAGAGACGGCCAGCAGGACACTCACCAGCCCCAGCGGGTACGCGGTCCAGGACCCGGGCAGGGCGAAGCCGATGGTGACCGCCCCGATCACCAGCGGCGCCAGCCCGCGGGTCAGCAGCTGGAAGGCTGCCCGGCCGAGATCGGCGGCCCACCAGGACAGCTGGACGTCCACCGGCCGGGCCAGATCGACGGCGATGTCGCCGGTCGTGATCCGGTCCGCCAGCTCGGTCCAGCCGAACAGGGCGACCGGCGCCAACAGGGCCTGACCGAGCCACACGTACGTCGACGCCTGCTGCCGGTCGTAGCCGGCGAGCTCACCACCGGCGGCCGCGACCGCGGCGAACATGACACTGACCCGGATGAAGCCGAACACCGACTGGGTGATCGACACCGGCGGCGATCGCCATCCGGTAGGTGCTGTACCGGTGGAAGCCCGCGGCGGCGAGCTGGAGGTAGGTACGCACAAACGCGAGAACCTACGTCGACCCTCGCGCCGGGTCAACGATCCCCGCGCGTCGGTCGTCCCCGGCGGCGTGTCGGACCACACCACCCCCACTCCGCGCGGGTTCGAGCCCGCGCGGAATGCCGCAGTGCAGCCCAGCCACTGCACTCCGCGGTTGCGCGCGTGCACCACCCACCACGCGGGGTTCGAGCACGCGCGTGACCACCCCCACTCCGCGCGGGTTCGAGCACGCGCGCAGTGCACCACCCACCACTCCGCGCGGGTTCGAGCACGCGCGCAGTGGGGTCAGTCGAGGAGGGGCATCAGCTGGGCGGGGCCGGACAGGACCCCGCCGTCGACCGGGAGGGTCACGCCGGTGATCCAGGAGGCGTCGTCGGAGGCCAGGAAGGCCACCGCCGCCGCGATGTCGCTCGGCTCCCCCACCCGGCCCAGCGGATAGAGCGGCCGCAGCCGATCGGCACCGCCGGCCTGCCCGTCCCAGACCCGGGTGCGGACGGTGCCCGGGGCGACCGCGTTGACGCGGATGCCTTCCGGACCGAGCTTGACCGCGAGGTTGCGGGTCAGCAGGCTCAGCCCGGCCTTGGCCGAGGAGTAGGCCTCCTCCCCGAAGGCGGCCAGACCGTTCACCGAGGTGATCGACACGATCGCCGCCGCGGGTCGTCGGCGCAGCTGCGGAAGCGCGGCGCGGATGCACCGCATCGCTCCGGTCAGGTTCAGATCCAGCATCTCGTTCCAGGCCTCGTCCGGCATGTCCTCGAAGGCCGGCATGGCGATGGAGCCGCCGGCGACGTTGACCAGCACGTCGAGCCGGCCGAACTCGGCCACAGCGAGCGCGACCCCGGCGTCGACCGACGGGGTCAGGTGCACGTCGAGCTCGGTGCCCAGGGCCTCGGCCGGCGCCAGGCTCGCCGCCACGGAGCGGGCGGCTTCCACGTCGACGTCGCCGAGCACGAGACGCGCGCCCTCCGCGGCGAGTCGCTCGGCGACCGCCCGACCGATGCCGTGGCCGGCCCCCGTGACCAGCGCCACGCGGCCGACGAACCGTCGCCCCAGCTCTCCCCTCGACCGGCTCGCTCACAACACGTCGCCGGGCACGTAGAGCGCGGCCTCGGGATGCTGGGCGGCGATCTTCTCCACCTGGGCGACGAGGGAGGCGACCTGGTCCTGCGCCGTGCCGGCCATGGTCAGCGGCTCGGTGACCAGCGCCTCGAGCTCGGCCCGGCTCAGGCCGAGCCGCCCGTCGCCGGCCAGCCGCTCGAACAGGTCGTTGCGGGTCAGCCCGCGCTCCCGCATGGCCAGGGCGACGCCGACGGCGTGCTCCTTGATCGCCTCGTGCGCCGCCTCGCGGCCCACCCCCTTGCGGACCGCGGCCATCAACACCTTGGTGGTGGTGAGGAACGGCAGGTAGCGCTGCAGCTCGTTGTCGATCACCGCCGGGAAGGCGCCGAAGTCGCCGAGCACGGTGAGGAAGGTCTCGAAGAGTCCGTCCAGCGCGTAGAAGGCATCGGGCAGGGCCACCCGACGCACGACCGAGCAGGACACGTCGCCCTCGTTCCACTGGTCGCCGGCCAGCTCACCGACCATGGACACGTAGCCGCGGACGATCACGGCCAGACCGTTCACCCGTTCGCAGGACCGGGTGTTCATCTTGTGCGGCATCGCGCTGGAGCCGACCTGGCCCGGGCGGAAGCCCTCGGTGACCAGCTCGTGACCGGCCATCAACCGGATGCTGGTGGCCACGTTGGACGGCGCGGCAGCCGTCTGGGCGAGCGCGGTGACCACGTCGAAGTCGAGCGAGCGCGGATAGACCTGCCCGGTGCTGGTCATGATCGTGGCCACCCCCAGATGAGCAGCCACCAGCCGCTCCAGCTCGGCCAGCTTGGCTCCGTCGCCCCCCAGCAGGTCGAGCATGTCCTGGCCGGTCCCGACCGGGCCCTTGATCCCCCGCAGCGGGTAGCGCGCGATCAGCTCGACGACGCGGCGGTACGCGATCAGCTGCTCGTCGGCCGCGGTGGCGAAGCGCTTGCCGAGCGTGGTGATCTGTGCAGCCACGTTGTGCGACCGGCCGGCGATCGGCTGGTCGGCATAGGCCATCGCCAGCCGGGCGAGCTGGGTGAGGGAGGCCACGAGGCGGTCGCGGATGATCGTCAGCGAGGAGACGATCTGCAGCTGCTCGACGTTCTCGGTCAGGTCCCTGCTCGTCATCCCCTTGTGCACGTGCTCGTAGCCGGCGAGGGCGTTGAACTCCTCGATCCGCGCCTTCACGTCGTGCTTGGTGATCTTCTCCCGGGCGGCGATGCTCGCCAGGTCGACGTGCTCGACCTGGGCGGCGTAGGCGTCGATCACCGCTTGCGGGTCGTCACCACCGAAGTCCACGCCCAGGTCGCGCTGGGCCGACAGCACGGCGATCCACAGCCGCCGCTCGGCGATGATCTTGTTCTCCGGGCTCCACACCGTCCGCATCGCCTCGGAGGCGTACCGGTTGGCCAGGACGTTGGGGACACTCA
>CAWARE010000014.1:0-120669 GCA_963784345.1 uncultured Actinomycetota bacterium
GCGCCCGACACTAGCGAGCAGCGGTACAGGGGACGGCCCCTCTAGGGTGGGCTGCCATGGACCCCCGGTTGCAGCGCGCGCAGCCCGAGGCCGGCACACCGTACGCGGGCGGGGAGTCGGAGTTCCGCACCGACCTGGAGCGGATCCGGTTCGCCCAGTCGTTCTCCCGGCTGGCCGAGGTGACCCAGGTGATCCCGGCCGGCGCCACCGGCGGGGTGGTCCACAACCGGCTGACCCACTCGATCAAGGTCACTGCTGTGGCGCGGGCCGTCGCGGTCCGGCTGCTGCGGGTCTGCGACCGGGACGTGCTGCGACAGCTCGGCGGTCTGGACCACGTGGTGGTGCAGGCCGCGGCGAACGCCCACGACCTCGGGCACCCGCCCTTCGGGCACCTCGGCGAGCGGGTGCTGGACCAGCTGCTGCGCGACCGGTTCGGGCTGTCCGACGGCTTCGAGGGCAACGCCCAGACCTTCCGGATCCTCACCGAGCTCGAGGTGCACGGACCCGGCGACGAGGGACTCAACCTCACCGCGGCCAGCCGGGCGGCGGTGCTCAAGTACCCCTGGGGTCGGTTCGTGGTTCCCGATCCGCACCCGTCGAGCTGGCCGGATCCCCCGCGCGGCGCCGGCTTCGGCCACACCGGGACCGGGGTCGGGCAAGTTCTCGGCCTACACCCTGGACCTGGACGAGATGCTGGCCGCCCTGTCGGCCTTCCCGGAGCTGCCGCCCGGCCGGCAGACGCTGGAGTGCTCGATCATGGACCTGGCCGACGACATCGCGTACTCGCTGCACGACGTGGAGGACTTCCACCGCTCCGGGGTGCTGCAGTTCTCCCCCGTCTCCGGTGAGTTCCGGTCCTGGATCTCCGAGCGGCGGGCGCTGGCCGCGATGGGCGACTCGGAGCTGGCCTCGATGGGTCGGTGGCCCGGGGCCGGGCTCGAGCAGCTGCGCCGACGGCTGTACGACAAGGACGCCTGGGTGTTCGACGAGGAGACGTTCGCCGACGCGGTGGCGATCATCGGCGACGAGTTCGTCGACGGGGTGCTGGCGGCGCCGTACGACGGGTCGATGATGGCCGACCGGGCCATCTCCGGCTTCGTGTCGCGCTGGATCGACCACTTCATCACCTCGGTGGTGCTGCAGAGCGACCCGCCGATCCGGTCGGCGTACGTGACCCACTCACCGGAGTCGTGGCACCAGGTGTCGGTGCTGAAGTTCGTGCACCAGTACTTCATCCTGGACCGGCCGGACCTGGCCATGTTCCAGCGCGGCCAGGCGCGCACCATCGAGGCCCTGGTCACCGGGTTCGACGAGTGGCTGTCGGATCGACTGGACGCCCCGAAGGCGCCGAGGCGGCTCGTCGACCTGGTGCGGATCGCCACCGAGGGCTACGAGCGGGTCACCACCGACCATCCCGACTGGTTCGCCGGCGCCACCTCGTCGGCGGAGCTGGCCCGGATGGGACGCGGCCGGGGCATCGCCGACTTCGTCAGCAACCTGACCGACCAGCAGGCCGTCGCCTTCGCCAACCGGCTCGGCGGCGCGCGCGAGCTGCTGTGGACGACCGGGGTGTGACCGGCCCCGACGGGACCTAGGTCTACAGACGCCCACGGGTCTGGGGCGTCACCATGGAGACTGAAGGGGGTTCCATGTTGTGTCTGCTGCTCGTCTGTCTGCTGCTCGTCGCGGCGCGATCGTCGCCACCGTTCTCGGTCTGTCCCTCGCGCTCGGGGCGTGCGGTGGTGCCGTCGACCCTCGGCCGAGGGACCTCGGAGCCCACGGCCCCGACTGTCGCCACCCCCGCCGCGCCCGCGCCGCGTCACCGCGGCTCGTCCCGGCGGACCCGCTGTCGTCACCGTCGGCGCTCCCCCAGGGCATCGTGACGTCGTCGTCCTTCGTCGTGGGCGACCTGGTCGCGTGCACGGTCACCCGGGTCCAGCCGCTGCTGGTGCTGCTCGACGCCTACGGGCGCAGCGGGGTCATCCGCGGCGGCGGCGTACGAGCAGGTGAAGGTCGGCGACCGGGTGATCGTCCGGATCACCAAGACCGACGGTCGCTTCGAAGCGACCCTGGTGCACGTGTCCACGCGCTCCTAGCCGAGCGAAGTGGCTGCGGGCCCAGGAACGTGCGGCCGCCCGTACGCGTTGAGCCCGTGTGCGTGAGGTCCTGAGCCAGATCTGGGAACGGGCGACCGCCACCCAGCCGGCCCCCGAGCCCGCCGTGGTGGTGGCCGTCGCCGTGGTCGCGCTGGCGCTGGTGCTGCTCCCCCGCGCCTGGTCGCTGACCCGGCACCTGGTGACCATCAGCCACGAGGGCGGGCACGCCCTGGTGGCCGTCCTCACCGGCCGCCGGCTGATGGGGATCCGGCTGCACGCCGACACCTCCGGGCTCACCCTGTCCCGCGGGCGCCCGACCGGGCCGGGCATGGTGGCCATGCTGGCCGCCGGCTACCTGGCCCCGGCCGTGGCCGGTCTGGCCGCGGCCCTGCTGCTCGCCGCCGGTCACAGCCTGGCCCTGCTCTGGCTGGCCGTCGGCTGGCTGTCGCTGATGCTGCTCCAGATCCGGAACGCGTACGGGCTGCTGGTGCTGCTGGTCTGCGGCGTCGGGGCGGGGCTGGCCAGCTGGTACCTCGCCGGGACCACCCTCTCGCTGCTCGCGTACCTGCTGACCTGGCTGCTGCTGCTGGCCGCGCCGAAGCCGGTGCTGGAGCTGATCCGACAGCGTCGCCGGGGGCAGGCGCGGGGCTCCGACGTCGACCAGCTGAGCCGGCTGACCGGGCTGCCGGCACTGGTCTGGGAGTCGCTGTTCCTGCTGGCCAACCTGGCCGGGTTGGCCGTCGGTGTGACCGTGCTGGTGCCGTCGGTGCTGGCCGGCGCCTGGTCTGCTTGACTTAGGCGCCACGGATCGCTGGACCGCCGGCGGTCGGCGCCGTTGGACAGGAAGTGAGTGGCCATGTTCGACGTCGATGACATCCGCGATTGGCGCGGTCTGCCCGTGGTGGACAAGGACGGGGGCAAGATCGGCAAGCTGGAGGCCGTCTACTTCGACACCGCCACCGAGGAGCCGACGTTCGCCACCGTGAAGGTCGGGCTGCCCGGCGGCGGCCGGCTGGTCTTCGTGCCGCTGGCCGGCGCGCGGGTCTCGCCGTCGCACCTCCGCGTGATCGTGGACAAGAAGACCGCCAAGGACGCCCCGTCGATCGGCACCGACGGTGAGCTGGAGGCGTCCGGCGAACCGGGCATCTACGGTCACTACGGCCTGGACTACCAGGTCGGCGCGAACGGCGAGCGCCGGCTCGGTCGACGCTGACCGACCGTGCTGGCCGGTGTCGACCGGCTGACCGGCCGGGCCGGTGAGCTGATCCGGCCCGGTCGTCGGGCCCTGCTCGGGATCACCGGGAGCCCCGGCGCCGGCAAGACCACCCTCGCGCAGGCGCTGGTCGAGCGGTTGAACGCCGACCGCGGGCCGGGCGTGGCCGCGTACCTGCCGATGGACGGCTTCCACCTGGCCAACGCCTCGTTGGAGCGACTCGGTCGTCGGGACCGCAAGGGCGCGCCGGACACCTTCGACAGCTGGGGTTTCGTCGGTCTGCTCCGCCGGGTGCGGGAGGAGACCGACCACGACGTGTACGCCCCGAGCTTCCGGCGGGCGATGGACGAGCCGGTGGCCGGCGAGATCGCCGTCGTCGCCGGCACCGCGCTGGTCGTGGTGGAGGGGAACTACCTGCTGGTGGACCGCGAGCCGTGGGACCGGATCCCGTCGCTGCTCGACGAGTCGTGGTTCTGCGTGACGTCGGCCGAGGAGCGGCAGCTCCGCCTGGTGGACCGACACACGAAGCACGGGCGTACGCCGGAAGCGGCAGCGGCCTGGGTGAGCGCGGTGGACGAGGGCAACGCCCGGGTCATCGAGGAGACCCGCGGGCGGGCGGACCTGCTGGTGTCGGGGACCGCCGAGCTGGCCTGAGGTTCTCATCCCGCCGGACCCGGTCTCGTGCCGGCGCGCACACCCGGCAAAAGCCATCCGCGGGCGGAAAATCCGGGTCGTCGGCCCGCGCCACCCCGGCAAAAGCCATCCACGGCCGGAAAATCCGGCCCCCCGGCCGCGCACCTCCGCAAAAGCCACCCACGGTCGGAAAATCCGACCCGCCGGCCCGCACCACCCCGGCAAAAAGCATCCACGGCCGGAAATCCGACCCGCCGGCCGCGCACATGCCACAAAAGCCATCCACGGGCGGAGAATCCGGCCCGCCAGGGGGTCCAGAGACGACAAGAGCCCCCGTCGTCCTTGACGGGAGCTCGATAGTACGTACGACGCCGGCGACTGAGCCGGCCTCGGCTGGGTCAGACGCGGGTGTTGATGCCCGACCGCTGAGCGGCGAGCAGGATCTCGTCGCGCATCGACGGGGTGGGAGCATCGGCGACGGCCCGCTCGAGGGCGCGACGGTTGCGACGGACCTGGCTGCGCGAACGGAGCGAGGACACGAACGACATGGTGATCATTCCTTCAGGGTGACGGTGAACTACTTGGTGTTCGAAACCTTCGGTTTCGAATCAATGGTAACAACCGCCGCCTGTCTGGATCTATTCCAGCGAGGAGATCTCGCCCACACGGTGGGAGCTGGCCGCCGTCCGGCCGGCCGTGACTCGGGAGTGGATCCCCGGTGCCCTGTCGGCCCGACCCTCCGGTCGTACGCGACTCCCCGGTGCGATCCGGTCCTCCGCCCCACCGGACCCTTGGCCGGACCTGACTCCGCGGTGGGTTCCGGTCCCCTGCCCACCGGCCCTGCGGTCGGACGCGACTCCGCGGCGGATTCCGGTCCTCCGCCCGCCGGCCCTCCGGCCGGACGTGACTCCGCGGTGGGTTCCGGTCCCCTGCCCGCCAGCCCTCCGGCCGTACGCGACTCCGCGGTGGATTCCGGTCCTCCGCCCGCCGACCCTCCGGCCGTACGCGACTCCGCGGTGGATTCCGGTCCTCCGCCCACCAGCCCTCCGGTCGGACGTGACTCCGCGGTGGATCCGGTCCCCGGACGCCGAGCCGCTGCGGCGGCCGTACGCGATCGCAGCCCTCAGAGGAGTTCCGGTCCTCCGTCCGCACCCCACGTGCGTCAGCAGCCCCAGCGACTCCAGGACCCGAGCACTGCAGCGTTCAGGCGGCCTGACCGTAGCGCCGGTCGGTCAGGGCGACGCCGGCGCGTTCGAGATCGGCTTCCACCCGGAAGCGCTCGATGTCGCGGTCGATGCCGGCCATGTCGGTGTCCAGCTCGTGCTCGATGTCGAGCATCCCGCAGACCTGCATCAGCACCCGGTCGTACGCGAGCCGGTTGCCGAGCTGGTGGGCCGCGGAGCGGTGCTCGTCGGTGCTGACGGCCTGGCGCAGCCGTCGCAGGTCGGTGACCAGGCGCTCCAGCGGGGCACCCTGCTGCTGGCGCATCGCGCGGAGGTTGCGGCGTCGCTCAGCCCCGTCGGAGACCCGGCCCTTGAACGCCTTCAGCTGCTCGTCCCAGCGCCCGGCGAGGGCGTCGTAGGCGACCACGAAACCGATCGGGACGAGCACGATGATCGACACGGCAATCATGCCGAGGACCACCTGGTACGCGTCCGCCATACCAGCACACTAGGTGGGCCTCAAGGCCTTCACAAGGGCGTGTCGGGCGCGGCCCCACCGAAGCGGGGCCGACTGTGGCTCAGTAGACCGAGACGTGCACGTGGTCGTAGTGGTTGGCGGTCGAGGACCCGCGGTCCGACATGCCGCGCCAGCCCTCGCCGGACCGCTGCACGGTCCAGATCTTCTGGGAGTAGATGACCTCGCTGACACCGAGCCGGGACGCGTTGGCGCGCACCCAGTTGGCCAGCCGCCAGCCGGCCTTGGAGTCGGAGATCATCGCGTCGATGGCCTGCCCGCTGCCGTGGAAGTCGTTGCTCGACCGGCGCCCGCCGAAGGAGCTGACCTGGGGGAAGGCGGCGCAGATGGCCCGGTAGGCCTTGACGCCGTTGGAGACCAGACCCGACTCGATGCTGCTGCTCTTGCTGCAGGAGGCGTCGGAGATGCCGGCGGTCTCGTCGGCCGACGGCTTCTTCTTGCTCAGGTACTCGTCGGTGACCCACCGCGCCTTGCCGTCCACGACCACCTGCCGGTAGCCCTTGCGGACGGTGTCGGTGACCTTGATCTTCTTCGCCTCGTCGATGATGTCGACGGACTTGGCGTCCTTGCTCGCGGACTTCCGCAGCTTCACCGCCGACGTCGTGTAGCGCGAGCCGATCACGCTGTCCTTCAGCTCGGCGGCCTCGCGCTCGGCGGCCTTCTTCTTCGCAGCCTCGGCCTCGTCGGCGGCGATCTCGGCGGCCCGCTCGCGAGCGGACTCGATCATGGTGGCCTTCTCGTCGGCCAGCGCGAGCGCGGGCCGGAGCTCGCTGCGGGTGCCACGATCAGCCTTGGCCGAGCGGGCGGCGTCGGCAGCGGCAGCGGAAGAGGCGGCGGAAGGGACCGAGGCGGCCGGGACCGAGGCGGTGACCGTCGGGATGCCGGCGTCCAGGGGCACGGCCTGCATCGAGGTGCTGGGCCAGGCGGTGACGGCGGCAGTGGTGATCAGGGCGCCGACGGCGACGGCCGGGCCGGCCACCCGTCCCAGGCGGACGGCGATCGGTGCCGGCAAGGCCCGACGAGGTCGTACGCGCACAGTGGGATCCTCCGAGATCAATTCGTTACCAAAGACGTGTAAGAAGAACACACGTCACCGCGAGGACTCAAATCGAGAGATCTGTGTCACAGCAGTAGGTTTGGCCCTGCCGGACGTCTCGGATTCATATCCCCTGGAGCGGTAATGACCACCGTGGGCCGCTCACGACCCCTGGAGTGCTCATGACCACTGGACAACTGGTGACCGCGTACGACGCGATCGTGATCGGAGCCGGTCAGGCCGGACCCGGCGTGGCGGCGGCCCTGGCCGGTGAGGGACAGCGCGTGCTGCTGGTCGAGATGGAGCAGGTCGGCGGCACCTGCCTGAACCACGGCTGCCGACCGACCAAGGCGCTGCGGGCCAGCGCCGTCATCGCCCACCAGGCCCGCCGGGCCGGCGCGTACGGCGTCCACACCGGCGAGGTGACTGTCGACTTCCCGGCCGCCCTCCAGCGGGTCCACACGATGATCGACGGCATGCGCCAGGGGCTGCAGGACTGGTTGGCAGGCGTCGACGGGCTGGACCTGGTCAGCGGCACCGCGACCCTGGTCGGTGATCCCGACGGCCAGGCGCACCAGGTGACGGTCGACGGCCGCACCCATCGGACCGGCAAGGTGTACCTCGACGTGGGTGGCCGCGCGGCGGTGCCGACCATCGAGGGTCTCGACGACGTCACCTACCTGACCGAGGTCGAGCTGCTCCGGCTCCCCGAGCTCCCCCGCCACCTGGTGGTGGTCGGCGGCGGCTACATCGGCCTGGAGTTCGGCCAGATGTTCCGCCGGTTCGGCTCCGAGGTGACGATCCTGGCCGGCAGCGGCATCGCCGGTCGGGAGGACCCCGACGTGGTCGACGCGCTGACCGGGGTGCTGACCGACGAGGGCGTGGCGATCCGCAACACCCGCCCGGAGCGGGTCGCGCGGACCGAGGACGGGATCCGGATCGAGCTGGCGGACGGCAGCGAGCCGGTGACCGGCTCCCACCTGCTGGTGGCCACCGGGCGGCACTCCAACCTCGACCTGCTCGGCCCGGACCACGGGCTGACGACCGACGAGCGCGGCTTCGTCACCATCGGGCCGCGGTTCGAGACCTCGCTGCCCGGGGTCTGGGCCCTCGGCGACGTCAACGGCCACGGCGCGTTCACCCACACCGCGTACCAGGACAGCCAGATCCTGCTCAGCCCGCCGCGGACCGTGACGGACCGGGTGACCACGTACGCGATGTTCACCGACCCGCCGCTGGGCCGGGTCGGGATGGGCCTGGCCGAGGCGCGCTCGTCGGGCCGCCGGGTGCTCAAGGCCGAGGTCCCGATGTCGTCGGTCAGCCGCGCGCAGCTGGAGGGCGAGACCGCCGGTCTGATGCGGGTGCTGGTGGACGGCGACACCGAGGAGATCCTGGGCGCGACCATCTTCGGGCTGCAGGCCGACGACGTGGTGCAGATCATCGGTCTGGCCATCCAGGCCGGCATCAGCTACCCCACGGTCCGCGACGCGCTGCCGATCCACCCGACGGTCGCCGAGTTCCTGCCCTCGATCCTGGGTTCCCTGACGCCCCTGGACTGACGCCCGCTGGATGGACGCACGTGGTCGTGACCGCCAGCGGTCGCGGCCACTAGGGTCAGCGGGTGCAGCGAACGGACGGGGCGACGGGGCCCGATCTCGGTGACGGGCTGGCCTCCTACGTCCGGCTGCTGCGGCACGGACCCGCCGGTCGGCCGTTCCTGGCCGCCTTCATCGCCCGGCTGCCGATCTCGATGGCCCCGCTGGGCATCCTGCTGCTGATCGAGCACTCCCGCGGTGCGTACGCGATAGCGGGTCTGGTCACCGGCGCGTACGCGCTCGGCTCGGCCGCCGGCACCCCGCTGTGGGGGCGGCTGATGGACCGGTTCGGCCAGGTGCCGGTGCTGCTGCCGACCTCGTTGGGCAGCGCCGGCCTGCTGGCGGCCCTGGCTCTGAGCACCGTCGGCGGGGCACCGACCTGGGTGCTGCTGGCCTGTTCGGCAGCTGCCGGTCTCACCTACCCGCCGATCAGCCCGGCCATCCGCTCGGCGTACCGGATCATCCTGCCGGACCCGGCCGCACGCCGGGTCGCGTTCGCTCTGGACGCGACCTCGGTGGAGCTGCTGTTCGTGGGCGGTCCGCTGCTGCTGTCGGTGCTGCTGGCTCTGACCCCGCCGGTCGCGCCGCTGCTGGTCACTGCCGGTTTCATGGCCGGCGGCGGGGTCGCCTACTGCCGGACCGACGCCGCGCGGCGCTGGCGGCCCGGGGCGGCCGAGCTCGGCGGCAGCCACCCGCTGCAGGGCGGCCGACGCTCAGCGGTCACCGCCCCCGGCGTGGCAGCGGTGCTCGCGGTGATGCTCGCCCTCAGCGTGGGCTTCGGTCAGCTGGACACGTCCATGGCGGCGACCGCCGGCGAGCGGCTGGGCAGCACCGACCAGGTCGGGTTGCTGTTCGCGGCCATCGCCGGAGGCAGCACCATCGGCGGGCTGGCCTTCGGGGCGCGGCAGTGGCGGCTGGACGAGCGCCGGGCCGTCGCGGTGCTGCTCGGGCTGTTCGCGGTCTTCCTGATCGCGATGGCGACCCTGGTCTCGTTCCCGACCTCCCCGCTGTGGCTGCTGTTCCCGCTGCTCTTCCTCACCGGCTGCACGATCGCCCCGACGCTGATCATGCAGCAGTCGCTGCTGGACCACCTGTCGCCGGCCCACCGGCTCAACGAGGCCCAGGCCTTCCTGTCTGCTGCCACCACCACCGGCGGAGCGGCGGGCACGGCGATCGCCGGGTTCCTGATCGACGGCTGGGGACTCACCGCCTCCTTCGGCGGGGCGGCGGCCGGAGCCGCCCTGGCCGCCGGCATCGCACTGGCCAGCCAGTCGCACTGGCGGGCCGCGGCCGAACGGCTCGCCACCACCCCGGCCGCCGTGCCGGACTCCTCGCCGCCCGTTCCCTGAGCTGCTCTCTCGGGTCGGCGCTCTGGTGCGGTCTCCGGTCCGAGTGCCGGCGAGCTACGACGAACCGGCGAGCTGGAGGAGGCTGCGCCCGGTGTCGAGGATGGTGTCGTCGACAGGGCGGGGGCGCCAGTCGAGGACGGCGCAGGCTCTGGTGTTGCTGATCTGCTTGCGCTTGCCGAGCTCGGGGATCATCGGCTGCAGCTGTGGTCGGATGCGCGCCAGGCCGCGGAGCAGCCAGGACGGTAGCCGGCGGGTCGGTACCTTCCGGGCGTCTGCGCCGAGCCCTGCTCGGAGGATCCCGGCGATCTCCAGCATGGTCACGGGTGCGCGCGCGACGACGATGAATCGTTGGCCGGCCGCTTCGGGGAGGAGCATCGCCCGGACGTGGGCATCGACCACGTCGCGGACGTCGACAACACCGAAGGCCAGGTCGGGAATGCCCGGCACAGCTCCGTCGAGCAGCTGCTTGACCAGGCCGAGAGATCCGGAGTAGTCGTGCCCGAGAGCAGGTCCGAAGATGCCGGTCGGGTTGATGGCCACCAGCTCGGGCCCGCTGTCGGCGGCGAAGTCCCATGCTGCTCGCTCGGCAATGACTTTGGACGCGATGTAGGGCGGCTGGCCTTCTGGGTCGGTCCAGTCCTGCTCGGTGTAGGCGGAGTCGTCGGGTTTGGCGGTGTAGCCGACGGCGGCGAACGAGGACGTCAGCACGACCCTGCGCACCCCGGCCTCGCGGGCGGCCCGGAGCACGCGCAGAGTTCCGTCGCGGGCTGGACCGATGAGCTCCTCGGGATCGGTCGGGGACTGTGCCGGGAACGGGGACGCGACGTGGAGCACCAGGTCGCACCCGTCGGCCGCCGCCCGCCAACCGGCGTCCTCGGTGAGGTCGGCTGACGTGATCTCCAGTCGGTCCACGTCGGCGCCGTGCCGGCGCAGCACGGTTCGCAGCTCCTCGGACCGGGCCAGGTCCCGTACGGTCGTACGCACCTGGTAGCCGTCGCCGAGCAGGCGCAGCAGGGCATGTCCTCCGACGAACCCGGTCCCGCCGGTGACCAGCACCCGGGTTCCGCCCACCGAGCTCACGCGTCACCTCGAAGCTGCTCTGCGGCCTTGACGGTGGCCTCGATGGCGGCCGCTTCAGCCGACGGATCCTCGTCGACCCGCGAGCGCCACAACCGCACCTTGGCCAGCACGTAGCGATGCCGGTTCCGGACAGCGACCATCTCCCGCTCGAGTCTGCGCGCATGCGCAGAGAACAGGTCGACCAGACGCTCCGCGTCGCCTTGGTCGAGGCCGGTCAGGTAGGCGCGCATGTCGTCGATCCCCAAGCCGGAGGCCCGCAGACACGCCAGCGCTTCCAGCCGCTCCACCGTGCCGACGCTGTAGCGTCGGTGATGACTCGACGGATCCCGCGGAACAGGCGGGATCAGCCCGATCCGCTCGTAATAGCGCAACGCGGCATCGCTGAACCCGGTCCGCCGCGACACCTCCTGGACACTGAAGCCATCCTGAGCTGTGAACGTCACAGGGCCATCATCGAAAACCTGAAGCGATTCAGGTCAACTCCCGATCTTCCGAACACGCCGGTGTGCTTCACCCGAGACCAAGGACCTGACAGTGCCTCTCCAGCCAACGACCGGCCTCAGCTTCGATCTGTACGAGAAGGTCGCCGTCGTCACCGGCGGCGCCTCGGGGATCGGCGCTGCCATCGCAGCCGCCTACGTGGCCAGCGGAGCGAGAGTCGCCATCCTCGACCTCTCCGTCGACGCCGCTCGCAGCACCGCCGCCGAGATCGGCGGTGGCACCACGCCGTTCGTCTGCGACGTCACCGACCGCGCTTCCGTGGACGACGCGGTCCGCCGGGTCCACCAGCTGTTCGGCCGCATCGACATCCTCGTCAACTCGGCCGGCGTCGCCATCCTCGCCCCGGCCGAGACCCTCACCCCCCAGGCCTGGGACACGACGATCGCGGTGAACCTGACCGGTGCCTTCCACATGTGCCAGGCCGTCGGCACGATCATGCTCGAGCAGGGCAGCGGCAAGGTGATCAGCCTCGCCTCCCAGGCCGCCTCCGTTGCCCTCACCGACCATGCCGCCTACTGCGCGTCCAAGTTCGGACTCGTCGGGCTCACCAAGGTCCTCGCGTCCGAGTGGGCGGGCAGAGGAGTCACGGCCAACACGATCAGCCCGACTGTGGTGCTCACCGACCTCGGCCGCAAGGCTTGGGCAGGAGAGAAGGGCGAGAACCTGAAGGCGCAGATCCCGACCGGGCGGTTCGCCGACCCGGAGGAGATCGCGGCCGCTGCCGTCTTCCTCGCCTCCAACTCCTCGGACATGATCAACGGTGCCGATCTCCCCGTGGACGGCGGCTACACGATCCGCTGACCGCAGCGTCGGTCGCCCGGCCCGACACCACTCCAGCTCGGCCGCCGTCCGGGACGCCCCCGTGTTCGGTCTCCCGCACGAGCTGTGTTCGGCCTCCCGCATGAGCTTCACCCACGATCCCTCGGCGCCCGCGGGCTGCGCTGGTAGCTCGACACGTACGGGTCGTCGCGGATCCAGAACCGCCAGGCCACGTCGGCCGCCCGGCTGACCCCCACCCGGGGGCCGGTGGCCACCGCGCCGACCGGGTGGGCGCCGAGCACCAGCCGGGCCGGACCGTCGCCGAACAGGTCCGCGCCGGTGTCGGCCAGGGTGAGGCCGAGCGCCTGGCCGAGCCGGCCCGGTCCCCTGGCCAGATCGCGGTCCCGCACCCGCGGGCCGCGCCGCTCGCGGGCCAGCTCCAGCCCGGCCACCACCTCACCGGCCCGCAGCAGCGCGCCCGACGCGGTGCCCTCGGGGCCGCAGACCACGTTCCCGCAGTGGTGCATGCCGTAGGTGAAGTAGACGTACAGGTGACCGGGCGGTCCGAACATCACCGCGTTGCGCGCGGTCCGGCCGCGGAAGGCGTGCGACGCCGGGTCCCGCTCGCCCGCGTACGCCTCCACCTCGGTGATCCGGACGGTGACCCCTGCATGGCTCAGGGTCGCGCCCAGCAGCCCGGGTGCGACCTCCTCGACGGCGCCCTCCAGGCGGTCCCGGTCGGTCAGGGCCGCAGCACCTGGACCAGTCCGGCCGAGCCGTCCACCCGGACCCGGTCCCCGTCGCTGACCACCTCGGTCGCGCGGCCGCAGCCGACCACAGCGGGGATACCGAGCTCGCGGGCCACGATCGCGGCGTGGGACAACGGCGCACCGACGTCGGTGACCACGGCGGCGGCCCGGGGGAAGAGCGGGGTCCAGCCGACGTTGGTGACGTTGGTGACGAGCACCTCGCCGGGCCGCAGCCGGCCACCGTCGGCGGGATCCAGGATGACGCGGGCGGTTCCCTCGACCACCCCGGCGGAGCCCGGGAACCCCGACACCGAGGCCACCACGTCGGCGCGACCGGCGCTGTCGGTCACCGCTTCGGCCGGCGTCGACCGCGGGTCGACCCGGGCGCGCGGGTCCTTCGCCCAGGCGAACGGGTCGAAGCGGCCACGGATCAGACCCGGCAGCGGCGGCAGGGCGTCGTAGTCGGCGTGCACCCGACGCCGGTGCGCGATCTCGTCCCGATCGAGCACCTCACCGGCGAGCGCCTCCAGGATCTCGGTCAGGTCGAGGAAGAAGATGTCGTCGCCCAGCCCGGTCAGCTCGCCGGCCCGCAGCACGAACGCCCGCAGCACCCAGAAGTAGCGGATCACCTCGCTGCGGGCGAGCTCGCGGTTGCGGGCGATCCGCCCCCACTGGTCGACCTGACGACGCAGCAACCAGGCCTGCACCGGGAAGCGGTGGTTCAGCCGGATCCAGGCCAGCTCACGGATCTGCGCCTGCTGGCGCTGGCGCTCCTGGAGTCCGGCGGCGACGTCGGGGCTGCGCTCGGCCCGCTGCCGGGCGAGCCACGCCGGGTCCTCTCCCGACCGCGGCCGGGAGATCTCGAACTCGTGCGGTCCGCGGTGCCCGTAGCGCTGGTTGAACGTGTCCTCGTCGATGGTGCCCGCGTCCAGCTCGTCCAGACCCTTGAGCAGGTCCAGGCTGGCCAGCTGGCCGGCGTTGCCCAGGCCCGCCGTGACCGCGTTCGCCCCGGCCGGTCCGACCATCTCCAGCAGCCGCTTCCGGGTGGTCACGAACGAGGCCCCGCTGCTGCGGGTGGCTGCGGACAGCATCAGGCTGGCTTTGTGGAACTCCGGTTCCAGCGTGCTCGACCAGAGCTTCGCCAGGGCCCTGGGGTCGTCGGTCTCGGCGATCTCGGCCCGCCGGCGGGCGCACAGGCCCGGGTGGGCGGCGAGGTAGCCGTCGAGCCGTCGCACGTCGCGCCGGGCCTCGGAGAGCACGTGCAGCGCCACCGGGACGACGGAGGTGACCACCTTCGACCAGCGGGCCGGCACCGGCGGGATCACCACGTCGTCGGGCAGGTGGCCGAACACCTCCTCGGTCAGCGCCCGGAAGCTCCGCTCGTTGACCCCGACGATGCCGCTGAGCGACTTCATCACGCTGACGTTCAGGTAGATGTGCCCACCGATCCGGCCGTACCCGACGTACGGCGGGATGGAGGCGGTGGCCATCGCATCGGACAGGAAGACCTGCACCATCGACCAGCTGGCGGGGGTCATCACGTCGGGGATGGCCTCACCGACGTTGGTGTTGGTCCACAGGAAGTCGCCCCGGTAGCTGTCGTTCCACGGGTCGCCCCGCCGGCCGGTGGTCACCGGGCGCGCCTGCAGGATGAACAGCTCGTCCTCGACCCGGCACCACTCGACGTCCACCGGCTGCTGGAAGAGGGCCTCGATCCGGCGACCGAGGCGCGCCAGTCGCAGCGCCTGCGCCTTGGGCAGGCTGGGTCGGTGACGCAGGTTCTCCGGCACCGGAGCGAGGACGGTGCCCCCGGCCGCCCGCACGGTCATCACCGTCTTGGCCGCCGTCCGCTGTCGGGACACCCGGCCCGAGCGCCGGTCGACGACGATCGTGTCGGGGGTGACGTCCCCGCCCACCACCGCTTCCCCGAGCCCCCACGCCGCGTTGATGGTCACCGCGCTGTCCAGCCCGGTGACCGGGTCGACGGTGAACATGACGCCGGACGCCTGCGCGTTGACCATCCGCTGCACCACGACGGCGACCGACACGTCGGCGGCGAAGCCCTGCCGGGCGCGGTAGGCCAGAGCCCGCGGCGACCAGGCGGAGGCCCAGCAGCGGCGGACCGCGTCGACCAGCGAGCCGGCATCGCCCACGTCCAGGAAGCTCTCCTGCTGTCCGGCGGAGGAGCCGGACGGGAGGTCCTCGGCCGTGGCCGACGAGCGCACCGCGACCCGGCCGAAACCCAACCCGGCATAGCCGTCCCGCAGCTGGTTGACCACGCCGGACGGCAGGTCTCCCGCTTCGAAGGCGGTGGTGATGATGCTCGACACCCGCTCCAGCGCTGCACCGTCCTGCGGATCGAGCCGGCGGGTGAGCTGGTTGATCACCGGGCCGAGTCCGTTGCCGGCCACGAACGCGGCGTACGCGTCGGTGGTCAGGCAGAAGCCGTCCGGCACCGGGAAGCCCGCCTCGGTCAGCCGCACCAGCGAGGCGCCTTTGCCGCCGAGCAGGGCCACCTCCGCACCCGGCTCACTGAGCGGGTGGACGTAGCTGGTGTGCACGGTGACGGTCACGGGTCGGACTCCTCATCCACGATGGATGGACTCACCCTATGGCCGTCGGTCGGGCCGGCTGAGCCGGCTCCGGACTCGGTCCGGCTAGCTGGAGGTGAGGAGGCTGACGAGGATGAACCCGACGAAGATGACCGCGAAAGCCAGCACCACGACCAGCGCCGCCACGGCGCAGCCCGACGCCCGGGCTCTGGCGAGGACCACCGGCGAGCCGGTGGTCAGGTTGGTCACCGACTCGAGCTGGACCACCCCGGCCGGCGGTAGCGGCGTCGGAGCCTGGATCAGGTCGCCGTCGGCGACCATCCCCTGCAGCCGCCGGCCACGCATCTCGACCTGCAGCGCGGGCAGCGTGCCACCGCCGGGCGCCAGCCGGTGGATCCGGTAGGTCAAGATCACCTGCGCGATCGAGTTCTCGCCACCGCCCTCGTTGCGGACGTTGACCGCGTACGCGATCCCCAGCCGCGGGTCGGTGGCGGTGGCCAGCTCGGCGGCCGACGGCTCACGACCGGACGGCTCGGGCAGCGGAGGTCCACTCATGGCGGCATTCTCGCCTGCCTCGGGCTCACGGCCGCCGAACCCGGGCCGCTGACGTCACAGATGGAGCCGGGGCCGGAGGGCCCAGATGGAGCCCGGGCCCGGAGGTCACAGAGGGAACACAGCCTCCGCGAGTGCCGGCCACAGGGCCCCGACGCACGCTGAGGCCATGGTCTCGACCCTGTCTGCCGCCACCCCGGTCGCCCCGACCCCGGACACCCCGACCCCGGCCACTCGCGAGCGGCCCCGACGCTGGCCGGTCATCGGTGTCACCGTGCTGCTGGCGGCCACCGCCGCGCTCTACCTCATCGACCTGACCAGCAGCGGCGACGCGAACTCCTTCTACGCCGCCGCGGTGAAGTCCGGGACGGAGTCGGTGACGGCCTGGATCTTCGGGTCCCTGGACGCCGGCAACGCGATCACCGTGGACAAGCCGCCGGGAGCGCTGTGGTTGATGGTGCTGTCGGCCCGGCTGTTCGGGTTCTCCTCGTTCTCCCTGCTCCTGCCGCAGGCCCTGCTCGGGGTCGGCACGGTGGCGCTGACCTGGGCGACCGTCCGCCGGTGGGCGGGCGACGCCGCGGGACTGGTCGCCGGGACCGTCGTGATGCTGACCCCGGTGGCCGCGCTGATCTTCCGCTTCAACAACCCCGACGCGCTGCTGGTGTTCTTGATGACCCTCGCTGCGTACGCCGTGGTCCGGGCCGTGGACGCGGGCCGCGGCCTGGCCGCCCGGTCGCCGCACTCGGCCCTGGCCTGGATGGTGGTGGCCGGTGCCGCGATCGGCTTCGGCTTCCTGACCAAGATGGCCGAGGCCTTCCTGGTGCTGCCCGCACTGGGTCTGGTCTACCTGGTGGTCTCACCCCTGCGGCTGCGGTCACGCCTGCTGCACCTGGTGGCCGCCCTGGTCTCCATGATCATCTCGGCGGGCTGGTTCGTCGCCCTGGTGGCGATCTGGCCGGCTGCTGCCCGGCCCTACATCGGCGGGTCGGAGAACAACTCGCTGTGGGAGCTGGCCCTGGGCTACAACGGTCTGGGACGGCTGCTCGGCGGCTCCGGCAACGGCGGTGGTGGCGGCGCAGGCGGCGGCATGGGCGGGGCCAACACGGGCTTCGGTGGGGAGGCGGGTCTGCTGCGGATGGTCAACAGCGCCTTCGGTGGAGAGATCTCGTGGTTCCTGCCCGCTGCCCTGCTCGGACTGGTCGCGGCTGCTGGTGATCACCTGGCGGGCACCGCGGGGGGACACCCTGCGGGCCTCGGCCCTGCTCTGGGGTGGCTGGCTGGTCGTCGCGGCCGGTGTCTTCTCCTTCATGGACGGGACGATCCACCCCTACTACGCCGTCGTCCTCGCCCCGGCGATCGGTGGCCTGGTCGGCACCGCCGGGGTCGCGCTCTGGCATCGGCGACGGACCCTGCCCGCGCGGTTGGCGCTGGCGATCATGATCGCCGGCACCGCGGTCTGGGGCAGCTACCTGATGGGCCGGGACGCCGACGGCTGGCTGAGCTGGGTCCGCTGGGGGATGCTCGGGGCCGGTGTCGGGGGCGCTCTGCTGCTGGCGCTCTCCACCGCGCGCCTGAGGAAGCTGGCGGTGGCCGGGGTGCTGATCGGTGCCGTCGGCGCCTCGGCCGGGGCGGCGGCCTGGACGGTGGCCACCGCAGCCAGCGCGCACACCGGATCCATCCCGACCTCCGGACCGGCCGTGGCCGGCTCCCAGGGAGGCGGGCGCCGGCGGGGCCGGCGGCCCGGCACCCGGCGGCACGAGCGTCGGCCGACGGCATGCCGACCGGTCAGCCGGCGGCGGTGGCCAGGCCAGCAGCACCGGCACCGCCCTGGTCGACCTGCTGAACACCACCGACACGCGCTGGTCGGCCGCAGTGATCGGCAGCCAGAGCGCCGCCGGCTACATCCTCGCCTCCGACACCGCCGTGATGGCGATCGGCGGTTGGGGCGGCAGTGACGACGCCCCCACGTTGGCCCAGTTCCAGGCGTACGTGAAGGCCGGCGACATCAGCTACTTCATCGCCTCCGACGGCATGGGCGGCGGACGCGGCGGCGGCGGCCGGGGAGGCGGCTCCGACTCGGCGGCCACCCAGATCACCGCCTGGGTCGAGGCCACCTACACCGCCACCACCGTGGGCGGGACCACGGTCTACGACCTGACGTCGTCGTGATCGTCTCCCCTCCGCACCGACCGGGCCCGGATCAGACCCGGTTCGCGTAGCGGGCCCCGGCCCGGGCCAGCAGGTAGGCACGCCGCTGGTACGGGTCCGGGTCCGCGCGCGGCCCCTGCAGCACCTCGGACGAGCGGGAGCGAGCGAAGTGGTCGAAGGCGGACTCGACCACCGCCTCGCCCCGGGTCAGCCCGGGCAGCTGCTGGGTGAGGCCGTGCAGGGTCCGAGCCGGGAGCAACGCCTCCAGGTCGACCAGATCGCCGGTCGTGGTCGGAGCGGAGGGGACACCCTCCGCGGCCACCACCGCCGACAGCACGGCGGTGACGGTGTCGTCCGGGATCTCCAGCCGGACGCGCTGGACGGGTTCGCAGACCACCGTCCCCGCCACGGTCAACGCCTCGGCCAGCACCAGCGGGGTGAGGTGCCGGAAGTCGCGGGCCGTGCTGGACATCGACTTGTCGAACGTCGCGTGGGCGTGGCTCTGGCGCGGCGCGTAGCCGGTCGCCACCAGGGTCACTGCGCAGTCGTGCACCGGCCAACCACTCGGACCGTGCTGCAGCGCCTCCGGCACCGTCTCCGCGAGCGCCCGGAAGAAGGCGGGCGGCATCGTCCCCAGCCGCTCGCCCGCCACCCGGTAGCTGAGGCCGGAACCGGGCGGGCCGGGCTCCACCCGGAGGCCGATGCCGGCCAGGAACGGGTTGGCGTCGTCGTACAGGACCTCGACGGCCTCACCGACGCCCAGGAGCCGCTCGATGCAGACCACAGTGGTCGGCGTGAAGCCGACCCGCAGACCGTAGTCGGTCCTCAGGGTCGCCTCGATCACTTCCTTCTGCACCTCACCGAACAGCGACACCCGCAGCTCCTCGCCCTGCCGCCGGACGCCGATCAGCGGGTCCTGGGTGGACAGCTCCGTCAGGGCGGCGAACAGCGCCCCCGCCTGGGACGGGGGGTCGGCGGTGATCACGGTCTCCAGGGTCGGGCGGTCGAACGCCCACCGGCGGCGTGGATCGGGTTCCCCGAGCGGGTCACCGATGCGCAGCTCCGACGGTCCGCGGAGCCGGCCGATCTGACCGGCCACCAGCACGTCGGCCGGCACCGGCGGGCCGCCGTCGTACACCTCGATCCCGGTGATCTTGCTGCCCCGCCGACCGGACGGGCTCCGCAGGCGTTCGCGCAGGTGCAGCCGGCCACTGGACAACCGGACGTAGCTGGTCCGGGCGCCGCCGTCGGTGTCGATCTTGAACACGGTTCCGACCAGGGGGCCGCCCGACCGGTCAGGGGTGACCGGCAGCAGCTCCGGCAGCTGCTCGATCAGCTCCGGCACACCGGCCCCGGTGGCGGCCGAACCGAACAGCACGGGCACCACCGCCCCGGAGCGCGCCGCCCGAACGAGACTGGCCCGCAGCTCTTCGGGGGCGACAGTCGTCGCGTCGTCGACGTAGTGGCGCAGCAGCGTCGGGATCGCTGTCGGACAACGGATCCAGCCACGCGTACGGGTCCGCGGGACGGACCGACGCCGACGCCCGGCCCTGATCGTGGACCTGGTGCAGGACCACCAGCGGAGCGGCGCAGCCGACGCCGGATCTGGGCGACCACCTCGTCGGTGGGGTGGGGCGAGATGTCGATCTTGTTGACGAAGATGATCACCGGCAGTCCCAGCCGCCGCAGCGCCCGGAACAGGACCCGGGTCTGCGCCTGCACCCCGGCCGCGGCCGAGACGACCAGCACCGCGCCGTCCAGCACGGCCAACGAGCGCTCCACCTCGGCGATGAAGTCGGGGTGACCGGGGGTGTCGATCAGGTTGACCACCAGGTCGGCCAACCGGAAGGAGGCGACGGCGGCCCGGATGGTGATCCCGCGGGCACGCTCGAGCGCGAGCCCGTCGGTCTGGGTGGTGCCGTCGTCGACCCGACCGGGGCGGTCGATGACCCCGGTGTGGAAGAGAAGCTGTTCGGTCAGAGAGGTCTTACCGGCGTCGACGTGCGCGACGACGCCGAGATTCAAGGTGGGCAACGGCTGTCATGTCCTCGAGATCGATGGTGGTCGGTCGGGTCATGCGCGCTGCTCGCACTCGGGTGTCCTCTCTGGGCGGTGATCGGGTCGATCAGGGCGAGTGAACCACCGCCGTTCCGGCCCGGGCAAGGCGTTTTCGGGTTCAGCGAACCAGGACGCGGCTGATGCGTCCCACGGCCTCGGTCAGCACCTGCGGCGCGGTGGCGAAGTTGAGCCGGACGTGTCCCTCCCCTCCCGGCCCGAAGGTCGGGCCGGGATTCAGCGCGACCTTGCCGCGGGCCAGCAGCACCTCGGCCGGATCACCGTCCAGCTCGAGCCCGCGACAGTCCAGCCAGGCCAGGTAGGTCGCCTCGGGTGGCTGCCAGCGGATCTGCGGCAGCTCCGTGGCCAGCAGGGCACCGAGGTGCCGCCGGTTCTGGTCGAGCCCGTCCAGGTGCGCGGTCAGCCAGTCCCGCCCCTCCGTCAGCGCCACGGCGTGCGCCAGCACGCCGATCGAGCTGGCGCTGTGGTCGAGCGTGGCGGGCAGGCCGGTGGCGAGCTCGTCGACCGCGCCGTCGCCGGGCACGATCAGGGCCGCCTTCAGCCCCGGCAGGTTGAACGCCTTGGAGGCCGAGTGGACCGCGTACGCCCGCTCGGTGCCCGGGACGCTCAGGTACGGGGTGAAGCTGGCGCCGGGATGCACCAACGGTGCGTGGATCTCGTCGACGACCACCCGCACGCCCAGCTCGGTGGCCAGCCCGGCCAGCCGCTCGAGCTCGCTGCGGCGGTGGGCCACCCCGGTCGGGTTGTAGGGGTTGCACAGGGCCAGGGTGGGCGTCCGGCCCTCGGCCCGGACGGCGGCGAAGGTCGCCGCCAACGCGTCCAGGTCCAACCGGCCGGCGTCGTCCAGCCGGACGTGGCGCACCGGTAGCCCGGTGATCGCCGGCAGGTCCAGGAAGGGCGGGTAGACCGGGGTGGTGAGGACCAGCACCCCCTCCGGCGGGGTGACCAGCCCGACCAGGTGGGCCATCCCGGTCATCACGTCGGCGGTGTGGCGGATGGTGTCCGGATCCGGCGACCAGTCCCAGGTGTCCGCCGCGTACGCCGCCAGCGCCTCCGGGTACGCCCGTCCCCACGGGTAGCCGACCTCGCCGGCCCGGACCGCGGCGACGACCGCGTCGCGGACCGGCTCGGCCAGATCGGTGTCCATCTCGGCGACCCACAGCGGCAGCACGTCGGCCGGGTACGCCTGCCACTTGAGGGTCTGCCGGCCGACCAGGTCGGACAGCGCGTAACGCTCGAACGGGTTCGCCACGTCGCCCAGTCTGCGACACTGGCGCACGTGTCAGATGCTCCTCGTCGCTGTGCCGTGATCTTCAACCCGATCAAGGTGAGTCCGCAGTTCCGCGAACGGGCGACCACCGCCCTGGACCGGGCCGGGTGGAGTGACGTGCTCTGGTTGGAGACGAGCGAGGACGATCCGGGGCAGGGCCGCACCGCCGAGGCGCTGGCGGCCGAGGTCGACCGGGTCGTCGTGGCCGGCGGCGACGGGACCGTCCGCGCCGTGGCGGAGGCCCTGGCCGGCTCGGGCACCCCGCTCGGCATCGTGCCGGCCGGCACGGCCAACCTGCTCGACTACAACCTCGGCCTGCCCCGCACCGAGGCGCCCGCCATCGAGGTGGCCGCGGCCGGCAGCACCCGGGACATCGACCTGGTCAAGATCACCGTGGACGGCGACCGGACCCAGCACTTCGCGGTGATGGCCGGCGCGGGCCTGGACGCCATGATCATGGACGAGGTCAGCAGCGACCTGAAGAAGACGATCGGCACCGCCGCCTACTTCCTGGCCGCCGGCAAGGCGCTGGGACGACTGCCGATGTCGGTGCGGGTCAAGGTCGACGACCGTGCGATCAAGCACCACAAGGCGATGATGGTGCTGATCGGCAACGTCGGAGGCATCCCGCCGAACATCGACCTGATCCCCGGCGCCGTCTACGACGACGGTCTGCTGGACGTGATGGTGGCCTCGCCGCGTCGGGTGCGGGACTGGCTCAAGATCGTCGGTCGGATGATCATCCGGCGGCAGCGCAAGGACGACGCGCTCGAGCTGCACCGGGGCAAGCGGGTGGAGATCGTGCTGAGGAAGCCGGAGAGCTACCAGCTGGACGGTGACGTCGAGGGCGAGTTCACCCGCCTGGTCGCCGAGGTCGTGCCCGGTGCCCTCCGGGTCGTGGTCGCCGACGACGACAGCGGTCCGGCGGCAACCGACAGCTCGACGCGGGCCGAGCCAGGACCAGCTCGGGCCGATCAGGACCAGTCCGGGCCGATCAGGACCGCATCACGGCGACGCGTTCGATCAGGTCCTCGAGGGCGGCCTCGAACTCGGCCTCGAAACCGCCGTCCTTGAGCTCGTCGGCCATCGCCGAGATCATCGGGTACGACGACAGGTCGTCGTTCTCGATGAACGCCAGGTTCACCTTCTCGGTGACGGTGAGGTCCTCCAGGGTGCCGGACTCCAGCAGCAGCGCGCCGAGCAGGAAGGTCGCGAACGACCGGTAGACCGACGACGCTGACCCGGGGCTCGAAGCCGTAGTCGTGCAGGCCCTGCAGGAACGACTCCACCCACCGCAGGCTCCGCAACGGCGGACGCAGCCAGGGCGCCGACGGAGGCCGGGTCGCCACCAGCGGGAAGATCCTCGGGTGCTTCACCGCGATGGTGCGGACGGCGTGGGCCTGCATCTGCAGGTACTCCTGCCAGCTGGTGGACCGGCCGCCGACGTTGGTGGTCTCGTACAGCTCGTCCATCACCATCTCCACCACGCCGTCGAGCAGCTGCTCGCGTCCGGGGACGTAGCGGTAGAGGGCCATCGCCTCCACGCCCAGGTGGGCGCCCAGCCGGCGCATCGTCAGCTTGCCCAGCCCGTTGACGTCGATGAACTCGACGGCGGCACGCAGGATCCGCATCTGGTCCAGGGGCCTGCGCGGAACAGCAGGCGCCGGGTCGACGTCCGCCTCGGACTCCTCAGTCCCGGCCGGACCCACCTTGTCGTCCATGCTCGTTCCCTCGCTCGCGGATGTCGCACCCTCGGGGTGCCAGACGACGGAAAGCCGGCACCGCTGATCGGTGTGTGTGGACCCCGGCCCGCCGCTTGGGTATTTACAATGTAAACTCCAGTGACTACCCTGAGGAAGTCCATGGTCCGCATTTCTTTCTACGCATCGTAGTGAGCAACGAGCGGATCGGAGGAGAGGTATCAGCATGAGTGGGTTGGACAAGGCCAAGGCCAAGGCCGAAGAGCTCAAGGGCGCTGCCAAGGAGAAGGTCGGCGACGCCACCGACAACCAGAGCCTGCAGGGCGAGGGCATGGCCGACCAGGCCTCCGGCAAGGCCAAGCAGGCTGCCGAGGACGTCCGCCAGGCCGGCGAGGACATCACCCGCTAGCTCGATCCGCACCGAGTGACGAAGCGTCACTCCCCCAACGTGGCCCACCTGTTCCCGCCGGTCAGGTGGGCCGCACCATGTCCGGACGCCTTTCGGTCGGTCCCGCGCGGCTAAGGTGATCCGAGCACCCGGTGACCGGCACCGGCGGCGACGACCCCTGGAGGACACGCCCGATGGCCAAGACCGTGATCACGTTCGGCACCTTCGACGTGCTGCACGTGGGCCACATCCGCGTGCTCAACCGCGCCGCCGAGCACGGCGACCGGCTCGTCGTCGGCGTCTCCTCCGACGCGCTGAACTTCTCCAAGAAGGGCCGGAACCCGGTCTTCACCCAGGACGAGCGGGTGGAGCTGGTCTCGAACCTGAAGGTGGTGGACGAGGTCTTCGTGGAGGAGAGCCTCGAGCTGAAGCGGGACTACATCACCTCCCACGGCGCCGACGTGCTGGTGATGGGCGACGACTGGACCGGCAAGTTCGACTGGGTCTCCGACGTCTGCGAGGTCATCTACCTGCCCCGGACGCCGTCGGTGTCGACGACCGCGATCATCGAGCACATCGTCACCACCCGCCCGGCCGGCGGGGCCTGACCTGGCTGTCCTGCTGGACCTGACCCCGCTGCGGGTCAGTCCCGCCTTCCGCCGCCTGTGGGCGGGTCTGAGTCTGTCCAACCTGGGCACCCAGCTCAGCGTGGTGGCCGTCGGTCTGCAGATCTACGACATCACCCGCTCCACCTTCTCCGTCGGCCTGCTGGGCATCTTCGCCCTGGTGCCGCTGGTCCTGCTCGGTCTCTACGGTGGCGCGCTGGTCGACGCGTACGACCGGCGCCGGGTGGCCCTGTTCTCCGCCCTCGGGCTGTGGGTGGTGGTGCTCGGACTGGTGATCCAGGCGGCGCTCGGGCTGGAGTCGGTGGGACTGCTCTACGGCCTGGTCGCGCTGCAGTCGGCCGGCTTCGCGATCAACAACCCGGCCCGGACCGCCATCATCCCCCGCCTGGTCGAGCCGCGGCTGCTGCCCGCGGCCAACGTGCTGCAGACCGTCGCCTGGAACATCGCCTTGACCGTCGGGCCGCTGATCGCCGCGTTCCTGGTCGCCGGACCGGGATTCGGTGCCGCGTACGCGGTCGACGCCGTCCTGTTCACCGCGGCCCTGTGGGCCCTGTGGCGGCTGCCGGACCTGCCGCCGATGGTCGGCGCCGACGACAAGCCGCTGCAGCTCGGGCTCGGTGCGGTGATCGACGGGTTCCGCTATCTGGCCACCCGGCCCAACGTGCGGATGACCTTCGTGGTCGACCTGATCGCCATGATCATCGCCATGCCCCGGGTGCTGTTCCCGGCGGTCGGGGTGATCTTCCTGGGTGGCGGCGCCTTCACCACCGGCCTGCTCAGCGCGGCGTTCGCCGCCGGTGCGGTGCTGGCCGGTCTGTTCTCCGGCGGACTGGTCCGGGTGGTCCACCAGGGCCGGGTGATCGTGGCCTCGATCGCGGTCTTCGGACTGGCCGTGGCCGGGTTCGGCGGTCTGCTGCTCGGCATCGGGCCCACTCACCCGCCGGCCGCCCTGTGGGTCCCGCTGGTCGCGGCCGGACTGTTCCTGGCCCTGGCCGGCGGCGCCGACGCGGTCAGCTCGGTCTTCCGGCAGACCATCCTGCAGTCGGCCACCCCCGACGACATGCGCGGCCGCCTGCAGGGCATCTTCATCGTGGTGGTGGCCGGCGGACCCCGGCTGGGCGACCTGGTGCTCGGCACCGCCGCCACCTGGACCGCCGAGAGCTGGGCCGCGCTCGGCGGCGGTCTGCTCTGCGTCGTGCTGGTGCTGGCCGTCACCTCGGCCCAGCGCGGCTTCTGGGCGTACGACGCCCGCGACCCCCGCCCGTGACGGAATCACGCTCCGGGCGGATGCGTTAAGTTCGTCGTTGGCATTCCCGGTCCGCAGCCGCCGCGGACCTCGACCGGAGGGCGAGAACCGCACCGTGACCGAGACCCCGGCTCCGTACCGGGAGACGCCTCCCCCACGGCGCATCCGGATCCCCGACCTGCAGCGGGCCAAGGGCCGCGGTGAGCGGTGGGCGATGCTGACCAGCTACGACACCTACACCGCCGCCCTGTTCGAGCGGGCCGGCGTCTGGGCGCTGCTGGTGGGCGACTCCGCGGCCAACACGGTGTACGGCTACGACTCCACGCTGCCGATCACGGTGGACGAGCTGATCCCGCTGGCCCGGGCCGTGGTGCGCAGCACCCACCGGTCACTGGTGGTCGCCGACCTCCCGTTCGGGTCGTACGAGGAGGGGGCCAACCAGGCGCTGGCCACCGCTACCCGCTTCATGAAGGAAGCCGGCAGCCACGCGGTCAAGCTCGAGGGCGGGGTCCGGGTCGTGGAGCAGATCCGCAAGCTGGTCGCCGCCGGCATCCCGGTGATGGGCCACATCGGCTTCACCCCGCAGAGCGAGCACGCCCTCGGCGGCTACCGGGTGCAGGGACGCGGCGACGACGCGGCCGACACGGTGCTGGCCGACGCGCACGCCGTGGCCGAGGCCGGGGCCTTCGCCATCGTCTTGGAGATGGTGCCGGTCGACGTGGCGGAACGGGTCACCGCCGAGCTGGCCATCCCGACAGTGGGCATCGGCGCCGGCCCGAGCTGCGACGCCCAGGTGCTGGTCTGGCAGGACATGCTCGGCCTGCGGACCGGCAAGCTGCCCCGCTTCGTCCGCCAGTACGCCGATCTGGACGCGGTGATGGGCGAGGCCGTCGGGCGCTACGTCGACGACGTCCGGACCGGCGCCTTCCCGGCCCCGGAGCACACCTTCGACGGAGGGTGGTCGTGAGGGTCGCGACCAGCGTCGCCGAGCTCGACGCGGTCCGTGCCGAGCTGCTGGCCGGCACCACGCCGCGCCCCCATCTGGCCTTCGTGCCCACCATGGGTGCCCTGCACGAGGGCCACCTGTCGCTGGTCCGGTTGGCCCGTGGTGTGGCCGACCTGGTGGTGATGAGCATCTTCGTCAACCCGTTGCAGTTCGGGCCGAACGAGGACTACGCCCGCTACCCGCGGACCCTGGACGTGGATCTGGCCCGGGCCGAGCAGGCCGGGGTCGACGTGGTGTTCACCCCCAGCGTCGCCGAGATCTACCCCGCCGGTCGTCAGGTCAGTGTCAACGCCGGTCCGATCGGTGACCTGCTGGAGGGAGCGTCCCGGCCCGGCCACTTCGACGGGGTGCTGACAGTGGTGCTCAAGCTGCTCAACATCGTGCGGCCCGACATCGCCGTCTTCGGCCGCAAGGACGCCCAGCAGCTGGCCTGCATCCGCCGGATGGTGCTCGATCTCAACCTGGAGACCGCCATCGTCGGCGCGCCGATCATCCGGGAGTCCGACGGCCTGGCGATGTCCAGCCGCAACCGCTTCCTGAGCCCGGCCGAGCGCAGCTCCGCCCTGGTCCTGAACGCCTCGCTGCGCGCCGCCGAGGCCGAGACCAGCCCGGCCGCGGCACGGGCGGCCGCTCATCGGGTGCTGGCCGGAGCGATCGGCGCCGGCGAGATCGAGCTGGACTACGTGACGGTGGTCAACGCCGCGACGATGGTCGCGGTCCCGGACGACCACACCGGTCCGGCGCTGGCCATGATCGCCGCCCGGGTCGGCAGCACCCGGCTGATCGACAACGTGGAGCTCACCTATCCCGAGCTCCCGGCGGCGCCCGACACCCCGGCCGAGGAGGACGCAGCCCGACCCCCGGCGGTCCTGCGTCCGGTCGCGGACTGACCGTCGTGGATCTGGCGTCGGCGAGCCAGGAGCTCTACGCCGGATCCCCCGACGACTTCGTCGAACGCCGCAAGCAGCTCGTCGCCCAGGCACGGGCGGCCAAGGACCGGCCGCTGGCCACCGCCATCGGTCAGCTGCGGCGGCCCACCCGCTCAGCCTGGCTGGTCAACCTGTATGCCCGAGAGGCCGCCGAGGAGCTCGAGGCCCTGCTCGACCTGGGTGCGGCGCTGCAGACTGCCCAGCAGGAGCTGTCCGGACCGGACCTCCGTCGGTTGTCCGCCGACCGCGGCAAGGCCCTCGCCGCCGCCACCCGTCGGGCCGTCGAGATCGGCCGCGGGCACGACTACGAGGCGCCGGAGGCGGCCCGGACCGAAGTCACCCAGACCCTGCAGGCGGCGCTGGCCGACCCCGAGATCGCCGCGCAGGTCCGGGCCGGGACGTTGAGCCAGGCCCAGTCGTACGGCGGTTTCGGCTTCGCCCTGGCCCCGGCGAGCGCTCCGGCACCCGCCGACGAGTCACCGACGCCGGCCTCCGGCGGTGCTGCTCCCGATGCGGGTGCTGATGCCGGGGCGGCGGAGCCCGACGACGAGGAGGCTGCTGAGCGGCGCCGAGCCGCGCAGCAGGCTGACGAGCAGCGCCGGGCCCGGGAGCGCGCCGAGCAGCAGGTCGCGGACGCCGAGGCCGAGCTGACCGCGGCCACCGAGGCGGCGCGGGTGGCCACCGAGCGGGCCGACGAGCTGGCCGAGCAGGTCGAGCGGCTGCGCACGGAGCTGGCTGCGGCCGAGGAGGCCGAGACCGCAGCGCGTCAGGAGGCCCGGGCCGCGCGCCGGCACGTCAGCGAGCGCGAGGCCTCGGTGCAGGACGCCCGGGCAGCCCTCGACGCGTTGTGAGCGCGGCCGGTCAGGCCCGGGGCGGCGGGTCGTAGCGGTTCTCCTGCACGTGCTTGGTGCGGCCACGCTGGGCCTGCAGGACGATGGCCAGGATCAAGGTGAGCGCCCCGGCCACCAGCAGGATGATGCCGAGGGTGTCGTCGGACACGTACGGGATGTTCACGTTCAGCGCGAAGAGCAGGATCGCGCCGACCACGATCAGGAAGATGCCGAATCCGATACCCATGACTACACCGTAAACGACCCGGTGCTGCGATGTCCGCGACTACCGACAGACTGTCGGCCATGCGCACCGTCGGGGTCGAGGAGGAGCTGCTGCTGGTGCACCCGGAGACCGGGGCGCCGGTGGCGGTCGCCGGGTCGGTGCTGGCGGCGACCGACGGGCTGGAAGCCGAGCTGCAGCAGCAGCAGATCGAGATCGGCACCCCACCCTGCGCCTCGCTGAGCGAGCTGGACGATCAGCTGCGGCGCTGGCGACGGGAAGCGGCGGCGGCCGCCGAGAAGGTCGGCGCCCGGATCGTGGCCACCGGGACCTCTCCGCTGCCCGTGGTGCCCGAGCTGACGGTGAAGCCCCGCTACCGCGCCATGGTCGAGACGTACGGGCTGACCACCGCCGAGCAGCTGACCTGCGGCTGCCACGTGCACGTCGACGTGGAGTCGGCCGAGGAGGGCACGGCCGTGCTGGACCGGATCCGGGTCTGGTTGCCGGTGATCCTGGCCCTGTCGGTCGAACTCGCCGTACTGGCAGGGCGTCGACAGCGGGTACGCGAGCTTCCGCTCCCAGGCGTGGACCCGGCTGCCGACGGCCGGCCCGACCGACCTGTTCGGTTCCGCGGAGCGCTACCGGACCGAGGTCGACCGGCTGCTCGGCACCGGGGTGGCGCTGGACGAGGGGATGATCTACTTCGACGCCCGGCTGTCCCACCACCTGCCCACCGTCGAGATCAGGATCGCCGACGTGTGCCTGCGGCGGGACGACGCCCTGCTGGTGGCTGCCCTCGTCCGGGGCCTGGTGGAGACCGCCGCCCGGGACTGGCGGGCCGGTCAGCGGGCGCCGACGGTGCCGACCTCGGTGCTGCGGCTGGCCACCTGGCGGGCCGGACGCTCCGGTCTGGACGGTGAGCTGCTCGACCCGGTCCACGGCACCCCGCAGCCGGCGCGCCTCGTGCTCGCCGGTCTGCTCGGTCACGTCCGGGACGCCCTCGCCGACGCCGGCGACCACCTAGCTGTCGCTGATCTGGTCGAGGGGCTGCTGTCCCGGGGGTCGGGTGCGTTGCATCAGCGACGATGGGTAAAGGAGAACGACAACCTGGGAGCGACGGTGCTCCGGATGGCCGAGCTCACCACGAGCTGATCCCCCAGCCACGAGCTGATCAACAGGAGAACCATGACCCGAGTACTGGTGACCGGCGCATCCGGCTTCGTCGGCTCCCATCTCAGTCAGGCGCTGGTCGAGGCCGGCCACGAGGTGCTGGCGATGACCCGGCACCCGGACGACTACGACGGACCGGGCCGGGCCGTCTACGGCGACGTGTCCGAGCCGGATTCGCTGCGCGAGGCCCTGCAGGGGGCCGAGGCGGCCTACTACCTGGTGCACGGACTGGAGAACGACGACTTCGTCCAGCGCGACGCCGACGCGGCCCGCGCGTTCAGCGCCGCCGCCGCCGAGGCCGGTCTGGAGCGGATCATCTACCTCGGCGGTCTGGGCAGCGAGGACGACGACCTCTCCGACCACCTGAAGTCGCGGCGGGAGGTCGAGGAGCTGCTGGCCGGGGACGGGGTGCCGGTCACCGTGCTGCGGGCCGCCATCGTGATCGGCGACCAGGGCATCTCCTGGGAGATGACCCGGCAGCTGGTCCAGCACCTGCCGGCCATGGTCGGCCCCCGCTGGGTGATGACCAAGACCCAGCCGATAGCGCTGGACGACGTCGTCCGCTACCTGGTGGGGGTGCTGGAGCCGGTCGAGGCACGGGGCCGGACGTTCGACGTCGGTGGTCCGGATGTGCTCACGTACGCGCAGATGATGCAGCTGGTGGCCCGCAACCACTTCGGCCGACCGCTGCCGATCCTGATCATCCCGCTGCTGACGCCGCGGCTGTCGTCGCACTGGTTGTCGTTCGTGACCGACGTCAACACCGCCACGGCGCGGAACCTGGTCGACTCGATGAGCAACGAGGTGGTGGTCAGCGACAACTCCATCCGCGACATCGTGCCCGGCGAGCCGTTGACCTACGACGAGGCGGTCGGCCGGGCCCTGGCCGCCCGCAAGACCCGGCTCGAGCGTGAGGCGCAGCAGGCCGCGGCGGCGGCGAACGCCACCAGCGAGTCCTCCCGGGAGGCTCGTCGGTGACCGGTCCCCAGCCGCCCGTCGAACCGGTGGAGAAGCCCCGGTCCGGGCGGTGGTGGTCCAGCCGCGCCGCCAAGGTGGTCCGCCCCGTGTTCGTCGACCGGGTCGACCGCGACCACCGGCAGTCCGACGCCGAGTTCAAGCGCCGCCGGATCGTCGTCGTGGCCACGCTCGTGGTGGGGGCGACCCTGCTCGGCCTGTCCTTCTCCACCGAACCCGGTGAGCCCGCGTTCTATCCGCTGACCATCGGGCTCGCCGCCACGTGGGCGCTGGGCAGTCTGATCTCCGGTCCGTTGCACCTCGGCCACATCGAGTTCCGCGGCGTGCTGCGCCGACCGATCCTGTCTCCCATCGCCGTCGGTCTGCTGCTGGCCGGGGTGTTCGTGGTCGGGGCGCTGGTCTTCCGCGAGGTGCCGTTCCTGACCGGGCTCACCGAGGACGTGATCGGCTACGCCCGCTACGGGATCCTGCCGGTCGTGGTGATCATCACGATCATGAACGGGGTCGCCGAGGAGCTCTTCTTCCGCGGGGCGCTGTTCGCCGGCATCGGGACCCGGCACCCGGTGATCATCTCGACCCTGCTCTACACGGTGGCCACCATCGGGTCCGGCAACCTGGTCCTCGTCTTCGCCGCCGCCCTGCTCGGCACGGTGGTCGGACTCGAGCGGCGGGCCAGCGGCGGTGTCCTGGGGCCGATCTTGACCCACATCACCTGGTCGACGGCAATGCTTTTCCTGCTGCCGTTGATCTTCCCCGGCTAGGTCCGACCGGGTACGGTTGCATTTAGTTCGAGTGTCGAGATCAACGATCTCGAGTCCTCGTGTGGTGATCCGACCCGACGAAGCTCATAAGTCCGTTCCCAGGTCCCCCGATCCCGACCTAGCCCTGGCCGAGCTACCCGGCATCGGGTCGGATCACCTCACGCCGATTTCTTCTCATCCGACGGGCCGCCGCGCTTCTTCGCCGTCGACTTCTTCGCCGTCGACTTCTTGGCGTCGTCTTCTTGGCTCGTCGGTCTTCTTGGCTGTCGCCTTCTTGGCGCGTCTTCTTGGCGTCGTCTTCGTGGCCGTCGACTTCTTGGCCGTCGGCCTTCCTGGTCGGCGCCCCGCCGCGCTTCGCCCGGTTCTCCTCGACGCTGCGGCGCAGCGCGTCCATCAGGTCGACCACCTGCCCGCCCTCGGGTTCGCCGGCGTCGTCCTCACCGAAGGTGGCAGCGGTGTCCAAGGCCTCACCCTGCTCCAGCTTGGCTGCGATCAGCTCCCGCAGCTGGGCCTGGTAGTCGTCGGAGAACTTCTCCGGGGCGAAGTCGGCCCCCATGTTCTCCACCAGCGACGACGCCATCTCGGCTTCCTTGGCCGACACCCGCACGGTCTCGTCCAGGCTCGGGAAGTCGGCTTCGCGCACCTCGTCGTCCCACAGCAGGGACTGCAGCATCAGCACCTTGTCGCGGACCCGCAGAGCCCCGAGCCGGGTCTTCTGCCGCAGGGAGAACTGCACGATCGCCGTCCGGTCGGTGTCGGCCAGCGCCCGTCGCAGCAGCGCGTACGCCTTGACCGCGGTCTTGTCCGGCTCGAGGAAGTAGGAGCGGTCGAACATGATCGGATCGACCTGGTCGGACGGGACGAACTCGACCACCTCGATCTCCCGGCTGCGCTCCTCCGGCAACGACTTGAGGTCGTCCTCGGTCAGCACGACAGTGGTGTTGCCGTCGTCGTACGCCTTGTCGATGTGGGCGTAGTCGACCACCTTCCCGCACACCTCGCAGCGTCGCTGGTAGCGGATCCGGCCGCCGTCGGCATCGTGCACCTGGTGCAGGCTCAGATCGTGGTCCTCGGTCGCGCTGTAGAGCCTGACCGGCACGTTGACCAACCCGAAGCTGATCGCGCCCTTCCAGATCGATCGCATGGCTACACCGTAAACGGGCGAGCCGCTGCGGGCGAGAGCCCTGACGCCCCGGCCCGCCGGACGTGACTCCGCGGCGACATCCGGCCAGCACGCACGCCTCCCCGGGCGCCGGACGTGACTCCGCGGCGACATCCGGCCAGCACGGACGCCTCCCCGGACGCCGGACGTGACTCCCCGGCGACATCCGGCCAGCACGCACGCCTCCCCCGACGCCGGACGTGACTCCCCGGCGACATCCGGCCAGCACGCACGCCTCCCCCACGCCGGACGCGACTCCCCGGCGACATCCGGCGCATCAACCGCCAGGAGCCTCGCTGCCCCGGAGACGAGCGCGCGCTAGTCTCCGCCGGGACCCCGCACATCCCGAGGAAGGTGATCGTGACCGATGATCAGGAGCTGACCAGGCTCGTCCGGCAGGCGGTCCGGGTGCTGCCGATCGACCCGGCGGGTCGGGTGCTGCTGCTCGCAGTGCATCAGACCCCGCAGGCCGCACGATCCCTTCTGGGTCACGATCGGCGGCGGCATCGAGGCCGATGAGACCGAGCGGGAGGCCGCGGTCCGCGAGCTGTGGGAGGAGACCGGGATCCGGGCCGACCCCGCGGCCCTGCGGGGTCCGGTCGGCGCCGAGACCGTCGAGTTCACGCTGGCCCCCGTACGCCATCGAGCAGCACCAGACCTACTACCTGCTGGACGTCCAGGACACCGCCGTGACCTTCGCGCACCTGGAGGAGGTCGAGGTCGCGACCACGCTGAGCCACCGCTGGTGGAGCCGAGACGACCTGCGCGGCACCAGCGAGCACGTGCTGGACAACCAGCTCGCGATCATCGAGCAGGCGCTCGACGAGCCGTACCGTCGCGACCGGTCCTGATCTAGGGTCGGCCCATGGCCTCCGCGGGCACCGAGCAGAGCGTGACCGTCGACGGTCACGTGATCAAGCTGACCAACCTGGACAAGGTGCTCTACCCCGCGACCGGCACCACCAAGGCCGACGTGATCGGCTACTACGCCGGGATCGCCGCCACCATGGTGCCGCACCTGGTCGACCGGCCGGCGACCCGCAAGCGCTGGCCGGACGGGGTGGGCGACGGCAGCCACGAGCCGACGGTGTTCTTCAACAAGGACCTGGCCAAGGGCACCCCCGACTGGGTGACCAGGTTCAAGATCGCGCACCGCGACCACGACAACTACTACCCGGCAGTCGACGACCTGGCCACGCTCACCTGGCTGGGGCAGCTCGCCGCGCTGGAGATCCACGTGCCGCAGTGGCGCTTCGGCCCGGACGGCCAGCCGCAGAACCCCGACCGGCTCGTCCTCGACCTCGATCCCGGCGACGGCGTCGGCCTGGCCGAGTGCGCCGAGGTGGCCCGCTGGGCGCAGGAGATCCTGACCGACATCGGCCACGCGCCCGTGCCCGTCACCAGCGGCAGCAAGGGCATCCACCTGTACGCGCCGCTGGACGGCAGCCTCGACTCCGAGCAGGCCACCGAGGTCGCCCGCGAGCTGGCCCGGGCGCTGGAGGCCGACCACCCCGATCTGGTCACCGCCACGATGAAGCGGTCCGTGCGCACGGGCAAGGTGTTCCTGGACTGGTCGCAGAACAACGGGGCCAAGACGACGGTGTCGCCCTACTCGCTGCGCGGTCGGCTGCGGCCGACAGTGGCCGCGCCCCGCACCTGGGACGAGCTGGCCGACCCCGGGCTCGGTCAGCTCGAGTACGCCGAGGTCCTGCGCAGGGTGACTGACGGTCCCGATCCGCTGGCCCTGATGGCCGGCCCGGTCCCGACGTCCACGACCCTGACGTCCACGACCTCGGCACCGTCGAGCACGACCCCCGCTGAACAGATCACCGTGGACCGCGCGTCGGTGGACCGGCTGACCACGTACCGGAGCATGCGCGATCCGGCCAAGACACCCGAGCCGGTGCCGGCCACGCCCCCGACCGGCGGTGCCGGGGACACGTTCGTCATCCAGGAGCACCACGCACGTCGGCTGCACTACGACTTCCGGCTGGAGCACGACGGCGTGCTGGTCAGCTGGGCGGTGCCCAAGGGCCCACCGACCGACACCGGGGACAACCGGCTCGCCGTCCAGACCGAGGACCACCCGCTGGAGTACGCCACCTTCGCCGGCTCCATCCCGAAAGGCGAGTACGGCGGCGGCCACGTCGCCATCTGGGACTCCGGCACCTACGAGCTGCACAAGTGGCGCGACGGCAAGGAGGTGATCGTCACGCTGCACGGCCAGCCGGAGGGAGGCCTCGGCGGACAGCAGCGCTCGTACGCCCTCATCCACACCGGCAGCGGGAGCCAGCCGGAGAAGAACTGGCTGCTGCACCTGATGACCGAGAAGCCCACGTACGGAGGGCGGGTCGTCCCGTTCCCCGACGAGGTGCCACCGATGCTGGCCACCCCGGCGACACCGGCCGAGATCGAGGCCACCCAGGACGACTACGCGTACGAGATGAAGTGGGACGGCATCCGCTGCGTCGTCTACCTGGCCGGCGGACAGGTCCGGCTGGTCAGCCGCAGCGGTCGCGACGACACCGCCGTCTACCCGGATCTGGTCACCGCGCTGGCCGGACTGACGGTCGAGACGGCCGTGCTGGACGCCGAGATCGTGGTCACCGACGAGAACGGCCGGCCTACCTTCGGGCTGCTGCAGAACCGGATCAACCTGACCCGCCCCGGCGACATCGCCCGCGCGGCCGCCACCTGGCCGGCCCAGCTGATGGTCTTCGACCTGCTGGAGCACGACGGGCGGGCGCTGGTGCGGGAACCGTACGAGCGGCGGCGGGAGCTGCTGGACGCGCTCCTGCCCGAACCCGTCGGGGGGCGGGTGCAGGTGCCGCCGATCTTCGACGGTGACCTGGACGCGGCCCTGGCCACCAGCCGAGCCCTGCGGCTGGAGGGCGTGGTGGCCAAGCGGCACGGCTCGGTCTACCAACCCGGCCGGCGGGCGCACACCTGGCGCAAGATCAAGCTGCTGGCCAGCCAGGAGGTGATCATCGGCGGTTGGCGCCCCGGTCAGGGTCGGCGCGACGGCTCGATGGGCTCGCTGCTGGTCGGGGTCCCCGAGGACGGTGGTCTGCGCTACGTCGGTCGGGTCGGGTCGGGGTTCAGCGGCAAGGCCGTCGACGCCATGGACCGCCTGCTGGCCGGCCTCGGTAGGGCCACCAGCCCGTTCGCCGACGTCCCGCGCGAGGACGCCCGGGACGCGTACTGGGTGGAGCCGACCCTGGTCGGCGAGGTGACCTACACCGAGCTCACCGGTCCGGGGCGGCTGCGACACCCGGTGTGGAAGGGCCTGCGCACCGACAAGACGCCCGCCGAGGTCAGCTGGGAGCGCTGATCGAGCCCAGAGTCAGTCCGCGGTGCTCGGCGAGCCGTTCCGCCTGCTCACCGATCGCGTCGTTGCTCACCGCCCGGGGGCGCCACCGCTCGATCTCCAGGTGCAGGGTGCGGCCCTTGGCCCGCGGGCGCCACCAGCCGACGATCTCGCCGTCGGCCAGCAGCGAGCCGGGCCGGCCCAGCGATGGCCAGAGCTGCTTGCGGTGCGCGGGGTCGGGCACCAGCAGGTTGCGGTCCTTGCCCTGGGCCAGCAGGTCGTACGGGCCGAGCAGCCGGACCGCCGGTCGGGGTTCCAGCAGCTCACCCACCAGCCACTTCCTCGTGCCCTCGACCCGCACCTCGATCGCGTCGTCGGGCCAGTGCTCCTTGATCACCGTCGCCGTGGTGTCCAGGAACCCGGCCACCTCCGCCGGGGTGGCCGGACCGAGCAGGCGGAGGCAGCCACGGACCACCTGCAGGTGCGCCGGAGCGGCGTCGGGATCCGAGGCGACACCGGCCGGTCGCCGGGGCCAGTCGGGGATGCGGCGGAGCACCGGCGGAGAGGTGCCCGGTTCCAGCTCCAGGCCGCCGAAGAAGGCGGCCAGCCGGAAGAGCGACTCCGGCACGTGGGTCACGCCGCAGCCTTTGCACCAGCTGCCGTACGCCTCCGGCAGCTCGGCGGTCAGCCGGGTCGACAGCTCGCCCTTGACCATCGGCTCCGCCACCAGGGCGCGCTGGGCCCGGGCCACCACCGCGATCGCCTCGCGCACCCCCACCCCGATCGCGGCGACGGCGTCGGCCGCGCCGACCAGGCGACGACCCGCGTCGGCCTCGTCGAACGGTGAGACGGCGGTCAGCACCTCGACCAGCTCGGCCCGCCGGTAGTGGTGCGGCGACACCCGCAGACTCCAGACCAGCCCGAGATCGTCGGTGCCGGTCAGCGCCGCCGGCGAGTCCAGCGGCACCCCCCGGTTGACCAGCGCCCAGCTCGCACCATCGCGCCCGGTGTCCTGGACTCCGAGGTCGAGGATCGCTGCATCCGTCGGCGGCCGCCCGGCCGCGGCCGGCCGGTCCAGCTGCTGGGCAGCGATCCGGTGCCCGATCACCTGCTCCCGCGTGAGGTCCATCTCACCATCGTGGACCCCGCCACCGACAACAGCCAGGCACGACAGCGGCCAGGCACCATCAGAGGTAGCCTCACCCCTCGTGAGTCCCCGGCACCCAGGAGCAGGTCGATGATCGGATCAGGGTCGGGCCGCCCGCCGTTCCCGGTCACCCTCGACAACTGGCAGTCCGCCGGACAGCTCAACTGGACGTTCCAGCACATGGCCGAGATCTTCCCCACCGCCCTCATCTCCCGGGGCACCGCGCACGCCCCGAGCCTGCCGCGGATCGCGTACGAGCCGGACGGCCTGCCGGTGCGCACCCACGACGGTGGGACGGCGTCGGTGCAGACCGTGATGGCCGGCACCGACACCGACGGCTGGCTGGTGCTGCGCGACCACCCGACCTGGGGCGCCCAGGTCCTGGTCGAGCGCTACACCGGCGAGATGAGCCCGTCCACGCTGCACCTGATGATGTCGGTGACCAAGTCGGTGGTGGGGATCACCGTCGGGGCCCTGGTCGGCCAGGGCGTGATCGACACCGAGGCCCTCGCTCACCCGCTACGTGCCGGCGCTCTACGAGTCCGGCTACGCCGGCGCCACGGTCCGCCACCTGCTGGACATGCGCTCGGGGATCCGCTTCTCCGAGGACTACCTGGACCCGACGGCCGAGGTCCGGGTCCTGGAGCAGGCGTTCGGGTGGGCCCCGAAGCTGCTTCCCGACGTGCCCGGAACCCTGCGCGAGTTCCTGGTCAGCCTGCGCCAGGACGGGCCGCACGGCGGCCCGTTCGACTACCGCAGCTGCGAGTCCGACGTGCTCGGCTGGGTGATCGAGGCGGCCACCGGACGGCCGTTCGTGGACGTGGCCTCCGAGCTGGTCTGGTCACGGACGGGGGCCGAGTTCGACGCGAACATCGGCGTCGACTCCGCGGGCAGCGGCATGTTCGACGGCGGGATGTCGGCGACACTGGGGGACCTGGCCCGGTTCGGCCTGATGATCTTGCGCAACGGCACCTCCCTGACCGGGGAGCAGGTGGTGCCGTCCTGGTGGATCGAGGACAGCTTCACCGGTGGGCCGGACTCGGTCCAGGCGTTCGCGGACTCCCCCGGCGACAACCGGATGCCCGGTGGCCTCTACCGCAACCAGTTCTGGATCCCCGACGCCCAGCGGCCCGTGCTGCTCTGCCTGGGCATCCACGGCCAGATGATCTACGTCAACCGCGAGGCCGGCGTGGTGGCGGCGAAGCTCTCCAGCTGGCCCACCCCGCAGAACGCGTGGAAGCTGTTCTCCACGGTCGCGGCCTTCGACGCGATCAGCCGCGACGTCCACGGCGCCTGAACGACGCGCGGCGCGCTCCCGGTGACCGGTGCGGACCTCGACACCGTCGGCCGCGCGCCGGTCCAGCGCGCCTGAATCGCTTCAGTTGAGCCTGACAGGCATGATCGCGGGCGACCCCGGCCCATTGACCCCCGGCACCGCCGTTGACACCATGAGCCCTACTCTCAGCCGTCGAGGAGGCGCTCCGACATGTCCGCACACCCGCTCGATCCGCTCTCGGAGGACGAGTTCCGCAGCACTGCGGCCATCCTGCGTCGGGACAAGGGTGTGTCGCCGGCCTGGCGCTTCGCCTCGATCGAGCTGGCCGAGCCGGCCAAGGCCGACGTCAAGGCCTGGTCGGCGGGCGACCCGATCATCCGCCGCTCGCTGTCGGTGCTGTGGGAGAAGGCGACCAACGACGTCTACGAGGCAGTGGTCGACCTGAGCGGCGACCGGGTCGAGTCCTGGACCCACGTGCCCGGGGTGTGCCCCAACTTCACCGTCGACGAGTACCACGACATCGACCACGTGCTGCACGAGCACGCCGAGGTGAAGGCGGTGCTGGCCGCCCGCGGCATCACCGACCTGTCCCTGGTCCTGTTCGACGTCTGGACCTACGGCAAGCAGGTGATGCCGGAGCAGTGGCGGGACCGGCGGCTCGGCTGGTGCGACATCTGGCTGCGGGCCACGCCCGCCGGCAACCCGTACGCGCACCCGGTGTCCGGTCTCAAGATCATCGTCGACATGAACACCAACGAGGTGCTCGAGATCGAGGACCACCACGATCACGGGCTGCCCGAGGTGCAGGGCGAGTACGACCCCGCCGTCACCGGCGTGCCCGAGCGCACCGACGTCAAGCCGCTGGAGATCACCCAGCCCGAGGGGGTCTCCTTCACCCTGGACGGCAACGAGCTGCGCTGGCAGAACTGGACGCTGCGGCTGGGCTTCAACTACCGCGAGGGTCCGGTGATCTACCAGGTCGCCTTCGACGACCCCTTCACCGGGGAGAAGCGGGACGTCGCCTACCGGATGTCGTTCGCCGAGATGGTCGTCCCCTACCGCGACTCCGGCTACGACCACTACCGGCGCACCGCCTTCGACATCGGCGAGTGGGGTCTGGGCTACATGACCACCTCGCTGGAGCTGGGGTGCGACTGCCTGGGCGAGATCGTCTACGCCGATGCAGTGGTGCCCGACTCCGCCGGCGAGCCGCAGGTGATCAAGCAGGCCCTCTGCCTGCACGAGGAGGACAACGCCGTGCTGTGGAAGCACGTCGATCCGGAGACCGGCGCCCAGGTCCGGCGGATGCGCCGGATGGTCGTCTCCGCGCACGCCACGGTGGCCAACTACGAGTACCTCATCTACTGGCGCTTCTACGCCGACGGCAACATCGAGTGCGAGGTGCGGGCCACCGGTCTGATGGTCACCACCCCGATGGCGGCCGACGGCGACTCCTCCGCCTGGGGCACCACCGTCGACGCGCGGACGTACGCGCCGTACCACCAGCACTTCCTGGTGGCCAAGCTCGACCTCGACGTGGACGGCGAGGAGAACACGGTGGTGGAGGTCGACTCGGTCGCCGCCCCGATCGACGACTCCAACCCGTACGGTCTGGCCCTCACCACCCAGGCCACGACGATCGCCTCGGAGAGCCAGTCGGGTCGCGACTACAAGTGGGAGACGCAGCGGGCCTGGAAGGTGCTCAACCCCACCAAGAAGAACCGGCACGGCACCAACACGGCGTACAAGATCGTCCCGGGGGCCGCCATCCCGGCCATGATCGACGAGTCCTCGCCCGTCTTCCAGCGGGCCTCGGTGATCGGTCACACGCTCTGGGTGACCGCGCACGACGACAAGGAGCGCTGGCCGGCCGGCGACTACCCGACGCAGTCGGAGTCCGATCTGACAGCGGGGGCCGAGCCCCACGCCCAGGGCATCCGCCGCTGGATCGCCGACGACGCCCCGTTGGAGTCGGCCGACGTCGTGCTCTGGTACGTGTTCGGCATCCACCACATCACCCGGGTCGAGGACTGGCCGATCATGCCGGCCGACACCATCTCCTTCTGGCTCAAGCCGTTCGGCTTCTTCGACGCCAACCCGTCGATGGACGCACCCTCGACCACCAGCGCCCACTGTCAACCGGCATCCAGCTGCCACCACGAGTGAGGAACGGCCCATGTCACCAGATCACGCGTCCGACAAGCAGGTCCTGACCAACATCATCGACGGCGAGGAGCGGGCGGCCACCTCCGGCGACGTGCTGGACGTGATCAACCCCTCCACCGGGGAGGTCTACGCCACCTCGCCCAACTCCGGTGAGTCCGACGTCGACGCCGCCTTCCAGGCCGCCGGCCGGGCGTTCGAGAAGTACCGGTGGTCCACCCCCGGGGAGCGGCAGAAGTACCTGCTGAAGCTGGCCGACGTGATCGAGGACAACGCCGAGGAGCTGGCCCGGATCGAGTGCGAGAACACCGGCAAGCCCTTCGGGCTGACCATGTCGGAGGAGATCCCGCCGATGGTCGACCAGATCCGGTTCTTCGCCGGCGCCGCACGGGTGCTGGAGGGCAAGTCGGGCGGCGAGTACATGCGGGGCTTCACCTCCTACGTCCGGCGCGAGCCGCGCGGACCGGTCGCGCAGGTCGCCCCCTGGAACTACCCGATGATGATGGCGGTCTGGAAGTTCGCCCCGGCGCTGGCCGCGGGCAACACGGTGGTCCTCAAGCCGTCGGACACCACACCGGCCTCCTCGGTGTGGATGGTGAAGAAGATGCAGGACATCTTCCCCACCGGGGTGGCCAACCTGGTCTGTGGTGACCGGGACACCGGCGCGGCCCTGACCCGGCACAAGATCCCGCAGATGGTCTCCATCACCGGTTCCACCCGGGCCGGGATCGCGGTGGCGACGGCGGCGGCGGCCGACCTCAAGGTCGCCCACCTGGAGCTCGGCGGCAAGGCACCAGTGGTGGTGTTCGACGACGCGGACCTGGCCGCGGCGGTCGAGGGGATCTCGGTCGGCGGCTTCTTCAACGGCGGCCAGGACTGCACCGCGGCCACCCGCGTGCTCTGCCAGGCCGGGGTGTACGACGAGTTCGTGGCCGAGCTGGCCAAGGCGGCCCAGGGCACCAGGACCGGGTTCGATCCCGATGACGAGGACCTGCTCTACGGCCCGATCAACAACGCCAACCAGCTGAGCCACGTGGCCGGTCTGGTCGAGCGGGCCCCCGACCACGCCCGCGTCGTCGCCGGCGGGAACAGGGTCGGCGACCGGGGCTACTTCTACGCCCCCACAGTGGTCGCGGACCTCGATCAGAGCGACGAGCTGATCCAGACCGAGGTGTTCGGTCCGGTGATCACCGTGCAGAAGTTCACCGACGAGGACGACGCCGTGGCCAAGGCCAACGACAGCGAGTACGCGCTGGCGTCCTCGGTCTGGTCGAGCGACGCCACCACGGCGGTCCGGATGTCGGCCCGGCTCGACTTCGGCTGCGTCTGGATCAACTGCCACATCCCCCTGCAGGCGGAGATGCCGCACGGTGGCTACAAGCACTCCGGGTACGGCAAGGACCTGTCCTCGTACAGCCTGGAGGAGTACACGCGGATCAAGCACGTCATGCAGTACCACGGCTTCGAGGGGTAGCCGCGGTTCCAGAGCTGACCGGCGGGGTTGACGGCTCACCCCACCTGCACAAGGGGGTACGGAAGATGGCAGACAAAGGACTGAAGGCGAACTCCGTCGGACTGTTCGGGGGGACGCTGCTCGGCATCTCGTCGGTGGCGCCGGCGTACGTGCTGACGGCGACCGTGGGCATCCTCGCGGTAGCTGTCGGCGCGCAGACGCCGGTGGTGATCATCGCGGGGTTCCTGCCGATGTTCCTGGCGGCGTACGCCTACCGCGAGTTCAACAAGGTGCTGCCCGACAGCGGCACCTCGTTCACCTGGACGACCAAGGCGTTCGGCCCCTACGTGGGCTGGCTGGGCGGCTGGACGGCGGTGATCGCCACGATCATCGTGCTGTCCAACCTCGCCGGTGTCGCCGTGCAGTTCCTCTACCAGTTCATCGGGGCGGTGGCTCGCTCGGAGTCGATCGGCGCGCTCTGGGAGAACCGGCCGATCAACGTGATCACCTGTCTGGCCTTCCTGGCGATCGCCACCTGGGTGGCCTACCGCGGCATCGACGCCACGGAGAAGGTGCAGATCGTCCTGGTCTCGTTCCAGATGGTGGTGCTGTTGATCTTCGCGATCATGGCGTTCGCCAAGCACGAGACGAGCGGCGTCGGCGCCGACTTCAGCTGGGCCTGGTTCTCCCCGGCCGGGATCACCTTGTCGGCCTTCATCGTGGGCCTGTCCGGGTCGATCTTCGGCTTCTGGGGTTGGGACACCGCCCTGACCGTGAACGAGGAGTCCAAGGACTCCGACCACGGGCCGGGTCTGGCCGCCCTGCTCTGCGTCGTCTCGATCCTGATCACCTACCTGATCGTCTGCATCGCGATGCAGATGTTCGCCGGCCTCGGCGACACCGGCCTCGGTCTGCGCAACGAGGAGGTCTCCGACAACGTGTTCGGCAACCTCGCCGAACCCGTGATGGGCTTCCCCCTGAGTCTCGTCCTCTACCTGGCCGTGCTGGCCTCCTCGGCCGCCAGTCTGATCACCACCTTCCTGCCGACCACGCGCACCCTGCTGGCGATGTCGGTCTACGGCGCGATGCCGAAGCGGTTCGCCCACATCCACCCGAAGTTCAAGTCGCCCAGCACGGCCACCATCGCGGCCGGTGTCGCCGCTGCGGCCTTCTACACGGTGATGACCATCCTGAGCGAGCGGGTGCTGACCGACACCATCCTGTCGCTCGGCATCATGATCTGCTTCTACTACGGGCTGGTCGCGTTCGGCTGCATCTGGTTCTTCCGCCGGACCCTGTTCGACAACGCGTTCAACACCGTCTTCAAGTTCGCGTTCCCGCTGCTGGGTGGTCTGGGCCTGTTCTTCGTGCTGATCATCACGCTGCGCGACAGCGCCAGCCCCGACTACGGCAGCGGGGCCAGCGTCTTCGGCATCGGCCTCGTGCTCGTCCTCGGTCTCGGTCTGATCCTGATCGGCATCGTCTTCATGCTCGTGATCCGGGCGCAGCAACCGGCGTTCTTCCGGGGCGAGACCCTCAAGCACGAGCCTGCCCACCACCTCACCCAGCGCAACACGTTGGACGTGTGATCCCGTGACCCGACACGGCTCTCAGTTCGGCCCGGACATCACCTTCCTGGGGGTCCGGCGCTGCGACCTGGACGCACCGGAGACGTACGCCGACGCCGACGTGGTGATCCTGGGGGCGCCGTTCGACGGTGGCACGTCCTACCGGTCCGGCACCCGCTTCGGTCCGCAGGCCATCCGCAGCACCGACTACCTGCCGCACGACGGGTCCCGCCCCTCGCTGGCCCTGCGCGCCGACGGGCTGCGGGACCTCAACGTCTACGACGCCGGGGACGTGGAGATGTACTCCGGCGACATCGAGGCTGCGCTGCCGGCCCTGGAGGCCGCTGTGCAGAAGGTGGTCGAGGCCGGCGCCATCCCGGTCTCCCTCGGCGGGGACCACTCGATCGCCTTCCCCGACGCCAAGGGCTGCGCCAACGTGCTCGGCGCGGGCCGGGTGTCGATGATCCACTTCGACGCCCACGCCGACACCGGTGACATCGAGTTCGGCTCCCTGTGGGGGCACGGTCAGCCGATGCGCCGGCTGATCGAGTCCGGCGCGCTGCGCGGCGACCGGTTCCTGCAGATCGGGCTGCGCGGCTACTGGCCGCCACCGGAGACGCTGGACTGGATGGCGGCGCAGAACATGCGCTCGTACGAGATGACCGAGATCGTGCACCGCGGTCTGACGGAGTGCCTGACCGAGGCGTTCGCCATCGCCACCGACGAGTGCGAAGGCGTCTTCCTGTCCGTCGACATCGACGTGGTCGACCCCGGCTCGGCGCCCGGCACCGGCACCCCGGAGCCCGGCGGCCTGTCGGCCCGCCAGCTCCTCGACGCCGTCCGTCGGATCTGCCTGGAGCTGCCCGTCGTGGGGATGGACGTGGTCGAGGTCTCCCCGCCCTACGACCACGCCGACATCACCGCCGCGCTGGCCAACCGGGTCGTGCTGGAGGCGCTGTCGGCCATCGCCCGCAAGCGCCGCGACGAACGGGACGGGACCCGGTGGGACCCGGCCCTGCCGCTGCTCAGCGAGCGGAACGCCCCCATCCCGCAGGGGGAGATCCACGGCCACGGCCACCACCACACGCACCTCTCCCCCGACCCCCACCAGGAAGAGACATCATGACCACCGATCCCGAGATCGAGGCCGTGACCGCCGAAGTGCCGCTCAGCAACGACGCTGCGTACGGCCCCGGCGACAGCCCGCAACGGCGCCCCCTGCGCAACATCTCCGAGGTCCGTCACTACTTCCGCACCAACGAGGTGCCGATCTACTTCGTCGGCGCCACCCCCTTCAACCTGCTCGGCCTCGACCGCTGGGTGCGCAACTTCACCTACATCACCTACTACGACGGCTGGGACGGCGCGCACCCGCGGGTGTTCACCCCCAAGCGCAAGCCCTACATCGAGTTCGAGTCGGGTGAGGAGATCAACAACTGGCTGCTCTCCAACGCCGAGGTGCTGGCCTTCATCGCCGGCCGCCGGCTGCCGGGAGTGCGACCCAAGATCGTGATGGTCTTCTTCGACGCCGAGACCGAGCGGATCTGCGCCGAGCTCGGCTACGACCTGATCCTGCCCTCGGCGGCGCTGCGCGAGCACCTGGACTCCAAGCTGGTCACCACCCGGCTGGGCAACGACGTCGGCGCCCCCAGCGTGCCCAACATCCTGGCCACGGTGACCGACTACGAGGACCTGGTCCGGCAGTCGACCGAGGCGGGCCTGGGCACCGACCTGGTCGTGCAGACCGCGTACGGCGACTCGGGCAAGACGACCTTCTTCATCGACGACGAGGCGGGTTGGAAGAAGAACGCCGACGAGATCGTCGGCCAGGAGGTCAAGGTGATGAAGCGGATCAACAACCGCCCCATCGCCGTGGAGGCGGTGCTGACCCGCAACGGCACCATCGTCGGACCGTTCATGACCGAGCTGACCGGGCACCCGGAGCTGACCCCGTACCGGGGCGGCTGGTGCGGCAACGAGATGTTCCCCGACGTCCTCGACGACGACCTGCGGCGACGGGCGGCCGACCTGGTCCGTCGGCTCGGCGACCGGCTCGGTCAGGAGGGCTACCGCGGCTTCTTCGAGGTCGACGTGCTGGTCGACGTGGACGACAACGAGTGCTATCTGGGTGAGCTGAACCCGCGGGTCAGCGGTGCCTCGGCCATCACCAACGTGACCGCCGGCGCGTACGCCGACGTGCCGCTGTTCGCCTTCCACCTGCTGGAGTACTCCGACATCGAGTTCGACCTCGACATCGACGAGATCAACGAGCGCTGGCGCGAGCTGGCCGCCGTCGACCTGTGGAGTCACATGATCGTCAAGGAGACGTCGCCGGTGGTCGAGCTGCTGACCGAGGCAGCGCCGACCGGCCAGTACACGGTGGACCGGTCGGGATCCCTGGTCTTCAAGCGGGCTGCGCTGGACTGGCACCAGCTGCAGAACGAGGACGAGGCGTTCTTCCTGCGGATCTACGGCGCCGGCGACTACCGGTGGAAGGGCGCCGACCTCGGGGTCATCGTGACCAAGGGCCGGATGCAGCACGCGATCGGGACCGGCCCGTTCTCCTTGACCATCCGGGCCAAGCACCTGATCAAGGCGATCCGTGACCAGTTCGCCGGCATCCCGCTGCGGGACGTGAAGCCGCCCACCCCGACGGCCAACAGCACCATCAAGTAGCACCGTGGCCGAGGAGATGTCCGCGTCCAGGACCGTGCTGGGTGAGGTGGCGGAGACGTTCGCGCGGGTGCTGCCGATGCCCCTGCCGACGATCTTCACCAGCTGGCACGGGCCCTTGCCGCCGATCCGGTCCACTGAAGGACCGGAGCCGTGGCAGTCCGCCGGTCAGCAGCGGCGGGTGAACCTGGTCGGTCCCGGCTGGATGCACGAGACGTTGCTCGAGGTCGCCCCACCGCACCACTTCGACTACCGGCTCGACCAGATCCACGGCCCGATGCGCGGCCTGGTCGCCGGGGTGGACGGTCAGTGGGCCTTCGCCCAGGAGGGGGCCGGGACCCGGATCACCTGGACCTGGGTGGTCACCGGGCGGGCCGCCACCAGCTGGTTGCTGCCCACCTTCGCCCGGCTCTGGCAGGGCTACGCCGCGAAGGTGCTCCGGGACCTCGAGCGGCGGCTGAGCGGTCCCCTCTCCGACGACAGCCCGACGTCCGACGACGGCCCGATCGCGCATTCCTAGCCGGACTCGCGTCGGATCCGCCTCCAGCAGCCCCAGCACCAACTGCGGCAAGCGGCTGCCGTCAGCCGTCAGCCGGCGCGAACCCAAGGCCTGCCCTGAGATCACCGTCATCCACGGAGTGGACTTGGTGGGCTACGGCGCTGAGAGCTCGGGTCCACCCTCACGTGCAGTGCAGAGGGGAGAGCTGTGTTCTCGAACGGGGCTGTAACGATTGGGTCCCAGCCCTGAGCAACTATTGCGCAGAGGCAATCATTGGGGAACGGTGGAGACCAGTCAGAGTCCGGCCACTCGTCCTTCGGGGTGAGTGGCGTCAGTCCGAGATCCGTGGAGGAACACCCATGACCACCACTGCCATCGTCATCATCGCCGTCGTCATCGTCGCTCTCGTCGTCGTCGCGCTCGTCGTCCGCGCCCGGCGCCGCGGCGCCGAGGCGAGCGAGCGGATGGGGCTGCCGCCGCTCGGCGCGGTGTCCGGTGACCCGATCGACGAGACCGCGACCCCGTCGGCCGGCGACACCACCACCCCCGCCGCTTCGGACGACGCCGCCCCGACCCGCTCCGAGGACGCCACAGGGGCGGCCAAGCCGCCCACCGCCGGTCGGTGACCGCCACGAACAGCGTGAGCCACGCCACCACCGCAAGCAGCCCGAGCGGGGACGCCGACCCGCCGAGTCACGCGGCGGGCGTCCCGCGTGTCGTCGTCGCCCTGGACGAGTCCCCGGCGGCTCAGGCCGCACTGGTGTGGGCCGCAGGCTACGCCCGGATGACCGCTCAACCGCTGGCTGCGGTGCACGTGAGGCAGCTGGGCGTGGTCGGCGTGCTCGACGACCAGCTCGCCGGCGGCCTGGGCCTGGTGCCGGGCGTGGGAGCGCCCGGCTCCCCGGCGGCGATGGCGGCCTGCGGCGTCCTGTCCCCCGAGGAGACGGGCGCACCGACCGACGTCGATCTCCTGGTGGTGCGCGACGTCTTCGAGGCAGTCGACCCGCTGCCCACGTGGACGCTGGACGTGGTGGAGGCCGGGCCCGTCGGCTCCGCGGTCGTCGACCACGCCCGGGGGGCGGCACTGCTGGTGGTGGGGACCGGGGACCACACCGCGATCGACCGGCTCCTGTCGGGCTCGGTCAGCCACTACTGCGTGGCGCACGCCTCGTCACCGGTCGTGACGGTCCGCGCCCCGCAACCCGAGCAATGATCGGGTCCGTCGGACCACGCCACCACCGCCTGGCCGGCTCCGAGGCGCGCCGGAGCCCTGCGTCCGCCCGTGGGCGCCTCCGCTTGGATACGTTCATGGAAACCAGCCGTGGCGCGAGCTCCGCGGACCGCATCACCACCATGCTCGATGCCGCGCGCTTCTTCGCCGGGATCACCGCCGAGTCCATTGCCCAGACCGACGTCGGCTTCACCCTGCCGCAGCTGCGGGTGCTGGTGCTGGCCTCGGAGAACGAGCCCCTGAGTGCGTCGGCCGTGGCGACCGCCCTCGACATCCACCTGTCCAACGCCAGTCGACTGTGTGATCGGCTCGTCCGGGCCGGCATGCTCGATCGGCGCGACCGTCCGGACAACCGCCGACAGATCGAGCTGACGCTGACCGCCGAGGGCCGCCGTCAGCTCGAGCTCATCGAGGCGCACCGCCGCCAGGTCTTCGCCACGATCCTGCGCCGGCTCTCCGCCGAGGACCAGAGCACGCTCCAGTCGGCTCTGCAGCTGCTGGTCACGACGGCCGCGGAGTACGACGCCGCACAGACCTCGATGCCCTGATTCGATCCGGCAGGACAGGCGTCAGGCGGCGCTCTCGTCCTCCGGGGACAGGTCGTCCTCGGCCGCCAGGTTCGCGGCCAGCAGGCTCGCCGCCACCAGGGTGGCGTCCGCGGTGGCCAGCAGGGCGCGCGCGTACGGCAGGAACTGGTGCCCGATCTCGGTGAGCACCGTCCGCCCACCGCGGAGCTCCAGCAGCGGCAGACCCAGGCGGCGTTCCAGCCGGTGCAGCTGCCGAGCCAGCGAGGGCTGGGTCAGGTGCAGCGACTGGGCGGCGGCGTTGACCGATCCCGCATCGGCCACCGCGGCGAAGTAGCGGAACGTCCGCAGCTCGACGGTGGTCTCCGGCGCGATCACGTGGCCGGGATCAGCGTGTACTTGGACTCCAGGTACTCCGCGATCCCCTCCTGCGCACCTTCACGACCCAGACCCGACGCCTTCACCCCGCCGAAGGGCGCGGCGGCGTTGGAGACCAGGCCGGTGTTCAGCCCCATCATCCCGGTCTCCAGCTGATCGATCAGCCGGTGCGCCCGGGCCAGGTCGGTGGTGTAGGCGTACGAGACCAGGCCGTACTCGGTGTCGTTGGCCGCGGCGACCGCCTCGTCGTCGGTATCGAAGGTGGTCACCCCGAGCACCGGGCCGAAGATCTCCTCGCGCAGCAGCCGGCTGCCCGGCTGCACGTCGCGCAGCACCGTCGGGGCGTAGAAGTAGCCCGGCCCCTCGATCCGCTCCCCGCCGGTGGTCAGACGAGCACCATGATCAAGAGCGTCGGCGACCATCGCGTCGGTGCTGTCGACCGCCTTGGCGTCGATCAGCGGTCCGATGGTGACACCCTCGGTGAGACCGGAGCCGACGGTCATCTTCTCCACCCGGGCGGTCACCCGGGCGACGAACTCCTCGGCCACCGAGGCGTGCACGATGAACCGGTTGGCCGCGGTGCAGGCCTGGCCGATGTTGCGGAACTTCGCGGTCATCGCACCGTCCACGGCGGCGTCCAGGTCGGCGTCGGCGAAGATCAGGAACGGGGCGTTGCCGCCCAGCTCCATCGAGGTCCGCAGCACGTTCTGCGCGGCCTGGGCCAGCAGGGTGCGACCGACCGGGGTGGACCCGGTGAAGGACAGCTTGCGCAGCCGCGGGTCGGCCAGCAGCGGCTTGGTCACCTCGGCCGCACGGGACGAGGCGATCACGTTGACCACACCGGCGGGCACCCCGACCTCGGTCAGCAGCTGGGCGAACAGCAGCGTGGTCAGCGGGGTGTTGGCGGCCGGCTTGATGATCACCGGGCAACCGGCGGCCAGCGCCGGAGCGATCTTGCGGGTGGCCATGGCCAGCGGGAAGTTCCAGGGCGTGATCAGGTAGGCCGGACCGACCGGACGCTGGGAGACCACGATCCGACCGGTGCCCTCAGGGTTCAGGCCGTAGCGGCCGCCGATCCGCACCGCCTCCTCGCTGAACCAGCGCAGGAACTCCGAGCCGTAGGTCACCTCGCCGTAGGCCTCGGCCAGCGGCTTGCCCATCTCCAACGTCATCAGCCGGGCGAACTCGTCCTTGCGGCGGGTCACCTCGTCGAAGGCCTTGCGCAGGATCTCGGCCCGCTGCCGGGGCGGGGTCGCCGCCCACGCGGGGCCGGCGGCCGCGGCGGCGTCCAGCGCGGCCGTCGCGTCGGCCGGCGCGGCGTCGGCGATGCTGGTGAGCTCCTCCCCGGTGGCCGGGTTGATCACCGCGATGGTGCGGCCGTCAGCGGCGTCCGACCACTCCCCGTTGATCAGCACGCCGGTCGGCAGGTTCTGCGGCAGTCCGGTGTCGGTCATCGGTGCTCCCTTCAGTTCTTCGCGAGGCCGGCGAGCAGCACGTCGAGGCCCTCGATCAGCAGGTGGTCCGGGATGGACAGCGGCGGCAGCAGCCGGATGACGTTGCCGTACGTGCCGCAGGTCAAGATGATCACTCCCTCGGCGTGGGCGGCCTTGGCCACCGCGCCGGTGAGCTGCGCGTCGGGTTCCCCGGTGGTGGGATCGACCAGCTCGATCGCGATCATGGCGCCTCGGCCGCGGACCTCCCCGATCCGGGGATCGGCGGCCTTCGCAGCGGTCAGCCGCTCGACGGCGATCGCCTCGATCTGCTGGGCCCGCTCGATCAGACCGCCGTGCTCGAACGCGTCCAGGGCAGCCAGTGCCGCGGCGCAGGCGACCGGGTTGCCACCGTAGGTGCCGCCCAGTCCACCGACGTGGGTGGCGTCCATGATCTCGGCGCGACCGGTGACGGCAGCCAGCGGGAGGCCGCCGGCGATGCCCTTGGCCGTGGTGATCAGGTCGGGGACCACGCCGTCGTGCTCACAGGCGAACATCGCTCCGGTCCGGGCGAAGCCGGTCTGGATCTCGTCGGCGATGAAGACCACACCGTTGGCCGTGCACCACGCGCTCAGCTCGGCCAGGAAGCCCGGCGCGGGCACGATGAAGCCGCCCTCGCCCTGGATCGGCTCGATGATGATCGCCGCCAGGTTGTCCGCCCCCACCTGCTTCTCGATCTGCAGCAGCGCGGCCTTGGCGGCCTGCGGACCGGACAGCCCGTCCCGGTAGGGGTAGGACATGGGTGCGCGGTAGACCTCGCCGGCGAACGGACCGAAGCCGCTCTTGTACGGCATCGACTTCGCCGTCAGGCTCATGGTCAGGTTGGTGCGCCCGTGGTATGCGTGGTCGAAGGCCACCACCGCCTGCTTCTTGGTCGCCACCCGGGCGATCTTGATCGCGTTCTCGACGGCCTCGGCGCCGGAGTTGAACAGCGCGGTCCGCTTGTCGTGATCACCAGGGGTCAACCGGTTGAGCCGCTCGGCGACCTCCACGTAGCCCTCGTAGCCGGTGATCATGAAACAGGTGTGGGTGAAGCGGGCCACCTGGTCGGCCACCGCAGCCGCGACGGCCGGGTCGGCGTTGCCGAGCGTGGTGACCGCGATGCCGGAGCCCAGGTCGATCAGCGAGTTGCCGTCGACGTCGACCACGACCCCGCCACCGGCCGCGGCGGCGTAGACGGGCATGGTCACGCCGACCCCGGTGGCCACGGCGGCGGACTTGCGCGCCTGCAGCTCAGCGGTCCGCGGGCCGGGCAGAGCGGTCACCAGCCGGCGTTCCTGGGGCAGGGTGGGTCCACCGGTGAGGATCTCGTGGGTGACGGTCATCTGAAGGCTCCTTCGGGTTCGTCTCTCGATCCCGAAGGTATGCCTGTCAGGCATTGCCAGATAGGTCACGGCTCTGCCAGTTCGGCACCAGCCTCCGGCTAGGCTGCGGCCGTGACCATCCGTCTCGCCGCCCTGATCGCCGACCGCCCGCTGGGTCTGCGGCTGCTGACGGGGTCTGGACGACACGGCTGTCGGCTGGGCCCACAGCTCCGACCTGCTGGACCCGACCCCCTTCCTCGAGGTCGACAACCTGCTGCTCACCACCGGCACCCAGTTCGCCACCGAGGCCCCGGCGAGCGCGTACGACGACTACGTGGCCCGGCTCACGGCGGTGGGAGTAGGTGCGCTGGGGTTCGGCACCGAGGTCGTCCGGATCACCCCGGAGCCGCTGGTCGACGCCTGCCTCAGCCACGACCTGCCGCTGCTGGAGGTCCCCTACCGGACGCCGTTCCTGGCCCTGGCCCGCCGGATCGCTGACGCCCGGGCCGCGCAGGACCACGCCCGCGACCTGTGGGCCCTGGACGCCCAGCGCGCCCTGTCCCTGGCCGCGCTCTCGGCCGAACGGATCGCCGGCGTGCTGGAGGAGCTCAGCCGCCGGCTGACGGCCACGGTGCTGCTGCTCGACGCGCACGGTGAGGTCCTGTCCGAGCACGGTCGGCCGCCACTCGACGCAGCGCAGCGCAGCGCCGTGCAGACCGAGGCCCGGCGGCTGCTGCACCGTCGACTGCGGTCCGGCTCCGCCCTGGACCTGGCGGACCGGGCCGACACGGGCCACGCCGAGCGCCCCGTCCGCACCGTCACCATGCAGACGCTGGGCCGGCGCGACGAGCTCCGCGGTGTCCTCGCGGTGACGCTGACCGACCGCCCCGACACCGCGGCCACGGCAGTGATCACCAGCGCCGTCGCGCTGGCCGAGTTCGCCGTCGAGGACGCCGCCCGGCGCGAGGAGTCCACCCTCGCCCTGAACGCGCAGCTGTTCCAGCTCGCCCTGGTCGGTCACGTCGACGCGGTCGCCGACGTGCTGGTGGCCGCCGGACGCGAGCTGCCCGAGGCGCCCGTACGGCTGCTGCTGACCGCCCTCTCCGCCGCCGGCGACGCCGGCGAGCTGGAGCACGCACTGACCGTGCGGACTGCCAGGTCGCAGCAGTGGGTGCTGGCCACCCGCTGGCAGCACCGCTTCGCCGTGGTGGTGGGGGCCGGAGCCGCCCGGGAGGCCGCCGAGGTGATAGCTGCCCGGCAGACCCCGGTGGTGATGTCGCGCCCGGTCGGCTGGGCCGATCTGGTGGCCGCCCTGCACGAGACCCGGGACGCGCTCGACTCCGCTCCCCGGGATGGGGGTGTGATCGAGCTGGAGACCAGCGCGATCCTCGGTCTGCTCTCCCGCGACGACATCGAGACGCTGGCCCGGGAACGGCTGGCGCCGCTGCTGGCCGCCCCGGACGGCGCCGACCTGCGCCGCGTCCTGGAGACCTGGTTGCGGCAGAACGCGGCCTGGGACCCGGCGGCCCGGGAGCTCGGGATGCACCGGCACACCCTCAAGGCGCAGGTGCGGCGGGCCGGCACGCTGATCCGGCTGGACCTGGACACCTTCGAGGCCAAGGCCGAGCTCTGGGCGATGCTGACCGCCGCGGGCGGCGACCGGTGAGGTCGGCCGACTGGTTCGCCGAGCGGTTCGGTCTGCCCGGTCCGGCGACCCTCGAGGGTCCGGTGGACAGAGGCCTGCAGGGTCAGGTCTGGCGGCTGACCTGCGGCGGTCGTCCGTACGCGGTCAAGGAGGCGCTCGCCCCCATCGACCCGGCGCAGGTCGGGGCCGCGTACGCGTTGCAGTGCCGGGCCGAGGCGACCGGGGTGCTGGCCCCGCGGCAGCTGCTGACCACCGACGGCGACCCCGCCGCGTACGTCGACGGGGAGACCCTGCGGGTGTTCGACTGGCTGGAGCTGGCCGCCCCCGACCGCGACCTCGACCCGGTCGCCCTGGGTCGGTGCCTGGCCGCGCTGCACCGGGCGGGCGGACCCACCGACGCCTCGGTGGACCGGTGGTTCTGCCAGCCGGTCGGTGAGGACCACTGGCGGGAGCTGCTGGCCGAGCTCAGCCTGGCCGGGGCCCCGTTCGTGGAGCCGCTGACCGAGGCGCTGCCCGAGCTGCTCGCCAGCGAGGCGGTCATGGAGCCGCCGCGGGACGTCATCGTCTGCCACCGCGACCTGTGGGCCGACAACGTCCGGGCGGGTGGCCAGGACCGCCCGGTGGTGATCGACTGGGACAACTGCGGACCGGCTTCCGCCGCCGGCGAGCTGGCCATGGTGCTGGCCGAGTTCGGCACCTCCGTCACCCGTGCCGCCGACCTGCACGCCGCCTACCGCGAAGCGGGCGGACCGGCGCGGCTGACCGGGGTCGGTGACTTCACCATGCCGCTCGCCGTCCAGCACCATCTGGTCGAGCTGGCCGCCCGGCAGTGGCTGGCGGCCTCCGGTGAGCTGGCGCGCGGTCGGGCTGCGGTCCGGGTCACCGAGTTCACCGACGACCCGTTCCACCTGGCCGACGCGCGCCGGCTGCTGGCGACCGTCGGCCCCTGAGCCGGGAGCGCGGAAACGGCCTCAGACCACGCAGAACTCGTTGCCCTCGGGGTCGGTCATGATCACGTGGTCGAGGTTCCCGTCCTGCTCGACCTCCCGCTGGACCTTCGCCCCGGCGGTGGTCAGCTTCTCCACCACCTTCTCGATCCGGGAGCGGCGCTTCTTCGGTGACTGGTGCCGGCCACCACCGACCTTGAGGTCGAGGTGCACCCGGTTCTTCACCGTCTTGGCCTCGGGCACCTTCAGGAACGACAGCGTGGGTCCCTGACCGGCCGGGTCGGACAGGTAGGCGGCGTCACCCCACTCCTTCTTCGGCACGCCCATGTCCTTCAGCCAGGCGTTCCAGGTCTCGAACCCGTCCGGCGGGTCCGCCTCGACGTAGCCGAGGGCGTCGGCCCAGAACGCCGCCAGTCTGGGGGGGTCCGATGCGTCGATCGTGAGGCCCCACGAGGTGTGCATGGCGACAACCCTGCCACGACGGCTCAGCGGTCCGCGACCAACACGGCGTCCAGCAGCATCCGCAGTGCCGGATTGGTGGCTTCGCGCAGCCAGAGCAGATGCAGCTCGACCGGAGCCGGCGGCAGCCCCGCGATCGGGCGGTAGACGACGCCCTCGATCCCGAGCCGGGCGGCGGACTCCGGCACGAAGGCGATCCCGCGGCCGGCGGCCACCAGGCAGAGCATGGTGAGCACCTGACCGACCGAGTGGACCACGTCGGTGTCGGCGACCGGGAGCAGCCGGACGACCAGGTCGTGGAAGTAGCGGGCCCTGGTCGGCGCGTGCATGATCAACGAGGTGTTGGCGAGGTCCCCGGGGTTCACCGGCCCGGCGACCCCGGCCAGCCGGTGGGTGCCGGGCACGGCCACCAGCAGGGCCTCGCGGTGCAGCAGCCGGGAGGCGAAGGTCGTGGTGTCGAACGGCGGTCGGGCCAGTCCCAGATCGAGGTCGCCGCTGAGCAGCCCGTCGAGCTGGTCCCGGGTGACCAGCTCCTGCAGCTCGAGGTCGATCTCCGGGTAGGCCGCGCCCACCCGGTTGAGCAGCGAGGGCAGCACCCCGAACGCAGCGGTGGCGGTGAACCCGATCGAGACGGTGCCGGCTGATCCGGCGTGGATCCGGCGGACGTGGTCCAGGGCGCCGTCGGCGAGTCCGAGAAGACGCCGAGCCTCGACCAGGAACGCTGCACCCGCCGTGGTGAGCTCGACGGTCCGGTTGTCCCGGTCGAGCAGCTGGACCCCGACCGAGCGCTCCAGCTTCTGGATCTGCCGGCTCAGCGGCGGCTGCGTCATCCGCAACCGCTCGGCCGCCCGACCGAAGTGCAGCTCCTCGGCGACGGCGACGAAGCCACGCAGCTGATCGAGGGTGAACATGATGCTCGTACGGTATCAATCGATCCAGAAAGAGTGTTGGACGAGAATCGCCACTGCTTCGTAGGCTGCTGGGCATCCCGCCGACCGATCTCAGGAGACCGCGTACCGTGACCGCCTTCAGCCCCACCGACGTCGCCCAGCAGCTCGGCTCCGGCCTGCTGTCCTTCCCGGTCACCCACTTCACCGCCGACCTCGCGTTCGACGAGACCGCCTACCGGGAGAACATCGCCTGGCTGGCCGGCTACGACGCCTCCGGCCTGTTCGCCGCCGGGGGCACCGGCGAGTTCTTCTCCCTCAGCCTGGCCGAGGTGGAGCAGGTGGTCACCGCCGCTGTGAAGGAGACCCCGGCCGAGCTGCCGGTGATCGCCCCGGCCGGCTACGGCACCGCGATGGCCGTCGAGCTGGCCCAGTCCGCCGAGCGGGCCGGCGCCGACGGGATCCTGCTGCTGCCGCACTACCTGTCCGAGGCCGGTCAGCGCGGTCTCGAGGAGCACGTCCGGGCCGTCTGCCGCTCCACCGAGCTGGGCGTGATCATCTACAACCGCGCGAACGCCCGCTACGACGCCGACACCGTCGAGCGGCTGGCCGCTGACTGCCCGAACCTGGTCGGCTTCAAGGACGGGGTCGGCGACATCGAGCAGATGACGCGGATCTACTCCCGGCTGGGCGACCGGCTGCTCTACGTCGGCGGCCTGCCCACCGCCGAGCTGTACGCGCTGCCGTACCTCAAGCTCGGTCTGACCACGTACTCGTCGGCGATCTTCAACTTCCTGCCCGCCTGGGCGCTGGACTTCTACGCCGCGGTCCGCAGCGGTGACGACGCCCACGTGTTCGCCGCCCTGAACGACTTCGTCATCCCCTACTGCGACGTCCGCAACCGGACCGCCGGGTACGCGGTCAGCATCGTCAAGGCGGGCATGAAGGTCATCGGCCGTCCGGCCGGACCGGTCCGCTCGCCGTTGACCGACCTCAGCGAGGCCGAGGTGGCTGAGCTGGCCGCTCTGGTGGCCCGGGTCGCCGCATGACCACCACCGCATCTGTCCCGCCCCAGACCGCCACCGCCCCGGCCCCGACAGCGAGTGCGCCGACCAGTGCGCTCTCGGCCCCGAACGCCACCCTGCTGGCGGCCTCCGCCGGTGACTCCACGGTGGACCGGATCGCGCACCTGAAGCTGTCGTCGATCACCCTGCCGCTGGCCACCCCGATCAGTGACGCCAAGGTGCTCACCGGACGGCAGAAGCCGATGACCGAGGTCGCGTTCCTGTTCGTGGAGGTGACCACCCGGAACGGTCACACCGGGATCGGGTTCTCCTACTCCAAGCGGGCCGGTGGCCCGGGTCAGTTCGCGCACGCGCAGGAGATCGCCGACGTCCGCTGATCGGTGAGGATCCCAGCGACATCGGTCGGCTCTGGACCAAGCTGTGCTGGGCCGGCGCCTCGGTCGGTCGCAGCGGACTGGCCACCCAGGCCATCGCCGCCTTCGACATCGCGCTGTGGGACCTCAAGGCCAAGCGGGCCGCCCTGCCGCTGAGCAAGCTGCTCGGCAGCTACCGCGACTCGGTCCGGACCTACAACACCTCCGGCGGCTTCCTGCACACCCCCATCGAGCAGGTGAAGGAGAACGCGGCCGCCGCCCTGGAGAGCGGCATCGGCGGCATCAAGCTCAAGGTCGGCCAGCCCGACTGGCGCACCGACGTGGCCCGGGTCAGCGCGGTGCGGGAGTACCTCGACGACGACGTGCCGCTGATGGTCGACGCCAACCAGCAGTGGGACCGGGCGTCGGCCATGCGGATGGGTCGCATCTTCGAGGAGTTCGGTCTGGTCTGGATCGAGGAGCCCCTGGACGCGTACGACGCCGAGGGTCACGCCCAGCTGGCCCGGGCCCTGGACACCTCCATCGCCACCGGCGAGATGCTGGCCAGCGTGGCCGAGCACGCCCGGCTGATCGAGGTCGGCGCGGCCGACGTCGTCCAGCCCGACGCCCCGCGCATCGGCGGCATCACCCAGTTCCTCAAGCTGGCCGCGCTGGCCGAGTCCAAGCAGCTGGAGATCGCCCCGCACTTCGCGATGGAGATCCACTGCCACCTGGCGGCCGCGTACCCGATCGAGCCCTGGGTCGAGCACTTCGACTGGCTGGATCCGTTGTTCAACGAGCACCTGGAGACCCGCGACGGTCGGATGTGGGTGTCCGACCGCCCCGGGCTCGGCTTCACCCTGAGTGAGCAGGCCGCCGCCTGGACCGTCGGCACCGCGGAGTTCGGTCGCCGTCCCTGATCCCTCGTGTGCCCTCAGCCCGGTCGAGCATCAGTGCGCGCCCCGCTGGGCCAGGACGACCGCGACGGTACGGAACAGGATGGTCAGGTCGAGCACCGCGCTCTGGGTGCGGATGTAGGCGAGATCGAGGCGGACCCGCTCGTCGTACGTGGTCCCGCTGCGGCCGGAGACCTGCCACAGGCCGGTGACACCCGGCTTGGCGGTGAGGAAGGTGTCGCCGTGCTGACCGTACTTCTCCAGCTCCGGGGCGGTGATCGGACGCGGACCGACCAGGCTCAGGTGGCCGAGCAGGACGTTGACCAGCTGCGGCAGCTCGTCCAGGCTGGTGCGCCGGAGCAGCGCGCCCAGGGAGGAGACCCGGGGGTCGTCGGCCACCTTCTGGGTCAGCTCGAACTCCTCCAGCAGATCCTCCCGGCCCATGGCCACGAAGGCCTCCTGAGCGGTGCGGAAGGGGCGGTCCGGGCCGGTCGAGTACGCCCAGCGCATGGTGCGGAACTTCAGCACGCCGATCTGGCGGCCGAGGTGGCCCAGCCGGTTCTGCCGGTAGAAGACCGGGCCGGTCGGGTCGCTCACCTTGACCAGCAGGGCGACGATCGCGAACAGCGGAGCCAGGATGATCAGCCCGGTCACCGCACCGACGACGTCGACGACCCGCTTCAGCACGCTGGGCCGCGGCAGCGACAGGTGGGGGCTGAGGAGGTCGGTCCGGTTGCGGGTCGAAGCGGTGGGGGCCAGGAGGAAGAGGCTCATGGGTCTGCGCTTTCTGGTGCCTGGTCGGCTCCATGCCGACACCAGAAAGGTTGAACGGTCAACCTTCAGACCAGATCGAGAAGAAGTCAGCGCAGCGCTAGGTGCTCGTCAGGTCTTCTCGCCCGGATCTTGAGCCGCCGCAGATCTGCTGTGAGCCGAGCGCCGAAGCCTCAGGAAGACCTCTGGTCGCGCGCGCCGACGCCCCTTCCTGGGGGCGGATCCGGCGCCGATCGTGAGCCCAGCGCAGCACTCAGCGCCGATCGTGAAGCCAGCACAGCGCTGAGGGCCGATCGTGGGCACAGCACAGCACTCAGCGCCGAGCTGAGGTGCACGGGCGATCTCGGGGAGCCGGGCCGCAGGTGCGGACCCGGCGGCTGGCTCAGCCCTGCCAGGTGGTCAGCACGCGCAACCGGTGCCAGGGCACCCGCGGCATGCCGTAGTAGTCCCAGGACAACCCGGCCCGGGTGTAGGTCGCCCCCGGGGACGTCGCGGTGGCGTCTCTGGCCACCTCGAAGCTCACCGACATGCTGGTGCCGGCCACGTCGATGACGTACGCGCCGTAGACCTGCAGAGCACGCGCCACCGCACGCTCGCCGGGCGTGAGCCCGGGGATGGCGTTGAGGTTGATCGTCGGGTCCAGCTGGAGCCGGGCGCCCTCGGGGATGCAGTCGGTCCGGGTCGACTTCCCGTCGGTCTTGACGGCGGGGGCCCGGTAGCGGACCGCGCACGCGTTGTCGGTCTGGACGACGAGCGCGTGGTTGATGACGCCGGCGGCGATCTCGTCCACCCGGACGACGCCGCCGAGCCGGGAGGCACCCGCACCGGTGCTGGCCCCACCCCAGCCCGGAGCCGTGAGCGAGTTGACGGCACCCCAGCTCGCCTGCCAGCCGCTGCCGACCCGCCGGGCCCGCCAGTACTCTCCGACGGTGCCGGTGGCCGGGTCGATCACGACCATGGCGCCGTCGGTGCCGCTGCTCGGTCGCGCGTCGGTCGGGATCGGCATCAGCCGCCGCGTCAGCGGGCAGGCGCCCCAGGCGCCCTCCTGGTCGCAGGCCACCCGGTAGCGCGGCGTGGTCGCGGTGGCGGTGTAGACCGGGATCCCGTACGCGTACAGGTTCGCGTAGGCCTGCCTGTCCCGGGCGAGCCGCGCGACCATGGCCGCGCTGCTCGGGTCGATCCGGGGCGAGGCCTTCACCGGGACGTTGAACGGGCTGGTGGCCGCGAACGGCCGGGTGGCGGCCGCGGCGGACTCGACGGGAGCGAGCAGGGGCGTCGCGAGCACCGCGAGGGCAGCCAGCACCACTGCCGGTCGAGGGATCCGCCTGGGGGACATGGGGTTGATCATGCCCGAGCTCCGCTGACAACGCGAGAGTGCGGGACCTCGGCGGAGCTCAGCACCCGCCGTCGCAGAGCGCGCAGGGACAGCCCCAGTCCGGCCAGCCCCATGGCCAGGACAAGGGCGAGCGGTGCCCAGACCCAGCCCGGCACGGTGTCGGCCGGTCTGACGCCGGCCATCCGGCCCTCGAGCCGGTAGTAGGCGCCCAGCTCCAGGATCCGGGCCTGGCTGAGCTCGACGGCGGTCTCGCCCAGACGCTCGGTCACGGCCGCGTCGTCGGCCGTGACGGTCACCTCGACAGCCCCCCCGAGGCGGGACGGCAGGGCCTCGTAGGTGACGCGACCGGCCCGGGCCGGGTCCACACCGGCCGCCGCGATCAGCTGGTCCGGGGTGATGTCGGCGTTCAGCACGGTGACGAAGGTCGGCACCACCATGCCGCGGCTGACCACGTCCTGCAGGTAGGCGACGGCCCCGTCGGCCTTGCTGGAGGCCGGGACCACCCCCAACGTCGCGGAGTCGGCGTAGCGCGGCGCGGTGGGGGCCGCCACCGCGACCAGGCCGGCTCCCGAGGCCAGCACCAGCACCCCGCACGCCGCCACCGTCACGCGTCGTCGGGCCAGTGAGGGCTCGGGTCGCGGCGGCAACGGTGGTCGGTCCCGCACCGAGGCGTCCAGTGCGGCCGCGATCGCCGCCACGGCCAGCAGGGCCCGGAAGTCCGACAGGTGCAGGAACACGCTGGCCGCCAGCCACCCGACCAGCGCGGCGAGCAGCCCGACGGCCAGGAACCACGTCTCGGCGTCGGCCCGGCGGTCGGTGCGGTGGAGACACCGTACGAGGGCGAAGGTGACCGCTCCCACGAACACGGTCCAGGCCAGCAGACCGAGGACGCCGACGTCGGCCGCCTGCTCCAGGTAGAGGTTGTGGGCGGCGACGTCGATCCGGACCGGCGCGGAGTAGTTCGACAGCCGGTCGTAGCTTTCGAACAGACTGCGGTAGCTGCCGACCCCGTGACCGGTGAACGGAGCGGTCTTGAACATCTCCCAGGCCGCCAGCTGCAGCCGGGTCCGCTCCGCCACCGACGGGTCCACGGTGGCCGTCGGCGAGGACGTGAACAGGGTCAGCAGCCGGCTGCCGATCCCGGACAGCGGGATCAGCACAGCCAGCACCACCGGGGCGGCGAGCAGGGACCGGCGGTACCAGCCGCCGGCCAGCACCAGCCAGATCACGACGGCGAGCAGCGTCGCCAGCAGGTCGCCGCGGGACTGGGTGAGGAAGACGCCGACACCGAGGCTCGCGGCGCAGCAGGCCCAGAAGGAGGCCGGCCAGAACCACCCGGGTGAGAACCCCTCGCGGTCCGACCAGCCCAGGACGGTGGCTCCGCGGCGGGCCAGGGCGACGGCGGTCAGGGACAGCGACAACGGCAGGGCCAGGATGAGCAACCGCCCCCAGAAGTTGACGTCGGTCACCGTGCCGGCGTGCCGGGCCGTCGCCGCGCCCCCTTCCTGGACCAGCGGGACGTTGCTGAGACCGAACAGGTCTCCCTGGTTGCCCAGGACGAACTCGTGGACGGCTGTCAGTCCGGCCAGCGCGGCGAAGGTGGCCACCAGCGCGCGGACGAGGGTGGCGGCCCCGCCGGTGGACAGCAGCAGGGCGAGCACGATGACGAAGACGACCAGGTCGCGGCCACGCTCGACCAGCACCACCTGGGCGGCTGCCGGGTCGGCGGCGTTCACCAGACTGAGGCAGAAGCCGGCGTAGAGGACCAGCACGCCGAGCAGGACCGGCGACCACCGGAACCGGAACCGGCCCCGGCGGACGAGCACCAGCAAGGCCAACAGGGACAGCAGCATCATCGGCCAGAACGTGCTGACCCCGACGTGCTCGGCGACCACGTTGTTCAGACCGGTGACGTCGAGCACGACGAAGGCGACCAAGCAGATCCGGGGACGCAGCAGGGCGAGCACGGCGAAGCCGAGCCCGATGACACCGACGCCGGCCAGCAGGGCCGGGTTCACGACCGAGGTCACGGCGGCGTCCCGTCCCCGGAGAGTCCGAGGACCTCGTCGTACGCCCGGCTGACCACCTCGGGGGCGTAACGGCTCTCCCACGCGGCACGGGCGGCCCGGGAGAGCTCGTCGTTGCGGGCAGGGTCCGCGGCAGCGGCCAGCTGGACGGCCAGCGCGTCGATCCCGTCGCCGACCAGACAGCCCTGCTCGGCTCCGACCGGCAGCCCGAGCACGCCGGCGGGGGTGGCCACCACCGGCAGACCTCGGGCCATCGCCTCGAGGACCTTGATCTTGATGCCGCTGCCGAAGCGCAGCGGGGACAGCAGACCGGCCGATCCGGCCAGCACGGCGTCCAGGTCGTCGACCCACCCGAGGGCCCGGACCCGGTCGCCCCACGGCTCGGCCTCGGGCAGCACCCGGTCCGTGCCCCGCCCCACCAGCAGCAGGCGGAAGTCCGGCACGGCGGCCAGCACCGCCTCCCGGCACTCCCGGAGGAACCAGGTCAGACCGTCGGCGTTCGGCGGGAAGTCGAGTCCGCCGAGGAAGACGAACTCCGGACCCCGGTACTGCCGGGCCGGTCGGCTCCTCGGCTCGGGCAGCAGCGGCAGCAGGGTGCTGACCGTGCTGCTCCCGGACCGCCGCGTGAGCTCCTCGGTCTCCTCGGGGTTGACCAGGATGGTGGCGTCGAACCGGTGCGGTGCCGCGTTCTCGGACCGCGCGCAGAGCCGTTCCTCCAGCATCAGCAGCGGCCGGTAGACCACTGGCTGGGCGACGATCCGCCGGGCCGGGCCGGGCAGCACCTTGCCGAACTCGCCCAGCGGGTTGGCCAGCCGGGTCCGGTCGGTCCTGATCCGGCGCAGCATGCTGGCGTAGCGCTTGGAGAAGAGGTCGTCGGCGTAGAGCACCGACCGGGGCCGGTCCGACCCAGCAGGGGCGACGGCGGACGCGTACTGACCGGTCCGCATCGTGTCCCAGATCTGCAGGTCCGCCCCGATCTCGGCCAGCGTGCTCCGCAGCTGGTCGCGCACTCCCGCCGACCACAGCGCCGCCTCCTGCAGCGGCGTGTGCGGGCCACCGACCACCCGGGTGACCAGGGAGCGCAGCTGGTCCCTGGCCGCCGGCTTGGCCAGGACGTGGCGGCGGTAGGCCACCGCGGGCCGGTCGACGTCCTGGTGGCCGATCAGCACCACGTGCACCTGGTCCGGCCCGAGCCGGCGGACGAGGTGGTCGAGCAGTCCGCCGATGACCACCTGCTTCCCGAAGGCGCGCGGCTCCGGCTCACTGGCCGTGATCAAGACAGCGGAGTGGGTGGGGGCGCTCACGGTTTGCGTCCTCTCGACGGCAGCACGGCTCGCAGACCTTCGCGGACGGCGGTCCGGGCCAGCAGCATCGAGGCACCGGCCACCGTGAGACCACACACAGCGGTGAGCACCAGCAGCGACAGCAGCTGACCGGGTGGCAGCGCGGCCCGGACGGCGAGGCCGACGGCCGCCGTCACCCCGGCGACCGCGAGCGCCGGCAGCACGGTGTCGGCCAGCTCCCGCCCGGCGACCCGGGTCACGCGCTGCAGCACGATCAACCGGGCCACGCAGTAGACCGCGTTGAACGCCAGGTGCACAGCGGCCACCCCGACCAGTCCGGTCCGGGCGACGAGCACGAACGCCACCACCATGGCCACGGTGGCCGGGACGTCGAGCATGATCATCACCCGCAACCGGCCCATCGCGACGAAGACGTCGCCACTGGCCCAGGCGATGGACATCAGCCCGAGGCTGAGGGAGATCAACATCATCGGCACCACGGCCGGCTCCCACTGCTCGGAGAACAGCACCGGGACGGCGTCGCGGGCCAGCACGGCGAGCGTGGTGGCCGCCGCCAGCCCGTAGAGCGCCAGCAGCCGGGTCGCCTTGAGCATGGTGTTGATCAAGGCGTCGCGCCCGTTGGCGTACGAGCGGGAGTAGGCCGCCAGGGCCACCCCGGAGAAGATCCACAGCACGTTCTCGATCCCCATCTCGGGGAGCTTGTAGGCCATCCCGTAGATGCCGAGCGCCGAAGCCCCGAGCACCCCGCCGACCACGAGGTAGTCGACGTTGCTGCGCACCGAGCCGAGGACCCGGATCACCGTGACCTGGCCGCCGAAGCCGAGCAGGGAGCGCACGGTCACCGGATCCATCCGCAGCACCGGTCGGACCGGCTCCAGGATGATCAGCAGCACCAGCGCCGCCAGCTCGCTGACCACGATGCCGGCGGCGATGCTGATCGCGCCGCCCACCGTGAGGGCCAGCGGCACCGACACCGCGACCCGGACGACAGCGCGCACCAGGTCGACGACGGTCCTGCGCTTGAACAGCAGATCGCGCTTCAGCACCGCGTCGCTGACCTGACCGGCGCCACGGAACAACGGGTAGATGAAGATCAACGCGAACAGCCAGGCCTGGTCCGGAGCGCCGAACAGCCTGGCGATCAGCGGCGAGGCTGCTGCTCCGGCTCCGGCCACCACCGCGGAGATGATCACGTTCAGGGTGCCGGCGGTCCTGGTCCGGCGGGTGATCCCCTTCTCCTGGTCAGCCACCACCGCGGCCCCGACGCCCAGGTCGAGCGCGGCGTCCAGCATCGCGATCAAGGTCAGCGCCGCGGTCACCAGACCGAAGTCCGCCGGCGTCAGCAACCGGGCCAGCACCAGGGTGAGGACGAAGATCACCACGCGGTTGCCGCCCCAGGCCAGCGTGGTCCACAAGAACCCACCCACGGCGCTGCTCCCGCGCGGCGACTGGCCGGACGTGGTGGCGTCGATCAGCGTCTCGTCGACCGGGGGCTCGACCCCGGGCTCGATGTCGGGATGGCGTGCGGGTTGGATGAGCGTCTCCCTCTCGTGCACCGGCCATGAACAGGCGTGCGTCTGCGAGCTCGGACCAACCCCGTGTCCGTCGGCGCTTCCGGTCCTCCAACCGTGACGCCGTGCACACAGTATCGCCCGCTGTGGCTACGATGACGACGACCTCGGGGGGTTGCAGCAGTACAGGACGACCAGGAGCGTACGTTGCGAGTTCTGACCGTGGTCGACGCGTTCCGCCTCGGCGGAGCCGAGACCTTGATCGCCCAGCTGGGTCGCGTCGCCGCCCAGGCCGATCTCGACCTGCAGGTGCTCAGCATCCTCGACCGGGGACCGGACCGGTCCGCACTCGAGCCGATGCTGCGCGACGTCGGTCTGGAGCCGCACTACCTCGGTGTCCGCCGCACCCTGGATCCGACCGCCGTCCCCCGCCTGGTCTCGTTCATCAAGCACAGTGGGGCGGACGTGGTGCACGCGCACCTGGAGATGGCCATGACACTCGCGCTGCCGGCGGCGGCACTGGCCGGGCGCCCCGGGGTGGGCACCTTCCACCACGTCCACCGGCCGCTGTCCGGTCGCGCGGCCGGTCGGGAACGGCTGGCGGTCGAGGTGGCCACCCGGAGCAAGGCGGCGATCTTCGTCTCGCAGGCCTCCCTGACGTCGTTCGCCGATCGCTACCGACCGGGGCGACGGGTGCCGAAGAGCTGGACGGTGGTGCACAACGGGATCGACCTCGACTACTTCAGCCCGGCCACCGAGCCCTCGCCCGCTGAGCTGCCCGCCGACCTCGGTCTCTCCGGTTCCGGCATCCGCGTGGTGACGCTGCTCGCCGCGCTGCGGGACTTCAAGGGCATCACCCACGCCGTGCGCGCCTGGCCGGACGTCGTGGCCCGCGTGCCCGAGGCCCGGCTGCTGCTGGTCGGATCGGGATCGGAGGAAGCCGCCCTGCGCAGCCAGGTGGCCGAGCTCGGGCTGACCGAGAGCGTGGTGTTCGCCGGCATGCGCAGCGACATCCCCGAGATCCTGCGGGCCTCCGAGGTCGTCCTGCTGCCGTCGATCTACGGCGAGAACCTGCCCACCGTGCTGATGGAGGCCGGCGGTTGCGGTCGGCCCGTGGTGGCCTCCGACGTGGGCGGGATCAGCGACATCGTGGCCGACCGGGAGACCGGTCTGCTGGTCCGGCCCGGCGACGCGGCCGGCATCGCCGACGCCGTGGTCCGGCTGCTCGACGACCGGGAACTGGCCGAACACGATGGGCCGCGCCGGCCGGCAGCGGATGGAGCGGCTGTTCGATGCCCGGGGCTGGGCCGCGAACCTCCGGCGGGTCTACGAGCAGGCGATGGGCAGCAGTCGGCAGGAGGCGATCGCGTGAGCGATCAGCGCCCGGGACCCGGCGGGCGCCCGGTCGTCGTGGTGGTGGCCGAGGCCGCCCCGATGCGGGGTGGCATCGCCACCTTCGCCGAGACGATCACCGCCGACCCGAACCTCGCCCGCGACTTCGACATGCGGCTGCTCAACACCGCGCGGGTCGCGACCCGACAAGGTGGTCGCTTCAACCTGTCCAACGTCTGGTACGCCCTGGCCGATGCCTGGCAGGTGTTCCGGGCCGCCCGTTCGGCCGACATCGTGCACCTGCAGCTGGTCGCCGACCCCGGTCTGCCGACGATCCGGGCCGCCGCATTGAACCTGGCTGCATCGTCGGGTCGCGCCCGGCTGATCGCCCACGTCCACTCGGCCGTGGGCAACGCGGGTCGGCCGGAGTTCGCCAGCTACTCACGGCTGGACCGGCTGGCGCTGGGCACCCTCGCGCGGGCCGACCGGGTCTGCACGGTCTCCGACGTCGGCACCGAGACGATGGGGCGACTGGCCGGTCGAGCGCCGGTGGAGACTGTCGACAACGCCGTCGAGGTGTCCGACTTCGCCGTCACCCGACCCGACAAGACACCGGCCACGGTGCTGTTCATCGGGGTGATCTGTCGCCGCAAGGGAACCCTCGAGCTGGCCCGCGCGGCCGGTCTGCTGCGGGACCGCGGGGTCACCGACTGGCGGCTCGTCGTGGTCGGCGGGAAGGGCCCGACGCCCGAGGAGGAGTACGCCGAGATCGTCGCGGAGTTCGAGGCCGCCGGGTTGAGCGAGAGCCTGGTGGGGCCCGAGTACGGCGACCAGGTGAAGGCCCGGCTGGCCGAGGCGGACGTGTTCGTGCTGCCGTCCTACCTGGAGGGTCAGCCGATCGCGATCATCGAGGCGATGGCGTCCGGTGTCCCGGTCGTCGGCACCACCATCGGTGCCGTGCCCGACCTCATCCGCGACGGCGTGGAGGGCCGGGTCGTCGAGCCCGGGGACGTCACCGCCCTCGCCGACGCCCTCGAACAGCTCATCGCCGACCCCGAGCTCCGGCTCCGGATGTCGGTCGCCATCAGGGAGCGCGCCGAGCAGCACCACAGCCTGCCCCGGCTGGCCGCGCGGTTGTCCGAGATCTACCGTTCGGTGCTCGCCGCACGACCAGCGCACGGGCACGCCCCCGCGACGACCGGGTCCGAGAGAGTGGTCTGAGATGACGGAGCTGACAGCACGACCCCCCGTCGACCGGCGCACCGCCCGGCTCAGCATCGTGATCGGTGCAGTGGTGGCGTTGCTGATCCTGGTCGCCGGCATCGCCTTCGCGGTCCTGCGGCCGCCGGCGTACACCGCCGAGGCGATGGCTGTGGTGCTGCCCGGAGCGGGGTTGGACGAAGCCACGGCGGCGGGACAGTGGGAGACGCTGAGCCGGGGACAGATCCCCGCCACCTTCGCCGAGGTGGCCGCGGACCCCCGCTTCCAGACCCAGGCGGCCGCTCAGCTCGGGCTCACCCCCGACCAGCAGCAGCAGCTCCAGGTCGAGACGAGCGTCGTCCCCAACACGTCGGTGATCTTGATCCGGGTGACCGCGCCGGAGGCGTCCGTCGCCGAGCAGATGGCCGACGCGACCACGGCGCTGGCCTCGACGTACCTGACCGGCCTGCTCCCGTCGTTCCGGACGGAGACGGTGCAGTCGGCCAAGGGCACGGCGCAGAGCTCGGGTCTGTCGCCCACGCTGGTGATCGGCGGCACCGTGGTGGTGGCCCTGGTCGCCGGGCTCGCTCTGCAGCAGGCGATCTACCACCTCCTGCTGGTGCTGCGGCGCGCGCCCGCGCGTCGCGCATCGACCGACGCCGGGGCGACCGAGGACGCATCGACCGAGGACGAGGGCGAGCGAGGACGGGGCGAGCGAGGACGGGGCCCCGGCGAACGAGTCCGACACTGCTGGTGCACCGTGACGGGCTCGTCCGGTGACGCGCCACGCCCGCCGGAGTCGGTTGGGCCGCTGAGCCTGCGGATCGTCCTGGTCGAGTTCCTCCCCCGGGGCGGGATGTTCCAGTTCTCCTTCCAGTTCGCCGACGCGCTCGCCCGCGCCGGCCACCGGGTCACTCTGCTCACCGGTCCCGATCCCGAGCTCGCCTCGACCACGCCGGGCTTCGACGTGGTGTCCCTCTTCCCGACCTGGAACCCGAACGCGAACACCGAGGTGACCGGTCCGGCCCGGGTCCTGCGCCGGGGCACCCGCGCTCTGCGGCTCGTCGAGTCCTGGCGACGCGCCCTGGCGTACCTGCGCTCCGTGCGCCCCGACGTGGCCCAGTTCGGGGAGCTGCGGTTCGTCCTGGACACCAGCGCGCTGCTGGCCGTGGCCCGGCTGGGCCGGGTGCAGGACCCTGGTCGACGTCGCGCACAACCCGTTGCCGTACGACGTGCACGGCAAGGACCAGTCGGTGGAGAAGACCGGTCGGCTGACCCGGGCGCTGCTGGACCGGGCGTACCGGGCCTGCGACCTGGTGCTGGTGCTCGGCGACGGACCGAAGCAGACCATGGTCGAGGCGTTCCCCCAGGTCGCCCGGGTCGAGATCTGCGGCCACGGGGACTACTCCGGCGTGACGGCCGAGGAGAGCCCGGCCCCGCCCTCGGCCGCCCCGCCGGCGGCCCTGTTCTTCGGGGCCTGGACCAAGTACAAGCAGATTCCCCTGCTGCTGGAGGCTTTCGCGCTGGTCCGCGACCGCCTCCCCGAGGCGCAGCTCACCCTGGCCGGACCGGTGATGCCGGATGTCGACCTGGTCGAGATCACCGCTCAGGCCGAGGCGATCGGCCAGGTCGACCTGCGCCCGGGCTACGTCGCCATGGAAGATCTGCCGACGCTGTTCGCCAGTCACCGGGTGGTGATGTTCACCTACCAGACGGTCAACATCAGCGGCAGCATCCACATGGCGTACACGTTCGGTCGGCCCGTGGTGGCCACCGACGTGGGCGCGATGCGCGATGTCGTGCAGCCAGGCGTCACGGGTCTGCTGACCGGGAACGATCCCGCTTCGATCGCCGACGCCATGATCGAGATCCTCGGCGATCCCGACACCGCCGACCGGATGGGTCGGGCCGCGGCCGAGGAGAGCCACCGGGGCGCTTCGTGGTCGACGGTCGCCGAACGGGCGCTGGCGGCGTACGCGCGGTCCTGACTCGTCGGGTACCTGCCGCGTCAGCCGATCACGTCCGGTGGGCCCGGCTGACGCGACAGCTCAGTCCTCGGTCGGGGGCTCCCCGACCAGCAGGGTCAGACCCTCGTGCGGCTCGAGCGAGATGGCGAAGCTGTGCAGGTCGTCCACCTCGCCCACCTGGATCCCGGTGGTCATGTCCACCACCACGGAGCGGGGCGGCAGGTGCTCCGACCGCACGGTCCCCGAGATCGGCTGGGCGGCGAAGTTCAGCACCGTGATCTGGCGTCCGATGTCGAGCTGGTGCACCATCACCAGCATCGCCCGGTTGGACACCTGTGGGACGTCCAGCTGGGTGCCGGTGGCGATCCCGAACTGGTTGCGGACCCGCAGGATGGACGCCAGCCGGGAGGCGAACGACCGCGGGTCGGCCAGCTGATCGGGCAGGGTGCCGTAGAGGCTGCGACCGCGGGGCATCTTCGAGGTGGACTCGGTCGCGTCGGGCTGGTAGTCCATCAGGTCGTACGCCGACCGGTGGATCCACCGGGTGTCCCCGGAGGCGATCAGCGCCGCCACCTGCTTGCGGTCCAACGTGAGCGCACCGACGAGGTCCCAGCCGGACAGGGCGAACACCCCGGGCTGCCAGGCGTTGAACATGGCCAGCAGCAGGTGCGCGTTCTGGATCTGCTCGATCTGGTCGAGCGACAGGTTGTCGATGTCGGTCATGCCCAGCGACGCGGCGATGATCGTCGCCGTGGTGGAGGCGATGCCGTTCTGGGTGAAGGTCGAGTTGTAGGGACCGGCCTCACCGGTGAGCCGGTCGGTCAGCTCGGCGCGGATCAGCAGGGCCAGGTCGCCCCCGAGGATCTCCTCACCCCGGAAGGCGAACGTCTCGTCCTTGTGCACCGCGGCGAAGTGCACCAGCTCGTACGTCATCTCGTCGTGGTTCTGCAGTGCGTGCACCAGCTGCACCGGCTCGACCCCCAGCTCGGCGGCCACGTGCAGGGTGAGCCGCAGGAACTCGGTGTCCCCGGTGGCCATCGCGTGGTGGTAGGCCGGGCGGGTGACGAAGTCGTACGACAGGTCGGCCCCGCGGGCGGAGCTGCGGGCGATGTCGGTGATGGAGAGGTTCAGCTCCTGGAAGGTGAAGCCACCGACCTTGCGCACCATGCTGGCGATGAACTGGTTGGAGGCCTCGGACAGCGGGTGGCCCTCCGACCAGGCCGGCGAGTCGTCGGTGTTCCGCTCGACTCCGAGGAAGCCGTTGGCGTCCAGCCGCAGGGCACCGCTGCCCAGGTCGCCGAGGGAGTGCAGGGCATCGCCGATGACCAGGCGCATGCCGGCGAACGACGGGTCCAGCCAGTTGATGGACGGCTGGCCCTCCTTGAAGTAGTGCAGGTAGACCCAGCGGCGCTCGACCCCGTCCGGGCCGAGCACCGGGGCGGTGGCGCTCCAGTTCGTGTCCTTGAGACCCGGCTCGTAGAAGATGACCCGCTGCAGCCGACCGATGATGTAGCCGGCCTTGGCCAGCTGGTTCTCCGCCTCCGCGTCGAGGTTGACCGAGTCGCGACCCCGCGGCACCCGCGGCAGCAGGTGCCAGTCGTCCTCCGGGATCTCGATCATGTGGAAGATGCCCGGGTAGTCGCCGACCTTCATCTCCGCCAACCGGAAGTCGGCGCCCTTGCCCGTGTGCCCGGGGACGATGTCGTCGATCACGGTCCCGTCGTGACCGGTCGCCACCTCGCACATCGCCCGGAACTCGTCCTCCGTGCCGAACTCGACGTCGATCTGGGTGCTGATCCGGTCGAAGTGCCCATCCACGCTGGGGGTGGCGTCCCACCCGTCGAGCCCGCCGGCCTTCTTCACCGGACCGGTGTGCAGGCCGTCGATGCCGATGGCCTGGAACGCCTCCCAGAGCTCGGGATCGCCGAGGGTGCCGAGGAACGAGCTGCCCGGCTTGGTGATCATCGAGATCGGGTACGCGGTGAACCAGACCGACGTCTTCTCGATCGCCGCCCGCGCGTCGGGGTTGGCGAACGGGTTCTGCCACATGCTCCCCTGACCGGACAGCTTGCGCGCGAACTCGGTGGCGTCGGCCAGCATCGACTGGTCCACCAGCCAGGACACGTAGTGCTCGTTGTCCCCCGACGGTCGGCCGATCTGCTCCTTGGGCCGACGCGCGAACAGCCGCAACCGGGCTCGCGGACGGAGCCGGCGCGGACGGGCCGGGTAGAACTGCTCGTCGTAGCTGACCTCACTCGGTTCGTGGGTCGCCGCCTCCTCGGCGTCGGCCGTCGGCCCGGGCTTCTCGACTCGCTCGCTCACCCGGTCAACGCTAGTGGTTCATCACTGAGTCCGGCCCGGCGGGCAATCGTTCGTGACCCGCGCGGATACCGGCTGACGGCGCGGGGACGCCCCCGCCGGGCACGGCCAGGAGCCCGGCGGGTCTGGCACTTTCCATCCACGGACGGTTTTTCCGGGGCCTGAGCCCGCCCGGCCCGGCAATTTCCATCCACGGACGCCTTTTCCGGGGCCAGGAGCCCGCCCGCCCCGCACTTTCCATCCACGGACGCCATTTCCGGGCGCCCGGGACTCCCGGCCCCGGGCCTGCCGCAATTTCCATCCACGGACGACTTTTCCGGGGCCCGGAGCCCGCACCGGCCCGGCAATTTCCATCCACGGACGACTTTTCCGGGGCCAAGAGCCCGCCCGCCCCGCACTTTCCATCCACGGACGACTTTTCCGGGGCCAGGACCCCGCCCGCCCCGCAATTTCCATCCACGGACGACTTTTCCGGGGAGCACGCCGGGCGGAGCACGCCAGGCCGACCTCAGCGTGGTCGGCACGGGTCGGTCTACCGTGGCCTGGTGGTCTGCAGCGGCAGGTTCCTCCTGGCACCCGGCCGGCGCACCGGCTCGTTGGCTCAGGTGCGGCCGCCCCGATGAGGCGTCGCCGAGCACTGCCGCCGCCGTCGCCGCCGTCGTCGTCCTCCTCCCGGCCTGTACGGCCTCTCTTCAGCAGCCCGTCCCGGACGCCGACGCTCCGTCCACCCTCGCCGGCTGGGAGACGGTCCGGCTGCCGGACGGCCTGACGCCGGCGACCGTCACGGCGATCGGCGACGAGGTCGTGGTCGGCGGCTTCGTCGGCTCCCACGGCTCCGGTGGCTCCGACGCCTCCCACGGCTCCCCTGGCCCCGACGCCGAGCGCAGACCTGCCCTGGCGCGAGGATCCGCCGGCGACGATGACCCCGCCTGGCAGCTGGTCACCCTGCAGCCCTCCACCCCGTACGGGAAGGTCGCCTCCCTCGTCTCCGTGGCCGGGGACGAGAGAACGCCCTCGCTGACCGCCCTCGGCGCCGCGCACGGCGGCGCCCACGCCAACTTCCGCTGGACGGTCTGGACCGGCAGCGCGACCGGTCTCGTCGACCGGCCGCAGACGTTCGAGACCTTCGGCGGGCAGGAGGCCGGCAGCCTGCTGGCCGTCGTCCGGGACCGGGTCGGGCCGGTGGTGGTCGGGACCTGGCAGGGACAGCACGGTCTGGACGCGGCGCTCTGGCGGGCCGACGGCGACCGCTGGGTGCGGCAGCCGACACCCGACGCGCTGGCCAACACCGCCGACCGCCAGGTGGCGCCCCGCACCGCCACCAGCCAACCCGACGCGTCGGTGACCGTCGACGGCTCGGTGATCGACCTCACCGACGGCGTACGCCAGTCGGCCGCGGTGTGGCGCGGTTCGGGAACCCGGTGGCAGCTGTCGGTGCTCCCCGATCCGGGGAAGCGGAGCGAGGCGTGGTCCACGGCCTGTGCCGAGACCGGTTCGACCTGCTGGACGGTCGGTTCCCGCGACGACGCGCTGGCGGTGTGGGCCGACGACGTACGAGCGGAGCCGCCGCCGCTTCCGGTGGGCGACGCCGACACGGGGGTGATCGCCCGACACGCCGACCGGGTCGTCGTCGTGGCCAGCTCGCACGGCCGCGGTCGCCTGCTGGTGGCCGACCAGAACCGGACGGGCGACTGGCGCTCCTACACCGCCCCGGACGGCGTCGTCCGCGCTGCGGCGTTGGTCGGGACCCGGCTCTACCTGGTCAGCGGCGCCGACGACGCCGGCGGTGCTGTCGGTTCGTGACCTGGCCGACGTCCTGACGCGATGACCGGGTGCTCCTCCTCCCAGGAGGTCCGGCACCCACACTGGACTCCGGTGGTGCTGCTGCACCTCGGGGCTCAGACCACGGAGGCGAACATGAGAGTCAGGCAGTCATGAAGCGCAGGCAGACATGAAGCTCAGGCAGTTCAGTGTGGCGACCGTCAATCTCTACAACCTGCAGCTCCCGGGCGCCGCGATGAACCCCAACCAGCGCCCCTGGACGCAGGCCGAGTTCGAGGCCAAGGTCCGCTGGCTCGCCGCCCAGCTGACGACGCTGGACGCCGACGTGATCGGACTCCAGGAGCTGTGGCACCGCGACGCGATGGTGGCCGTGCTGCAGGCCGCCGGACTCACCGACAGCTACGACCTGCTGGCCGAGCCCGCCACCGGTGACCGGATCGTCTGCGCCGCCCTGGTCCGCCGCGGGCTGCTGCACGGCACCCCTCGGTGGGTGGACCGCTTCCCCGACGGCGTCCACCTGGAATCGACGTCCGGCGAGGACCCGCAGGCCCCCGCCATCGCCATCACCATCCCCGGCTTCTCCCGACCGGTGCTCAACTTCCAGGTCGAGCTGCGCGACGACCGACCCGTCACCGAGGTGTTCGTCACCCACCTCAAGTCCAAGCTGCCCACGGCCGTCTACAACGAGGGCTGGTACCGCCGCGATCCCGATCTCTACAAGCCGCACGCGACAGCGATCGGCGCGGCCCTGTCCACGATCCGCCGGACCGCTGAGGCCACCGGTCTGCGCGTCCTGCTCACCTCCGTGATGAAGGGCACCGACACGCCCGTCATCGTGCTCGGCGACGTGAACGACGGGCAGAGCAGCAACACCGTCAACATCCTCACCGAGCAGCCTCGTTACCTGGTGGGTGAGTCACGCGGCGGGGCGGACAACGGTCTCTACACGGCCCAGACGCTGCAGGAGTACCGCGACAGCCGCGACGTCTACTACACCCACGTGCACGACGACCTGCGGGAGTCGCTGGACCACGTCCTGGTCAGCGAGCAGCACTACGACAACAGCCTGAGCCGGATCTGGCTGTTCGACGGTCTGACGATCTACAACGACCACCTGAACGACTCCGACCACCGCGTCACCGGCACCACCGACCACGGGCTGGTCAAGGTGCGGTTCCGCTACCAGCCGTACGCGCCCTAGGGCTGAGGCTCCTCGCCCCGCCGGCCGACGAACCAGGTCCGCGGGTGGTCGTCACCGGTGGGCAGCTCGTTGTGGGCGCTCGCGGTGAAGCCGGCCTCGGTCAGCAGGCGCAACCAGAGGTCTCGCGGGAACAGTCCGAGCCGGTGGGTCTCGTGAGCGGTCTCGACGGCCCCGTTGGCGTCCCGCAGCACGAAGGTGTAGCTGGTGATCGTCCAGGTGTCGGCCGGGTCGGGGTCCCAGGACCACTCCAGGTAGCGCGCCGCGCGACCGTCGGCGGCGTCGGAGCCTCCGTGATCGGTGCGCTGCTCGAAGCTCTCGGTGACGTCGTCAGGCACGAGCACGGCGATGCCGCCGGGCCGGACGTGCGCGTACGCCGTCTCGATCGCTGCCCGCAGATCGTCCTCGGTGGTCATGTAGTCGACGGCGTCGTGGATGAGAACGGCGTCGAACTGCTCTCCCAGGCGGACCGTGCGCATGTCGCCCTGGTGGTGGTCGGCGGACGGGTTGAGCGCCCGCGACACCTGCAGCATCGGCTCGGACAGGTCCACCAGGGTCAGCCGGAACCGGTCGGCCAGGTGACTGGCCACGTGCCCGCCCCCGCTGCCCAGCTCCAGCACCGTGGTGGTGGAGCCGTCGGCGGCCAGCAGACCGGCGGCGAAGGCGGCCTCCTCGGCATACTCCTCCGGGGGCGAGATCAGCGGCCACCACGGGGCCAGCTCACCGTAGAAGCGGTGCTCGGCGCGGAAGTCGGGCTGGGTCGGCGTGCTCATCGGTTCGCCACCTCCGGGTGCTCCCAGGCCGCGTTCCGGCGGTCGGCCAGACCCCGGACGTAGTCGGCCTGGCCGAGGTGCCGGGCGCAGTCGTCGATCACGCTGACCAACCGTACGGCCGCGGTCACCGGCGGGTCCCAGCGCTCGTCCACCACCCGCTCCAGCTCGGTGACGGTGAGGCCGTCGAGGTAGGCCGACGTCGCCGCGTGCACGGCCGCGTGGTAGCGGTCCAGCAGGTCGGCCGACACCCGTACGGCGGCCACGTCCTGTGGGGTGTGACCGTAACCGGTGTCGTCGGGATCGAGCGGGAGACCGGCCTCGTCGCGGTAGCGCGGCCACACCTGGTCGACGCCGGCCACCCCGGCCACGTGGTCGTCCTGGACCCGGGCCAGGTGCCACAGCAGCCAGGCGATCGAGTTGGCCTCCGGGTCGGGTCGCCACCACCCGGTCTCGTCGGTCAGCCCGGTGGTCAGCTCGGCCACGCCCTCACGGACCCGGCCGAAGCCGTCGAGCAGGAGGCCCTTCGCGGCGTCGATGTCACTCACCGGGGTGAGGCTACTCGGCGCCGCTGACGATCAGCTCCTCGACCAGAGCGTCCACCTCGGGCAGCAGGGCGAGCACGTCGGCGGCCCGTCCGGGTCCGTCGCCGAACCCGAAGCCGATCAGGTCGGCTGCGGCGTCGGCCAGCCGTTCCTCGTGCCGGGCCGCCACCTCAGCCGGCGCGTCCGCGGCCAGCACTGTCACGCACCGGGCCGCCGTGGCCAGCAACCACCAGACCGCCTCCCGCGGCCAACCGGCGTCCACCAGCTCGGCCGAGCCGTCCAGCGCGATGTGCCAGGTGTCGGGCCGCAGGTCGGAGGAGAACGGGAACTGTGTGCTGGCGTACGTGGCGGTGACCTGCAGCGTGTCTGCGAGGACGTCGAGGTGGCGACGGACCTGGTCGGCGGTGGTGTCCGCGCAACCGAGAGCGCCCAGCAGCCGCTGGTAGAGACCGGGCGGGGCGGCGGGGGTCTCGGTGAGCAGCTGCCGGCAGCGCAGATAGCGTTTCCGTACGGTCGGTGGCCGCCCCGCCGCCACCAGCAGCTGCACCGTCGGCAGACTGGCCGAGAACACCCAGCCGATCACCTGCTGGGCCAGCGGGAGCCGTCGGGTCGGGTGCGGCCAGACCGTTGGTGATCTTGGTCCGCACCTCGGCCACCCGCCGCCGGATCCAGAGCGGCTGGTCGACCAGCCCCCGCACCCGGTCGTGCAGCGTGGCGAGCGCACCGGAGGGGTCGTGGATGATCATGCTGTCGGTGAAGAACGGCGCCAGGTAGGAGGTTCCGGCGATCGTCTCGGGATCGAGCTCGGCCGCGGACAGGCTGCTCACGTCCAGCAGCACCCCGTCGTGCCAGAGCTTGCCGACCTTGGCCGGGGCCGCGCCGGCGGTGACCATGATCAGGTCGACGTCGGAGGTGGCGGCGAGCTCGGTCGCTCCGGTGCCGACCGCTGCCGACCCGGCCAGGAAGGCCCCCACCAGCTCCGGGCCGGCCTGTCCGGCGACCCAGTCCCGGGCCACGAGCCGGGCGTCGGCGATGGTGACCACTAGGAGAGGTGGACCGGCTCGGGCCGGCTCTTGTGGCTGTCGTCGTCGCCGGTGGCGTCCATCGTGTCCGACCCGGTGGCCGAGCTCCCCGGGGTCGCGGTCCCGGTCGGCACCAGGGAGATGATCACCGACTTCGAGGTCGGCGTGTTGCTGCCCTCCGCCGTGGAGTCCAACGGCACCAGCGGGTTGGTCTCGGGGTAGTAGGCCGCCGCACACCCCCGCGGGGTGTCGTAGGCGACGATCCGGAAGCCGTTCGCGCGACGCTCCACGTCGTCGTCGGCCCAGTGACCGATCAGGTCGACCTGCTGGTTGTTGGCCAACCCCAGCGCAGCCAGGTCGTCGGCGTTCACGAACACCACCCGCCGGCCACCCAGGATGCCGCGGTAACGGTCGTCCAGACCGTAGATGGTGGTGTTGAACTGATCATGACTACGCAGCGTCTGCAGCACCAGCTGACCCTCGGCCACCTGCAGCAGCTCGATCGGCGAGGCGGTGAACTCCGCCCGGCCCGAGGACGTCGGGAACGTCCGGCTGTCCCGCGGCGGGTGCGGCAGCACGAAGCCACCCGGTCGGTCGACCGACACCTCGTACGACTCGCAGCCGGGCACCACCCGGGAGATGTGGGTCCGGATCCGCCGGTAGTCGTCCCGCATCCCCCGCCAGTCCAGGCCGTAGCGGTCACCCAGGGTGCGCTCGGCGATGCCGGTGACGATGGCGACCTCGGAGCGCAGGTGCTGGCTGGCCGGCTCCAGCGGTCCGCGCGAGGCGTGCACCGAGCAGGTCGAGTCCTCCACCGAGACGAACTGCTCGCCACCGGCCTGGACGTCCTTCTCGGTCCGCCCCAGGGTCGGCAGGATCAGCGCGGTCTCGCCGCAGACCAGGTGCGACCGGTTGATCTTGGTCGAGACGTGCACGGTCAGCCGGGCCCGGCGGAGGGCATCGGCGGTGACCTCGGTGTCGGGAGCCGCCTGCACGAAGTTCCCGCCCAACCCGATGAACACGTGCGCCTTGCCGTCCCGCAGGGCGCGGATCGAGTCCACGGTGTCGTAGCCGTGCTCGCGCGGTGGGTCGAAGCCGAACTCGGCCTGCAGCCGGTCGAGGAAGTGCTGCGGCGGACGCTCCCAGATGCCCATCGTCCGGTCGCCCTGCACGTTGGAGTGGCCGCGGACCGGCAGCAGACCGGCCCCGGGCTTGCCGATGTCCCCCCGGGCGAAGGCGAGGTTGGCGATCTCCTTGATGGTGGCGACCGAGTTGCGGTGCTGGGTCAGCCCCATCGCCCAGCAGTAGACGGTCGCCGGGGAGTCGGCGATCATCCGGGCCGCCTGGGTGATCAGCTCCCGGGTCAGCCCGGTGGACGACTCGACCTGCTCCCAGTCCAGAGCCCGGACGTGGTCCCGCCAGGCCTCGAACCCGTGGGCGTACGTGTCGACGAAGGCGTGGTCGATGGCGTCCCACTCGACCAGCAGCGCGCCGATCGCCTGGAACAGCGCCAGGTCGCCGTTGATCTTGACCGGCAGGTGCAGGTCGGCCAGGGCGGTGCCGCGGCCGACGATCCCCCGCGGCCGCTGCGGGTTGCGGAAGTTGACCAGCCCCGCCTCCCGGAGCGGGTTGATGGCGATGATCTTCGCGCCACGGTCCTTGGCCTCCTCCAGCGCCGACAGCATCCGCGGGTGGTTGGTGCCCGGGTTCTGGCCGGCCAGCACGATCAGCGACGCTGCGTGCACGTCCTCCAGGCTGACGCTGGCCTTGCCGATGCCGATCGTCTCCGCCAGGGCGACCGACGTCGACTCGTGGCACATGTTGGAGCAGTCCGGGAGGTTGTTGGTCCCGTACGCCCGGATGAACAGCTGGTAGGCGAAGGCGGCCTCGTTGGAGGCCCGGCCGGAGGTGTAGAAGATCGCCTCGTCGGGGCTGTCGAGCGTGGTGAGGTGGTCGGCGATGATGCCGAAGGCGGCGTCCCAGGACAGCGGCGCGTAGTGGGTGGCGCCCGGGCGCTTGATCATCGGCTCGGTGATGCGACCCTGCTGCCCCAGCCAGTGCTCGGTGTGCCCATCCAGGTCGGCGATGCTGTGCTCGGCGAAGAACGCGGGGGTCGCGCGGGTCCTGGTCGCCTCCTCCGAGACCGCCTTGGCGCCGTTCTCGCAGAACTCGGCGGCGTGCCGGTGGCCGACCTCGGGATCCGGCCAGGCGCAGCTCGGGCAGTCGAAGCCCTCCGCCTGGTTGAGCCGGAGCAGGGTCGCCGCCGTCCGTCGCGGACCCATCTCGCTGAGCGAGCGCTGCATCGAGACGGCCACCGCCTTGACCCCGGCGGCGTGGTCGTCGGGCGGGCGCACTCGCAGGTCGTCGTCGGACCCGATGGCTCGGCGTTCACGCTTGCTCACGACTGACTCCTCCATCGACGACGACTGACTTCACCGTACGTCTACTCTCGTGCGGTGCCGACCCCCACCGCTCCCCGTCCGCCGAAGATCCCGAACCGCCGACCGGTGGCGCAGACCGACAGCGACGGGCAGGGGTTGCTGGACGGTGACAGCTACACGGGCGAGCGCTACGACCGGGCCGATCTGAGCGACCGCGACCTGCGGCACTCGACGTTCTCCGAGTGCAGCTTCGTCGGCGCGGTCCTCACCGGGACCGACCTGACCGGGGCGCACCTGGTGGAGTCCGAGCTGACCGAGGTCGAGGCCTCGCACCTGACCGCCCCGCGCAGCCTGTGGCGGCACAGCGCCCTCCGCCGGTCCCGGCTGGGTGCGGTGGTGGCGTACGAGGGCAGTCTCGATGGTCTGGTCGTCGCCGACACCAAGATCTCCTTCCTGAACGCCCGCTCCGGGACCTGGAAGGACGTGCTGCTGCAGCGGTGCGTGATCGACGAGCTCGATCTGGTCGGGGCCAAGCTGACCCGGGTCCGGTTCGAGGACTGCCAGATCCGCTCGCTCGAGCTCACCGGCACGACCTGCACCGACGTCGACCTCCGCTCCACCCAGCTCCGCGAGATCAGCGGGCTGGCCGGTCTCGGTGGCTGCACGATCAGCCCCGAGCAGCTGACCGACCTGTCCGGCGCCCTGGCCGCCCACCTGCGGATCTCGGTGGCCCCGGCCTGAGTGTCAGTCGACCGAGTTGGACAGCTGGTCGAGCGCCTCCACGTCGTCGGCCTCCAGCGTGAAGTCGAGCTCCGCGTTGGCCTTGATCCGCTCCGGGGTCACCGACTTCGGCAGCGGGAGCACGTCTTTCTCCAGCAGGTAGCGGAGCGACAGCTGGGCCACGCTCTTGCCGTACTTCTCGGCGATGCCGACCAGCCGGTCGTCCTCCAGCAGCTTGCCGGTCGCGAGCGGTGAGTAGCCCTCGACGAGGATGTCGCGTTCCTGGCAGTAGGCAGTCGTCTCGGGCTGGGTGTTGCCGATGAACCAGCGGATCTGGTTGACGTGCGGCCTGACCTCGGTCCCGGAGGCGAGCGACTCCAGATCGTCGACGTCGAAGTTGGACACCCCGATGGAGCGCACTCGCTCGGCGGCGTGCATCTCCTCGAAGACCTTCCAGACCTCGATGTTGCCGGCCCGGTGGTCGGAGCCCATGTCCTGCCAGGGCCAGGGCGCGTGGATCAGCCACAGGTCGATCGGTCCCAGATCGAGGTTGCTCGCCGACGTCTCGAAGGCCTCTCGAGCGCCCTTGGCGTCCTTGATCTCCGCCGGCAGCTTGGTCGTGATGTAGACCTCGTCGCGCGGCACGCCGGAGTCGCGGATCGCCCGACCCACGCTCTTCTCGTTGCCGTAGGCCAGCGCGGAGTCGATGTGGCGGTAGCCGAGCTTCAGGGCCTCGGCCACCGAGTCGTACGCCGGCGATCCCTCCGGGATCTGCCAGGTGCCGAAGCCGACCTTCGGGATGTGGTGGCCGGAGGCCAGCGGGAACGTTTCAGTGAGGATGGACACGTTCGGAAACTACCCCGGTCACCAGAGGGCAAACCGCCGGACCCCCGGCAGATACGTTCGGCAGCGTGTCCGAGGTCGTCTTCAGTCGCCGGAGCGGATGGATCCCGTACGTCGTCCGCGACGGCGACGAGCTGAGGCTGGAGCTGGGCGCCGGCAACGACGGCCTGCACAGCCCGCGGACCTTCTCGTTCCCGATAGGTCAGTCGCACCTGGAGGTGATCGAGAACGACCTGGCCCGCCACCTGCTGCTGTGGGTCGCGATCGTCCCGCTGTGCGACGCCGCCGGCGTCCAGGGGGAGCTCGACGAGGACGCCGCGATCAGCCTGCGCGACACCATCCTGCTCGGGGCGGCCGCCGACGTCGACGCCCTCTTCCGGGAGAAGGCGCTGGTCACCACGATGCTGGTCGCCCACGGCGCCGACATCCCAGCTGCTCGAACGCGGGCAGCTCGTCGACTCGTTGCACTCGGCGACCGAGGAGTCTCACCCGCAGGTCGCCCAGGCCTACGTGGCGAACCGTGACCGAGCTCGACGCGGCGTGCGACTCGGCCCTCTCGACGAGGCAGTGCTGAAGTACACCGGCCAGTACCTGCACAGCTCGACCAGACCGGGCCGCCACCCCACCGCTGTCGAACCCGCGTTGCTGAGAGAGGTGCTGGCCGTGATCGCGACCGCGGAGGACGCGTCGGCCCGGCTCGGCATCAGCGAAGCTGGGGACGACCGATCCGCCGAGCGGAGGCACTCCTGGCAGCGGATGACGCGGGCAGTGACCGGAGCACTGCGACGGAGACACCCACTGCTGGCCGAGGACTGCGTGCGCTCCGTGGCCTTCCTGATGTGCTCCGAGGCCGCCGCCCGCACCAGAAAGCACTAGCCCCCGGCCGGTCCGGTGGACCAGCCGAGGGCAGCGTGCGCGGGTGTCGGATCAGTGCATCGGGGGCCGGTCGGAGGCGACGGCGGTGGTGTCGTGCACCACCGGCGCCAACCGGGCCCACAGCAGGAACAGCAGCCCGAGCACCAGCATGCCGATGCCGAGCAGCAGGTTGATGTGGATGCCGGCCGACTTGGCGATGTCCGCCGGCGACGTGAACAGACCGTAGATGGTCAGCGCCACGCCGTAGAAGGTGAACAGCGCGCCGATCAGGATGCGCAGGTCGAACAGCTTCGAGGCCGCCGACGTCGGTGCGTCCTTGGCTGCGAGCTCTTCGGAGGTCGGTTCGTGCTTGGCCATGTGCTTTCCCTCCCTCAGATGAAGATGATCGACAGAACGGCGACGATACCCAGGGCGGTGAAGCCGAGGAGCTTGGGCGACTCGTACCACTTGCGGACGTAGCCTTCGTGCGGGTCACCGGCGTCCGGATCCGGCACGCCCCAGACCAGACCCTTGAGCTCACCCAGGGGCTTGGACGTGGTGAACAAGGTGACCACGACAGTGACCACGGCGTCGACCGCGAAGGCCACGATGGCCCCGTAGAAGTTGAGCATCTGGGCGTTGATCGCGCCGTCCATGGTCTGACCGGCGTAGAAGTACGCGATGTTCGGACCGATCAGGTACTGGAAGGTGACCGCCGCGACGAAGCCGGAGACGAGTCCGAAGAAGCCGGCCCAGGGTGTCGTCCGCTTCCAGAACATGCCGATGATGAAGGTGGCGAAGACCGGCGCGTTGAAGAAGGAGAACAGCGTCTGGATGTAGTTCATGATGTTGCTGAACTGCGACGCGATGAACGCGGTGCCGATACCCACGATGATGCCGACGATGGTGACGACCCGGCCGACGTTCAGGTAGTACCGGTCCGGCTTGTCCTTCTTGATGTAGGTCTGCCAGATGTCGTAGGTGAAGACGGTGTTGAAGGAGCTGACGTTGGCCGCCATGCCGGCCATGAAGGCGGCCAGCAGACCGGCGACGGCGATGCCCAGGGTGCCGTTCGGCAGGTAGTGGTTCATCAGGGCCGGGATGGCGTCGTTGTAGGTGGTGCCCGACCCCTCCTTGCCGAAGCCCGGGAAGATCGCGATCACGATCAGGCCGGGGATGATGGTCAGGGCGGGGATGAAGATCTTGGGGAAGGCGCCGATCAGCGGCGTCCGCTCGGCCGCCGACAGGTTCTTGGCCGACAGGGCGCGCTGCACCTCGGTGAAGTTCGTGGTCCAGTAGCCGAAGGACAGCACGAAGCCGAGGCCCATCACGATGCCGATCCAGTCACCCAGCGGGTTGGTCCAGCTGCCCACCCCGGTGCCGCCCCAGGGGGAGAAGAAGTTCTCGGTCCCGGCCTGGGCGGAGACCTTGGCCTCCAGTCCGGACCAGCCGCCGACGTCCTTGAGACCGATGATCACCAACGGCACCAGGCCGGCGATGATCACGAAGAACTGCAGCACCTCGTTGTAGATGGCACCGGACAGACCGCCCAGGGTGATGTAGGCCAGCACGAAGACCGCTGACAGCAGGATCGACAGCCACTGCGGCCAGCCCAGCAGGGCCTGGATGACCAGGGACAGGGCGTAGAGGTTGACGCCGGCGGTGAGCACGCTGGCCGCGGCGAAGCTCAGCGCGTTCCACAGGTGGGTGGGGCGGTTGAACCGTCGACGCAGGTACTCGGGGACGCTGCGGACCTTGGAGCCGTAGTAGAACGGCATCATCACCAGGCCGAGGAACACCATGGCCGGCACGGCGCCGATCCAGTAGAAGTGCACTGTCGAGGTGCCGTACTGCGCGCCGTTGGCCGCCATGCCCAGGATCTCGATGGCGCCCAGGTTGGCCGAGATGAACGCGATGCCCGTCACCCAGGCCGGGAGCGACCGTCCCGAGAGCAGGAAGTCCTCCGACGTGGCGATGGCCCGCCGGGCCAGCACGCCGATGGTGACCACCAGCCCGAAGTAGACGAACAACATGCCGTAGTCGAACCAGTTGACGTCAAGCTGCGTCATCGAAGCCTCCTCGAACGGCATCGGGGAAGCGACCGTCCACGCCGGATTATGCGCTCCTGAGCAAACCCCCACAAGACTTTCAGGGTCACGACTTTCACACCAGTCACACCAGCATCCGGGCTTGTCTAAGTTACCGGCCAGTAGCATCATGGAAGTTACTGGGCGGTAACGTGAGCGAGGGAGCCAGTCATGAGCCACTACAGGTCGAACCTGCGGGACATCTTCTTCAACCTGTTCGAGGTCCTGGGCCGCGACGAGGTGCTGGGCCACGGGCCCTACGAGGACATGGACCACGACACCGCCGTGGCCGTGCTGACCGAGATCGAGCACCTGGCCACCACCAAGCTGGCCACCACCTACGCCGACGGCGACCGCAACCCGCCCGTCTACGACCCCGCCACCCGGTCGGTCACGCTGCCGGAGTCGTTCAAGGCGTCGTACGCGACCATGATGGACGCCGGGTTCTACAACCTGGAGCTGCCGGCGGAGCTGGGCGGGCAGCCGAGTCCGCCGTCGCTGCAGTGGGCCGTCAACGAGCTGAACCTGGGGGCCAACCCGGCCCTGTTCATGTACTCCGCCGGACCGAAGTTCGCCACCGTGCTCTGGCACAACGGCACCGAGCGGGACCGCCGGATCGCCCAGATCATGATCGACCGGCAGTGGGGCGCCACCATGGTGCTGACCGAGCCGGACGCCGGCTCCGACGTCGGCGCGGGTCGCACCCGGGCGATCCCCCAGCCCGACGGGTCCTGGCACCTCGAGGGCGTCAAGCGGTTCATCACCTCCGGCGAGCAGGACATGACCGAGAACATCGTGCACCTGGTGCTCGCCCGCCCGGTGGGCGTGGAGGGCGCCGGCGGTCCCGGCACCAAGGGACTGTCGCTGTTCATCGTGCCGAAGTGGCACTTCGACCACGAGACCGGCGAGCTGACCGGGGAGCGCAACGGCGTCTTCGCCACCAACGTGGAGAAGAAGATGGGCATCAAGGTCTCCACCACCTGCGAGCTCACCTTCGGTGACGGTGCGCCCGCCCAGGGGTGGCTGCTGGGCGAGGTGCACGACGGCATCGCCCAGATGTTCCAGGTGATCGAGCACGCCCGGATGCTGGTCGGCACCAAGGCGATCGCCATGCTGTCCACCGGCTACCTGAACGCCCTGGACTACGCGAAGTCGCGGGTCCAGGGTGCCGACCTGGCCGCCGCCGGCGACCGGACCGCACCCCGTGTGACGATCACCCACCACCCCGACGTCCGGCGTTCCCTGATGACGCAGAAGGCGTACGCCGAGGGTCTTCGCTCACTGGTCCTCTACACCGCCAGCGTGCAGGACCGGGTGGCGATGGCCGCCGCCGAGGGTCGCACCGACGCCGACGCCGAGCGGCTGAACGACCTGCTGCTGCCCGTGGTCAAGGGCTACGGCTCGGAACGCTCCTGGGTGCTGCTGGGCACGGAGTCCCTGCAGACCTTCGGTGGTTCCGGTTTCCTCACCGACTACCCGTTGGAGCAGTACGTCCGCGACGCCAAGATCGACACCCTGTACGAGGGCACCACAGCCATCCAGGGGCAGGACCTGTTCTTCCGCAAGATCGTCAAGGACCAGGGTCGGGCACTGACCGACCTGTCCACCCAGATCAGCGCCCTGATCGAGGCGGAGGCCGGCAACGGCCAGCTGAAGGAGGAGCGCGACCTGCTGGAGCGAGGGCTGGAGAACGTCGGCGAGATCGTCGCCTCGATGATCATGACGCTGCGGTCCTCGGCCCCCGGCGCCCCCGAGGGCGACGTGCGCAACGTCTACAAGGTGGGGCTGAACACGACCAGGTTGCTGATGGCGATCGGTGACGTGGTGTGCGCCTGGCTGCTGCTGCGCGGTGCCGAGGTCGCGCTGACCCGGCTGGGCGGCGAGCTGTCGGCCGCGGACCAGGCGTTCTACGAGGGCAAGGTCGCCTCGGCCCGCTGGTTCGCCAGGACCGTGCTGCCGAAGCTGGCCGCCGAGGTCCAGATCGCCGAAGCCACCGACCTGGCCGTGATGGACCTGCCGGAAGCCGCCTTCTGACCTGACCCCTGACGCCCCCTCTCGCACCAGTCACGCCCCCGCCTCCGCGAGGTGGCAACGCCGCCGCGCTCGGACTGCTGTACCGCGTCTACCCCGGGGACCGCGAACGCGTCACCGCCACGCTCGACCAGCGCCGGGCGGAGGTGCTCTCGCAGCGGTCACCACTACCCTCACAGCAATGACAGGTCCAGACGGAACGACCTCATCCTGCTGCGCCCCCGCAGGCAACCGCGGTGCCGACGACCATGGCGGCACCGCTGGTGGGACACGGACACAGCCGTCCACGGTGGCTCAGCCCGTCACCGCCGCCCCCACGGCCACGGCTGTCCCGGCTGCGGCCCACGCACCCCAGCGGATCCACCTGCCGGGCGGAACGTTCCTGATGGGCACCGACGACCGAGAAGGCTTCTCCGACGACGGCGAGGGCCCCGTCCGTCAGGTCGACGTGCGTTCCTTCGCCATCGACGCCACCGCCGTCACCAACACGAGCTTCAACGCCTTCGTCGAGGCGACCGGCTACCGCACCGAGGCGGAAGCCTGGGGCTGGTCCTACGTCTTCGCCAAGTTCCTCCCGGCCACCGTCCGCAAGATCTCACCGCGGCCGCCGACCACCCCCTGGTGGTGTGCCGTGCAGCAGGCGGACTGGCGACATCCCGAGGGACCGGACACCGACCTCGCCGACCGCGAGGACCATCCGGTCGTGCACGTCTCCTGGGCCGACGCAGCCGCCTACTGCGCCTGGGCCGGCGGTCGGCTGCCCACCGAAGCCGAGTGGGAGTACGCCGCCCGCGGCGGCCTCGACGGGGCGCGGTACCCGTGGGGTGACGACCTCACCCCGGACGGACAGCACCTGTGCAACATCTGGCAAGGGCAGTTCCCGGTCAAGAACACCGCCGACGACGGACACCACGGCACCGCGCCGGTGCGCAGCTTCCCTCCCAACGGGTTCGGTCTCTACGAAGTCGCCGGGAACGTGTGGGAGTGGACGGCTGACTGGTGGTCCACCGACCATCAGGCCCACCCGGCGTCGAACCCCGCCGGGCCGAAGGCAGGCACGGCCAAGGTGATGCGGGGAGGGTCGTACCTGTGCCACGCCTCGTACTGCAACCGCTACCGCGTCGCCGCCCGCACCCGCAACGACCCCGACAGCTCGTCCGGCAACCAGGGGATCCGCTGCGCCTACGACGCGACACCGGGTGAAGGCCCGGGGTAGACGAGCACCACCCGGGGGGTGAAGGGAGAGATGCGTTACTGGCAACGAACGAACGTCTGGCGTGGATACGCACGCCTGGCTGATGCGGCGGCGTCGCATAGAGGCACTGGCGCTGCGTTGCCGCCGAGCGTGCGCTCGCCACCGCGGTGACGCTGATCGGTCTGTTCTGGTGTGCCGCCTGGCCTGGCGGTCTGGGGCCTCGTGGAGAGGGCCATGCGGCGGGCCTCGCCACTGCAGACCTCGCTCGTCGCACCCGTACTCGCGGTGGGGATCGCCGCCGTCGCGGCCCTCCTCGCCATCGGCTTCCTCGTGAGATGAGCGGTCAGCGGGCCGACACGATCTCGACCCCGGCCTGCAGCCCGAGCGCACCGAGCTCGCCTGGCGTCGCACCGTCTTGACCATCGCCGTCGGGAGCCCTCGTCGCCCTCCGGCTCCTTCCTGCCGCGCTCGGCGCGCTGGGCCTGAGCGCCGCCGTCGCCGGGCTGGTCCTGGCTGCGGGTCTCTGGGTATCCGCCCGCCACCGAAGCCGCTTGACGACCGACGCCCTGCTCCACCACACCTCTACGCCGGGAGCGGGCCTCCTGCTGCTGCTCGCCGTAATGAACAAAGGAGAGGCAGCCCTGGCGTTGGCCTACGTTACAGTGGTCGGAGAACGCACGCAAAGCGGCGCTCATCGTCGTGCCCGGCGGCCGGTCGGACCCTGGGTGCAGAATGGCGGCATGACCTCCGCCGCCATCCCGACCCTGTCCTTCGGCCGCACCGGCCACGAGAGCACCCGAGTCCTGTTCGGCGCAGCCGCCCTGGGCGACGTGACCCAGGAGCAGGCCGACCAGACGATGGAGCTGGTCATCTCCTACGGCATCAACCACATCGACACCGCCCGTTCCTACGGCGACGCCGAGCTGCGGCTCGGACCCTGGATGGAGACCCACCGGGACCAGTTCTTCCTGGCCACCAAGACCGGTGAGCGGACCCGGGAGGGGGCGACCCGCGAGATCGGCGAGTCGCTGGAGCGGCTCCGGACCGACCACCTCGACCTGATCCAGCTGCACAACCTGGTCGAGGCCGACGAGTGGGAGACGGCCTTCGCCCCGGGCGGCGCGCTGGAGGCCGTGGTCGAGGCCAAGGAGCAGGGCCTGGTCTCCCACATCGGCGTGACCGGTCACGGGGTGACCGTGGCCGCGCAGCACCTGCGGTCGCTGGAGCAGTACCCGTTCGACTCGGTGCTGCTGCCCTACAACTTCGCCATGTCCAACAACACCGCCTACCTGGACGACTTCGAGCGGCTGGTGGCGGTGTGCGCGGAGCGGCAGGTCGCGGTGCAGACGATCAAGTCGATCACCCGCGCGCCCTGGGGTGACCGGGAGCAGACGGCCAGCACCTGGTACGAGCCGCTGACCGACCCCGACGCGATCGACACCGCGGTGGCCTGGGTGCTCGGCCGCGAGGGCCTGTTCCTGAACACCGTCGGCGACGTGACCATCCTGCCGTCGGTGCTGGCGGCGGCGGCCAAGGTGTCCGGTCGGCCCGACGAGCAGGCCATGCGGTCCCTCGAGGAGTCGTTCGGTCTTCAGCCGCTCTTCACCTGAGCCCTTCCCTGATGTCAGTGGCGTCGGCGATGCTGCTGCGATGACGCTTCGACGCCTGAGTGCGTACGCCGTGGGGTTCGGCCTGCTGATCGCGGGGCTGGTGGCCGCGCCGCAGCAGGCGCACGCCGCCGACCCGATCCCGATCGCCGAGATCCAGGGGACGGGCGCGACCACTCCGGTGGCAGGTCAGGTCGTCACCACGACGCCGTCGCGGGTGACAGCGGTCTACGGGCAGGGATCGACCGCGGAGCTGCGCGGTTTCGTCATCCAGACCGCCGGCACCGGCGGTCCGGGCCGGGACCTCAGCCGCGCCTCGGACGCCGTGTTCGTGTTCATGAACAACACGCCGTTCTCGGTGCAGGTCGGCGACGCGGTCAGCGTGACCGGCACAGCCGGCGAGTTCTCCGGGCTGACCCAGCTCGCCGGCACGGTCACCATCACCCGAGCTGACCGGCACCGTCCCCGCCGTCCGCCCGTTGACCGGGCTGTCGCTGGGCCGCCACGGTCGCCCAGCGCGAGAACCTCGAGTCCATGCTCTACGCCAGCGACGAGCGCTTCACGGTCAGCGACACCTTCCCGCTGCTCCGCTTCGGTGAGCTGGGGCTGAGCAGCGACGAGCTGCCGCTGCAGCCGACCGAGGTGGCCCGCCCCGGCACTCCCGAAGCGGCGGCCCAGGCGGCCCGCAACCTGGCCGTCCGGGTCAACCTGGACGACGGCTCCAACCGCGGCTACACCCGGACCGCGACCCTGGCGGCCCGCCCACTGCCCTACCTCTCCGTGGGTGTCGACGTGGCCGTCGGCGACCGGCTGCGGTTGACCGAGCCGGTCATCGTGGACTACCGGAACAGCGCCTGGAAGTTCAACCCGACCACGCCGACGGCGCCGGGGTCGGAGCCGGCCAGCATCCGCGCCGTGGCCGACGACCGCGCCCCCCGGGTCGGCGGAGCCCTGTCAGTGGCGTCGTTCAACGTGCTCAACTACTTCACCACCACCGGCTCCGGCCGCACCAGCTGCACGGGCGGCAACCTGGCCACCGACGACACCTTCAACGTGACCTTCGACTGCGACGTCCGGGGAGCCTGGGACCGGCCGACCTGCAGCCGGCAGCAGACCAAGATCGTGACGGCCCTGAACACCCTGGACGCCGACGTGGTCGGCCTGATGGAGATCGAGAACTCGGTGGTCCTGCGGTGAGCAGCCGGACGAGGCGCTGGCCTCGCTGGTGGCCGCCCTCAACCGGGCGGCCGGGTTCCGGAAGTGGGCGTTCGTGCCGTCCTCGACCGAGCTGCAGGACCCGACGCGAGCAGGACGTGATCACCAACGCGCTCATCTACCAGCCCCGCTGGGTCCGGCTGGACGGCCCGGCGTACGCGCTCGGTGCGGCCGCCGGGTCCGGGTGGGGCGTTCGCCAACGCCCGGACCCCGATCGCCGCCTCGTTCACGGCCTGGGCGGGCGGCGACCCGGTGCTCGTGGTGGTCAACCACCTGAAGTCCAAGGGCGGCGACGACGCGGCCGGCGACAACGCCGACCGCGGCGACGGTCAGGGGCGTCTACAACGGCGACCGGGTCCGGCAGGCCACGGCGCTGCGGGACTGGATCCCGTCGGTGCAGCACCGAGCCGGAGCATCCGCCGTCGCCCTGATCGGCGACTTCAACTCCTACGGCGCGGAGGATCCGCTGCAGGTGCTCTACGAGGCCGGCTACGGCAATGCCGCCCCGGCCGACGAGTGGTCCTACTCGTTCAGCGGGTTGGCCGGGTCCCTGGACCACGTGCTGCTCAACGGCCCCGCCCGGGACCGGCTCACCCGCGCCGACATCTGGAACATCAACGCCGGAGAGTCACCGGCCCTGGAGTACTCGACGTACAAGACGACCGCGAACGACTTCTACTCACCCGACCCGAAGCGGTCCTCGGATCACGACCCGGTGGTGGTGGGGTTCCGCCGGCGCTGACCGAGCGCTGCCCGGACGGTCTCGATCACTCGGTCGGGGTACGAGTCGATCATGGTCCAAGTGAAGCGCAGCACTCGCCAGCCGGCGAGCACGATCGCGTTCTGACGCCAGCGGTCGTGCTCGAAGTTGGCGTCCCCGTGATAGGCGTGACCGTCGATCTCGATCACCAGTCGCTCGGCACGGAACAGCACGTCCACGGTGTAGCCGGTCCCGGCCGCCTCGACGTTGCCACGCCAGCCCTCGATACCGGCGCCTCGGAGCAACCCGTGGAACCGGCGTTCGGCGGTCGACCACGGATCGTCGCTCGACTCCTGCAGCACGAGCCGGCGGGCAGCGTTTCCCGGCTGCGAACGGATGGCCGCCAGCGCTTTTCGCATGTCGTCCAGAGTGGCCGCGCCCGTCCGTAAGGCGACGTCGATCGCATCGGCGCCCGAGGTCGATCGCTGTCAGCGCGGCCTTGGTCATCCGTACGCCGTCGATCTCCTGCACCAAGTGGTTCGGGATCGTCCGTCGTCGGAAGCGGTAGCCCGCCTGAGCGCCAGCTTGCGCGGACACCGCCGCCGTGACCGTGTCCACCTCGATGGCGGGCCAGAAGGACAGCTGCGCGGCCACATGCTCGACCAGGATCGCCGTCGGTTCGTACAGCTGCAGCGCCTGCACTCGTACGGTCGGGAGTTTCTTGTGGTGGGTCTGGGCGTAGACCCCGGGCAGCACGGGCTCGATCTCACCGAGACGGATCGCCCGATCCAGAACCGTCACCAGGTCCGGGTGCGCGCGACGAGCGATCACGTCGACACGGTCGAACAGAGCCTCGATGGACTGGGTGCATACTGGAAATCTACCTGGAGAAATCGGCCCGCCGGTCGATCGCCGCAGTAGTCGATGGCGATCAGTCGGTCGATTTCCAGTTCAGCGCCTTACTCGACAGGCTTCGGCGATCGCGTCCAGCACCTCGAGCGTGGCGATCGACGCCGCCAGCGGCCGCAGCGGCGAGCCAGTCTCACCGGCCGCTGATCCGACGCGCCACCTCGGCCGCCTGGAAGTGCAGCGCCTCGTGGCCGATCGACTCCTCGTCGTAGCGCAGGCTCGATCCGTCAGTGGCCTCGAGCGTGAAGCCACCGGGTTGGTAGAACGGCCCGTCGATCACCAGGGTCGCCTCGCTTCCGGCGATGACCGCGGTGGTCGGGGTGTTGCTCAACAGCGTGGTGTGCAGCACCGACTGCCGACCGCCGTGGTGGGCCAGCAGGGCGCCGACCTGGCCCAGCACGCCGCTGGGGATCCGTTGACCGGTGGCCATGACGGACTCCGTCGGTCCCAGCACGTCAAGGGCGAAGGCCACCAGGTACGTCCCGAGATCCAGCAGGGGTCCTCCGGCCAGCTCGGGCTTCAGGATCCGGTGGCCCTCGGCGAACCACTCACCGAAGTCGGCCACGACACTGAGCCGGGTACCGAGCGCGGGCAGCAGCTGCCGCAGGACGTCGAACTTGGGCAGGAAGGCGGTCCACATCGCCTCCATGCAGAACACCCCGGCCGTCTCGGCCGCGGCGGCGATCTGCCGGGCCTCCTCGGCCGTCGCCCCCAACGGCTTCTCCACCAGGGTGTGCTTGCCGGCCCCCAGCGAGAGCAGAGCCACCGGCAGGTGGGCGTTGTGCGGCGTGGCCACGTAGACCACGTCCACGTCCTCGTCAGCGACCAGCTCCTCGTACGACCCGTACGCCGCCGCGATGGAGTGCCGATCGGCGAAGGCTCGGGCGGACTCCTGCGTACGGGAGCCGACGGCGACCACCCGCTGACTCGAGTGCTGCTGGAGCGACGACACGAAGCGGTCGGCGATCCAACCGGTGCCGATCACGCCCCAACGCAACGACGGGGCCGATCTCGGGTCGGGGGTCCGCGCAGCGGGTAACACCGACGGCAGAGTCATCGAGCGACCTCGACCCAGCGGCCACCCTCGTGCATCGAGGTGATCACAGCGGCCGCCACCCGGCTCGCGGCCAACCCGTCGGTGGCACTGGCCAGTGGGCTGGGAACTCCCGCGGCCACCGCCGCGACCCAGGCGCCGAGCTCGAGCCGGTAGGCGTCGGCGAACCGGGGCCGCCAGTCCAGCGGATACGCCGGTGGACCGCTGCCGACCCAGATCGACCGCCACCAGGGCTGGATCCGTGAGCGACAGGGCGCCCTTCTCGCCCAGCACCTCGGTGCGCAGGTCGTAGCCGTACTCCGCGTTGACGTACATGTCGACCGACGTCAGCACGCCGTCGGCGGTCCGTAGCAGGGTCAGCGAGGGGTCGGCCACTCCCTCCGGGACCTTGCTGGTGGCGCGACCGGCCAGCCAGGCCACCGAGGTGACCGGCGAGCCGAGCAGCCACGGGATCGAGTCGAGCTCGTGGATCACCGAGTTGGTGATGATCCGCTCCGACGTGGTGTCGGGGTAGCCGACGACGTTGCGGCTGGCGCCGGTGACGCGCAGCACGGGACCGATCACACCGGCGTCGATGGCCGCCTTCAGCTCGGTGTGGGCCGGGTCGAACCGGCGCATGAAACCGAGGGACAGCAGGTTCCCGCCGGCCGCGGCCTCGGCCGCCACGATCTCCTCGCACTCGGCCAGGGTCGGGGCCAGCGGCTTCTCGCACAGGGTCGGTTTGCGCGCCGCGACCGATGCCAGCGCGTACGTGTAGTGGGTGGAGTCGTGGGACGCGATGATCACCGCGTCGACCTCGGGGTCGGTGATCAGGGCGTGTCCGTCGACGGCGACCCGCGCGCCGGACCACCTCGCCACGGCCTCGGCTGTGGCTCGGTCGTAGTCCGCGACCACGGTGACCTGCGACCCGGCCACGAAGCGCTGCAGATTGCGGATGTGGTCCGCACCCATGTTGCCGGTGCCGATGACGCCGATGCGCACACTCACTGTCGTCCCCTCCTGGTTCGACGCTCACGCTAGCCTTGTCCATTTGTCCTGACAAGTGCGGAATCCCGTTGCGGCGGATCCCCGTGCTGCCGAGCATGGTGCCCATGGTGTCCACCGTTCCGCCGCACACGTTCCTGTACGGCGCGCGGATGCCCTGGGCGCAGGCGCCGGTCGAGGTGACGACCTGGGTCGAGGCACGACTCGGGAGTCGGGTGACGCGCTGGAGTGACCGGACCGGTGGCATGTCGACCGGGATCGCGTGCGTGGTGACCGGCGACGACGGTCGCTCCCTGTTCGTGAAGGTCGTCAACGGATCGGACAACCCGTTCGCCCTCCAGCTGCTGACCCACGAGGCCGAGCTGTCGGCCCGGCTGCCGGCCCTCCCCGGGGTGCCTCGCGTGCTGGACGCCGGAGAGGTGCCGGTCGCCGGCGACAGCTGGTGGGCGATGATCACCCCCGCAGTGCCCGGTCTGGCCGTCCCGCACCCGTGGGACCCTGAGGATCTGACCAGGGTGCTGCGGGCCTGGGACCCCGTCGAGGCCGTCCTGCGCACGACCCCCTGGGAGGTCACCTCGCGGCCCCCGCCGTTCTTCACCGCCTGGAGTGCACTCGCCGCCGATCAGGCCGATCCGTGGCAGCCACTGGTCACGTCCTGGCTCGATCGCGAAGCACGGCTGATCGAGGTCTCCAGCGGGTCCTCGCACGACCCGCCGGTCCTGTCGCACCTCGATCTCCGAGCCGACAACATCCTCCTGGCCGACCGGCCGTCCGACCAGGACGCGTGGTTCGTCGACTGGGCCCATCCGGGACTGGCCGCCTGTTGGGTGGACCTCGCTCTGCTGCTGGCCGACGTCGTCGGGTCGGGGGCCGATGCGAGTACTGGTGGACCGATCGACGTGATGGAGGTCTGGCGACGGCACCGGATCGGCTCGCAGTGCGACCCCGAGCTGCTGATCTGCGTGGTGTCCGGTCTGGCCGCGGCCCTGCACCGGCTGGCCCGACGACCCGTCAGCCCGCAGCTACCGCACCGGACCCGTTGGGCGGCGGCCATGTCCGAGCAGATGGCGCCGTTCGTTCGCGCACACACCGCCTCGGTGGCGTAGCCCTACGTCAGGACCAGGGCCAACCCTGGATCCGACAGGATCTGGGCCACGTCGGAGAGGAAGGTCGAGCCCTGCTGACCGTCGGCCAGCCGGTGGTCGAAGGACACGGCCACCGTCGTCACCCAGCGCGGCTCGATCCGCTCCTCCGCTCCGGTGCCGACCACCCACGGCTTGCGGACGATCTGACCGATGGCCAGGATCCCCGCCTCGCCGGGATTGAGGATGGGCAGACCCCCGTCGACGCCGAACACCCCGATGTTGGTGATCGTGAAGCTGCCGCGCGCCAGATCGGCCGGCGGGGTCTTCCCGGAACGGGCCAGGGCGACCAGGGTGCCGAACGCCTGAGCCAGCTCCAACAGCGACAGCCGGTCCGCGTTCTTGATGTTCGGCACGATGAGTCCGCGGGGGGTGGCCGCGGCGATGCCCAGGTTCACTCCGGCCTTGAGCAGGATCTCCTGGGCGGCCTCGTCCCAGGACGAGTTGAGCTCGGGGTTGCGCTGCAACGCGATCAACACCGCTTTGGCCACGATCAGCAGGGGGGAGATCTTGACGTCGGCGAAGTCCCGCCGGGCCCTGATCGTGCTCACCAGCTCCATCGTCGCGGTCACGTCGGCCTCCACCCACACCGTCACGTGCGGAGCGGTGAACGCCGACCGCACCATCGCCGCGGCGGTGGCCTTGCGGACGCCCTTGATCGGTATGCGGCGGTCCTCGGCCGCGACGATCGGCGACGTCACCGGCGCCGCTGGGGTCGGGGCGGCGGCTCGTCGGGCGGCCGACTCGACGTCGTCCCGCGTGATCACCCCGCCGGTGCCGGTCCCACTCAGCGTGGCCAGGTCGACACCCAGATCTCGGGCGAGCTTGCGTACGGGCGGTTTGGCGAGCACGGCGCCGGCCGAGGGCGGCACCGTCTCCCCCGCGGTCGGTCCCGGAGCGGGCAACGGTTCACCCTGCGGGCGCGCGGGCGCCGGCTGCAGGGCCTCCCGGTGATCGGCGCGTCGCGACACCGGAGCGTCGATGGCGAAGGTGCTGTTCACCTGCTCGTGGGCCTCCTCGAGCGCCGCGTTCTTGCGGGGCCGCCGGCGGGTGTCGCCCGGCTTGGCGCCGTAGCCGACCAGGTTGGCGACCCGTTCGCCGTTCTCCGCGGCTCCGGCAGCGGGCACGGCGGGCGCAGTGGGAGCAGCCGACTCGATGCCGTCGTCGATGACGATGATCGGCACCCCCACGTCGACGGTGTCACCCTCGGCGACCAGCAGACCGGTCACGGTGCCCTCGTACGGACTCGGCAGCTCGACCAGTGACTTGCTGGTCTCGATCTCCAGCAGGATGTCGTTGACCTTGATCACGTCCCCGACGGCCACCCGCCAGGTGACGATGTCGGCCTCGACGAGACCCTCACCCGGGTCGGGCAGCCGGAACTCCTTGATCGCCACGCGGTGCTCTCCTCTTCGAGATCAGTACGCCAGTGACCGGTCGACGGCGTCGAGCACACGGTCCAGGTCCGGAAGGTACTCGTCCTCGACCCGGCTCGGCGGATAGGGGATGTCGAACCCACCGACCCGCAGCACGGGCGCCTCCAACGAGTAGAAGCACTGCTCGCTGATCCGGGCGGAGAGCTCGGCCCCCAGCCCCAGGTTGATCACCGCTTCGTGCACGACCACGGCGTGCCCGGTCTTGCGGACGGAGGTGACGACCGTGGCCATGTCGATCGGCGAGAGGGTCCTCAGGTCGATCACCTCGAGCGACCGGCCCTCGTCGGCGGCCGCACCGGCGGCGTCCAGGCAGGTCTTCACCATCGGGCCGTAGCAGAGCACCGTCACGTCGGTGCCCGGACGGACGACTCTCGCACTGTGCAACGGGATCGGCGGGATCGAGGTGTCCAGCTCGGCCTTCTCGTGATACCGCCGCTTGGGCTCGAAGAAGATCACCGGATCATCGGAGGCGACGGCCTGCTGGATCATCCAGTAGGCGTCGACCGGGTTGGAGCAGATGACCACCTTGAGGCCAGGGGTGTGGGCGAAGTAGGTCTCCGGGGACTCGCTGTGGTGCTCGACCGCCCCGATCCCACCGCCGGAGGGGATCCTGATCACGATCGGCATCTTCTGTCGACCGGCGGACCTGTTGTGGAACTTGGCGACCTGGCTGACGATCTGGTCGAAGGCCGGGTAGACGAAGCCGTCGAACTGGATCTCGCAGACCGGCCGGTAGCCGCGCATCGCCAGTCCCACAGCCGTCCCCACGATGCCGGACTCGGCCAGCGGGCGAGTCGATCACCCGATGCTCGCCGAAGTCCTTCTGCAGTCCTTCGGTCACCCGGAAGACCCCGCCCAGCTTGCCGATGTCCTCACCGGCCAGCAGCACCTTGGGATCGGCCTCCAGCGCCCGCCGCAGTCCTGCGTTCAGGGCCTTGGCCAGGGTGATCTTGCTGGTCCTGCTGGGATCACCCGGCTTGCTTGGATCTTCTGCCATCACTGCCTCCCTGCGACGGCGTCGTCGCCGGACTCGAAGCTGGCCGAGTAGTCGGCGTACCAGCGTTGTTGGTCGATCAGGTGCGGGGTCTGTTCCTCGTACACGTTGTCGAACAGCTGCACCAGGTCGGGATCGGGCAGGGACAGCAGACCCGATCGGATCCGGGTGGCCAGCTCGTCGGCATCGGAATCGACATCGGCGAAGAACGCGTCGTCGGCCAGACCCCCGCGGGTCAGGTAGGCCCGCACCCGCTCGATCGGGTCCTTCAGTCGCCAGTGCTCCAGCTCGTCGGCGAGCCGGTACTTGGTCGGGTCGTCCGACGTCGTGTGCGCACCCATCCGGTACGTGTACGCCTCGATCAACGTCGGACCGTTGCCGGAGCGGGCGCGCTCGAGCGCGTGCGAGGTGACGGCGTGGACGGCCAGCACGTCGTTGCCGTCGACCCGGACGCCGGGGAAGCCGAAGCCGGACGCCCGTCGGTAGAGCGGGATGCGGGACTGCCGTTCGATGGGCTCGGAGATCGCCCACTGGTTGTTCTGGCAGAAGAAGACGATGGGGGCGTTGTAGGAGCTCGCGAAGATGAAGGCCTCGTTGACGTCGCCCTGGCTCGTCGCCCCGTCACCGAAGTACCCGATCACGGCGGCGTCGCGGGCCGGGTCGCCGGTGCCGACCAGGCCGTCTCGCTCGATGCCCATGGCGTAGCCGGTGGCGTGCAGAGCCTGCGCACCGATGACGATCGTGTAGAGGTGGAACCGGGTCTTCGCCGCGTCCCAGCCACCCAGGTCGACACCGCGGAACAGACCGAGAAGCTGCAGCGGATCCACCCCGAGGGTCCAGGCGACGCCGTGCTCGCGGTAGGTCGGGAAGACGACATCCTGGTCACTCATGGCGCGACCGGAACCGATCTGCGCACCCTCCTGACCCAGGCAGGAGGCCCAGAGGCCGAGCTCGCCCTGACGCTGCAGGGAGGTCGCCTCGGAGTCCAGGCGGCGGGTCATCACCATGTCGCGGTAGAAGCCCTTGACCTGCTCGTCATTCCCGCCGAAGGCGTAGTCCGGGTGGTCGACCCGAATGCCTTCAGGAGTCAGGAGCTGAACGAGTTCGGGGTCGCCATTGCTCACTCATGCATCCTCTCGTCGTGGGACGCACGGGTTGCGTCCGACTGTTTCCCGACGGGTGCACCCGCCGGCCCCGGATGCGGGATCGCCGCGTGTCGGGTCGTGCTGGAACGAAGGTGAAGTCAACGTACCGCCCTCGTTGTCGTCTATGGAAAACAACTTGCATGTCCTAGTTGTCGTGTTCACAGTTGTCACGTAGTGCGGTCATGGCGACCGGGTCGGGTGAAGCCGACCCGGCGAAGAGCAGAGGAGGCGTCGAGATGTCCATCAAGGTCCGGGCGTTCAGTGCGCCCTCATCCGTTCTCTCTCCTGGAGTCATCACCCCTCATGTCTGTTTCACCTGCTGCGGCGCCGGACGACACCGAGCCCACCCGCTTTCCTGAGCCCTTCGACTACGCACCCCTCCCCGACGAGCTGCCGCCCGGTCAACGCTGGTCCACCTGGGACGACATCGGCATCACCGCCGGTCCCGAGCCGTGGCCGGACTGGTTGATCACCGCGGACGCCGCCATCGACACCGATCTCGGCATCCTCAAGACCGGCAAGGAAGCCGACGTCTTCCTGCTGGAGCGGGCCACCGACGAGACGTCGGTGATCATGGCGGCCAAGCGCTACCGCGGCAACGACCACCGGATGTTCCACCGGGACAGTGGCTACACGGAGGGACGCAGGATCCGGCGCAGCCGGGATCGTCGGGCCGTGGCCAAGGGCACTCGGTGGGGACGCCAGATCCAGGCCGGGGAGTGGGCGATGGCCGAGTTCGGCTACCTGTCCGCCCTCTGGAGCGCCGGGCTCCCGGTTCCCTATCCGGTCCAGCTGGACGGCACCGAGCTGTTGATGGAGTTCATCACCTCGGCGGACGGTTCCGGAGCGCCGCGACTGGCCCAGACCCGCCCGTCCCGGGAGCTGCTGGAGGTCGTACTTCGACCAGCTCCGTACGGCGATGTGCACGATGGCGGGGATGGGTCTGACCCACGGTGATCTGTCGGCGTTCAACATCCTGGCCACCGAGGAGCGCCTGGTGATCATCGACGTGCCGCAGGCGGTGAGCATCGTCGGCAACCCGCAGGGCCCGGAGTTCCTGGCCCGCGACTGCCGCAACGTCGCCACCTGGTTCACCGCCCGGGGTCGGGAGGTCGATGCCGAGGCGTTGTTCGGTGAGGTGATCGCGTACGCCTGGTAGGAAGGCACAGCGTGCTGCTGCGGTTGCCGTTCGTCGGCGCGTACGACTGGTCGCTCGCGCTGCGGATGATCGGCGCGCACGCCGTGCCGGGCGGTGAGGTCACCGATCCCGTAGCGGGGACGCATCGTCGACTGCTGCCGGGTTCCACCGGTCCGGTGGGCGTGACGGTGCGCCCCGACGACGACGCGATCGCCGTGCAGGTCGACGGTGACGCCGACGACGCCGACGTGATCCGTCGGGTGCGGCACTGGCTCGATCTCGACCTGGATCCGGCTGCCTCGGTGGCGAGGTTCGCCGACGACCCGACGCTGGGCCCGTTGGTCCGCGAGCGACCGGGCTTACGACGTATCCGCTATCCGGAGTCGTTCGAGGCGGCGATCTCCACGGTGCTGGGGCAGCAGGTGTCGCTGGCCGCGGCGCGCACCTTCGCCGGACGGTTGGTGGCGGCGTACGGCGTGGTCGCTCCAGGAGGTCTGGTCGCCTTCCCCACACCGGAGCGCGTGGCCAGGGCCGATCTGGAGGAGCTGCGGGCGACCATCGGGATCACCGGCTCGCGTGCCCGTACGGTGCTGGCCGTCGCCGACCTGTTCGCCCGGACCGATCCCTGGCCGGTGCCGTTGCCGCGGGAGCAGTGGGACGAGCGGGCCGCGACGCTGCTGGCCCTGCCGGGCATCGGTCCGTGGACCGTGGCCTATCTGCGGATGCGCCTGTTCGGTGATCCCGACGCGGTGCCGGTCGGCGACCTCGTGCTCCGCCGGGCCCTCGGCCTGGCCAAGGACCGCGAAGTTCCCGCGGCGATGGAGCACTGGCGCCCCGAACGTTCCTACGCGGTGTTCCAGCTCTGGGCGTCGACAGCTTGGTGAACCCCGAGTCAGAGGGCGCGGGTGAGGATCTCTGCGACCTCGTCGTCGGTCAGCTCGATCGGGTTCCCCCGCATGCTGCTGGCCCGTTGCGTCGCCGCGACGACCTCGACGGTGTCGGCGTCACTCAGCCCGTACGACGCCAGGCCAGGGATCTGCAGGTCGCCGGCGAGGTCGGCCAGCCAGAGGGCGACGTCCTCGGCCTCGGCGTCCACGGACCCGGTCAGCAGCACCGCGAGCTCGGTCAGCCGCAGCACGGCGTCGGCACCACCGCGATGCTGAACCGCCCGGAGGTTCACGGCTACGGCCGGGGCCAGTACGGCGGCGCACACGGCGCCGTGCGGAGCACCCAGCCGAGCGCCCAGAGCGGCGGCGAAACCGTGCACGGCACCGAGCCCGGAGTTGGCCAGGCACAAGCCACCGAACAGGCTGGTGACGGCGAGATCGGACCGTACACCGGGATCGACCATCCCCTCGGTGACCGCCCGACGCAGCGAGCGGGCCGAGCGGACGATGCCGTCCCGAGCGAGTGCGTCGGTGAAAGGATTGGCCCGGCGGGACAGGAAGGGCTCGATCACCTGGGCCAGGGCGTCCATCCCGCTGGCCGCGATGGTCGCGGCCGGCACCCCCGCCAGCAGGTCCGGGTCCACGATCGCCAGCCGGGGCAGCATCAGCGGGCTGCGCAGGCTCGCCTTCACCCCGTCCCCGGACAGCACCGAGTTCCGGGTGACCTCCGAACCCGTACCGGCGGTGGTGGGGATCGCCAGGCACGGCAGCCCGGGACGGGTGATCGGTCGACCCTCGCCGATCACCTCGAGATGTTCCAGGGGATCCGCCCCGGAGACCGCCAGCACGGCCACCGCCTTGGCCACATCCAGGGCGCTGCCACCGCCGAAGCCGATCACCGCGTCGCAACCGGCCGCTGCGGCGATGCCCTCGCGGACGACCTGGATGGTGGGCTCACCGGCCACGGCGTACGTCGCCGTCTCGATGCCCCGCCCGGTCAGGGCGGCCCTCAGCGGCGCGGCTCGCTCGGGGGATCGTCCGGTGACCAGGAGGGCACGCCGCGCTCCCCAGCCGACCACCACGTCCGGCGCCTCGCCGGCACGGCCGGCACCGACGCGGATCTCGGTCGGCAGGGTCAGGTCGAACGACGCGACGCTCACCAGGCGGCGTCGTCGGGCGAGGAGTTGACGTACCGGATGCCGACCCGCGGCCGGGCCATCATCGGCGCGACGGTGTCCCGCCAGGTGGCGTAGTGGGCCGTCTCCTTGTGCGCGGCAGCCGCGGCCTCGTCGGCGTAGATCTCCACCAGCACCACATGACCGGCATCGGCGCGGTCGCTCAGCACGTCGAAGCGGAGGATGCCCGGCTCCTGCCGGCTGGCGGCGGCGTTCGCCTCGGTCGCCGTGAGGAAGGCGTCCAGCTGGTCCGGCACGATCGCGATGTCCACGTGGACGATCAGCAGTGAGTTCGTCACGTGGCCGACGATAGCGACGGCGCGCGTGTCTCCCGCGCCGGGCATGATGGCAGTCGTGATGATCACCCCGGCCGTGGGCGAGCCACGGGTCGAGTCCTGGCAGGTGCGACCGCTCGAGACCGTGGCCGCGGAGCTCGTCGACCGACTCGGGCCCGGACGACTGGTGGTCGCCGTCGACGGGCGGGGCGGGGGTGGCAAGACGACCCTGGCCCAGCGATTGGCGAGGTGCGTGCCGGACTCTGCGGTCGTGAGCACCGACGACATCGCCTGGAACCACTCGATCTTCGACTGGGCGGGGCCGATGATCGACGGGGTCCTCCGTCCCTACCGCGCCGGCTCGGCGGTGGCGTACCGGCCGCCCGGGTGGGTCCGTCACGGGCGCGAGGGCGCCGTCGAGGTGGCCGACACCGTGCGGTTGCTGATCATCGAGGGCGTCGGTGCCTCCCGGACCGAGCTCGACCGCCGTGGCTGGACGCCGCCCTCTGGGTCCAGTCCGACTTCGCCGAGGCGGAGCGGCGCGGTCTCGCCCGGGACATCGCGTCGGGAGTCAACGGTGACGCCGACGCGACGATCGCCTTCTGGCACACCTGGATGGCCGAGGAGCTCCCCTTCTTCGAGCGCGACCGACCGTGGGAGCGTGCCGCTCTGATCGTCGCGGGCACCTCCGCCACCCCTCCTCCGGACGGGACAGCCGCCGTGAGTCGGTGGCAGCATGGCCACCAGGAGGTGTGACCGATGACGATTCACCTGTGTGCGACCTGCGCGGTCGAGACCGAGAGTGCCCACTCCCCCGACCGGATCTGCCCGATCTGTGGCGACGAGCGGCAGTACCTGCCGAAGGGTGGGCAGCGCTGGACCACCGTCGAGACGCTGATCGCCGGCGGCCACACCCTGGAGTGGTTCGAGGTCGAGCCGGATCTCGTCGGACTGACCACCAAGCCCGGGGTGGGCATCGGGCAGCAGACCATGATCGTCCGCACCGACGAGGGCAACCTGCTCTGGGACCCGCCGGGTCTGATCACCGACGACGCCGTCGACCATGTGCGCCGGCTCGGCCGGGTCGTCGCGATCGCCGCCAGTCACCCGCACATGTACGGGGTCCAGCTGGCCTGGGCCGAGGTCCTGAACGCGCCGGTCCTGGTCAACGCGAAGGACGCGGAATGGCTGCAGCGCCGCGGTGAGGCGATCGAGCTGTGGTCCGGTGAGCGTCGGGTGACGTCGACGATCACCCTGCACGAGCTGGGCGGCCACTTCCCCGGCAGCTGCGTGGCGCTGTGGAGTGCCGGCGCGGCCGGGCGAGGCGTGCTGCTGGCCGGCGACACGATCTTCGCCAACCCGGACGGCACGGCATCGTTCATGCGCAGCTACCCGAACCGGATCCCGCTGTCCGCAGCGGTCGTGCAACGACTGGCCGACGCCACCGACCGATTCGAGTTCGACCGGCTGTACAACAACTTCGGCGGCGATCATCGACGCCGACGCCCGAGCCGCGGTCCGCTTCTCCGCCGACCGTCACGCCGCCTGGGTGCGCGGCGACTACGACCACCTGACGTGATGCGTCCCGGGGTCTTGAACTTTCCGTCATTCGACGGCTTCTCGTGTATGTCGGCGGCCGGGAGGCAGCACAATCCGTCGAATGACGGAATCTTCTAACCGGGGGGTACCGCGTATCCGGGGTGGACGCGGATCCGCGGTGGGAGCGCACAAGTACCAGCCGGTGAAGGGTGGGAGCCTCCGCTCGACGGAGGGGCCGCGGACTAGAGTCCGGGCATGCCGGAGACGATCATCATCGGGGCCGGTGCGGCCGGGCTGGCGACGGCGGCCCGGCTGCAGCAGCGCGGGCTGCCCTTCCGGCTGATCGACGCGGGGGACGCCGTCGGTGCGTCCTGGCGCGATCGTTACGACAGCCTGAAGCTGCACACGGTGCGCTGGCTCTCGGCGCTGCCCGGCAAGCCGATCCCCAAGGCGTACGGGCCGTGGGTGCGCCGTGACGATCTGGTGCGCTACCTGCAGGACTACGCCGAGGAGTTCGACCTGCGCCCCGAGCTCGGGGTCGCCGCCACCCGGATCGAGGCCGATGGGTCCGGCTGGCGGGTCGAGACCTCGGCCGGTCCCCTGACGGCCGATGCGGTGGTCGTGGCCACCGGCTACAGCCACCTCCCGCACGTCCCCGACTGGCCGGGCCGCGAGTCCTACCCCGGTTCGCTGATCCATTCCTCGGACTACCGCGACCCGTCCCCGTACGCCGGCCGTCGGGTTCTGGTTGTCGGTTCCGGCAACTCCGCCGGCGACCTGGTCACGGACCTGGCCGGCGTGGCCGGCGAGGTGATCATGGCCGTCCGGACCCCACCGAACATCGTCCGGCGCGACACCCGCGGCGTGCCGACTCAGCTGATCGGGATCGCGTCGGACCCGCTCCCGACCGCGCTCAAGAACCCGATGACGGGACTGCTGCGGAAGCTGACGATCCCGGACCTCAGCGGCTACGGGCTACCGGCCCCCGACAAGGACGGCTTCAGCCAGTTCCAGCGCTCCCGGACCGTACCCATCCTGGACTGCGGCTTCATCGACGCCGTCACCTCCGGGCAGGTCCGGGTCGTGCCGGCGGTGACCGGTTTCGTCGATGGCGCGGTCCGGCTGGCCGACGGCAGCCGGGTCGAGGTCGACGCCGTGCTGGCCGCGACGGGCTACCGCACCGGGCTGCCACCGTTGGTCGGGCACCTCGGGGTGCTGGACGAGCGCGGTATCCCGTTGGTCTCCGGTGGCCGCACTCTGCCGCAGGCTCCGCGGCTGCACTTCACCGGGATCCTGGTCCAGCTGACCGGGGTGCTGCGGGAGATCGGGATCGAGTCGGGTCAGATCGCCCGATCGCTTGCTGGAACCGCCTGATCCGCAGCAGGGCGGCGGCGATCGCCTCGGGGCCGGCGGCCAGTGACAACCGGATCGCCGTACCCCCGTCGACGGTGTCGAAGTCGGGCCCCGGGGTGACGGCCACATCCTCGGCGTCCAGCAGAGCCGCGCACCAGGCGACCGAGTCCGGGTAGGGACCCAGCCGGTCGGCGATGTCGGCCCACACGTAGAAGGCGCCGTCGGCCGGAGCGACCTTGGTCCAGCCGAGATCATCGACCGCGTCGAGCACCAGCGACCGTGCCGCCGCGAACTCACCGACGGCGGTCTCCGCCTCGGCGTAGGAGTTCTCGGTGAACGCCTGGATGGCGGCGTGCTGGGCGGGCACCGGCGCGCACAGGGCGTAGTTGCCGGCCAGGGCGTCGACGGCCCCGACAAGATCATCGGGCACCAGCGCCCAGCCGAGGCGCCACCCGGTCATCCCGGCGTACTTGGAGAACGAGGAGATGACGACCGCCGAGCGATCGTGCTGCCAGGCACAGCAGCCGACGCCGACCCGCTCGACCAGCGAGGCGTCCACGATGCCGTGGTAGATCTCGTCGCTGACCAGCCGGACTCCATGATCACGACACCAGCCGGCCAGGTCGGCGAGCTGATCATGGTCGACCATGGTGCCGGTCGGGTTGGCCGGGGAGGCCAGCACCAGTCCCGCCACCGGTCCGTCGCGCAGGGCCGCGTCGAGCAGCGCTCGGGTCGGTTGGAACCGTTCGGCCGGACCGCACGGGAGCTCCACCACCTCGCAGCCGAGACTGCTCAAGATGTTGCGGTACGCCGGATAGCCCGGCCGGGCGAGCAGCACCCGATCGCCGGCGTCGAACGCGGCCAGGAAGCTGACCAGGAACGCGCCCGAGGATCCCGTGGTGACGGCGATCTGCTCGATCGGGCACGTCGAGGTCGTACCAGCGGCGGTAGTGCTCGGAGATCGCTCGCCGCAGACTCATCAGTCCGAAGGTCTCGCTGTAGCCGAGCGGCGTGCGGTCGACCATCAGCTCCGCCAGACGACGGCGGACGTCGGACGGCGCACCCTGGGAGGGCTCGCCGGCGCAGAGCGAGATCACCTCGCGGCCGGCGGCGCGCGCCTCCGCGACCCGCTGCAGCACCGTCATCACCGCGAACGGCGGCACGGCGGACCGCCGGGAGGCGCCGGTCGGTCCGCTCAGGGCTCCGCTCACTGGGCCCGCTTCCGGGCGCGGTAGGCCGCGACCGCGGCCCGGTTGCCGCAGTTGCCGTCGTCGCAGAAGCGCTTGGAGCGGTTCTTGGACAGGTCGACCAGCACGTCGTGACAGTCGTCGGCCGCGCAGGTCTTGAGCCGAGCCCAGTCGTCGGCCCGGATCAGCTCCAGGAAGGCCATCGCGGCCTCCGCCGCCATCCGCTGAGCCAACGGCGCCTCCGGGGGGGTGACGTGCAGGTGCCAGTCCCACTCGTCGTGCCGGGCCAGGAAGGGCCGGGCGTCGCAGGCCGCCAGGATCTCGTTGATGATCGGCACGGCGGCGTCGCGATCGGGCACCTGCCAGAGTCGACCGAGCTGGGTGCGGATCTCGCGGACCTCGGCCACCTCCGCCTCGGTGCCGAGGATCACGCCGGTGAAGGGATGCCGGTCCAGGTAGGCGCGCAACCCGGACGGCTGCCGCAGACCATCGACTCCGTCGCTGTCGACGGTGTTGACCAAGGCTGCCGTCTCGGCCAGCGACACCTCCGTGTCATGAGTGAAAATCATCTTGACTCGTGACACCTCCTCCCCGTAGTGTCATCAGCATAACCGCTGATAGCCAATGACAGGATGTGCATCGTGACCACCACCGCGCCGGCGACCCAACCCGTCGCCGGCAGCACCACCGTAGACGTGCGGACGGGGCTGCCGATCGCACTGTGCTCTGCTGCCGCCTTCGCCCTGTCGGGCTCGCTGGCCAGCAGTCTGCTGGTGACCGGCTGGTCCCCCGCGGCGGTGGTCGCGGCTCGAGTCGGCGGCGCCTTCCTGGCCCTGCTGATTCCCTGCCTGCTGCTGCTGCGGCGCACCGGGCTGCCGACGGGGCGGGCCACCGGTCGGATGGTGGCGTACGGGATCGTGGCCGTGGCGGGCGCCCAGCTGTGCTACTTCAGCGCGGTCCAGCACCTGTCGGTCGGGGTGGCGCTGCTGCTGGAGTACCTCGCCCCGGTGCTGCTCATCGGCTTCTTCTGGTGGCGGCGCGGACAGCGTCCGACCGCCGCCAAGCTGGTCGGTGCCGCCCTGGCCGTGGCGGGCCTGGTGCTCGTGCTGGACCTGACCGGTGACGTCCGGATCAGTCTCGTCGGAGTCGCCTGGGGCCTGGGGGCCGCCGTCTGCCTGTGCGTCTACTTCGTCATGTCGGAGAGCAGCGGCTCGTCCTCCCCGGCGCTGCTGCTGACCACGGTGGGCACCGGCGTCGGCGCCGCGGTGCTGGTGCTGGCCGGGCTGATCGGGATCGTGCCGCTGACGGTCGCGGTGTCGCCGGTCTCGATCGCGGCCCAGACGTTGCCGTGGTGGGTGCCGATGGTCGCCCTGGCCCTGGTGTCGGCCGCCCTGGCGTACGTGACCGGGATCGAGGCGGTCCGCCGTCTCGGCAGCTCGATCGCTTCGTTCGTCGCGCTGTCGGAAGTGATCTTGGCCGTGATCTTCGCGGCCCTGCTGCTGGGCCAGATCCCGACCCCGATCCAGGCGGTCGGCGGGCTGCTGATCCTGGCCGGCATCGCTACGGTGCAGGCACAGCCGGGGACGTGGCGGCTGGCGCGGCAGCGTCGGTGAGGATGCGGCGAGCCGGCAGCATCGACAGTGCCGCAGCCACGCACCCGACCGCGCTGATGCCGAGGATGACCTGGTAGGGCAACACCCCGACCAGCATGGCTCCCACGGCGATGGACGCCGTGGTCGGCACGGTGCCGATCATGTCGTACCCGGCGGCCACCCGGCCCATCACCGCATTCGGCGTGCACCGCTGCAGCAGGGTGGCGATGGCCACGCCGAGCGTGGGGATCCCGATGCCGACCAGCCCGAACCCCACGAGTGCGGCCGGGAGTGACGGGAGCACACAGAGCGCAGCCCCGGCAGCGATGATGATCAGCCCGACGACGATCAGGGACGGTTCGCTGATCCTCCGGATGGCACCGCTGACGACGACCCCACCGAGGATGGCGCCCGCTCCCTGCACGCTGACCAGCACGCCGACGAACTCCGGCGGCCGGTGCAGTCCGTCGCCGACCAGCGCGTAGACCGTCGGTTCGACCATGCCGATCGCCACGGAGAACAGGATCGTGGTCAGGGCGAGCCGGCGCAGCAGCGGAGAACGCCACAGGTGCAGCAGTCCCGCGGTCAGCTCGACACCGAACGGCACCACCTCCCGGGCCACCCGGACCTCGCGGTGGCGGAGGAACAACAAGACGACTGAGGCCAGCACCAGGGTGGCGGCGTCCAGGGTGGCCACCCAGCGCCCGCCCGCGATGGCGAACAACCCGGCACCGGCCAGCGGCCCGATCAGCCGCAGTCCTTGGCGGACGGTGGCCAGCAGACCGTTCGCCGGCCCCACCAGGTCCATCGGCAGCATGGCCTGCACCAGACCGGAGATGGCCGCGTTGAACATGACACTGCTGAACCCGTACCAGACGGCCACGGCGAACAGCAGCCACAGCTGATCCCGGTCCTGCACGAGCCAGAGCGAACAGACGACGGCCGCGCTGATGAGGTTGAGTCCGATCATCACCGCCCGCCGGGGCAGTCGATCGACCACGACGCCCGCGAAGGGGGCCAGCAGACCCGGAGCGACCATGGCGAAGACAGTCAGACCGGCGATGGCGTTGCTGCCCGTGAGCGTCTTGGCCCAGATGCCGAAGACCAGCAGCAGCGTCCACTCGCCGAACATCGAGAGGGTCTGGCCGGCCAGCAGCAGCCGGAAGTCACGGTGGCGGAAGAGCTCACGCATCGGGCTGCTCACCGCGCTCGTCCGGGCGCGGCATCAGGTAGGTGAGCACGTCGACGAGTCGGGACCCCGGCGGCGCGTCGCCCGCGAAGGTGCGGCGCTGCAGGGGGACGAGCAACGCCGAGAGGGCCTCGCCCAGCTCGTCCAGCTCCTGCTCGGTCATCCGGATGGACCAGTCCGAGAACATGGCCGACTCCCGCCGGGATCGGTGGCCCGGTGCGCGGCCGAGCTGCGGATACGGTCGATGTTGCGGGCTTCGATCACCGCGCCGAGCGCCTCCGCCGCTGCCCTCTCGGCCGGCGAGCCCGTCGTGATCTCGAAGTGGTTGCCCACCGGCACCCACCGCCAGGGCCGGTTCCGCCCCTGACCGCCTTCGGCCTCTTCGACGAAGCCGAACCGCGCCAGCTGGCGCAGGTGGTAGGAGCAGGAAGCCGCCGAGTCGTCCAGGCGTGTGGCGCACTGGCTCGCGGTCAGCGGACCCTCGGCGACCAGCAGGTCGATGATCTGCATCCGACGGGGATGGGCGAGAGCACGCAGCTGCTCGGGTCGTTGGAGCTGCCGTACCGGCAGGCCCCGCTCTTCCACGATCTCCGGTCGGACACTGGGCGTCTTGGGCACGGATCGAAAGTTACCTTTCGAAAGAGATCTTTTCAAGTCCTGAGGGTCGCCGATCCTGGCACTAGACTCCCCCGGTGCCTGACCGACCCCGAGCGAGCGGTGCCAGCGGTGTGGTGATCGCGGGCACGTCCTCGGACGCCGGCAAGTCGCTGGTGGTGACGGGGTTGTGCCGGGCGCTGCGGCGTCGCGGGATCGACGTGGCGCCGTTCAAGGCGCAGAACATGTCCAACAACTCGATGGTCTGTGCCGACGGTGCGGAGATCGGTCGGGCGCAGTACCTGCAGGCCCGGGCCGCCCAGGTCGAACCGACCTCGGCGATGAACCCGGTGCTGCTCAAGCCCGGTTCGGACCGGCGCAGCTTCGTGGTGCTGCGTGGGCGCCCGTACGGGACGTTGGAGGCCGGTCAGTACGCCACCGGCCGGACGGCGCTGCGCGAGGCGGCGTTCAACGCGTACGCCGAGCTGGCCGAGACCCACGAGCTGGTCGTCGCCGAGGGCGCCGGATCGCCGGCGGAGATCAACCTGCGGGCCGGGGACTACGTGAACCTCGGACTCGCCCGTCGCTTCGACCTGCCGATGGTCGTGGTGGGTGACATCGACCGGGGCGGCGTCTTCGCGTCGCTGTACGGGACGTACGCGCTCCTGGACCCGTCCGACCAGAACGCGATCCGCGGTTACCTGATCAACAAGTTCCGTGGCGATCGCGGGGTGCTCGAGCCCGGGTTGGCCATGTTGACCGAGCGGACCGGACTGAGCTGCCTCGGTGTGCTGCCCTGGCTGCCGGGGGTCTGGCTCGACGCCGAGGACACCCTCGAGGTCGGTGCCTGGCGATCCTCCCGCCGGATCGCCGATGATCATGATCGGCTGCGGGTCGCCGTGGTCCGCCTACCCCGGGTCTCCAACATCACCGACGTGGAGGCGCTCGCCGCGGAACCGGGGGTCGACGTGTTGGTGACCACCGACCCGCGGGTCGTGCTGGACGCCGATCTGGTTGTGCTCCCCGGCACTCGCACGACCCTCGATGATCTTGCCTGGCTGCGCGAAACGGGTTTGGCCGACGCCATCCAGGCGCGCGCGACGAACCGGCGGCCGGTGCTGGGGATCTGCGGCGGGTTCCAGATGCTCGCCCGGACCATCGACGACGAGGTCGAGAGCGGTGCCGGCGCCGTCGACGGGTTGGACCTGCTGCCGGTGGCTGTCCGCTTCGAGGAGGCGAAGACCCTGGGACGTCCGGTCGGGACGTGGCGTGATCATCGGGTGGAGGCGTACGAGATCCATCACGGCGTGGCCGCACGGGCGGCCGAGGGTGAAGCCGAGGAGTTCTTGGACGGCTGGCGGACCGGCTCCGTGTGGGGCACGATGTGGCACGGCACGCTGGAGAACGACGCGTTCCGCCGCGCCTGGCTCACCGAGATCGCTGCGGCCGGCGGAGTCGACTGGAGACCAGACGCCGACGCACCGTCGTTCGCCGACCGCCGCGAGACCATGATCACGATCATGGCGGACGCGGTCGAGGAGCACGTCGATCTCGACACGCTGCTGAGCTGGACCAGGATGGCCTCATGATCACGGTCCTGGTCATCGGTATCGGGAGCGGCAGCCCGGCCCACCTGACCGCCGAGGCCGTCGCCGCCCTCAACCGGGTCGACGTGTTCCTGGTGGCCGACAAGGGGTCCGACACCCGTGATCTGGCGGCGATCCGGACCGACCTCTGCCGGGCGGTGATCACTCGCGAGGCCTACCGGGTGATCGAGGTCGCCGATCCACCGCGGGACCGCGACGCCTCCGGCTACCGCGAGGCCGTCACGGACTGGCACGCACGCCGCGCCACCGCGTACGCCGACGTGATCGCCGCGGAGGTGCCGGAGGGCGGCACCCTCGGCTTCCTGGTCTGGGGCGATCCGGCCTTCTACGACAGCACACTGCGGATCGTGGAGCAGGTCAGCGACGCCGGCGTCGATCTCGCGGTGGAGGTGTTCCCGGGGATCAGCAGCGTCCAGCTGCTGGCGGCTCGGCATCGGATGATCTTGAACACCGTCGGGGGGCCGATCCACCTGACCACGGGACGGCGGCTCGTCGACGAGTTCGACCCGGCGCTCGGCACCGTGGTGGTGATGCTGGACGGCGATCTGGCCTGCACCCGACTGGCCGATCGGTACCCGGATCTGGAGATCGCCTGGGGAGCTCAGCTCGGGCTCGCCGACGAGGCCCTGGTCCGTGGTCGGCTGGTGGACGTGGTGGCCGAGATCACCGAGCGGCGGGCGGCGATCCGGTCGCAGCGCGGATGGGTGATGGACGTGTACGCCCTGCGAGCAATCGACTGACGGGCACCACCGACCGGGTGTCCGGACGGATCGGCGACCAGACCGTTGATGATCATGGTCGGGTCACCGCTCCTCCTGCGGTCAGGCTTTCCAGAGCTGGAAGTTGTCGTACACCGGCTTGGTGATCCGGGTGCCGCTGTTGCTGCTGCTGCCACCGTACGCGTGCACGGCGACGCCGTAGCGGACACCGTCCTTGATCACGTACGCCGCGCTGCCGCTCTGCCCGCCGGCCGTGTCGATCGTGTAGTGGACCTTCCGCGGTCCGAGGGCGGCCACCGGACTGGACTGGTACCACTGGGTCCCTGACGGCTTGTCGCCCGGGTAACCGGAGATGTTCACCGTCAGGGAGCGCAGCGTGTCATCGGAGTAGCTGGCGAAGCCGAACCACCCGGTCCGGTCGCCCAGGGGCGTAGGCAGCACCAGGGCGCCGTAGTCGAACTCCTCGTTGGGGCCACCCGTCCAGGAGGAGATGCTGCGGAGATTGGCTCGCGGCACCGTGACCGACCCGTACGGCAGCGTCGTGCCGTTACGACCGGGCATCACCCGGATGCTCTGCACCCAACCGTGCCGTGCGGTGCCGGGCGCGTGGATGAACACGCAGTGTCCGGCGGTGACAACTGTCTTGGGTCCGATGAACCATCCGGTGCCGATCCACTGCGAGCCGTCGTTGGCGGTGATCAGCAGCGAGCAGTGCGCGCGCCACGGATAGTCGGCGGTGTTGGCGATCTGGATCCGGGTGTCGGGTCCGAGCACCGACGCCGTGTCGCTCATCCGGCCGTAGGTGGCCTCGCCGATCGGCCGCAGGTTGGATGTGTCCGGGGCCGATTCAGCGACCGCGGTCTCGGCCGAAACGGCGATGATCGGCTCCACCGAGCCGTCCACGGACGCACTCTCGCCCTCCCCCGACGATGCCCCCTCGACCGTCTCGACGTCCAGCTGCTCGCCGGCGGCGTCCTGCTCGGGGGCGACCGGCGTGTGCGGGTTGTCGATCGTCTCACTCATGATCAGGTCCTCCTGGCCGCGGGTGACGCCCGAGCTGGGCGTCACGTGAACCAGGAAGAGCCTCGGCAGGCTGGGTGCGATACGTCAGAAGCGCCAGCGGGTCTGGCTGTAGGGCGCCTTGCCGAACCCGTACGCGGTGGTCGGCTCCACCCGGAAGACCAGCGCGGGGTTCCCGCCCCGGATGAACGAGCCGTCGCCGACATCGAAGTGCCACTCCGGACCGTACTTGTCCTCCCAGGCACTGGCGAGGTCGCGCAGCTGGTCGTCGTCGATCACCCGGACGGCGGTGCCTTCGAGCACGATGTCCGTGCCACCGTGCAGCTCGTTGCGACCGGTGATCACCAGCACCTGAGGGTTGTTGTAGATGTTGCGCGCCTTCTGCTCGTCCGGACCGGTGCAGATGTGCAGCGCTCCCTCGTGCCAGACGGCGAGCAGCGGGGTGACAGTGCGGTCGCCCGTCCGAACGGACGGTCGTGAGCCAGTACAGCTCGGCTGAGGTCAGCGCGCCCTCGGCGCCCTGCCAGGCCATGGGAATGGCGTCGGACTCGCCGTAGCGCTGGTCAAGGGTGGTCGTCGGTTCGGTGGTCATCGGGTCTCCTCTCCCAGCAGTACGGACTCCGCCCCCACCCTCGACTCATCGGTTCGGACGCGGTCAGCCAGAGGAGACCGGCGCGGCGGTGGTCCAGACCTGGTGGGCCCAGTGGTGGTCGCCGAGCAGGAGGGTGCCTTGGTTGGTGGTGACCGCGATGAGTCCGTCGGGTGATCGCCACAGGTAGGTGCCGATATCGGGTTGTCGGGCCTGCCATCCGCCGAGGGTTTTCGCTCGGTGCTCGGTGCGGCTGAGTGGTCCGAGATTGCCCATGCCGGTTTGGCCGGGTGGCCCGGTCTTGGTGTGCGGGATGGTGTGGTCCAGGTCGAGCCGGCCACCGGTGCTGATGGTGGTCGCGGGGCTGAACGGCCACACCGATCCGGGATGCCTGACCGTCATGGCCTGCCGTAGTCGTTGCGGGATCTCGTAGGCGTCGACAGCAGCCGTCGCGGCCGGGTCCAGCACCGGCCGGATCGTGATCGTCGGGTCGGCCTGGGTCAGCCACTGCCGGAACTGGTCCAGGGTGACCGGGCCGTGTTCGGTGCGGACCACCCCGTGCTGGTCGATCAGGGTCTGATCGGTGAGGTGGACATGCACCACGACCCGCGGCCCGCACCCGTCCTGCTCGGCCGGGGTGAACGGGCGCAGATCGAACGAGGACCGTGCGGCGGGCGCGCAAACGCGGCCGGGACCGGACGTTACCGCCGCGCTGCAGGCGCCGGCGTCGCCGCAGTCGGCTCGTCGTCAGAGGCTTCGTCGATGATCACCCTGCCGCCGGTACCAGGCCAGGTCCACATCATCGACCGGCGTCTCCTCCGGACCGGGATCCTCATCCGGACCGGGCTGTTGGGTGGTCCAGCAGTCGTCGTCGAGATCATCGAAGGATGGTTGGTGCACGTTGCCGTGCCGGTCGGTCTCCCACCCGGCGGCAGGCAGGTCCGCCGCCCACGGATCGGTCGGATCCGCCAGGTGCGCGGCGACCTGCTCCTCCGGGGTCTGGTGCGGGTCCGGCTGGTCGGCGTGGCGGGCCAGCAGGTCCCGCAACCTGGCCTGGTAGGCGATGATCCCGACCGCCTTGGACCGGCGGACCGCGACCGGATCCTCATCCCCGTCCTCGGCCAGACACTCGGCGACCCGGTTCACCAACGCCAGGAACGCGGTCGCATCACCGGCATCGACCCGCGCCACCAAGGTGCGGAGACCGTCACCGGACTGGGTGGCCCGCACATCCCGTTGCGCCGCCGCCCGGGCCGCGCGTTGCTGGTAGGTCTTCTCATCGACCTGCAACAACGTCGCGTCCAGCAGTCTCTCGAACCGGCCCCAGGCCAGCAGCTCGACCTGCCCGGTCACGATCCGGTCCACGATCCGCGCCGATATCCACGGTCAGCTCCGAGGTGCGGCGGGCGATCTCGCGGGCCTTCCACGCCATCACGTCCCCGGCCTTGACCCGTTCCCACAGTTGCGGCAACCGGTGCCGGATCGCCAGCGCGTCCCCGATCAACTGTCGGGCCGCGACCACACTCGACTGCTGCGCCAACGCCAACGACGACGGACAGGTTTCCGCCACCAACGGGGTGCCGAGCGGACCCATCCGCACGAACCGCTCCACCAACACCGAGTCGGAAGTGCTCAGATGATCGGGATCAGTGGTCTCGCCGTGACAGTCCGCCCACGCCGCCGCCAACTGCAGCTTGCGACACCCCGCCCGCCGCTCCTGCCCATGATTGTCCGCAGCCAGGCTGAGCAGCTCACCCGGATCCCCGAGCGACTCCTCCAACCACTGATCGAACATACAGACTATTATAGCGCCCACCGCGCCTCCATGGCCAGACCATGTAGCGAGATTCCGCTTGTGTGCTTGAGAGAAACCATGATCACACGTCTCATCACCTCGCACACGTCCGGAAGCTCGGCACGTCGATCGACCTCCCGTCCGCCAACGCCGAGGAGTGCGCGCAGATGCCCGGGGCGGTCCACGCGGCGGCAGTACGGGCATCGATCGGCGATGGACGCCGACCGAGCACGGCGCTGACGAAGCTGTCGACCAGGAAGGGATGCGAGCCACCGTGCCCGCCGTCCGCCACGAACCGGCGCAGTGCCGCGGGCAGATCATCGGTCACATCGGGCGGTCGGACCACCGAGCTCCGCACCTGGTTGCCTCTGCTCCCGGCAGCCGGACCCGTCATCTCGTACACGGTCAGCGGTCCGTCGTTGTCGGCCGGCCACTCGACTCCGCCGCGGTCCCCGTACACGGAGAATCCCTCGTAGTAGCTGCGGCCCGTCTGGAAGAACGCCATGGTCACCTGGGCGATCGCCGCACTGCTGCGCAGCGTGAAGAGTCCGACCTCGGCGGGGAAGGGGTTGTCGAACCCACCGCTGCGACGGTCGTCGGTGAGCACCCCGGACCCCCGGGCCGTCACGGTGGTCACCTCGGTGTCGAGCAGGGCGAGGCCCGGACTGAGGGCGTGGGTCAGGTAGTGCATAGGTGGATAGCCCTGCCAGTACACAGGGAAGCCGTCGAGGTTCTGCACGTGAGACCCGCTGAAGAGCGTGATCGTGCCGAGGTCTCCTCGACGCGTGCAGGTCCTGCACGTACCGGAACTCCCGGCCGAACACCGAGGTCTCCATCATCTGGTAGACCAACCCTGCCGCCTCGGACGCGGCGATGATCAGCTCGAGATCCTCGAGCGTGGTCGCCATCGGTACGGCACACGCGACATGCAGACCTTCCTGCAGACAGCGGAGCGTGAGGGCGGCGTGGGTCGGAACCGGCGCCAGCAGATGCACGGCGTCGATCCGCTCGGCCGCCAGCGCGTCGTCCAGACTGTCGTGACCCCCATCGAGGGCGTACGTCGAGGCGACGGCGCGGCGTCGCACCGGATCCGGATCGATCAGGACCAGATCGCCGACCTCGGGATGCGCCAGATACAGCGGCACGAAGTCCGCTCCGAAGCCGAGCCCGACCACGGCCACCCGCAAGCCCTCGCGTCCGCGCACGACCGTCGTCATCTGCTCAGTCTCGCCCACGGCGACCGGTCAGGCGATACTGCTCGCGTGACCACACCCCGACGACGACCAGCTGCCTCCGCCGGCGTACAGCGAGGAGAGCGCCGCACAGCTCCTCCGGATCGGCGGCAACCTGATCGCGGCCCTGCAGGACTACCTCGTCGCGGCCGCCGCGGTGCGGAGCCGGGAGGACGACGAATCGACCGACGACGCGTACGCCCGGGTCGTCCAGGCCATGGCGGTCTTCGACGCGGCCCATCTCGACCACCTGGACTACTCGGCACCCGCCGGCGACATCGACGACCTGGAGTTCGACGAGGAGCTCGAGGACGAGGAAGAGATCGACGTGGGCACTGCTTCCGACGTCGAGCGCTAGCCGACCGGACTCACCCGACGCGGCGTGCGCAGCCGGTTCCACCACAGCGAGAGCGCGAGCGCGGCCCGACGAGCAGTCCGCCGGCGCCGGCGAACCAGGACGCGATGTCGACGTGCTTCGGTCGCCACGGTGACGTGGCTGGGCAGGTCGCCCAGCGCCTCCTGCAGCTGGTCGGCGCTCTCGGCCCGGTAGTACTGGCCGCCGGTGGTCTCGGCGACCGCCTGCAGCGCGTCCTCGTCGATGACCAGCGGGCTGCGCCCGCCGCCGCCGACCGCCGCCACCGACCGCCGCCGCCCGACCGCCGCCGGCCCAGCCGCCGGCCTGCTGGCCGGTGCAGGCCATCCGGGTCGGCGTGGTGGTGCCGAAGCCGATGGTGAACACCCGCACGCCGCGGACGGCCGCCGCCTCGGCCGCCGTCGGCCGGCTCGACGCCCTGGGTGTTGGCGCCGTCGGTCAGCACCACGATGACGTCGGGCGCGTAGCCCGACCGCTGGGCCGACTCCGCGTCGACCCCGGTGGGCGCCACCGTCGGGTCGATCGCGGCGATGCCGTCGATCGAGGTGAGGATGGCCGAGCCGATCGCCGTGCCGCGGGCGGTGGAGAAGTTGTCGATCGCCTCGATCAGCTTGTCGGTGTCGGTGGTCGGCGGGACCTGCAGCCCGGCGACCCCGGCGAAGGCGACCAGGCCGATCTTGGGTCCGCCGTCCTGCGCCTCGATGAACGCGATCGCCGCCTGCTGGGCGACGGTGATCCGGTTGGGGTCGACGTCGGTGGAGCACATCGACCCCGACACGTCCATCGCCAGCATGATCGTGGTCGAGTTCGGACGCCACCGGCACGCGTCGCCTGCGGCCGGGCCGCCCCGACGCCCAGCGTGGCGAAGCCGAGCACCAGCAGCACGGTCGGGATCAGCCGGGTCCACCGCGTACGGCCGGGCAGGGCCGCCCGGACCAGGGCGATCGAGGTCACCCGCACCGCCGCCCGCCGCCGGCGCCGGCGCAGCAGCCAGGTGATCCCGAACAGGAGCGGGATGATCAGCAGCGACAGCAGCGCCCACGGCCAGCTGAAGCGTCATCAGACGAGCCTTCCCGTCCGCACGCCGGTCAGCAGCGCGCCGACGGCCAGCAGGGCCAGCGCCACCGCGATGAACCCGCCGGCCAGCGGCACGTCCTGCTTGGCCACGGTCAGCCGCAGGTCGATGGTCGGACGCCACGTCGTCGAGCTGCGCGGCGTCGGAGGCCGGGTGGTAGCTGCCGCCGGTGGTCTGGGCGATGGTGGTCAGCTGCTCGGTGTCCAGCGCGGTGTGCAGCTGGAAGCCGTCGACCTCGACGGTGGTGCCGTCGGCCGTGCCGACGCCGACGGTCTCGATGTGGACGCCGGCGTTCTGGGCGACGGTCGCGGCCGCGGTCGACCGCGTCGCCGCCGCCGCCGCCGCTGTCCTCGCCGTCGGAGAACAGCACGATGGTCGCCGAGCCCCAGTAGCCGAGGTCGGGCAGCTCGCCGTCCTCGCCGATGGTGACCGTCTTGCCGGTGATCGCGCTCAGCGAGCCGAGGATGGCCGAGGCCAGCGAGGTCCCGCCGGAGGTCCGCAGGTTCTCCACCGCCGCCTTGGCCGCGGCCGGTCCGCGCCGGGCAGCGACGGTGGTCAGCGCGCCCTGGTCGAAGCCGACCACGCCGATGTCGACGGTGTCGGGCTGGGCGTCGATGAAGGCCGGCGCCGCCTGCTGGGCGGCGGCCAGCCGGGTCGGCGCGACGTCGTCGGCGCTCATGCTGTTGGAGACGTCCATGGCCAGGATCACCGTGCCGGCGCTCCGGCCGACCGGCAGCGACGCGGCCGGCCCGGCCACGGCGACGGCGAGCACCACGACGCCGGCGAGCGAAGAACCACAGCCCGAGCGGCCGGCCGCGCCGCGCCGGCGAGCGCGATCCCGGCCGCCGGCCAGCGCGGCCGATCGCCGCCGGCTCGAGCACGACGACGCCGACGGCCAGCGCGGCGGCCACGCAGCAGGCCGAGCGACGAGCAGGAGCGGGTGCGAGAGAGTCATCGCGCGCCTCCGCCGGGTCTCGGCGACGATGGCGAGCAGGGTCTCGACCAGGTCGCTGTCGGTGTCGACCCGGTGCAGCGGCACGCCGGCCCGGCGCATGCCGGCGCGCAGCTCGGCCTCGCGCTCGTCGACCCCGTCGCGGAACCGGGCGCGGAACCACGGGTCGCCGGAGTCGACGAGCAGCTGCTCGCCGGTCTCGGCGTCCTCGACCACGATCAGCCCGACCTCGGGCAGGGCGTCGTCGGCGCCGTCGACCACCCGGAGCGCGACGACCTCGTTGCGGTGCGCGAGCCGGATCAGCGGGCGTTCCCAGTCGCCGGTGCCGATGAAGTCGGAGATCACGACGACCAGGCGAGCGCCGGGCCAGCGACGCGACGGCGTCGAGCATCGCGGCCAGGTCGGTGGTGGTCGCGGCCCGCGGCGTGCGGCGCGCGCGCTCGAGCTCGCGGCCGATCCGCAGCGCCTGGTCGCGGCCGGTGCCGGGCGGGACGATCCGGGCGCGCGCCGGTGTCGTAGAGGACCGCGCCGACCCGGTTGCCGCTGCGACCGAGCAGCCGGGCCAGGATGAGCGCGAGCTCGGTCGAGCACGTCCTGCTTGCCCGCGGCCCGGGCCGCCGACCGCCATCGAGGCCGACCGGTCGAGGACCAGCCAGGCGGTCAGCTCGCGGTCCTCGTTGAACTCGCGGACCTGCGGCTCGTCGAGCCGGGCGGTGACGTTCCAGTCGATGTGCCGGGCGTCGTCGCCCTCGACGTACGGCCGCAGCCCGGCGAAGTCGAGCCCGGTGCCCCGCCGCGGTGTCCGGTAGCCGCCCTGGATCCGCCCGTCGAGCCGGCGCAGGACCCGCCACTCCAGCCGGTGCAGCAGACGGTCGGGCGCGGTGATCATGTCGTGCATCGGCCGGCGATCACGGCCTGCAGGACGACGTCGGGCGACGGCACGGCGCGCAGCACGCGGGTCAGGATGGTGTCGGCGTCGAGGTCGTCGGCCAGCGCCTCGTACGACAGCACCAGCCGGTGCCGCAGCACGTCGAGGGCGATCTCGTCGACGTCGTAGGGCAGCACGTAGTCGCGGCCGCGCAGGAAGGCCAGCGCCCGGCCGCCCAGCACCAGCGCGATCGTGGCCCGCGGGCTGGCGCCGTAGGTGACGTAGCGGTCCAGGTCGGCCGAGCCCGACCGCGCCCGGGCGACGGGTGGCGGCGACCAGCCGACGGCGTAGTCGATGATCGCCGGGTCGACGTAGACCTGCTCGACCTGCGCCCGCATCCGCGATCAGGTCGTCCGGGCGTCAGCATCACCTGCGGCGGACCGGCCGGCAGCAGGGCCCGCTCGACGATCGCGTACTCCTCGGGCGCGGTCGGATAGCCGACGACGCACCTTCATCATGAAGCGGTCGACCTGGGCCTCGGGCAGCGGATAGGTGCCGTCGGACTCGATCGGGTTCTGGGTCGCCATCACCAGGAACGGCTCGGGCACCGCGAAGGTCTCCCGGCCGATGGTCACCTGCCGCTCCTGCATCACCTCGAGCAGCGCGCTCTGCACCTTGGCCGGGGCCCGGTTGATCTCGTCGGCCAGCAGCAGGTTGGTGAACACCGGGCCGAGCGAGACCTCGAACTCGCCGGTCCGCTGGTGGTAGACCCGGGTGCCGACGAGGTCGGCCGGCACCAGGTCGGGGGTGAACTGGATCCGCTGGAACTGCCCGCCGATCGCCCCGGCCAGCGACTTGACCGCCAGCGTCTTGGCCAGCCCGGGCACGCCCTCGACCAGCAGGTGCCCGCCGGCCAGCAGGGCGATCGCCATCCGCTCGAGCAGCACGTCCTGGCCGACGATGGTGCGCTTGACCTCGAACAGCACCGGCTCGAGCGGGTTCGTCGTCATGGACGTTCCCTTCGCTCGATCGGTGTCCACGTGAGCCGGGGCGATGCCGGTTCACAGCTGCGGGCCTCCGCCCGGTCCCGGGCCGTCGCCGCCGCCGCCGAGCGCCGTGCCGATCGGGACGGCGAAGCCGATGCCGGCGAAGGCCTCGTCGCTGCCCGGGTCGGCGATCGACACGACGATGCCGACGACCTGGCCCTGGTCGTTGAGCAGCGGGCCGCCGGAGCTGCCCGGGTTGACCGCCGCGTCGAACTGGATCAGCCCGGACACCGAGCCCGGCCTTGGTCTTGGCCGTGCGGTCCAGGCCGGAGACGACGCCGGTGGTGGTGCTGTCCCGCAGGCCCGAGCGGGTTGCCGATGGCCACCACGTCGGCGCCGACCGCGACGCCGCCGCCGAGCACGGCCGGCACCACGACCTCGGGCAGCTTCTGCGGGGTCAGGGTGGCGATGTCGGTCTTCGGGTCGGCCGACGGCGACCGTCGCGGCCGACTTGGTGCCGTCGGCGAACATGAGCGAGATGGCGCCGCCGCCGGCGATCACGTGGTTGGCGGTGAGCACGGTGCCGGTGTCGTT
>CAWARE010000015.1:0-92000 GCA_963784345.1 uncultured Actinomycetota bacterium
TTGATCACCTGATCGCTGAGGTCGATCGGGGTGCCCTGCACGCGCTGGACGCGAGCGGGCTGGTCGGGTTCCTGCAGGCGTTCGAGACGATCCGCAACACGATGCCGGTGGTCGATCACGCAGTCCTGCAGACCGCCAGCGATCTCGGCGTGGCCCACACCCTGTGCCAGCGCTCGATGACACGGGTGCTGACGCAGGCGCTGCAGCTGTCCGCAGGAGAAGCCGGTCGGCGGGTGCGCGCAACTCACCAGCTCGGTGATCGACGGACGGTGACCGGGGCGAGTCTGCCGCCGCTGCGGCCGCACCTCGCTGCCGCGCAACGCCGTGGTGAGATCACCCCCGAGCAGGTGCGATGGTGGACCGTGGTCTTCGCGCGGTGGATCAACCTGGTTTCGATCCGGCTGATGTCGAAGCAGGGGAGGAGATCCTGGCTCGCCAGGCCCGGTCCCTCGGGCCGGGCGAGCTGAAGGTGGCCACTCAGGCCGTGGTGGACCGGATCGATCCCGACGGCACGCTGCCCGACGACCACCGACTCCGGCAGGCGCGGCACCTGTGGCTGAGCCGTCAGGCCGACGGGTCGGTCAAGGGCGAGTTCCACCTGACGCCAGAGGCGGGCGAGAAGCTCAAGGCCGTACTGGATCCGCTGTCAGCACCCAGGACCACCACCTGCGCGACTGCCGGTGCGCCCTGCACGACTGCCGGGGCCAAGGCGAGGACGGCGAGCCGGCGGGGACGAGAGTGGTCGAGCCGGACGAGCGGACCCGCGGCCAACGACTGCACGACGCCCTGGAGCAGGTGTGCGACCGGCTGCTCCGCTCGGGCGACCTCCCCGACTCCGGGGGCACCCCGGCCACCGTCCTGGTGCACATCGACCTCGACGACCTGCTGAGCCGCACGGGCTCCGGGCAGCTCGACGACGGCACCGCGGTCTCGTTGTCCGGGGTCGCCGAGCTGCTCGACCAGGCCGAGATCGCCTGGTGCCTGGAGGATGCGAAGGGTGCCGTGCTCGAGCTCGGTCGGTCCCGCCGCATCGCCAGCCCGGCCCAGACCCTGGCCCTGATCGCCCGGGACGGAGGCTGCAGCTTCCCGGGCTGTGACGTGCCGCCCGCGTGGTGCGAGCGGCATCACGTCGTCCCCTGGCTCGCCGGCGGGAGGACCGACCTCGACAACCTCACGCTGGTCTGCCGCTACCACCACCGCCAGTTCGAGCAACGCGGCTGGACCTGTCGGATCACTCCGGACCGGCTTCCGTCATGGGAACCACCGCGGTGGATCGACCGTGAGCAACGCCCGATCGTCCACCCACGGATCCTGCTGCGCCGTTGGACACCGCAAGACCCGCTGCCCGAGGCTGCCTAGCTCAGTGTTCGGCAGGGGTAGGCCGGCGCGTCGATGCCGTCGCGCGCCGGCAGCCGGGGACTCACCATCACGATCGGATGAACGAGACTGCCTGCGGAGCCAGGGCTGGCAGGATGCTCGACGTGATCGAGAACGGCGCTCCTCTGTCAGAAGTCGATGTCAGCGAGTTCGTCGTCGACGGCGTGAGAGTTCTTCATTTCCCGGATCGGACAGGTCATACCGAAGCCACGCTGATCTTCGGTGTCGGTGAACGGGATGAGACGTTGGCGACGATCGGTACGTTGCACGCTCTGGAGCACGCCGTCATGAGCGGGGTGCGCAGAACCCCCATCGACATCAACGGCGCCGTCGGGGTCAGCACAACTCAGTTCACGGCTGTCGGCTCTGCCGACCTGGTGAGTGCGTTCCTGACCGGAGTGTGCAGGGGGCTGGCTTCCCCACCCGTGGACCGCCTGCGCGAGGAAGCGCGTGTGCTCGAGGCCGAGGGTGACGGCGAGGGCTTGCCCACTTCTCCGCCGGCGGCTGTCATTCGCTACGGCTTTCGCGGGCTCGGCGTCGTCGGCGGACCCGGGCCCGGGCCGACTGGTGTGCGGGCCGCTGAGGTGCGACGGATGGCCACGACCTGGTTCGTCGCCGCCAACGCATTGCTGGTCATCGAAGGTGAGTGCCCACAAGGGCTGCGACTGCCCTTGTCCGTCGGCCCGCGCCAGCTCGCTCCATGATCCTTCCCCGCCCGCTCGGTCACCCGGCGGTGGTAGCGGTGGACGGCCCGCCTGCGACCTGAACCTGATGGCACCGCCGAGCCGGCGGCACTGACCAGGCTCGCCATCACAGTCCTGGACGATCGTTTGACTGAGGTTCTCCGTCATGAGCGAGGACTGGTCTACAGCGTCGACATCTCGCCAGTCCGAGTGCCGGGAGGGTTCGACGTGACCGTTCGAACTGATCCCACACCTGGTCGGATCGGTGCATGCTTCCAGACCCTGGTGAGCACGGTTCGGACCTTGATCGAGGACGGGCCCACACCCGAAGAGGTCGCGCATGCGAAGGCCGTGGTGGCGGAGTCTCTTCAGGGTCGCGGCGCAGCCGTCGGGCGTCTGGTTGAGTCTGCTGTCGAAACGATGATCGGTCTGCCTACCGGGTTGATCCGACTCGACGAGCTCGGGGACTACGGTCCGGACGACGTGTCCGCACACCTCCGTCGGTCCGGCGACAACCTGATCTACGTCGTGGACGAGGAGATCGACGTCGATCCGGCGTCGATGGGTCTGGAGGAGATCGAGGTGTCGCGGAGCACCGAAGGAGACCTGCCGCAGGCGAGTTGTTCCGTCCGCCGCTGATAGCTCGGGTCCTCAACCGGGACGCTCGGGCCTGCGGGTCGTCCTCACTCGAGACGGTCTCGCCAAGGGTTTCGGAGGCATGGTTCAGCAGCTGCACTGGGGAGACGTGGCCGGAGCCATGAAAGTCGAGGACGGCGACATCATGGTCTTCGGCGTGAACGGCCAGGCGATCCCTGTGGGCCCGACGTTGTTCAGGAACGGGCAGCGCCTGGTCGACGCGGTGCTGTCCAACGTTCCCGGTGACGTGATCTACGATGCCCCGCCGGACGTGGACGTCGCCATCGACGAGCCCGGCGCCTCCGCCTCGGCAGTGCGCTGACTGGCCTTCGGGCGGAACGGGACCGGCGACAAGGTCGGTCGGCAATTCGGTGGAGTACCCGCTCGGTCCCGGCTAGCGTCCCGGGTGATCACCAGCACCCGCTCGCGTACCTCCTGGGCCTGGAAGGTCTGGCTCTGCTGCGCGCCTGGGGAGGTGACAGGACTTCGACGAGCAGTTCGTCCGCGAACGCTTCGCGGCGGTACGGGAACTGCTCGACGACACCGAGTTCACCTCCCACCCAGGCGTCCTGGTCGAGCGGGACGGGACGGAGTCGGCGTACGCACAGTGGGCAGCCAGCTACGACCAGGAGGACAACGGTCTGCTGGAGCTCGACCTGCCGTTGATCGACGCCATCGTGGCCGACCTGCCCTGCGGGCGCGCGATCGACGCCGGCTGCGGCACCGGGCGGCTCGCGATCTGGCTGGCCGCCAGCGGTTCGGGTGACCGGCATCGACGGATCCGCGGCCATGCTGGAACGAGCCCGGTCCCACGCCGCCGCCGGCTAGGACAGAGGTGAGTACCCGACCGCGCGGACGACCTCGAGTTCGTGGTCGGGGACCTCACGGACCTGCCCAGTCCCGGACGCCGAGGCCGACCTCGTGGTCACCGGTCTGGCCCTGACCCACGTCCGCGACCTCGCCGCGGTCTACGCCGAGTTCGCCCGGGTGCTGCGCCCCGGTGGTGACCTGGTCGTCGCCGACGTGCACGAGGACCTGGTCTTCCTGGGCTCGTCGGTGAAGGGCATCGGTCCGCAGGGCCAGCCCCAGCTGGCCACGACCACCCGGCACTCGACAGCTGATCACCTGACGGCGGCGTTGTCCGCCGGGTTCTCCGTCCTCGGCTACGAAGAGGCGCCCCGGCCGTCGCCGTCGCAGGAACCCCTGCCGGAACCTCGTCGGGAGATCGGCGAGTGGCGGCTGTGGCCGTGGACCCTGCTCGACGCGGACCCGGCGGCGACCCGGGTGACCTGGAACATCCCGTCGATCATGGTCTGGCACCTGCGGCGCGCCCGCTGAGGGTGCGGACCCCGCGGCTAGCGTGGTGCCTCGCCGGGCGGGAATCCCGTCGCCCGGGCGAACACGAAAGGATACACCACCATGACCATCATCGTCGTCGGCGCAGGCCTCGCGGGCGGGACCGCGGTCACCGTTTTCCGGGAGCACGGCTATGACGGGCGGTTGATCCTGTTCGGCGCGGAAGCCGACCCGCCGTACGAGCGGCCGCCGCTGTCCAAGGGCTACCTGCTCGGCAACGACCCGAGCGACGAAGCCTCGTGCACGAGCCGAGTGGTACGCGCGAGCACAACATCGACTTCCGACCGGCCCGACCGTCACCGCGCATCGACCCGGCCGCCCACCAGGTCACTGCCGGCGGCGAGACGCTCGGCTACGACAAGCTGCTGCTGGCGACCGGGTCGACGCCGCGGACGTTCCGGCTGGCCGAGGAGTCCGGAAAGCCGACCGCCTACCTGCGCACCATCGAGGACAGCGACCGGCTGAAGGTCGCCTTCGCGGCGGGCGCCAGGTCGTCGTGGTCGGCGCCGGCTGGATCGGCCTGGAGGCGCGGCGGCGGCCCGCGACGCGGGCTGCGACGGTCACGGTCGTCGAGCAGGCGAGCTGCCGCTGGTCAGCGTACTGGGCCCGAGGTCGCTCAGGTGTACCGCGACCTGCACGCCGCACATGGCGTCGATCTTCCGTCTCGGGCGGCAACCGTCACGGGGCTGACGGAGCTGCGAGGAGACGCGGACCTCGTGGTGGTCGGCATCGGAGTCTCCCCGGCCGTCGAGGTGGCCGAGACCGCCGGTCTGGCCGTCGACAACGGCGTCCTGGCCGACGCGCAGCTGCGGACCTCGGATCCCGACGTCTAGCCTTCGGCGACGTGGCGACCATGATCACCCGAGCCTCGGCCGGCGGGTCCGGGTCGAGCACTGGGCGACCGCGCTCGAGCGGGGCAAGACGGCCGCCCACAACTGGCCGGTGGCACCGAGGCGTACGAGCGGTGCCCTACTTCTTCTCCGACCAGTACGACCTGGGCATGGAGTACACCGGCTGGGTGGGCCCGGCGGGTACGACCGGGTGGACATCCGCGGCGATCCGACAGTGGCGGCGACCGGGGTCGTTCCGGGCGTTCTGGGTCCGGGACGGGGCCGTCGTCGCCGGGATGAACGTCAACGACTGGGACGCCTCCGACGTCATCCGGGAGAGCGTCGGCACCCGCCGCTGACCGGCCCGGGAACGGCGCCCCGGCGGAACAGCCGCCGGGGCGGGGCGGCCCGGACCCGGACAACACCCGGACAGCCGTCCGACGATGGGGTCGACCCCTTCGCAAGGCGTAGCAATTGTCCCTAGCATGGGCAGGTCGGGCCGCTGGCGGGGCGTTTCGGGTATCTGCGTCGTTCCTCGGTTCTCTTCGCTCCATGGCCCGTCAGCCGACCGATCGAGAGTCGATGGACGATCTGCGCAGCGCCCCGGACCCGGTGATCTTCCTGGAGAAGGTCCGGCGTCCTGTGCTGCGCGGACTGGTCCGGGAACGCCTGGACCGACGGAACGCCGGCCTGCTCGGACCAGGGATGCTCTGTCTCGGTCGGGCTGGCGCCGCCCGGCTCGGGCAAGACGACGTTGCTCAGCCAGCTCGTCGAGCGCGTCGACCGTGCCGGCGGCCTGGTATCGGGTCGGGCCCGAGGACGCCGAGGAAGTCGCCCTGACCCGGCACCTCGGCCCACACGCTCGGCGCCGCGCTCGGCGAACCCGCGCTGATCGACGAGGCGGCCGCCGCGGGCCGGATCGCCGACCTGGTCCGGGCGCTCGACGACCGGCCGCGCAGACCGGTCCGGCTGGGGGTCGACGACCTGCACGAGATCGCCGGGACGGCGGCCGAGGCGGCGCTGGAGCGCTTCCTCTCTGCGCCCGCGCGGGCTTCACGGTGCTGCTCGGGCGCGCCGCACGCCGGCCATCAACACCTCCCGGCTGATGGCCTCCGGCGAGCTGGTCGAGATCGACGGGGACGACCTGCGCTTCCGCTCCTGGGAGGTCGAGGAGCTGTTCCGGACCGTCTACGACGAGCCGTCGTCCCCCGAGGCGGCGGCAGCCCTGACCAGGCGGACGGGCGGGTGGGCAGCGGGGCTGCAGCTGTTCCACCTGGCCACCGCGGGCTGGGCCGTGCCGAGCGTGAGCGGCGGTCGCGGAGCTGGGTGGGCGGTCGCGGCTGATCCGCTCCTACCTGGCCCGCAACGTGCTCGCCGACCTGCCGCGCGAGCGAAGGGACTTCCTGCTGCTGACGGTGACTCTGGGCGTGCTCACCGGTGAGCTGTGCGACGAGCTGCTCGACGCCCGCGGAAGTGCCGGGGTGCTGGCCGAGCTCGAGCGAGAGCAGTTCTTCACGACCACCACCGACGGCGGCCTGACCTTCCGCTACCACCAGGTGCTGAGACCCACCTGGAGGTGCTGCTGGTCGACGAGCTCGGCGGGCGGGCGGCCGTGAGCTCTACGCGCGCAGCGGCGCAGGTGCTCGAGGAGGCCGGCCGACGGCAGCGGCGTCCGCGGCCTACGCCCGGGCCGAGGACTGGGGCGCGGTGGCCCGGCTGATGCGGCCGGACACCGCCACGGTCTGGGTGGCGACGACACGCTGTGGCGGATGCTGGCCCTGCCGGGGGCGCCGACCGACGACCCGGGACTGGTCCTGGCCGGCGCCCGCCGACTGGCGCGCGACGGTCAGGTGGACAAGGCGCTGGTCGCCTACCGCGAGGCCGAGCGACTGCTGGACGACCCGGCCTTCGGACGCCGGTGCGCCGCCGAACGACAGGCGGTCGGCGTCTGGTCACCACTCTCGCCGACGAGCGCCCTGCCGCCGCTGCCGCCGGGCGTCGACCCGGAGTCCGCCCTGCTGAGACTGTCGATCAAGTCCCGGCGACTGACCCGGGACGTGCGCCGACCGGACTCCTACGACCGGGACTGGCTGCGGGTGCTGGCCCACCTGCTCGCCGGTGACCTGGTCGCCGCCGAGCGGCTCCTGGCCGGGTCCGGTGTCCCCAGCCCGGGCGCCGTCGGGTGGGAGGGGCTGGCGGCCGAGCTGGTCGGGTGCCTGGTCCGCGCGCTGCGGGCCGACGACGACCACCTGGTCGGGGAGATCGAGACGATCACCCTGACCGCGGAGATGGACGGCTGGCCGTGGCTCGCACGGCTCGGTCGGTGTCTGCAGACGGTGGTGCAGCTGGACGGCCGCGTCGGCGGCATCGGGGCGCAGCGGCTGGCGGCGTGGACGGGCGGGTGGAGGCCGCGGCCGACCTGCTGCTGTCGCTACGGCACAGCGACGGCTGGTCGTCGTTGCTGGCCGCTGTCGGTGTCGCGCTCACCGCTCCCCGGGTCGGTGCCGACGCGCTGACCGCCGCCGCCAGGGCGGAGGCCGGGCGGTTGGCCGGCGGAGCTCGGGAGCCCCGCCCTGGCCCTGGTGATCGACCGGCTCAGCGGGGTCGCGGATCGGGAGCACGACCGGCCACCGGGCCTGCCGCGGGTTCCCGCTGCGCTCTCGGTGACGTCACCGGTCCGAGTTGCCGATCCGGGCGAACGGCCCGTGATCGAGCTGCGGTGTCTGGGCGCGTTCAGCCTGGAGGTCGACGGGACCAAGCTCGGCTGGCGGCTGCTGCGGCCGAAGGCGCGCTGCCTGCTCATGCTGTTGGCGTTGCACCACGGGCGTCCCGTGCACCGTCAGGTGATATCGAGGCGCTGTGGCCGGAGGCGACGCTGACCTCGGGCGTCCGCAGCCTGCAGGTGGCGGTCTCCAGCCTCCGCCAGTGCCTGGCGGTCGGTGGGGTGTCGGCGACCCGATCCGGCGGCAGGGCGATGCGTACGCGCTGGTGATGCCCGGAGCGGTGGTCGACGTCCTCGTGTTCGAGCGGACGATCGAGGAGGCCCGGCACCTCCCGCCGCCGGCGGCGTTGATGGCGCGCCGCAAGCCCTCGATCTCTACCAGGGCGAGCTCCTGACCGAGGTGGGACCGGCCGACTGGGTGGTCGAGGACCGCGACCGGCTGCGGTTGTCGGCGGCCGGTCTCGCCGCGACGGCCGCGGCGGACGCGTCCGCGCTGGCTGATCACGCCGCGGCGATCGACCTGGCCCGCCGGTCGGTGACGCTGGACGCCTGCCACGACCCGGCCTGGCGGCTGCTGATCGCGACGTACGAGACGGTCGGCGACCTGAGCGCGGCTGCTGTGGCCCGGACCGACCACCGGCGGGTGTGGGACGACCTCGGGGTCGTCCTCCCGCCGCTGGAGGAGACGGTCCGCGGCGTCCGTCGGTCCGTGGTCCGCTAGCGGATCCCGAGGACCCGCCTCAGCGGTAGGTCCAGGTCGGTGTGGTCAGCTCGTCGGCCTCCAGGTCGAGGCTGCTCAGCACCTCACCGTCGCTGACCCGGGTCAGCCACAGGTCCCAGGTGTCGCCCGCCTTGCCGAACGCCGACTTCCGGTTGGACGCGATCATCAGGTTCTTGCCGTCGGGGGACCACACGGGCTTGACGTCGGCGGCCTTGGTCTCGGCCACAGCGCGCTGTGCGGAGCCGTCGGCGTTCATCACGTACACGTCGGCGTTGCCTTCCGCCCCCCCGACCAGCCGTCGGAAGGCGATCTGGCTGCCGTCGGGAGACCAGGAGGCATCGCCGTCGAGGCCCTTCGCGCCGGAGGTGATCTTCTTCGGGGAGCCGGTCCCGACCAGCGGCAGGGTGTAGAGGGATCCGCCGTCGCCGACCGAGGAATCGCTGGCCCAGTAGAGAACCGTCTGACCGTCCGGGGAGATGGTCACGTCGTCGAACCGCTTCGATCCCGCATCGAGTCGACGGATCAGCCGTCCGTCGGTGTCGACCACCAGCATCCGGAAGCTGCCCTTGCTGATCCGGCAGCTGATCACCATCGTCGACGGGTCGACCTGGCTCCAGCGGCCCCGGCCACGTCGTCGCAACCGGCGGGCTCACGATCGGCCAGATCCCGTTCCCCGCTGCCGTCGGAGCCCATCACGTGCAGCGTGCCGTCCTCGAGGAACGCGATCGAGGTCCGGTCCTTCTGCAGCAGCGGGTTCGCCAGCTTTCCGTCCGGTCCGTCCAGCTTCTGCGGCCGCCCGCTCCGCCCGCGTCGACCAGGTAGAGGGGCCGCGTGTCCTCGTCGTCGTCGGCGGTCCGCATCGGCACCACGATCAGGTTCGGACCGAGCGCGGGTCCGGCCGGCAACGCGTCGGGCGCGGTCGAACCGCCGCTGCTCGTCGGTGTGGAAGACGGTGTGCCCGAGGGTGACCCGGACGGGGTGCTGGTCGGGGGAGAGGACGGAGTGGTCGACTCGGTGACCGGTGGCGCGCTCACCTGCCCGACCGGAGGGGTCGCGGTGGTGTCGGGTCGGACCAGCCAGAAGCCGATGCCGATGGCGGCCCCGATCAGGACGACGCCACCGACGATGGCCAGGATCAGGTTGCGGCGGGAGCCGAAGGGGCCGTCGCCACCGCTCTGGGGCGGGTAGCCGCCCGGACCGCCCGGGCCCCGTCCACCCGGGCCGTACGGCGGTACGGGCGGACCGCTGCGGGGTCCCGGGGGGCCTGGTCGCTGACCGGGAGCGCCGGGGCGCTGGCCGGGTCCAGGTGGCCGTTGTCCCTGCTGGTACGGGCCGTTCGGGGGTTGCGGTGGCGCGCTGGCGACCCAGCCACGGCCGAGGGCGGCGGGTGTGCCCAGCGGGAAGGCCAGGTCCGGCAGGGTTCGTGGCGTCGCGCGACGCCCGCGGACCAGGTGCTCAGGCATCGTCCGCTCCGTCGTCGCCAAGATGATCATGCACCAGCGGTGACCTCCACCCGGTGGGCGGTCGGGGATAGTCCTGATCGAACTGTGGCACGGCCGATCGCCCCTCGCCAGTCCGACCGGTGCAGATCTCGTTTCCCGATCGGGCACCGGCCCCTGTCGTACGATGAGGTGGGCCTGTCGCGCACGTGGCGACGGCCACCGAGGGGATGGCCGATGTCCACCACGCTGTCGATCCGCGAGATCTACGACGCTGCGCGCTCGGCCGGCTTCACCCCCCACCAGGCGGTGACCTGGACCGCGATCGCCATGGCCGAGTCAGGTGGTCGGACGGGCGCCCTGAACGACAACGGCGAGCACTCGGTCGGGTCTGTGGCAGATCAACGTGCGGGCGGACGCTTCGCGGGCCACCACCGTGGGTGATCTGGCCAGCCCGGAGGGCAACGCCCGGGCCGCCTACGCGATCAGCCTGCAGGGGCGGGACATGCGGCCCTGGACGACGACCCACGACCGCAACCGTGGGTCTCGGGGCGGGACTACCGGACCTACCTGGACAAGGTGGAGTCGGAGGAGCGGCGTGGCCGGCGACCGCGCGGGCGTGCGGGGCTACGGCTCGGCGATGCTCGCGCCGCTCGCCGACAGCCAGTACGACAAGATCGACGCGGGCGCACCGCTGACGGGCTGCCCCGGGCGACACCCCCGACGACCCGGTCGGCGGCGGCGCGGCGTCGCGTGCCGCCACGGGTCCAGCCCCGACGGTGCCGGCCCGCACCCGCCGGCCCCGCGCAGTCCGACACCGACGCCGACGGGCTGACCGACGAGTTCGAGCGGTTGGCGGGCACCGACCCGACCACGATCGACAGCGACGGAGACGGACTCTCCGACGCGTACGAGGCGATGTCCTCCCACACCGACCCGTTGCTGGCCGACACCGACCACGACGCGGCCACCGACGCCGCCGAGATCGCCCAGGGCGGGGACGCGGGCACGGTGCCGGGGTCGGCGTACGTCGTCGGTGAGGGGCTGTTCGCGGAGAACGTCCGGGGTGGGGCGAAGGACACCGACGCCGACGGTCTGTCGGACCACACCGAACGGCTGGTGGGCACCGATCCCGTCACGGCGGACAGCGACGCCGACGGTCTGTCGGATGCGTCCGAGGCCTCCCTGGGCACCGATCCCACCCTCACCGACTCCGACGTCGACGGCATCGCCGACGGTCTGGAGGTGAGCGCCGGCACTGATCCCCTGGGCCCGCGCGGCGGTCCGTTCGCACCGACCCCGACGCCGGCCTGGACGCTGCAGCTAGCGGCCGAGACACGAGCCGCGGCCGCTCAGCAGGCGGCGACGGCGCAGACCGAGGCGGCAGCCCGGACGACAGCTGCTCCGGCCGACACGGCGACGCAGGACGCCTCGGCTGCGGAGCAGTCGGCTGCCCGACCGAGCGGGGCAGCCGAGGACAAGCTGTCGGTCTTCCTCGCCGCGGCCAAGGACCAGATCGGCGACCGCTACGTGTACGGCGCACCCCGCACGCCGACAGCGGCCGACCCGAAGACCTTCGACTGCTCCTCCTTCACCCAGTGGAGCGCCCGCCAGGCGGGGGTGAAGCTGGAGGGGACCGCGGAGTACCAGTACATGCAGCTGAAGCGGATGAACCACGACATCCCGGTCGAGCAGGCCCTGCGGACCAAGGGCGCGCTGCTGTTCTACTTCTCCAGCGAGCCCTCCGGCGGCCTGCCGGCCGGGCAGGCGCATGTCGCCATCAGCCTGGGGGACGGCAGGACGGTCGAGGCCAAGGGCACCAAGTACGGCGTGGGCGAGTGGTCGGCCAAGCACCGGTTCAACTTCGCCGCCACCGTGCCCGGCATCTCCGACGAGTCCGGTCTCAAGGCCCATCGCGCGGCGACCACCGCCCCCGCCGGAGCCGCCGACGACCCGGCCACGGTGGCGCCGACGACGGCCCACGGCGGGGCCGCGGCGGCCACCGGGGCAGGGATCTACGGCTCGACCGGTTCCGTCGACGGCGCTGACGAGGCACCGGCCGGCGTACGGGTGCCGGCTCCCGCCGGCACCGGCACCCAACCGGCTCCGGTGAACGGCTCCGCCCCCACCCCGGTGACCGGCACGGCGTCCGGCCCCGGTACGACGGTGATGGCCGGGACGAAGTTCCGGCCGGGACGTCCGCGAACGGGGCCGGCGGATCGACGGGCACCGCGGCGGCGTACCAGATCGATCCGGGGCGTCCGGTGGACCGGCTGCCCGGGGCGGGGGAGACCGATCCCGACAGCGACGCGGACGGGCTGACCGACGCGTTCGAGAAGCTGGCCGGCACCGATCCGACCAAGGCCGACAGCGACGCCGACGGTCTCTCCGACGGCCACGAGGCGGTCGTCACCCACACGGACCCGCTGGCGGCCGACACCGACGACGACGGCGTGCCGGACGCCCAGGAGGTCTCGCTCGGCAGCGATGCGGGGCGGTTGCCCGGCGTGGCCGGGGTGATCGGGTCCGGGCGATTCGCCGAGAACGTCCGCCACGGTGTTGCCGACGAGGACGGCGACGGTCTGTCGGACCGCACCGAGCAGCTGGCCGGGACGAACGCGAAGCTCGCGGACAGCGACGGCGACCAGCTCGCCGACGCCGCGGAGGCGTCGCTGCGGACCGACCCGAACCGGGCCGACAGCGATGGTGACGGTGTCTTCGACGGGATCGAGGTGCAGTTCGGGTCGGACCCGTTGAGTGCCGCGTCCAGCCTGGGGGCGAGTGCACCCGCCGACGGGCAGGACGGTCTCGGTGGCGATCTCGGTCAGGGTCTGGGACAGGAGCCGGGCACCGGGCTCGGCGGTGACGGTCTCGACGGCCCGCTCGGCAGCTCACCCCAGGGCGACGCGTCGGAGGCCCTCGATCTGGGCTAGCCGCCGTCGATCTGGATCCGGTGCAGCACGTGCGCCGGCTTCAGCTGGCTGACCAGCGCATCCAGCCGCTCGGCGTCGATCGGGGTCCTCCTCGGTCGACTCCACGATCACCAGGATCGCCGGCCGCTGCTCCCCCGGGAGGGCGGCGGTCGGGTCGGTGGACCACGACGACGCCCCCGACTCCTGCACCTGGACGTCGATCCCCAGGGCGGCCTCCAGGGCCAGCTCGATCCCGCGGCGGGTGCCGCGGATGGCGTGCAGCTCACCGGCCGAGGCCAGCAGCCTGCGTTGCAGGTCCAGGTCGCCGCCGGGGTCGACCTCCATCCCCAGCCAGTGGCCGAGCCACGGCAGCATGTCGTCCGGGGTGGTGGCCAGATCCAGGTAGGAGGCGAAGGCGTCCAGACTCATCAGCACCGGGGCGAGCACCTCGTCCAGCCCGGCGCAGAGCTGCTGCGCGAACGGGTCCTCGCGGAGCATGGTGGGCAGGGTCGGCGCCAGCGGCAAGGCGCTCAGCACCCCGTCGATCGTCCCTCTCACCGGGCCACCCCGCTGCGGTGGCCAGGCCCGGCGCGCGTCACTTGACCACCCGGACCTGGTGCTCGAAGGAGTAGACCAGGGCCGATGGATCGATGTCGATCCGCTGGGTGGCCGCCCCGCGCCGACCCGTGAACGGCTCGGCCGGGAACAGGGCGACACTCACCTCGCGGGCCATGTCGACGCCCGGGATCCGGGCCAGCGCGGCGTGCACCTCGTGGGACTGCACCGAGCGACCGAACGGCCACCCGGTGCCGTCGGGCCCACCCACCAGCGGGTGGTAGAGGCGGTAGAGCGCCCGCAGCACCTCCGTGCGCACCTCGCTGGGTTCGTAGAGCGGTCGGCAGCTGAGACTCACCACCGCCGTCAGCCAGGCGTACTCGGGCGGCACGACCAGCAGTCGGGTGCCGACCAGCCGTCGGGCGTCGAGGCTCTCGGCGATCCGTTCCAGGGTGGCCGCCGGTGGGTCGAGGTCGGCCCGCTGGATCCGGCCGAGCTCGTCGCTGGCCACGTGCGGGACGACCAGCAGCCGCACCCCCGCGCCACCGTCGGCGGCATCGGGTGCGCAGTGCACGCGGGCAGCATCGGGGGCCACGTCGCGGGCCAGCTGCTCGAAGTCCTCGGCGGTCACCGCCCGGCCGCGGGAACGCAGCAGCAGCGGACCTCGGGTCTTCGCGTCCGCCAGCGTCTCCGACTCCGCCCCGCCGATCGCCGGCACCCGGTTCTCCACCCGGCTGACGTACGGCACGGACGTCTTCAGCACCCGGACCAGACCGCGGCCCACGTTGCCGGACTGCCCGCCGCCGGTCCGGTACGTCTCCAGCCGCAGGACCGCGCCCGGCGCCGGGACGGCACCGTAGTGGAGCAGGTCGTTGTCGGCGGCCCGGACCGCCGGGCCGAACTGGATCTCGCCGGCGAACCGGTCGATGCGGAAGTGCAGGTCGCCGGGACCGGAGAGGGCGAAGTGCGGCACCTCGGTCCAGGTCTGCGTCCGGTCGCCGTGCAGGGCGGTGATCGTCGCGGGCTCCTCCGAGGGCAGCACCGGACGCTGCTGCAGACTGAAGTGCTGGGCGGGGGTGCCGTCCGAGCGCCCGATCACCTCACCGCGGACCACTTCGGCGTGCACGGTGGGAGCGGTGCCGCCGATGGTGAAGGCCGACACCGACAGGATCTGCGGCGACGCGGTGTACGTCGGCTGGTCCGGCTCGGCCTGGACCAGTCGGCAACGCAGCCAGCCTCCGCGCTGCCGGGCGATGATGGACGCCTGGTGGCCACCGGGCACGTGCAGGATCACGTCGCCCGGCTTGTTGAGGCCTCCGGTGTCGTCGGAGTCCACCTCGCAGGCGACCCAGCCCTCCTCGGTCCACGCCTCCCACAGCACCGGCGGACGGCGCGGGTCGACGCCGCGGCCGGAGACCTGGCAGCCCAGCCGCAGCACCACGGCGCAGTGCGGGACGGCATCGGACAGCCCGATCAGCAGGGCGTCGCCGACCGCCGGGGCGGCGGAGAAGCAGCGGAACCCGGCCGGCCCCGACAGCGCCGCGGTCATGTCGGCGGGGGCCTCCCCGACCGGGTGCATGCCGGCCCGGGCGAACGAGCAGGGCACGATCTCCAGCTCCCGCGTGGTGCTGAACACGATCGGGTCGGCGACGTCGGTGCGGGCCGTGGCCACCTGCGTCTCGGTGCGCACGATGACCGGCTGCGGCTGCGGAGCGGACAGCCAGAAGGTCACCTCCCCGCGCGCCGCGGCCGGGGGCCGCAGCTCCACCCCGATCAGCTCGAGGAACTTGACGTAGTGCAGATCCGGCACCCGGTTGAGGCGGTAGATCAGCTGGTCGACCATCTGGGCGAACGCCTCGATCAAGGTGACGCCCGGATCGGACACGTTGTGGTCGGTCCAGGTCGGGCACCGCTGCTGGACCAGCCGCTTGGCGTCGTCGACGAGATCCTGGAAGCGTCGGTCGTCGAGGTTGGGGGCGGGAAGCATGTCAGCGACCTCCGGTCGGTGCAGCGGTCGACCACGCCGACGGCGTGGCGGAGGGGTAGAGCGCGGAGCCGCCCGGAAGTGACCCGGCCAGCGGTGAGCCGGCGACCCCGAAGGCGCCCGGGTCCGGCCGCGTCGGATCCAGAGCTGGTCGGCTGGGGTCGCCCTCGTCGGGGATCACGTAGAACGGGAAGACCAGGTTGCGCGGGTCGTTCAGTCCCCGGGCCGAGTAGCCGATGTCGATGTGCACCCGTCCGTCACTGATCCGGTCGAAGCTGACCACCACGTCGTTCACGTCGATCCTCGGTTCCCACCGCTCCAGCGCCTCCCGGACGTCGTACGCGATCTGCCCCGCCGTGGCCGAGTTGGCCGGCCCGAACACGTGATCGTGGATGCGACAGCCGAAATCCGGTCGCATCGGCCGCTCCCCGATCGAGGTGCCCAGGATCAACCGGATGGACTGCTCGATCTCGCGCTCGCGGGTCACCAGGGCCACCCGGCCGGTCGGATCCGCTCCCAACGGGTACGACCAGCCGGCCCCGATGAAGTCGACCTCGTCCATCACTCGCCCTCCACCCTCAGTTGATCTTGACCATGGCGCCGGAGATGGTCGTCATCGCGCCGCCCTTGAGCTCGGCCGTGGTCTGGCCCTTCACGCTGACGCTCATCCCCTCGACGCTGACCGTGCCGTTGGACTTCAGCTGGACGGCACCGCTGCCGCCGTCCAGCTGCACACCGTTGGTGGCGTTGACCTTCACCGAGGCGGCCTTCATGGTGAGGTCGGAGCTCTTGGCGTCCAGGGTGATGCCCTGCGCTCCCTCGATCAGGACCTTCCCGTCGGACTGGACGGTGATGGTCGTGTTCGTCTTGTCGATGAAGATCAGGAACTTGTCGTCCTTGGTGGCCAGCCGGACGCCCTCCTTGCTGCCCTCCTGGTCCAGGAGGTCGATCCGGTGACCGGCGCGGGACACCAGCGAGCGCCGGTTGACCGCCCCCGAGCTGCCGTCGACCAGGTCGTTGGGTCCGCCGGGCACCGTGTCGATGCCGTTGTAGAGGCCACCGAGCACCACGGGACGGTCGAAGTCCTGCAGCTCGAAGCCGATCAGCACCTCGTCACCGACCTCGGGCAGCGCCATCCAGCCGCGGTCCTTGCCCGCCCCCGGGCAGACGACCCGGGCCCAGTCGCTGACGTAGTCGTCGGACAGCCAGGGGTACTTGATCTTGACCCGGCCCATCTTCTCGGGGTCGTTGACGTCGGTGACGATCCCGATCACCACCCCTGCTGGGGTCTGCCGCGACCGGGCGCCGCCGGACGCGAGTCCCAGCAGGCTCCGGTCCTGCTTGCCGGTGACGGTGATCGCTGTGGTGTAGCCGGTGGTCGGGTCGAACCGGTGCCGGGCGCTGGTCACCGTGTAGGTGCCCTCGAACGGTGCCCCGAGACCGACCAGGGAGACCTTGCCGCCCGCCTTCAGGTCGGGGTTGCCGCGCGCCACCCCCTCGAACTCGGCGAAGGCCGAGGCCTTCTCCTCCGCCAGCGCCGTGGCGGCCTGGTCCACCTCGTTCTGGGTGCGGTAGGGGACGTCGGTCGACACGTACGTCGGGTCGCCGAACGCCTGCGCCATGTCGGTCGGCTTCACCGTGGGCAGGTCGACGGTGGGTGTCTTGGCGGGCGCGGATCCCACCAGGGCCCGCTTCTCGGCGATGTCCCACCCCCGGACGTCGACCTTGCCCACCTGCTGGGCCGAGGTGAGCACCGACCGGAAGCGGATCAGCTCCTCCCCGAACGCCAACGGGGTCGGGGATCCGGCGGCGGCGGGAGCCGCGAACGAGAAGGATCCGTTGCGGACGGTCAGATCCATCCCGGCGTCCCGGGCGAGCTGGGTCAGGATCTCCCAGTCCGTCTGGCCGGCCTGGCTGACCACCGGGAACACCGTGCTGGTGCTGTCCACCTTCCCGACCTTGAGGCTGGCCCGCTTGGCCACCTGGGTGGCGATGTCGGACGCCGTCATCTGGACGTAGCTGACGGTCCGGCGGTCGCGGAACAACCGGTGGGCCGGGTCGTAGCCGCGGATGACCGTGAAGGTGCCACCGGTGTCGAACTCGAGCTCGAGCGCGGTGATCTCGCCCTCGATCAGGGTCTTCGGGCTCGACGAGGCGGCGGTGTTCACCTTGACCGTGAGGGTGCCGCCGACCTTGGCGTTGCTCTTGGACAGCACGATCCTCTCGGGATCGCGGAAGCGCAGCGAGAACATGTCCGGGAGGCGCTGACTGTCCTCGATCAGCGCGGAGACCAGCAGCGGCACGAGATCGGCCGGCAGCTCCGACCCGTTGATCTCGACCAGGCACATGCTGCCGGTCATCCGGTCACCCCCAGCTCCTCCAACGAGGGCAGCAGGATCGTGCGACCGCTGGGCAGCCGCAGCGGGTCGTCGACCCCGTTGTACGCCGCCAGCGGCCGCCAGTGGGCGGGGTCGCCGTACTCGGCGTACGCGATGGAGGCCAGGTTGTCGCCGACGATCGTGCGGTGGACGCGGCGGATGCTGTCGCTGCCCGACGTCGGGTTCTGCCGCGGCGGGGCCCCGGGCATCTCCTCCATCGACACGCTGCAGATGGCCCGGATCGGGGTGCCGTCGGAACGGAACAGGGTGTACTTGGCGCTGACCGAGGTGATCACCGCCGGGAAGGTGGAGATGCTGCCCCACTGCAGCACCACCAGCGGCGGTGTCGGCTTCTTCTGGCCGGCGCTCTGCTCGGTGGGCACGCAGCAGCCGAACAGCTTCTCGACGATCTCCAGGACCGAGCCGTCCTTGGCGCCGGTGGCGTCGAAGAACATCTCGACGGTGAGCTTGCAGGGGTCGGAGCCGGTGAACTCCGGCGGCGGCGCGCTCTTGGAGCCCTTGGCCGGCTTGCGTTCCCACTTGGCCGACTTGGCGATCGTCACCTCCTTCGGGTTGAACTGGAACCCGATGGTGTCCTTGATCGCGCCGGGCTTGTAGCCGCCGGGCGCGGGGTCGGGGGTGTAGACGGTGAGCTTCGCCTTGTCCATGGTGGGCCGACCGACGACGGCCTTGCCGCCGGCGCCGGCGTCGCCGGGGACCCCGACCGGGCCGGAGCTGCCGGCCAGGGCGATCGCGGTGGTCACTGGCCGCCACCCAGCGGCAGGAACCCGTGGTGCGCGAGCTCGAGCGTCTCCATGGCCACCTTGGGGGAGTCCAGGTTGAGGCTCGGTCCGGACCAGCGGACCGGCATCACCCCGTCCAGGTTCCAGCTGGCCACGATCTGCCGGTCGCCGGTCATCGCGGTGATGCAGGCGGTCTTGCGGGTCACGTCGGTGGCGAAGCCGATCAGCCACTCGGTGATCTTGTGGCTGTCGCGGCCGACCGCCCTGGACAGCTTGACGTTGGTGTACTTGATCCGGCTGGGCAGCTGCCAGATGAAGCTGTTGTTGCCGCCCTCCTCCCGCTGCTCCATCACCACCTCGGCCCCGAGACCTTCGCAGCTGCTGAAGTAGCCCAGGTTCTCCCCGTCCACGGTGACGGTGAAGCACACGCTGACGGCGGGGTCGGTGCTGGCGTCGAGCGGATCGGTGATGCCCTTGGCGGCGGCCATGGTGTGCTCCTCGGTCGTGATCAGGGTCGGAGATCGGTGAGCAGGCCGGACCGCTCCCGGTCCTGCCACAGCTCGGCGCGCAGCCGGGCGGACAGCGGCTCGTACAGTCGGCGCGCCATCTCCTCCAGCTCGGCGCCGCTCAGCGGGGCCGCCGGCGCGGCGGGACCGCCGGGAGCGGCCGAGGACGTCGAGGAGCCCGCTGCCGGCAGGTGTGCCGGCCCCCTCCGACCCGGTGGAGTCCAGCACCGTCCGCTGGACGTCGGTGTCAGCACTGCGCTGGACGGCGAGACCGTCATCGGACGGAGCGCCGTGCTGCCCGGCGGAGAACTGGGCGGTGGGGGACTGCGCGGCGGCCATCGCGAACATCTCGGCGAGCCCGACGGTGCGGCTGGAGACCGCCATCGCCGGCGGGTCGGCCGACCCCGGCGGGGTGACCGAGGTGACGGGAGAGCCGGCGGTGGGCGAGAAGCTCGGCGACGGTGCGTCGAAGCTGCGCTGGACCAGCAGCGGCTGGCGGCCGCCGGACACCGGGGGCGGGGCCGCCGGTGGGAGGTGAGCGCTCTCCGGATGACTGACGGCGCCACCGGGGACCGGCGCTTCGCCGCGGGCGGCGGTGATGGTCCGCTGCACCGCTGAGAACGAGGTGCCGGCGGCAGTGGGGCCCGCCGGACTGCTCGCCGAGAGCGAACCGGCTCCGCCGCCGCTGACGGGTGCGAGCGCCACCGGTGACCAGGCGGCCGACGCCGGGGCCAGCGGCAGCGGCGTGCTGGCGGCCTCCGGTCCGGACGCCGGCCCGCCGTCGTCGAGCTGGTGCTCGGCGAAGGGCGCCGGCTGCGCGTCGGTCACGGCGGAGCGTTGAACGGGCGACGGCCCACCCGGAGCCGCCGCCGGCTTCTCGTAGCGGAGGCGTTGCACAGCGGGCGGCAACGGTGATGTCGGGGCCGTGGTGCCGGATGCCCCCGTGAGGGTGGCGACGGGGGAGCTGTCGGCGATCAGGCTGCGCTGGACGGTCGGGAGTGCCGGGACCGGGCGGCCCTTCGACACCTCGAGTCGCTGCAGAGCCACGCCCGACGCCGGAAGCTGACCGGTCTGGTCCGGAGCGACGCGGCGGGCCACCACCAGGTCGGGACGGGGCGGCGTCCCTGCGTCGTCGTACGCGGTGGCCTCGCCTCCGGTGACCGGAGGCTCGACGGGGGCGTCCTGCACCGCGGAGATGGCGGCGCTGAAGCCGCTGAGGGGGGCGGCGGAGGACGCTGTCAGACCTGCTGCTGGTGGGGTCGCTGCTGGGCCGGCGCTGTCGGCGGCTTCGAGCCGGCGTTGCACCGACCGGGCGACGAGCGGTGGGTAGCCCTGATCGTCGAGACCTCGTGGAGCGGCACGGACGAGCGCTGCAGCGTGGGCCCGGCCGGCGTCCCAGCCGGCACCGGCAGGGCCACGGGATCGGACGTCGCTGCCGGCGAGTCGGCGTCGACTGAAGAGGGCGGCGGGTGCGGTGCGCGCTCGGCGACCAGCCCGACCACCTCGTCCGATGGTGCCGGGGGGGCGGCGGCCGCCACTGCCGACCGCGCCACCACGGGCTCGGGGATGGCCACGGGTTCGGCGGACAGCTCCGGCGCCGAGGGCGACGACGTCGTCGGCGAGGCGTCCTCGACCGCCGGCCCCCGCGGTTCGTCGACCGGGGCCGGCGCAGACAGGGTCGGCCGCAGGGTGGCCGGGATCGACTCGCCCGTCGCGCTCGGGGCATCCCCGGCGGTTCGCGCGGCCGCGGGCGCGGCCGAGCGCTGCACCGGAAGCGCGAGGGAGAACGCCTCGCTCGGGGCGGGCGACGAGGGGACCGCCGGGGTCGAGACGTCGGGTGCCGACGTCGGCCGGCTGGGCCGTGACCCGAGGGTTTCGGCCTTCCCACTCGCCGGGGCCGGTGCCTCCGATGTCGCCGAGCGGGCCACGACGAGAGCCTCCGGGACCGACGGCGCGGCGTCAGGTGGGGCGAGCGGCTCGACGGCGCCGGGGTCCACCGGGTGCTCTCCTGCCGGGGCGGCGGGGTCGGCCACCCACTCCGGCCCGGCGTCGCTGCGACCGGTCGTGGTGGGTGCCTCGGCCGGCGGCGTCGACGACTCGGGCTGGAGGGTGGCGATGCGGCGCTGCACGGCCGGTGCCGGCGCGGGAGCCGGTCGGTCCGGGACCCGGAGCTCGTCCACTCCCTCGTACGAGAGCGGGCCGGCGACCGTGGACGCCAGACCGCCGACCACCCCGGCGGGTCCGTCGGGATCGACCAGATGTCCCAACGGGGCGAGGAAGCTGGGGTTCTGGTGGGTGGTCAGCGAGGCGCGGAACGCGGCGGGCGGGGCCACAGCTGTCGTGTCAGCCACGCTGCGCTGCAGAGCAGGGAGTCGGGTCCACGCCGCCGGGAGACCGGTCGACACGGCGCGCTGATCGGGCGCCGACGACGCGGCCGGACCGGGATCGACGTGGTCGGCAGCGCCGGGGGTCGCCTCGGACGCGTCGGTCTCGCGACCCCGCCCCCAAGGCACTCGCTCCCAAGGCCACCGCATGGTCGAGACTCCTCCGGACAGATCGGCGCCCGCTGCTCAGTCGCCTGAGATGCGGGTGTTGAGGGCACCGACCTCGCGGACGAATCGTTGACGCTCCGCGTGCTCGAGGTCGAGGATCTCGTCGCGAGACCAGTGCAGGTAGTAGGCGACGTACGCGATCTCGGCGTAGAGCCGATCGGTCGCGTACGTCAGGATTCCCCCAGGCGCCCCCCGGAGACGTCGACGGCGAAGTGGTGCTCGCACGACGGGCAGGTCACGGTCGCCCGGGTGTGGCCTTCGGTGTTCACCCGCCGGTAGAGGTCCTGCAGGAAGGCCAGGTCGGTGGCGAACAGGTCCTCGACGATGCCCGGGTGGATGTCGTCGATGGTGCCGATCCGCTCGATCACCCGCGCCAGCAGCACCACCGTGAGATAGGCCGGGTTCTCCCGCACTCGGTCGTCCCGCAACGGCACCAGCTCGTCGCGGGCTGTGGCCAGCCGCATCACTCCGTCCCGGTGCACCGTGCCTGCCCGGTCGACGTAGCCGCGCGGCAGCAAGAAGCTGAACTCGGTGACCAGCGTCTCGCGTCGGGGAGGCGCCTCGCCGGATCGCATCGGCGAGGCGTCGACCGAGGTGCTCGGCTCCGGGATGATCACCGTCCCGCGTCGCATGGTCAGCCCGCCTGGACTTCGATCGACTCGCAGGTGAGGGTCAGCTTCTCCGACAGGTAGGAGGTGTCGCCGGCCTTGAGCGTGCCGACCTCCAGGCTCTTCGGCCAGGCGTTGGTCAGCTTGTAGCGCTTGACCTCTGCCCCTTCGTAGTCGAAGACGATCACCGAGCCGCCCTTGCGGGAGTCCGACATCTTGCCGAACCGGCTGCTCTCGATCCACTTGTCGAAGCTGTTGTCGCCGGTCAGACCGCGGGTCAAGGTGATGTCCGGGGCCTTGGGCCGACCCGGGAGCCGCCGGAGCTGGTACTTGCCGTCCGGCCCGTTCTCCTTGAACTCGACGACGTCCTGCTCGATCTTCAGACCGCTGATCTCGGTGATGCTCTTGATCATCACCCCGTCGAACTCCAGCCCGAACGAGTGGCCGACGGAGCTGTCGCCATCAGGAAGTGGCATCTGATTTCCTTTCTGTGGTCAAGACGTGGAGGGGTGGACTACTCGCTGACGAGACTGGTGCCGCCGGAGAACTGGGCCAGCCGGAAGATCACGAACTCCGCCGGCTTGACCGGGGCGACACCGATCTCGCAGACGACCTGACCGGCGTCGATCCCCTCGGCCGGGTTGGTCTCGTCGTCGCACTTGACGTAGAAGGCCTCGCCGGGGGTGGAGCCGAACAGGGCGCCGGCCCGCCACTCCATCACCAGGAAGGCGGAGATGGTCCGGCGGATCTTGGCCCACAGGGCTCGGTCGTTGGGCTCGAAGACGACCCAGTTGGTGCCGTTGAGGATCGACTTCTCGAGGTAGTTGAACAACCGCCGGATGTTGAGGTAGCGCCAGGCCGGGTCCGACGACAGGGTGCGGGCTCCCCACACCCGGATCCCGCGGCCGGGGAAGGCGCGGATGACGTTGATGCCCTCGGGGTTGAGCAGGTCGTGCTCGTTGCGGGTGATGTTGATCTCCAGGTCGATCGCCCCGCGGACCACCTCGTTGGCGGGGGCCTTGTGCACGCCGCGGGTGGCGTCGTTGCGACCCCAGATGCCGGCGATGTGACCCGACGGCGGCATGAACGACAGCTGGCCGGTGGCCGGGCTCATCGTCTGCACCCAGGGCCAGTAGAGCGCGGCGTACATCGAGTCGTAGCGGGCCTTGTCGACGCGCCACTCCTTGATCTGCTGGGCGTTCATGCCGGGGGGTGCGTCCAGGATGGCGACGCGATCGCCCATCAGCTCGCAGTGGGTGATCATGGCGCTCTGCACCGCCTGGACCTGGTCGAGATCGATGGCACCCTGTTGGTAGGCGCTCATCAGGTCCGGCACGCAGAGCATGGTGATGTCCTCGATCGCCTCGAGACCACCGAACCCGGTCCGCTCGGCGACGTCACCGACGTAGTCGTCGGCACTCAGGCGGGTGGACGGGACGGCGGCCGGCGGGGCAGGGGCCGTCAGTGCCGTCTCTCCGTTGGCGAGGCGGACCACGGCGCCGCTGCTGGTGTCCTCGAGCTGGACGACCTTGGAGACGGTGTTGACCATCGTCACCACGTTCTGCTTGCCGCGGCCGAAGGTGGCCCGGTCGTACTCCTCGACGACCTCGCCCTTGACCTTGACCACCAGCCGGAACATGTCCTCGGTGACCCCCTCGCCGCCGGCGTCGGTGACCTCCACGCTGACGTCACCGGGCGCCGCGGCGGGATCGAGGGCGGTGACCTTCAGCCGGCCGATCTGTGCTGACGGGCTGGCGGCCAGCTCCTTGGCGCGGGCGCTGCGCGGAGCCGGCCCGCTGCTGTCGCCTTGGCCGACCCGGACGATGTAGGCGTTGCCGCCGCCGTTCTGGAAGTACGCGTAGACCGACTGCGCCAGGTAGGACCCGGCGACGAAGCCGCCGAAGGTCGTGGTGAACTGCGTCCAGTTGCTGACCAGGGTGGGAGCGTTGAACGGACCTTCCTCGGCCAGGCCGATGAAGGCGGCGACGGCTGTGCCGGCACCCTCCAGCGGGCGAGCGCCCGCCGCGACCTCCTCGACGTAGACACCGGGTGACTGATACGGCGGCATGCTGGGCTCCTTGGGTGTGAACGTGGCCTAAGGCAGCCTGTTCCGAGCGCGCTCCGGGCGGTACGTCCCCGCGGACGCGGCCGAGGGCAGGGTGTGCTGCCCGAAAGGGAAGGTGCGCGCGGCCGCTGCGGGTCCGGTGGGTCAGGTGGTGACGTGGAAGGGATCCGTCGCGGTGACCGGCGCCCTGCCCTCCACGACGACCCAGCCAGGCATCGCCTGGCGCAGCTCCTGCCAGGTGCGGAAGTGCCCCGGCTCATCTGACCGGTAGAGCTCACAGCCGCTGCAGTCCAGGGTGAAGGTGGCACCCGGGCTCGTCTGCTTGATGTGAGCCGTGGCGTTCATGAGGCTCGAAGCGCAGTTCGGACAGGGGGAGTAGCCCTTCATCCGCACTTGGACCTTCGACACGTCCCCGGAGACCTGACCGCCGGCGCCGAGCACTCCGGAGGCATGGAACTCGGCGTGGCTGGTGTTCTTGTTGTCCCGCAGTACGCGGCCGGAGGTCCCGAGAATCTGCAGCTGGTTGCTTCCGGGCGCGGGCCGACTGACGAAGGCCCCTCCGGCCGTGGCGAGGTCGCCCGGTTCCATGGCGACGTCTCCAGCGGCGTCGCGCACTGGACGGCCCGCGGCGTCCTTGGCCGCCCTCCGCCCGAAGTTGAGCTTCGAGAGGTCGGGAGCGGTCCTGTAGTCCACCGTGATCAACGCAGCAACCTGGGCCCCACGGGCCAGCTTGGCCGCCCACGGGGCAAGCTTCGCGATCGTCTGTGGAGGCGACGCGGTCGCCACGATGGGCAGGGCGCCCGCGGCGTCTGGCCGACCGAAGCGGAGGCTGCGGAGACCACGCCCCTTCAGCTCCCCTTCGATGGTCCGCAGGACGGAGGCTCCCTCTGCCTGCGTCTTGACGTGCTCGAGACGGAGGCGGACAGCTGCCAGCGCCTCTCCGCGGACCTGCTCGGACGTCGGGGACCCGTCCGCGGGCCGGCCGGACAGGCGGTCCCGGGCTCCGGCCACCTTGCCCTTCACCCAGGCCTTGCCGGCGGCGACCTTGGCTTTGACCTTGCTCCCGATCCCCTTGAGTCCGCGGATGACCGGTCCGGCGAGCTGGAGGCCCTTCTTGATCACGAAGTCCAGCGCCGCGTTGACCGGCTTCTGCAGCTTGGTGATGATCTCGCGGATCTTCTGGCCGATGCCGCCCAGCCCGATCGCACTGGCCAGGAAACCGATGATCAACGGGATCATCTGCCCGAGCACGTCGTTGATCTTGTTGACCACTGCGCCGACGTTGCCGCGGACGATCTCGCTCACCGAGTCCAGGATGGTGTTGACGAACGCCATGATCCGGCTGCCGTTGGTGACGAAGAACATCACCACGTCGTAGATCAGCTTGCAGGCCTTGATGAAGGCGGCCGCCGGGTTGAGCAGGCCGATCAGCCAGGTGATGCCGGCGGTGATGATCTTGGTGATGACGAAGTCCTTCACCTGCTCCAGGATCATCTCCTTGATGTCTCCGAGCTTCTCCACCAGCAGCTGCCAGAGACCGCCGATGCCCTGGGAGGCGAAGATCGAGAAGATCTCGACCCCCTTCTCCACCGCTCCCATCGCCTTCTCGCCGATCTGCTTCACGATCCGGCTGCGGATGTTGGCCCAGGTGAGCCCGAAGATCGACGCCAGCAGCTTGATGATGCCCTTGAGGTCGAAGCTGTCGGGCAGCTCGATCCCGGCTTCGGCCAGGGAGCCGAACAGCCAGCCCATCAGGCCCTTGCGGAGGTGGCCGAGGATGTTGTCCTTGAACTTCAGGATCCCGCCCTTGATGCCGGCGATCAGGTTGCCCAGGAAGCCGATCGGGTCCTTGATGATCTGGCTCACCACCCCGGCGGCGCGGGCCAGCACGTTCTTCAGCATCGAGGCGAGCTCACGGATGGTGTTGATGACGGCCTTGATGGCGCCGATCGCCTTGTCCACCAGACCCTTGTTCTCGGCCTGCAACGCCTCGATCCGCTCGTCCAGCCCCTTGCGGGCCTCGACGTACTTGGTGGCGAGCGTGTCCACCACGGACTCCTGCTTGGCGTCCACCTCGCCCTCCAGGTCGGTGAAGCGTTCGCCGATCTCCTGCGACGCCTGGGTGCCGACCTTCTGCAGGTCCGTCGGAAGGCTCTTCACGTAGGCGGCGATCTCCGCCTTGCCGCTGGCGATCCGTCGCTTCGCCGCCGTCAGGTCACCACCGACGATGTCGGCGACTCGGGAGATGACGCCGTCCATCTGCTTCAGGTAGAGCTCGCGGCCGGCGGCGTAGAACTCGTTCACCTTGTCGGGCATCCCGACCAGCTTGTCCTTGGCCCAGCGCAGGCCACCGAGCCAGCCGCCGTAGCGATCCTTCTTGTAGGCCGACATCTTCGCGCTGACGTAGCCCTCGAAAGCCTGGCGCGCGCCGGCCTCGCCGGCGGCGAAGGCTGTCTCGACCTTCGCGTCGATGCCGTCCAGGATCTTCTTCACGTCGGTCTCGGTGGCCTCGAAGATGGTCTGGATCCGCCCGGTCACCTCCGCGCGCTTGGCCTCGTCCTTGGTCTTGGCCTTGCCCTTGTCCGCGACGATCGTGGCCAGGGCTGCGGCCTTGCTGCCCTGCATGTCGGCGTCGCGCCGGCGGACTCGGCGTTCGCCTCCGCCGCCGTCTGCTGGATGACCTGGGACTCCTGCCGGCGGTACTGGGCCGGTGCCTGCGTCGACTGCTCCGCCGCGGCCTTCTTGTCGGAGACCGCCTGGGTGAACTCGGGCTCGTTGGACTCGGCTCAGCTGGTCCTCGGTGACGTCGGCCTCGGCCAGCTGCTCGTCGGCGGCGCGCGGTCCGGCGGCGAGGTTGAGCTGGTCGTTCGGTGCAGGCTTCGGCGCGGAGCCGGTGGCCGGCACCGGCAGGTGACACCGGGCTCCTCAGGTGCCATCGGCGAGACCGGCTTGGCCACAGCTGTGGACTGATCGGGCGGGGCCTCGGTCGCAGTCTCGACGTCCTTGGTCTGGCCCTTGGGTGCCCTGGGTGACCAGGCCCTTGACCTCGCCCGCGACCTCACCGGCCTTGCCGGACTCCCGGTAGTCGTCGGCCTCCTGCAGCGTCTTCGGTGACTTGGCCTCGATGGCGGTCTTGACGGCCGCGATGAAGGCCGACCGGTCGAAGGTGCCCGGCTGCTGGGCGTCCATCGTGTCGACCTTGGCCGCCTTGGCCTGGGCGCCGAGATCGTCGACCGGCGGTAGCGCCGCGTCCTGCGCCTCCTTCGCCTTGGCCGCGGCCGGCGGATGGCTGCGGGTGGCTCGGCCGACAGTCCCCAGCTGGTGCTTGACCTGGCCGAACGCGGGATCGTCGTCCGGCCGTACGAGCGCAGGCGCGACGGGGGGCGCCAGCGGGTCGACCGTTCCCCCCACCGACAGCGGGGCGAGACCGGTTCCCGGTCCGCCGCCGACGGCTGGAGCGGCCGCTGCGCCGGTCGGTCGGCCCCTGGTGTCCGCGCGGGCTTGGCCACGAACCGAGCGAGCGGGCTCTTCGGGGGCACGGGCTTGGGTGGGGGGACGGGCTTCTTGGGAGGCACCGATCCGGGACCGAAACCGGACCGGATGACCGCCAGGGCACCAGCGGGCGGCTTCGGCCCCTCCAGGTCGACCGGGAACGCCGGCCGCCTTGGCCGCTCGAAGTCCCTTCTCGACCGGATCGACCGACGGCTCGTCGCGTCTCAGCTCGGCCAGGGCACCATCGACGTCGGCGACGGAGTCCTGCTTCCGGCGATCTGGTCTTGGCGGCCAGCAGGGCGTTCACCGCCTCGTTCCCGGCGCGCCGCTGCAGGGTCAGCAACCCCGGCTGGCCGACCGGAGCCTGCCCGCCGGCGCGTTGTCTGCCCGCGGTCAGGGCCTTGGTGGCATCGGCCCGATCAGCGGCGTGACCAGAGCCCACCACCCATCCAGCGTCGACGACTCCTCGTGGGCGCTGCCAGGCCGTGGGGCGCACCCGCCCGTGAAGGGACCGGCGCCCGAAGGAGTCAGGTCCCGTGCCCTTCCGGGCAACCGGGGTCAGGCCGGCGTCTCCTCTTCTTCTTCCTCGCCCTCCCGCTGGACGAAGAGCCCCTGGACGGGCTCTTCCTCTTCCTCGGGCGCCTCGCCCTCCCGTTGCACGAACAGTCCCTGCACCGGCTCCTCGTCGTGATCATGACCGGCGTGACGCTGGACGAAGAGTCCCTGGACCTCGTCCTCCTCCTCGGCCTCGCGCTGCACGGCGGGACCGCTGGCGCTCAGGGTCTGCACCGGGGCGGGGGCCGACATCACCTGCTCGGCGTTGGCCGACGCCTCCCGCTCGAAGCGGTCCGACGGGTCGCTGACCTTGATCCCGCCGGGGGCCGACGTGCCGTCGACCGGTCCGCTGCGCTGCTGCACCACGTGCGTCAGCTCGTGGGCCAGGGTCGTCCGACCCTCGCTGGAGCCCGGGTTGTAGGTGTCGCGCTGGAAGACGATGTTGGACCCGACGGTGTACGCGTGCGCGTTCACCGCGCGAGGCCGAGGCGGCGGCCGCGGAGTCGTCGTGCACCCGGACGTCGCTGAAGTCGTGGCCCATCCGGGCCTCCATGTCGGTGCGGACCTCGGCGTCCAGTGGTCGGCCGCCGGAGGAGATCACGTCGTGCACGGGGGAGCGCTCCTCCTCCAGCATCGACGACACCCCGGCGTTGCCGACGCTGCGCTGCAGCCCGAGGATGTCCTCGGCGCCCAGGGTGTCCGTACGACCAGTCGGCCGCCGCCTTGCCGGTGTGACCGCTCACTTCCTGGTCGATCCGGGACGCTGCCGGACGCAGGGTCTCGACGCGCTCGTCGTGACGATGTTCGTGCATGAGCAGGACCTCCGCGAGTCGGCGACCTTTCCACTGTGGCACGGGTCGCCGGTCGTCGCCAGACCCCGGAGGCGGGTCCGTCGGCGCAGTTCCGGTTGCCCGAAGGGGCAGACCCGTCAGGCGGGCGTCGACGGCTCAGGCGATCATCGAGAAGTAGCGACCGAACTCCCGTTCCAGGACGAGCCGGCCCATCTTGCGGTACTCCTGCTCCACGGCCGCGACCAGGTGCAGCATGCCGACAGCAGTGCCCGTCAGCCGCGGCCAGGTAGGCGGCGGTGGTCGACGCGGAGCGGATGTTGCCGCCGGCGAAGTCGAAGGACGCCGCCAGGAAGTCGTAGTCGATGTCGGTCCCGAGCGGCAGCGGTGGCGCCAGGCAGCGCTGCCACAGGGAGTGACGCAGCTCCTCGGTCGGCTCCGGGAAGTCGATGATCGCGTCCAGCCGGCGGGTGAACGCGTCGTCGATGTTGGCCCGCAGGTTCGTGGCCAGCACCGCCAGCCCGTCGAAGGTCTCCAACCGCTGCAGCAGGTAGGCGCTCTCGATGTTGGCGTAGCGGTCGTGGGCGTCGCGGACGTCGCTGCGCTTGCCGAAGATGGCATCCGCCTCGTCGAAGAACAGCACGGCGTTGACCCCGCCCGCCTCGGTGAAGATGCGTTCGAGGTTCTTCTCGGTCTCCCCGATGTACTTGTCCACCACGGTGGCCAGGTTGACGGTGTAGAGGTCGAGACCGAGGTCGGAGGCGATCACCTCGGCCGACATCGTCTTCCCCGTGCCCGAGTCCCCGGCGAACAGGGCGGTCACCCCGTGGCCCCGACCGCCGCCACGCCGCATCCGCCAGTCGGTCAGCACGGTGTCCCGGTGCCGGGCCCGCGCGGCGACCTCCTTCAGCCCTCGGGTCACGGCCGGGGCCAGCACCAGATCGGACCACTGCACCTCCGGCACGATGCGCCGGGCCAACCGTTCCAGTCCCGCCGCGTTCTGGGCGCGTACGCCTCGGCGGAGGTCGTCGGCCGACACCGCACCGCCGGTCATCCGCGCCGACGCCTCCGCGGCCCGCACCGCTCGGGCGACCTGACCCGGACCCAGCGCCAGGTGCACCGCCAGGGAGGCCGGATCCAGCGAGGGATCGTGATCACCGAGTTCGCGCTCCCACAACGCCAGCCGCTCGCGGCCCCCGAGCACCGGGGCATCGGCCAGCAACGGGCTCTCGGTCGACCACTGGGGGTCCCAGGTGGTCGTCCCGACCAGCAGCACCGGTACGTCGGCCGCGGTCAGCCGGTGCATCGGCTCCGCTCCGGCCTCGGCCAGTGCTTCCACCGGGCCGGCCACCAGGCCGGCGCCGAGCAGCAGCGCCTCGCGGATGGCCAGGTCGGCCAGAGCGGCCGCCTCGGTCGGCGAGGCGCCGCCGAGTCGGGTCAGGTCCAGCGTCAACGCTCCCAGCGACGCGGCTGCCAGGGCGGCGACCGCCACGGCCGAACCGGTGCCGACCACCCGCTCGCTCAGGTGGACCAGACGCACCCCGGCGGCCAGCGCGCGGCCGAGCTGCTCGGCGACGGGTGCGCTGTACGGGGCGACGTCGTCGATCAGACCGGCCAGTCCGGCGGCCGGTGCGTCGTCCCCGAGCAGGTGGGCCCCCACCCGGTCGGGCACCCGCAGCCCTCTGGTGAGGAACGGGCGCTCGGCGTCCTCGACCACGATCAGGCCGCGGCTGACCAGCGGCCGGCTCAGCTCCAGTCGGGCCCGGGCGCTCGCCGTCATGGCCGACTCACCGGCCAGCTGGAGGGCGAGCCCGACCGAGGCGCGGCGCCGGGTGACGTCGTCGTTGAGGTAGCCGTACAGGCGCTCGAACCGGCTGTCCAGGTCGGGCAGCAGGGCGATCATCAGCAGCTCGACGTCCAACGGGGTCAGCCCGGCGCTCTGGGCGAGTCGTCGCAACCGCAGCGGGGATCCGGTGGACTCGGCCGTGTCGGCATCAGCCTCGAGCTCACCGCGGGCGTCACTGTGCAGAGGATGAGCGGCCGCCGTGCCGCTGGCCAGCAGCTGCTCGACGGTCTCCTCGCTGACGTACAGGCCGCGGAACGGGTCGTCCGGGCTCGGGTCGCCGGCCCGACGGAGGGCCACCAGCTCCCGGACGCGGGTCTCGACCAGCTGGGCCCGACCGAGCAGGTAGGCGAGGTCCGGTGTGCTCACGGTTCCCGCCGGGTCACGGCCGCTTCTTGGTCTGCCGGGTCCGGGTGATCGCCACCCGGGGACCGGGCCGTCCACCGGTCCGGCTGCTCCGCTTCGCCGTGCCCGTGCCCGTGGCGTCGCCGGCTGGCTCGCCCAGCGGGTCGTCGTCCGGCGAGGTGTCCGTGACAGGTGGGACGGCTCGGCCGTGGCTGGCCCGGCCCGCAGCTCGTTCCGGGAGCTGGGCGGACGACTCGGCGGAGCCGGGTGGAGCCATCGCCGTCGCCCACCCGGTGGCCTGCTCCCAGCCGGTGTCGGTCCGGGGACCGGGGTCAACGCCCGCGCAGCCGAGGTCGGCTTCCCGCTGCGGGATCGCGACGACTTCGCGCCGGCCGGCGTGGCCGGTGCGTCCTCGTCGCTCGCCGATCCGGCACCGGGCGTCGGCCCGTCGGTGCCCGGGGGCCACGACTCGACCCCGTTGCGGCTCTTGGTCTCGCGGGTCGGCCAACCGTAGGAGCCGCCGAGGCTGACGCGGGGTGGGAGCTCGACCGGCGGCCCGGTGTGGAAGCTCTGGCCGGTGTCCAGCGGGGTGCTCACGACGATGTCGATCGACGGCTTGAGCTCGCCGCCCAGCGCCGACCACACGTCGGCGAAGGCCCGGTCCTCCGGCGGCGGCAGGGCGATGGTGATGGGGATCGGCAACCCGAGATCGGTCAGCGGACCGGTCAGCACGTCGGCCGGCAGCGCGTCGTACTTGAGAAAGCACAGCAGCAGCGACGAGAGCAGCCGGTGCTCGTCCTCGGGGCGCTGCGTCCAGGCCGTGACGAGGTAGGAGAGCTTGAAGTGGCGGGGTGGCAGCCGCCGGGACACGACGACGTTGGAGTCGTCGTAGACGTTGTGCATCCCGCGTTCCCGGCGGCGCAGGTCCTCGCGGATGTCGTACAGGTAGACGTCGATGGTGGGCGAGTTGCGCCGCCCGGCCCACTCCCGGGTCGGGGCGTCGAAGACGATCTCGACATCGCGCGTTCCGGCCGCCTCACGTTCGATCAACGTACGCAGCGCGGAGTCCACCTCGTGGATCACCCCAGCAGGATGCCCTGCCCACGGTGGCCGGGGCAGGGCCAGGATGCCGCTACGAGGGCATGGCTGGTTGCCCGATCGCGCAGCCGAACCGCAGATGATCATGGTCGGCGCTGATCCACATCGAGGGCCTCCCGTCGGCCGATCCGCCGCTCTATGCTGACGGCGTGACCGATCCCCTCGTCTCGCTGGACGTCGACCGGGTGGCGGTCGAGCCCGGGGGTCAGGCCTCGGTCACGATCAAGATCATCAACCCGGGGACCATCGTCGAGGGCTACCGGGTGGAGGTCATCGGCGAGGGTGTGGCGGACTGGGGCGAGGCGCTGCCCCCGGAGATCTCGATCTACCCCCAGCAGGACGCCACCGCGGTGATCGTCTTCAGCCCCCCCGGCGGAACCGGCGCACCCGGCGGCACCTGGCCGTTCGGCATCCGGGTGCGGTCCACCGAGGACGCCGAGGCCAGCGCGGTGGTCGAGGGTGACCTGGAGATCGGCAAGGTGTTCGGCCTCCAGGCCAAGCTCCTCCCGGTGAACTCGTCCGGGCGGTGGCGTGGACGCCACGTGGTCCAGCTCAGCAACTGGGGCAACGCCCCGGCCAGGCTCAAGCTGACAGCGGCCAACCCGGACGACGCGCTCGGGTTCCTGATCAGACCGGACGTCGTCGAGCTGGCTCTCGGCGGCACCGGCACCGCGATGGTGTGGGTGAAGACGAAGACCCCGACCCTGCGCGGCACCCCGACCCGGATCCCGTTCACGGTCACCGGGGAGTCGGTCGACGCCCCGGCCCAGTCGGGTCCGTTGCCTGTGTACGGGGGGAGTCCGGACCGGCCGACCGTCGACGGTGCCTTCAACCAGAAGCCGATCCTGGCCACCGGGGCGATCATGCTGCTCGCACTGGTGCTGCTCGGGGTCGGCGGCGGGGTGGCCTGGGCCCTCACCCGACCGCTGCCGCCCGGCGCCACGTTCCAGGAGCTGGGACCGCCCGCGGCGCCGCGCGCGGTGAAGGTCGCAGCAGTCGGACCGGACTCGGTCGAGGTCAGCTGGTCGGCGGTACCCAACGTCGAGGGCTACACGGTCGTGCAGGTGCGTGACGGGTCGACCACGGGGTCGCAGCCGGTGCCGGGCACGGACACGGCCACCACCGTCGACGGCCTCGCGCCGGGGAGCACGGCCTGCTTCGCCGTCCAGTCCCGCCGTGGTGACCTGACGAGTCCGTTCACCGAGAAGCAGTGCGCGGAGACGCCCGCGGCGCCGCTGACCGCCAGTCCGTCACCCACCGGGTCGGCCGCCTCCCCGTCGTCGCCGGCTCCCCGTCGTCGGCCGCCTCATCGGGTGGAGGGAGTGGGGCGACCGACGGTGGTGGACCGGGCCCCGTGCCCCCGAGCGGGGTCTCGAACCCGCCGCCGACCAGCCCGCCCTCGACGCAGCCGTCCTCGCCCGGCATCGACACGACCGCCGACGCGGGCTTCCGGGGCAAGTGGTTCGCCGCAGACTGGTGGCCGGTCTCGGGGAGCACCTATGACCCGCAGGAGAAGCTGGCGGCGCTGCGGGCGGTGGACGACCGCGCGGGCATCGTCTCCAGCCGCCAGTACCCGAACGCCGTGCCCCGCTTCCAGGTGGAGAGCTGGGTGCTCTACCTCGGTCCCCTCGACAGCAAGGCCGACGCGGAGGCCGCCTGCGCGACCTTCACCACGGCGCACCCGTTCTGCCGGGCCATCCAGCTCGATCCCTGAGGCCCGTGGCGGGCCGCGTCAGCGGACGGGCGGGCGGGCGAACAGCGTGATCTCGGTCAGGGACAACACGTCCTGGCCGCCGGTCGGCTGGTCGGGCGGGAAGGCGGTCTGCACGCCGATCCGGATCGACTCCACCGGTACGCCGGTGTCGAGGGGGACGGTCTGGCGCTCGACGTCGGTCAGGTCGCGGTTCTGGCACTGGTCGGCGTACGCGATCCAGATCGTGCGGGGCCGGTGCTGCAGCAGCCGGTTGGCGTTGTTGTCGAGCAGCCCGGCCCGCAGGTCGAGCTGCCTGATCCGGGTGCGGGGGAACGACAGCTGGATCACCGGCGTCGTCGGGGCCACGTTGCAGGGGCTTCCCTGCGTCGTGGCGGTCCACGGCATCTGCCACGCCTTGGCCGTGGCGTCGACCAGCGACTGCGGAGTCGCGTCCGGCCCCGAGGCGTCCGGCGGGATGGTCTCTGCGGTGACCCCGGTGACGGGCACCAGCACGTTGCGGACGTCGTAGTAGCGGGCCAGCACGAACGCCTTGGGTGATCGCCCGACGACGGTGGCCCCGCCCCCGACCAGGGCGACCGCCAGCACCGCGATGATCACCCGGCGCCAGCGGTAGAGCGGCGGCAGACTGCGCCGGTACGACCGCCGCGCGACGCGCTCGCGGCTGTCCCACAGGCGGCGCCACCAGCTGCTCCGCTGCGTCGACCGGGCGACCGGGGCGCTGGTCCCGGGGTGGATGAGCTGCTCACCGCAGTGTCCGCAGAATCGCCGTGCCGGTTCCAGCTGGCGTCCGCACCGGGGGCAACCGGCGGGAGCCTCGGTCGTGCCCGGGTCTGAGCGGGATGGCCGGGGTCGCGGTCGGTGAGGAGGAGGACGCCGGTGTCGCCGGAGGATCTGTGGCCGACGTGGCCGTCCGGACCTGCTCGGCCGGCGAGGGTCGCGCCGGCGAGCGTGCCTGGACCGACGGGGGTGCCTGGACCGACGGGGGGTGCCTGGGCGGCGGGGCCGCTGCCTGGACCGACCGGGGCTGCCTGGACCGGCACCGGATGGTTGCGCCGGCAGGACCTCGGTGACGTCGTCGGCCCCGGACCCGTGCTGCTGCCACCCCAGGTAGGCGCCGCAGAACAGGCAGAACTCCGTACCGGGCTTGTTGGTCTCGCCGCAGTCCCCGCAGATCACTCGCCGGTGCCGCCTTCCTGCCGTCGGCTGTTGCCCACCCGGTGGGCCGCCCGTCGGCGGTGTGCAGCCGGGCGGTCGAGTCGAGTGCTGTCAGTGTCCAGCACGCCGAGGTGTCCCGTCGAGCACGATCGGTCGAGCGTCGAGAGAATGCCCGATCGGGCCGTGACCGTACGGGTCCTCGTGTGTCACCATGCCTCGTGGCCGGTGAGCGCAGCGCGATGAGCGGGGACCACCGGCCGGCACGGCTCGCACCCGCACCAGGTCGGTCCCCGAGCCCCGGGACGGGCACGTGATCACCTGCGTCAGCTGCGGCACCGCGAACGAGGCCGACTCCGTCTTCTGCCGCGCCTGCAACCACTTCCTGTCCTGGGACGAGCCGGCCCAGCAACCGCGCAGCCGGCGTACGCGTCGCTCCTCGGATCTGGCCGCGACCCTGGGAGCCTCACCGGAGCCGCAAGCCGGAGCCGGAGCCGGAGCCGGAGCCGAGCCGGAGCCGGAGCCGGAGCCGGAGCCGCCTGGCCGGAGCCGCCCGAACCGGCCCCGACGCCACCCGTCCCGAGGGCAAGCTGTCCCGCTACGTCAGGGCGATCCGGGACCGCCGGCAGAGTCGACGACCGGCGTCAGCGAGATCATCGCCGCCATCGACACCGGCCGGGAGATCGCCACCAGCCAGGGACGCGCCGATCTCGACCAGCACCTGCACGAGACCCGGGAGCGGCTGGCCACCGAGCAGATCCAGGTGGTCTTCTGCGGTCAGTTCAAGGTCGGCAAGTCGACCATGATCAACGCGCTGCTCCAGCGTGCCGTCTGCCCGGTGGACGCCGACGTGGTGACCGCGGTCCCGACCATCGTGCGGTACGCGGCGCAGCCCAGGGTCACGACCTACGTCCGGACCGACGACGAGACCAAGATCGAGGAACGCCAACGCCCGCTGGCCGAGATCGACCTGCTGGTCACCGAGGAGGCCGATCCGTCCGACCCGGAGCGGGACCGGGTGGTCGAGGTCGGCCTGCCCCACCGGATGCTCCGCACCGGACTGGCGATGGTGGACACCCCCGGGGTGGGCGGGCTGGACTCCGCCCACGGCTTCCTCACCCTCGGCGCCCTCCGTTACGCCAAGGGGGTGGTCTTCGTCACCGACGCCGCCCAGGAGCTGACGGCGCCGGAGCTCGCCTTCCTGAGGACGGCTGTGGAGCGGTGCCCGACCACGGCCGTGGTGGTGACCAAGATCGATCTCTACCCGCACTGGCGCCGGATCGTCGAGCTGGACCGTCAGCACCTGGCCCGGGCCGGTCTCGACCTGCCGATGATCGCTGTGTCCTCGTTCCTGCGGCTGCGCGCGGTGCAGGATCCCGAGCTCAACGCCGAGTCCGGCTTCTCCGAGCTGGTGACCTTCCTGGCGCGTGACGTGGTGGCCAGGACCCGGGAGCGGGCGGCCCGCACCGCGGCCGTCGAGGTCGACTTCGTCGCCAGCCAGCTCGAGCAGCAGTCTCAGGCCGAGCGTGCGGTCCTGGACGCACCGACGTCGACGGAGGAGGTGGTGCAGGAGCTCGACCGCGTGCAGGAGCAGGCGAAACGGCTGATCCGCCCGAATGCCACCTGGCAGCAGACGCTCTCCGACGGCATCCAGGACCTGGTGGCCGATGTCGAGCACGACCTGCAGGCCCGGCTGCGGACGGTGATCCACGACGTCGAGCAGGTGATCGACTCCGGTGACCCGAAGGACACCTGGACCGACACCGAGGTCTGGCTGCGCCGCCAGATCGCCATCGTCACCATGGCCAACCGGGATCTGCTGACCGAGCGGACCGAGCAGCTGGCCCAGGACGTCGCCGACCACTTCGAGCTGCCGGAGGGGTCGAAGCTCCAGCTGCCCCTGACCGGTCAGGCCGATCTCGACTCCGTGGTCCTGGCTCCCGCGTCCACGCTGGCGATGCCCGGCGGCAAGCTCGCGCCGCTGCTGGTGGCTGCCCGCAGCAGCTACTACCTGCCGATGATGCTGGGCACCGTCGCGGCCGGGCTGCTCGGCGGCGGTCCCGTGATCCACCTGGCCATGGCCGGCTTCTCGCTGGTGCTGGGGACCGGGATCGGCAAGAAGATCATCGGCGACGAGAAGAAGCGGCAGCAGACGTATCGTCAGCAGCAGGCCAAGGCGGCGGTGCGACGGTTCATCGACGAGGTCGCCTTCCTGCTGAACAAGGAGACCCGGGACATCCTGCGCACGGCCCAGCGGCACCTGCGGGACGACTTCCAGTCCCGGGCGAAACAGCTGGAGCGGTCGGCGTACGAGGCGATGGAGGCGGCCCGGCGGCTGAGCGGTCTGGACGAGGCCCAGCTCGCCGCCCGGGATCGGGAGCTGCAGACCCGGGAGAACCAGCTGGACTCGGTCCGGACCGCCGCCCGGGAGGTGGCCGGGACCCGGCCGGTGAGCAGCCGTGGCTGACCCGCTGGTCGACAACCTGGGCGCCCTGCTGGATCGGGCCGTGGCCGCCGCCGTCGACGCCGATGCCCGGGCGCGGCTGGTCGACGCCCGCGAGCGGCTGACCGGTCCGCTGCGCCTCGCCATCGCCGGCAAGGTCAAAGCCGGCAAGTCCACGTTGCTGAACGCGATCCTGGGCGACGAGCTGGCCCCCACCGACGCCGGCGAGTGCACCAAGATCGTCACCTGGTACCACGAGGGGACCTCGCCGCAGGTGACGGTGCACCCGCTGGCGGGGCGGCCGGTGGCCCGCCCGTGGTCCCGCGACTCGGGCGCACTCGAGGTCGACCTCGGCGACCTGGCCGCAGCGTCGATCGACCGGATCGACGTCAGCTGGCCGACCAGCAAGCTGCGCGAGCTGACCATCCTGGACACCCCGGGCATCGCGTCCATCTCGGCCGACATCTCGGCCCGGACCCAGCGGGTGCTCGCCCCGGACGACGGACGGGCGCCGGTGGCCGACGCCGTGCTCTACCTGATGCGGCACACGCACGCGAGCGACGTCCGTTTCCTGGAGTCCTTCCACGACGACGAGCTCGCCCACGGGACGCCGATGAACTCGGTCGGGGTGCTGTCCCGAGCCGACGAGATCGGCGCCTGTCGGCTGGACGCCATGGAGGTCGCCGACCGGATCGCGCTGCGCTACGAGGCGGATCCGCGGTTGCGCCGACTGTGCCCGGTGATCGTTCCCGTCAACGGTCTGCTGGCGTTCGCGGCGACGACCCTGCGGGAGATCGAGTACGCCATGCTGGCCACCCTCGCCCGGGCCGAGCGCTCGGAGGTGGAGATGCTGCTGCTGACCGCGGACCGCTTCCTGCACCGGTCGAGCGGGGTGATGCTGACCGAGATCGAGCGCGAGCACCTGATCGAGCGGCTGGGCCTGTTCGGGGTGCGGCTGTCGGTCGAGCTGATCCGGTCCGGCTACGTCACCTCGGCGGTCGAGCTGTCCGACGAGCTGGTCGAACGCAGTGGCCTGAACCGGCTGCGGCTGGTGCTGACCCGTCAGTTCGAGCAGCGGAGCCGGGTGCTCAAGGCCCGGTCGTCGCTGGCCGTGCTGACCGACGTGCTGCGGGCCGGCGGTTGCACCGACGGCGACGCCCTGCTGGCCGCGGTCGAGCAGCTCTCGGCGAGCACGCACGAGTTCGAGGAGGTGCGGCTGCTCAGCGCGTTGCGTTCCGGGTCCATCGAGGTCCGGCCGGAGCGGGTGGCCGAGCTCGACCGCCTGCTCGGCGGCAGCGGGCACAGTGCAGCGGCCCGCCTCGGCCTGACCGAGGAGGCGACGGCCGGCGAGATCAGGCAGACCGCCCTGAGCTCGTTGGCGACCTGGCAGCGGCTGGCCGAGCACCCTCTGTCGGGGCGGCAGCTGAAGGTGGCGGCGCGGGCCGCCACCCGCACCCTGGAGGGCGTGGTGGCCGCGCACCTCACGTGATCCCGGCCCTGGCTCGCCGCCATGATCAGGACGACAGCTGGTCCAGGAACACCCGGCGCACGACGCGCTCGGCGGCGTGCCCGTCGTCGTAGGGACAGAACCGCCGGCGGAACGTCTCCAGCCGCGTCGACGCCTCGGGAGTCCTGAAGGCCTCTGTGCAGAGCAGCTCGACCAGCTGGTCCACGTCCTCGGCCACCACCCCCGGCGGCTCGGCGACCACGTCGAAGTAGACGCCGCGGACACGGCGGTAGGTCTCCCAGTCCGGCGTGAAGAGGACGATCGGTCGGCTCAGGTTGGCGAAGTCGAACATGATCGAGGAGTAGTCGGTGATCAGGAGGTCGGCAGCGATGCACAGGTCCTCGATCGGCTGGTGACGGGACACGTCGATGATCCGGGCAGCCGTCGACCGAGCAGCTGTGTCTGACGGGTCCGGCCGCGTCGCGGAGGAGTACTTGTGGTGGCCCCGGACCAGGATGGTGAACCTGTCCCCGAGGGCAGCGGCCAGTCGGTTGACGTCGAGCGGTGAGACGAAGCCGCGGTCGAACTCGCGGTGGGTCGGTGCGTACAAGATCACCGTCGGGCCGATCGCCGCTGCCCGACCATCGACCTCGGCTGCGCTGGGGATCCCCACTCGGCGCCGCATCTCGGCGGTGTCGGCCTCCGTTGCCGTCACCAGGCGGTCGTTCCTGGGGTAGCCGAGCTCCAGCATCTCGTAGTCGCACGGGAAGGCCCGCCGCCAGACGCGGGACGAGTGCGGGTTGGCCGACAGGTTGAAGTCCCAGCGGTCGGACCTGCGGAGCAGGTTGCCCAGGTTCGTCCCGCCGTTCGCCGCCGGCTGCTCACGCAGGTCGATCCCCATGTACTTCAGCGGGGTGCCGTGCTGGGTCTGCAGGTGCGTCGTCCCCGGGCGCTTCACGATCTCGTCGGGGAAGTTGACGTTGTTGACGACGAAGCGCGCCCGCGCCAACGTCTTCCAGTAGGCGCGGGTGTCCGGCCGCACGGTCGGTGTCCCGCTGGGGGCCGGGTAGCCACGGGACCTGATCACCCAGACACCGGTGATCTCCGGGGCGATCTCGGCGGCCTTCTCGTAGACGGCGCGAGGATTGCACTGGTAGCCCGCGTTCCAGTACGCCGAGTAGACGGCCAGTCGCTGGTCGACCGGGAGCATGAGCTGCCAGCGGTAGTAGAGCCGGAGCGCCCGCCCGCGCAGGGTACGCGTCAGTCGGGTCCAGCCGCGACGCAGCCGGCCGCCGCGGCCGCGAGCGGTGCGGGCGACCCCCGCCCCCCACTGCAGCGCCACGAGGGTCCGCCGGTGTCCGTGCAGCAGCAGCCACTGCTTGACCGCCTGGCGTTGATCACCCGAGTAGGCGAACCGTGGGGTCGGACTCAGTTCCCGCGAGCGCCGGGAGGCCACGGCGAAGAACTCCCGCCGGTAGTCGGCGGGCAGTCGGCGAGGGTGCTCCCAGATCGACAGCAGGTGGTTCACGAGCTGACGGTGCACGACCGGCGCCCACCTCTCGTACAGGCCCGGTGTGCTGCTGAGATGGGAGAAGACGGTGGCGTACTGGTCGATGACCTCGATGTGCCGGGACGTGCGGGTCTGGAGGATCCCACCGAAGCGGCGCTGGCGGTAGTGCACGCAGACCCGATCCAGGGTGCCGATCGTGCTCGCCCGCAGCAGGGCGATCATGGTCCAGGAGATGTCTTCGTAGTAGCCGAGGGCGAACTGCAGACCGACCTCCCTCAGGTAGTCCCGACGGTAGGCCTTGTTCCACGCCACCGGGAAGATGCGCAGGAGATCGGGGTTGGCGTCGAGCCCGTACGGTTGCGGTCCGGCCTGGCTCAGCAGCCGGGCGAGCCGGTTGCGCTTCCTCTCTCCCCACCAGAAGGTGCGCTCGTAGTCGTACAGCAGCACGTCCGGGTCACCGCACTCCACCAGCCGGGCGGCGATGGCGGTCAGCGACCCCGGGGTCATCGTGTCGTCGCCGTCGAGGAACAGGACGTAGTCACCGCGCGCGAGCGCCACACCGGCGTTCCGGGCCAGACCGAGTCCCACGTTCGCCATCAGGTGGGTGACCTGGAGCCTGTCGTCCCGGGCGGCGAGGTCGTCGAGGACCGCGCCGGAGCTGTCGGTGGAGCAGTCGTCGACAGCGACGATCTCGAAGCCGTCGAAGTCCTGGGCGAGCAGTGACTCGACGCACTCGGCCAGATAGCCCTCGACGTCGTGGGCGCAGACGACGACGCTCAGCCGCAACGGAGCCCGCGCTCGCACACCCGGCCCCCTTCTCGACGAGCCCGGCTCACCGGCGGGTCCAGGCGGGCGCGTCGTCGGCTTCGGGGTTGTGCAGCACCAGGTGCTGGTTGCTGCCGTCGGCGTTCATCACGAAGATCTCCGGCTCGCCGTTGCGGGCGCTCTTGAACGCGATCCGACGGCCGTCGGGCGACCAGCTGGGATCTTGATCATCACCGGGTGCCGTGGTCAGCTGGGTCAGCCCGCTCCCGTCCCGGTTCACCACCCAGATGTTGTGCCCGCCCGTTCCACGACGTCGAAACGTCAGCTGCGAGCCATCCGGCGACCACGCCGGATCCGCGTCCTGGCCGGGTCGGCCCGGCAGGAAGACCCTCGGGCCGCTGCCGCCGTCGGTCGGCACCATCATCAGGGTGCCGCCGTTCAGGTCGGTCGGCTCGCTCGCCCAGTACGTGACGTAGGTCCCGTCGGGGGTGAAGGTCGGATCGTCCAGCTTGGGCGCGGTGGCGATGGTGCGTACGCGGTCCCCGGTGATCGAGACGAGCACGAGCTCGGCGGGCTCGCCCTGCTTCCTGGAGGCGCTCGCGATCAGCTGACCGTCCGGGCTCCAGCCCGGCCGAGCCAGATCGAGCGAGGCGGCAGGGCCGGTCGGGAAGAGGAGACGGTCACCGCTGCCGTCGACCGCCACCACGTGCAGACCGTCGACGTCCGCCGACGACGGTGAAGCGCCACCGCCTGGTGTGGCGGGTTCGTGGTGGTAGATGAACGAGCGTCGGTCCGCCGACAGCACCGGTCGGGTGTCGGCCCCCAGACCGGCGGTGAGGCGCTTGGAGTCCACGCCGTCGACCGTGATGCTCCAGATGTCCCAGTTCGCCTGGACCTCCCGTGGCCACAGCAGCACGTTGTTTCCCAGGGCGAGTCGGCGAGCGTGGCACGTCGAGCGCCGTGGCGCGCCGAGGACGTCGCCGGGCTCGGTTGCGAACCGATGATCGTGTCGGGGGGTCGGCGGGACTGGACCACGACCACCGTGGTCACGACGACGCTCGCCAGCACCGCTGCGACCGCGGCGACGGCCGGCCACCGTGGCGTTCGCGGGGGCCCGTCCGGACCCGCCGATACCGCTGCGGCTCGCGCACCGCGCCGCGGGAACCTGGTGCCGCGGCCGTCCGTGGCTCGGCGGTGTCGGGCTCGGCGGTTCGGATGGGCCTGGCGGCGGGGGAGAGGACCCCGCGTGGTGGGGGGCAGCGCCGCTGCGGTGTCGCTGGGCGCCGGGAGCGGGAGCCGAGTGCGCTGGGGAGGGGAGGTCGACGGATCGGCACGTCGCGCCGGAGCGGCGCCCGCCGGTTGCGCGGGCAGCACCGCCTCTGCCGGGTCAGGGCCGGCCGCCAGTCGGGCCGCCCCGAGAGCCACGTCGTGCTTGGGATGGGTGTCGAGGGCAGGCGGGAGGCTGAGCTCGAATTCCTGCTGGAGGATCTCTCCCACCAGAGGGATCCGCGAGCTCCCTCCGATCAGCACGATGGCGCTGAGGTCCTTCGGCTGCGACACCGGCCGACGCCAGGCCGCGGCGGGTAGCGGCAACGGTCTCCTCCAGCGCCGGTCTGATCAGCTCCTCGAACTCGCTGCGGGTGACTCTCACCGTCGTGGACAAGCCGGGCAGCGACACCGGGACGACGGTGGTCACGTCGCTGGACAAGGCTTCCTTGGCCTCGACGCAGTCGCGCCGCAACCGAGCCAGGCCCACGGCGAGCGCAGGGTCCTCGGGGTCCCGGCCGTCGATGCGGTCGACCAGTCCGGCCATGACGCGTTCGAACAGGGCGTGATCGAGATCGGCGCCGCCGAGGTGCTCCACGCCGTCGGGCTGCCGAGCATGACGAATCCCGCCAGGGTCTTCTCCACCACGCAGACGTCGAACGTGCCACCGCCGAGGTCGTAGATCGCCAGCTTGTCGCCGACCTCGACCCGGGCCCGGGAGGCGTACTGCGCGGCGGCGGCCACCGGCTCGGGGATCCAGCTGACGTGCGGAACATCGGCCAACGTCGCCACCTGACCGAAGATCTCCCGCTTGAAGGGGCCCCAGTTGGCCGGGTGCGTGAGCACGACAGCCTCCGGGGGCTCGCCGAGGCGCTCGGTGCACGTCGAGATCACCCACTGCAGCAGCCGGGCGGTGAGGAGCTCGGCGGAGAAGGGCGAACCACCGACCAGCAGCGGGACATGATCACCGAGCCGACGCTTGAACTCACGGACCACACGGTCGGGTTCGATCAACCCCCGGCGCTCTGCGGCCTCTCCGACGACGAAGCCGTCAGGCGGTGAGGAAGAGCACGGAGGGAATCTGCAGGGCTCGGTTGCCGAGGCCGATCATCGTCGGTTCGGACCCGTTCACCATGGCGGCGGCCGTGAACGTCGTGCCCAGATCGACGCCCAGCGAATACGACATGGATGGGTTCCTCGTCCCTCAGATGGAGGTCATCCTAGTGATGGAAGCCGATCCTGCCGCCAGCCCGGTACGCGCTCCTGGCGATTATGCTGATCGCCGGCGGATGATCGCCGAATCAGCACCCCGGAAGTGACATCGGAGGCGCCCGGATGGTCGTCCTGACGATCCGCGAGATCTACGACACCGCCCGCGCGGCCGGCTTCGGCGAACGCGAGGCGGTCACCTGGACCGCGATCGCCCTGGCCGAGTCCGGTGGCCGGACCGACGACCCGAGCGTTCCCGGGGTCGGCGGCGGCCTGTGGCGGATCTCCTCCCTCCCAGGCGTCGACGTGACCCGTTGGGGCGATCTGACGGATCCGGGCACCAGCGCCCGGGCGGCGTTCGCGGTCAGCCGGCAGGGCCGGGACCTCAGCCCGTGGACCACGAACCGCGGCGCCGGCCAGGGGACCGAGCCCGACTTCCGGGGCCAGCTGCGACGGGTCGAGCAGGAGCTCGGGGTCACGGCGTCGTACGACCAGATCGATCAAGGAGGCGGGTTCGGTGGTGCGCCGGCCACCCCCTGGACCGGGCCGGGCGTGCAGCCGACCATCGGCGGGACCGCCGGGGACTCCGACCACGACGGGTTGTCCGACGTGTTCGAGCGCCTGGTGGGGACCGACTCGGCGTCCGTGGACTCCGACGGGGACACGCTGTCCGACGGCTACGAGGCCAGCACCGGCACGGATCCCTTGTCGGCCGACACCGATCGCGACGGGTTCGCCGACGGTTTCGAGGTGGCCCAGAACGGCGATCCGCTGACACCGGACGCGTCGGGCCGAGTGCCCCGCTGGACGATCGAGTCGGGAAGCCAGGCTCACCTCGCGTCGCTGGCCGCTGCGCCTCGCCCGGTCACTGCGCCACCGGCGAACGCGTCGGCCGAGCCGATCGCGCCGCCGACTCCGAGTCCATCAGGACCTGCTCGCGATCTCAACGGCGGCCGGGTCTCCGCCGACGGCGCCGAGCCGAAGCTGGTGGTGTCGCTCGACGCGGCCGGGCACGGCAACTGGCAGGGCGCGGTCAAGGCGGGCGATCACTGGTACATCGGTCAGGCCACCACCGGCGACCGGTCGCAGATCTTCCACCGGTTGGACGCCAACGGCAGGGCACTGGACTCGATGACGGTGGTCGGCGCCGCGCACGTCACCTCGTTCGCGGTGATCGGGGACACCGTCTACGCCACCTACGACGGAGAAGTCGTCACCTTCCCCTACCGACCCGGGGCGACCATCGACGGTGACGACACCACGCCCACCGGCTGGAAGGGCTACATCAGCATCGATCCCACGAACCGGCTGGCGGTGATCCGCAAGGGCAACCACTACCGCGCGTACGACCTGGCGACCCACGAACCCGTCGGCAAGGAGGTGATCACTCCGAAGGGCCAACGACAGGGGTTCTCCATCGTGGGCGACGCCCTCTACGTGCTGACCGGGAAGACGAACCAGCCGGGTCGAGTGGACTCGTTCTCCTTCACCACCGGCGAGCACACCGGCTCGCAGGATGTCACCGGGGTCGGCCCGGGCCGCCATCGCGAACCGGAAGGCATGTACGGCGACCTGATGGGGGTCAAGACCGGGCTGGGATCGGCACGTCGGTTGAAGATCTACCAGCTCGACACCGGGGTGCCGCCGGCCACGGAGTGCCGCCGGCCACGGATCCGGCTTCGGCCGAGTGCCCCGGCAGACACCGGCGCCGCAGAGGCACCCGGGCCTGCGACGGAACTCGACCAGGGCGCTGATGATCACAGCCGGTGCCGGGGACGCAGGTGGCGGCGACACCGGGGCAGCTGGTCACGACGGCGGCGAGGACGGCGACCACGTGACCTTCGGCGGCAAGACCGTGGACCGCCGGACGGCGGCGATGCTGACGGAGGCGCAGCGCCTGGCCAACGTGGAGGACCCGTCCATCGGTCGCTTCAACCTGACCCAGGGCTCGTTCTCGCACTCGGTCAAGGCCTCCAGCGGAACCCACGACGGGCCGGGCGCCTTCGACATGTACACCAGCGGCTACAGCGCCGCCCAGAAGGAGACCATCGGGCTGGCGCTGCGCCGGGTGGGCTTCGCGAGCTGGCTGCGCCGGGAGAGCCAGGGCCCGTGGGGCGAGCACTGGCACGGCATCGCGATGGGCACCAAGGGACTGCCCGACCTGGCGGCGGGCCAGGTCGAGAGCTACCTGGACGGCGGGAACGGGTTGCGGGGGAACGGCAAGGACACCGATCGGCGACCCGAGGAGATCCAGACCTGGGAGGAGTACCGGCAGGACCAGCCGGAGCCCGATCGTCCGACCACACCGACGTTGGAAGCGGTTCAGCCGGGGGCACCGGACCCGGACGGAAGCAGCACCGACCTCGGCACCGCCGGTCAAGCCGACCCCGGCCGGGACTCCGATGCCGACGGTCTCACCGACGTGTTCGAGCGGCTGGCCCGCACCGATGTGGCCCGCGCCGACACCGACGGGGACGGTCTGCTCGACGGCTACGAGGTGGGTACGTCGAGATCCGACCCGTTGCTGATCGACAGCGACCTGGACGGTTTCACCGATGCCGCCGAGCTGCGCTTCGGCGGCGACCCTCTCGGCGGGTCCGCCACCGGCTCCCGCCCCCTCGGCGCGGACCCGGTGGGTGCGGACCCGGTGGGCGCCGACTCGCTCGGTGCGGATCCACTGGGCGTCCCTGGTGCCCACCCGTCGGGCGACCCGCTGGGGCCGTGATCTCGGCGAGGGCACTGGTGGCTGCCCGATCGGGCAGCAGCGTCGCGCTCCGTCCCCGGCGGCCCTAGCATTCGATCGTGGCGGACCCGTTGATCAGCCTGGACACCGAGCACGCCTTCGTGCAGCCCGGCGGGCAGGTCCGCCTGACCGTCACCGTCACCAACACCGGCAACCTGGTCGAGGGCTTCTGGCTGCAGGTCCTCGGACCGGCCGCGGCCTGGGCCGAGGTGGTGCCGCCCGAGATCTCGGTCTACCCCCAGCAGGACGCCACGGCTGCGGTGATCTTGTCGCCACCCTCGGACGGCAGTGCGCTCAGCGGCCTGCTCCCCTTCGGTGTGCTGGCCTCCTCGACCCTCGACGCGACCACCAGTGCCGCCGCCGAGGCGGACCTGGAGATCGGCGAGCTGCACAGTCTGCAGGCGAAGATCATCCCGGTCACCTCCACCGGCCGGTGGCGCGGCCGGCACGTGATCCAGCTGCAGAACTGGGGGAACTCCCAGGCCCAGCTGCAGATGGTGGCCCGCGACCCCGACGACGCCCTGGGGTTCTACGTCAGTCCCGCGTACGTGGACCTGCCACCCGGCGGCCGGGCCACCGTCCGCCTGTCGGCTCGGACCAAGCACCCCTTCCTGCGGGGCAGCCCCGTGCGGGTGCCCTTCCAGGTGGTCGGCGAGCCGCTGGACGGCGGCTCCCAGCCACCCCCGGCCGTCCCGTACGGGGACCCGTCCCGACCGGTGATCGATGCGGCGCTCAACCAGAAGCCGATCCTGTCCCGCGGGGTGCTGACGCTGCTGACCCTGCTGCTGGTCGGGATCGTCGCCCTGGTGGGCTTCGCGGTGACCCGCAAGGAGACGCCGGTGCCGGACCTCTACCCCCGCGGGGCCCCGCCCAAGGGTGTGCTCAGGGTGGTCGGGGTGACGCCGAGCAGCGTCTCGCTGGCCTGGGACGCGGTCGCCCTGGCCGACCGCTACGACCTGCAGCAGGTGGATCCGGGGTCGCAGAACGTGATCAAGAACGACCCGTTGGACGCCGCGCTGACCGGCACCGACGTGGTCGGTCTGCCGGCTGGCAAGGAAGTCTGCTTCCGTCTGTCGGTGACGCGGGCGAAGATCACCGGGCCGCCGTCGGACCTCGTCTGCGCCACCACCGCCGCCGCACCGCTGACGCCGGTGCCCACGCCGACCCCGACCGACCCGGCCACGACGGCCGCGCCGAGCCCGTCACCGACGCCGACCCCGACGACCTCGACCCCGTCGCCCACCCCGACCTTCAGCCCGGGCGACCCGAACACCGACCCGATCATGAAGCAGCAGTGGATCGCGGTCGCCGACGTCCTGCCCAAGACCGTGGCCGAGTCCGACGTGCAGCTCCACGTCCAGCAGCTGACGGCGGCCGGGTTGTCGGCCAAGTACCTGGACAGCGTCCACTACGCGCGGCTGGTCCTCTACACCACGACGCCGCCTCCGGTGCCCACCCCGACCCCGGAGGGCAGCTGGGTGGTCTTCCTCGGGCCCTTCCCCACGCAGGCCGACGCCGACGTCCAGTGCCCGTCCATCGTCGCGGCCCAGCCCGGCGCGACCTGCATCACCGGGCAGGCCGACCCACCATGATCATCGGGGTCGGTCCGTAGGACGCGTCAGCGGGGGAACGCCCGGAGGGAGACCTCGGTCAGGCTGATCAGCTGCTTCATCTCCGGCGTCGTCGGGAAGGTCGAGGCGATGCCGAGGCGCAGCTGGGTCACGGGAACCCCGCTGTCGACCGGGATGCGCTGCGGATCGGTCGTCTGGCTCAGGGTCGGCCGACTGGCAGGACCCGTCCGGGAAGCCGATGCCGATCACCTGGGGTTGCGGCTGCAGCGCGCGTTGCGGGTTGCCTGCGTCCAGTCCGGACCAGACCACCACCTGGCGTACGCGGGTGGCCGGGAAGGTGAAGATCAGGGTGCCGGTGCCCGGCGCCGCTCCGCAGGCGGCCGAGGACCCGGTCGGCGACCAGGTCATCGTCCACTCCTGCTGAGAGCTGTCGACCAGCGCCTGGGGATTCGAGTCGGGTGCCGAGGCAGTCGTCGGGTTCACCATCACCTGGACCCCGGAGACCACCACGTACTGCTTGGCCATCCGGTGCCACCCGTCCTGGGCCAGAGCTACCGGTCCGAGCTGGAGGACGGCGCCGAAGCCGACGAACAGGACGAAGACGAGCGCGCCGATGATCACCCGGCGCCAGCGGTACAGCGGGGGCAGCGAGCGCCGGTACTCGCGCGCCGCCTCCCGGTCCCGCGCCGCCATGGCCTGCGGGGTCCAGGCACTCCAGTCCACGTACGGGTCGGTGCCGTACGCCGCGACGAAGCTGTACCCGCAGTGCCCGCAGTAGCGCCGGGTGCCGGGATTCACGGTGCCGCACGTCGGGCAGGTCAGCTCGGCCGGTGGTTGATCGATATAGGCCTGGTCGACGTAGGCCTGGTCCACGTAGGCTGGTCGACGTAGCCCTGGTCCCAGAGCCCCTGATCCACATAGCCGGGGTCGACGTACGGGCGCTCGAGGGTGGTCTCGTTCTCGCCCGGCTGATCCGCCGGCAGCGGGATCACGGCGGTCGGTTGCTGGCTGGACGGCACCGGCTGCTGGGTCACGGAGGCGATCGGCACCGTCGACGGCGTGGCCGGACCGGACGGCTTCGACTCGGTCACTGCCTTGTCCCAGGCCAGGAACTCGTTGCAGTTGCGGCAGAACTGGGTGCCGGGTGGGTTCGGCTCCCCGCACGCCTCGCAGATGAGATCGATCGTGCTCACCTCCCGCCGCCGACGTGGTCGCTCAGATCAGACCCTCCCGCACCGCGTACGCCACCGCGTGGGTCCGGTTCTTCAGCTGCAGCCGGGTGGTCAGGTCGTGCAGCACATTCTTCACCGTCCGCTCGCTGTAGCACATCCGGGAGGCGATCTCGCTGGTGTCGAGCCCCTCGGCGACCAGCCGCAGCACCTCGGTCTCGCGGGGTGTCAGCCCGGTGAACGTCAGACCGCGGGGCGCGAGGACCTGACGCTGCAGGCGACCCACCTGCTCGAGCAGGCGGCCGAGCAGGTCCGCAGGGACCTCGCCGTCTCCGGAGGCGACCTTGACGATCGTCCGCACCATCGTGTCGGCGCTGGCGTCACCGCGTCGGAGCAGGCCGGCCACGCCGGCCTCGGCGGCGGCGACCAGGGCGGCGTCGTCGATGGTGGTGGCGACCAGCATCAGCCGCGGGTGGCCGTCCTTGCGCAGGGCTCGCAGCTCGCGGGTGGTCGACTCGTCGACGGTGTCGGTGATCATCACAGCGACAGCTGACTGCGGGGCGCTGTCGACGATCTTGATCTCCGGGCGCATCCGGAGCTGGGCGACCACGCCGGCCTGGGAGATCGGGTCCCGGGCGTGGACGTAGGTGGGAACGGTGACGGACATGGTGCTGACCCCCAGTGCTGCTGCGTCGCCGAGGGCGACGAGAAGGGAACGTGCTGTTGCCCCAAGGGTCCGGGTCGGCCTCACGATCGGCTCAACACGCGCTCATCGCCCGCTCATCGCCGGTCACGATGCTGACGCCCGACCGGGTAACGTCGACTCGTCATGGAGCGATGAAGCCACCAGGAGCGCAAGGATGCGGGTCGACATCAAAGAGGGCGGCGACGGTGTCGCGTGCTGGAACGCGGAGCCGATCGTCGCCTACGCGTCGGCGATCGATGCCCGAGAGGCCGCGCTTGCGTCGGCGAACCCCGATCTGGACGTCACACCCGGTCGGGTGAAGTGCTACGGGTGTCAGGTGAACGACTTCGCCCTCGGTATCAGGTGCACAGCCGAGTTGACCCGGACGCTGTACGCGGTCACCGGCGAGGTGGCCCCCCGCCCCGCCGATGCGGCCGGCTCGCTGGCTGACATCCCGGGGCTGCGGAACCGGATCGACAGTGCCGACGCCGTCGCCCAGGTGCGCGAGACCGCTCCCGCGGCACCGCCGAGCACCGAGCTCGACGGAGAGCCGGCGGGCGCTCCGGCGTCGCGGTTGGCGCCGCCACCCAGCGCGGCTCCCCGGCGCTCCGGGCTGAAGGGTCTGCTCGGCCGTCGCGGGTAGTGGCCGTCACCGACCGGTGACCTAGGCTGCGTCGGTGACCCGGATCGCCCTGCTCTCGACCTCCGACACCGACCTGCTGTCGGCGCGTGCCAGCGGCGCGGACTACGTGTACGTCAACCCGTCCCGGGCCGCGCACACCGAGATGGCCGAGGCCTTCGCCGGTGCCGACCTGATCGTGGCCCGGATCCTGGGATCGCCCCAGTCGCTGTGCAGCGGGTTCGCCCGGATCCGCGGCGAGGGTCAGCCGATGGTGGTGCTGGGCGGCGAGCAGGCCCCCGACGCATCGCTGATGGAGCTGTCCACGGTGCCGATGGGGGTGGCCGCCGACGCGCACGTCTACCTGGCCCAGGGCGGCGCGGAGAACCTCCGCCAGCTGCACGCGTTCCTGTCCGACACCGTGCTGCTGACCGGGGTCGGCTTCGAGCCGCCGGTCGAGCAGCCGACCTGGGGTGTGCTGCCGCGGCCCACCCCCGCCACGACCGCGCCGGTCGACGCCGGAGCCGGCACCCGGCCGCGGGTCGGGATCCTGTTCTACCGGGCCCAGCAGACCGCTGGGAACACCGCGTACGTGCAGGCCCTGGCCGACGCCGTCGACGCCGCGGGTGGCATCGGCGAGCCGATCTTCGCCGCGTCCCTGCGCGACGCCCCGGCGGACCTGCTGGAGCACCTCGGCACGCTGGACGCGCTGGTGACCACCGTGCTGGCCGCCGGTGGGACCAAGCCGGCCACCGCCAGCGCCGGCGGTGACGACGACGCCTGGGACGTCCGGGCGCTGGCCGCCCTGGACATCCCCATCCTGCAGGGGCTCTGCCTGACCTGGGGTCGGGACGCCTGGGCCGGTTCCGACGAGGGCATGTCCCCGCTGGACGTGGCCACCCAGGTCGCCGTGCCGGAGTTCGACGGCCGGATCATCACGGTGCCGTTCTCCTTCAAGGAGACCGACGCCGACGGTCTGCCGCACTACGTCCCCGACCACGAGCGCTGCCGCCGGGTGGCCGAGATCGCGGTCAACCACGCCCGGCTGCGGCACATCCCGCCGTCCCAGCGTCGGATCGCGCTGGTGCTGTCGGCGTACCCGACCAAGCACTCGCGGATCGGCAACGCCGTCGGTCTGGACACCCCGGTCTCGGTGATCCGGCTGCTGCGGGCGATGCGGGACGGAGGGCTACGACCTCGGCGCCCCGGGTGAGATCCCCGGCACCGGCGAGCTCGAGCCGGTCGACGGCGAGCACCCCGACACCACGGCGGGCAACGCGCTCATCCACGCCCTGATCGCCGCCGGCGGCCAGGACCCGGAGTGGCTGACCAGCGAGCAGCTGGCCGGGCAGCGGGTCCGGATCGGCGCGGCCACGTACGCGCGCTGGCTGGCCGACCTGCCCGACGACCTGGTCGAGGCGGTGACGCAGGCCTGGGGTCCGGCCCCCGGCGAGCTGTTCGTGGACACCAGCCGCGACGCCGACGGCGAGATCGTGGCCGCCACGCTGCAGGCCGGCAACGTGGTGATCCTGGTCCAGCCGCCGCGCGGCTTCGGGGAGAACCCGATCGCGATCTACCACGATCCCGATCTGGCCCCGTCCCACCACTACCTGGCCGTCTACCGCTGGATCGAGCGCGAGTTCGGTGCGCACGCGGTGGTCCACGTCGGCAAGCACGGCAACCTGGAGTGGCTGCCGGGCAAGACGCTGGGGATGTCGGCGTCCTGCGGCACCGATGCCGCGATCGGCTCGTTGCCGCTGATCTACCCCTTCCTGGTCAACGATCCCGGCGAGGGCACCCAGGCCAAGCGCCGGGCGCACGCGACGATCATCGACCACCTGGTGCCGCCGATGGCCCGGGCCGAGAGCTACGGCGACATCGCCCGGCTGGAGCAGCTGCTGGACGAGTACGGCAACGTCTCGGTGATGGACCCGGCCAAGGCGCCGGCGCTGCGCGGCGAGATCTGGACGCTGATCCAGGCCGCCCAGCTGCACCAGGACCTCGGCCTGGAGGAGCGACCGGGCGACGAGGAGTTCGACGAGTTCGTCATGCACGTCGACGGCTGGCTGTGCGAGATCAAGGACGTGCAGATCCGCGACGGCCTGCACGTGCTCGGTCAGGCGCCGGCCGGTGACGAGCTGATCAACCTGGTGCTGGCGGTGCTGCGCTCCAACCAGGTCTTCGGTGGGCAGGTCAGCGGGGTGCCGGGGCTGCGCTCGGCGCTGGGGTTGACCGAGGACGCGCCGATCGCCGAGGTGGACCGGATCGAGGCGGAGGCCAAGGCGTTGGTCACCGCCCTGGCGGAGTCCGGCTGGGATCCGGGTGTCTGCACTGGTCTGACCGACAACCCGGGTGCGCAGGCGGCCCTGCGGTTCGCCGCCGTCGAGGTCGTGCCGCGGCTGCGGCGGACCACCGACGAGATCACCGCGACCCTGCACGCCCTGGCCGGCGGCTACGTGCCGGCGGGTCCGTCCGGGTCGCCGTTGCGCGGCCTGGTCAACGTGCTGCCCACCGGACGCAACTTCTACTCCGTCGACCCCAAGGCCATCCCGTCCCGGCTGGCTTTCCAGACCGGCACCTCGATGGCCGACTCGCTGCTGCGTCGTCACCTCGACGACACCGGTGAGTACCCGCGCTCGGTCGGCTTGTCGGTCTGGGGGACGTCGGCGATGCGGACCAGCGGCGACGACATCGCCGAGGTGCTCGCCCTGCTCGGCGTGCTGCCGGTCTGGGACGACGCGTCCCGGCGGGTGGTCGGGCTGGAGGCGGTCGACCTGGACGAGCTCGGCCGTCCCCGGATCGACGTCACCGTACGGATCTCGGGGTTCTTCCGGGACGCCTTCCCGCACGTGGTGGCCATGATCGACGACGCCGTCCGGCTGGTGGCCGAGCGGGACGAGCCGCTCGAGCTGAACTACGTCCGGGCCCACGCGCAGGCCGATCTGGCCGCAGCACGGTGACCAGCGCCGGGCCACCACCCGGATCTTCGGCTCCAAGCCCGGCTCGTACGGGGCCGGCATCCTGCCGCTGATGGAAGCCGGCAACTGGCGCGACGACCAGGACCTGGCCGAGGTCTACAGCACCTGGGGCGGCTTCGCGTACGGGCGTGATCTGGACGGCATCCCGGCCCGCGGCGACATGGAGGCCAACTACCGGCGGATCGCGGTGGCGGCCAAGAACATCGACATCCGCGAGAGCGACATCCTCGACTCCGACGACTACTTCCAGTACCACGGCGGCATGGTGGCCACGGTGCGGTCGCTGACCGGGACCGCGCCGAAGGCGTACGTGGGTGACTCGACCAACGCCGACGCGGTGAAGACCCGCTCCCTCAGCGAGGAGACCTCCCGGGTGTTCCGGGCCCGGGTGGTCAACCCCCGCTGGATCGCCGCGATGCAGCGGCACGGCTACAAGGGCGCGTTCGAGCTGGCCGCGACAGTGGACTACATCTTCGGGTTCGACGCCACGGCGGGGGTGGTCAGTGACTGGATGTACGAGCAGCTGGCCAGCTCCTACGTGCTGGACAAGGAGAACCAGGACTTCATGCGGCACGCCAATCCCTGGGCCCTCAACGGCATCATCGAGAAGCTGAGCGAAGCAGCCGAGCGCGGTCTGTGGGCCGAGCCGGACCCGGAGACGCTGGCCGCTCTGCAGCAGGTCTACCTCGACGTCGAGGGCGACCTGGAGGACCGCGGATGAGTCTCGACCTGCTCGACCTGCCCGCCGAGGTCGTGGACTTCCTGACCGAGCGGCACCTGGCCACGCTGACCACCCTGCGGCGCGACGGGACCCCGCACGTGGTCCCCGTCGGCTTCACCTACGACGCCGGCACCCGCACCGCTCGGGTGATCACCAGCGGCGAGTCGGTCAAGGCGCGCAACGCCGGCCGGCCCGGCGCGGTGGCCGCGATCTGCCAGGTGGACGGGGCCCGCTGGCTGACCGTCAGCGGACCGGTCCGGGTGGACGCCGATCCCGCCGTGGTCGCCGACGCCGTCGACCGCTACGCCGCGCGCTACCGCCCACCCCGGGTGAATCCGTTGCGGGTCGCGTTGATCATGGACGTGGACCGGATGCTGGGGTCCAGCCGGCTCCGGTGCCGACTCGGGTGATCACCGGCGACGCGCGGTGACCAGCAGGTACTCCCACTCCATCGTGCCGTCGGCCAGGTGGCGGTCACCGAGGTCGGCCAGGGCCGTGTCGAGGGCGGCGACCCGGGCGGGATCGTCGGCAAGGGACCGGTAGACGGCGATCGTCGGTCCGTAGGTGATCTTGAAGAAGTCCCGGAACTCTGCCCCGGTGGCGAACCGGTCCACCCGCAGGGTCTGCTGCCGGCCCACCAGATCGGTCACCCGGTCGCCGAACAGCCCGCGGACGTGGTCGGCGTGCCCCCACAGCGGGGCGGGGGAGGCGCCGGCCGGTGGCGGCGGCGCGAACGGCTTCATGGTCGCGAACATCTGGCCGATGAAGCCCTCCGGGGTCCAGCTCAGCACCCCGATCGTCCCGCCCGGCCGGCACACCCGGACCAGCTGGTCGGCCGCCGCCTGGTGGTGCGGGGCGAACATCACCCCGATGCAGGACAGCACCGCGTCGTACTCCCCGTCGTCGCAGGGCAGGTGCTCCGCGTCAGCGGTGCGCCACCTGATCGCCAGTCCCTCCGCCGCGGCCCGCTGCTGACCCACGGCCAGCAGCTCGGGAGTGAGGTCGGTGGCCACGACTGTGGCACCGCGCCGGGCGGCGGGCAGGGCCGAGCTGCCGGTGCCGGCGGCGACGTCGAGGACCCGGTCGCCCGCACCGACGCCGACCGTGTCGACCAGCAGGCCGCCGAGGGAGCCGACGACCTCCTCGGCCACTCGTGGGTAGTCACCGCTCGCCCACATCGCGGCGTGCTTGGCCTTCAGCGCCGCGTCGGCGGCGTCGGTGGTGGACTGGTTGGTCGGCGTGCTGGTCATGGTGTGCCCCCCGGTGTTCGGCTGTTGTCCACGACGGTAGGGATCCGCGCCGGTCGGCCGCATCGGTGCCGACGCGCAACCTGATGAGCGTGAGCGCTGACCGGTGTCGGCTGACGCGTAGTCAGGAGCGGGCGAGCAGTCGCGCCACGGCGGCCGTGCGGGCCGTCCGACCGGTGAGGCCCAGCTTGCCGTACGCGTTCTGCAGGTGACGTTCGACGGTCCGGGTCGACAGCACCAGCGAGGCCGCGATCTCGGTGTTGTCCAGACCGCGGGCCGCGTGGGTCAGCACGTCCAGCTCGCGGGTGGACAGCACGCCGGTGAGGTCGTCGGCAGCCGACGGAGACGGGGTGCGGCGGTCGGCGGCCAGGAAGTCCGTCAGCTCGCGCAGCAGCACCGGCCACGCCGGCTCGTCGGCGAGCACGATGTGGTTCCGGCTCTCCAGGGCGACCAGCCGGGCTCCCGGCAGGTGGGCCGCGAGATAGCGGCTGTGCTCGAACCCGTTCATCTGGTCGTCCCGGCTGTGCAGGACGAGGGTGGGGAGATCGAGCTCGGCCAGCCGGTGACGCGAGTCGGCGAGCTGCCGCTGCTCGCGCGCCAGCAAGGCGGTCTCGGCGTCGGTGGCCATGCGTTGCAGCTCGTCCAGCCAGGTCATCTGAGCCTCGGTCGCCCCCGGGATCATCAGGCTGGTGAACACCCGCCGGAACTCCGGTGTCGGCCGCTCCCAGCCCACCCGGATCAGTGCCTGGAAGGCGTCGTCGAGCTCCTGCTCCTCCGCGGACGACGCCTCGCCGAGCGCGGCCGCGTAGCTCCCGTACAGGGCCAGCCGGGTGACCCGCTCGGGGTGTCGGGCCGTGTACTCCAACGCGACCGGCCCGCCCTGCGCCATGGCCAGCAGGGCGAAGCTGTTCAGTCCGGCGTCGTCGGCGACCGCCTCGAGGTCCGCGACGCGAGCTTCGAGGCTGTGGTCGGTGACGCCGCGGTCGGACAGCCCGTGCCCGCGTTCGTCGTAGCGGATGACGGTGGCCACCCGGCCCAGCTCCACCAGGTAGTGGCGCCAGACCGGGCTCTGCCAGTCGTACTGCAGGTGGCTCAGCCAGCAGGCGTCGATGAGCAGGGGAGGACCCGAACCGTGGACCGCGTACGCGATCCCGACCCCGTCGGCGGAGCGGGCGAAGCGGATGTCCTGCACGCTCTCGCCGGTGTCCCCGCCCATGTCAGCGATCGTAAGCCTGCGCGACCCTCAGCTCGTAGAGATAGGACTTGGTGATCGTGCCGCCGTACTGGTCGGTGATCAGGGCGCGGACGCAGGAGAGCAGTCCCTGGCGTCTTTCGGGCTCGAGTGCCCGGTGACCGGAGTAGGTCCGCAGCACGGCCAGGTAGTCGTCGGCGGTGTAGGTGATGTCGCGAGCGAAGCGCCGGCGGACGGCCGGGGCGAACCGCGGGTCGGTGTCGATCTCGTCCAGCGCAGGGGGAACCTCGTCGGGGGCGAGGAGCTGCTCGTCGGGATCGGTCGCCGGGTCCCACCGCAGATAGCAGTCCTGGGCTTGGGCGAAGAAGTCGACGGAGCCGCCGCGGACGTGCGCGGTCGTGACGGTGGCCAGATGACCACCGGGACGCAGGGCGGTGAGCACCCGGTCCGCGCGGACGGTGCGGTCGACCCAGTGCCAGGCCGTGAACGAGGTGACCACGTCGACAGGTTCCGGCGGCGTCCAGTCCTCGAAGGCGCCGGTGACCACCTCGACGTCGGATCCGGTGACGTTCTCCCGCAGCACCGTGGCCAGCTCCGGTCCGAGCTCGACCGCGGTGACCGCGGCGCCGGTGGCGGCCAGCGCCCGGGTCGCCTGACCGGTGCCGGGACCGATCTCGACCACCCGGGAGCCGGGTCCCAGTCCGGTCAGCTCGACCAGGTCGGCGATCACCGCGGCGGGGTAGTCGGGACGAGCGCGGTCGTAGAGCCGAGCATCCTGGTCGAAGATCCGGCGGAGCTCGGCATCGGTCACCTGCCCAGCATCGCCGACGTCGGTGATCAACGGAAGACTGTCGTTCGTGGTTGCCCATCCGCCCCGCCGTCCGCCGCTGGTCGACCGGGCTCAGTGGGGCAGAGCTGCTCCGGTGGAACTGCGCGGAAGCCCGGTCCCGATCAGGTCCTGCGGGCGTGGTTCGTCGAGCAGATCGGGCCGGGCTTCCGCTTCGACGGACCGATGCGGACGTTCATCGCCGAAGGCGGCCGGACGCTCGGTGACGCTGTTGATCACTGGTACGCCATCCGCCACCGCGGTCCGCAGGAGATCGAGCCGCAGTTCGAGCTCAACCGCTTCGGGCGCGCCTGGCGGGCAGCCCACCCGGGCTCGACCCACACCCTGATGCTTGCCGCCTGGGCGCATCACCGGGCACTGCCGGTGGAGGAACGAACACCCGATATCCCTGCTGGGTAACAGATCTCTTCGCTTCAGGTCTGGACACGCCTCCTCTCTCTCGGCTATAATCGTCTGTATGTTCGAACAGTGGTTGGAGGAGTCGCTCGGGGATCCGGGTGCGCTGCTCAGCCTGGCTGCGGACAACCTGGCGACGGAGCGGTGGGCGGGGTGCCGGAAGCTGCTGCTGGCCGCGGCGTGGGCGGACTGCCACGGCGAGACCACCGATCCTGAGCGGCTCGGCAGGTCCGACTCGGTGTTGGTGGACCGGTTCGTGCGGATGGGACCCCTCGGCACCCCGTTGGTGGCGGAGACGTGTCCGGCGTCGTTGGCGTTGGCGCAGCAGTCGAGTGTGACCGCGGCCCGCCTGTTGATCGGGGACGCCTTGAACATCCGGCACCGGCTGCCGCAGCTGTGGGAACGGGTCAAGGCCGGTCAGGTGCTGGCGTGGAAGGCCCGCGAGATCGCCCACCGGACCAGTGAGCTGTCCCCGGTCGCAGCGGCAGCGGTCGACGCGGTCGTGACCGGTCAGGTCGAGCTGCTCGCCTGGGGTCGGTTCGAGAAGCTGCTCGACGCCACGCTGTTGCAGGTCGATGAGAAGACCTACCAGCAACGGGCGGCGCGGGCGGCGGCGCAGCGGGATGTGCGGGCCACCCAGTCCGGGGACGGGCTCCGCACCCTGGTGGCGCGGGTCGAGGCGGGCGACGCGACAGCGTTCCTGGCGTTGGTGAACCGGGTCGCGGAGTGTCTGGCCGACGACGGTGATGAGGACCCGGTCGCGGTCCGCCGGTCCAAGGCGGTCGGGATCATCGCCTACCAGCCGCGGTTGCGGGACCTGCTGGCCCGCCACGCCGACCAGCCAGACGTCCACCAGACCCCAGACGAGCAGGTCGCTGCGCACCAAGCAGACCCGACCGACCCGTGGGCCGCTGACCTGCCGCCCGCTGGGTGGGAGACCGACCGGCACGGCAACGTGCACCAACCATCGGCTTCGATGATCTCGACGACGACTGCTGGACCAGCCAACACCCCTCACCGGACAGGGATCCTGCGCCGGAGGAGCCGCCGGTCGACGAGACCGATCTCGCCTGGTTCCGGCAGCAGCGCGACCGACGATGCAGAGCTCGCCCGACGAGCCCGCCGTCGACGTGGCGCCGACCCCGGAATCGGTTCGTGATCATGAACCGGCACCAGCGGACCTCGTGCCGGCCGCGTTCCGCCGTGCCACCGGCGGGTTCCCGGTTCGATCTGCGCCCGTTCGCCCCGAAGCCGACCAGGAACGGTGCGGTCCCCGGGTGGTCATCCACGTCCACCTCACCGACCAGACCCTGATCGAGCAGCACGGAGTGGTCCGCACCGAACACGGCCCGATCACCCTGGACCAGTTCCGGCAGTGGCTGACCCAGGCCGATCCGACGATCACGATCCGACCCGTGCTGGACCCCGCCGCGACCGCGGCGGTCGACGCCTACGAGATCCCGCAACGGCTCCGGCAGGCCATGACCGTGCGGCATCCCGGATCGGTGTGGCCGTTCAGCCCCGCCACCACCATCAGCACCGGTGGCCGGCTCGACCTGGACCACACCATCCCCCACACCAAGACCGGCCCGCCCGGCCAAACGGCCATGGGCAACCTCGGACCGCTGACCCGGACCGAGCACCGCGCCAAAACCCTCGGCGGCTGGCAAGCCCGACAACCCGACTGCGGCACCTACCTGTGGCGCTCACCCGAGGGACTCGTCGCCCTCACCACCAACCAAGGCACCCTCCTGCTCGGCGACCGCCACTGGGCCCACCAGGTCTGGCACACAGCCGAACCCGCCGCGCCGGCCGCCTGACTCAATCACCGGCGCGGAGCGCGTACACGTCCATCACCCAGCCGCGCTCCGCCCGGATGGCCACCCGTCGCTCGGTGATCTCCGGCAGCACCTCGGCCAACCGGCCGTGGAGCAGGGCTTCGTCGGCCAGCCCCAGCTGGGCACCCCACCAGATCTCCAGATCGGGATGCTGGTCGGCCAGCCCGGCGCAGGCCAGGTCGCCGTCCAGCATCACCACCACCGTGCCCAGGCCGGGTCGAACTCCTCGACCAGGCGGCGTCCGGTGGTGACGTGGATCGAACCGCCGACCGTGTTCAAGATCAGCTGGTGGCGGGCGGCGAGCAGCTGGACGCTGCTGATCCCCGGGTACACCTCCAGCGTCAGGTCGATGCCGCTGCCACGGATCTGCTCGACGATCCGCAGGGTGCTGTCGTAGAAGGCCGGGTCGCCCCAGACCAGGAAGCCGAGGGTGCCGCCGTCCGGCAGCTCACGGGCGATCACGTCGGCGTACGCCGCAGCCCGCCGGGCGTGCCAGTCAGCGACGGCCTCGCGGTAGCCGGACGGGTCACGTTCCCGGACCGGGTCGGCCACCTCGATCACCCGGTAGCGGTCACCGGTGATCACCGCACGGCACAGCTCCGTCCGGATCGCAGCGAGGTCGCCGGTCTCGGCTCGCTTGTCGGCCACCAGGAACACGTCCACCCGGTTCAGGGCGGCCGCCGCTTCGGCGGTCAGGTGGGCCGGGCTGCCGCTGCCGATGCCGATGGCCAGGACGGTGATCATGAGCCGACCCTGGTCCACGACAGCAGCTGGTCGAGGTCCAGGTGCTCCTCGACGGCGTCGGCCATGATCGTGATCATGGTCTCCCGCCGGTCGCCGAAGGACGGCGCTCCCGGCCGCGGCCTCCAGTCGATCCCTGCTGCAGCGGCGATCTCGCCCAACCAGGCCCGCCGGAAGTCGTCGTTCTCCAGCGTCCCGTGCCACATCGTGCCCCACACCGCTCCGGCCCGGCAGCCGTCCAGGAACGCCTCGGCCCCGCTGTCGGGATCACGCTCGGCCACCCCGTGGTGGATCTCGTACGCCGACACCGGATGACCCTCCCAGACGCCGACCGGACGAGAGAGCACCTTGTCCTCGCCGAACCGTACGGTGGTGGGCAGCAGGCCGAGGCCGACGATCGGTCCCAGACGACTCTCCACGGTGTCCTCGATCGTCCGGGCCAGCATCTGGTAGCCACCGCAGATGCCCAGCACCGGTCGCTCGTGGGCCGCTCGTTCCTGCACCGCGTCGGCCAGCCCGGTCTCGCGCAGCCAGGCGAGGTCGGACCCCGTGGTCCGAGTGCCCGGCAGCACGACCAGGTCGGCGTCGGCGACCACCCGCGGGTCGGTGGTGACCAGCACGTCCACCCCCGGCTCGGCAGCCAGGGCCTCCACGTCGGTGAGGTTGGAGACGCGGGGGAGCCGCACCACCGCGACCCGCAGCCGATCATGATCACGGACTGTCGCCGCCGACGACCGCCAGGCGCCGACCTCGAGGGTGTCCTCGGCGTCCAGCCACACGCCGGGCAGCCAGGGCAGCACGCCCAGGCAGGTCAGTCCGGTGCGCTCGCCCAGCATGGCCAACCCGGGTTCCAGCACCGCCCGGTCGCCGCGGAACTTGTTGATCAGGTAGCCGCGGATCGCCGCCCGGTCGTCGTCGTCCAGCAGCGCCACCGTGCCGTACAGGGAGGCGAAGACGCCGCCGCGGTCGATGTCGCCGACCACCACCATCGGCAGGTCGAACCGTCGGGCCAGACCGAGGTTGACGTAGTCGCCGGCCCGCAGGTTGATCTCCGCTGGTGAGCCCGCCCCCTCGGCGACGACCAGCGCGTGCTCGGACGCCAGCTCCTCGTACGCGGCGAAGGCGGCCTCCCGCAGTGCCGTCCGACCGGTGGCGTACTGGCCCGCTTCCAACGTCCCGTACGGCTGGCCGCGCAGCACGACGAAGCTGCGCCGGTCCGAGCCGGGCTTGAGCAGCACCGGGTTCATCGCCGAGGTGGGTTCGACCCCGGCCGCCTGGGCCTGCAGGAACTGCGCCCGCCCGATCTCGGACCCGTCGGCGCAGACCATCGAGTTGTTGGACATGTTCTGGGCCTTGAACGGGGCCACGTCGACGCCCCGCCGACGCAGCGCCCGGCACAGCCCCGTCACCACCAGCGACTTCCCGGCGTCCGACGACGTCCCCGCGATCACCACACCACTGGCGGCAGGTCGGTTCGGCACCGGGGGAGTCTACGGCCGCGGCGCCGCCACGACCCGAGGTCTTGAAAAGAAGTCTTTCGAAAGATACCTTTCGACTATGAGCGAGCGACGAGCTGTGCGTCCGGAGATCGTGGACGACCGCGGACTGCCGGTCCGGCGGCTGCAGAGCGCCGACCAGCTCCGTGCTCTGGCGCACCCCCGGCGGATGGAGCTGATCGACCTGCTGATCGCCGACGGTCCGCTGACCGCCAGCCAGTGCGCCACCCGTCTGGACGACTCGCCGGCGTCCTGCTCCTACCACCTGCGGCAGCTGGCCCGGTTCGGCTTCGTCGAGGAGGCCGACGGCGGGCAGGGCCGGAACCGGCCGTGGCGCTGGGTGCCGGTCGGCAACCAGATCGAGTCCACCGGCTCTCCGGCCGAGCGGTCGGCGGCCGAGGCCCTGGGGGCCGTCATCGACGGGCGCAACATCGACCGCATCCGCCACTTCACCAGCCACCGGTCGGGCGATCCCTGGAGGGAGCACGCGTTGACCTCCGACTGGGCGATCCGGGTCACCGAGCAGGAGCTCGTCGAGCTGGGGGAGGCCATGACGGCCCTCCTGGTCCCGCTGCAGCGCCGCACCTTCGACGGCGAGGCCCCGGCGGGTGCCCGGCTGGTCGACGTGCTCACCTACCTGATGCCGCGATCCGACGGACGGGCTGAGCGCGACGATGCGTGAGCTCCTGCGGCACCGCGACTTCCGGCTGCTGCTGGCCGCCCAGACGCTGGCGATGTTCGGGGACTGGACCCTCCTGCTGGTCTTCGGCATCTGGGCCAAGACCCTCACCGGCAGCAACGCCCTAGCGGGTCTGACGGTGTTCGCCATGGTCGCTCCAGGCCTGCTCGCCCCGTTCGCCGGCGTCGTGGTGGACCGGCTGCCGCGGCGGGCGGTGATGGTCGGGCTCAACCTGGTCAGCGCGGCCGTCGTGTCGACCCTGTGGTTCGTGCACGACCGCGACCAGCTGTGGATCCTGTTCGCGGTGGCGGTCTGGTACGGCTTCAGCGGCGTCATGTTCAACGCGGCGATCTCCGGTCTGGTGCAGGCGATGCTGCCGATGGATCTGGTGGGACCGGCGAACGGGCTGCTGGCCACCGTGCGCCAGGGGCTGCGGCTGATCGGTCCCCTGGTCGGGGCGGGGCTGTTCGCGTACGCGGGTGGTCGGTGGGTGGCGACGCTCGACGCGATCATCCTCGTGCTGGCGTCGGGCGTCCTGCTGTTCCTGCGGCACCGGGAGGTCCGGGCACCGCGGACGCAGGTGCCGTTCCGGGTCGAGCTGACCGCCGGGCTGCGCCACCTGTGGCGGTCTGCCCTGCTGCGTCGGCTGGCGGTGACCACCGTGGTGTTCTCGGTGGCGATCGGGATGGTCGAACCGACGGTCTACGCGCTGGTGGGCGACGGCCTGCACCGACCGCCGGAGTTCGTCGGGGTGCTGGTCAGCGTCCAGGGTGTCGGCGCCATCCTCGGCGGCATCCTGGTCAGCGCCGCCATCCGCCGGGTCTCAGAGCCGTCGCTGATCGTGGTCGGGCTGACAGTGATCGCGGCCGGTGCCGGCCTCTGCGCGGTCCCCGCGCTGCCGACGGCGATCGTGGGCTTCGGCCTGGTGGGTGTCGGCCTGCCGGTGCTCGGGGTGGCCATCGCCACCCTGCTCCAACGGAGCACCCCGAACGCGGTGATGGGCCGGGTGGCGGCCGGCTACGACATGATCAGCACCGTGCCGACCACCGCCTCCATCGCTCTCGGGGCGGTGCTGGTCGGGGTCTGGCCCTATCAGGTCATCCTGGGGGTGGCGGCTGTCGGTTGCGTGATCGCTGCGCTGACCATGCTGCCCGCGCGGGGGGCGCTCAGCGCCGCCGCCCCGGACGCCCCAGCAGCGGCAGAGTCCCCGGTCGTGCCTGCACCGTAGCGATCCCGGCCAGGATCAAGATGCCGCCCACCGCCTGGATCGGCGTCGGGATCTGACCCAGCAGCACGGCGGCGAACACCACTGCCAAGATCACCTCCGACAACGCGACGAAGGAGGCGATCGAGCTGCCGAGCCGGCGCACCGCCTCGATCCCGGTGACGTACGCGAGCGCCGCCGACACCAGAGCCAGGGCGATGATCGGCACCCACCACTGCATGGTCTGCCCGGCGATGGTGACCGGCGCCGCGGCCACGGTCAGCGGCACGATCCCGATCAGACCGGCCAGCACCAGCACCACCGCCCCGACGCCGGTGCCCACGGTGGTGAGCAGCAGTGCCGGGGACGACGAGCCGCTGCTCTCCGACATCACGAAGTAGACGCACAGGCACAGGGCCGCACCCAGACCCCAGAGCACCCCGACCAGGCTGACCCGGACGTCACCGGTCAGGTCCAGCACCAGCACCAGACCCGCCATGGCCAGAGCGGCGCCGACCAGCTTGGCCGCGCTCGGCCGCTGCCCGCGCCGCCACCAGAAGAAGCCGATCAGCAGCACCGGCGCCAGGTACTCCAGCAGCAGCGCCACGCCGACGGAGAGGTGCTGCACCGCGCTGAAGTAGCAGAGCTGGGCGCCCGCGACGGCGACCACCCCGTACGCGATCATCCGGCCGGTGGCGCGCCCGGTGGGCAGACCGGTGCGGCGGAGCAGCAGCAGGCAGGGCACGAGCAGGGCCAGGAACGCGCCACCGACCCGGGCCGCGACCACCGCAGCCGGGGACCAGCCGGTGACCAGCAGGCTGCTGGCCAGGGAACCCGACAACGCGAAAGCCGCGGCCGACAGCAGGGCGATCGGCAGCCCGGTCCGGACGTCTACGGTGGTGCTGCCGGCGGCGAGCGGGGTCGCGGGCACGGTGGCGGTCACGGCGTACGTCCTGTCATTGGCTAACTGTCATTGGCTAAAGATGGTTATGCTGATGACACTACGAGGAAGGGGTGTCACGAGTCAAGATGATTTTCACTCATGACACCGAGGTGTCGCTGGTCGAGGCGGCGGCTCTGGTGAACACCGTGGACAGCGACGGCGTCGACAGCCTGGCCGAGACGTCCGGACTGCGCGAGTTCCTGGACCGGCACCCCTTCACCGGGGTCGTCCTGGGCAGCGAGGCGGAGGCGGCCGAGGTGCGGGAGATCCGGGGCCAGCTCGCCCGGCTGTGGCAGGTGCCGGACCGGGAAGCGGCAGTGCCGATCATCAACGAGATCCTGGCCGACTGCGACGCCCGCCCCTTCCTGGTCCGTCACGACGAGTGGGACTGGCACCTGCACGTGACCCCGCCCGAGGCTCCGCTGGCCCAGCGGATGGCGGCCGAGGCGGCGATGGCCTTCCTGGAGCTGATCCGGGCCGACGACTGGGCCCGACTGAAGACGTGCGCGGCCGACGACTGCCACGACGTCCTGGTCGACCTGTCCAAGAACCGGTCCAAGCGGTTCTGCGACGACGGCAACTGCGGCAACCGGGCCGCCGTGGCGGCCTACCGGGCGCGGAAGCGGGCCCGGTGAGCGGAGCTGGGAGCGGTCCGACCGGAGCCTCGCAGCGGTCAGCGGTGCCCCCGTTCGCGGTGATGACCGTGCTGCAGCGGGTGGCCGAGGCCCGCGCCGCCGGTCGGGAGGTGATCTCGCTCTGCGCCGGGGAGCCGTCCCAGGGGGCGCCGTCCGACGTCCGGCGCCGGCTGGCCGAGCTGATGATCGACAGCACCCCGCTCGGTTACAGCGAGACGTTCGGCTTGACCAGCCTGCGGGAGGCCATCGCCGGGCACTACCGGCGCTGGTACGACCTCGATGTGCCGATCGCCCAGATCGCTGTCACCACAGGATCGTCCGGGGCCTTCCTGATCAGCTTCCTGGCCGCCTTCGACGCGGGCGACCGGGTCCTGCTGGCCCGCCCCGGCTACCCGGCGTACCGCAACATCTTGTCCAGTCTGGGCTGCCAGGTGGTGGAGCTGGCCTGCGGTCCGGCCGAGCGGTTCCAGCCGACCCGGGAGCTGCTCGACGCCGCGCTGCGCGACGGTCCCGTGGCCGGTCTGGTGCTGGCCTCGCCGGCCAACCCGACCGGCACCATGGTCGACCATGATCAGCTGGCCGACCTGACCGACTGGTGCCACGAGCACGGCGTCCGGTTGATCAGCGACGAGATCTACCACGGCATCGTGGACGCCTCCGTAGCCGAGCGGGTCGGCGTCGGCAGCTGCGCCTGGCAGCACGACCGGTCGGCGGTGATCATCTCCTCGTTCTCCAAGTACGCCGGGATGACCGGCTGGCGGCTCGGCTGGGCGCTGGTGCCGGACGACCTCGTCGCCGCCGTCGACGCGCTGGCCGGGAACTACGCGCTCTGCGCGCCGGTGCCGGCCCAGCACGCGGCCATCCAGGCCTTCACCGAGAGCTCGTACGCCGAGGCCGAGGCGGCCGTCCGCGAGTTCGCCGCCGCGCGCACGCTGGTGCTCGACGCGGTCGAGGACCTCGGCTGGACCAAGGTGGCGCCGGCCGACGGAGCGTTCTACGTCTGGGCCGACATCGCCGACCAGCTGGGCCCCTACCCGGACTCGGTCGCCTGGTGCGCGGCGCTGCTGGACGCCGAGGACGTGGCCGTGACGCCCGGACCCGACTTCGACACCGTCGACGGAGGCACCGCGATCCGGCTCTCGCTGGCCGCCGGTCCCGAAGCGGTCGGCACGGCGTTGCTGCGGATCAGGCGCTTCCAGCAAGGGCTCGGGCGATCTGGCCCGACTCGATCCTGATCTCCCGCAGCAGCCCGGTCAGCTCCACCGTGATCCCGAGGAAGTGCAGCCGCGGGGCCTGCGGCAGGGTCCGTCCGCCCGAGACCAGCGGCATGCCGCGGTCGTCCAGCACCCCGAGGTGCCCCACCAGCGGCGGCAGCCCGGTGCGGTAGCCGGTGGCCGCCAGCACCACGTCCACCGCGATCTCCTGCCCGTCGGCCAGCCGTACCGTCCCGTCACCGAAGCCGGTGACCGCCGGCACCACCCGGACCCGTCCGGAGGTGACCGCGTCGACGAAGCCGCAGTCCAGGATGGGTACCGTCCGGGACCGCTCGAACTGGCTGTAGGCGTCCTTGGTGGGGGCCGGCAACCCGTACGGGCTCAGGTCCGGCACGGTGAGCCGGCGCAGCAACCCCGTGACGGGGTTCTTGATCATCGCCGGCAACGGGTCGGAGGCGATCCCGAGCAGCTGGCTCGGCACCCCGGCGGTGTCACGACGCACGATGTTGGGCGGGGTGCGCACGGCCATGATCACCTCGCCGGCCACGCCGACCAGGTCGGTGACCAGGTCACCGGCGGAGTTGCCCGAACCGACCACCAGCACCCGCCGGCCCGCGTACGCCGACGGCTCGCGGTAGGCCGACGAGTGCACCACGTCGCCGGGGAAGCCTTCCCGACCGGGCCAGTCCGGGACGTACGGGGTGTGGCTGTAGCCACTGGCCACCACCACCGCGTCGGCGCTCAGCGGGCCGGCCGACGTGTCCACCCGCCAGCCCGGACCGTCCGCCTCCACCCGGGTGGCGGTGACGCCGAGCTCGGGTCGCAGGTCCAGCTCGGTGGCGTAGTCCTGCAGGTAGCGCACCAGGTCGTCCCGACGCACCCACGGTCCGTACGCCGTGGGGATCGGCTTGCCGGGCAGCGCCGACAGCCACCGCGCCGTGTGCAGCTTCAGGCTGTCGTAACGGTCCCGCCACGAGGCGCCGACGGCGTCACCGGCGTCGATCATCCGGTAGGGCAGGCCACGCTGCCGCAGCCGGGCCGCCGTCGCCAGACCGGCCGCGCCGGCCCCGATGATCACCGTCTCGGACATGGTCGGACTCTAGTCAGGTGAGGTGGTCGAAGTCCCCGCGCACCCAGGCGGCGTGCCGGTCGGCGGAGAAGCGGACCGCGGCCCGGGCGTCGGTGTCGATGACCCCGCCGAAGTTGTTGTAGAGGCGGTCGAAGGTCAGCTGGTCGGTGGCATCAGCGATCCGCTGGACCACCGCGCCGGACAGCGGGATCCGGTTGGGGTAGCTGCGCAGGAAGGACGCGGTGCCGTCGGGGTTGGCGAAGATCGTGTCGCCGGTCAGCAGCACCCCACGTCCCTCGGCGCCGGTGCTCCACGCCGCCACGGCGCTGCCGGGGAAGTGACCGCCCAGGGTGTGCAGCGTGATCGTCGACGTCAGGCGCCGCTGACCCGACCACAGCTCGATGGCCGCACCCTGCCGTTGCACCCACCCGGCGTCGGCCTCGTTCACCAGCACCGGGGCGTTCAGGGCCTCGGCCCAGGCCAGCTGGACCCCGAACATGTGCGGGTGGCTGGCCGCGATCGCCACCACCGGTCCCTGCCGGCGGACGTGGTCGACCGCTTCGTCGGTGATCAGGCCCGGAGGATCCCAGAGCAGGTTCCCCTCGTCGGTGCGGACCAGCAGGGTCTGCTGGCCGATGCCGACCCCGGGTTCGGAGACCAGACCGATGAGATCCGGCTCCACCTCGAACCACTCCAGCACGTGGCCGGCGGCGATCAGCGCCTCGACGGTGGTCCAGCGCTGCCCGCCCTTGGGCAGGTACTGCCGCTCATCCGCGCAGATCGGGCAGACCCGATCGCCGGCGTGGGCTTCCTCGGTCTCGACCGCGCAGGTCGCGCACAGGTGGATGGTGGTCGTCATCCCTCCACGGTGCCATGGCCGGGCCGACGTCAGTTCCGCTGACCCACCGCGACCATGCCGTCCGGCGGCGGCTCCGTGGAGGTGCCCGCCAGGATCAGGTCGGCCCGTTCCCAGGGCCGGTCACGGGCGAAGAAGGGGAGCTCCTCGGCCATCCAGGTGTGCCAGAAGGCGGTCGTGGCCTCGGCGTCGCCGTTGACCCCGGAGGCGATGTCGCGGGCGAGGCCGAGCCGCTCCGCCTCGGCGAAGTCGGACTGCACCCAGATCGAGGCGTCCAGCCAGTCGGTCGAGCTCGGTCCGGGAAGCGCCGACCCCCTCGACGATCAGCAGCCGTACGGTGTCGGCCACCTCGACGGCTCCCTCGCGTCCGTGTCGCACCCAGCCGGGCGGACGGTAGGCCACGGCCGCGCCGGCACGGTAGGGCCGCAGCACACCGTCGACCAGAGCGTCCGCCCAGTCGAAGATCGAGTGGTTCCAGGCGATGTCGTCGGTGCCCACCACCGCCGCGTCGGGCAGGGCGGCCGCCAGCCGTCCGGCCAGCGTCGACTTGCCGGCACCGCCGCGGCCGTCGACGGCGACGACGCGTCGGCCGGGCCCGAGTCCCGCCACCAGCTCCGCGGCCACGCTCGCCAGCGGTCGTACGGTCCAGGAGGCGACAGCTGGTTCGCCGGTCGCCGGAGTGATCGTCACGCGACTCATCATGCCCGTCGACGCGGCCTCGCCTCCGTGGCTATCGTCGGCCTCGTGCCGAACTCACTGTTCGTCGTCCACGTCGACATCGCCGTCCTGGCCGAGCACCTGGACGCCTTCCTGGCCGCGACCGAGGTCAACGCCGCGGCCAGCCGACAGGAGCCGGGGATCCTCCGCTTCGACGTGCTGGCCGACCGCTCCGATGCCGGTCACGTGGTGCTGGTCGAGATCTACGTCGACGAGGCCGCAGCCGCGGCGCACAAGGAGACCGCCCACTATGCGACCTGGCGGGACACGGTGGCGCCGATGATGGCCAGACCTCGGGTCGGGGTCCGCTACGTGAACGTCTCGCCGGGGGACGACGGCTGGTGAGCAGCACGACGTTCGACCTCGCGGTGCCCTCCGACATCCGGGTCGGACCGGGCCGGGTGGCCGAGGCGCCGGACGTCCTGGTCGGCTGGGGCGCTCGGACGCGTGCTGCTGGTCACCGGCCGCTCCGCCGACCGAGCGGCGCCGCTGGTGGCGGCCCTGGCGGACCGGGGGATCGGCGTGACGGCCTATCCGTGCCCGGGGAACCCACACTGGACGTCGTCCGCGAGGCCGTCGCGGTCGGCGCCGACCACGACGCGGTGGTCGGCTTCGGCGGCGGCAGCGCCCTCGACGTGGCCAAGGCCGTCGCCGTGCTGGCCCCCAGCGGTGCCGACCCGCTGGCGCACCTCGAGGTGATCGGGGAGGGCCGTCCGATCACGGGCCCGGGCCTGCCGTGCCTGGCCATCCCGACCACCGCCGGCACCGGTTCGGAGGTGACCCGCAACGCGGTGCTGTCCGGGGACGGGGTCAAGGCCAGTCTGCGCAGCCCCTGGATGCTGCCGCGGACCGCTGTCGTCGACCCGGACCTGCTGACCGGGCTGCCTGCCGCCACCATCGCCGCCGGCGGGATGGACGCGCTGGCCCAGGTGATCGAGCCGTTCCTGTCCCGGCGGGCCAGCCCGTTCACCGACGCCCTGGCCCGGGACGGCATCGTGCGCTCCGCCCGCTCGCTCCGCCGGGCCTTCACCGACGGGATGGTCGACGCGGACGTACGGTCCGACCTGGCCGTCACGAGCCTGCTCGGTGGTCTCTGCCTGGCCAACGCCGGGCTCGGCGCCGTCCACGCCTTCGCCGCTGCGCTGGGCGCGAGGCTGGGAGCTGCGCACGGGGCCGTGTGCGCGGCGGTGCTGGCGCCGGCGCTGGCGGTCAACCTGCGCGCGGTGCGGGAGCGGGGCGCTCACGACACGCTGCTGCGGCTGACCGAGCTGGCCGTGCTGCTCACCGGCTCGGTCGACGCCGAGCCCGAGGACGTGGCCGACTGGCTGGGGGACCTGACCCGCGCCCTGCAGATCCCGGGACTGGCGACCTACGGGCTCGCCGACACCGACACCGACACGGCCGAGGTGGTGGCCGCCGCCCAGCGGGCCAGCAGCATGCGCGGCAACCCGCTCGACCTCACCGATGACGAGATCGCCGAGATCCTCGACCGGGGCCCGGTGACGGAAATCTGCGTCTCGATCGCCGCCGCACCGGCGTGTCGCGCCGGTGTGTCGCGGTTGAGCGGCGGATCTCCGTCACGTCCGCCTCACCACGCCGTCGACGCCCAGAGCTGGAAGACGGCGTAGGCGCGCTGCGGACGCCAGCGCTCCATCGCGGCAGGGACGTCCCGGTCCTTGGCCACCCCGAGCGCCCGGCGCAGCACCAGGTCACCGACCGGCACCGCGTCGGGGTCGCCGAACAGCCGCATCCGCAGGTAGTCCCGGGTCCACGGGCCGACGCCGGGCAGGGCCAGCAGCGTCGCTGCCCGCTCGTCCCACTGCTCCGGCGGCAGCGGGAGCGGCCACGGGCCGGTGTCGGCGAACAGCTCGGCCACGGCCAGCAGCGTCCGCGCCCGGGAGCCGGTGATGCCGATCGCGGACCGCAGCTCCTCGAGCTCGGTCCCGGCCAGCCGGTCCGGGATCGGGAAGGCCGTCAGACCACCCGGTCCCGGCGTGCCGTACGCCGCCACCAGCCGCCCGGCGAACGTGCGGGCGGCGGCCAGCGACACCTGCTGCCCGAGCACTGTGGAGACCGCCGCCTCGAACGCGTCGGGATAGCGGACCCGCCGCAGCCCGGGACGCAGCCGCACCAGGGGTCCCAGCACCGGGTCGTCGTCGAAGAACGCCGCCGGGCCGGCCGGGTCGAGGTCCAGATCCAGCCAGTGCCGCACCTGCCGGCTCACGGCCTCGACGTCGGCGGCGGTGGCGTCGCCCTCGAGGTGCACGGCGATCGCACCGGCCTCCGGCGCGACGGTGACGGCGAGCGGTCCGGACGGAGCCGACAGCAGCCGGCGGTGCGTCCCGGTGGCGTGATCGGTGGTCTCACCACCGGGCACCGCGTGCGCGCCGATCATCCGCAGAGCCAGCGGCCAGTCGTACGCGCCGACGAACGGCAGCAACAAGCGCACGCCGTCTTCCTACCAGGGCGGCCGGCACGGCCCCGCTGACAGGAAGGGCCGGCACGGTCCGGGCTACCAGGCGTACGCGATCACCTCGCCGAACAGGGTCTCGGCGTCCACCGCCAGACCCCGGGCGGTGAACCAGGTGGCCACGTTGCGGCAGTCGCGGGCCAGGAACTCCGGACCCTGCGGGTTGCCGACGATGTTCACCGCCTGGGGCACGTCGATGATCACCACCCGCTCCTCGGTGGCCAGGATGTTGAACGCTGACAGGTCACCGTGGGTGAGACCCATCCCGGCCATCGTGCACATAGCGGTCCGGAGCTGGTCGAGGTAGACCTCGAGCAGCTCCCGCGGCGGTCGGGTCTGGGCCAGCCGTGGCGCACCCGACCCGTCGGCCAGGGTGATGAACTCCATCAGCAGCTCGGTGCCGTCCAGCTGCACCGGGTAGGGGACGGGGAGACCGGCGCTCCACAGCGCTGACAGGTAGCCGAACTCGGCCATCGCCCACTCGCCGGCCTCGACCTGGCGGCCCCAGCGGCTGCCCTTGGCCACCGCCCGCCGGTCCCGGCTGCGGCGGACCCGACGGCCCTCGGTGTAGCCGCTGTCGCGGTGGAACAGCCGGTGGTCGTGACTGCGGTAGCGCTTGGCGGCCATGATCACCGACTCCTCGTCGGTGGCCCGCTCCAGCAGGATGACGTCGGCTTCCTTGCCGGTCTTGAGGATGCCGAGATCGGTGTCGATCGCGGCGTCAGCGGTGATGAGCCAGTCGGGCCACGGGTCGGGACCGGCGACGATCCCGATGTCGTCCCAGGTGGACCAACGCTGTCCCGGGGGCAGCTCGTCCGGCAGCGGGACGTACTCGAGATCGGTGAAGGGGTCGAGATCAGTGAAGGGGGCGGGCTCGCCGTCGGGCGAGGCCGCGGGTGATGAGACGGACATGATGGGTGATGACTCCCGAAGAGAGAACGGATGAGGGCGCGTTGAACGCCCGGACCTCGATGGACATCTCGACGCCTCCTCTGCTCTTCGTCGTGCCGGCTCACCCGACCCGATCCGTACTGATCGAACGGGACCACTGTGGACACGACAAGTAGGACATGCAACTTGTTTTCCATAGACGTCAACCGGAGCGGTACGTTGAGTTCACCTTCGTTCCAGCACGACCCGAAACGCGGCGATCCCGCACTCGGGGCCCGGTGGCGAACCCGTCGGGAACCAGGCGACGCAACCCTTGCGTCCCATGACGAGAGGACGCACGAGTGGGCAACGGCGACCCCGAACTCGTTCAGCTGCTGACTCCCGAGGGCGAACGGATCGAGCATCCGGAGTACGCCTTCACCGGGGACGACGAGCAGGTCAAGGGCTTCTACCGCGACATGGTGATGACCCGGAGACTGGACTCCGAGGCGACCGCGTTGCAGCGCCAGGGTGAGCTCGGTCTGTGGGCGTCCTGCCTGGGCCAGGAGGGCGCGCAGATCGGCTCCGGCCGCGCGATGACCGACCAGGACGTGGTCTTCCCGACCTACCGCGAGCACGGCGTGGCCTGGACCATGGGGGTCGACCCGCTGCAGCTGCTCGGGTTGTTCCGAGGGGTCGACCTGGGCGGCTGGGACGCGGAGAAGACCCGGTTCCACCTCTACACGATCGTCATCGGTGCGCAGGCGCTGCACGCCACCGGCTACGCGATGGGGATCGAGCGCGACGGGCTGGTCGGCACCGGTGACCCGGCCCGGGACGCCGCGGTGATCGGCTACTTCGGTGACGGCGCCACCAGCCAGGGCGACGTCAACGAGGCGTTCATCTTCGCCAGCTCCTACAACGCCCCGATCGTCTTCTTCTGCCAGAACAACCAGTGGGCCATCTCGGAGCCGATCGAGCGCCAGTCGCGGATCCCGCTCTACCGGCGGGCCTCGGGCTTCGGCTTCCCCGGGGTCCGGGTCGACGGCAACGACGTGCTCGCGGTGCACGCCGTCACCTCCGCGGCCCTGGAGCGAGCTCGCTCGGGCAACGGTCCGACCTTCATCGAGGCGTACACGTACCGGATGGGCGCGCACACGACGTCGGACGACCCGTCGAAGTACCGGTTGGCCGACGAGCTCGAGCACTGGCGGTTGAAGGACCCGATCGAGCGGGTGCGGGCCTACCTGACCCGCACCGGCGCGGCGCAGGACGCGTTCTTCGCCGACGTCGAGGCCGAGGCCGACGCCCTCGCCGCCCGGATCCGCCCGGGACTGCTGGAGCTGCCCGACCCCGACTTCCACAGCCTGTTCGACAACGTGTACGCCGAGCAGACGCCGCACCTGGTCGACCAGCAGCGCTGGTACGCCGACTACGCGGCGAGCTTCCACGATGGCGGGTCCGGCGACGACGCCGCGACGGGAGGGCACTGATGACCGAGTCCAGCAAGCACACAGAGCCGGGTCGGACGAGCAAGATCACGTTGGCCAAGGGTCTCAACGCGGGACTGCGGCGAGCCCTGGAAGCCGACCCCAAGGTGCTGCTGGCCGGTGAGGACATCGGCAAGCTGGGCGGCGTCTTCCGGGTCACCGAGGGTCTGCAGAAGGACTTCGGCGAGCACCGGGTGATCGACTCGCCGTTGGCCGAGTCGGGGATCGTGGGCACCGCTGTGGGCCTGGCCATGCGCGGCTACCGACCGGTCTGCGAGATCCAGTTCGACGGCTTCGTCTACCCGGCCTTCGACCAGATCGTCAGCCAGGTCGCGAAGTTCCACAACCGGTCAGCCGGTCGCCAGAAGATGCCGATCGTGATCAGGATCCCGTCCGGCGGTGGCATCGGTGCTGTCGAGCACCACAGTGAGTCCCCCGAGACGCTCTTCGCCCACGTTCCCGGGCTCAAGGTGGTCACCTGCTCCAACCCGGTCGACGCCTACTGGATGATCCAGCAGGCGATCGCCTCCGACGATCCGGTGATCTTCTTCGAGCCGAAGCGGCGCTACCACGAGAAGGCCGAGCTCGACACCTCGATCCCCCCGATCCCCTTGCACAGCGCGAGAGTCGTCCGCCCGGGCACCGACGTGACGGTGCTCTGCTACGGCCCGATGGTGAAGACCTGCCTGGACGCGGCGGGCGCTGCCGCCGACGAGGGTCGGTCGCTGGAGGTCATCGACCTGCGCACGCTGTCGCCGATCGACATGGCCACCGTCGTCACCTCGGTGCGCAAGACCGGCCACGCGGTGGTGGTGCACGAGGCGGTGCTCAACCTGGGCCTGGGGGCTGAGCTGTCCGCGCGGATCACCGAGCAGTGCTTCTACTCTCTCGAGGCGCCGGTGCTGCGGGTCGGTGGCTACGACATCCCCTACCCGCCGAGCCGGGTCGAGGACCAGTACCTTCCGGATCTGGACCGGGTGCTCGACGCCGTCGACCGGTCCCTGGCGTACTGACGCACCGACCCACTGACACACCGACGCACCGGACGACCGACAGTCTCGAAGAGGAGAGCACCGCGTGGCGATCAAGGAGTTCCGGCTGCCCGACCCGGGCGAGGGTCTCGTCGAGGCCGACATCGTGACCTGGCGGGTGGCCGTCGGGGACGAGATCAAGGTCAACGACATCCTGCTCGAGATCGAGACCAGCAAGTCCCTGGTCGAGCTGCCCAGCCCGTACGCGGGCACGGTGACCGGGCTGCTGGTGACCGAGGGTGACACGGTCGACGTCGGTCGGCCGATCATCACCATCGACGACGGCACCGAGGCGCCGGTCGCGGCTCCGGCGGAGCCCGCCGGTGGCGCCGAGGACGGCGGCGAGCGGGTGGCCAACCTGGTCGGCTACGGGGCGAAGGCGACCGACACCCGGCGACGTCCGCGCAAGGCAGCGGGCGGGGAACCGGCCCCGGTCGAGACGCACGAGCAGGTCAACAGCACCTTCGCCATCGACACCCCGGTGTCGCGGCGCGCCGACCAGCGCGAACCCCTGCAGCCCGCTCCGGCCCAGTCCCAGGGCGGACCGCTGCCGGCCCCGGGGCCGGCAGCCCCGGAGACGGTGCCGCCGTCGTCGGGCGCCGTGCTGGCCAAGCCGCCCGTCCGCAAGCTGGCCCGGGACCTGGGCGTCGACCTCGGCGCCCTGACCGGAACCGGCACCGGCGGCGTGATCACCCGCGACGACGTCGAGGCGGCGGCGGACCGGGCCCGCCCGAGACCGCTCCGGTGTCATCGTCGGTCGCGGCGGCGTCGGTCACCTCCGCCGCGGAAGACCGCCGGATCCCGATCAAGGGGGTCCGCAAGGCCACCGCGGCGGCCATGGTGCAGTCGGCGTTCACCGCCCCGCACGTGACCGTGTGGGTGGAAGCCGACGTCACCGCGACGATGGACCTGGTCCGCACGATCAAGGCCCGCCGCGACTTCGCCGAGGTGAAGGTCTCCCCGCTGCTGCTGGTGGCCAAGGCCGTGCTGATCGCGCTGAAGCGCAACCCGGAGCTGAACTCGTCCTGGGACGAGGCTGCCCAGGAGATCGTGCTGAAGGCGGGCGTCAACCTGGGGATCGCGGCGGCCACCCCGCGAGGATTGATCGTGCCCAACATCAAGGACGCCGACCGGTTGTCCCTGCTGGAGCTGGCCCAGGCGTTCGGCGCTCTGGTGACCATGGCCCGGTCCGGCAAGACCCCGCCCGCCGACCTGGCCCGCGGCAGCTTCACGATCACCAACATCGGCGTCTTCGGTGTCGACGGGGGCTTGCCCATCCTCAACCCGGGCGAAGCCGGCATCCTGGCCATCGGGCAGATCGTCCGCAAGCCCTGGGTGGTGGGTTCCGGCGACGACGAGCGGATCGAGCCGCGCTGGGTGACCACGATCGCGGTGTCCTTCGACCACCGGCTGGCCGACGGCCAGCAGGGTTCGACCTTCCTCGCCGACGTTGCCCAGATCCTCTCCGACCCTGGGCTGGCACTCGTCCTGTCCTGAGCCGTCCAGCTCCGACCCGGCTCAGGTCAGACGCTCGAAGCAGAGCCGCCCGATCTCGGCGATCAGCTCGTTGTCGTTCGCCGCGCCCGCGTCCCCGGACCGGGTGAGCACCGAGAGCAGGACCGGCGTCCCGTCCGGTCCCCAGGCCACACCGGCGTCGTTCACCACCCCGTACGCTCCGGCGCCGGTCTTGTCCGCGAGGCGCCAGCCGGGCGGCAGCGAGTTGCCCAGCCGCGCTCCGCTGGTCTGGTTGCCCAGCATCCAGCTGCGCAGGCGCTGTCGGTCGGGGGCAGGCAGGGCGGATCCCAGCAGCAGCGACCTGTAGGTCCGTGCGATGGCCCGGGCCGAGGTGGTGTCGGTCCGCCGGTCCGGCTCGGCGGAGTTCAGCTCCGGCTCCCAGCGGTCGAGCCGGGTCGTGTCGTCCCCGAGCCTGCGGGCGCTCCGGGTCAGACCGGCCGGACCGCCGATCAGTGACAGCAACGCGTTGCCGGCGGTGTTGTCGCTGCGCTGCAGTGCTGCGCGGCACAGGTCGGCCACTGTCGGGATCCGACCGGTGGCGAAGCACTCCTCGACGTACGGAGAGTTCTCCACCAGGGCCGCTGGCGGGAGGTGGACCGGGCGTTCGAGCACCCGCCGGTCGGGCACCACCAGCTCCCCGCGGAGGACCGCCGCGACGGCGATCACCTTGAACAGCGAGCACATCGGCATGGTCCGGTCGGGCCGGTGGAGCAGCGTCCGGCCGGTCCGCAGGTTGCGGGCGTAGACGGCGGCGATGCGTCCGCGGCGTCGTTCGAGGGCGGCGACCGAGGAATCGGTCGCGTCGGAGGCTCGAGCGGTGGTGCGGTCACCGGCCGGCAGCGCGGCGCCGAGGACGAGGGCGGTGGACGCAGTGAGCAGGGTGCGGCGACGGACGGGGCTCGCCGCGACGGTCGACAGGATGGCGGAGTCGGGTGTGGTCATGGCTCCACCGTCACCAATCCCCGGGCCCGGTGGCCAACACGTTCGGCGTCGATTCATGCGTCTGCGGCATGACAGCTGGTGAGGGCCGCCTGATTAGGGTCGGACGATGGACCTGATCGACGCTCTTCAGGCGTTCCGGCTGGTCGCCGAGGAGTCCAGCTTCACCCGCGGCGCGCAGCGGTGCGGGGTTCCCCAGCCGGTGGTGAGCCGACGGGTGGCCGCGCTGGAGCGGCGTCTCGGGGGACCCCTGCTGGAACGCTCGACCCGCTCGGTGACGCTCACCGGGCTGGGGGAGCGGGTGCTGCCGCACGTCGACGAGCTGCTGGCCCGCTGGGACCTGCTGACCGAGGCAGCGCGGGAACCCGATCCCGAGCTGGTGATGGCCGTCCCGCGACACCTCGATCCGCGCACGCTGGCCAGCATCCGCCGTGGCCTGGCCCCGCTCCGGATCCGATTGAGCGAGGACGACCCGGAGGAACGGTCGCGGCTGTGGCTGAGCGGGCTGGTCGAGATCGCGGTGCTGTCCGTGCCCCAGGGTGCCGGGGGCGTCACGTCGGTCCTCGGTCTCGGACTGGCCGAGACCGACGACTGTCGTCCCCTCTGCCTCTCCCAGCTCCGGCGGTCCGTCCGGCAGCGTGGCGACCGGGCGCGGCGGATCCATTTGCAGCCGGAGGACGACGTACCGGCGGTGCGCGACCCGCTGACGCAGCTCGCCCACGGCCACGGTCTGGGCGCCCAGCAGGTGGTGGGGGCTTCGGAGAGGACCGAGACCCTCACCCAGCTGCACGAGTACGACGACGTCCTGGTCTGCACCGCCACCGAGGCCGCGACCTTCGGTCTCGGCTGGCGGCCGATCCGCGGTCTGTCGCTGGTCCGGCACCAGGACGTGGTCGCCCGACCGGGGCTGCTGACCGACGACCAGCTCACCCGGGTCGTCGGTCGGCTGGCCTCGGGGAGTGATCGCCGATGACCGGTGCCGCGGTGTCGGGCGCCTCGGGCGCGCTCGTACGGGTGGCCGCCGACATCGCCCAGGACTGGCGTCGCAGCGGACTGGCCGGGGGCTTCGTGGCCCGGCACCTCGACAGCGGCAGCGAGCTGGGGTTCGACGTCCACCGGGTGCTGCCCCTCGCCTCCGTGGTCAAGGTGCCGATCGCGCTCGTGGTCCTGGACCGGATCGCCCGCGGCGTCCTCGATCCGGGGTGTGCGGTCGAGCTCGACCCGGGCCTGCGCACCCCGGGTCCCAGCGGCCTCTCGCTCTTCGCCCACCCCGCCACCGTGGCCGTCCGGGACCTCGTCACCTTGTCCCTCTCGGTCAGCGACAACGCCGCGACGGACGCGCTGCTGGGCCTGGTGACCCCGGCCGAGGTCACCGAGCAGCTGGCCGCCTGGGGTCACCGCGGCCTGGTGGTGCGGCACCGCATCAAGGAGCTGCACGACACCGTGGCCGGCCTGCCCGACGCGAGCTCGGCGTACCTGATGGAGCTCGCCATCCGCGGCGGGACCCCCGGCGGCGGACACCCGATCGCCCAGCTCGACCCGGCGCGGGCGAACGCCGGTGACGCCGCGGGTCTGGCCGATCTGCTCGCCGACGTCTGGACCGACAGCATCGCCGACCCGCGGGCGACCGCCGAGCTGCGCGCGGCGCTGGGGCACCAGCTCACCCGGCACCGCTTCGCGGGCGAGCTGGTCAGTGACCTCACCACTCTGCGCAGCAAGACCGGCACGTTCCTGCACCTGCGTCACGAGGCCGGGGTGTGCCAGACCTCGGACGGGGAACGGGTGGTGGTCGTCGCGCTCACGACCTCGTCGGTGAACGCTGCCGAGCAGCCGGAAGCCGACGCTGCCATCGGAGCCGCGGCCCGGGCCGCGGTGGAGGCCCTCGTCGACGACCACCACTTGTCAGGACAATTTGACAAGCGCTAGCGTGGGCGGTTCGACCCACGCTGTTCCCCACCGAGAGGCTTCGTTCATGACCGTGTTCAATGGTCGCGCTCCGCGCTCCGCGGTCCTGAACTCCGCAGCTTCTCGCTCGTTCATCGCGTTCCGGACGCCGGAAAAGAGTGCCGTCCGGAGACGCTCTTCCACTCACGAGAGGCTTCGTTCATGACCGTGCGCATCGGCGTCATCGGAACCGGCAACATGGGAGCGGACCACATCCGCAACCTGCAGCGCTTCGTGGCCGGGGCGGCGGTGACGGTGGTCGCCGACTACGACCGGGCGACGGCCGAGGCGGTGGCCGCCGAGTCCGGGGCCCGGGTCGCTTCCGACGGCGACGCCCTGATCGCCGACCCCGAGGTCGACGCGGTGATCATCGCCTCGCACGACTCCACCCACTACGCGTACGCCCTGGCCGCCGTGGCCGCCGGCAAGCCCACGCTGTGTGAGAAGCCGCTGGCGCCGACACTGGCCGAGTGCGAGGAGATCGTCGCCGCCGAGGCGGCCGCCGGTGGGAAGCTGCTGTCGCTGGGCTTCATGCGGCGCTTCGACCCGGCGCACACCGAGCTCAAGGCGGCCATCGACGCCGGCGTGATCGGCCCGGTGCTGCGGGTGACCGGCGCGAGCCGCAACGTGGTCAGCTACCCCGGCACCACCTCGGAGTCGATCATCACGAACTCCGTCATCCACGAGCTGGACTCGATCCCGTGGCTGCTCGGCTCGCCGGTCACCTCGGTGGCCTGGCTCGCCGGGCGCGCGACCAGCAAGGTGCCGGCCGGCATGGCCGACCCCTCGCTCACGCTGCTGCGGACGGCCGACGGGGTGCTGACCTCGGTCGACATGTACGTGAACGCCGAGTACGGCTACGACCTGCGCACCGAGGTGCTGGGCGAGAAGGGCGCGCTGTCGCTCACCGACCCGGCGCTCCTGGCGGTCGACCTGGGCCGGAACCGGTCCACCGGCTACCCGCTGGACTGGCGGCCCCGGTTCGCCGACGCCTACCGGCTCGAGCTGGGCGCCTGGGTCGCCTCGGTGGCCGCCGGCACGACCAGCCCGCTGGCGAATGCGGCCGATGGCCTGGCCGCCAGCCGGGTGGCGGCCGCGGTGATCACGTCGATGCACGAGGGTGGCCGCTGGGTCGAGGTCGCCCGGTGAGCCTGCCCTCGGCGCTACCGCGTGGCGCGGACGCCGGATCCTCTGGCGGCGCCGACGCTGCGCTGGGGGGTGATCGGCACCGGCTGGATCGCCGACCGCTTCGTCGCCGCGCTGCGCCGGCACTCGAGCCAGCAGGTGGTCGCCGTCGGCTCCCGTACGCCGGAGTCCGCGCGCGCCTTCGCCGACCGGCACCGGATCTCGACCGCGTACGGGTCGTACGAGCAGCTGGTCGCCGACCCGTCCGTCGACGTGGTCTACGTCGCCACGCCCCACAACACGCACCTGCCGGTCGCGCTGCTGTCGCTGGCGCGCCGGCAAGCACACACTGGTCGAGAAGCCGCTCGGCGCCACGGCTCAGGAGGCACGACAGATCGCCGCCGCGGCCGAAGCGGCCGGGGTGTTCTGCCTGGAGGCGATGTGGACGGCCTTCCTGCCCAAGTTCGACGTGCTGCGGCAGCTGCAGGAGGCCGGCGCGCTGGGCGAGCCGCTCAGCGTGGTGGCCGACTTCGGCGAGTGGTTCGCCGAGGACCACCGGATCCTGAGGCCCGAGCTGGCCGGCGGGCCGCTGCTGGACCTGGGGACCTATCTGGTGGCCTTCGCGCTGGACGCGCTCGGGCCGGTCGACTCGGTGCTGGCCGGCGGCGAGTGGGTGCCGAGTGGTGTTCTCGGTCAGGTCGGCACCGTGCTCGGCCACCCCGGGGGACGGCGTTCGGTCCTGCACACCACGCTGCTGAGCAACACCCCGACCACGGCGGTGATCGCCGGCAGCGACGCGACCCTGGTGATCGACGGACCGTTCTACCAGCCCGGCGGCTTCACGCTGTCGCCCCGCGACGGAGGCCCGAGTCTGCGCTACGACGAGGAGCCGGTCGCTCACGAGGCGCTGCACTTCCAGGCCGCGGAGGTGGCCCGCCGGATCAGCGCCGGCGAGACCGGCTCGCCGCTCCGTCCGCTGGCCGCCTCGATCGCCACGCTGGAGGTGCTGGACGCGATCGACGCCGCCTGCCGCTGAGAGCGGGGTGGAGGGTCACTTCCGCCGCAGACCCACCACCACCGGGTCGTGGTCGGAGGACCGGCGGGCATCGGGGGAGTAGTAGTCGTCGGCCGTCGTCTTGTAGGTCGAGTACTCCAGGGCCGGCGACTCGCCCGCGTTGATGTTCCAGATGTCCGCGCGGGTGAGCCGGTCGCGTGCTGCGGGGTTGAGCAGCACGTGGTCCAGCGACCCGGCCAGACCGCTGAACGAGTAGGACCACTCGTCGGCGGGCGCGGCGTTGTCGTAGCCGGCCGCGTAGAGCACCTGCAGGGGGTCCTCGGCGCCGTAGGAGTTGAAGTCGCCGACCAGAGCCACCGACTGCACGTCCTCGGACCGCTGCACCTGCGGGACCCAGTCCCGCAGCGCCTGGGCCTGCCGCACCCGGTCGCCGTTGTAGGCGCCCTGACCGTCGCCGCGGTCGGCGTTGTCGCCGGTAGCGCCGTCGGCGCCCTTGGACTTCAGGTGGTTGACCACCACGAGCACCGGGTCGCCGCCGGACCAGGGGGTGAACGAGGCGGCGATCGGGGTCCGGGCGTTGGCGAAGGCCCCACCCACGCCGGCGGCGGCACCGAGGGCGCGGGCCGGTCCGTTCAGTCGCACCCAGCGCGGCTGGTAGATGAGCGCGTTGGTGATCACGTCCTGGTCGGTCGTGGCCGGCAGCTCGGTCGACGATGGCACGAAGGCCCACTTCCGGAAGCCGGCCGCCCGGTTGAGGGCACCGACCAGCGAGGCCAGCGCCTCGTCCGGCTGCTCACCGAGGACCACCGAGTTCTCGATCTCCATCAGGCCGACCACGTCGGCGTCGAGGGTGTTCAGGGCGGTCACGATCTTGGTCTGCTGCCGCTGCAGGTCGGCCGGGTCCCAGGCTCCCCGGACGTCGCAGTCGAAGGTCACGTTGAAGGTGTCGTCGGTGGCCAGGTTGCCGCCCGTGCAGCTGGTGCGGCCGGAGCCGGTGGTGGTGAAGTAGTTGAGCACGTTGAACGACGCCACTGACAGGGCTCCGCCGACCCGGGGGGCGCGGTCGTCGGCCACGGCGCGGATGCTGGCCGGCTCAGACCCCGGCGCCGTCGGCGTGGTCGGGTTGAACTTCCAGGCGCTGTTCCGGTAGTCCACGATGACCGGCTCGGTCAACCGCAGCCGGTCGCCGACGGCCACGTCGACACCCACGGAGAGGTAGGGCAGTGGGCGGGCCGCCAGGGTCGCGGTCCGGGTGTAGCCGCGGTTGGAGCCGTCGTCCAGGTTGACCCGGACGGCCAGGTTGCGGGCCGCCTGGGCCGCCGCTTCGGGAGTGCCGGGGCGGGCCACCTCGGTCGGCTGCAGCGGCAGCTCGTCGCTGCTCAGCCCCAGCTCACCGAAGCGGAGCAGCGGGAAGGTGTCGCTGACCGTGAAGCGCTCGTCGCTGGCGTAGAGCATGGACTCGAGGTTCTCGCGCTGGGTGACCGTGGAGGCCCAGGACAGCCCGGTCAACGGGCGGACGGCGGGGACGGTGCCGGTCAGCCGGGTGATGGTGACCGTGCCGGCGAGCTGGGTCAGCCCGGAGAACTCGCCGGCTGTGCCGGTCACGCTGACCGCGTCGCCGACCTGCACCGAGAACGGCGTGTTGTTCATGAACACGAACACGGCGTCCGAGGCGCGGCTGAGGTCACGGCCCGGACCGCCGGTGCCGGCGGTCTGGATGACGAAACCGCGCAGCTCCGCGGTCGATCCCTGACCGTAGACCGCTGTCACCCGCGAGGGCGTCGTGGTGACGACCTGGCCTGCCACCGGGAGTGGTCGCGCCCGTCCCCTGGATCTCGGCGATCGGGATCGGGTCGGCGGCGTGCGCCTGCTGCGGCACGGCCACCAGCCCCGCGATCAGCAGGCCGAACCCCACGGCGTACGCACTCAGGCGTCGAAGCGTCATCGCAGCAGCATCGCCGACGCCACTGACATCAGGGAAGGGCTCAGGTGAAAAGCGGCTGAAGACCGAACGACTCCTCGAGGGACCGCATGGCCTGCTCGTCGGGCCGACCGGACACCTTGGCCGCCGCCGCCAGCACCGACGGCAGGATGGTCACGTCGCCGACGGTGTTCAGGAACAGGCCCTCGCGGCCGAGCACCCAGGCCACCGCGGTGTCGATCGCGTCGGGGTCGGTCAGCGGCTCGTACCAGGTGCTGGCCGTCTGCTCCCGGTCACCCCAGGGCGCGCGGGTGATCGACTTGATCGTCTGCACCGCGACCTGCCGCTCGGCGCACACCGCCACCAGCCGCTCGAAGTCGTCCAGGTAGGCGGTGTTGTTGGACATGGCGAAGTTGTAGGGCAGCAGCACCGAGTCGAACGGGTACTGCTCCAGCGACCGCAGGTGCTGCGCGGCCACGGTCACCCCGTGACCGGTCACGCCGATGTGGGAGACCAGGCCCTGCTCCTTGGCCTCGACCACGGCCTCCAGGGCGCCGCCCGGGGCGAAGGCCGTCTCCCACTCGTCGGCCTCGACCAGGTTGTGCAGCTGGATCAGGTCGAGGTGGTCGGTCCGGAGCCGCTCCAGCGACTCGCCGATCTCGCGGGTCGCCCCCTCCCGGGTCCGCTCACCGGTCTTGGTGGCCAGGAAGAACTGGTCCCGGTGGGTCTCCATCCAGGGTCCGAGCCGCAGCTCGGCGTCGCCGTAGGAACGGGCGGTGTCGATGTGGTTGATGCCGTAGGAGATGACCAGCTCCATCGTCTGGTCGGCCTGCTCCTGGGTCACGTCGCCCAGGGCGGCTGCGCCGAACAGGACACGGGTGCTCTCGTGGCCGGTGCGGCCGAAGGACAGGGTCGGGATGGCGGCGGAGGTCATGCCGCCATTCTGCACCCAGGGCCGCACCGCCTGCCGGGTCGCCGGGGGAGCGCGGCGGAGTAGACGTCACCGTTCGGGGATTCAGCGCACGGTGACGTAGATCAGCGCCAGGGCCGCCCCGCCGGTGGTCAGGAGGGCGAGCACCAGGAGGAGGCCCGCTCCCGGTGGGGAGGTGTGGTGGAGGAGGGCCTCGGTCGTCCGGCTGCTTCGGCGGCGGGCGGACACCCAGAGACCCGCAGCCAGGATCAGCCCGGCGACGGCGGCGCTCAGGCCCAGTGGGCCGAGCGCGGCGGGGAGGAGCCGGAGGGCGACGAGGGCTCCGACGGCGATGGTCAAGACGGTGCGACGCCAGGCGAGCTCGGTGCGCTCTGGCTGCAGGCCGGGGTCGAAGATCGGACGGCCGGGCTGACCGCTCATCGCACGAGGAAGCCGATGGCGAGGAGGGCCGCGACGGCGGCGATCCCGGTGGCGAGTACGGGTGCGACGAGTGAGGTCGGCAGTGGCGTGGCCCGCCGGATGGCCTTCTCCACGAGGCCCCAGGACCGCCAGGCCAGGGGCGGGACGACCAGACCGAGACCGATCAGTGTCACGGCGGTGGCGAGTCGCACGGTGGGCTGCAACGGAAGGGCCAGCGCCTCGATGGCGACACCGGCCGCGATCAGGGCCAGGGCAGTGCGTATCCAGGCCAGGAACGTTCGTTCGTTGGCCAGGGTGAAACGCGGATCGGGTTCGGCGCCGGTGTCGAAGACGCGGCGGGGGAAGCGACGGGGGGTGCGGATGGTGCTCATCTACACCGGGCCCTCACCCGGTGCTGCGTCGCGTCGTAGGCGCAGCGGATCCCCTGGTTGCCGGACGAGCTGTCGGGGTCGTTGCGGGTGCGGGCGGCGACGCGGTAGCGGTTGCAGTAGGAGGCGTGGCACAGGTACGACCCGCCCCGCATCACCTTGGCCGTGCCTGCCTTCGGCCCGGCGGGGTTCGACGCCGGGTGGGCCTGATGGTCGGTGGACCACCAGTCAGCCGTCCACTCCCACACGTTCCCGGCGACTTCGTAGAGGCCGAACCCGTTGGGAGGGAAGCTGCGCACCGGCGCGGTGCCGTGGTGTCCGTCGTCGGCGGTGTTCTTGACCGGGAACTGCCCTTGCCAGATGTTGCACAGGTGCTGTCCGTCCGGGGTGAGGTCGTCACCCCACGGGTACCGCGCCCCGTCGAGGCCGCCGCGGGCGGCGTACTCCCACTCGGCTTCGGTGGGCAGCCGACCGCCGGCCCAGGCGCAGTAGGCGGCTGCGTCGGCCCAGGAGACGTGCACGACCGGATGGTCCTCGCGGTCGGCGAGGTCGGTGCCCGGTCCTTCGGGATGTCGCCAGTCCGCCTGCTGCACGGCACACCACCAGGGGGTGGTCGGCGGCCGGGGTGAGATCTTGCGGATGGTGGCCGGGAGGAACTTGGCGAAGACGTAGGACCAGCCCCAGGCTTCCGCCTCGGTGCGGTAGCCGGTCGCCTCGACGAAGGCGCTGAAGCTCGTGTTGGTGACGGCGGTGGCGTCGATGGCGAAGGAACGCACGTCGACCTGACGGACGGGGCCCTCGCCGTCGTCGGAGAAGCCTTCTCGATCGTCGGTGCCCATCAGGAACGTTCCGCCCGGCAGGTGGATCCGCTGGGGTGCGTGGGCCGCCGCCGGGACAGCCGTGGCCGAGGGGGCGGCGGTGACGGGCTGAGCCACCGTGGACGGCTGTGTCCGTGTCCCACCAGCGGTGCCGCCATGGTCGGCGGCACCGCGGTTGCCTGCGGGGGCGCAGCAGGATGAGGTCGTTCCGTCTGGGCCTGTCATTGCTGTGAGGGTAGTGGTCACCGCTGCGAGAGCACCTCCGCCCGGCGCCGGTCGAGCGTGGCGGTGACGCGTTCGCGGTCGCCGGGGTAGACGCGGTACAGCAGTCCGAGCACGGCGGCGTTGACCAGCATCAAGACGACCATGATCCAGAAGAAGACGGCCTGGATGCCGTAGGTGTTCGCGAGCTGGCCGGCTAGCAGGGTGAAGACCGCCCAGCCGATCGTCTCGAAGATGGTCAGGTAGATGACGAAGGCCTGGCTGCGGAGCTCGGGCAGCACCACCGACATGACGATCGGCCGGTTGACGCCGGGGTTGAGACCCTGCGCCGCGCCCATCAGCGCCCAGAACACGGCGTAGATGCCGATGTTGCCGTAGTCGAACTGGGTGCCGAAGAAGGCGACGACGGCGAAGATCACCTGCGCCGCCTGGATGTAGAGGACGCGCCCCTGACGCGGGAGGAGCCGGTCCAGCAGCGTCACCAGCAGACCGCCGCCGACGGTGCCGGCGAAGTAGCCGATGCCGAACGGGAGCAGCACCAAGGTCGCGACCGGGTTGCTGAAGCCGCGCTCGGTGACCAGGAACTGGATGCCGAAGACGGTGATCAGCAGGTGCCCGGAGAGCAGCCGTGAGGCCATCATGATGGTGAACGTGGGGATCCGGAACAGCGCCAGGCTGTCGGCGAGCCGCAGCTTCCGCGTGGAGTGGGTGTCGGTGAGGTCGGCCAGCTGCTCCTCGGCGCCGCCGACGCGCGGCTCCCGGAACAGGACGAGGACCGAGAGACCGGCCAGCAGCAGGATGCCGCCGACGACCCAGAGTCCGATCCGCCAGCCGTCGGGGATGCCGGACAGCTGGCCCAGGACCGGTCCGATGAAGGAGCGACAGGAGGGCGCCGAGTCCGTAGAAGTAGCCGACGGCGCGTCCGCGGTTCTTGTCGGGGAAGGAGTCGGCGATGACGGCGTTCGAGATCGGCAGGATGCCGACCACGCAGCCGGCTTGGATGGTCTGCAGGACCAGCAGCTGAACGAAGTCCTGGGAGAAGCCCGAGATGAGCGCGAGGAGGCCGGCGAGCACGGTGCTGATGACCAGGGCGGTCTTGCGGGAGGTGCGGTTGGCGACCCAGGCCCAGAGGGGGCCGAACGGGACAGCGACGATCCGGCCCAGTGCGGCCATGATGCCCAGGTGGCCGGTGTTCAGGCTGCAGCGCCTGCGCGATGGCGGGGAACAGGGAGGTGGTGAGTCCACCCTCGGCTCCTTCGATGACGGTGATCCCGAGCATCGTGGACAGGTTCCGCCAGCGGTGCGGTACGTGCGCCGCCGCGGCCTTCGCTTCGGCCGGCGGTTCGAGGTGCGACGTGGGTTGGGTGGTGGTCATGACAGGGAAACTCCTTCAGCGATGGAGGAATCGGCGGTGGTGGTCGTGCTGTGGGGAGTCGGCGTCGAGGCCGGCGAGGCCTTCGGCGACGGCGGTGAGGGTGGCGACCGGGATCGGGGTGGTGGCGGCGAGCTCGTACACGCTGGTGCCGGCGAGGACGGTGAGCAGCTCGGTGTTGCGGAGAGCGGGAAGGTGACGGTTCAGGACCGCTGCCGCCGCCGGATGGCTCATCAGCTCGACCAACGGCACCGACAGATTCAGCTCCCCGGTGGGGAAGTCGGTGATCGGGGGCAGTGGTCTCGCAGCCTCGGTGGCCTGGTCGGCCTGAGCGCGGACGAGCAGGTGCTCCGCGGTCACCTCACCGGTGCTCGGCAGCCCGAGTCGCTGGTACTGGCTGGCCGGGCTGTGGTTGGCGCGCATGAGCTCGACGAGCAGCGTGGCCATCCGCAGCTCGATCTCCGGGTCGTCGATCGGGTGCTCCTGGCCCGGGTCGGTGTCCAGGTCGAACAGCAGGGTCCCGAAGGCGTACGGGTTGACCATGGTCGAGGTGCTGGCCAGACGGAGCGTGCTGATGCCCTTGGTGAACGGGAACGGCTCCGCCAGCTCGACGTCGCGCAGCTCGTGCACGCCGAACCTGGACCGCATGTGGGTCGGCATCAGCGTGTACTCCTCCAGAGGAGTGTTCGCCGGTGTCAGGGGTGCACGCATGTAGACGTAGCGGCCGTCGGTCACGTTGACGTGTCCACCGTGGATGCCGAACAGGGCTCCTGTCCGGGGCGCCGCCCCGGAGGCCAGCACCTCGCCGAGGTCGACGCCGTCCACGTCCTGTGACGGAGTCAGGTCGAAGAAGCGCAGTGCGGTGGGTGCGATGTCGATGGTCTGGACCAGGGCGTCGTTGCGGGTTCCGGCCGTCTCGGGTCGGCGGGGATCCCAGACGAACAGGGGAAGGTGGACCAGCTCGTTGAACCACGGCTGCACCGACTTGGCCCACCAGCCGTGCTCCCCGAGGAGGAAGCCGTGGTCGGTGTTGACGATCAGCAGGGTGTCGGACCACAGGTCGTGCTCGTCGAAGAAGTCGAGGACGCGGCCGAGGTTGCGGTCGCACATGCTGACCAGTGCCGAGTAGGAGTTCCGGGCGTGGGTGACCATGTCGGCGGGCTCGATCACCCGGCGGTACTGCGGCCAGTCGAAGTCGGGACCGTCGTAGTTCTCCGGGTACATCTCGAGATAGTTCTGGTAGGTGAAGAACGGCTCGTGCGGGTCGAACGTCTCCAGCTGCAGCAGCCACCGGTCAGCGTCGGCGTTGGTCTCCAGGAACTCCAGCCCGGCGTCGAAGGTCAGCGTCTGAGGGTGCCGGTCCTCGGTGGCCATGTAGCGCCGGTTGATCTGGTCCTGTCGCTGGATGGCGCCCTTGAAGCCGGGCGTGCCAGCCGGTTCGGCGACGACGCCCTTCCACGGATCACCTTCCTGCCCACGGAGGAACTCCCAGGTGCTGAACCGGGGGTGGTAGGTGGCGCCGCCGTCCTCCCAGTAGTGCGGGTGATCCGTCACCAGGTGGGTGTGCACGCCGGCGTCGCGGAGCTGCTCGGGCATCGAGTCGTCGAACGGCTCCAGGGGACCCCAGCTGCGGTGCAGGAAGTTGTAGCGGCCGGTGTGCATCTCGCGGCGGGCCGGGATGCAGGGCATGGAGCCGGCGTTCGTCTTCGTGTCCGTGGCCGTGGTGGTGGTGGTGGTGGCCGTCGTCGCCGCCTTCGGCTTGTTCTTGGACGCCTGCAGCGCCTTGATCGACTGCTTCACCTGCGCCACGCGAGCGTCCTTGGTGCCCTCGGAGAGCTCGACGAACATCTGCCAGGCCTCGATGGCGCCGTCGATGTCCTGGGCGTTGGACGCTGCCAGGCCCCAGGCGTAGTACGCGTTGGCACGCTCGGCGCCCTTCGCGCTCTTGGCGAGCTGCTCGAGCAGCGGCGACGCCTTGTCGTACTTGTTCGTCGCCATGTAGGTGGACGCGAGCATCTGCTTCACGTCGCGGTCCTTGCCGTTGATCTGGACGCACTTCTCGAGCGTGGAGACCGCGCTCTTGAGGCTCTTGTCCCGATCCTTCGGCAGCTTCGGGGCCACCTTCGGATCACCCGTCGACTCGGGGGACGCGACGGCGATCCACTTGAGCGCGAGATCGCGGCACACCACGACGTCGTTCGGCTTCTTCTTGAACGCCACCTGCGCGGCCTTCAAGGCGTCGTCCTTCGCAGCGACGGCCTTCTCGGCGTCGGTCTGCTTCTTGGTGGTCTTGCCCTTGCAATCGCCCTTGTCGTCCTTCTTGTCGTCCGAGCCGCAGCCGGCTGCGAGCAGCGCGCCGGCGAGCAGGAACAGAACCATCATCCGAAGCTTCACGTGAGATCTCCCTGGGGGTTGTACGAGGCGGCGTGATGCGCACGACCGCCGGGTGCCTACCCAGATAGACCGGAGCCGTCACACGGGTTCACGACGATCAGAACCGACGTGCATCCGTCCCCGATCCACCAATCCGCACATCCACGCTGAGCCGAGAGCGGGGGTCGCGCCGACCACAGGGGTCGATCACCCCCAAAGAGGTCCTCACATGCAGCTCCGAATCGCCGCCGCACTCGTCATCGCGCTCGCCGCGCTCGCCGCCACCGCCGTCGGCGCCTCCACCGCACGTGCCGCGGTGAACCTCTGTCCCGACGGCGCACCGAGCGGGCCGTGCGACAAGCTCACGTTCAGCACGTCGCTCTCGAACCGTTGGCGAAACTTCGACAATCAGCACGCGACTGCCAGCGACACCTCAGCCGTGGGCGTGAAGCTCTCCGCCGTGACCGGTGCCAGCAAGGCGATGCAGGTGCAGCTCATCAGCTGCAGCTCGACGCGTCACCGCTCAGCGCGTCAAGACCGTGAAGGTCGGATCACCCAAGGTGCTCCGCATGAACGGCACCGATGGTCAGTGCTTCCGCCTGGCGCGTGCGGAGCTCAGGGTGGATCGACCCACGCGAACGGGGCACGATCGTGTTCCCGGCCGCCTGAGCCCGAGGGGTCGGTCCCCTACTGCTCGATGCGCTGCCAGAGCGCGGCCTGCACCTGCTCGCGCACCTGCTCGACCTCGATGCGTGCGAGCACGTCGGTGTAGAAGCCCCGCACGATCTCGCGGACGGCGTCCTCGCGGGTGATACCGCGCGCCTGCAGGTAGAACAGCTGCTCCTGGTCGATCTTGGACGTGGTGGCCGCATGCGTGCAGCGCACCTCGTTCGCCTCGATCGTCAGGCCCGGGATGCTGTCGGCGTGCGCGCCGGAGTTGAGCACCAGGTTCTTGTTGTTCTGGAAGGCGTCGGTGCCCTGCGCGCCCTTGGCGACGGCGATCATGCCGCGCCAGACGGGTGCGCCTTGTCCTTGAGCACGCCCTTGAAGGCGAGGTCGCTGGTGGCGTTCGCGGCGGCGTGGAGCTGGTAGGTGTCGTAGTCGAGCTGCTGCTGACCGTCGAGGAAGTACGCGCCCGTGAGCTTCACGTTGGAGCCAGCGCCCGTGAGGTGCGCCTCCATGCGGCTCTTGCCCATCGACGCGCCGAGACCGACGGCGCTCCAGCTCACCTGCGCGTCGCGGTGCGGCGTGCACACGGTGCGTGGCGAAGTGCTGCACCGGGATGGCGTAGTCCTGCACGGTGACGTAGTGCAGGTGCGAGTTGGCACCCGCCACGAGCTCGACCACGGCGTTGGAGAAGCCGGTGACATCGGCATCGACGGAGAGGAACTCCTCGACGAAGGTCGCCTCGGCGCCCTCCTCGAGCACGACCAGCGCGCGCCAGTTGACGGCGCCGCCGGCGTCAGACCACGTCGGCGCGGAACGGCAGCTCACGCGCGTGTTGCGCGGCACGTAGAGGAACACGCCGCCCGCGAGGCTGCGCGGCGTTCAGGTCGACGAACTTGTCGTCGCACGGGTCACCCGTCGGCACGACGGTGCCGAAGTGCTTCGCGAACAGCTCGGCGTGCTCGGGGGCGGCCGTCGCGACGTGGTGAACAGCACGCCCTCCGGCAGCTCGCCGACGGGGGTCTCGCTCGAGGGTCGCGCCGTTCACGTGAGCAGCTCGCCGGCGACCTCGTGAGGCCTCGGTGAGGCTGCGCGACGCGCGCGCGGGCACAGCGTCGAGATCGCCGCCGGGGAGAGCTCGGCACGCGTCCAGCTCGACACCGCGCAGGCGCGTGAAGCGCCAGTGCTCGTCCTTGCGGGTGGGCATGGGCGCAGCCTCGAAGGCGGCACGGCCGACGGCGCGGAACTGCTCGAGC
>CAWARE010000016.1:0-77130 GCA_963784345.1 uncultured Actinomycetota bacterium
GTGCGACCGAGAAGTGGTCGACGGCCTGCGCCAGCGGAGTGATCTCCGGCTCGTCGCCCGCGGTCGATGGCATGTCCCGATTCTACTAGCACACGTGTTCGAATACCAGCGATCGTGGTGACTTCTTCCTGCTGCACAAGGCTGATCGGGCGCCGTCGTCAGCTCGCCGCCCCGGTCAGGCCCACCCGCTCCAAGACATCGTGATCACCCTCGAGCCGCACACCCAGCTGCGTCGCCGCCTTCAGCGGAAGCTTGCCCGACAGCACCCCGAGGATGGCTTTGGGCGGCCCGCTGACGACCAGGTGCGGGGCCCCACCGCCCCGATCGGCGGAACCCGACGCTGTCCGGGCTCTGACCTCGCCCGACCCGATCTCGATGATCACCGGCTCGTCGCCGGTGACCAGTTCCATGATCACGGACGGCTCGTCCGGCGCAGCGTCGTGCAGCATCGCCTCGATCGGGATGATCAACCAGCGGCTGCGGAACTCACCGTCCCCGTTGGCTCCCGGGACCTGCTCGCCGCCCCAGACGGCCAACGCCTCGACGGTGGGGCGCAGGCCCTGACCGAGCTCGGTCAGCCGGATCACCGGCGTGGCCACGGGCGGTCGCGGCGACTCGCGGCGGATGACGCCGGCCGACTCCAGGTCCCGGAGCCGGTCGGCCAGCAGGTTGGTCGCCACCCCCGGCAGACCGTCCCGCAGGTCGGTGTAGCGGGCTCCTTCGGGGCGGACCAGCAGCTCGCGGATGATGAGCATGCTCCACCGGTCACCGATGACGTCCAGCGCCAGCGCCAACCCGCACAGCTGCCCGTACGACCGCGACACCTCGACCCTCCTCACAGAGCAGAGCACCCGTTGACGCTCTCCATCACTTGCTTTAGATTTTAAAGTATGCACGATCCCCGCGAGATCTTCCGCAGTGCCACGGCGGCCGTCGCCACCGTCGTCGACCACGAGCCGGAGCCGGACACCGAGACCCCCTGCTCGCAGTGGACCTACAGCCAGCTGCTGGGCCACCTGGTCGGTGGCGACCTGCTGTTCACCGGCCTTCTCACCGGCGCAGTGACCCCAGCGGCGCCCGGCCCGGCCAGGCACGTCGACCGGCCGGTGCCGTCCCCTGAGCACTACCGGGCCGGGGTCTCGCAGCTGGCCGAGATCTTCGACGACGACGGCGTCCGCGCTGGGACCTTCCAGGTCCCGGTGGGCGCCCTCACCGGCGAGCAGGTGATCTGGCTGCGCTCCGTGGAGCACGTGCTGCACGGCTGGGACCTGGCCAAGGCGGCCGGCGCCCCGACCCTCGACCTGGAACCTCTGGCGGCCGCCCTCGAAGGGCCGGCCCGCATGCTGCTCGCTGCCCTCGGCGACCAGACCATGGCCGAGCGGCGCCCCTTCGCCGCACCCGTGCCGGTGGCCGAGACCGCCCCCGCGCTCGACCGGTTGGTGGCCGCGTTCGGCCGCGATCCGGGTTGGGCACCCGATCCGGTCGCCGGCTACGCCCGGCTGGTCGAGCGGTTCGCCGGGCACGACGACGTCGAGCTGCCCGACGGCACCCGACGCGGCTTCGGCGCCGACGGGATGCGGGTCGACCACCGGGTGTTCGCCTGCACCCACCGCAGCCGGCTGATGATCAAGCTCCCGGCCGACGAGGTCGACCGGCTGATCGACACCGGACTGGGTGAGCCGATGGGCAAGCCCGGCCAGCAGCCGATGCGGGAGTGGGTGCTGCTGCCCTTCGACGGATCGTCCGCCCGCCGGGTCGACCGCGCGTACGCGTTCGCCACCGGTCAGCTCTGAGGTGATCCCGGTGACGCCGGCCGGGCGTACGGTCCGAGCGACCCGGCCGCGATCACCGGACCGGCGCCCCGCAGGAAGTCCAGGAACGCGGCCACCGCGGGCACGACGGTCCCGCGTCGAGCCACGGCACCGATGGTGCGACGCGCTTCCGGGTGGTCGATCCGCAGCTGGACCGTCTCCGTGTCCGGGACGTAGGACGGCACCACCGTCACGCCCAGGCCGGCGGACACCAGACCGCGTGCCGTGTGGGAGTCGTCGGCCTCGAAGGAGATCCGGGGCACCAGCCCCGAGTCGGCGAACAGTACCTCGATCAGGTCCCGCAGCCCGTAGCCGCTCTTCAGCACGATCAGGTCCTCCTGCGCCAGCTCGGCGAGGGTGACCCGCGCGGCGGCGGCCAGGTGGTGGCTGCGGGGCACCACCAGCACCATCGGCTCCTCGTACAGGTCGATCACCTCCGCCTCCGGTCCGGCCGGGGGCGAGGACACCAGCGCGACGGCCGCCGAACCGCTGTCGAGGTCGTCCAGGCACCGCTGCCGGGAACCCTGGGCCAGCGCGAACCGGACCCCGGGATACCGCTCCCGGAAGCGTCGGATCAGGGCCGGCACGACCGTCTCCCCCAGCACGGTCTGGAACGCGATCGGCACCTCCCCCTGGCCGACCACCGCGTCCTCGGCGACAGCGGCCACCCCGGCTGCGACGGCGTCGAGCCCGGCGCGGGCGTAGGGCAGCAGCTCGCGGCCCGCCCCGGTCAGCACGATGCCCCGTCCTCGTCGCTCGACCAGTGGCGTGCCGATCAGGTCGGCCAGCGCGCCGAGCGCCCGGCTGACAGTGGGCTGGGGCATCCGCAGGATCGAGGCGGCGACCGTCACCTGCTCGGTCTCGGCGACCACGACGAACACCGGAAGCAGCCGCAGCACGCGCTGTAGATCGACCATTTCCATGCGCTGATCGTATGCGTTGATCCTCAAACATGCATTTGTGCACTACGACAGCAGTTCCTACCGTCGTTCGCGTGAGCACCACCACCGTTCCCACCGGGACAGCCGAGGCCTGGTCCGGCTACCGGGCGGCCACGCCCGCGTACCGACGGATGCTGATCGGCCTGGGTGCGGCCGGGGTGGCCACCTTCGCCCAGCTGTACGCCCCGCAGGGGTTGCTGCCCACCCTGGCCGGCGACCTGCAGATCAGCGCCTCCCAGGCCGCGCTGTCGCTGTCGGTGGCGACCTGGGGCGTCGCCCTCTCGGTCCTGCCCTGGTCCTGGCTGGCCGACCGGATCGGCCGCCTGCCCGCGATGAAGATCGCCATCTCCACCGCCGCCCTGGCCGGGTTGCTGGTCGCCCTCAGCCCGGGCATCGACTCCCTGCTGGTGGTGCGGTTCTTCGAGGGCGTCGCGCTCGGCGGGCTGCCCGCGCTGGCCATGACCTACCTGCACGACGAGGTGCACCCGCGCTCGACGGCGGCGGCCGCAGCGGCCTACATCTCCGGCACCACCATCGGCGGTGCCAGTGGTCGGCTGATCGCCGGACCGCTCACCGAGCTCGTCGGGTGGCGGCTGGCCCTGGCGGCAGTGGCGGTCGTCTGTCTGGGCGCCGCACTGGTCTTCCTGCGGTTGATGCCGCCGGCGCGCTCGTACGTGCCCCAGCGCACGACTGACTGGTCCGGACTGAGTCGGAACATCCGACACTGCCTGTCCGACAGCACCCTGCTGGCGCTCTACGCCCAACCCCTGTTGATCATGGGCGGGCTGGTGGCCGTCTACAACTACCTGGGCTTCCGGCTGGAGGGACCGAGCTTCGGCCTGCCGGTGATCGCCGCGTCCTTGATCTTCGCCGCGTACGGGGCCGGCACCGTGTCGTCCCGGCTGGTCGGTCGCGGGGTGCCGCGCTTCGGCCGGCGCACGGTCCTGGTCACCGGTCTGCTGGTCATGATCACCGGCACCCTGCTGACGGTGAGCCGTCACCTGACCCTGGTGATCATCGGGCTGCTGATCCTGACCGCCGGCGCCTTCGCCGTCCACGCCGTCGCCTCGGCCTGGGTCGGGCACCACGCCCGGGTGGGACGGGCGCAGGCCACCGCGCTCTACAACGTGTCCCTCTACACCGGCTCGGCCGTGATCGGCTGGGTGGCCGGCTTCGGCTGGGTGGCTCTCGGCTGGCCGGCCACAGCCGGGACGGTGGTCGTCCTGGCGGCGATCGCGCTGCTGATCGCCACCAGGATCGACCCGGACGGCATCGCCGAGGGCAGGGCTACTTCATCGAGTCGATGATCTCCAGCGTCTTGGTGGCACCATCGGCCGGACTCGTCCGGCCGAACAGCACCTCGGTGGCCGTCGAGGTGAACTCGGTGCTGAAGCCGGACGCGTTCGCCGGCGTCACCTGGGGCGGCGGCACCAGCTCAGGGGTCACCGCCTGGGAGAACTCCAGCGCGACCTTGGCCTGGGGATCCAGCAGCGGAGCGATCTCCTGCTGCACCGCGGGGATCGCCGGGATGCCGCGCTCGGTGGTCAGCACCTTGGTGGCGGCGGGGTCGGTGAGCAGGAAGTCGATCAGCTTGGCGCTCTCCGCCGGGTGCTCGCTGCGCGACGCGATCGACCAGTACATCGAGGCCTTGTTCACCATCTTCGGCGACTCACCGCTGACCTGGGCCGGGATGCGCAGCAGCTTCAGCTCGTTGCCGCTGGCTGCGGCGAAAGCGGAGATCTGGGTGTGGAACAGCAGGTGGAAGGCGGCCTTGTTGGTGGCGAACGACGAGGCGTCGAGTGCCGCGGAGGCGTTCTCGACCTGCAACGAGGCGGGCGGTGCCGCCTTGGTCGACACCAGCTTGTTGGCGTACTCGAAGTAGCTCTGCAGCGTTCCCTGGCTCACCCCGGGACCGTCGGTGGGCCAGACCTCCTCGCCCTTCTGCCGGGCCCAGATCCCGAGCTCGGCCGCACCGACGCCGAAGCCGTCGATGCCGTGCACGCCCTCGTCGGCCAGCTTGTCGCTCACCTTCGCCGAGATCTCGGCGAGGTCGTCCCAGGTCCAGGTCTTGTCGTCGGGCATCGCCACCCCCGCCTTCTCCAGCACGGAGGGGTTCACGGCGATGGAGAAGTTGGCCACCCCGATCGGTGCGCCGACCTGGGCGCCGTCCACCTTGCCGGTGTCGAGCACCTTGGCGTCCATCGCCGACAGGTCCAGGTCGTCACCGAGCGTGCTCAGATCGGCCAGGGCACTGCGGGTCCCGTACGCGGCGATGTAGGACTCGTCCATCTGGATGACGTCCGGGGAGTCGTTGGCCGCGGTGGAGGTGGCCAGCTTGTCCCAGTAGGCGGTCCACTCGCTGTTCTCCACCGACACGTCGATGCCGGGGTTCGCCGCCTTGAAGGCGTCCACCGCCTCCTGGGTCAGCCGGAGCCGGGAGTCGTTGCCCCAGGTCGACACCCGCAGGGTGACCGCGCCGTCGCCGGCTCCCTGGCTTCCGCTGCCGGGCGCACAGGCGGCCGCGAGGACGCAGACCAGGGCGATCACGGGAGCCAGCAGCCGGTACGCCGGCGGTCGACCGCCACGCTGCGGTCGGGGATGAGAGTTCATGATCAACTGCCTTTCTTCTGTCCAGGGGGTTCGATTTCAGGAGGTGGCGGCGACGAGACGGGCGGTGACGGCGTCGGCCGGGAGACCGCCGTCCAGACGGGTGTAGTGGGGGTGGCCCGGGACGAGGTCGCCCCGCTGCACCGGCTCGCCAGTCAGCGAGGAGGCGTACAGGGCGGTGACCAGCTCCATGGTCGGGCGGGTGGCAGCCAGCGTGGTCTCGTGCGGTCGACCGGCCAGCAGGTCCTCGACCAGCCGGTTGATCTGGGCGGCGTGGTTGCTGGGCACGTCGTCGGAGGACGAGGCGCTCCACGCGTCGGCCCCGTCGGTCGTGGCGTCGCTCCGGGAGCGCTCGCCGGGATCGCGTCCGTTGGCGGCCGCGGCCGCTGCGTCGGGGGCCGGGCTCCAGGACCAGTCGGCGTCGGAGTAGCCGTAGACGTGGTTGACCTCGAGGGTCCCGGTGGTGGTGTCGACCCGGATCCGGCTGAGCTCGCGCGGCGACAGCAGACTGGTCACGATGGTGCCGACCGCCCCACCGGCGAACGTGATCATGGCCAGGGACACGTCCTCGAACTCGACCGGGCGGGCGAGTCGCGACGACTGCGCCTGGACCGAGGACCACGGGCCCAGCAGGTGCAGCAGCAGGTCGATCTGGTGGATCCCGTGACCGAGGGTCGGGCCGCCGCCCTCACCGGCCCAGTTGCCGCGCCACTCCGGCAGGAAGTAGCTGTCGGGGCGGTACCAGAGGGTCTCGCAGACGGCCACCTGCGGCCGGCCGAGCCGACCGGCGGTCATCAGCTCGTGAGCCCGCCGGGCGCCGGAACCGTGCCGGTGCTGGAAGACGCCGTAGACGTTCCCCGCGCTCGCCCGGTCGGCGGCGATCAGGGTGTCCAGGTCGGCCAGGTTGGCGGTCGGCGGCTTCTCCAGCAGCACCGACCGATCGCGGCCCAGCAGCTCCAGCGTGGGCTCGACGTGCCGTCCGGGCTGGGTGGCCACCGTCACCAGATCGGGCTGCTGGTCGGCCAGGTCGCCGATCGACGCGTACGCCGTCGTCCCGTACTCCTGCGCGTAGCGCTCGGCCCGCTCGGGGATCTCGTCGACGACGCCGACCAGGTCCACCCGGGGATGAGCCACGTACGCCCGCGCGTGGGAGTTGCCGATCCCGCCGCAGCCGACGATGCCGACCCGCAACCGGTCGCCGGGGCGGTCCGCCACCGCGCCGGTCATCGGGCGAACCCGCTGAGGGTGGCGTCGCGCTGGGCCTGCAGGGCGAGCCGCATCACCTCGAAGGTGTGGGACTGCGGGCAGGCTGTCTCGGTCCGGTGCCGGACGTCGTGCACGAGGTCGGGGTAGTAGGGCAGCTCGACGTCGGAGCAGTCGACGCGCTCCGTGCCGGCGCCGTCGACGACGAACAGGTGGTCACCGCCCGGGCGGCCGGCGATGTCGACGTACTTGCGGAGCTCGATGTAGCCCTGGGTGCCGAGGATGACCAGCCGTCCGTCGCCCCAGGTGGGCAGCCCCTGCGGGGTGTACCAGTCGACGCGGACGTAGCCGTGGGCGTGGTCGCTGCGCAGGGTCGCCTCGCCGAAGTCCTGCATGGCCGGCGACTCGGGATGGGTGTAGTTGGCCACCGTGCTGGACACCACCTCGGCGGTCTCGGAGCCGGTGAACCACAGGAACTGGTCGATCTGGTGGCTGGCGATGTCGGCGAGGATGCCGCCGGTGCGGGCCGGGTCGTAGAACCAGTCGGGCCGACCTGCGCCGCCGGCCAGGTGGGCGCGGTCGCCTTCCCGGTGCGGACCCAGTCCCAGGGTCTGGACGACCTGGCCGATCCGCCCGGAGCGGACCAGCTCGCCGGCCCTGATCGCGCAGCGCACCTCGAACCGCTCGGAGAAGGTGACCGACCAGAACCGCCCGGTCTCGGACACCGCCCGCTCGAGCTCGGCGAGCTGGTCGAGGGTGATGCACCCCGGCTTGTCGGCCACGACGTCCTTGCCGTGACGCAGGGCCTCGACGGCGATCGGACCGCGGCGGTCCGGCACCGCTGCGGTGACGATCAGGTCGATCGCCGGGTCCTGCAGCAGCTCGCTGCCGTCGGCGACCCACGGGGCGTCCGGCCAGCGGGTCCGGGCGGCCTGGGCCACCGCGGCGTCCGGGTCGTCGGAGCTGAGCCCGACGAGCTCGCAGCCCTGACCCAGCAGGCCCTCGGTCTGCCCGAAGGCGTGGGCGTGGTCCAGGCCGACGACGGCGAACCGTAGGGGGCGAGTGGTCGGTGCTTGGCTGGTCACGGCTGGTCCGTCCTTCGCTCCGGATCACTCCGGCAAAAATAGTGATCGATCACTTTCCTTGTTGTCCGGTACGGTAGTTATCGATCACTATTGGTGTCAACAGTCTGGGCAAACCTTTTCCGGAGGATCGATGCCGACCAAGCGCGCGACCATCTACGAGGTCGCCGACCACGCCGGCGTCTCGCACCAGACGGTCTCGCGCTATCTACGGAACCACGGCGGCGGACTCAAGCCGGGCACCCTGGCCCGGGTGGAGACCGCCATCGCGGAGCTCAACTACCGGCCCAACCGGATCGCCCGCTCGATGCGCACCCGACGGACCGGGCGCCTCGCCCTGCTGCTGCCGGGAGCCATCCAGTTCCTCCCGTTGCGGCTGCTCACCGCCGCGGCCGCGGTCGCCCACGAAGCCGGCTACGTGGTCGACCTGGTCGCCCTGGAGGGAGACGCGGCGACCCGGTCGGAGCGGGCCCGCGAGCTGACCGACTCGGGCGAGTTCGAGGGCATCCTCGCACTGGCGTCCTGGGGGCCGGAGCCCGACGCCGACTCGACCACAGCGGTGGTCACCGTCGGCGACTACGACGAGAACATGCGCGGCATCGGCGCACTGGCCGACGCCCGGGCCTGCGGGGACGTCGTCCGGCACCTGGCCGGGCTCGGCCACCGCAGCCTGCTGCACCTGACCGGCGACCTCACCTTCACCTCCGCCCGCAACCGGCGGCAGACGTTCCTGGACACCGTCGCCGAGCTCGGGCTCCGCGGTCAGGTGGTCGAGGCCGACTGGGGAGCCGAGACCGCCTACCGAACGGTGCTGGAGCTGCCCACTGACTCCGACGTCACAGCGATCGTGGCGGCCAACGACAAGGTGGCCATGGGGGCGATCCGAGGCTGCCGGCACCGCGGCTGGCGGGTGCCCGACGACGTCAGCGTGTTCGGCTGGGACGACGAGGAGCTCGGCCGCTACGCGACCCCCACCCTGTCCACCGTCACCATCGACCTGGAGCGGCAGGGCGGTCAGGCGATGCGTCGGCTGCTGGCCCTGGTCCGCGGCGAGGAGCCACCGGAGCCGGAGACCCGCTCACTGCACACGTTGATCCCCCGAGAGTCCAGCGGTCCGGCGCCGAGCCGGCGTCAGATCTAGGCTGCACCGTGGTCACCGCGATCTGTCCTCACCTCGGTGTGGTCATCGACGAGATGCCCGTCGCGCACGGGGATCGGTCATGATCACCGTCCGGCCGGCGATCGCGCAGGACCTCGAGGCGGTCTGGCCGCTGGCCCGGGACCTGGCCACCTCCTACCGGGTCGACCGCGACGCGTACGAGTTGATCTTCCTCGGTCTGGTCAGCGATCCGGTCGTGACCCTGCTGGTGGCCCAGGACGGTGACGACGTCGTCGGCTACCTGCTGGCCCAGCGTCACGTCACCTTCCACGCCGGCGGACCGGTGGTCTGGGTCGAGGAGCTGATGGTCGAGCAGCACCGGCGGGGCCTGGGGGTGGGTCGGGCGTTGATGAGTGCCGTCGAAGAGCGTGCCGGTGAGGACGGCGCCGCCTATGTCGCGCTCGCCACCCGCCGCGCAGGCGCCTTCTACGCGACGCTCGGCTACGAGGACTCCGCGGCCTACCTCAAGAAGACGCTGCGTGATCGCTGACCGGTCGCGCCGTCAGGACGACGTGGTCGCCGCGTCGTCCACCCGGCCGACGAGCTCCTCGATGATGTCCTCCAGGAACAAGATCCCGGTGGCGTGCCCGAACCGGTCGACCGAGCGGGCCACGTGCGAACCGTTGCGGCGCATCGAGGCCAGACCGTCCTCCAGGTCGTTGTCCCGCAGCACCGAGGTCAGCCGCCGTACCCGCTTGGCCGGGAACGGCTGGTCACCCTGTGGTCCGGTCGACAGGTCCATCACGTCCTTCAGGTGGACGTAGCCGACCGGCTCGTCGTCACCGTCGCACAGGATGTAGCGGGAGAAGCCGTGCTCGGCCAGGGCCAGCTGCACCTGGTTCGGGGTGACCGACCGCGGCAGGGCGACGATCTGGTCCATCGGCACCTCCACGTCGTGGACCTTCTTGGCGGTGAACTCGAAGGCGTTGCTCAGGGCACCAGTGGTGTCGGCCAGCACGCCCTCCCGGGTCGACTGCTCCACGATGCCGGCCACCTCGTCCAGCGTGTAGGTGCTGGTCGCCTCGTCCTTGGGCTCCACCTTGAAGAGCCGCAGCACGGCGTTGGCCATCGCGTTCAGGGCCCAGATGATCGGCCGGAACACCCGGGACACGAAGACCAGCGGGGGCGCCAGCAGCAGCACCGCGCGGTCCGGCACGGAGAACGACAGGTTCTTCGGCACCATCTCGCCGAACACGACGTGCAGGAAGGTGACCAGGACCAACGCGACCACGAAGGCCAGCACGCTGATGACCTCAGCGGTCAACGGTGTCAGACCGAGCGGGATCTCCAGCAGGTGGTGGATCGCCGGCTCGGACACGTTCAAGATCAACAACGAGCAGATGGTGATGCCGAGCTGGCTGGTGGCCAGCATCAAGGTGGCGTGCTCCATCGCGTACAAGGAGGTCTGAGCCGCCTTGCTGCCGGCTTCGGCGCGCGGCTCGATCTGCGAGCGGCGGGCCGAGATGACGGAGAACTCCGCCCCGACGAAGAAGGCGTTGAAGGCCAGCAGGACGAACAGGGCGATCAGCCCGGGGGCGTACTCAGCCATGCTGCTTCTCCTTCGGTGCCTCATCGCGGACGTCCTGCTCGTCGGGGACCACCTGGTCCTCGCCGCGGAGCTGGCCCACGATCACGTCGTGCTCGCTCTCCCCGTCCTCGGGCTCGGTCGGGGTGAAGCGGAGTCGCTCGACCCGGTTGCCGTCCACCCGCTCGACGCGCAGCACGCCGTGGTCGACCTCGACCTCGTCGCCGACCTCGGGGATGCGGTCCAGCTCGTCGGTGACGAAGCCGGCCACTGTCTCGTACTCCTCGTCGGCGGGCACCTTGATGCCGGTCCGCTCGATCAGCTCGTCGGGTCGCAGGGACGCGTCGAAGATCAGCGCGCGGCCGTCACGGACCGTGCCCGTACGGGTGCGGTCGTGCTCGTCGCGAAGATCACCGACGAGCTCCTCGACCAGGTCCTCCAGGGTGACCAGACCGTCGGTGCCGCCGAACTCGTCGGTCACGATGGCGATCTGGAAGCCGCCCCGACGCAGCAGCCCCAGCAGGGTGTCGGCGCCCATCGAGCGCGGGACGAACAGCGGTTGCACCGCCAGCTCGTGAGCCAGGGTGCGGTCCCGATCGGCCGCGGGCAGAGCGAAGGCCCGCTTGACGTGGACGACGCCGTGGATGTCGTCGGCGTCCTCGCCGATCACCGGGAACCGGGAGAACCCTGAGTGCTGGGAGAGGGCGACGATCTGGCTGGCCGTGTCGTCGTGGCGCACCTTCGTCATCCGTACGCGGGGCGTCATCACGTCCTCGGCGGAGTGGTCGGAGAACCGCAGCGTCCGGCTGAGCAGCGTGGCGTGGTCGGCGTCGAGCAGTCCCTCCATCGCCGACCGACGAACCAGCGAGCTGAGCTCCTCGGCCGACCGGGCACCGGACAGCTCCTCCTTGGGCTCGATCCCCAGCCCTCGGATGACGGCGTTGGCGGTGTTGTTGAACAAGGCGATCAGCGGCCGGAACACCGTGGTGAAGAAGGTCTGGAACGGGACCACCACCTTCGCGGTGGCCAGCGGCAGCGCCAGGGCGAAGTTCTTCGGCACCAGCTCACCGAGCACCATCGACAGCAGGGTGGCGAAGGCCACGCCCACGACGGTGCCGATCCACGGCACGCTCGCCTCCGGCAGACCGGCCGCCGTCAGGGGACCGGCGAGCAGCCGGCTGATGGCGGGCTCCATCGTGTAACCGGTCAGCAGGGTGGTCAGCGTGATGCCCAGCTGGGCGCCGGACAGGTGGGTGGAGGTGATCTTGAGCGCGTTGATGGTGAGACCCAGACCGCTCTCGCCCCGCTTCTGACGGCTCTCCAGGTCGTTGCGGTCCAGGTTGACCAAGGCGAACTCGGACGCGACGAAGAAGCCGGTGCCGACGGTGAGGATCAGGCCGACCAGGACCCAGACGAGATCAAGCGCCACGGGAGCACCAGCTGGTCGCGGCGGTTCGGGTGGTGGCCCGCATCAGCTCCGGCGGCTGTGGCAGCACGGCCGAAGGCGCGGGCAGGGGACTTCGAGGACGGTCGGGCGGTGAGGCAGCGTTCATGACCGTCCGATTCTAGAGGTCGCTGACCGGCGCCTGAAATCCGTCGAGCCGTGAGGACGGTGGGCTGGGCGGCTGCGGACGCCTGAGCCGTTCAGCGCGTCCGCCGGTCGTCGGCGGGTTCCGGCCCGAGTCGGTAGAGGGCGAACGGCGCGTCCGGGTGCAGACCGGGACGGCCCTCGACCAGACCCTCACGGTGCAGGATGCCGTCCGGCCGCAGACCGATCCGCTGCATCACCGCCCGGGACGCCGTGTTGTGGACCTCGGTGAAGGCGACCACCGGAAGGGCCGGGTGGAAGGTCAACGCCCAGTCCAGGGCGGCCCGACCGATCTCGGTCGCGTAGCCCCGCCCGGTGAGCGCGTCGCGGACGGACCAGCCGAGCTCGAGCACGACCTGTCCCGCGACCTCGGTCCGGGTGAACCCGCCGCGACCGACCAGCTCCCCGGAGTAGCGGTCACGGGCCAGCCACTTCCCGACGCCGTCCTGCGACCACCGCTCGACCATGTCGGCGGTCCAGTGGGCGATCAGCGGGCCGTCCCAGGGTCCGGTCCAGTGCGCGACGAGCGGATCGGTGTGCAGGACGGTCAGCTCGTCGAGGTCACCGGCGCAGATCGGTGTCAGCACCAGCCGCTCCGTGAGCACCGGGTCGCTGGGCCGGGATCGGGGAGGTCGAGCGCAACGAGGCGTCCAGCCGCGCCATCAGCTGTGCCACCCGATGGCTTCCGGCGCCGTGACGTCAGCGGTGGGTAGCGGCGGAGCACGTCGACCAGCACCGGCGTGGCCCGGCGCCGACTGCGCTCGAGTGACTGCTCCGGCCGCGGCCGGGTCGGAGCCCACCGCGAGCTCGGCCAGGTGGGCGGCGGTGGCGGCGGCGCGCAGGATGTGGCCGACTTGACTCGCCTGGGCGATCGGGTGCAGGTAGGCGGCCGCCGCCGCGTCCCCGGCGCAGCGCGCGGCCAGCCGCGCCGGCTCGGTCGCCGCCTCCGCGGCGGCCCGGTGCGCGTCGAGCGAGGCGGTCCGCTGCCGGCGGCTCCGCGGGGCACCGTCGGCGAAGGCCTGAGCCGCCGCCAGCGCCTCCCGGGGCCGGCCGTCGCCGGGGGCGGCGTCCTCGAACACCGGCAGCACCTCGGCAGCGGTGTCGGCGACGAAGCGGGCGACCACGCGCAGCTCCGCCATCGTCACGGTGAAGTCCCCCACGACGTCGGCCATGCCGTGATCGTGCCAGCGCCCCGGAGCGGAGTTCAGTCCTGGGCGGCCAGGAGCTTGGCGGCGAGCGGTTCGAGCAGGCGCGCCAGCTCGTCCCGCTCGTCGCTGTCCAGCACCTCGTACGGTGCCGCCGCGAGGTCGTCCGTGGTGTCCTCGATCCGTCGCTTGACGGCTCGTCCCTGCTCGCTGAACCAACCGTCGGCACCGATCAGGCCCCGTCGCCGCAGGCCCTCGACCACGCCCTCGATCTGGGCCGCCGGCAGGTGGTGGAGACGCCCGAACTTCGCCGGCGGCAGCGGCAGGTCGAGGGCGAGCAGCACGTGCGCCTCCAGTCCGCCGATGCCCTCGACCATCAGAGCGGCGATGTGTCCGTCACCGCGGTGCTCGCGGAGCAGTGACGCCGCCTGGAAGAGCCGGGCCACGGTCTCGTCGGGCACCGGCCGGGCCAGCAGCGCGGCGTACATCGGTCGCCCCTGCGGCGGCGCACTGGTCGCCGCCCTGGTCAGCAGGTCCGCGGCTCGGGTGAACTCCGGGGTGGCGACGTGGTCGCCGAGGACCCGCCGCAGCGCCGCCACGCAGCCCTGCTCGCGGGCGGCGATGGCCGCCTCCGGGGTGGTGGTGCGCCACACCTTCGGGATGTGCCGGGCCACCTCGCCGGGAGCGAAGTTGTAGAACAGGGCGTCGACCACCTCCGCCGAGGGCTGACCGAGCGGTGCGGCCCGACCGGCGAAGTAGGTGTCCCAGTAGTTGGTGAAGCCCAGGGCGAACATGGTCTGGTTCGGCTCGTCCGCCAGGTACGGAAGGACGCCGATCGGCTCGACCAGCTCGAACATGCGACGGGCCATCGGGTTCATCTGTGCCTCCTCGTGGCCGGCGCGGATGCCGGCACCCTCCTCGACCCAGGTCGACCGCCGAACTCATCGCTCGCGCTGCCGACCGCGTTCCACTGGCTATCACAGCGGACCGAGCAACCGGAACGGCTCTCTAGGATGTCGGGGTGCGAGCAGCCGACGCGTGTCCCGGCGTCCTGCGGCCCCATCGGGCCGAGGACGGGGCGATGGTGCGCCTGCGCCTGCCCGGAGGGCGGGTGCCGGCGCGTGAGCTCCGCCGGTTGTCCGAGCTGGCCGGCGCGTACGGCAACGGTGTCCTGCAGCTGACGTCACGGGCGGGCCTGCAGCTGCGCGGACTACCGGATCCGCTGCCACCGGCGTTCGTCGACGCGGTCACCGCCACCGGTCTGCTGCCCTCACCGACCCACGAGCGGGTCCGTAACATCGTCGCCTCGCCGTTGACCGGCCTGCACGGGGGACTGGCGGACGTGTCCGGCCTGACAGGTGCTCTGGACGCCGCCCTGATCGCCGAACCGGCGCTCGCCGAGCTCCCCGGTCGGTTCCTGTTCGTGCTGGACGACGGCCGGGGCGACGTGGTCGACCTCCGGCTCGATCTCGGCTACCGGGCGACCGGCCCCGAGGGCGGGCACCTGCTGGTCGGCGGTCCGGATCTCGGCCTGCCGGTGACCACAGCCGAGGTCGTCCCGACACTGGTCCGGTTGGCGTCGGACTTCGCCCGGGCCCGCACGGCCACCGGTGCCTGGCACGTCCGCGAGCTGCCGAGCTGGATCGCCGGCCTGGACCTGGTGCCGGTGCCCGCCGGGCCGCCTGCCGTCGGCGAGGCGGGGACACCGCTGGGCGCGATCGGCGACGCCGCCTCGGTCGCCGTCCCGCTGGCCATGCTCACCGCCGCCCAGGTGGCGGTGGTCGAGCAGCTGCTGGGCGACGGGTTCGTGGTGGTCACACCGTGGCGTGGCCTGGTCCTCCCGGGAGCGGCGGCGGCGTTGCCGGCGCTGGCGGCCGTCGGCCTGGTGGTCGACGACGAAGGCGCGTGGTCCCAGCTCAGTGCCTGCGTCGGCGCACCCGGGTGCGCGCGCAGCCGGGTCGACACCACCGCCCTGGCCTCGGCCCTGGTCGGCCGGGGCAGCCCGCTCCCGCGGACCCACCTGTCGGGCTGCGAGCGGCGCTGCGGCGCCCCGACCGGTGATCACCTGGACCTGGTCGCCCCCACCCTGGCCGAGGCCGTCCGCGCCGTCGGAGGCAGACGATGAGACGACCGACCCGGCGTTACGACTACCTCGACGACCCGACAGCGATCTACCGCGCGTCGTTCGCGACCATCCGCCTCGAGGCCGACCTGTCCCGGGTGCCGGCCGACGCGGAGAAGGTCGTGGTGCGGATGATCCACGCGTCCGGGGACGTCGCCCTGGTCGACGACGTCGAGGCGCACCCGCTGCTGGTCTCCTCGGCCCAGTCGGCGCTGCGCTCCGGCGCGCCGATCTACACCGACGCCGAGATGATCGCCTCCGGAGTGACCCGGCGGCGGCTGCCGGCGGGCAACCAGGTGCGCTGCCTGCTCCACGACCCGCGGGTCAGCGAGCTGGCCACCCAGTGGGGCACCACCCGCTCAGCCGCCGCGGTCTCCTTGTGGGGCGACGATCTCGAGGGTGCGGTGGTGGCGATCGGCAACGCGCCGACCGCCCTGTTCGCCCTGCTGGAGCTGATCAGCGACGGCGGTCCGCGACCGGCCGCGATCATCGGCATCCCGGTCGGCTTCGTGGGGTCGGCGGAGTCCAAGCTGGCGTTGGTCCAGCACCCCGAGCAGATCCCCTACCTGGTGGTGCACGGCCGCCGGGGCGGCTCGGCCCTGTGCGCGTCAGCGGTGAACGCGCTGGCCCGCGAGGACGAGCTGTGAGCACCGGCACCCTCTACGCCGTGGGGGTCGGCCCCGGCGACCCGGAGCTGCTGACCGTGAAGGCGACCCGGCTGATCGCGTCGGCCGACGTGATCGCGTACCACTCCGGGACCAGGGGCACGTCGATCGCCCGCTCGATCGTGGCCGACCTGATCCCGGCGGATGCGGTCGAGGAGCTGCTGGCCTACCCGGTCACCGTCGGCCCGGCCGACCACTCCGACGGCTACTACGCCCAGATCGACGAGTTCTACGACGCCTCGGCGGCCCGGCTGGCCGAGCACCTGTCGGCCGGTCGCTCGGTGGTCGTGCTGGCCGAGGGCGACCCGCTGTTCTACTCCTCCTACATGTACCTGCACGACCGGCTGGCCGACCGGTTCCGGTGGGAGATCGTGCCCGGGGTGACGTCGGTCAGCGCTACGTCAGCCGCCGTCGGCGTGCCGCTGGTCCGGCACGAGGACGTGCTCACCGTGCTGCCGGGCACGCTGCCGGTGCCGGAGCTGGCCCGCCGGCTGTCCGGCCGCGACGCGGTGGTGATCATGAAGCTCGGTCGCACCTTCGCCGGCGTACGGGAGGCGCTGCGGCAGGCCGGGCGGCTGGCGGACGCCGTCTACGTGGAGCGGGCGAGCACCGGCCGGGAGGTCGTCCGGCCGGTCGCCGACGTCGATCCGGACGCCGTGCCCTACTTCTCCTCGATCGTGGTGCCCGGTCCGGGGCGTCGGGCCGACAGCGGCGGACGGGCCTCAGCCGTCACGACGGCGGAGCCGACAGCGCCGATCACCTCCGACCCGAGCGCCGCCGAGCTGCTGGTGATCGGACTCGGCCCCGGCCCGGACCGCTGGGTCACCCCCGAGGTCACCGACGCCCTCGCGCTGGTCGACCACGTGGTCGGCTACGGGCCGTACGTCGACCGGGTGCCGCCGCGGCCGGGGCTGCAGCGGCACGCCAGCGGCAACACCGTCGAGCTGGACCGGGCCCGGCTGGCCCTGGAGCTGGCCCTGCGCGGCGAGAAGGTCGCGCTGGTGTCCGGTGGGGACGCGGGCGTGTTCGGGATGGCGTCGGCCGCCTTCGAGGCCGTGGCTGCCGACCCGGCGTACGCGCCGGTGCGGGTGACCGTGCTGCCGGGGGTGACGGCCGCGCAGGCGGTCGCGGCCCGAGCCGGCGCCCCACTGGGCGGTGACTACCTGGTGCTGTCCCTGTCGGACCGGCTGAAGTCGTGGGCGGTGATCGAGCGCCGGCTGCGCGCGGCCGCCGAGGCGGACCTGGTGATCGCGCTCTACAACCCGGCGTCCCGCAGCCGCACCACCCAGGTCGCCGAGACCAGGGCGCTGCTGCTCGAGCACCGCTCGCCCACCACCCCGGTGGTGATCGGCCGCGACGTCGGGCGGGCCGGCGAGGAGCTGGTGGTGACCACCCTGGGGGACCTGGACCCGGCGGTGGTCGACATGCGCTGCCTGCTGATCATCGGTGCCGACGGCACCTCGGTCGTCGACGGCCGGGTCTGGACCCGCCGCTCCCAGATCTGAGGCACTCTAGGGGCTAGTTTGTCCAGACAATTCACACTAGAGTCGGCACCCGTGGCCACCGTCGGGTCGGTCACCCCCGACAGCAAGGAGTGAGTTGAGATGAGCGTCGTCGTCGCCCACCAGGCATCAGCGATCGGTCAGGTCGCCCTGCGGGAGGCCGCCAAGGAGGCCAACCTGCGGAAGGCTCCCCTCGCCGTCATCCACGTCGCCGAGGGTGTCGACCTCGATGTGGTCGAGGCTCACAAGGCCGGAGTGGGCGACCAGATCGCCAAGGTGCTGGCCGAAGCCGGACTCGACGACCTCGAGTGGACCCTGCAGGTGACCACCGGCGAGGACGTCGGTGAGGCCGTGCTCGATGTCGTGAACACCCTGGACGCCGAGCTGCTGGTCATCGGCGCCCGCCGCCGGAGCCCGGTCGGCAAGCTGTTCCTCGGCAGCGTGACCCAGAACATCATCCTGCACGCCGACGTGCCGGTGCTCGTGGTGAAGGCAGCGGTCGGCGAGAAGTAGCCGATCCGGCGGGGTCCACGTCGCGCAGCCGCACCCCCCTCCCGCAGCCGCACCCCCCTCCCGCAGCCGCAGCACCCGCTATAGGTGGCGCGGGTCCGGGCAGGGGGTGCAGCTGTCAGGAGGACTGCGGGTGCCTAGCCACCCTCGGACAAGAACACGTACCGGGCGATCAGCAGCAGCGCCACCACGTAGAGGATCGGGCTGACCTTGCGGCCCTCACCGCTGAGCAGCTTGATCGCGCAGTAGGAGATCACGCCGAAGCTGACGCCGTTGGCGATCGAGAAAGTCAGCGGCATCAAGATCACCGTGAGGAAGGCGGGCACCCCCTCGGACAGGTCGACCCAGTCGATGTCCTTGGCCGCCTGCATCATCAGCGCCCCGACCAGGATCAGCGCCGGCGCGGTGGCCGCCCCGGGGACGACCCCGGCGATCGGCCAGAGGAAGGTCGACAGCAGGAAGAGCACGCCCACCGTGCTGGAGGTGATGCCGGTCTTGCCGCCCTCCTCGATGCCGGAGGCGCTCTCCACGTACGCGGTGGTGGTGGAGGTGCCGACGAAGGCGCCGAACATGGCCGCCAGCCCGTCCATCGAGAAGGTCAGTCGGGCCCGCGGCATGTCGCCCTTGGCGTCCAGGTAGCCGGCCCGCTGGGCCAGACCGGTCAGGGTGCCGGTGGCGTCGAAGAAGTCCACGAAGAAGAACGTGAAGACCACGCTGAACACACCCAGACCGAGGGCGGCGCCGATGTCCAGCTGGCCGATCAGGTCGGTCGGCCAGACCGGCAGACCCACGATCCCGTTGGAGAAGCCGCCGAACGGGACCAGGCTGCCGTCCGGGCCGGAGTAGACGGCGATGCCGGAGACCGCGGCGATCAACGAGGTGCCGATGATGCCGTAGAGGATGGCGCCCTTGACCTTCTTGTGCATCAGCACCGCGGTGCCGATCAGGCCGAGGATGGCCAGCCAGGCCGTCGGGCTGGTGAGCGAGCCGAGACCGACCAGGGTGGCCTCGTTGATGACCACGATGCCGGCGGACTTGAAGCCGAGGAAAGCCAGGAAGGCCCCGATACCGGCGGTGATGGCGAACTTCAGACTGAGCGGGATGGCCTTGACGATGGCCTGCCGGGCGCCGGCCACACTGAGCACGACGAACAGCACGCCGGAGATGAAGACCGCACCGAGCGCGGTCTGCCACGAGTAGCCCATGGCACCGACGACCGAGTAGGCGAAGAAGGCGTTCAGCCCCATGCCCGGGGCCTGGGCGAACGGGTAGCGGGCGATGATGCCCATGGCCAGCGAGCCGAAGGCGGCCGCCAGGCAGGTGGTGGTCAGCAGCTGGTTGAACGCGTTCGGCACGTCGATGGCGCTGGACAGCACCTGCGGGTTGACGAACAGGATGTAGCTCATGGTGAGCCAGGTGGTGAACCCGGCGCGGAGCTCGCGCGGGATGTTCGAGCCGTGCGCCGTGAGACCGAAGTAGCGGTCGACGCCGCTGATCGGTTTGCCGGCGGTGACCGGCTCGTTGGCCTTGGTCTGGGTCATGGGCGGAGCCTCTCGGGCGGTGGCTGATGGGGTCGGCGAGCGAAGACGTCAGGCGGTGATCATGGACGGGACGAGCGCGGGACGGGTGGTGCTGGAGGCCGTGGTGGTCAGCGAGCGGCCGTCCACCCAGACACCGGCCACGTCGGCCGGACCTCCCAGGGCGAACAGCTTGGCCAGGGCGTCGCTCGCGTCCGGCGCATGGCGCAGGACGATGTCGAGCGTGCTGTGGGTCGGCGGCCGCAGCCAGACGGCGTCGAAACGACGGCCGACCTGGAAGTCCCCCACCTCCTCGCCCAGACCGAGCGCGAGGGCACCGGCCCGGGTGGCGAGGTAGAGCAGGTGGGCCGGCGTCAGCGGCAGCCCGTCGGGTCCGAGGAGCTGCTGGGCGAAGTAGGCCTGCAGTCCCTCCTTGATCAGGCAGAACCCGGTGCCGGCCCCGACATCGGATCCCAGGGCCACGCCGACGCCGTACGCGTCGTGGCGCCTGAAGGGGAACAGCCCGCTGCCCAGGGCAGCGTTGCTGGTCGGGCAGTGGGCGACCCAGCACCCGGTGTCCGCCATCATCTCCAACTCGTGGTCGGTGGGATGGACGTTGTGGGCCAGCACGGTCCGGCTGCCGACCAGGCCGTGGTGGTGGTAGGTGTCGAGGTAGTGCGCCCGGTCCGGGAAGTGGGCGGCCACCTGGTCGACCTCGGCGCCGTTCTCGTTGATGTGGCTGGTCAGCCACACGTCGTCGCCCGCGGTCAGCAGCTCGGCGCAGGCGTCCAACATCGGTTCCGAAGCGGACAACGAGAAACGCGGGGTGACCGCGTAGCGCAGCGTGCCGCGACCGTGCCAGCGCTGGAGCAGCTCCCGGCCCTCGACCAGGGCCCGGGCCGGCGTGGTCAGCAGGTCGTCCCGCAGGATGCGGTCGCTCGAGCACCTGCCCGGCCGTGATCCGCAGCCCGGTCCGCTCGGCGGCGGCGAACAGCTCGTCCACAGCGGTGGCGAAGTGCGAACCGAAGACCAGGGCGGTGGTGGTGCCGGCCCCGACCAGACAGGTCATCAGCTCCTGAGCCACGGCCCGGGCGTACGCCTGGTCGACCAGCCGGGCCTCCTCCGGCAGGGCGCAGCGGTCCAGCCAGTCCAGCAGCGGCATCCCCAGCCCGCCGATGGCCCGGACCTGCGGGAAGTGGACGTGGGTGTCGACGAAGCCCGGCAGCAGCAGTCCGCCGGTCAGGTCCTCGACCTCCTCGTCCGGGTGCTCGGCCCGCAACCGGCCGTACGGTCCCCGGGCCACGATCACGCCGTCGCGGACCAGCAGACCACCGTCCACCTCGGCCCGGAGCGTGCCGGCCGGGTCGTCGCTGCGGAACGGGTTCTCGACGACGTCGAGGACGCTGGCGCGGTACAGGGTCATGAGCCGACCTCCGCCGGGGACGGTGACCGCAGGGACTGCATCAGCGCCGCGGCCACCGAGACCGCGATCACCGCCGGTTCCTTGCCGGCGATGGACGGCAGCCCGATGGGGCAGGTGAGGGTGTCGATCCGGTCCGCCGCGTGGCCGTGCTCGGCCAGGTTGGCCCGGAACCGGGACCACGGACAAGAACACGTACCGGGCGATCAGCAGCAGCGCCACCACGTAGAGGATCGGGCTGACCTTGCGGCCCTCACCGCTGAGCAGCTTGATCGCGCAGTAGGAGATCACGCCGAAGCTGACGCCGTTGGCGATCGAGAAGGTCAGCGGCATCAAGATCACCGTGAGGAAGGCGGGCACCCCCTCGGACAGGTCGACCCAGTCGATGTCCTTAGCCGCCTGCATCATCAGCGCCCCGACCAGGATCAGCGCCGGCGCGGTGGCCGCCCCGGGGACGACCCCGGCGATCGGCCAGAGGAAGGTCGACAGCAGGAAGAGCACGCCCACCGTGCTGGAGGTGATGCCGGTCTTGCCGCCCTCCTCGATGCCGGAGGCGCTCTCCACGTACGCGGTGGTGGTGGAGGTGCCGACGAAGGCGCCGAACATGGCCGCCAGCCCGTCCATCGAGAAGGTCAGTCGGGCCCGCGGCATGTCGCCCTTGGCGTCCAGGTAGCCGGCCCGCTGGGCCAGACCGGTCAGGGTGCCGGTGGCGTCGAAGAAGTCCACGAAGAAGAACGTGAAGACCACGCTGAACACACCCAGACCGAGGGCGGCACCGATGTCCAGCTGGCCGATCAGGTCGGTCGGCCAGACCGGCAGACCCACGATCCCGTTGGAGAAGCCGCCGAACGGGACCAGGCTGCCGTCCGGGCCGGAGTAGACGGCGATGCCGGAGACCGCGGCGATCAACGAGGTGCCGATGATGCCGTAGAGGATGGCGCCCTTGACCTTCTTGTGCATCAGCACCGCGGTGCCGATCAGGCCGAGGATGGCCAGCCAGGCCGTCGGGCTGGTGAGCGAGCCGAGACCGACCAGGGTGGCCTCGTTGATGACCACGATGCCGGCGGACTTGAAGCCGAGGAACGCCAGGAAGGCCCCGATACCGGCGGTGATGGCGAACTTCAGACTGAGCGGGATGGCCTTGACGATGGCCTGCCGGGCGCCGGCCACACTGAGCACGACGAACAGCACGCCCGAGATGAAGACCGCACCGAGCGCGGTCTGCCACGAGTAGCCCATGGCACCGACGACCGAGTAGGCGAAGAAGGCGTTCAGCCCCATGCCCGGGGCCTGGGCGAACGGGTAGCGGGCGATGATGCCCATGGCCAGCGAGCCGAAGGCGGCCGCCAGGCAGGTGGTGGTCAGCAGCTGGTTGAACGCGTTCGGCACGTCGATGGCGCTGGACAGCACCTGCGGGTTGACGAACAGGATGTAGCTCATGGTGAGCCAGGTGGTGAACCCGGCGCGGAGCTCGCGCGGGATGTTCGAGCCGTGCGCCGTGAGACCGAAGTAGCGGTCGACGCCGCTGATCGGTTTGCCGGCGGTGACCGGCTCGGTGGCCTTGGTCTGGGTCATGGGCGGAGCCTCTCGGGCGGTGTCTGATGGAGCGGAGACGTCAGGCGGTGATCATGGACGGGACGAGCGCGGGACGGGTGGTGCTGGAGGCCGTGGTGGTCAGCGAGTTGCCGTCCACCCAGACACCGGCCACGTCGGCCGGACCTCCCAGAGCGAACAGCTTGGCCAGGGCGTCGCTCGCGTCCGGCGCATGGCGCAGGACGATGTCGAGCGTGCTGTGGGTCGGCGGCCGCAGCCAGACGGCGTCGAAACGACGGCCGACCTGGAAGTCCCCCACCTCCTCGCCCAGCCCGAGCGCGAGGGCACCGGCCCGGGTGGCGAGGTAGAGCAGGTGGGCCGGCGTCAGCGGCAGCCCGTCGGGTCCGAGGAGCTGCTGGGCGAAGTAGGCCTGCAGTCCCTCCTTGATCAGGCAGAACCCGGTGCCGGCCCCGACATCGGATCCCAGGGCCACGCCGACGCCGTACGCGTCGTGGCGCCTGAAGGGGAACAGCCCGCTGCCCAGGGCAGCGTTGCTGGTCGGGCAGTGGGCGACCCAGCACCCGGTGTCGGCCATCATCTCCAACTCGTGGTCGGTGGGATGGACGTTGTGGGCCAGCACGGTCCGGCTGCCGACCAGACCGTGGTGGTGGTAGGTGTCGAGGTAGTGCGCCCGGTCCGGGAAGTGGGCGGCCACCTGGTCGACCTCGGCGCCGTTCTCGTTGATGTGGCTGGTCAGCCACACGTCGTCGCCCGCGGTCAGCAGCTCGGCGCAGGCGTCCAACATCGGTTCCGAAGCAGACAACGAGAAACGCGGGGTGACCGCGTAGCGCAGCAGGCCGCGACCGTGCCAGCGCTGGAGCAGCTCGCGGCCCTCGGCCAGGGCCCGGGCCGGCGTGGTCAGCAGGTCGTCCCGCAGGATGCGGTCGCTCAGCACCTGCCCGGCCGTGATCCGCAGCCCGGTCCGCTCGGCCGCGGCGAACAGCTCGTCCACAGCTGTGGCGAAGTGCGAGCCGAAGACCAGGGCGGTGGTGGTGCCCGCCCCGACCAGACAGGTCATCAGCTCCTGAGCCACGGCCCGGGCGTAGGCCTGGTCGACCAGCCGGGCCTCCTCCGGCAGGGCGCAGCGGTCCAGCCAGTCCAGCAGCGGCATCCCCAGCCCGCCGATGGCCCGGACCTGCGGGAAGTGGACGTGGGTGTCGACGAAGCCCGGCAGCAGCAGACCGCCGGTCAGGTCCTCGACCTCCTCGTCCGGGTGCTCGGCCCGCAGCGCTGCGTACGGTCCGCGGGCCACGATCACGCCGTCCCGGACCAGCAGCCCACCGTCCACCTCGGCCCGCAGGGTGCCGGCCGGATCGTCGCTGCGGAACGGGTTCTCGACGACGTCGAGGATGGTCGAGCGGAACAACGTCATGACGTCACCTCCGCCGGGGACCGCAGGGACTGCATCAGGGCCGCGGCCACCGAGACCGCGATCACCGCCGGTTCCTTGCCGGCGATAGCGGGCAGACCGATCGGGCAGGTGATGGTGTCGATCCGGTCCGCCGGGTGGCCGTGCTCGGCCAGGTTGGCCCGGAACCGTGCCCACTTCGCCGCCGACCCGATCAACCCGACGTCAGCCAGCTGGCCCTCGGGCAGCCGCAGGGCGGCGTCGCACAGCGCGAAGTCCTCGGCGTGGTCGTGGGTCATGATCAGCACGCGGGAGCCGGCCGGCAGGCGCTCCAGCACCGTCTCCCCCAGCAGCGTGTGGTGCACCTCCACGTCGGCGGTGCCGTCCACGATGTCGACCAGCCGCAGCGCTTCGAGCTCCGCGGCGCGCGAGTCCACCAGCAGCAGCCGGACGTCCCAGCGGGACACGATCCGGGCGATCTCGTAGCCGACGTGGCCGACCCCGAAGATGGCGACTGTGGGCCGGGCCGGTAGCGGCTCGAACAGCACCGTCACCTCGCCACCGCAGCACTGCCGGCCGAACTCGGTCCGCTCGTGCGGATTCAGTCGGTTGGTGACGGTGGTGACCTCGGTCGACGACTCGGTGATCATGGTCCGGGCCCGGGCGATGGCCACCTCCTCGAGGTTGCCGCCGCCGATGCTGCCCCAGGTGCGGGTGCCACCGACCACCATCTTGGCTCCGGCGTCGCGGGGTGCGTGCCCACGGACCTCGATCACGGTGATCAGCACACCGGGCTGCCCGGTCTCGCGCAGCTCCGTTGCTGCTCTCAGCCAGTCCATGATCAGACGGTCCCGGTCCGGGCGGCGTCCAGGGCCCAGTAGACGGCCTCCGGCGTGGCCGGGCTGGCCAGGTCCACCGACGTGCCGGGGGGGCCGAACGACGCCGCCGCCTGGCGGAGCGCCTCGCGCACGCAGAAGGCCAGCATCAAAGGAGGTTCGCCGACCGCCTTGGACCCGTAGACCACGCCGGACTCGGTCGCCTTCTCGTAGAGGTGGACGTGGAACGTCTCGGGCATCTCCGAGAAGCTCGGCAGCTTGTAGGTGGAGGCCGCCTGGGTGCTGAGCCGTCCGCGGTTCGGGCCGTCGCCGGTGTCCCAGCGCAGCTGCTCCAGGGTCAGCCAGCCTGCCCCCTGCACGAAGCCGCCCTCGATCTGACCGACGTCGATCAGCGGCGACAGGCTGTCGCCCACGTCGTGGACGATGTCGGCCCGCACCATCCGGTAGGCCCCGGTGAAGCCGTCCACCTCCACCTCGGCCAGCGCCGCACCGTAGGCGAAGTACTTGAAGGGCTCGCCCTGCATCCGCTCCGCGTCCCAGTGCAGACCCTCGGTGCGGTAGAAACCGGCCGCCCACAAGGAGACCCGCTGGAAGTAGGCGGCGTGGGCGAGCTCGGCGAAGCTGATCTCGCGATCATGGAAGCCGATGCCGGTGACCACGCCGTCGTGGAAGCGCACGTCGGCCGGGTGGATGTTGAGCTTGCGACCCGCCACCTCGGCCAGCCGGTCGCGGATCTGGTCACAGGCGTTCTTGATCGCACCACCGTTCAGGTCCGCCCCCGAGGAGGCGGCGGTGGCGGAGGTGTTGGGCACCTTGTCGGTCCGGGTCGGGGCCAGCCGGACGGCCGACAGCGGCACCCCCAGCGCGGTGGCCGCCACCTGGATCATCTTGGTGTGCAGGCCCTGTCCCATCTCGGTGCCGCCGTGGTTGATCAGCACCGAGCCGTCCTTGTACACGTGGACGAGAGCGCCGGCCTGGTTGAAGGCGGTCAGGTTGAACGAGATGCCGAACTTCACCGGGGTGATCGCCAGCCCGCGCTTGCTGTGCTGGTGCTCGGCGTTGAAGGTCTCCAGCGCCGCCAGCCGCTCGGCGTAGTCGGCCTTGTCGAGCAGCTGCGACCAGATGTCGGCCAGCCGCTCGGGATGACGGACCGGCTGGCCGTACGGGGTCGACTGCCCGGGGCTGTAGAGGTTCCGGCGGCGCAGCTCCTCGGCGGGCAGCCCGAGCAGCGGCGCGCAACGACCGAGGATGTCCTCGATCACGATCATGCCCTGCGGTCCGCCGAAGCCGCGGAACGCGGTCTGGGACGTCTTGTTGGTCTTGGCGATCCGGCCGTGGGCCTCGATGTTGGGGATCCAGTAGGCGTTGTCGATGTGGCAGAGCGCGCGGGCCAGTACCGGCTCGGACAGGTCCAGGCTCCAGCCGCCGTCACTGGTCAGCGTGGCCTGCAGCCCGGTGATCAAGCCGTCGTCGTCGAAGCCGATCTCCCAGCTGGCGTGGAACGGGTGACGCTTGCCGGACATGGTCATGTCCTGGGTCCGGTTCAGCCGCAGCCGGACCGGCCGCCCGGTCAGCGTGGCGCCGAGCGCGGCGATCGCGGCGAAGCCGTGCGGCTGCATCTCCTTGCCGCCGAAGCCACCACCCATCCGCAGGCACTGCACGGTGACGGCGTGGGAGTCCAGCCCCAGCACGTGGGCGACGATCTCCTGCGTCTCCGACGGGTGCTGGGTGGAGCACTGGACGAAGATCTGGCCGTTCTCGTCCACCAGCGCCAGCGAGCTGTGGGTCTCCAGGTAGAAGTGCTCCTGGCCGCCGAACTCGAACTCGCCGGTGAACCGGTGCGCGGCGGCGGCCAGGCCGGCCGCGGCGTCACCACGGGAGACGGTGCGCTGATGACCCTGGAAGGACTCCTGGGCGATGGCCTCGGTCAGCGTGATCAGGCTGGGCAACGGCTCGTAGTCGACCTCGATCGCCTCCGCGCCGCGACGGGCGGCGTCCAGGGTCTCCCCCAGCACCCAGCAGACCGCGTGGCCGTGGAACATCACCTCCGAGGGGAACAGCGGCTCGTCGTGCTTGATGCCGGCGTCGTTGACCCCGGGGACGTCCTCGGCGGTCAGCACCCGGACCACCCCGTCGACGTCGTACGCCGGCTTGACCCGCAGGTCGGTGATCAGGGCGCGGGCGTGCGGCGCCTGCACCGGCCAGGCGTGCAGCACCCCGTGGGTGCGCATGATCAGGTCGTCGGTGTAGAGCGCGGCTCCGGTGACGTGCAGGTTCGCGGCCTCGTGCGGCAGCTCCAGGCCCACCTTCGCCCCGGACGGCCGGTCGGCCAGCGAACCGGTCGCGTGCGGGGCCCGCTCCTCGACCTCGGCCCGTCGCTGATCGTGGACCGTCATGCCACACCTCCCAGCTGCTGGGCCTGCTCGGTCTCGACGAAGAACTTGCGGACGGACTGGCCGAGCATCGCCTGACGGAAAGCCGACGACGCACGATGATCATCCATCGGGGTGCCCTCGGTGGCCAGCACCGCGGCCGCCGCGTCGGCGGTCTCGGCGGTCCAGGCCCGGCCGGTCAGGAAGTCCTCGGTCGCGGTGGCCCGCAGCGGCGTGGCCGCCGCACCGCCGATGCCGATCCGGATCTCCCCGACGGTGCCGTCGTCGGCCAGGGTGAGCGCGTACGCCACGGCGATGCTGGAGATGTCGTCGAAGCGACGCTTGGCGATCTTGTGGAACGCCGTCAGCGGGGCCAGCGGTCGCGGGATGATCACGCTGACGATCAGCTCGTCGGGGCGGCGCAGGGTCTGCCGGTAGCCGGTGAAGTAGTCGGCCAACGCGACGGTGCGCTGCCCGGAGACCGAGCCCAGCACCAGCGACGCGTCCAGGGCGAGCAGCACGGGCGGGGAGTCCCCGATCGGGGAGCCGGTGCCCAGGTTCCCTCCCAGGGTGGCGGAGTTGCGGATCAGCCGGGACGCGAACTGCGGGAACAGCGAAGCCAGCAAGGGGACCTCGCCGGCCAGCCGGGTCTCGATCTCCGACAGCGTCAACGCCGCACCCAGGGTGATCGCCTCGTCGCCGAGCGTCGTACGTCCTCAGCTCCGCGAGCCGGTCGATGCCGACGCTCAGCTCGGCGCGGGCGTGCTTGAGGTTGAGGTCGACGCCCCAGTCGGTGGAGCCGGCCACCAGCTTGGCGTCGGGATGGGCGGCCAGCAGCTCGAGGGCCTCGGCCAGGGTGGCCGGACGGACGTAGTCGCCGAACGTGGCCGGTGGTGGTGGCCGGGACGGCAGCCGGGGCCGGGTCGGCGGTCCGGGTGTGCAGCGGGTCGGTCGGCGTCGGGTCCTCCAGCGCGTACGCCGCGTCGCGGATCGGCCGGTAGCCGGTGCAGCGGCACAGGTTGCCGCTCAGGGCGTGCAGGTCGAAGCCGTTCGGACCGTGCTCGTGGTCGGCGGCCGGCGCCTCGCGGACGTGCTCGGTCTCCGCGCCGGCGGTGGACCCGCAGCGTCCCTTGCGGTAGAACTCGGCAGCCATCGAGCAGACGAAGCCGGGGGTGCAGTAACCGCACTGGGAACCACCGCGGACGGCCATCTCCCGCTGGACCGGGTGCAACGCGGCCGGACTGCCCAGACCCTCGGCGGTGACGACCTCCTGGCCGTCCAGCGCCGCGGCCGGCACCAGGCAGGAGTTGATGGCCGTCCAGGTGCTGCTGTCGCCGTCGGCGTCGGGCCGCAGCACCACCACGGCGCAGGCGCCGCACTCTCCCTCGGCGCAGCCCTCCTTGGTGCCGGTCAGCCCGCTGCCGCGCAGCCAGTCGAGGAGGGTGGTCTCACCGCCCACCTCACCGAGGGGTCGGAACTCACCGTTGACACACACGCGGGACATCGTCATCACGCTCCAATCCACGACACACCAAAGCGCCCAGCAGGCGCCGTCCTCCGCCATGGAGAACGGGTGCATGGTTCGAACGCTTGGTCGAGACCCCGATCGTCGGTTATCCATGCGAACGACGGCGGAGCGTTGGAGGCAATGTAATCGAGGAACGTTGCGGGCGCTAGACCTTCGCGAAAGATTTTTTCCGCGATGCGGAGACGGAGTTCGAGCCCGGGCCGTGCCGTCGTGCCAGACTGACCGTCGACCGAGAGCCGGAGGGCGCATGGCGGAAACGGGATCCGAGACCTCGAGCTGGCAGGACCTCCGCCGCCGGCTCCGGGGTCCCGTCGTCCAGCAGTGGGTGGTCGAGGCCAACGACGGGATCATCGCCACCGCCGGTCTGCTCGAGGGCTTCGCCGGTGCCGGTGCCGGCGACCAGTTGTTGATCACCGCGGCGCTGGCCGCCACCATCGCCGGGGCCCTGAGTGTCGGCGGCGCGAAGTGGTCGGAGGCGGCCACCGAACGCGATGCCCAGCTCGCCACCGTCGCGTACGAGCAGCAGCTGCTGGCCGCCCACCCGGACGCCGAGCTGGCCGAGCTGACCGAGCACTACGTCGGTCGCGGACTCGCGCCGGAGCTGGCCCAGGAGGTCGCCGAGCAGCTGCACGCCGCGGACCCGCTCGCGGCCCAGCTGCAGACCGAGTACGGGATCGACGAGATCCCGCCGGCCCGGGCACCGTTGCTCACCGGCCTGGGCGCCGGGATCAGCTTCGCCGTCGGCTCCAGCATCCCGCTGCTGATCACCTTCGTGGCACCGCTCGCGCTGGATGCCGTCGCCGTGCTGATCGCGGTGGTGGTGTCGCTGACGATCACCTCGATCATCGTGGCCCGCTCCGCCTACCTGTCGGTGCGCCGGACGATCACGCGGACCCTGATCGTCGGGCTGAGCACGATGGTGGTCAGCTACGTCGCCGGTCTGGCCCTGCTCCCGCCAGCCGGCTGATGCGTTCAGCACTGCGCGTGACCTCGCGCCCTGACCCCTCAGCAGTGCCTGTGCCGCAGTGCGAGACTGAACCCGTGTTCGCCCTCGTCGTCCGTTTCGACCTCCACGACACCGCTGCCGCCACGGCGTTCGACGCCCTGGTGGCCGAGGTCCTGCCCCAGATCGCCGCGCACGAGCCCGGCACGCTGGTCTACGCCACCCACGTGGTCGAGGACGAGCCGCTGGCCCGGGTGTTCTACGAGGTCTACACCGACCGCGACGCCCACCGGGCCCACGAGGCGGCGCCGCACACGGCTCACTTCCTGGCCGCCAAGGACCGTCTCGTCGCGAGCGCGCGGGTCGACTTCCTGACGACGCCGACGGGCAAGGGCGTGGCGCTCAGCGGATGAGCTCGTCTCCGATGTCGGTGACAACTCCATCCGTTGACCGGCGACGGGCGATCCGGGTGCCGTAGAGGTGCGAGTCGACGAAGCCCTCGGCGGTCAGGGCGGGCCCGACGATGATCACGGCGGCCTGCCGGAGCCCCGCGGCCTCGACCTGCTCGCCGATGTCGCCCAGGGTTCCCCGCAGCACCAGCTCCTCGGGTTGGCTGGCCCGCGAGACCACGGCGACCGGGCAGTCCGGTCCGTAGACGTCGGCCAGCCGCCCGGCCAGCTCGCGGGTCCGCCGGATGGCCAGGTGCAGCACCAGGGTCGCCCCGGTCGCCGCCAGCCGTTCCAGCGACTCCGCCTCCGGCATCGCGGTGGACGCCGCCTGCGTACGGGTCAGGATGACGGTCTGGGCGAGCTCGGGGACTGTCAGCTCGCGACCCAGGACCGCCGCGGCGGCCGCGTACGCGGGCACCCCGGGGGTGATGTCCCAGGGCACGCCCGCCCGGTCCAGCCGGCGGGCCTGCTCGGCCACCGCCGAGTACAGCGACGGGTCGCCCGAGCAGAGCCGGGCCACGTCCCGCCCGGCCGCGTGCGCGGCCACCAGGTGCGCGGTGATCTCGTCCAGCGACAGCCCGGCCGAGTCGATCAGTGTCGCCTCCGGCGGGCAGTGGACCAGCACGGCGGCGTCGAGGTAGGTGCCGGCGTAGACGCAGACCGGTGACTGCTCGAGCAACCGGACCGCCCGGAGCGTGAGCAGGTCCGCGGCACCGGGTCCGGCCCCGATGAAGTGCACGGTCACGGGCGCACCACCTCGCTGACGCACTCCTGCGAGCGCTCACGCGGCCGCTGCAACAGGTGCGTGAGTGCCCGCAGGAGTGCGTCAGCGGATGTGGTGGGGTGGGACGTGGTCACGAGGGCAGCCCTTTGGTGGCGTCGCGGACGGCGGACCACTGGACCACTGCCCGGGCGGGTTTCCAGCCGGTGAAGCCACCCAGGGGTTCCAGCTTCTCCACAGCGATCCGGACCAGCTCGCCGCCGAACCCGCGCCAGGCCTCCAGCAAGACCTGCTCGGTCTCGGTCGTCACGGCGTGCGCCACCAGCCGACCGCCGGCGGGGAGCAGGTGCCAGCAGCGGCGGATCAGGTCGAGGTCGGCCCCGCCGCCGACGAACACGGCGTCCGGCTGGGGCAGCCAGTCCAGCGACTCGACCACGTCGGCGGTGATCACCTGGATGCCGGGCACGCCCAGCCGGGCCGCGTTGGCGGCGATGCGGGCGGCTCGGTCAGGCGTACGGTCCACCGCGATGGCCCGGCAGCGGGGATCGGTCCGGGCCCACTCGATGGCGATCGACCCCGCCCCGGCGCCCAGGTCCCAGAGCAGCTCGCCCGGCACCGGGGCCAGCCGGGACAACGCCGAGGCCCGCAGGTCCCGTTTGGTCAGCTGCCCGTCGTTCTCGTACGCCCGGTCGGGCAGGCCGGGGCCGAAACCCAGGGTGGCCGTGCTGGCCGCCACGCATGCCACCGCGACCAGGTTCAGGGCCGGCACGTCGCCCAGCCCGTCGGCGGCAGCCGCCGTGGTCTCACGCCGGCTCTCCTGCGGCGTGCCCAGGTCACCGAGCACGGTCAGCGTGCTCGGACCGTAGCCGGCGTCGGTCAGCAGCAGGGCCAGAGCGGCCGGGGTCGTGGCGTCCGAGGACAGCACGACCAACCGCTGACCCGGAGCGACCTGACGTCGGACCAGGTCCAGGTCCCGTCCCACGACGGTGACCACCCGGACGGTCTCACTGTCCCAGCCCATCCGGGCCCGGGCCAGCGCCACCGAGGAGACGGCGGGATGCACGCGTACGGACTCGGGGCCCAGCAGCTCGATCAGCGTCGTACCGATGCCGGAGACCAGCGGGTCACCGCTGGCCAGCACCACCGTCCGCCGGTCGGCGCACCGCTCCAGCAGTCCCGGCAGGCCCGGACGCAGCGGGCTGGGCCAGCTCCACCGCTCGCTCGGGCCGGCGTCGACGGGGACGAGCTCCAGGTGCCGTCGGCCGCCGACCAGGACCTCAGCGGCGCCGATCAGGCTGCGGGCCGCCTCGCCGAGCTCGGACCAGCCCCCGGCCGGGACCCCGACGACGTCCAGCCGCTTCACAGCGACGACCCTACGCGACCGCCCGGAGTCTGGCCGGCCGACGACCAGCCGACGTGTGGGAGGATCGGCCACGGCAACAGGCGAGGAATCCAGGGAAGATCTGGAACGGTCCCGCCACTGTGAAACCCCTCCGTCGCTCGACGGAGAGGCCAGTCAGAACGTCCCTGTCGCCCGCCGCCGACGCCGGCGGTGACCCCGACGACTGCGGGCGTGGACACCCGCAAGGAGGCCTCCACCGATCGTGCGCACGTTCCCGTTCTCCGCCGTCGTCGGCTCCGACGACATGGCCCTCGCCCTGGTGCTGACCTCCATCTCGCCGGAGGTGGGCGGGGTGCTGGTGCGCGGTGAGAAGGGCACGGCCAAGTCGACGATGGTCCGGGCGCTGGCCGCGGTGCAGCCCGACCAGCTGGTGATCGAGGGCTGCCGCTTCGCCTGCGACCCGGCCGATCCCGACCCGTCCTGCCCGGACGGACCGCACACCGACGTCGTCGCCGTCCGCCGCCCGGCCCGGCTGGTCGAGCTGCCCGTCGGCGCCACCGAGGACCGGGTGATCGGCTCCCTGGACCTGCAGCAGGCCCTCGGATCGGGTCGGGTCCGCTACGAGCCGGGGCTGCTGGCGGCGGCCCACCGCGGGATCCTCTACGTCGACGAGGTCAACCTGCTGCACGACCACCTGGTCGACCTGCTGCTGGACGCGGCCGCCATGGGCCGCTCGACTGTCGAGCGGGACGGCGTCTCGGTGGCCCACGCGGCCCGGCTGGTGCTGGTCGGCACCATGAACCCGGAGGAGGGCGAGCTGCGTCCGCAGCTGCTGGACCGGTTCGGGCTGACCGTGGAGGTCACCGCCCCCCGGGATCCGGCGCTGCGGTCCGAGGTCGTCCGCCGCCGACTCGCGTACGACGCCGACCCCGCGGCCCTGGCCGCCCGGTTCGCCGACCAGGAGGAGACGCTGCGCGCCCGACTGGCCGCCGCGCAGGAGCGGCTCGACCGGGTGCACCTGTCGGACTGGGCGCTGACCAAGATCGCCGAGGTCTGCGCGGGCTTCGAGGTGGACGGCATGCGGGCCGACATCGTCACCGCCCGGGCCGCTGTGGCCCACGCCGCCTGGCACGACCGGACCGAGGTCACCCGGGCCGACATCCGCGCCGCCGCCCGGCTCGCCCTCCCCCACCGCCGCCGGCGCAACCCGTTCGACGCCCCCGGTCTGGACGAGGAGCTGCTCGACCGGTTGCTCGGCGACGACGACCTGGACCCCGAACCCGAGCCGCCGACCCCGGACCCGACCCCGGAGCCGGATGACACCGACGGTGAGTCCGGTGATCCGGGCGAGGGTCCGACCCCACCCGACGACACCCAGTCCGAGAACGGCACCGGGCCCGAGAACGGCGCCCCGCCCGACGACGGCACCGGCACCGACGCCGATCCGGCCGAGCACCCGGACACCGGCGACGAGCCCGCCGGCAGCCCTGGGGAGCCGGTCCCGCTCAGCGTCGCCTCGGCGGACCGCCCGTACCGGGCTCGTCTGCTCACGGTCCGCGGCACCGGTGCCGGCGAAGCCGGTCGCCGGAGCCGCGCCCTGACCAGCGTCGGCCGCACGGTCGGCGCGACCCCGACCGCCGGAAGTCGGCTGCACTTCCCGGCCACCGTCAGGGCCGCGGCGCTCGAGCAGCAGCGCCGCGGTCACCGTCCGGGCGACCGGTTGCAGCTCGACCACGCCGACCTGCGGACCGCGGTGACCGAGGGACGCGAGTCCAACCTGGTGCTGTTCTGCGTCGACGCGTCCGGGTCGATGGCCGCCCGCAAGCGGATGACCGAGGTCAAGACCGCTGTGCTGTCGTTGCTGCTGGACGCCTACCAGCGCCGCGACAAGGTCGGCCTGGTCACCTTCCGCGGCGCCGGAGCGACCTTGGCCCTGCCCCCCACCTCCTCGGTGGAGGTGGCGGCCCGGCGGCTGGAGGAGGTGCCGAGCGGAGGGCGTACGCCGCTGGCCGAGGGGCTGCTGTGTGCGGCGGAGACGCTGCGCTGGGAACGGATCCGTGACCCGCGTCGGCGACCGCTGCTGGTGGTGGTCACCGACGGTCGGGCCACGGCCGGCGGGGAGGCGCTGGCCCGGTCCCGGCAGGCGGCGACGTACGTGAGCGGGCTCGGCATCGACGCCGTGGTGGTGGACTGCGAATCCGGTCGGATGAGTCTCGGGCTGGCCCGCGGTCTCGCCGACGACCTGCAGGCCCAGTACGTGCGGTTGACCGAGGTCAACGCCGAGGCGCTGGCCGGGGTGGCGGCCGGCGGCCGGTCGGTCCCCTCGGGCGGCCGCCGGAGCGCGGCGTGAAGGGCGAGGTCCAGACCGTCCCGACGGACGGGCTGACCACCCGCCAGCGGCGCAACCGGCCGCTGCTGATCGTGCACACCGGCGACGGCAAGGGGAAGTCGACGGCCGCCTTCGGGCTGGCCCTGCGCGGCTGGAACCAGGGCTGGCCGATCGGGGTGTTCCAGTTCGTGAAGTCGGCCAAGTGGCGGATCGGCGAGCAGACCGCCCTGGAGACGCTGGCCGAGCTGCACACCAGCACGGGAGTCGGCGGGCCGATCGAGTGGCACAAGATGGGCGCCGGTTGGTCCTGGTCCCGCAAGACCGGGTCCGACGATGATCATGCCGCCACCGCCGCCGAGGGCTGGGCCGAGATCAAGCGCCGGCTGGCCGCGGAGACCCACACCCTCTACGTGCTGGACGAGTTCACCTACCCGATCGCCTGGGGCTGGATCGACGTCGACGACGTGGTCACCACGCTGGCCGAGCGGCCCGGCCACCAGCACGTGATCATCACCGGTCGCCGCGCGGATCCCAAGATCCTCGCCATCGCCGACCTGGTGACCGAGATGACCAAGATCACCCACCCGTTCGACCAGGGCCAGAAGGGCCAGCGGGGCATCGAATGGTGACAGCACCCGACAGTTCCGCACCCGTGTCCGACCCGGCGCGCACAGAGCACCTGCTGCCCCGGTTGGTCATCGCCGCGCCGGCCTCGGGCCACGGCAAGACGACAGTGACCACCGGGCTGCTGGCCGCCCTGCGGGCGGACGGTCTCGAGCCCGCTGGGTTCAAGATCGGGCCGGACTTCATCGACCCCGGCTACCACGCACTGGCCACCGGACGACCGGGGCGCAACCTGGATCCCTTCCTGTGCGGGGAGGACCAGCTGGTGCCGTTGCTGCTGCACGGCGCTCAGGTCCCCACCCCGGCCGACGTCGCGGTGGTCGAGGGCGTGATGGGACTGTTCGACGGCCGGATGGGGGCCGACGGCTGGGCCTCCACCGCGCACGTGGCCGGCGTGATCAAGGCCCCCGTGGTGCTGGTGCTGGACATCTCGCAGGTCTCCCGCACGGTCGCGGCCTGGGTGCACGGGCTGCACACCTTCGATCCGGGCACCCGGATCTCCGGCGTGATCGTGAACAAGGCCGGTTCCGTCCGGCACTCCGACGAGGTGGTCGCGGCTCTGGAGGCGACCGGGATCGAGGTCCTGGGCATCCTCCCGCGGGACGCGGGGGTCGAGGCGCCCTCGCGGCACCTGGGTCTGGTGCCGGTGGCCGAGCGACCCGAGGCGTCGGCCACCCTGGACCGGCTGGCCGCACAGATCGCCGCCCACGTCGATCTGACCCGCGTGCTGGCCATCGCCCACACCGCCCCACCGCTGACCGGTACGCCCTGGGCGCCGGCCGGCCGTTCCGACACCGGCGCGGTCGACGGTCCTGGTCCCCACGAGGAGGACACCGTCCGGCCGGTGGTCGCCGTGGCCGGGGGTCGTGCCTTCACCTTCCGCTACGCCGAGACGACCGAGCTGATGACGGCGGCCGGCCTGGACCCGGTGGTCTTCGACCCGGTCACCGACACCGCCCTGCCGGCCGGCACGGCCGGGATCTACCTGGGTGGAGGGTTCCCGGAGGTGCACGCCGCCGACCTGGCCGGCAACGCGTCCATGATCACGTCGGTGCGCCGCGCGATCGCCGCCGGCGTGCCCACGGTGGCCGAGTGCGCCGGGCTGCTCTACCTGTGTCGTACGGTCGACGGCGTGCCGATGGTCGGCGCGGTGGACGCCGACGCGGCCATGTCACCGAAGCTCACCCTCGGCTACCGGACAGCCGTGGCCGACCATGATCATCTTCTCGGGGTGGCCGGTCGCCGGGTGACCGGGCACGAGTTCCACCGCACCCTGGTCACGCCGCCCGCCACCGCCGGCGCCGACGCCGGCTGGTTGCTGGAGGGGATCGCCGACGGCTTCTCCCTGGACCCGGCCGGCACCGGCGCGCCGACGCTGCACGCCTCCTACCTGCACACGCACTGGGCGGGCCACCCCACCCTCGCGGCCCGGTTCGCCGACGCCGTGCACGCCCACGCCACCCGCCAGCCGGTCGCCAGCCCGATGGACGTTCTGTCGAGCCAGCATGACCAGGACAGGTTTGCTCGACAGAAGGCGGGGCGACCGGACCACCGGCACGAGGACCTGGACCACCACGGGGACGCCGACGCCGCCGAGGGCCTGGTCGACCTGGCCGTGAACGTACGCCTGCCGGTGCCGCCGGACTGGCTGGCCGACGTCATCCGGGACAGCGTCGACGACCTGGCGGCCTACCCCGACCCGACCCGGGCCCGTGAGGCCATCGCGGCCGCGCACGCCGTCACGCTGGAGCAGGTGCTCCCCTCAGCGGGAGGCGCCGAGCTGTTCAGCCTCGTGGCCCGGGCCCGACGCTGGACCGCCCCCGTGGTCGTGCACCCTCAGTTCACCGAGCCGGAGGCGGCCTTGCGGGCCGCGGGCCACCACCCGCGCCGGGTGCTGCTGTCCGCCACTGACGGCTTCCGGTTGGACCCGGCGCGGGTGCCGGCCGACGCCGACCTGGTGATCATCGGCAACCCGACCAACCCGACCGGGGTGCTGCACCCGGCCAGCCTCCTGCGGCGGCTGGCCCGTCCCGGCCGGGTGCTGGTCGTCGACGAGGCGTTCATGGACGCCGTGCCCGGTGAACCGGAGTCCATGATCACCACCGAGGCGATGGACGGCGTCCTGGTGCTGCGATCGCTCACCAAGACCTGGGGCCTGGCCGGGTTGCGCGCCGGCTACGCCGTGGGCGATCCCGCCCTGATCACCGACCTGGCCCGCCAGCAGCCGCCGTGGTCGGTGTCCACCCCGGCCACCGCGGCCATGATCGCCTGCGTCTCGGAGTCTGCCCGGGCCCTCGCCTGCGTCGCGGCCGAGGAGATCACCCGACGCCGCGAGCACCTCACCGCCGGTCTCGCCGAGCTCGGGTTGCCGGTGGTGCCGAAGACCCGGACGCCCTTCGTGCTGGTGGATGCCAGCTGTTGGCTGCCCGGTTCCCCGCCGGCCGGGACCCTGCGCCTCAGGCTGCGCGAACGTGGCTTCGCCGTACGCCGCGGGGAGACCTTCCCCGGCCTCGGAGCGGACTGGCTCAGGATCGCGGTGCGGGACGAGCAGACCACTGACACGGTGATCAAGACGCTGCGTGCCCTCCGGGAGGAAGCGTGAGAGCCGAGATCGACGTGGCCGGACGACAGGTGGTGGTCTGCGGCGGTTCCCCCGCCTCGCTCGGCGTGATCACCGACCTGCGGGAGGCGGGCGCGGTCCTCACCGTGTACGCACGCACCGTCCCCACCACGGTGCGGGACCTGGCCGACCGGTCGCTGCTCACCTGGCACCAGCGGTCCTGGAGTGCCACCGACCTGGTCGGTGCCGCGCTCGTGGTGCCGGCATCGGAGCGAGCCGAGAACACGCGCATCGCGGCCGCGGCCCGGGCCGCCGGACTCGTCTGCCTGCCACCGGCCGACGACGCGGCGGACGGCGCGGCGGACGGCGCCGACGCGCGGCCCGGTTCCGGCCACGTGACCCTGGTGGGTGGTGGCCCAGGCGATCCCGGGCTGCTGACCGTGGCGGGACTGGCGGCCATCCAGAGTGCTGACGTGATCATCTGCGACCGGCTCGCTCCGCTGGCCGTCCTCTCCCGGGCCCGCGCCGGCGTCGAGATCATCGACGTGGCGAAGATCCCGCGCGGGGAGTTCACGTCGCAGGAGCGGATCAACGAGCTGCTGGTCGAGCACGGCCTGGCCGGGCGCCGCGTCGTCCGCTTCAAGGGCGGGGACAACTTCATCTTCGGTCGCGGCGGCGAGGAGCTGCTGGCCTGCGCGGAGGCCGGAGTGCCGGTGACGGTCATCCCCGGAGTCAGCTCGGCCATCGCCGCTCCGGCGCTGGCCGGGATCCCGCTGACCCACCGCAGCCTGACGCAGGGGGTCACCATCGTCTCCGCCCACCTGCCGCCCGACCACCCCGGCAGCACGCTGGACTGGTCGGCGCTGGCCCGGGCCAACACCACGTTGGTGATCATGATGGGGGTGGCCACCCTGCCGGCGACGACGGCCGAGCTGATCACCCAGGGCATGGACCCGGAGACCCCGGCCGCCACCATCGCCGACGCCGGGATGCCGACCCAGCGTGCCGTGCGGGCCACCCTGGCCACGATCGCGACAGTCACCACCGACGCGGCCATCACGGCGCCGGCGATCACCGTGATCGGCGCGGTGGCCGGTTTCACCGCCTGAGGGACTGCCCGGTCGACCTGCGTCCCGAGGGACGACCCGGTCGACTGTGCTCCGCAGGACTGCCCGCAGAACTGCCCCGAGGCCAGGTCCGCCCCGCCCTGACCGTCCTACGATCGTGTCGTCCCAGCACCGGAATCCGAGGAGCAGGCGATGACCGCCAAGCTGCTGGTCCTCTACGGGCCGCCGGAGGACGCGACAGCGTTCGAGAACCACTACGAGCAGACGCCACGCGCCGCTGGTCAGACAGGTCCCCGGGCTGCGGTCGTTCACCATCAGTGCCGGGCCGGTGAAGACACCGGAGGGACTGGCCGAGCCCGTCCACCGGGTCGCCATCCTGACCTGGGACATCCTCGAGGAGCTGCAGGCCGGGCTCGGTTCGCCCGAAGGTGGCACAGCGGCGGCCGACGTGGCCGGCTTCGCGACCGGTGGGGCGACCCTGTTGATCTTCGACGAGTGCGTGGCTGAGCCTGGTCGGCCCGACGCCGGAGCCCGGCCACGACGGCTGCGTCGAGCTGGGTCCGGTCGTCCGGTCACGAACCCCGCCGGCTGCTCAGGGTCGGCGACACCGACCCGGTGGTGCACCGGCTCCGCGACGCGATCCGACACGTCGCCGGCGACCGTCACCCCGCGAGCAACAGCCCTCGTGAAAGCCCCGGGCCTGACCCACGGTGGATGCAACCGTGGATCTGTGCCGCCGCGCGGGTCTACCGTGTCGAGATGGCTCACTACCTCTTCAACAACCGCGGCGGCGACGTCGGGCGGACCTCTCGGGTGCTGCGGGGCGGGAGGTGGCCGGTCGATGCCGCCGAGCCGCACAGGAGTCGTTGAGCAGCGGCGACCGGTGCTGCTCTACGTGGCCGCGCCACGCGGGTCTTCATCGGTCGGGCCGCGCTCGCCCGGTGTGCAGGACCAGAGATCGTCCAAGGGGTCCGACCCAGCGGCGGACACCGGGCTCGGCGTGGCCCTGATCGACGTCGAGGAGTGGGATCCGCCCGTCGAGATGCACGAGGTGCTGGCGCGGATCGACCGAGCGGCCGGGGCGCGGGCCGACTTCGAGGCAGGCTCGTCCGAATCACTGAGGCGGAGTACGCCGCCGCCCTGACCGTCGCCGGCGAGCAGTCGCCGGGCTGAGACTGCCCCTCAACGGGTCGACTCCCGCGGGACGACGTGGAACGGTGCCGTGACCTCCGCCCCCTCCACGGGGCTGCCCGAGATCCGCGCGACCAGCAGGTCGAGAGCCGTGGCGATCATCCAGTCGTGGTCGGGAGCGACCGAGGACAGCGAGGGCACGCTGAACTGGGACTCCAGCACGTCGTCGAAGCCGATCACCCGGACGTCGCCAGGGACAGTCAACCCCCGGTCGGCCAGTCCGCGGAGGACGCCGAAGGCCACGGTGTCGGTGACCGCTACCACCCCGTCGAACGACTGGCCGCTGTCGATCAGGCTGTGGACGGCGCGCGACCCCTCCGCCATCGTCAGTGCGGCCAGCTGCGGCTGCAGGGCCGGGTCCGGGTCGATCCCGGTGCCGTGCAGGGCCTGGCGGAAGCCCTCCCCCCGCAGCCAGACGGCGTTGCTGGTCTCGGCGGCCGAGCCGGCCTGGCTGACCCACGCGATCCGGCGACAACCCTGCTGGACCAGGTGCTCGGTGGCGGCCCGAGTGCCCTCCTGGTTGGCCATCGCGACATGGTCGACGACTCCGTCGAACACGTTCTCACCCAGCAGCACCAGCGGGATGGTCTGGCCGAGTCGGCGGATCTCGTCAGGTCCGAGCCCGACGGCCGACAGGATCAACCCGTCGCAGTCGAGCGTCCGGGACAGCGCGATCGCAGCGAGCTCCCCCTCCAGAGCCGCCCCGGTCTGCTCGATGGCGACCCGGTAGCCCAGCTCGGCGCTGCGCGCGATCACGCGGGCGGCGAGCTGCCCGAAGTAGGGCCGATCCAGCTCCGGGATGGCCAGTCCGATCACCCCGGTGGACCCGCGACGCAGCGACCGAGCAGCGTTGTTGACGACGTAGCCGGAGGCGTCGACCGCATCCATCACGCGACGGCGGAGTTCGTCCCGGACGTGCGGTCGGTTATTGAGGACGTTCGACACCGTCATAGTCGACACCCCGGCCAGCTTGGCCACGTCGGACATCGTCACCATCGTCGCCCCGCTCCCCCGGCTGCTCGCGTACCCGGTCCTGTCAGTGGACCGGCGACGTCATTGCATCACGGCGGACCGGCCGGCTCGGCGGAGGTCGAGATCGATCGGTGCGTCCCGATCACAGGTCAGCCACCCGTCCAGCACCCGCAGCGCCGCGACCTGGATGTAGGTCCGGTGCGCCCTCGTGTCGACGACAGGAGCGGTGTGCCGCGGCGCCAGCGGGTCGTCGTCACTCCCCAACCGGTCGGTGAAGTAGAAGATCCAGCCCACGTCCTCGCCGGCGGCGTCGCGGCCGACCACCACGTCGGCGTGCCGGCCGACACTCTGGTCGTACGCACGACGCCCGGGCTGATCGAGCAGCAACCCCTGACGTTCCCAGCTGTCCAGATCCTTCGAGCGGTAGACGGCGAGCCCGTGCCACTCGTCCACGATCATCCAGTAGCTGCTGGCCAGCTCGAAGACGTTCGGACCCTCGTGCGCGGGCCCGGTGATCACCGGCACAGCCGGTCCCCAGGCCATCAGGTCGTCGGAATCGGCACCCCAGGTCCAGGAGCCGTGGGCCTCGTCCTTGAACCACAGCCGGTGGCCCCCGCCGGGTCGGGGATGGACGGCCGCGTCGATCACCCGGTCCGAGGACAGCGGGACCGTCCCGAGGTACTCCCAATCCAGCAGGTCGTCGGACACGTGGTGCAGGATGCGCCGCGCGTGCCCCGCCCAGTGACTCGGCACCCCGACGATGTGGGTGACGAACATGTGGAAGCGGCCGTCGGCGAAGATCACCTCGGGCGCCCACAAGGTGTTGCGCCCGTCGTACGGATCGAGACCGGCGACGGTGCCGGTGTAGACCCAGGTCAGGCCTCCGTCGGTCGAGCACGCGGTCCCGATGTCGGTGCCGTGCACCCACCTCACGTCGGGACCGCGGTCCTCGGCCCGGCGCTGGGTGTAGAACAGCCACCACCGACCGTCGGGCCCCTCGACCACTGTCGGGTCGGTCGGCGCGTGGTGTACCGGGTCGGTGAACAGAGGCGCCGCAGGCACCCGGCTCATCCTTTGATCCCTCCGGCCAGCAGACCGCTGACGATGTGGCGCTGGGTGAACATGAAGAAGACCACCATCGGGATCAAGGCGAGCACCGAGACCGTCATGAAGGCGGGCCAGTCGGTGGTGAACTCCCCGACCGCGCTGTAGACCTGCAGGACGATGGTCCGCTTCTCCGGTGAGGAGATGAACACGTTGGGGGTGATGAAGTCGTTCCACACCCACATCGTCTGGAACACTCCGACAGTGACCAGGATCGGCCGGATCAGGGGGAGCACGATCCGCCAGAAGATCTGGACCACACCGGCGCCGTCGATCTTGGCGGCCTCGATGATCTCGTACGGCATGGACGTCATGTAGCCCTGGATCAGGAAGAAGCAGAAGACCGCCCCGGCCAGGTACATGATCACCAGCCCGGTGAGGGTGTCGACCTGGTTCGCGTCGACCAGCATCAGGTAGAGCGGCACCAGAGTCGCCTGGCCGGGCACGACGAACGCCAGCAGCAGGATCGCACCGACGGCGCGGTTGAAGCGGGTGTTCCGCATCACCATCCCGTACGCGGCCATCGCTCCCACCACCAGCTGGAACAGCACGCCCAGTGTCGTCACGTAGAGGGTGTTGAGGAAGGCGCGGGCCAGGGGGACATTGGCGAAGACCTCCTGGTAGTTGCCCAGGTAGAGGCGGTTGGGCAGCCCCAGCGGCGAGGTGACCATCTGGTCCTGCGTCTTGAACGTGTTGACCACGATGTAGTAGAGCGGGATCCCGATGACGGCCGCGACCCCGATCATGAGCACGCTGAGGACCACCGGGCGTCGTGCGGTCGAGCTGGTCACAGGATCCTCCGTTCCACGGCCCTCGAGACCATGATCTGGGTCAGGGCGAAGATGCCGACGGCGATGGTGAACAGGACAGCGAGCGCCGAGGCGAGGCCGTAGCGGCCTTGGGCGACACCGCTGGTGATGATCGACTGCGTGATGGTCCGGGTGGCGAAGCCGGGCCCGCCGCCGGTCAGGGTGAAAGGCAGGTCGTAGACCTTCAGGCCGTTGGTGATCAACAGGAACTGGCTGACCACGATTGCCGGGGTGAGCAGCGGCAGGGTGATGTGGAAGAACTGCCGCATCGGCGATGCGCCGTCGATCTTGGCGACCTCGCTGTACTCCACCGGGATCGACTGAAGGTAGGCGAGGTAGAGGATGGCGTGCCAGCCGACGCCGGCCCAGACCGCCACGAGGATCACCGAGACCCGGGCCAGGGTGTTGTCGGCCAGCCACGGCAGCGGGTCGATCCCCACCCGCCCGAGTGCGCTGTTCAGTACCCCCGAGTCGAGCGGCGAGAGGATGTATGTCCAGACCAGTCCGAGGATGGCCATGCTGGGTATCGCCGGGAAGAACACGACTGAGCGGACGGCGTTCCGGGCGAAGAAGCGCTGGTTGAGCATCACGGCCAGCGGGATGGCCAGGACGGTGATCACGATCGTCGTGCCAAAGGTGAACAGGATCGTGAAGGTCAGGCCGGCCAGCATCGACGGGTCCTGCAGGATGATCCGGTAGTTCTTCAGACCGACGAACGCCGGGTCGAGGGAGTAGCCGGTGAAGTCGGTGAGGCTCCAGTAGAAGGTCTTCGTCAGCGGGATGACGAAGAGGACCACGAAGACGGCGACGATCGGCACCAGGAACAGCTGGGTGGCGGTGAGCTTCGCGCCACCGGATCGGTCGGCGTCGCGGCAGCTCGGCGCGTGGGACTGCGCGACAGAGTCCGCCTGCCGTCGACGCGGGTGTCTGGACGGTCATGACGAGGCGAGCTTCGTGTCGAGAGCCGCCGCGACCTGCTGGGGCGTGACCTTCCCCTGCACCATCTGCTGGATCTGGGCGGTGGCCTCGACGTTGAGGATGTCCTCCGCGCGCTTCCAGGCGATCTGCGGCAGGTAGACGTTGCCGGACCGGACCTCCGGCACGATCGGGGCCAGGGCTGCGTCGAGCGTCGGCTCCACGTCGGTGGTGACGCTGATCGCGCCCGACGCCTTCTGCCAGGCCTCGACCCCCTCCTTCGAACCGAGGTAGGTCAGGAAGGCCTCGGCGGCCTCCTTGTTCTCCGACGCGGCGCTGATGGCGTAGCCCGGGCTCGCTGCGCCGGCCAGGAAGGGCGACGTTCCGGAGGCGCCTGGCACCAGGACCATCTCCATGTCGATCTTCGGCGCGGTCTCACGGATCGTGGGCAGGTCCCAGGGTCCTGTCGACATCAGGGCGAGCTTGCCCTTGGCGAACTCGTCCCGCACCTGATCACCCTTGAGTCCGACCGTGTCGGTGGTGACCAGGCCCTCGGCGTACATCCGGTTGTACTGAGTGAGCGGCTCGACCCAGTACTCGGCGAACGTGGCGCTGCCGTCGAAGATCTTGGCGTCCATCGTGTTGTCGGTGCCGGCGTTCACCGCTCCGAGGAACGCGGCCAGGATGGTGGGCATGCCCTGCAGCGATTCCAGATAGCCGGTGATGTCGGCCGCCTTGAGCTTGGTCAGCAGAGCGAGGAACTCGTCCCACGTGGTCGGCACGGTCTCGACGCCGACCTTCTTGAGCAGGTCCTTGTTGTAGAGGATCCCGGCTCCCCACGAGGCGATGGACAGACCGAACTCGCCGTCCTCCCCCGCGTACGTCTGGCGGTTGAACTCCGGGATGTTGGTCATGAACGGCTTGCCGGCGAGGTTCTCGACGGCGCGGCCGCCGATCAGGTTGGTCTTGTTCTCCGCGGCGATGAGAAAGACGTCGGGCGCCTTCTTCGACAGCACGCGGGTCTGCAGGGTCTGGATGTACTCCGCAACCGGCGGCGAGTACGTCGCGGTCACGCTGAGATCGGGGTGGGCGGCCTTGAAGCCGTCCAGGACCGGCTTCATCGTCGCCTCCCCGTCCCAGGAGAGGAAACTGATCGGGCCGGACCCAGCGCCGCTGCCGCCGGTGGGGGCCTTGCTGCTGCAGCCTGCGAGGGCGGCCCCGCCGCCGATGGCGAGCGCTGCCGCGGAAGTGAGGAAGGTACGACGATTCACCGTGACTCCTTTGTGGGGGTGACATCTGAGAGGGAGGGTGCGGGGGGTCGTGTCGTCGCCGAGAGCCCTCGGCAGACGGTCTCGACCCGGTCCGATGGGACGCAGCCTTCGACCTGAGCGGGTCGTCCGACCCGTTGTGCCCAACCACTGCGCCGCATGTCACCGGACGTCTCCGGCGATGTTTGTAACGATAAAACTCGGGCCGATCCTTGTCAAGAGGTCAACTGTGGGCGGTGCCCGGCATCTCCCAGCACCTGGCCCAGCGGCTGATGGCCCGGCTGGTCACGACGTGCAAACAGCGCGCGTCGGTGTCGTTCTCGGGTGGAGAACGGCAACGCCCGACAGTTGGCGATCGACACCAACGGCGACGTCGAGCACACGCTCGACGGTTGCGCTCAGCGGGCCAGGTGGTGCAGCACCGCCAGCACCCGACGGTGGTCGTCGGTGCTCGGCGGCAGCATCAGGTGGTCGTAGATGTGCGACACGTGCTGCACGACGGCCTTCTCGGTGATCGACAGCCGCTCGGCGATGGCGGCGTTGCTGCGGCCCTCGGCCATCAGGGCGAGCACCTGCTGCTGGCGCGGGGTCAGCCGTCGACCGGAGGCGTGGTCGCGGTCCACCCGGGTGATCATCAAGGCGACCACCTCCGGGTCCAGGACGGTGCCGCCCTCGGCGACCCGGACCAGGTCGGCGCAGAAGGTGGAGACGTCGGCGATCCGCTGCTTGAGCAGATAGCCCACCCCACTGGGGTTGTCGGCGATCAGCTCCATCGCGTACCGGCGCTGCACGTGCTGGGACAGCACCATGATGCCGATCGCCGGGTGCGTCCCGCGGATCTGCAGCGCGGCCCGCAGTCCCTCGTCGGTGAAGTCCGGCGGCATCCGGATGTCGGTGATCACCACGTCGGGGCGACGCTCGTCGACGTGCCGGATCAGCTCGTCGGCGTCGGCTGCGGTGCCCACCACCTGGTGCCCGGCCCGCTCCAGCAGGTGGGTCATCCCCTGCCGCAGCAGGGACTCGTCCTCGCCGATCACGATCCGCACGGCAGCTCCGCCACGAGTCGGGTTCCGCGGTCCGGCGGACTGGTCAGCCGCAGGCGCCCGCCCAGGGTCTCGACCCGGTCGGTCAGCCCACCCAGGCCGGACCCGGCCCGTACGTGGGCGCCGCCCACCCCGTCGTCGGCCACCTCGACCCGCAGGTGGTCCCCGACCCGGGTCAGTCCCACCTGCAGGCTGGTCGGCCGGGCGTGCTTGAGCGCGTTGGTCAGGGCTTCGGCCACCACGAAGTAGGCGGTGCTCTCCACCACCTGGGAGAGGTCGTCCTCGGCCACCGACATCTGCAGCGTGGTCGGGATGGGAACGTGGTCGACCAGGTCCTCGGTGGCCGCGCACAGTCCCCGTTCGATCAGGGCGGCGGGCAGCACGTCGTGCACCAGCGCGCGCAGCTCGGCAGCCGCACCGTCCACGCCCAGCCGCAGCTCCACGCTGGCCTCCTGCACCGAGGGCGGGGCCTCGGCGTGCTCGGCGATCTCCTGCGCCTGCAGGGCCAGCAGGACGAGCCGCACCTGGAGCCCGTCGTGCAGGTTGCGGGCGATCCGGCGGCGCTCGTTGTCCCCGGCCCGGACGATCCGCTCGCGGGATCGCTTCAGCTCCAGCTGGCTGGCGCGCAGGTCGGCGGTGACCCGCTCGTGGTCGACGGCGATGGCGATCACCCGACCGGCCGCGTGCACCGGCCGGGGGTCGGCCAGCAGCGTGCTGTCGTAGTCGATGGCCCCCACCCGTTCCCCGTTCCGCTGGATCTCCGCCCAGCCGCGGTCGTCCCCGCCCGGCCCGGCGGCGAGGTCGCCGTTGGCGTGCACGTACGCGGCGCGTTCGGGCACCCAGAAGACCAGCTCGACCGAGTCGTCCCCGAGGGCCCGGGCCAGCGCCGCGGTCAGGGTGGGCCGGCCCGGGTCGGCCGAGCTCAGCCAGGTCCCGAGCGCGTCGATCTCACCGGTGGGGGCGAAGCCACCCCGCAGCAGCGCCAGGGTGAACGCCACCGGCACGCCGGCCACGGCGATCAGCTGGATGGGGAACACCCAGTCCGGCGGCAGCCCCACGGCGGTGAGCACGCTCGAGCTGATCGGGATGGACAGCACGACGAGGATCCCGTAGCCGTACAGGGGAGCCAGGGCCCGGCGTCGCCGTGGGCTCGCGCGTCGCAGCCGGAGCGCCAGCACCACCGTGGTGGCCACCATGACGGCCGCCCCGGCGACGGACTGGACCAGCGTGCCGAGCGCCAGCAGGTCCGGCCGGTCGGCCACCAGCAGCAGGTCGTACGGCGGTGGCGCCGCAGCGAACAGGTAGAGCGGCGGCTGCAGCACCAGGCAGACGACGTAGCCCGCAGCCACCACCAGCCGGGAGGCCCGGCTGGAGACCCGTCCGGACGGGTACGCGTGCAGCACGTGGACCAGGACCGCCAGCGGGATCGTGGCCGTGACCGCGCTGACCGCCACCAGGATCGGGAAACCGGTCGGCTGCATCCCGGCGACCATGATCGCCAAGCCGGCGGCCGCGATCAGGAAACCGAACCGGTTGCCGGGTCGACGGCTCCAGGCCAGCAGACCGGCCGCCACGTAGAGCCAGCCGACCAGCACGTTGAGGACGAACGCCCACAGCAGCGACGGTGACGCGGCGGACACCAGCACGATCAGGATCCCGCCGAACAGGCCGGTCGTCACGCCGAGCAGGATCAGCGCCAGCCGGAGCGGCCGCGGCGTCGCGGACGACCAGGTCGGGGCGACGCTCACCCCTGCAGTGTGCAGGCCGTCGTAGCCGAAGACCACACCGGCCACCCCCGCTCGACGGCCCTCAGATCCGACGGAAGGTCCCGAGATCTTGAGCGTTCCACGCTCCGATGACGAGGGACTCCGCTTGACGACCCGACACGGTGAAGATCGCGCCGGAGAAGCCGGAGTCGTCCTCGCCCGTGGTCGGGAAGAAGTAGTCGTCCCCGCTGTAGTGACTCAGCGGGAAGTTCTGGAGGCCGGGTCCCACCGTGAAGGACAGGTTGCTGCCCACGCCGGACACGGTCAGCAGTCCGTACAGGTCGTTCTCGTAGCGCCCGGTGTAGGTGCCTCCGGGCCGCGCGGGCTTCGGGTCCGTCGCCGGGGCCGAGTACTTCTTCTGGTCAGCGGTCACCGGGGACTCGATGTACGGGCCGATCACCTTCACCCAGTCCGGCTGGGTCGACTTCCCGTAGCGGATGTGGTCGACGAACTCCACGCCGATCGCCTCGGGCAGACCGACCGGCGGCGCGTTGGTGAGGCCGACGATGGCCAGGCCCTTGGACGGGTAGAGGGTGACCGAGGTCGCGGCTCCCCGGCCGAACGCGCCCGAGTGACTGACCCGCAGCTCCCCGGTGGGTTCGTAGTTGACGTTCCACCCGAGGCCGTAGAAGCCGGCCGCCGCCCCGATGGTGGGCAGACCGGGCTTGACGATGGCCGGGAGCCAGATCCGCTTGAGCTCGTCGGCGTCCAGCACCGGCTTGCCCTCGGCCAGCAGCATGGTCACCCAGGTGGCCATGTCCCGCAGCGAGGAGCTGGCCGAGCCGGCCGGGGCCTGGGGGTCGTAGTCCGCCTTCAGGTTCGGCACCCACGTGTCGTTGACCTTCTGGTGCATGGCCGCCCGGTTCTTCCGCTTCTCCAGGTCGGCGAAGTCGAAGCTGCTGCTGGTCATGCCGAGCGGCTCGAAGAGCACCTGCTGGGCCAGCTTCTCCCAGGCCATCCCGCTGGCCTGCGCGATCGCCTCGGCGCCCGCCGTCAGCCCGTAGTTGGTGTACTCGTAGTTGTCCCGGAACCGCTTCAACGGGTAGTAGCGGTGCAGCTTCAGGATCTCCCCGCGGTCGTAGCCGAGGTCCTCCAGCAGGTTGCCGGAGTGGTCGGGCAGGCCACTGCGGTGGGCGAAGAGGTCGGCGGGTGTGACGTGGGAGTTCACCCAGGAGTCGGACAGCAGGAAGTCGGGCAGCACCGTGCGGACGGGGTCGTCCCAGCCGATCGAGCTCAGCTTCTTGGTGAAGGCGGCAGCGACGACTGTGGAGCTGATCGGCTTGGAGACCGACGCGAGCTGGAACACCGTGTCGGGGTCGACGGACTCGGGCTTGCCGACCTGGCGGTCGCCGAGACCCTCCAGGTACCGGACCTTCCCGTCGTAGACGACGGCGATGGCGACGCCGGGCACGTCCGTCTGGTCCTTGTACCGCTTGATGATGGCCGGCAGGGCGGCCAGGCCGCGCTCGACGCCGGCGGCGTCGATCTCCCCCGTCGGGGCCGCCCCCGACCCGGCCCCGACGGCTGGCGAACCGGCTGCGCCCGGCTCCGGATCCGGGTCGCCTGTGCACGCCGACAACCCGGTCAGGGCGACCGCAGCGCCGCCGAGACCGAGACCCTTGAGCAGCGTCCGACGACCCACCCCCGTAGCCGCCGCGGTGTCCGTCGTCCCAGTCATGATCACGATCATGACGACCCGCGTCCCGACTGCCCATAGACCCCGGTGGCCGCTGCCAGGGGACCTAGGTCGTCTTGACGGCGTACGAATTAGGGGTGCGGCGGTGTCTCGGTGAGCTGGGGTTGGTGGCCGGAACCACCGATGAGCCGCTCCGGGCCAGCGGGGCCGGGCCGAATGGGCCGGAACCCACCGCGAAGCCACATCCGTACGCCACCGCGACCACCCCGGAGACCGGAACCCACCCCGAAGCCACATCCGTACGCCACCGCGACCACCCCGGAGACCGGAACCCACCCCGAAGCCACATCCGGCCCAGTCCGGCGCGGATATCGACCGGAACCCACCCCGAAGCCACATCCGGCGCGCACGTGGGGCCGGATCCCACCGCCGAGTCATATCCGGCCGCCACCCGACCACCACCGGAACCCACCGCGGAGCCACGCACGGCCGCAGGGTGTGCTCGGGAGCCGGCAGGGATAGAGTGCTCGCGTTCGACAGAGGAATCGGAAGTCGGTGAGAACCCGACGCGGTCGCGCCACTGTGTGGGCCCCGGCACCAGCCGGGAGTCCGAGTCAGACCCGCCCTCTGCTGCGCTCCACGACCAACGGGTCGCCGTAACCCCAGGAGGACACATGACCGACTCTCACGCAGGCACCGACCGGCTGAACGCGCCCGTCGCCGTCGCCATCCCGACCCTCTCGGTCCGGCAGATCCTGCCGTGGCTGCTGTTCGCCGCGCTGCTCGCCGTCGTCGGCCTCTACTTCGTCTCCGCCGAAGAGGGCGCCACCACCCTGATCGCCGGCAACGCCGTGCACGAGTGGGTCCACGACAGCCGGCACCTGCTCGGCTTCCCGTGCCACTGAGCCCGGCCATGACCGCCCGTGACTTCCTGGTCCGGGGCCTGCTCGCCGGACTGCTGGCTGCCTTCGCGGCCTTCGCCGTGGCGTACGTCGTCGGCGAGCCGCCGGTGCGCGCCGCCATCGCCTTGGAGGACTCGACCGGCGGCCACAGCCACGGCACCGAGTCGACCGGGACGACCGGCTCGGCCGAGCACGCCGACGGCGGCCACGCCGAGACCGACAGCGCGCCCGGCGACGTCGAGGTCCCTCGCTCGCTGCAGTCCACCCTCGGTCTGCTCACCGGTCTGCTCGTCGCCGGTGTGGTCCTGGGCGGGCTGGTCGGCGTGGTCAGCGCCATCGCCATGGGCCGGTTCGGACGGCTGACCCCGCGGGCGACCACGCTCGCGGTCGCCGCCATCGCCTTCCTGGCGGTCTACGCGGTGCCGTTCCTGATCTACCCGCCCAACCCGCCGGCGGTGGGCAGCGGGGACACCATCGGCATGCGCAGCGCGCTGTACTTCATCTTCCTGGCCATCTCCCTGATCGCTGCCGTGACAGCGGTGCTGGTCGGACGTCGGCTGGGTGACCGGGTCGGCGGCTGGCACGCCACGCTGATCGCCGGCGGCGCGTACGTGGTGGTGATGCTGGTGGTGATGGCGCTGCTGCCGCACTACAACGAGGTGCCGGACACGTTCCCGGCCTCGGTGCTGTACGACTTCCGCAAGGCCAGCTTCTTGACCCAGCTCACCTTGTGGACGGTGCTCGGGATCGCCCTGGCCGAGCTCGTCGGCCGGCTCTCGCGGGCGGCCACCGCGCCGGGCCGCGAGCTCGCCGACGTCCGTGGCTGACCGGGGAGAGAGAGCAGTGACCACCGAGCAGAACAGGGTGACCACCGAGCAGAACAGGGTCGTCGCCGCCCTCGGCCGACGTGGCCCGGCAGGCCCGCGAGCGGGTCGCGGACCTGGCCAAGCCGACCGGCGCGCTGGGCCGGCTGGAGGATCTGGCGGTCTGGTGGTCGGCCTGCGCCGGCGTCTGCCCGGCCCCGCCACCCGCCCGCGTACGCGCGGTGGTGCTGGCCGGTGACCACGGGGTGACCGCCGGTGGCTCCGGGGTCTCGGCCTACCCGCGCGAGGTCACCGCGGTCATGGTCGGCGCCTTCCTGGCCGGCGTCGCGGGGGTCAGCGTCCTGGCCCGGCAGCACGACGTGTCCGTACGGGTGCTGGATCTCGGGGTGGACGCCGACCTGACCGCGCTGCCGGCGGCCGTCGGCGCCTACAAGATCCGGCGATCCTCCGGCGCCATCGACCGCGAGGACGCACTGACCCCCGAGGAGACCGAACGGGCCCTGGCGGCCGGAGCCGCGGTCGCCGCCGAGGAGATCGCCGCCGGCGCGGACCTGCTGGTGATCGGTGACATGGGCATCGGCAACACCACCCCGGCGGCCTCGCTGATCGCGGCCACCTTCGGCCTCCCAGCGGCGGAGGTCACCGGCCGCGGCACCGGCATCGACGACGCGGCCCTGACCGCCAAGACCGAGCTGATCCAGCGCGCCCTGGACCGCGCCGGCACCCGGGTCGCCGACCCGGTCACCCGGTTGACGGCGCTCGGCTCGGCGGACCTGGCCGCCGGGGTCGGCTTCCTGGTCGCCGCCGCCCGGGCCGGCGTACCGGTCCTGCTCGACGGGGTGGTCGCCCTGGCCGAGGCCTCGGTGGCCGAGGACCTGGCACCCGGCTGCGTCGCCTGGTGGGCCGCTGGTCACCGGTCCACCGAACCGGCCCAGCAACTGGCGGTGGACAAGCTCGGTCTGGTGCCGCTGCTCGACCTCGGTCTGCGACTCGGCGAAGGCAGCGGGGCCGTGGCCGCGGTGCCGTTGGTGCGGTCGGCCGCGCTGCTGCTGTCGGACATGGCACTGCTGTCCGATCTGACGTGAGCTGGGCCTCGGCCTGGCGGCTGGCGGTCGGCACGTTGACCGTCTTCCCGGTCCGACCGCCGGCGGCCGTCGACCGGAGGACGGCCGGTCGGGCGATGGCCCTGGCACCGCTGGCGGTGCTGCCGCTGGCCGCCCTCGCGGCCGGCCTGGGCCGGCTGGCCGCGCTCACCTCCTGGCCGCCGCTGCTGGCCGGGCTGGTCGTGGTCGCCGTGCTGGCCGTCGGCACCCGCGCCCTGCACCTGGACGGGCTGGCCGACACCGTGGACGGGCTCGGTTCGGGTCGCGAGGCCGCCGGCGCGCTGGAGATCATGCGGCGCGGCGACGTCGGCCCGATGGGGGTGGTCGCGCTGCTGCTGGTGCTCGGTGGTCAGGCGGTGGCGGCGTCCGCCCTGGTCGCGGAGACCGGAAGCGCCGTGCTGCTGGTCGTCGTCATCGCCGCCTCCCGGGCCGGCCTGCTGATCGCCTGCCGGGCCGGGGTACCCGCGGCACGTCCGGGTGGTCTGGGCGCGATGGTGGCGGGCACCGTCACCGCACCGGTGGTTCTCGGGGTGGGAGCGCTGACCTGGCTCGTCGTGGTCGCCACCGGGCTGGTCAGCCAGACTGCCTGGTGGAACACTCTCGGCGCCGTGGTGATCGGCGCGGTCATCGCGTACGGGGCAGTCCGGCTCGCCGTCCGTCGGCTCGGTGGGATCACCGGTGACGTGCTCGGGGCCGTCGTCGAGCTCACCCTGCTCGCTCTGCTGCTGGTGGTGACGCGGTGAACGTGGCTGACGTGAGGATCTGGCCTCGCAGCCACGACCCCCTGTCGTTCTAGCGTGCCTGCATGACAGAAGCCCACAAGATCGCCCGCAGGACGCTCATGCTCGGCTCCGCGGCCACGGCAGCAACCATCGCCGGATTCGAGGGTCTGCCCGCTGAGGCGGCGGTCAACCCACGACGCCGGGCCAGCTTCGCGGTCTGGGACCCCATCACGGGTCGCTCGACCACCGCCATGAACCCGAAACGCGTCACCATCCACATCGCGGTGACCAGGAGCTCCGACATCTACGGCCCGAACAAGGGCGCTGGGGGTAGCTACGCGCACTTCTACAACCCACGCTCCGGTGCTCCACGCCAGCACCAGTACATGAACCGACGGGCGGCCGCCGATCTCGACGGCAACGCGAGGAGCATCTCAGTCGAGCATGCGGGCCTCGTGGGCGACAAGATGACTGACACCCAGTTGAGGAACCTCGCGAAGATCTTCGCCTGGGCTGTCATCCACTGTGGGGTGCCCAACAGGATCGCGACGGTGAACGACCTGAGCGGCTTGGCCTGGCACCGCCTCGGAATCGACGGCAACTTCGGGGCATTCGATCGCAGCGACCGCACCACGTGGTGCCGCAAGCAGACCGGGGCGGTGTGGTCCAGCGCCACCGGCAAGCTCTGCCCGACCGACAAGTTCATCCACCAGATCCCCACCGTCTACTCCAAGGCGCAGTACTGGTTGAAGAAGTGGGGCGGTCGTCCGGGCTGAGTGGCAGAACCGTCGAACTCACCTGCTGGGCGCCCGTACGGCGCCCCAGCAGCCAGTTCGCACCTACGTTGCCGGCACGCGCTCACTCACGTCCGTCGTGCACCACGTGCTGGACTCCACTCTCTGTCTTGCTCGCTGCTGGTCAGGTCCCCGGCGGGCGAGCCAGCCGGGAGCGGGGTCCAGCCCGCCGCCGTCGTGCCCACGGTGCCGGTCCGTCCAACCACGAGATGAGACCAGACATCCTTCGGCGGGGGTGCCACCTCGACGTGCATCAGGATCCCGGGAGCGGCCGAGCTCGCCTGCTCACGAAGTGGCGGACGGCAGCGGCGAACGCGCCCGGAGCGGAGTAGGGAAGCCCGTGGGGTGCGCCGGGGATCGTGGCCAGCTCCCCCGACGGAAGGGCGCGGACCAAGGCGTGGGCCCACTGCGGTGACACGAGGGGGTCGCGGTCGCCGCGGACCACCAGGACCGGCTGCTGGATGCTGCTCACGATGGCCTCACCGTCGCCGCGTCGTGCCTCCCCGATCGCCCGCAGCACCCAGCTCGGACCGACCCGGAGGTAGTCGGCAACAGCAAGCATCGCCATCGAAGGGTGCTCCCGGGGACCGTCCAGGAGCAAGTGCCAGGCTTGCCGCACCAGAGGGCGCTGAGAGGGATCCGGAGCCGGGCTGGCCAGCACGACGGCCGCCACCCGGTCGGGGTGACGCGCCGCCAGCTCACCCACGAGACGGCAACCGAGTGAGTGACCGACGAACACGGCGCGACCCACTCCCACCAGGTCCATCCAGTCCAGCACCCCGTCCGTCAGGTCCCCGACGCTCAGTCGCCGCGACGGCTGGTCGCTGCGTCTCACTCCGGGAAGATCCGGTGCGAAGACCCGGCGGTCGCGCCCCAGCCGAACCAGGGTTGGCACCAGGGAGCGGTTCGACACCGCCAGGCCATGCACCATCACCACATCGAGGCACGGGTCGCTGGTGGCCGAGGCGGGTGGGCCGGCAACGAGCGACGAGACGTCAACCCCGTGCACCCGGTCGCGGCGACGACGGCACGCGGGATCGAGGGTCTCCCGTCCGAACACCTCTGCTCCTGTCACCGATCACGCTCGGCTCAGCACTATGACACGAGGTGGTCCACGCCGTCGGACCTGGGCTCATCGGATCAGCATCGGCGCTGTTGTGCAGCAACGGGAGCGCGATGGTGCACCAGCAGGCTTGCTCGTCGTTCCCCCAGGGAGAAGGAGATCGTCGGCCCAGGCGACAGTGCCCCCGTAGCCGACCGCCCCCCGGCATCAGTGCCGGTCCGTCGCTGCTCCGACGTCGCGCAGCGGCTGGCGGGTCAGTGAGCTGAGTGTCGGGTCGGAGCCGCGAGAAACTCGAGGCCGTCGGCTCAGGCAGGGCCGAGGGGCACCGGTGGCCGGCATGGACACAGCTGAGACAGGCGTCGGGCCGCCGGAGACGTTCGTCATGGTGTGTCCGGAACGCGCACCAACCCGCCGCCGCTCATCACGGACCGGACGAGTGCGTCCAGCGTGCCCGGGGGATCGAGATCGCTGCTGTCGATGACCTCGGTGCCCGGGTGGCGCAGTCGACCCTCCGGCCGCAGGTCGTGCAGCAACGCGGTGGGGTCGCGGCCGGGTTGGCCGGCGCACCGGGCCAGCAACACCTCCTCGCGCACGCGCAGCGTGAGGTGATGGACGGTCAGCTCCGGCGGCAGCCCTGCGATGAACGGCACGGTGTCCGAGGGGTCGAAGATGCTGTTGCCGGTGACCACGACCGTCAGCCAACCGTGGCCGACGAGTGAGCGCACCCAGCAGGCGGCTTGACCGAGGACCATGGCGTTCCGTTCGTCGGTGTACGGCAGCTCCCAACGAGCGTCGACTGCCCGGTAGAGGTGGTCCAGGTCGATCGCCGCTGCCTGGTGACCCCACGCCGCCAGCATCTGCGAGTGCCCGAGACGGCACAGGGTGCTCTTGCCGGTACCCGAGCTGCCGGCCAGGAGCACGCAGCGTGGGCCAGGTGGCGCAGCGGTCATCGATCGAACGCTACCGGCCCGTCGCAGATGACCGTCCGCGTGGTCGAACGGCCGACGATTCGACGTAGGTACCGGAGGTGGATCCTCCCGGGTGGCCCGCTGTGCGACGATCTTCGCGTGGGCGAGTACACCGTAGCGGTCGGCGCCGGCACCCTGCGCAGCAGAGCTGCTCACGCCGTTTCCTTTCCGCATGCCTGGACCGAGGTCGGCGTGACCGTCGAGGCCGCCTTCACCGGGGCTCACCTGCTGCACCTCGCGGCAGCAGGGTGTGTGCTCAACGACATCTACCGTGAGGCAGAAGCGCTCGGACTCGAGATCCACGGGGTCTGCGTGTCCGCTCGCGGTGAGTACGAGACCGCCAGCTGGCGATCAACTGGCATCGACTACACCGTTCGCGTCGAGTGCGATGCGCCCCAGGGCGAGGTCGAAGCGCTGATCCAACGTGTCGACACCGTGGCCGAGATCCCACGGGCGATCCGGGCCGGCGCGCCCGTGAGGCGCCGCCAGAAGTAACGGGCTGCCGACCAGGGGCTGGTATCGAAGCGGTCACCCCGGCCGGCCGACTACCACCGGGACAACACATCCACGACGACGCCAGACCACACCTAGACGGGACACACCATGACAAAGCTGACCCCTCCGACCGCTACCCCCTCGGTCACTGGGTTTCAGTACGTCGCCGGCCGATCGGCCGAAGGCTGGGGATCCGGGTACGCGGCCGCCAGCGACGGCCAGTAGTCGTCGAAGTCGGGCATCGGCTGGTCGGTGACGAAGGCCTGCAGCCGGTCCAGGTAGTACTCCCAGCCGGGGCCGAGCTCGTGCGGTTGGTCGCTCGCGCCGAGGTGGTGCAGGAAAGTGAGCCGGGTCCGGTCCGGGCCGAGCGGCTCCAGGCGAGCCTCGAGCGACCAGCTGCCGCCGTCGTCGTCGGTGCGCAGGGCCAGCCTGGTCGGCGGTTCGCACACCTCGATGGTGGCCGGAGCGGTCGGACTGCCCTCCTCGGCGACCAGGGTCAGCTCGATGGTGCCGCCGACGCGGCCGTCCCCGGTCCAGCTCGCGTACCAGCGGGCGGTCCGTTCGGAGTCGGTCAGGCTGGCCCAGGCGTCCTCGAGGGAGCCGGGCAGCTCGCGGGTCAGGACCAGGTCGCGGCCCTCGGCGGTGCGTCGGACCTCCCCGGTGGGTGTCGGGCTCATGCTGTCTCCTTCGTGCTGGCCGGGTGATCGGTGGCGGCGTCCGCCCGATCGGTCTGGTGGCGTGCGCGGCGGGTGCGGCGTACCTCGGTCTCCAGGGCGTCGAGACGGGACGTCCAGGCGGGCCCCGCCGACGCCGTTGCCGCCGGACCGACCAGCCACGACGCCGGCGTCACCTCGGCCAGCCAGCTGCGCAGCGGGTCGAGTCCCTCGGGAACCAGACGGTAGAGGCGTCGACGACCGCTCACCTCGTCGCGCACCAGTCCGGACTCCCGCAGGACCCGGAGGTGGCGACTCACCGCGGGCCGGGAGATCGCGAACAGGCCGGCGATCTCACCCGCGCTCAGGGTCCCGCTGCCGAGGGCGGCCAGGATCTCGCGCCGCACCGGGTCCCCGACCGCCTCGAACACCTCCACCCGGCAAGCGTAACTCACAAGTTACGCTTTGCGCGAGGCCTCCACCAGCAGGCGTACGGAGCGGTCGGCCGCAGCGGGCAGGTCGTCCACCGGGTGCCAGGCCAGGTCGTCGGACTCGACGCTGATCGTGGCGACCGCGCCGGGCGGGGCGTACGCGCGGAACTGCACGTCGAGGTGCCGGGTCGGCCTGCCCAACGAGCAGGTCAGGGCGTGCACGTCGAGCCGGACCGGCACCGGGTCGATCTCCAGCCCGTCGATCCCGGACTCCTCGGTCGCCTCCCGCAGCGCGGCCGCCACCAGCGTCTGGTCGTCGGGCTCGCAGTGACCGCCCAGCTGGAGCCACTGGCCGACCCGCGGGTGCAGGGTGAGCAGCGTGGCCGAGCGATCGGCCGACAGCACCAGGGCACTGGCGGTCAGGTGGCCCGGTTCGCAGGACCGCCACATCGCGTCGGGTCGGGCGGCCAGGAAGCCCAGGTAGGCCTCGGCCAGACTCTGCTGGTCCTTGCCGATCTCGGCTCCTGCCCAGGCCCGGAGAACCCGGACGGCGTCGTCGTGCAGCGAGCTCATCGCCCCTGGAGGCTGCCGAGAGGTCATCGCACCCGGAGGTCGGGCATCCGCAGCTGGATCCCGCTCGTCGCCAGCGACGCGGTCAGCTCGGTCAGCGTCGGCACGGTGGCGCTGACCAGGGAGCGCGGGTCGTCGCTGCTGCGGGCCGGGATCCAGCGGGCCGGCAGCGGCAGGTGGACGGCCGGGGCGACCGGCGCGTCGTCGGACAGTCCGGCCAACCGGCGGGCGGTGCGAACCGCGTCCCGCAGCCCGCCCAGCTCGTCGACCAGCCCGCGCTCGTACGCGTCCCGCCCGGTCCACACCCGACCGCGGGCCAGCGGCTCGATCTCGGCCACGGTGCGGCCCCGGCCGGTGGCGACCTTGGCCACGAAGTCGGCGTAGATGGCGTCCATCTCCGCGTCCAGCCGTTCCCGCTCGGCGTCGGTGAACGAGCGGCGGGTCGACCACATCCGGGCCCGGTCCCCCTGCTCGACCGCCCCGGTGCTCAGCCCCAGTCGGTCCATCAGCTCGGCGGTGACGAACTTGCCGCCGAGCACCCCGATGGAGCCGGTCAGGGTGCTGGGCAGGGCCACGATCCGGTCCGCCGGGCAGGCCACGTAGTAGCCCCCGGAGGCGGCCAGGTCACCCATCGACACGACCACCGGCTTGCCGGCCTCGCGCACCCGGTTCACCTCCCGCCAGATCACGTCGGAGGCGACCGCGGAGCCGCCGGGCGAGTCGACCCGCAGGACGACCCCGCGGACGTGGTCGTCGGCGGTGGCGGCGCGGAGCTCGCTGGCCACGGTGTCGCTGCCGGCCTGCACGCCCATCGGGCCGGAGCGGCTGCGGCCCGAGGCGATGCCCCCGCGGACCTCGACCAGCGCCAGGTGCTCGGTGTGCCGGGCCGGGAGCCTGAGCTGTCGACGGGGCCGCCAGCGGTCGGCGAACAACAGCTCGGCCTCGGGGTCGGTGCGCTCGCGCAGCGCGGCCAGCACCTCGTCGCGGTAGCCGAGCCGGTCGACCAGCCGGGCCTCCAGCGCCTCGGCCGCGGTGCGGGGACCGGTGTCCACCAGCTCGCGCACCCGCTCGGTCGACAGGGACCGGCCGGCGGCGATCAGGGACACGGCGTCGGTGTAGATCGAAGCGGCCAGCGCGTCCAGCGACTCGCGGTGGGCCGGCGTGAGCTCGGTCCGGGTCAGCCGGTCGGCGGCGCTCTTGTACTCGTGCCGCTGCTCGATCTGCGGCTCGATCCCGAGCTTGTCGAACGCCCCCCGCAGGAAGGTCGTCTCGACGGCCACGCCCAGCAGGCCGAGGCCGCCGCCGGGCTGCAGCCAGACCTCGTCGAAGCCGGACGCGAGCACGTACGCGGTGGTCCCGAGGGCCCCGTCGGGGAAGGTCTCGGCCCAGGCCACTGTGGGTTTGCGGGCGTCCAGGAACGGCTGCAGGCCGCGCCGGAGCTCGTGCATCGTCGACCAGCCCAGCGGTCCACCGACCTTGGCCACCAGACCGAGCACCTTCGGGTCGGCGGCGGCCTCGTGCAGCGCCTTGATCGTCGGCCGCAGCAGCCGCCGGCCGCGGTTGCGCAGCCCCGCCAGCGGATCTGACGGCAGTGGGTCGACCAACGGCTGGGTGAGGTCGAGCTCGAGGATGGTCGGCGGGCGGTGGAGGGGCGAGCGGGCCATGGCCACACCGTACGTTCCCGTCCGAAGAGGTGGCTGAGCGCAGGCTCAGAGAAGGACCGGTCGACCCATCACCATCAGCACGACCTCGTCGCTGGCGGCCGCCACCTGCTGGTTGAGCCGTCCGAGCAGGTCGGCGAACAGCCGACCCGACCGGTGCTCCGAGACCACACCCCAGCCGACCTCGTTGGTCACCCCGATCACGTCGGCCTCCCGCCAGGCGCTGACGAAGACCGCTGACCGCTCCTGCCAGGCGGGCTCCCAGTCGGCGGCGGGTCGCTGCCACGCCTCCAGCTCGTCCAGGCAGGCGGTCAGCCACGTGCCCAGGCAGTCCAGCAGCACCGGTCCGTCGGCGGCGCGCAGCACCCGCGCCGGGTCGGCGGTCTCCACTGTCGTCCACCCCAGGGGGCTCCGGCGGGACCGGTGGGCCTCGATCCGGGCCGCCCAGTCGGGGTCGGTCTGCGGATCGGGCACCGGCCCGGTGGCCAGGTAGGTGACGCCGGTGCGTCCGGCCAGCAACCGCTCGGCGTACGCCGACTTGCCGGACCGGACCCCACCGGTGACCAGGACGCGGCGACTCACCCGTCCATCCTGCCCGACCCGCAGCGGGGACGGCGCCCGCTACCGTGTTTCTCGATGTCCACGCTCGCCCGCGCCGCCCGACGCCTCGCCCCCGCCGGTGGCCTGATCGCCGGCTACGTCCTCGACCGCGCGCTCGGCGATCCGCAGCGGTTCCACCCGGTGGCGGGTTTCGGCCAGGCCGCCGGCCGGCTGGAGAAGGTCCTGTACGCCGACGACCGGAGCCGGGGCGTGCTGTTCACCCTGGTGGCGGTCGGGGTGCCGGTGGCAGCCGGGGTGGCGCTGGAGCGGAGCACGCGGCGGTGGCCGCTGGTCACCGGCGTGCTGACAGCTGCCGGGACCTGGGTGGTGCTCGGCGGCCGGTCCCTGGTCCGGGAGGCCGAGGCAGTGGCCGACCACCTCGGCGCCGAGGACCTGCCCGCCGCCCGCCGCCAGGTCGCCCGGCTGGTCGGCCGGGACACCACCACGCTGGACGCCTCCGAGGTGGCCCGCGCCGGCGTCGAGTCGGTGGCCGAGAACAGCTCCGACGCCGTGGTCGCCCCGCTGCTGTGGGGCGCGGTCGCCGGGTTGCCCGGGTTGCTCGGCTATCGCGCGGTGAACACCCTGGACGCGATGGTCGGGCACCGCTCACCGCGCTACGAACGGTTCGGCTGGGCCTCCGCCCGCCTCGACGACGTGGCCAACTGGCTGCCCGCACGCGTCTCCGGCGGTCTGGCCGCCCTCGGCGCCCTCTGGGTCAACGGCTCTCCGCGAGCCGCGCTGGACGCCGTTCGGCGGGACGCCGCCGCCCACCCCAGCCCGAACGCCGGGGTGGTCGAGGCCGCCTTCGCGGGCGCGCTGGGGGTGCAGCTCGGCGGTCGGAACACGTACGCCGGGGAGGTGTCCGACCGCGGCACCCTCGGCGACGGCCGCGCACCCGAGGGTGGCGACATCGCCCGGGCCACCCGACTGGCCACCATGGTCGGCGACGCCGCCCTGGTGGTGGCCGTGGTGGTCCGGCTGGCCCGGGCCTGACCATGGGGCAGCCGGACGCGGATTCGTCCGTCCTGATCCTGGGCGGCACGGCGGAGGCCAGGGCACTGGCCGCCCTGCTGGTCGGCACGGGTCGTCGGGTGATCAGCTCGCTGGCCGGTCGGGTCCGGAACCCGGCCCTGCCCGTCGGTGAGGTCCGGGTCGGCGGCTTCAGCACGTCGACGCTGAGCGGGGTGGACGGGCTGGCCGCCTACCTGGTCGAGCACCGCATCGGCGCGGTCGTCGACGCCACCCACCCGTTCGCCGCGACCATCTCCGCCAACGCGGCGGCCGCTGCCGAGAAGACCGGCACCCCGCTGCTGCGGCTGCAGCGGCCCGGTTGGCGTACGCATCCGGACGCGGACCGCTGGACCTGGGTGGCCTCCGTCGACGCGGCGGTGGCTGCGGGTGCGGAGTCCGAACGGCCCTTCGTGACCACCGGCCGTCAGTCCCTGGACCGGTTCCTGGTCTGGGCCGACAAGGACGCGACCGTCCGGGTGGTGGACCCGCCCGACGTCCCGTTGCCGCAGCGGTGGCGGCTGATCCGGTCCCGCGGACCGTACGCCTACGCCGCCGAGCGCGCCCTGCTGGCCGAGACCGCGTCGGACCTACTGGTCACCAAGGACTCCGGAGGGACCCACACCGCCGCCAAGCTGGACGCGGCGCGGGATCTCGGCGTACGCGTGGTGGTGGTCGGTCGGCCGCCGGGCCGCGTCCGGGCCGGACTGAGGTCGCGACGGTGAGCGAGGCCCTGACCTGGCTGGGCTGACGGCACCCCTGACCGGCGACTGAGCTGGCCGTGGGCTGTCGAACGGCTCGGGGGCCTGCGGTGCCTGCTCAGGCCGGCAGCTTGGACGCGGACACGTACACCGTCGAGGTGGCTGTCTTGGTGCCGATGGCCAGCAGCTGGCGCTGGATGCTCACGTCCGCGGGCAGGCTGGCCTCGGCCACCACGGCGCCGGTGGAGGAGTCTCCCTGGTAGTCGAAGAGCTCCCGGACGCTGGCCGGGATGGTGGTGACCCGCAGCGGCCGCTGCATCCCGCCGGAGACGGCGAAGTCGTCGACGGCGGCGCTGGGCACGGTGAAGGTGACCAGGTACTCCGGCTGCTCGGCACTCGTCCCGACCACGCGGACCGAGACGTCCTCGGCCGTGGCCGGGATGGTCAGGCCGGAGAAGGACTGGAACGCCTCGACCGAGTCCTTGGGCGGCCCGCTGGAGGGCGGGGTCGAGGGCTGGGTCGTCCCGCTGTCGCAGGCGACGAGCGCGAGGGTGAGCGCGAGCACCGCCACCATCGCCCGAAGCAGTCTCATCCCGGCACCGTTCCCGTCGTCGTGGTCGTGTCGCTGCGGCCCTGGTTACGGTACTCGCGCGCCAGACCCTGGCGGTGCAGTCGAGCCAGCTCGTCGTCGGTCACCGTGATCGGACCGATGTCGGTCGACTTCCCGCCGTCCCAGTTGTACTGGTCGTACAGGTTCACCCGGGTGCTGACCTCGTAGCGCCACGATCCGCCCGGGGAGGTCGGAGGGTAGACGGTGACCTGACCCGTCTGGTTGTAGCTCACCCCGCCGAGCGCGTAGAACCAGTTCTGGCTCATGTCGGACGTGATGTAGAAACCGGACCAGGCGGTGTTCACCGGGAAGGTGACCGGGCCGGTGGCGCCGGACTCCTGCGCGCGGGCGACCGCGTCCTCCCCCAGGGAGGTCCGCACCTCGTCCACCTTGGCCTGGAACGGCGGGACGTCGGCGAGGATCTGGTCGACGTCCTGCTCCAGCGGCTCACCCGTGTTGGCCAGGTAGTGCGACAGGTTGCGGGACGCGTCCGGCCACTTGCCCGCCATCACGTTCGCCGCCAGCTCGATCGCCACCTTCTTGGCGTGGTCCCACGGCCAGGCGCGCTCCGAGTCGTACTCACCGGCGCCGTCGTCGGGCGGCTGCCAGGAGGGCGGATCCGGCTCCTCGACGCTCGTGCCCGTCGTCGGCGGACCGAGCGGGTCGGTGCCGGGGTCGGATCCGTCCACCGACGTGTCGTCGGGTGCCTTGTCCGACCCCCGGCCGCGGCGGTCGTCGCGGGTCTGACCCTCCTGATCGCGCCGGTCACCGGTGTCGGCACCGGTGTCCGAGCCCGAGTTCGCGGTCGTCTCCGAGCCTGGGCCCGCGTCCGGATCAGTACCGGTGTCGGAGGCGGGCACCGCTCCCGCCGAGGTCGCGCAGTGGGCGAGCTGGCGGATCGAGCAGAGCGTCTCGTCGACGAACGCGCCGACCGGAAACGCCTGCGTGGCCAGCACGATGGCGGCCACCACGACGCTCATGATGGCCAGCGCGCCGACGTACTCGGTCGACGCCGCGCCGCGCTCTCGATGCCCCACCTCCGCGACTCTAAGGAGATCGGGGGCCGGCGTCATGGGCCCGAGGACCCAGCCGTGGGTCCACTCTCGACCCAACCGTCGAGGCTCGCGCTGTCCAGGGAGCCGCCCGCGGTCGGAAACCGTACGCTGACGCCGCCTGACCTGGAGCGAAAGCCGGTCAGGCCAGGGACTCCCGCCAGGCCCGGTGCAACGACGCGTACTGACCGTTGTCGGCGTCGACCAGGTCGGACGGCGTGCCGTCCTCGATCACCCGTCCGTGCTCCAGCACCAGCACCCGGTCGGCGATGTCCACGGTGGACAGCCGGTGGGCGATGATCACCGCGGTCCGGTCGGCCAGGATCGTCCGCAGCGCCTGCTGCACCAGCCGCTCGCTCGGCACGTCCAGGCTCGAGGTGGCCTCGTCCAGGATCAGCACAGCGGGATCGGCCAGGAACGCCCGGGCGAAGGCGACCAGCTGCTTCTGCCCGGCCGACAGCCGCGCGCCGCGCTTGCCGACGTCGGTGGCGTAGCCCTCCGGCAACGCGGAGATGAACTCGTGCGCGCCGACGGCCCGGGCCGCCCCCTCGATCTCGGTCTGGCTGGCTCCCGGCTTGCCGAACTCGATGTTGCTGCCGATCGACCCGTCGAACATGAAGTTCTCCTGCGTCACCATCACCACGGCCCGACGCAGGTCGGAGTCGCGCAGCTGGCGCAGGTCCACCCCGTCCAGCAGCACCTCGCCACCGGTGGGGTCGTAGAAGCGGGACATCAGCTTGGCGATCGTCGTCTTGCCGGCACCGGTGGTGCCGACCAGCGCCACCGTCTGACCGGCCGGGATGCACAGGTCCAGCCCCGGCAGCACGGGGCGCTCCGGGACGTAGGAGAACTGGACGCCCTCGAACCGGACGGTGCCCCGCGCGTGGGGCAGCGGCACCGGGTGCTCCGGCTCGCGGACCGTCGGGTCCTCCTCCAGCACCCCGGACAGCTTCTCCAACGCTGCGGAGGCGGACTGGAAGGTGTTGTAGAACTGGCTGATCTCCTGCATCGGCTCGAAGAACATCCGCAGGTAGAGCAGGAAGGCGGTCAGCACGCCGACGGTCATCTCACCCTGCATCACGCGCCAGCCGCCGTAGAGCAGCACGATGCCGATGGTCACGTTGCCGACCAGCCGGACCCCCGGCATGAAGATGGCGACCAACCGGAAGGACTTGACGTTGGCGTCCTGGTAGCGGTGCGCGACGTCGGAGAAGATCTCCGCGTTGCGCGGCTCCCGACGGTAGGACTGCACCGCGCGGATCCCGGTCATGGTCTCGATGAACTGGACGATGACCAGCGCCGAGCTCTCCCGCACGCGGCGGTAGGTCAGCGACGAAGCGCGGGAGAACCAGCGCACCAGCAGCATCAGGATCGGGAAGCCGATCAGGCAGACGGCGCCGAGCTTGAAGTCCAGGGTGAGCAGCAGCACCCCGACGCCGACCATGGTCAGCACCGCGGTGACCAGGCCGTCGAAGCCCCCGGCCAGCAGCTCCATGATCGCGTCGATGTCGTTCGTCAGCCGCGACACCACCCGACCGGTGGTGTAGCGGTCGTGGAACTTGACGTCGAGCTTCTGGAAGTGGGTGAACAGGCGGCGGCGCAGCTCCAGCAGCACCTTCTGACCGACCCGACCCGACTCGCGCAGGAAGTAGACCCGGCTGACGGTCTGCACCACCAGGGCACCGAGCATCAGCCCGATGGTCTGGTAGAGCGCGCTCCCGCTGCCGCCGGCCAGCAGCGGCGGGATGCCGAAGTCGATGCCCCGCTGGACCAGCCAGGGGATGGACAGCCGGGCCGCGTTCTCGATCACCACGATCGCCACCAGCAGCCAGACGACCTTCAGGTACGGGCGCAGCAGGTCCACCAGCAGGGCGCGGCTCCGCGCTTTCAGGAAGCCGCTGGCCCGGTCGGCCATCTCGTCGTTGTGCTCGGCGGCGACCCCGCGCCACTCCTCGACCCCGGTCCGCTGCGACGCGAGGCGATCGCGCTCGAGCTCGTCCTGGCGTCGGTTCTCGTGCTGATCGACGGCGGTCATGCCGACATCTCCTCGGCGTACTCGGCGGACAGCAGCTCGCGGTACTCCGGCACGGTGGCCAGCAGCTCGGCGTGCGTGCCGATGTGGGTCAGGGTGCCGCCGGACAGCATGGCCACCCGGTCGGCCAGCAGCACCGTGGACGCGCGGTGGGCCACCACGAGCCCGGTCACCCCGACCAGCACGCGCTGCAGGGCCTCCTCGACCAGGGCCTCGGTGTGGATGTCCAGGGCGGACAGGGTGTCGTCCAGCACCAGCACGCGCGGCTTGGCCAGCACGGCCCGGGCCAGGGCGAGCCGCTGCCGCTGCCCACCGGACAGGCTCATGCCCTGCTCACCGATGCGGGTGTCCAGGCCCCACGGCAGGTCGTAGACGAACTGCGCCTGGGCCACCTCGACCGCCTCGGCGATGTCGGCCTCGCTGGCGTCCGGCCGGCCCAGGGTCAGGTTCTCCCGCGCCGACATGGAGAACAGCGTCGGGTCCTCGAACGCCGTCGCCACGACCGTCCGCAGCTCGGTCAGGCGCAGGTCCCGGACGTCGACGCCGTCGATGCTGATCGAGCCGGCGGTCACGTCGTAGAGCCGCGGGATGAGCTGGGTCAGGATGGTCTTGCCCGACCCGGTGGTGCCGACCACGGCGATGGTCTCGCCCGGCTCGATCTCCAGGTTCACGTGGTGCAGCGTGTCGACGGCCGAGTCCGGGTAGCGGAAGGCGACGTCGGTGAACCGCACCCGACCGCGGGCCTCGCCCAGCGTCTCGGTGCCGTCCTCGATCTCCACCTCGGCGTCGAAGATCTCCATGATCCGGTCGGCCGCGGTGAACGCCTCCTGGGTCATGGCCAGCAGGAAGCCCGAGGGCGGCCACCGGCCAGACCAGCGACAGCATCAAGGTGATGAAGGCGACCAGCGAGCCGAGGGTGAGCTGGCCCTGACCGGCCGCGGCCGCGCCGAAGCCGAGCACGATGATCAGGGTGGCGCTGGGGATCACCTCCAGGAAGGTCCAGAACTTCGCGCTCAGCTTCACCCGCTCCATCGAGATGTCGTAGAGCCGGCGGCTGCGGGCGTCGAAGGTGTCGAACATGTGCGCGGCCCGGCCGAACGACTTGATCACCCGGAGCCCGTACGCGCCCTCCTCCACCGTGGAGGCGACGTCACCGACCTGGTCCTGGATCTTGCGCGACAGACGCGTGTACTCCCGCTCGTTGCGCAGGCACATCCAGGTGATCGGGACGGTGGAGGCCAGCACCACCAGGCCGAGCGGCCAGTACATGTTGATCAGCAGCGCGGTGACCACCAGGATCTGGACGATGTTCACCACGATGAACAGCAGGCCGAAGCCGAGGAAGCGACGGACGGTGGCCAGGTCGTTCATGATCCGGCTGAGCAGCTGACCGCTCTGCCAGCGGGAGTGGAAGCTCATCGGCAGCCGCTGCAGCTTCGCGTACAGGTCGAGCCGGATGCCGGTCTCGACCCCGTTGGTGCCCTTGGACACGATCCACCGGCGCAGGAACATCAGCACGGCCTCGACGACACCGAGCGCCACGGCGAACAGGCCGAGGGTCAGCAGCCCGCGGGAGTCGGAGTCGGCGATCGGACCGTCGATGACGGCCTTGGTGACCAGCGGGATGACGATGGTGGCGCCGACGCCCACGCCGGCCAGCAGGAACATGACGATGAAGCGGGTGCGGTAGGGCAGGAGGTAGCCGCGCAACCGCCACATCGAGGCGGAGGAACGCTGCTTGGCCATGAGGGGTGACGTCCTTACTTCATCGTTGTACAGGTCGGGGCGGGATCGACCCGGCCGCCGAACCCCAGAACACCAGCAGCCACCGACAGTCCCCAGGTATTCCTGAGAGGTGGCTGGTTGTACCGATTCAGAGTACTTAGTTAGCGAGGCTAAACGCGAGTCGATATCGTCACGGATCCGGTGAGCCGCGGACGCGGCGGGCCCGTACGGGGTGTCGGTCGACCCTCACTACGATGCCGAACCACACCGTCCCGACAGACGATCCGATCACGCAGCCACCGGCCCCGATCACCTCGGGGCCCGGCCGAAACCAGGAGGACAACGTGCCCCAGCAGGTCCAGGGAGTCATCGCTCGCGCGCAAGGACGCACCGGTCGAGCTGGTGACCATCAACGTCCCCGACCCGGGGCCGGGCGAGGCAGTGGTCAAGGTCCAGGCCTGCGGGGTCTGCCACACCGACCTGCACTACGTCCAGGGCGGCATCGGTGACGACTACCCGTACCTGCTCGGGCACGAGGCCGCCGGGATCGTCGAGGCCGTCGGTGAGGGCGTGGCCGACCTGGAGCCCGGTGACTACGTCATCCTGAACTGGCGTGCGGTCTGCGGCACCTGTCGGGCCTGCAAGCGCGGCCGCCCCTGGTACTGCTTCAACACGTTCAACGCCACCCAGAAGATGACCCTGGAGGACGGCACCGAGCTGTCCGCCGCGCTCGGCATCGGCGCCTTCATCGACAAGACGCTGGTGGCGGCGGGTCAGTGCACCAAGGTCGACCCGGCAGCAGAACCCGAGGTGGCCGGGTTGCTCGGCTGCGGGGTGATGGCCGGTCTGGGGGCCGCCATCAACACCGGCAACGTCGGCCGCGGCGACTCGGTGGCCGTGATCGGCTGCGGCGGGGTCGGCGTGGCCGCCATCGCCGGAGCCCGACTGGCCGGGGCGGCGACCATCATCGCCGTCGACATCGACGAGCGGAAGCTGGCCAAGGCCACCGAGCTGGGCGCCACCCACACGATCAACTCCAAGGACACCGACGCGGTCGAGGGCATCCAGGCCCTGACCGGCGGCAACGGCGCGGACGTGGTCATCGACGCGGTCGGGCCGGCCGGAGACCTACAAGCAGGCCTTCTACGCCCGCGATCTGGCCGGCACCGTGGTGCTGGTCGGGGTGCCGACCCCGCAGATGCAGCTGGAGCTGCCGCTGCTGGACGTGTTCGGCCGCGGCGGCTCGCTCAAGTCCTCCTGGTACGGCGACTGCCTGCCCTCGCGCGACTTCCCGATGCTGATCGACCTCTACCGGCAGGGCCGGCTCCCGCTGGACGCCTTCGTCACCGAGACCATCGGCATCGGCGACGTGGACGCCGCCTTCGAGAAGATGCACGGCGGCGAGGTCCTCCGGTCGGTCGTGGTCCTGTGAGCTCGACCGAGCGCGGCGACGGGGACGACGGCCGCAGCGACGGGGACGACGGTCAGCGGGCCCGGATCGACCACACCATCACCTCGGGCACGTTCTCGCTGGACGGCCAGACCTTCGACGTCGACAACAACGTGTGGGTGGTCGGCGACGACGAGGAGTGCGTGGTCATCGACGCCCCCCACGACCTGGGCGAGATCCTGGAGCTGGTCGGTGGGCGGCGGGTCGTCGCCGTCCTGTGCACCCACGCGCACGACGACCACGTACGGGTGGCGCCGGAGCTCGGCCGGGCCGTCGAGGCCCCGGTGCTGCTGCACCCGGCCGATCTGCCGGTGTGGCACCTCACCCACCACGAACCGCCGAGCGGCGACCTGGCCGACGGGCAGCAGATCCCGATCGCCGACATCGCGCTGGAGGTCCTGCACACCCCCGGACACGCACCCGGAGCTGTCTGCTTCTACTCCCCCGACCTCGGGGTGGTGTTCACCGGCGACACCCTGTTCAACGGCGGGCCCGGCGCCACCGGGCGGTCCTTCAGCGACCACGACCTGATCGTCGCCTCGATCAAGGACCGGCTGATGAGCCTGCCCGACGACACGGTCGTCAAGACCGGCCACGGGGACGACACCACGATCGGGGCGGAACGACAGGCCATCGGCTGAGCAACAGGCTGACGATCCGGGGTCGGTCAGGCGTCTCCCTGACCGACCCTCGGCGCTCGCCGTGAAAGGATCGCCCTCATGCGCTTCCTGCTCCGTCTTCTCGTGAATGCCGCCGCGCTGGCCGTGGCCACCTGGCTGATCTCCGGCATCACGCTGACCGGTACGGACACGACCGACCGGGTCATCTCGCTGCTGATCGTGGCGCTGATCTTCGGCGTGATCAACGCGATCATCAAGCCGATCTTCAGGCTGGTGACGCTTCCGCTGGTGCTTCTCACCCTGGGTCTGTTCCTGATCGTCATCAACGCGCTGCTGCTGATGCTCACCTCCTGGCTGTCCGGGGAGTTCGGGCTGGGCTGGACGGTCGACGGCTTCTGGCCGGCCGTCTGGGGGTCGGTGATCATCTCGATCGTCAGCTTCCTGCTGAACGCGTTCGTCCCCGACAAGAACGAGAACCGGCAGCGCTGAGCCGGTGAGTCGCCCGTCCGTGACCGAGACCGAGGCGCGTCGTCTTCGTCTGCTGGGGCAACATCTGCCGCTCGCCGATGGCCGAGCGGGTGGCCGAGAAGCTGGCCGCCGATCGTGGCCTCGACGACATCGTGTTCACCAGCGCCGCCACCAGCCGGGAGGAGATCGGTGCCCCGATCGACGACCGGGCGGTCGAAGTGCTCCGACGGCACGGCTACCGGACCGACGGGCACGCGGCGCACCAGATCACCCGCCCGGAGATCGAGGCGGCCGACCTGGTGCTGGCCATGGAGGACATCCACCTGACCAAGATGCTCGCCATCGCCCCGGACGCCGACAACCTCCGGCTGCTGACCGAGTTCGATCCGGACGCCGCGCCGGGACAGGGCATCGACGACCCCTGGTACGGCCCCGAAGCGGGCTTCGAACGGACCCTCGCCTCGGTCGAGGCCGCCATCCCGGGACTCCTCGACCACCTCGACGGCCGGTAGGTCCAGCCCTGGCCGCTGGCCTCCTCCCCCCGATTCCGCTCCCCATTCCGTACGTCTGCTCGGACCCGGCTTCGCGTGGGGCTGCTGGACGGCTGGTCCAGCCCGCCCGCATTCGACGGCAAGACCGGCGGGAAACCGAGCCACCCGGCCGCGGGAAGCTGTGCTCATGGGAGAGCAGCTCACCATTGACCAGGCAGTCGAGCGCGCGATGCGTCGGCCTGGCACTCGAGCGGGCCAGGCGCGCTCAGGGCTCGAAGATCGCCGCGATCCGGGAACTGACGGCCTATGAGACAGCGTGGTTGTCAGCGGCGCCGCAGGTAACCGACCCTCAGCTGCGCCTGCCCTCCAAGAAGGCTCGTACCCATTCGGCGGGGTTGATCGCCGTCGGCAGCTCGGGATCGACGCGCTCGAGCGCTGCAGCGGCCAGGACTGGTCCGAGGAGGGCGAGCGTGGCGTCCCAGGGGTGCTCGCCGCGGAGTACGCCGGCGGACTGGTAGCGCTCGACCATGGTGACGACCTCCCTGATACCGCCGGCCGGGAGTCTTGCCACCGCGGCCAGCTCGGGGTTCCGCGGCAGGACCCGGAGGAGTTCCAGAATCAAGGGTGCGCTTCGGGCCATCAGCGCAACGTATGCGCGGACAGCTCGCTCGAGGTCCACCACGACGTCGCCCGTCTGACCCACGGCCTCGGTCGTGAACCGGCTGACCTCGGCTCGAAGCGCCTCGCGAAGCAGCGAGTTCTTGTCTCCGAACCGTCGGTACAGCGTGGCCTCGCCGACCCCGGCGGCGGCGGCGATCTGGGCGACGGTCGCACCCTCATACCCGTACTCCACGATCACCTGGACGGCCGCGTCCAGGATTCGGCGTTCGGGAACCGCTGCGGGCAATGGACGCTTCCTTGTGCTGGACGGGGCACCGGCCAGCCTACGGAACCAGTGTCGCTTGATAGTTGTGTCTCTCAATGAGTATCGTCGAGTATTGAGAGTATTCACTATCAATAGCGGGGAACATGCCTGCCGATGTCCTGATCGCGGGGGCCGGACCCACTGGGTTGACGGCTGCCGTGCTCTTGGCCGACCAAGGTCAGACGGTTCGGATCATCGACAAGCGGACCGCACCGTCAGCGCATTCGAAGGCCTTCGGAGTCAACGCCCGGACGCTGGCGCTCCACGAGGTCACCGGACTCACCGATCGACTACTCGCAGCCGGCATCCGAATGACAGCGATCAACGCCTGGCGACGAGACCGCAAGATGTTCCGGATCGACCTCACCACTGCGCGGCACCGCTACCCGTTCATGTTGGTGCATTCTCAGAACAGGACCGAAGCGCTGCTCCGCGAGCTCGTGGCAGAACGAGGCGTGCAGATCGAACACGGTGTCGAACTCACCGAGATTCACCCAGAGGCCGACATAAACTCGGTGACCCTGTCGCATGGTGACGGAGGTTCCGAAATCGCCAGGCCAGCGATCGTGCTGGGGGCCGATGGTGCTCGAAGCGCCGTCCGCCGATCGCTGAACATCGAGTTCGTCGGCTCCAGTTTCGACGAGCCCTGGATCCTCTACGACGTCGAGCTTGAGACGCCACTCGACCCGGACGAAGCGCACGTGTTCCTGCTCGATGACGGCGGAATGTTCGCCGTGCGCCTCCAAGGCCAGGTCTGGCGCGTCATCGGCAACGTGTCCGACATGCTTACGCGATTGCCGGCTGGAACTGAGCATGGCGCGATCACCTGGTCCTCGCACTTCGGCATCGCCAGCAAGGTTGCCGGCCAGTTACAGGTAGGCAACGTTGCCCTCGCGGGCGACGCGGCGCACATCCACTCCGGCCTCGGGGCGCGCGGCATGAATCTGGGCATCGAAGACGCGTTCACCTTTGCCCACCTCCTCGCGAGAGGCCAGCTGCAGCGCTACGACGCGCTCCGCCGCCCGATCGTCGCCGATGTTGTCCGCCAAACCGCGCGAGTGACCGAGGTGCCGCGCGGACGACGCCCCCACGCGAAAGTTGTACGCCGCATCTCACCCTTCCTGGCCCCGATGATCCCGATCGTCCAGCGGCGAGTGGCGGAGTGGGTTCTCGGTCTCGATCACGGCCTCGCCTGGGATGATCCACCAGAGCCAGAGGTGGCGCGCGGTCGGTAGCGGGCCAGCCAAAGGGAACGCCGGCCGAGACCCCGAGCGAGCGGTGACAGTGTCGCCCGGATCGGCGGATGTGTCGGTTGACGGTCCTCGAGTGATGCTGCCGTTTTCGCCGTCGGTTGCGGTTCAGCACCAGCTCGTCCGACCTGCGAACATTGTTGGATGGAGGTGCGTGCAGCAGTTGGCGGCGACGCTGATCGGATCGCCGCTTTGAACACAGCGGGCTGGCGCGCCGGCTTCAAAGGATTGATCAGCGACGCGTACCTGGCAGGCTACGACGGGCTCCCGCGGCTGCGACACGAAACACTCGCGAACCCCCGCGACGACGACATCCAACTGGTCGCAAACGACGGCGAGGAGATGCTCGGCTGGATCTCCGGCGGCTCCGCGCACGAGGACGATCTCGGACCCGAAACCTACGAGGTCAGAGCCTGCTACGTGATCCCCGCCCACTGGCGGACGGGGATCGGCCGGCTGCTGATGGCGGCGCTGTTCGACCGGCTAGACCCGCAGCGCTGGAAGCGCCTCGTGCTGTGGACCGTGCGCGATGCATCCCCGACTAACGCGTTCTACGTCTCGCTCGGGATGGTGCGTGACGGCCAAGAGGCGCTGCTCGACTGCAACGGGCCGGTGCCGCTGGTCCGCTTCTCCGCCGATCTGGAGAAGATGCGAGCCAAGGCACCGCCATCTGCCGACGGCTAGATGCAGACCTCGTTCTCGTTAGACGATCCGCGATAACAATCGAATGGGCTCAATCGTGATGGTCGGCTCAAGTCTCGCACCGAGAGATCAATCAACGGTCGGCTTGAAGTACTTGCCAACGCGGTGCAACTAGCGCACATTGACGCCATGTCCAGCGCCGCTGCTTCCCGGATAGGCCCGATGGGCCCTTGGGTCGTGCTGGGTGCCCTCGCCGGCGTTGCGCTAGCCAACATCGGATCTCGCTGGATCCTTCTGCTCGTACCCGTCGCCGTGGCGGGAGCAGTCCTCATCTGGCAGCTCAATCCCAAGCAGGAGTTCTTCGGGAGTATCGCCGGCTTCGCAGTCCTTCCCGTCATTGTCGGCACTCGACCGGTGCCGTGTGCTCTGGATGGGTGCGACATCACAACGCAGATCGTCTGGCCGTTCCTCGCGGTCGCACTAGCCCTCCTGGTCGTTGGCGTTCTCCTGGGAACTCGCTCTCCATCCAGCTTGAACGCAGATGAAAGCCACGAACCTTCACTGCCGCCGGGGGTGGAGCGGGGTGGGTTCCGGTGCGGGGATGCTGCGGCTGCGGCTCTTCCGCTTCTCGTCGAGCATGCTGAGACCGTCAGGCATTGACGTACTCCTTCACGAAGGCGGCGAGGGACTGCATGGCGGTGGCGACGGGCTGGAGGGCTTTGCTGGGTGGGTCTTCGCTGGTGATGGCCATCCGCTTCTTACGGGTTCCGACGGCGAGGGCGGCGGGGATGGGGGCGGCGACCTGGACGGGGGTGCCGGCGATGATGCTGCGGAGCCGGCGGACCTCAGCGGCAGGGCGGTACGGCGGGCACGAAGTTGGGGACGAGGACGACGGGGTAGTCGGCGAGCTCGTTGACCATGTGTTCGGTGCCGTCGAGGTCGGAGTTCCGCAGTGGGACGGGGGTGACGATGACGTTGGCGATCGACAGGGCCCCGTTGGTGATCTCGCTGGCGCCGGGATGGGTGTCGATGACCACCCATTCGCGGCCCCACTCCCCCGCCCACTTCGCCAGCGCATCGGCGGTGTCTTCAGCGGTCGGCTGCATGCTCTCCAGGTCGGGGTGGCCGGGCAGCAGGTCGGGCTTGTTGAACCCCTTCAGCAGCCTGGGCGGGGTGCCTTTCGCGAAAGCGGTCAGGATCGGTGAGGTGGCGCGGTCTTCGTACCGGTAGCCCCACTTGCGGGTCACTCCCCCGGACTCCCACTCCAGTCCGCGCGAGAACTGACCTGTCGGGTTCCTGTGGGAAGACCCGATTCGCTTTCCGTCAGTACGCCCGGGACCGACGCTGAAGGCATGGCAGAGCTCAGTGAGGCGGAATCCGTACGGCGACTGGTCGACCGTTTCGGGTTCGGTTCGGGCGGTGGAGCCCTGGCCGACCTGCAGCAGGCCGGGTACGCAGCCGCCGTCGACGCGCTGCTCGCCCCCGCCGGGGCTGACGCCGGCGTCACGGCCACCCCGATACCCCGGCTGACGCCCCCGCAACGAGCCGAGCGGATGAAGAAGTCCAAGGCTGAGCAGTCCGGCGGGAACGCACCCTCAGACGACCCGAGCGGTGCAGACGAGCAGTCCGGCCCGACGACCGCGGAGCGAGCCGAGCGGAAGGTCTACCGGCAGGCGCTCAAGGCCCAGCAGCTCACCGCCACCAGCTGGTGGCTCGACCGGATGGTGCGCGTCCAGCACCCGGCGCGGGAGAAGCTGACCTGGTTCTGGCACGGACACTTCGCCACCAGCGCGCAGAAGGTGAAGGTCGCCGGTCTGATGCTGACCCAGAACGAGACCCTCCGCAGCCACGCCCTCGAGACGTTCGGGCCGCTGGCCCAGGCGATGATCGTCGACCCGGCGATGCTGATCTGGCTGGACGGCAACGACAACACCGCCAAGGCCCCGAACGAGAACCTGGCCCGGGAGTTCATGGAGCTGTTCGCCCTCGGCCACGGCCAGTTCTCCGAGGCCGACGTCAAGGAGGCCGCCCGGGCGCTCACCGGGTGGAAGGTGAACCGGCAGACCGGCGCGGCCCAGCTGCGGCCGAAGCAGCACGACGACGGCAGCAAGACAGTCCTCGGTCGCACCGGTGACCTCACCGCCGAGCAGCTGGTCGACGCGCTGCTCGGCCAGCCCGCCTCCGCGACCTTCGTGGTCGGCCGGCTGTGGTTCCGGCTGGTCGGAACCCAGCCGCCGTCGGCCGCCACCCGTGATCGGCTCCTCGCCGCGTACGGGACCGAGCGCGACCTGACCGCCACCCTGCGGGCGATCGCGGCGGCCCCGGAGCTGCGCGACCCGGCGACGTCGCTGGTCAAGCAACCGGTCGAGTGGATGGTCGGCACGGCCCGCGCTCTCGGGGTGGTGCCGTCGAGCCTGCCCGCCCCGGCCCGGAAGAAGGCGGCGAAGAAACCTGACGGAACCGACAAGACCGGGGCCGACAAGACCGGAGCGACCCGCCTGATCGCCGGTCTGCGCGGCCTCGGACAGGTCCCGTTCCGACCGCCGAGCGTGGGTGGCTGGCCGGCCGGCGGGGCCTGGCTCACCACCGCGGCCGCTGCGAGCCGGCTCAGTCTGGCTCGGCTGCTGGCCGCCGAGGCCGACCTGAAGGCGGTCAGCTCCACCTCGACCCGCAACCGTACGGAGGCGATCCGCCGCCTGCTCGGCGTCGACGCCTTCTCGACCCGGACCGCCGACGCGATCTCCGCGGTCGCCGATCGTCCCGCCGACGCCGTCGCTCTGGCGGCCGTCTCCCCCGAGTACGTCGTCTCCCGCTGAAGGGCACCCCATGACCGACAACAGGCCTGCGAACACCTTGAGCACCCAGGTCAGCCCCGTCACCCGCCGCCGTTTCCTGGCCTTCTCCGGGGTGGCCGCCGCCGGCGCCCTGGCCGTCGGCGCCACCCGGATCAACTGGACCGACCTGGTCGCGGCGGCGGAGCGTACGCCGTTGGATCCGGGCGCCGGCGTGCTCGTGATGGTCACCTTGTACGGCGGCAACGACGGGCTGAACACCGTCGTGCCGGCGGGCGATCCCGCCTACTCCTCCGCGCGTTCCGGGCTGGCGTACCGGCCCGACGAGGTGCTGGACCTGGGCGAGGGGCTCGGGCTCAACCCGGGGATGACCGGGCTGCACAAGCTCTGGGGGAGCAAGGAGCTGGCCGTGCTCCGGGGCGTCGGCTACCCGAAGCCGGACCGCAGCCACTTCCGGTCGATGGCCATCTGGCAGACCGCCGCGCCGACCGAGGCCGCCACCACCGGCTGGCTCGGCCGCTGGCTGGACGCCACCACCACCGACCCGCTGCACGCGGTCTCGCTGGACGCGCTCATCCCGCCGATGCTGGCCGGCGCCACGATCGCCGGCGCCTCCCTGCCGGTGGGCGGGGTCAAGGTGCCGAAGACCGCCCTGGGCCGCTCGCTCGGACTGCTCGGCCGCCCCGATGCCGCGGACGGCCTCTGGCAGGCGCGCGCGGCCAAGTCGATCGCCGATCTCGGCGCCGTGCAGAAGACCCTGGAGCCGGCGGTGAAGCAGCCCGACACGACGACCTGCGCCGGACGAGGACGAGAACGCCCAGGGCGCCTCGGCCGGGGGGCAGAGCGAGCTCGGCCGACAGCTCGACCTGGTCGCCTCGCTGATCGAGCTGGGGGTCCCGACCCGGGTCTACTCGGTGTCCCTGGGCGGGTTCGACACCCACTCCGACGAGCGCGGCACCCAGCAGCGGCTGCTGACCGAGCTCGACCGCGCCCTGTCCACGCTTCCAGGCCCGGTTGGCCACCACCGACCGTGGTCGCCAGGTCGTCACCACCGTCTACTCCGAGTTCGGCCGACGGGTGACCGCGAACGCCAGCGACGGGACCGACCACGGCACCGCCGGACCGGTGTTCGTCCTGGGCCGCGGAGTCACCGGCGGTTTCCACGGGGCGGAGCCGAGTCTGACCGACCTGGACGACGGTGACCTCAAGGCGGGACTCGACTTCCGGTCGGTGTATGCCAGCCTGCTCGGCTCGGTGTTGGGGGCAGAGCCGGGGCAGGTGCTGGGCGGCTGGGAGCAGCGGGTGGACGGTCTGTTCACCTGACCCACCCCGCTGACGCACTCCTCCGACCACTCACGCGGGCGT
>CAWARE010000017.1:0-237863 GCA_963784345.1 uncultured Actinomycetota bacterium
CGCAGCCCCTGCGTGAGGCACCGCAGGAGTGCGTCAGCGGGTGAGGGGGAGGGCCAGCCGGAACAGGGCGCCGGCGCCCGGCGGCGGTTCCAGGCAGCGGACGTCGCCCCCGTGCGTACGGGCGTAGCCGCGGGCGATGGCCAGACCGAGACCGGAACCGCCCGCCGGCTGGGAGCGATCGGCATCCAGCCGGACCAGGCGCTCGAAGATGCGTTCGCGGTCGCCCTCGGGCACGCCAGGGCCCGAGTCCAGCACGTCGACGCAGCTCCAGTCCTCCAGCGTGTGCACCGTGACGGCGACCTCTCCCGTCGGACCGGCGGCCCGGACGGCGTTGTCCAGCAGGTTGCCGACGATGCCGGCCACCTGCTCCGGGTCGGCCAGCACCGTCGCGGTTCCGCCGCCCGGAGTGATCGCACCGGCCGCAGTGGTTCCGGCGCCGGGGGCGACCAGCGTCCCGCGTACGGAGGGGTGGGTCACGGCCAGGCGAGCCAGCTCCTGCGCCGCCACCTCGGCCAGATCCGTCGGGACCCGGGGCCGAGCCGACTCCCCCGCGTCGAGTCGAGCGACGGCCAGCAGGTCGGTGACCAACCGGCCGGTGCGACCGGCCTCGCGGACCACCAGCGCCTCCAGCTGCTCCCGGTCCTCCGGCGTCAGCGAGGACCCGGCGTGCAGCAGCGACTCCGCCGCCGCCCGCATCCCGGTGACCGGGGTCCGCAGCTCGTGCGCGGCGTCGGCCAGGAACCGGCGGCTGCGCTCGTCCGCCGCCCGGGCCCGGGCCTCGGCCCCCTCCAGCTCGTCGAGCATCTCGTCCAGGGCCGCCGCGGTCTGGCCGATCTCGGTGTCGGTGCGGTCGGGCCGCAGCCGCTCACCGCGCTGTCCGGCGGCGATCCGGCGGGCCAGACCGGAGACCTCGGCCAGCGGGCGCAAGGACCAGCGGACGATGACGGTGAGCAGCACCGCGCTGACCAGCAGCGCCGCCAGCGCCGCGACCACCAGCACCCGGCGGAGTCGGTCCCTGGCCTGGTCGACCAGGGTGGTGTCGACCGCGACGGTCAGGGTGGCGCCGGCCACACGCCCGGTGCCGTTGAGGGTGGTGGTGACGGTGCGGGCCAGCGGTCCAGGGGTGACGCCGGTGCCGTACAGCATCCCGTTGCGGGTCGCCACGGTCGCGGTGACCCCCTCGGTGCTGACCCGGTTGACGATCTGCTGCGGGCCGACACCGGCCCGGGCGAGCTGGCGTCCGAGCTGCACCCGGCTGTCCAGAGTGGACTCCAGCGCCCGTTCGGACTGGTTCACGAAGACGGTCTGGACGGCGATCCCGAGCGCGACCAGCACCACGGCGAGCACGGCGATGACCGCCAGGGTGACCCGGGTGCGCAGCGAGACCGGACCGGTCCTCACCCGGTCGCCGACAGCCGGTAGCCGCGTCCGCGGACGGTGTGCAGGACACGCTCCTGGCCCTGGGCCTCGAGCTTGCGGCGCAGGGTGGAGACGTTCACCTCGACCAGGTTGTCGGCGAACCCGTCGTAGCCCCACACGGCGGTCAGGATCTGGGTCTTGCTGACCACCTGCTCCCGGTGACCGACCAGGTAGCCCAGCACCCGCCGCTCGGTCTCGGTGAGCTGGACGGGGTGGTCGGCCGAGGACACCCGGACCAGGTCCTCGTCCACCTCCAGGTGACCGACCCGGACCGTGCCACCGGCCGGGCGGCTGCGCCGCAGCACCGCCGCGACCCGGGCCACCAGCTCGACCATGGCGAACGGCTTGACCAGGTAGTCGTCGGCGCCGGCCCCGAGTCCGCGGACCCGGTCGGCGGTGGTGTCCCGGGCGGTCAGCATGATCACCGCGGCGTCGCTGGTCCGGCGGATGACGTCCAGCAGCGCGAACCCGTCACGGCCCGGGAGCATCACGTCGAGCACCACCACGTGCGGCGCGGTCCGGCCGAGCACCGCCTCCAGGTCACGCCCGTCCGGTCGCTCCGTGACCTCGTACCCCTGCCCGCGCAGCACCGACCCCACCGAGATCCGGATGGCGTCGGCGTCCTCCACCAGCAGGATCCGGGACGCGACCATGCGGGTCATTGTGCCTCGCACCCTGATCGCCCGACCGTGCGCCGCGGGCGTCCTTCAGCCAACCCACAGGCAGCGAACGCGGACGACCTCAGTACGCGACGGCGTCCCGGATGAGGGGGCAGGTCATGCAGTGGCCGCCACCGCGACCGCGACCGAGCTCGGCCCCGTCGATGGTGATCACCTCGACGCCGGCCTGCCGGAGCAGGGTGTTGGTGTAGGTGTTGCGGTCGTACGCGTAGACCACGCCCGGCTCGATGGCGACCAGGTTGTTGCCGCTGTCCCACTGCTGGCGCTGGACGTCGTAGCGGCTGCCGCCGGTCTCCACCACGCGCAGCTTCGGCAGCCCCAGTGCGTGGGCCACGACCTCGGTGAACGGCTTCGGTTCCTCCACCACCTCGACGCCGGGCTCGGTGTCGGAGGGATACAACGTGAACGTGTGGATGCCGTCGACGATGTCGGGGTAGCTGGTCACGCAGTCCACGTCGGCGAACGTGAACACGGTGTCCAGGTGCATGGCGGCGCGGAGCTTGGGCATCCCGGCCACGATCACCTTCTCCGCCGCGCCCTGCTCGAAGAGGCGTACGGCGACCTGGGTGATCGCCTGCCGGGAGGTCCGCTCGCTCATCCCGATCAGCACCACCCCGTTGCCGGGCACCAGCACGTCGCCGCCCTCCAGCGTGGCCAGACCCCAGTCGACCTCGGGGTCGCCCCACCAGACCTGGGCGCCGACGAAGTCGGGATGGAACTCGTAGATGGCCTTCATCAGCAGCGTCTCGTTCTGCCGCGCCGGCCAGAACAGCGGGTTCAGGGTCACACCGCCGTAGATCCAGCAGGTGGTGTCACGGGTGTAGAGGGTGTTGGGCAGCGGCGGCAACAGGTACTCGGTCACCCCGCCCGACTCCCGGGCCAGCGCGAGGTAGCCGGGCCGCAGGTCGGCCGGCAGGTCGTGGGTCGACATGCCACCGATCAGGTAGCGGGCCAGCCGCTCCGGGGTCAGCGCGTCGAGGAAGGCACGGGTGTCGGCCACCAGCCCGATGCCGACCTGGTTCGGCGTGATCCGCCGGTCCAGCAGCCACGACCGGCCGTCGGGGAGCGCCAGGGTCTCGGCCAGCACCTGGTGCAGCTCGACCACCTCGACCCCGCGCTCGGTCATCGAGGTCATGAAGTCGGCGTGGTCGCTGGTGGCCTTGTCCACCCAGAGCACGTCGTCGAACAGCAGGTCGTCGCAGTTGGTGGGCGTCAGTCGCTCGTGCGCCAGCCCGGGGGCGCAGACCAGCACCTTGCGGAGCTTGCCGACCTCGGAGTCGACCCGGTGGGCGGAAGCGGTCTGCGGCGTCTCGGTCATGCCGCCGATCCTGCCCCAGTCCCTGAGGGCGTGCATCACCGACCTGAGGTCGGCTTCCGTCGGGAGTCGCCTGGTGTCGGACTGGATGGTGATTCGTCACCGACATCGGTGCGGAATCCCCACCGACAGTCAGTCGGGGACGACGACGGCTCGGGTGCCGTCGTCCAGGGCCCAGGCCTCAGCCACGTGCGACAGCGGGAACGCCGTGTAGCTGACGTGCACCCGGCCGGCGGCGATCTGGTCGAGGAACTCCGGCAACCGGCTGATGATCTCGCCGACCGGGGTGCCACCGAGGCCGCTTCCGCTCAGGGTCAGGTTCCGGCTACGGAGCAGGGCACCCGGCAGACTCGCCTCCGGCCCGGCGGTGGTGCCGACCTGCACGAACCGGACGTCGTAGTCGTCGACATCGAGCCCGGGATGGCCGAGAGCCTGCCACGTCGTCTCGGCGACCGGACCCCAGCAGAAGTCGATCACGACACTCGGTGGCCGCCCGGCGAGCGCCGCGACGACCGCCGTGCTGTCGGTGTCCCGGTCGCCGGTCAGCGACACGGTCCTGAGCGTCCGGTCGGGGTCTGCGGCGGTCAGCTCGGCGAGACGGTCGCCGTTGCGGCCGACAGCGACCACGGCGTCAGCCCCGAGCGCGTACGCGTTCTCGACGGCCATCCCACCCGCGATCCCGGTGGCGCCGAGCACGACGACCGTCCCGAGACCCCGACTGCCGACCTCGTCGGCTCGGCGAGCCAGGGGGAGCCAGGACGACAGGCCGGGATTGACTCCCGCCGCGACAGCTAGTGGATCCGCACTCTCTGGCACCGGCACGCCGAAGCGCCCGGGCACCGCCATCCGCTCGGCCATGGTTCCCCAGGGGACGTCGACGAACCCGGTGTAGACCAGCCGGCCGTCAGCGGTCCGCGCGACCGCGTCGACACCGGGGACGGCCGGCCAGGACCCCCGGACGCTGTAGTGGCGACCGGCCACCCGGGACCGCACGACGGCGTGGACCCCGGCGCCGACCAGGGCGACCTCGGCCTGGCCGTCCTTCACCTCGGGGTCGGCGAAGTCGGCCCACACCGGGGACCCGCCCGCTTCGTACACGACTGCTGCCTTCATCCAGCCACTCTCCTTAACAATGTTCAATTGCGATCCAGCGTGCCTTAACGCTGTTAAGGTGTCAAGCGTGGCTGCCAAGCTGACCCGACCTCTGATCGTCGACACCGCCTTCGAGGTGCTGGACGAGGTCGGGATCGACGGCCTGACCGTTCGGGCTCTGGCCAACCGGCTGGGTGTCAAGGCGCCCGCGCTCTACTGGCACCTGGAGTCCAAGCAGGCACTGCTGGACGAGATGGGCACCGCTGTGGCGCGTCGGATCCAGCACTCCCTCGACGACGTCGCCACGACGGTCACGCTGGCCGACGCGCTGCTGGCGTACGCCCGGGCGACGCGGGTCGAGTACCTCCGGCACCGCGACGGCGCGCGGACCTTCAGCGGCACGCGGATCACCGACCCCCAGCTGCTGCGGGGACGGGAGACCGCACTGACCCGGCTGGTGGCCCAGGGCCACTCCATCGAGCAGGTCAGTGACGCCTTCGAGATCGTCACCGCGTACGTGGTCGGTTTCGTGATCGAGGAGCAGGAGCGGTCCCAGTCCTCCGCCGACCGCTATGACCTGGCTGCGCGCGACTCATCCATCGGAACGGACTTCCCGTACACCGTCGGCGCCGGTCACCACACCTTCCGGCCGGCGGAGGAGAAGTTCGCCGAGCAGCTGGCCGTCATCATCCCGGCGCTCACGGCTCGCGGACCTTCAGCACGACGAGCAGAGGAGACACGATGACCGCGACCTCGGCGCGATCGGCCGGCACCCTGATCCGCCACGCGCGGCTGGTCGAGGTCGGCGGGGTGACGACCCCTTCGGGCGCCGAGCCCGTCGACCTGCTGATCACCGACGGACGCGTGACCGCCGTCGGCCCCCACCTGGAGCCCGGAGACGACCCCGCCGACGTCCAGGTGGTCGACGCGGCCGGCCGCTGGGTGATCCCCGGTCTGTGGGACGCGCACGTGCACCTTCGGCAGTGGGCCCAGACCCGGACCCGGCTGGACGTCGGGGCGGCCCGGTCGGCGGCGGAGGTGGCTGACCTCGTCCGTACGCACGCCGCCACCCTCACGACACCTGACAGCGTCATCTTCGGCTACGGCTACCGGTCAGCGATCTGGCCGGAGCAGCCGACGGTCGCCCAGCTCGACGCGGCGGCCGGTGACCACCCGGTGATCCTGACCAGCGGCGACGCGCACAACGGCTGGTTGAGCTCGGCCGCCTTCCGGGCACTGGGGGCGACACCGTCGGCCGGAGCACTGGCCGAGAACCCGTGGTTCGCACTGATGCCGGCCGTCACCGAGCTCGCGGGCCGCCTGACCGACGACGCTGCGGCCATCGAGGACGCGGTGGCGGAGGCCGCCGGCCGGGGCGTGGTCGGGATCACCGACTTCGAGCTGGCGTACGGGTTCCGGGACTGGCCGGAACGGTTCGCGCGCGGGGTCGACCAGCTGCGCGTGCGGGCCGCGATCTACCCCGACGGGCTGGAGTCGGTGATCGACGCCGGACTGCGGACCGGCGACCCGCTGCCCGGCACCGGCGGCCTGGCCACCATGGGACCGCTCAAGATCATCTCCGACGGCTCCCTGAACACCCGCACCGCGCACTGCTGCCAGCCGTACGCCGACGCCGCCCCCGACGACGCCACCCCCGCGGGACTCCCCAACTACGACCTGGCCGAGCTGGTCTCGCTGCTGAGCCGCGCCACCGACCACCGGCTGGAGGTGGCCCTGCACGCCATCGGGGACGCCGCGGTCGCCACCGCCCTGACCGCTTTCGAGCAGTCCGGGGCCCGCGGCGGGATCGAGCACGCCCAGCTGATCCAGCGTGCCGACATCCCCCGCCTCGCCGCCCTCGGGCTCCGGGCCAGCGTGCAGCCGGCCCACCTGTGGGACGACCGCGACGTCACCGCCGTCTGCTGGCCCGACCGGGCGGACCGGTGCTTCCCGTTCCGGTCGCTCGTCGAGGCGGGCGTGACCCTCGCGCTCGGCTCGGACGCCCCCGTCGCCCCGCTGGATCCGTGGCTGGCGATGGCTGCTGCGGTGCACCGCAGCGCCGACGACCGCGACCCGTGGAACGCGCCGGAGTCACTGACTGTTGCCGAGGCGCTGACGGCCAGCACCGACGGTGAGACGACGGTGACGGTCGGCAGCCGGGGCGATCTGGTGCTGCTCGACGACGACCCGTACGAGGACGCGGCCGACAGCGCGGCGGCGGCGCACCACCTGCGCTCGCTCAGCGTGGCCGCGACCCTGGTGGCGGGCCGGCCGACCCACCTCGCCCTCTGAGCTGACGAACTCTGTCAGCCGGCGACGGTCAGCTGGACCGCCACCACGTCACCTTCGTCGACGCCCTCGGCCCGGCGGACAGCCACCTTGACCGGCAGCATGAAGCCGCCGTCCTTGGGGAAGAGCGAGGTGGTGAACTCGGTGTCGCCGATGGTCGCCGTGACCGGGATGCAGCCCCACCCGTACGTGAGCTCGTTGGCCACCGGGGTCAGGTCGTCGAGCACGTCGTCGGTCAGGGCGACGAAGTAGTACGGCGCCGGCCCACGCCAGTAGACCACCGGACCTTCGAAGGTCCACTCCATCGCGTTCTCCCCTCCCTGGCAGGGCAGGCGTCAGTCGACCTGCATCTCGCCCATGGCGTCCCAGCCGTTGCCGTCGACCTGGCGGCTGACGATCTTCGGCGTGTGGGCCAGGCCCGGTGGGAGGTCGATGACTGCCTGCTTGAAGTGCTCGCTGTTGACGTGCGGACCGGCACCGTCGTCGGTGAACGCCTCGACCAGCACGAACTCGTTTGGGTCCTCGACGCTGCGGGACCACTCGAACCACAGGTTGCCGGGCTCGGCACGGGTGGCCTCGGTGAACGGCGTGACCCGTTCCATCCAGCTGTCCGCGTGCTCCGGCTTGACCTGGAACTTGACCACGATGAAGTACATCGACCGATCCTCTCTGCGGTCACTGACAGTGGGTGCCGCTCGCTCCGTGATCGTAGAACCCGCCGACGCAGCTCCGGTCGGTGGTCAGCTCGCCCGATGGCTACCGGTCGAGCCGAGCCAGGCCCCGTACGTGGTCGGAGCGATCCAGGCACCGGCGCCGGGGGTGGGTGTCAGCTGGTCGTCGATCTCGGCGCCGAAGTAGGTGGCGTGCGGGTCGGTGACCACGGTCCTCGCGTCTCCGGTGGCGGCGAAGAGCCGGCGGACGAGCTCGTCGATGCCGAGCGGCTCCGGACCGGCGATCTCCACGACGGCGTTCCGCGCCGGACCGGTGACGATCTCGGCCAGGTGCGCCACCACGTCGGTGGAGGCGATCGGCTGCAACCGGCCGGGCGTGGCGTGGACGGTCTCCCCGACGGTGGCGGCGTCGGCGATGCCGGGCACGAACTCGAAGAACTGGGTGGAGCGGACGATGGTGAACGGGAGCGGCCCGGCCGCCACCAGCTGCTCCTGGGCGACCTTGGCCCGCAGGTAGCCGGAGTCGGGCAGCAGATCGGCCCCGACGATGGACAAGATCACGTGGTGACCGACCCCGGCGGCGCGGCCGGCAGCCAGCAGGTGCGTGCTCGAGTCCCGGAAGAAGGCGAGGACCTCGTCGTCGGTCCAGACGGGTGAGTTGGTGAGGTCGACCGCGACGTCGGCACCGGCCAGGGCCTGCTCCAGCCCTTCGCCGGTGGTGGTGTCGATCCCGTCGCCGCGGCCCAGCGCGGTGACGTCGTGGCCGGAAGGCCGTCCGGCATCGCGGCCGGCGTCGGCGAGCCGGGTGGCGAGCTGGCTGCCGATCAGTCCGTTGCCGATGATCACGATCTTCATGGGTGCTCCTCTGGTGGTGGGTTCACCAGCAGGACCGGACAGGCGCCCTGGTTGTGACAACCGTTCAGGAGAAGCGATCCGCGGACCGCAGGAAGGCGGCGATCTTGGCCTGGTTGAGGTGCCACTGGAGCTGCTCGATGCCGTCGGCCGATGCCTGGACCGTCAGCAGGGCCAGCGGCGCGTCATCGCGGAGGACCAGGACCCCGGGGTGTCCGTTGGCCTCGACCCACTCGACGCGGGTGCCGGGCCAGAACCGCGGACGGAACGCCGCGACCACCGCGGCCACCTTGGCGCGACCGACGACCGGCACCCGAGCCGCCTGCCGCACGCCGTTCCCGTCGGTGTAGCTCACCACGTCTGCGGCGAGCAGCCGTTCCAGAGCGGCCAGGTCGCCGGTCTGCGCCGCCCGCAGGAAGGTCTCCAGCAGGCGACGGTGGGTGGTCGCGTCGACCGGCTCTCGACGTCCGGTGGCCAGGTGCTTCCGGGCCCGGCTGACCAGCTGTCGGACATTGGCCTGACTGGTCTGGAGGATGTCGGCGATCTCGGCGTAGGAGTACGCGAACGACTCGCGCAGGATGTAGGCGGCCCGTTCGGTGGGGGTCAGCTTCTCGAGCAGGAACAGCACGGCCAGCTCCACTGCCTCGTCGCGTTCCGCGCCGATCGTGGGGTCGGCTCGGGTGTCCACCGGTTCGGGCAGCCAGGGTCCGATGTAGGTCTCCCGCCGCGCACGAGCCGACTGGGCGACGTTGAGCGCGAGCCGGGTGGTCGTGGTGGCCAGGAACGCCCCGGGATTCTGCACGACCGTGCGGTCGGTGTGCTGCCAGCGCAGCCAGGCGTCCTGGACGACGTCCTCGGCCTCGGTCCAGCTGCCGAGCATCCGGTACGCGATGCCGAACAACCGCGGCCGGACAGCGGCGAAAGTGTCCGCCGCATCGTCCAGCGAGCTCTCCGCGGCCGGCTCCGACATGGGGCGATGCTAGGCCATCGCGCCGACCACCCCACCCGATCGGGGCGGTCATCGGCGATGCGTCACGCGCCGTGTCAGGGTGGCGGCGAGCCGACCAGAGCGCGCTGCTCGGTGGCCGCTGGTGCCACCTCACCGAGACCGGTCGGTGTGTCCTCGCGTGGTTCGGACAGCTCGACGTAGCCGCCGCTGGGGAGTCGGACGATCGCGCCGGTCTCGACCCCGTGGCGCTGCCGCTCGGTCTCGGCTGCGCGGAGGGCACGGCAGATCCCCACGGCGAGCAGGTAGGCGATCACCGGTCCCGCCAGCACCACGCCCCTCAGGGTGAGGATGACGCCCTCGAAGGAGACGGCGAACTGGGTGGCCAGGATGTCGGCGCTCCCGGCCGCCCACAGGGCACCGTAGAAGGTGATGCCGGCGGCGCCGATCCCTGTCCTGGTGGGGTTGTCGCGGGGCCGCTCGAGCTGCTGGTGGCAGGCCCGGTCGCCGGTCAGCCGCTCCTCCACGTACGGCCAGAGCAGCAGCAGCCCCACGAAGAACCCGATGGCGGCGAGCGGGACCAGGACGGCGAGGGTCCAGGTGCGGCCCGCGATGATCACCTCCCAGCCGGGCGGCACCAACCGGAGCGCGCCGTCGAGGAACGCGGTGTACCAGTCCGGTTGGCTGCCGGCGTACGCGTTGCCCGGGGAGGACGGTCCGTAGCGCCACACCGGGCTGATGGTCAGGGTGCCGCCCATGAGCGTGATCACCCCGAGGGTGGCGCTGAGCAGACCGCCGACCCGCACCGCTGCCTGCGGCCAGACCGGGAGCCCGACCACCCGGTCGGCGCTGCGACCCGGCCCCGGCAGCTGCACCGGACCGAGCCGCCAGGCCGCGCGCAGCCGGAGCACCACCAGCGCGATGATCACGGCCGACGCCAGCAGGTGGACCAGGTAGAGGTGCTCGATGATCCGGCCGGGGAACTCGCCACCGAACAGGGCCCAGGTCAACCAGGTCCCGACGAACGGCACAGCCAGCATGGTGCCCTGCACGATCCGCAGCCCGGTGCCGGACAGGTTGTCGTCGGGCAGTGCGTAGCCACTCCAACCGGCCACCAGGACGACGAGGAAGGTCACGACCGTGAGCACCCAGAGCCACCGGCGGGGCCTCCGGAAAGCGCCGGTGAAGAACGCACCGGCCAGCTGCAGCAGGAGCGACGCCGGCAGCATCAGCGCGGCCCAGTGGTGGGCCTGACGGACCAGCAGCCCGCCGGGCACGTCGAAGGACAGCCACAGGGTCGACGCCAGGGCCCGCGACATGATCATGCCGCGCAGCAGGGCGTAGCCGCCGCCGTAGGTGACGAGCTCGCCGGACCCGTCGTAGAAGATCATCAAGATCACGCCGGTGATCAACAGCGCCAGGAAGCAACCGGCGGAGACCGTGCCCCACAACAGGGACCAGGTGGTCGGCTGCGGACGCCGCCGCAGTCGGTCGACCAACGACCGCGACGCGTCCACCGGTCAGTGCTCCAGCTCGGCGGCGGCCACGAAGGCGTCGCGCGGGTGCTGGACTGACTGCAGGGACACGATGTCGCGTCCGAAGACCAGCGGCGGCAGCCAGCCGAGCAGCACCCGGATCTTGCGCTCCCAGGTCGGTACGGCCAGGGCGTGGTAGCCGCGGTGCATCACCCAGGCCGGGAACCCCTTGACCACTATCGGGCCGGACTGGAAGATCCCCCGTCCGAGGCCGAGCGTGGCGACCACCCCCAGGTTGTGGTGCACGTACGGCTTCGGCTGCCGGCCGCGCAGGGTGGCCACGATGTTGCGGGCCAGCAGCCGTCCCTGCCGGACGGCGTGCTGGGCGTTCGGCACGGTCAGCGCGCCGGGCCGGTCCACACTCAGGTCGGGCACGGCGGCGTTGTCACCGGCCGCCCAGGCGTCGGGCACCGGCTCCTGGTCGGTGCCGACCCGGAGGTCGGCGCGCACCACCACCTGTCCGCGGGCGTTCACCGGCAGGTCGGTGTGGGTGGCCACCACCGGGTTGGCCGCGTTGCCGGCCGTCCACACGATCAGTCCGGAGTCGAACTCCGCACCGTCGGAGAGCACCACGTGACCGTCCTCGGCGGACAGCAGGAAGGTGTTCAGATGGACCCGGCCGCCGCGTCGCTCCAGCGACCGGACGACCCACTCCCCCGGCTGCCGCGACACCTCCGGCAGGATCCGGTCGCTGGCCTCGACCAGGTGGAACCGCAGGTCGTCGAAGCCGAGCTCGGGATAGCGATCCAGCAGCGAGGTGGCCAGGGACAACAGCTCGCCGAACCCCTCGACGCCGGTGAACCCGCCCCCCACCACCGTCACGGTGAGCAGCCGCTGCCGTTCGGGACCGGCCGGCAGCCCGGACGCCCGGTCGAAGGCCACCAGCAACCGGTCCCGGACGGCCACCGCCTCCTCGACGTGCTTCAACCCGATGCCGTGGCCGGCGACGCCGGCGATGGGCAGGGTGCGGGTCACTGCTCCGGCCGTCACCACGATCACGTCGTAGCCGAGGGTCAGCTCGTCGTCGGGTGTGCGCACGGACGCCGTCCGCGCGGCGTGGTCGATCGACGTCACCGACCCGGCGATGATCTTGGTCCGGTGCAGGTGGCTGCGCAGCGAGACCGCAGCGAAGCGGGCTTCGACCGACCCGGCCGCCACCTCCGGCAGGAACGGCTGGTAGGTCATGTACGGCCGCGGGTCGACCACCGTGACCTCGGCCTCGTCCCGCTTCAGCCGGCGCTCCAGTCCCCACGCCGTGTAGAACCCCGCGTACCCGCCGCCGACCACCAGCACCTTGACCATGGATCCTCCTCCTGTCGCCTCTCACCCACAGGACCGTCCGGGCCCGGGATCTGTGACAGGCAGGAGCTGTGACCCTGGCCACGACCCGCCTCCGGCGTCACCCCCGGGCGGCCTCCACGCAGGCCCGGGTGACCGTGTCGGTCCAGATCTGCGGGTGGGTCGACCAGAAGTCGTGCGGTACGCCGGGCACCGTCGTGAAGCTCCCGCCCGGCACCAGGGCGGCGAGCTGCTGCAGCGGCCAGCTCGGCCGGATGTCGTCACCGGCGGCGATGAACTGCATCGGCGTCCGGCAGTCGGCCAGGCCGCGCCACAGGTCGGGGCGGTGGATCCACTCGGTGAAGGAGGCACCCAACGACGCGTGCACCTCCTCGCTCCAGGCGATCTCCACCACCGGCTCGGAGCCCTGACCTGCTTCGTAGACCGCCGACCACTCACGATCGCGCTGCGGTCCACGCCCGGCCACCCCCACCACCGCTGCGACGGTGTCCGGGTGCTCGACGGCGTAGCGGACGGCCAGGTCGGAGCCCCACGAGTGGCCGAGGACGATCCAGCGCGGCACACCCAGCTGCCCGCGGAGCGCCTCCAGGTCGGCCACCGCCTGCTCCATCGTGTGCGCCCCGCCGCCGGAGCGACCGACCCCCCGGGGCTCGGGATACCAGGACCGGAACCCGCGCGGGGCGATGGCGTCGTCCTCCAGGTACTGCACGCAGCCCGGTCCGCCGGTGAGCACGAGGACGTCGGGCCCTGCGCCGGTGGACCCGACGTGGAGCCGGGTGCCGTCGTCGGCGGTGATCATCAGGGAGTTCACGGCTGAGCGTATCCACCCGCCGCCGAGACCGTGGGCGGTCGCTGTCGGGGAGTCGTCGCTCAGTTCTGACGGGTGCTAGTCACCGGTCGCACCAGGTCACCGGTCGCACCAGGAGGTCTCGCGACGTCCTCAACCGGCCGCCAGCCGGGTCTGCTCGGCCCGGGCCCGGCGACGCCGCCGGCGGCGGAGCGCGGCGGGGGTGGTCAGGACGAGGGCGACCAGGACGCCGATCACCGCACCGGTCCCGTTCGCCAGCAGGTCCCGCTCGTCGGAGACGCGGCCGGGGATGAACCGTTGGACGGTCTCGATCGCCGTGGTCATCGCGAACGACGCCGCCAGCGCCAACCACCACAGCCGGTGGCCGAACAGCAGCAGCAAGAACATGCCGACCGGCACGAACAAAGCGATGTTGGCCAGGAACTCCAACCGGTTGTCGTCGATGCTGAGCAGGTAGCCGCGCCGGTGGAACGCGTCGAGGACCCGGTAGATGATCGAGATCCGTTCGGCGGCGTACGACTGCGGGGTCAGGGTCAGCCAGGCGACGAGGGCGAGGTACCCACCGGTCAGCAGGCTGAGCACGGGATGGCGGTGGAGCATCGTTCCAGTATCACCGCTCAGACGACGAGCCTCACCCGCTCGCCTGGAGGGGCGGCGGCGCCACCTCAGCCGGCGCGGGTGCGATCGAACCGCTCCGGGCCGGCCCGGAAGCCGGCGGCCCGGTAGGTGGCGACCGCCGACGTCAGCGAGGTCGGGGTGCAGACGACGGCGCTCGACGCACCGAGGAGGCGGAGCTCGGCAGCGGCCGCCCGGCAGATCGCGGCGCCGTGACCCCGGCCCCGGTGGTCGGCGTGCACCCCCATCGGCTCCAGCAGCCCCGGCCGCCCCGCTCCGGCCGACCAGACGGTGACCCCGGCGACCGCCACACCCAGCTCGTCGCGCCCGAGCAGGCACCGCGCGTCGGCGTACGGCAGACCGGTGGTCATCGTCTGCCACACCTCGTCAGTGAAACGGGGGCTCCCCCACGCCGACCGGTGGACCGCGGTGAAGATGGACTCCTCCCCCGGTTCGACGATCTCGATCCGCAGACTCTCCGGTTCGTTCGAGGCGGCGAGGTCGTGGCGGAGTGGTGTCCAGGACTCGCCGCGTTCCCAGCCCGCGTCGCTCAGCCGTTCCTGGACGAGGGAGCCGTTCGGCGCCTCGACCGACGCCTCCCCGGCGGCCAGCACGCCGACCTCCGGGTCCGAGACGTCCGCGACGACCCGATCAGCCAGATCCTGGGCGCGCCACTGGTCCGGCGCGACAGTCACCCGCAGCACCCCCGGACCGTCCAGGAAGCCGATCGCCGCGAGCTGCCCGTGCCGGGTCCACACCCGTACGGCGGCCGCGACCGCCTCGGCGCCGAACTGCCAGAACCAGCCGAGGTCACCGGGGTGCAGCTGCAGCGGCGCATCCTCGTGCTGCCAGTCGCGGAGCGTCGCGACCAGATCGCCCAGCTGGTCGGTCGACGGGATGGCGAGGTCGAGGGTCACAGCGGTCATCCAAGCCGACCTCCGCCCCGGGCGCACCTGGGATTCGCTCGGGTCTCCTGGGTCAGGTCGGCATCACGCCGAGGATCGCCGGCACGATGAGGGAGTACGCGTTGTTGGTCGCGTGCACGATCACGCCGGGCCAGATGGACCCCGTCCTGCGCAGCAGCAGCGCCGCGGTGACCCCGACGACGAAGGCCACCGGCAGGATGTAGTTGATGCCGTGGGCGACCGCGAACACCGCCGAGCTGCCCAGCACGGCCACCCAGGGTCCGTACCGGCCGAGAGCGTTGGTCAGCACGCCGCGGAACAGGAACTCCTCCCCGACCGGGGTCAGCACCGCCCCGAGCAGGAGCACCACCACCAGCGTGATCCCGCCCGCGGCGGCCGACGCCTGGTAGTCGGCCTGCAGGTTGCTCGGCGGCCCGGTCAGCGTCACCACCAGGATCGTCACGGCGATGTTGGCGAGGATGACCCCCACTCCCAGGGCGACGGAGAGCAGCACCCAGCGTCGGGACACGCGGCGCAGACCGAAGACGCTGACATCCCGGACGCGCCAGAACACCACCGCCGCGAACGCCCCCAGGGGCGCCAGCCCCGAGACGGCGTACTGCACCAGACCCGCCTGCGGCCCCCGCGGCACCGTCAGGATGATGGCGATCCCGATGCCGTACAGCACCAGCGCGGCCGCGGCGGCCACCCCGACCTCGGGCCAGCCGATGCGACGGCGGGTGGCACGCGTGGGTGCGAGCTCAGTCATGGTCCGGTCCTCCTGCGGTCGATTAGTACACTGTGCTAGAACGCGATCCCGACCTTAGCACAGTGTGCTGGTACGGTGTACTAGACGGGTAATCGACCGAGAAGAGGCACAGGGATGAGCGACACGCGAACCGCGATCGTCGAGGCAGCAGCAGCGATCCTGCAGGAGGGTGGGCAGCCGAGCGTGCGCGCGGTGGCTGCGCGGGCGGGGGTCGGGGCCAGCACCCTGCGGCACTACTTCCCGACCCAGCGGGCCCTGATCCAGGCGGCCCTCACCTCGGTGTACGAGAAGGCGATGCCGGACGAGCGGATCCGGGACACCTCCGTTCCCGCCAAGGAGCGGCTGATCGAGTGCCTGAACAACCTCCTCGCTCCCGTGGCCACGGCCGAGCAGGCCCGTGAGGTGTGGCGGGGCGTGTTCGGGGTGTTCGTCGGCCCCGAGCAGACGAGTGCGACGCGAGCGGCCTACACCGTCGTCCTCCGCGAGGCCCGGCTGCGGGTCGAGTCCTGGCTGGCGGTGCTGGAGGAGGAGGGGGCCCTGCCAGGCGGGGACAACGTCCGTCGGGCCCGCTACCTGCTGGCCATCGTTGACGGGATCTCGATCGCCCGGGCCATGCCGGACGGCGGTCTGGGCGGCGCCGACGAGGTCGTCCTCCTGGAGGCGGCCGTGGACACAGTCGTGGAGAGGCCGTGGCCGCTGCCGTCTGAGGGGCCCTCCCGGTCCCCGAGCCCGAGCTCCTGAGAAACAAGGGCGACACCGACACCGCCACCTGACCGAGTCTCCCGGGGGCTCCGACGGTGCCCCGAGGGCCAGTACCTCCTCGCGGCGCGGCGTCACGGGGTCGTCGCGCAGACGTCGAGACTGGACCGCGTGCTGCATCTTCGCGTGCTCCTGCCCGCCGATCTGACCGACGAGGTGGTCCAGACCCTGATGGACGACCCCGCCGTCAGCGGCGTGGTGGTGAACCGCGGGGCTGCGGTCAAGCCGGCCGGGGACCTGGTGCTCGCCGACGTCGCCCGCGAGGCCACCAACGACGTGGTGGACCGGCTCCGGGAGCTCCAGGTGCACAAGGTCGGCAGCATCCACCTGGCCCCGGTGCCGACCTGGCTGTCCCAGGAGGCGTTCGTCAGCGAGCAGGAGGCACCGGGCAGCGGGGCCGACGCGGTGATCTGGGCCGACGTCACCCAACGCGCGTACGAGGACTCCGAGCTCACCTGGACCTACATCAGCTTCCTGGTGATGGCGACGCTGCTGGCCGCCATCGCTATCGTCACCGACTCGCAGGTGCTGGTGATCGGGGCGATGGTGCTGGGGCCGGAGTTCGGCACGGTGGCAGCGCTCGGGGTGGCCCTGGTCCGGCGCCGTCCGCAGCTGCTGTGGTTCGCGTCCCGGACGTTGATCGCCGGTTTCGCCGTGGCCATCGCCATCGTCACCGTGCTGGCGCTGGTGGGACTGCGGGTGGGGCTGGTCGACCCCGCGGAGGTCACCGGGTCCCGGCCGGGCACCGCGTTCATCTACCAGCCGAGTGTCTGGTCGTTCATCGTGGCGCTGATCGCGGCCGCGGCCGGGGTGCTGTCCCTGACCTCGTCCCGGGTGGGCGGGCTGTCGGGGGTGTTCATCTCCGTGACCACGGTCCCGGCGGCCGGGAACATCGCCCTCGGTGTCGCCCTGGGCGACTGGGCCGAGGTGACGGGCAGCGGCATCCAGCTGCTGCTGAACCTGGCCGGGATGGCGTTGGCCGGTGCTCTGGTGCTGGCCCTGCAGCAGGTCGTGTGGTCGAGGGTGTCGGCCTACCGGGCGGGCCTGGTGGCCCGCCTCCGCCGCCGGCGGGATGGGCAGCGGTCGCGATCGTGATCACGGGGACACGTACCGGCTGACCCACCTCGAGGCGTGCGCGACGGCTTCGGACCACCGTCAAGGTTTCGTCAGGGATCGACCGGATCACTCGGCCGGACGGCGGGGACGCGGTTGCCTGGAGTCATGGGTGACGATCGGGAACGGAGGCCGGCGACGCTGCTGGTGGCCGTCGGCGGCCTGCTGCCGCTGGTGGTCTGCCTGCTGCTGTCGTCGTTGCGGGACGTGATGGCCAACACGAACGCCGCCCTGGTGCTCGTGCTGGTGGTCGTGGGGGCCGCGTCGTTGGGTTCCCGGGCGACGGGCTGGGTGTCGGCCGCGGTGAGCGCGGCGGGGTTCGACATCCTCTTGACCCAGCCCTACGGAGAGCTCACCATCCACTCGGCCGCCGACGTGCAGACCACCGTGTTGATCTTGCTGATCGGTGTCGCGGTGACCGAGCTGGCGTCCTGGGGGCGCCGTCAACAGGCTCGGGCCGGCGAACAACACGGTTACCTGCAGGGGATCCTGGAGTCCACCGGCGCCCTGGCCACCGCGGGATCGGCGTCCACGCTGACCGCTCAGGTGGAGACGCAGCTGGTCGACCTCCTCGATCTGGACACGGCGCACTACGTACGCCGGTTGGCCGGACCGGCACCCGTGGTCGGACCGGACGGCACGCTGACGCACCGGGGCCTCGTTCTCGACGTCGACCGGACCGGTCTTCCCACCGACACCGAGGTCTGGCTGCCGGTCGGACCGGCCGACGCCGGGCTCGGCGGCTTCCGCCTGGTGGCAGCCACCCACGTCTCCCGCCCCACCCGCCAGCAGCGTCAGGTGGCTGCGCTGCTGGCCGAGCACGTGGCCGGCGCACTGCGTCAGGAGGTGCGGTGACCGTCCGGCGCCCCCCTCAGACCCCCGTGCGGATCAGTCCGTCTGCTCCGTGCTGGTCGCCGGATCACCGTCGGCGGCGGCGACGACCCGCGGCACGAACGACGCCAGCAGGTAGGGCAGCGACAGCGCCGTGAGGAACGAGAAGGGCAGGGTGGCGTCGTCGCCGGTCCGCAGCCAGATGGTCCGCCCCTCCCGGTAGACGTCCTGGTTCTTGAACAGGCTGGTCTCGATCTGGTTCTGCTGCTCGCCCTCGTCGGCGAAGCAGACCAGCACTCCCACGTCGAGGATCTCGGCCTTCTCCGGGCTGATGTTGCCGCCGAAGGTGTCGGTGTCGGCGGAGAACAGGTCGGCGAACCCGGGCGGGTTGACGAACCCCAGCTCGTACATCAGCCGGGTCCGCGGGTCCTGCTCGCCGTAGACGTAGATCCCCTCGTACGGGGTGATCACCATCGTCGTCTGGTCCCGGAAGCCGGGATTGGCCGCCGCGGCGTCGGTGACGGCCTTCTTGCTCGCCGCGATCCGCTCGGCCATGGCCTGGGGCCGTCCGACCGCCCGGCCGACGATCTCGGCCTGGACGTCCCAGGGGATGCCGTAGTTGACGTACTCCTTGCCGAAGGTGACCGTCGGGGCGATGGCGGTGAGCTTGGTGTAGTCGGCCTGGGACGGACCGGCGTAGAGGGCGAGGATCAGGTCGGGCTGCAGGGCCGCGACGGCCTCGAACGGGATGCCGTTGGCGTTGTCCAGCGTCTCCGGCACCGGGGCCGAGCCCAGCGCGTCCTTCGTCCACGGACCGAGGATCTTGTTGCCGTCAGCGAAGTCCAGCCACGGGCTGGCGCCGACCGGCACCACGCCGACCGCCAGCAGGTCGTCCTGTTCCTTCAGCCCGACGCACACGATGCGCTTCGGCTCGGCGGCGATCGTGGTCTCGCCGAACCGGTGCGTGATGGTGACCGGGAACGCACCTTCCTCGGCCCCGCCGGTCGCAACACTCGGTGTGGTGGTGTCCGGGCCGTCGGCGGCGGAGGCGTTGCAGCCGCTCAGGCCCGCCACTCCGGTCGCGGCAGCCGCGAGCCCCGCGGCGGTGACGAGCAGACGACGACGGGTGATGTCCATGGTTCCCCTGAGTGCGAGACACGTTGTTTGGTAAGGCAAGCCTATCCAACCACACTCGCGGGCGCGCTCGCCTCAGTAGCCGGTGCGCCCGTCGACGGCTTCCCGCAGCAGGTCCGCGTGGCCGAGATGGCGGGCGTACTCCTCGATCAGGTGGACGAGGATCCAGCGCAGGTTCACCGGCTTGCCGCGGCGGGTGCCCCGGACCGGCCCGCCCAGGTCGGACCAGGCAGCTGTGGTGCTCCGGCTCCGATCGATCTCCCGTCGGTAGCCGTCGACGTCGGCGGCCGCCGACTCCGCGGTGACGTCGTCGAAGTCGCCGTCGGGGCTGGCCGGCGTGCAGTAGTAGTCCGGCACCTCCTGCTCGTCGAGGAGCACGACGCGGAGCCAGTAGGCCTCGACCTCGGTGAGGTGCCGGACGAGTCCGAGCAGACTCATCGACGACGGCGGGAGCGCCTGCTGCACCAGCTGGTCCGCATCGAGTCCGGCGATCTTCAGCAGCAGCGTCTCGCGGTAGAGCTCCAGCCAGTGCTCGAGCACGGCTCGCTCGTCACCGAGCATCGGGCCGTCGGTGCGGGTGTCGGCTTGTTCGGGGACCACGGGTCTGTCGTTGCTGGCGTTGTTGTCGATCATGGGCGGACTATCGCAGACGGGTACGCCGGTTCTCGCGGGGTTCTGCCGGCCCAGCGGGGCCGCTGCCCTCGTCGTAGGCCGGTATCGGCGAGGATCGGGGAGGGTGTGGACCGAGCCGGGCCCGGAGAGGAGACACCATGACGCAGGTGAGCGGGGCCGAGAGCGCGGTGCGGGCGTTCGTGAGGGCGGTCGACGCCGAGGTCCTGGGGGTCTACGGCGTCCACGTCCGCCGGGGCCGGGAGACCGCGTCGCACCGCTGGCGCAGCGACGACCGGGTGAACCTCTACTCGGTCTCCAAAGGAGTGTGCGCGCTCGCGGTGGGCCTGGCGGTCGACGAGGGACTGCTGACGCTCGACAGCACGGTCGCCGACCTCTTGCCGGACCTGCCTCTGGGTCCGGGGGTCGCCGAGGTCACTCTGCGGCACCTGCTGACTATGACCAGCGGGATCGACTTCCGCTGGTTCGGCCACGAGCCGGTCGTCTGGCCCGACCTGGCGGCCGAGATGGTGTCCCGGCCGTCGGCCGGGCGGCGCTTCCAGTACTCCGACGTGAGCACCTACACGGCGATGCGGATGCTGGGTGCTGTCGTCGGCGACGTCCGGGACTGGCTGCTGCCCCGGTTGTTCGATCCGCTGGGCATCGACAACCCCCAGTGGCACCGGTGCCCGCTCGGCTGGATCGTGGGCGGCACCGGGCTGGAGCTGCGGACCGACGAGCTGGCCCGGATCGGTGACCTCCTGCTCGACCGCGGCCGGTGGCAGGGTCGCCGGCTGGTCAGTCCGGAGTGGGTCGACGGTCTGCACGGCACCTGGGTCGAGACCGGACGGCCCGCCCCGATGGACCGCTACGGCATCGCCACCTGGGCGGGTCCCGGCCGGGCCTGGCGCCTCGAAGGCCGCTACGGGCAGTTCGTCATCGTCCACGACGACGCGGTGGTCACCATCACCGGCCACGAGGAGTCACTCGAGGACCGGGTGGCCGAGATCGCCGTCCAGGTGCTGTCCTCGAGCTGACGGTCCGGACGCGCGTCAGACCGATCAGGCGCCGGCGATGGTGGGTGCTGTCGGGTCGACGTCCTCACCCGCGGTCTCCCGCTGGACGTAGTCCTCGATCGCCTCGACGTCGTTGCGGGCGCGCTTGACCACGGTGAGCAGGTCGCTCATCGTGGCGACCTCCTCGACCTGCTCCTTGATGAACCACTGCATGAACTGGTCGGAGGCGAAGTCGTACTCCTCGCGGGCGATCCGGGTGAGCTGGTTGATCTGGGTGGTGACCCGCTTCTCCTGCTCCAGAGCCAGTTCCACCGGGGCGACGATGTCGGCGAACACCGTCTGCGGGGCGGCGACACCGGGGATGGTCACCTCCGCGTCCTGGTCGACCAGGTAGTTGACCATCATCATCGCGTGGTTCCGCTCCTCGAGCGCCTGCGCGTAGAAGAACCCGGCCATCTGCGGCATGGTCAGGGCGTCGTAGTAGACCGCGCACGCCACGTACTGCTGGTGGGCGGCGAACTCGTTCCCGATCTGGCTGTTGAGCTGCTGGACGAACCGGTCAGCCGGCATGGGTCACTCCTGGTCGGACTCCGTGGTCGAGGTCATCCTGGCAGAGCCGGACGCCCCCGCGCGCAGTTGTCCGGGCCACCGTCACCCACCCGCTGACGCACTCCTCCGGCAGCTCACGCGGCCGTTGCGGCACGTGCGTGAGCTCTGCGGGGAGTGCGTCACCGGTTCAGGGGAGTGCGTCACCGGTTCAGGCGCGTACGGGGACCAGGTCCGGCACCTTGGCCATCCGGTGCCGCGCCACGGCCAGCACCCCGGCGGCCAGGCCGGCGATCAACCAGGCCAGCAGCAGACCGGTGGAGCCACCCACCCCGCTGCCACCGCTGGCGATCGCCCTCGCCCCTTCCAGCGCCGGGGTCATCGGCAGGAACCCGATCACCTGCTGCAGCGACGACGGGATGGCGTCGGTGATCGCGGCGCCGGTGGACAGCACGACGGCAGCGACCGAGACGAAGCGCCCGATGCCCCCGAACCAGGCCACCAGGGCGTGGTTGACGGCCACGAAGGCCAGTCCGGCCAGCAGCGTGAACGGCAGCAGCTGGCCGACCTGACTCAGCGTCAGATCGAGCAGGTTCTGCAGCACCACTGTCAGCGCGACCCCTTGCACCACGGCGATCCCGACCGCCGGCAGCAGGGCCTCAGCCGCCAGCCGCCAGGACGGCTTCATCGAGGTCAGGACCCGCGACGGGATGGCCCGCAGCACCACGAAGCTGGCCAGACCACCCAGCCAGAGCGCGAGCACGGCGAGGAAGGTGGTGTTGGCGATGTTGGAGAACAACGAGGACGGACGCTCAGCGGTCACCGGGGTGGCCACCACGCTGGACAGGGCGGTGCGCTGGGCCTTGTCGTAGGTGGGCACCTGCTTGGCGCCCTTCTCCAGACCGGTGGCCAGCTCGTCGGCGCCGTCGGCCAGCTTGCGCTGGCCGTCGGCGAGCTTGACCACACCGTCGCTCAGCTTCTGCGCCCCGTCGGCCGACTGCGAGGTCCCGACGGCGAGCTCGGTGGTCCCGTCGGCGGTCTTGGTCACCCCGTCGCTGAACGTGGACAGTCCGGTGGCGAACTGGTCGGTGCCGTCGGCCAGCTTGCCGAGACCGGTGGCCAGGCTCTTGGTCCCCTTGGCCAGCTTCGGGCCGCCGTCGGCGAGCTTGTCGAGACCGCCCTCGATCTTGCCGGCTCCGCTGTCGAGCTTCACCAGACCACCGCTGAGGGCGGTGACACCGGAGGAGATCTTGGTCAGGTTGGTCGAGAGCGTGTCGGCACCACTGGCCAGACCCTTCGCCCCGGTCGAGCAGACTGGGCTGGTCGCCTTCTGTCGCTTGAGCCGCCTCGTAGGCGACCTGGGTGCCGGCCACCAGGCCGCCGTAGTAGACGCGCAGCCATAGCGTCCTCGATCGTCGACGGGCACCGGACGATGTTCTCGAGCAGCTTGCTCGGGGTCTTGACCAGGTCCTTGAACCCGTTCATCGAGGTCGAGTACTGCTGCAGCCCGGCGAGAAGTCGCCAGCTCCAGCCGCGTAGGTGTTCAATCCGCCCGCCAGCTGCTTCGTCCCCTTGGCCAGGTCCTTGCTGCCGTCAGCGGTGTCCCCCACGCCCTCGGCGAACGCCGGGAACTGCTTGTTCAGCTGGGAAACACCACCGGTGTACTGCTTCACCCCGTCGGCCAGCTCGTCGGCGCCATCGGCCGACTCCTGCATCCCGTCGGCCAGCTTCTTCGCCCCGGTGGGCAGCTGCTTGCCGCCGGCGGCCAGCTTCTGCAGCCCGGTGGCCAGCTGCTGGGTGCCGTCGTCCAGCTGATCAAGACCCGTGGCCAGGCTCTTGGTGCCGGTGGACGTCTGGTCCAGACCGTCGGCCAGGTCGCTGGAACCGTCGGCCAGCTTGCGGGCAGCCCCCGCGATGGTGTCGAACTGCTTCTTGGTGGTGTTGAAGCCCAGGTAGACGTTGTCCAGGTAGTTCTTGGTCAGCTCGGTGTTCATGGCCTCGCGGGCCGCACCGGTGATGGCCTGGGCGATGACGCCGTCGGCGATGCCCTTGACCTGGGAGGTCTGCACCTGGATGGTGGCCGGCTGGATGTCGGCGACATCGGTCTTGGAGAAGGACGTGGCCCGGCGGGAGAAGTCCTCGGGGATGGTCACCACGGCCGCGTACGTGCCCGAGGCGAGCCCGGTCTGCCCGTCCTCGGTGTCGGTCAGCACCCAGTCGAAGTTGCTCAGGTCCTCGGCCCCGTTGACCAGTCCGCCGGCGAGCTGGCGACCCAGCGGCACGGTCTGCCCGTCGATGGTGGTGCCCTCGTCGTTGTTCACGATCGCGGCCTGCACCCGGTCGAGCCGGGAGGTGGAGTCCCAGGTGGCCCACAAGAACCCGGAGGCCACCAGCAGCGGCACCAGGATCAGGCCGACCAGCGACACCCAGGTGACCTTGGCGGCCCGGGCGCGTTCCAGCGTCAACATCAGTCAGTTCCTTGCGGTGTCAGTTCGTGCGGTGTCAGGTCGTGCGTCAGAGTCGGGAGCTGTCGGCCAGGTCGGGGACCGGGCCGAGGGTGAGGTGCCGGTAGGGGACCCGGAGCAGGTCGTCGACCAGGGCGCGGTCGCGGACCGCGATGATCACGGCCCGGTCCTGCGAGCCGGCGGTCTCCTCGACCAGGCTGGCCAGCGCCGCCCGGTCGTCGAGGTCGGCGAGCACGTCGGCGTGGTCGATCATGATCACGGCCGGCCGGTCGCGCTCGGCCTGCCGCAGCTCGCCCCGCAGCCCGCCGGCGCCTCCGTCGGCGTCCGGCCGACCAGCGGTCAGTCGGCGGCAGTCCACCACGGCCGTACGGCGGCGTACGGCAGCTGCCTGCTCGGGCAGCACCAGACCGGCGATCTTGGCCCGGCCGGCGGTGAGCCGCATCCGGCCCGACAGGGTGAGCAGCAGGGCGGTCGCGCCGGAGTCGACCTGGCCGTCGACCACCACCACGTCACCGGGTCGCAGCGCCATCCCGAGGTCACCGTCGTTCCCGGTCACCCGGACGCCCTCGGCGTACAGCAGATGATCATCGTCGACCGACGGCCAGTCGCGCAGCGAGAGCTGGTGCGCCAACCCCTCCCCCTCGACGTCGAAGGAGGGCAGCCGCTTGTCGATCCACTTCGGCAGCCACCAGGCCCGGTGACCGAGCAGCGTCATCACCGCGGGCACCAGCGTCATCCGGACGACGAACGCGTCCACGAACACCCCGACCGCCAGACCGAAGGCGATCGTCTTGATCGGCCCCTCGCCCTCGGGGACGAAGGCGGCGAAGACCGCGAACATGATCACCGCGGCGGCGACCACCACCCGGGCCGAGGCGTTGAACCCGTCCTCGATCGCCTGCCGCGGGTCGACGCCGTCGCGGGAACCGGCTGCGGGCCACCGCGTGCACGTACTCCTCCCGCATCCGCGAGACCAGGAACACCTCGTAGTCCATGGCCAGACCGAACAGGATGCCCATCAACAGGATCGGCAGGAAGCTGATCACCGGCCCGGTCTGGTGCACGTTGAACACGTTGCCCAGCCAGCCGTACTCGAAGACCATCGCCGTCGCCCCGAACGCGGCCAGCACACTGAGCAGGTAGCCCACGGTGGCCTTGATCGGCACCGCGACCGAGCGGAACACCATCATCAACAAGATGATCGACAGACCGACGACCAGCACCCCGAACGGCAGCAGCGCCTTGCCCAGCCGGTCGGAGACGTCGATGGCCACGGCGGTGAAGCCGGTGACGTAGACCGGGACCCCGTACTTCTCCTGGAACTCGTCGTGCATCCCCCGGATCCGCAGCACCAGGTCCTTGGTCTCGTCGCTGTCCGGCGCGCCGGTGGGGATCACCTGGACGATGCCGACCTCGGCGTTCTCGTTGGGGGTCGACAGCGGCACGCTGGCCACCCCGGGCAGCGCCCGCAGGTCGTCGGCGATGCCGTCCATCACCTTCAGCGGGTCGTCGCTGCCGACGATGGTCGCGCTGACGATCAGCGGGCCGTTGTAGCCGACCCCGAAGTGCTCGTCGATCAGGTCGAAGGTGGTCCGGGCCGGGGTGCCGGGGTCGGCCATCCCGTTGCTGGGCAGCGCGATCTTGAGGTCCTTGGCCGGGTACGCCATGACACCCAGACCGACCACCACGATCAGCACCGTCAGCAGCGGCACCTTGGTCACCAGCCGCACCCACCGACGGGGCAACGGGGTCCGGGTCCGCTTCGGCTTCGGCTCGCCGGTGGCCTTGGCCGGACGCACCTTCTTCGGCTTGGGCCGCAGCCGCTCACCGGCGAAGCCGAGCAGGGCCGGCAGCAGAGTGAGCGCGATCATGACCGCGATGCCCACCCCGGCCGCGGCGGCCACCCCCATCGTGGTCAGGAACGGGATGCCGGCCACGGCCAGCCCGGACAGCGCGATCATCACGGTCAGACCGGCGAACACCACGGCTGAGCCGGCGGTCGCGACGGCCTGGGCGACCGACTCCTCCGGCTCCATCCCGGTGGACAGCTGGTCGCGGTGGCGGGAGGTGATGAACAGCGCGTAGTCGATCCCGACGGCCAACCCCAGCATCACCGCCAGCAGCGGGGTGGTGGCCGACACCGTGGTCACTCCCGTCACCGCCACGATCAGCAGCACGGTGATCATCACACCCAGCAGCGCGGTCAGCAGCGGCATCCCGGCGGCCCGCAGGGAGCCGAGGGTGAGCCACAGCACGACCAGGGCGATCAGCACCCCGAGGGCCTCGACGATGCTGAACCCGGGGGCGTTGTTGCTGTACGCCGAGCCGCCGGGCGAGACCTGGGAGCCGGGGATGTCGGCCTGCAGCGCCGCTGTCGCCACGTCCAGCCCGTCGAAGGTCTCCGGGGCCACAGCACCGTCGACGGTGAGCAGCTGGACCTGGATGATCGCGGCCCGGTTGTCGGGCGAGATGACGCCCTTGGCGTACTTGTCGAAGGGCGAGGTGACGCTGTCGACGTGGTCGACCTTCTCCAGCGCGTCGACGCCCTGCTCGATCTGCCGCCGGACGCCGCTGTCGCGAACGCTCTCCCCCTCGGGCACCGCCACCACGATCTGGGCCGTGGTCCCCCCGGCCTGGGGGAAGGTGCGGTTGAGCGAGTCCAGCGCGAGCTGGGACTCGGTGCCGGGGACGGAGAAGTTCTCGTCGAACTTCCCCCCGATGCCGGCGGCGGCCCCGACGGTCAGGACCAGGACGGCGAGCCAGAGCAGGAGCACCCGCCGGCGGTGCCGGTAGGCGGCACGACCGAGCGCGTACAGGTACGTGGACACGAGGAGAGACCGCCTCTGACGATGAGCTGGTGAAAGACACGGCCCGGATGGATACAGACCTGTATCCGATACAGTACTGTATCGAAACGACGACCCCAGAACCTGAGAGCAGGATCACGTGAGCACCGACGCCGGCCCCGAGGCGCCCATCACCGCGCGGCGGGCCCAGACCCGGCAGCGGTTGATGACCGCGGCCCGCGCCGTCTTCGCCGAGCACGGGGTGGAGGGCGCGAGCGTCGAGGTGATCTGCGAGCGGGCCGGCTTCACCCGCGGCGCCTTCTACTCCAACTTCGCCGACCGGTCCGACCTGGTGCTGGCGATCATCGAGCAGGGCATCGCGTTCCAGTTCGCCGCCGCCCAGCGCGCCATCGCCACCATGAAGGAGGCGGGCGACCGAGCGCCGGAGGAGCTGGTCTCGATCGCCCTGTCAGCGTTGACGGGCTCCGGCGCCGCCCTCGGCACCGACCGGGACGACGTCATCACCGACCGGGCCCTGATGCTGCACGCGGCCCGCGACCCCGACCTGCGTCGGCCCTACCTCGGGTTCGTCGACGTCTGCAACGAGCAGGTCGCCGCGCTCATCCACGACGCCCTGGGGCACGCTCGGATCGCGCTGACGGTCCCCCTCGAGACCGCCGTGCAGCTCTTGATCGCCACCCACAACCACCTGCAGACGCTCGGTCTGTTCGAGGACGCCCGGGCCGACCCCGCCCTGATCGGTGCCCTCCTGGCCACGATCAGCCGGCCCGTCGACGGCTGAGTGCCGAGAGGCGGCACCCGAGCCGACGGGTTGAGCCACTGGCTGCATCAGCTGGTGCTCAGCCAGCCCGACTAGGCTGCGGCCATGCAGATCCTGGTCGTCGACGATGATCAAGCCGTACGCGACTCGTTGCAGCGCTCCCTGCAGTACAACGGGTACGAGGTCAGCACCGCCGAGGACGGGCTGCAGGCCCTCGCCCGGCTGGCCGCCAGCCGGCCCGATGCGGTGATCATGGACGTGATGATGCCGCGGCTCGACGGGCTGGAGGCGACCCGGATGCTGCGGGCAGCCGGCAACGACGTGCCGATCCTGGTGCTCACCGCCCGCGACGCCGTCAACGACCGGGTGGACGGGCTCGACGCCGGCGGCGACGACTACATGGCCAAGCCGTTCGCGCTGGACGAGCTGCTGGCCCGGCTCCGCGCCCTGGTCCGGCGCGCGGGCACCACGGCGGACTCCAACGACCCGTCGACCCAGGCGCTCACCTTCTCCGACCTGGTCCTCAACACGCAGACCCGCGAGGTGCTGCGCGGCACCCGGGCCATCAACCTGACGCGGACCGAGTTCGCGCTGCTCGAGGCGTTCATGCACCACCCGCGGCGGGTGCTGGAGCGGTCCTGGCTGCTGAACGAGGTGTGGGGCTTCGACTTCCCCACCACGGCCAACTCGCTCGAGGTCTACATCGGCTACCTCCGACGCAAGACCGAGGCCGAGGGCGAACCGCGCCTGCTGCACACCGTGCGCGGGGTGGGGTACGTCCTCCGCGAGACGCCCCCGTGATCTGCCGGCCGCCCGTCGGGGCCGGCTGGTGATCTCACCGGCGACCCTGCTGCGGGCGTGGCGGATCCGGCTGCGGGAGAAGCTGCGGAGCTTCCCGCTGCAACGACGGGTGGCCCTGCTCACCAGCTTCGCGGTCGCCATCGCCGTGGCGGTCACCGGCATGGCCGGCTACTTCACCCTCCGGCTGGCCCTCTACCGCAGTCTGGACAGCGAGCTGACCGAGGTCGCCGAGGCGCTGGCCAGTCCGGTGGCGCGCAACATCCGCAACATCGGCGGGTTGACCGAGTTCACCCTCGAGGCGGGCAACTTCAGCGTGGCCGTGGTCCGGGCCGACGGGCAGGTCTTCTTCGTCCAGGGCGAGCAGGTGCACCTGGAGGTCGGCGACGAGGAGCTGGCGGTGGCCCGGCTGCACAACGGCGTCTCGGCCCGCTCCGGGTTCGCCACCGACGGCCGGCCCTACCGGATGGTGGCCGTGCCGCTGGAGGGCCTGGACAACTACGCGCTGGTGCTGGGACGCCCCCTCAACGTCACCAACGACACCCTCAGCTCGCTGTGGATCGTGCTGCTGCTGTTCGGGGCGACGAGCGTGGTCCTGGCCGGGGCGGCCGGCACCGCCGTGGCCCGCTCCGGTCTGCGTCCCGTACGCCAGCTGACCGCGGCCGTCGAGTACGTGGCCCAGACCGACGACCTGACCCCCATCCCGGTCACCGGCAGCGGCGACGTGGCCCGGCTGGCCGACTCCTTCAACCGGATGCTGGCCTCGCTCGGGTCGTCCCGCGAGCGGCAGCAGCGCCTGATCGCCGACGCCGGCCACGAGCTGCGGACCCCGCTGACCAGCCTGCGCACCAACATCGAGCTGCTGTCCCTGGACGCCACCTCCCAGATGCTGACCGAGACCGACCGCCGCGAGATCTTCGGCGACGTCAACGCCCAGCTGGCCGAGTTCACCGCGCTGATCAAGGACCTGGTCTCGCTGGCCCGCGACGACCAGGTCGCTGCCGCCCCGGAGCCGATCGACCTGCGCGACGTGGTCAGCGCCGCCCTGGAGCGGGCCCGGCGGCGGGCGCCGAAGGGGGTGGAGTTCGACGTGGAGCTCAGCCCGCTCTACGTGATGGGCGAGTCCGACGACCTGGAGCGGGCCATCACCAACCTGCTGGACAACGCGGTGAAGTGGAGCCCGCCCGACGGGACGGTGCGGATCTACCTCGAGGGTGACCGGCTCCGGGTGGCCGACCAGGGTCCGGGCATCGCCGACGCCGACCTGCCGCACATCTTCGACCGCTTCTACCGCGCCGACACCGCCCGCAACACCCCGGGCACCGGTCTCGGCCTGTCGATCGTGGCCCAGACGGTGCAGCGGCACGGTGGCTGGATCACCGCCGGCCGCTCGGCCCAGGGCGGAGCGGAGTTCACCGTCCAGCTGCCGGGAGCCACCACCCGCGAGGATCTGGACGAGCTGACCCAGCCGATCTTCTAGCCGGGTGAGGTCGTCCGCCGAGCGCTGGAGACGACAGCCACCGCGATGCTGCTCAGGACGTCGAGCACGAACACGAGCTGAGCAGCGACGGCGAGTCCGACGATCCAGCCCTTCAGGATCCCGCGACGCCGGAGCACCGTCAGGCAGCCGATCCCGTACGCAGCGGTCAGCAGCATCAGCACGTAGGTGATCGGGACGACGAAGACCGTCCCGATCAGGCGGGAGGCGAGGGCGATCGCGGAGGCGAGGACGAAGTTCAGCACGAAGAACGGCACGCTGCTCACCTTGACCACCAGCATCGAGCGACGCAGCGCGACCAGATCGTCCCGCCGCACCCACCGGACGGACTCCACGACGGAGAAGATCGCGATCGCCAGATACAGCCCCCACCACCCGAGCAAGCCGTAGAACAGCAGATCGCTCAGCTGGGTCTGGTCGAGGCCCGCGAGCTCCGGTCGCCCGAGACCGGCGAAGAACACCACGATCAGTGCGGTCCCGATCAGGAACTCGGCGAGGAACAGCCACTTTCCCACTGCTGACGCTCCTCCTCGTAGGGACCGGTCCCGCCGGAGATGACGTCCTATCACGGGCGGGGCTCACGGGCGTCCGGCCCGGGAACGGTTAGCCGGTCAGTCGGAGTGGGCCAGCTCGTCGTCGCGCAGCGCGCCGAGCCCGACGGCGATCAGCGCGGCCAGCAACAACCCGCTGCCCAGCGTCTGGTCCCCGAACAGGATCAGCTGGTCGGGGTCGATCGCCCCCGCCGGGTTGCTGGCCAGCGCGATGAAGGCCACCACGGCCGCGCCCAGCAGGCTGTTGCCGAGGAAGAACAGCGTCCGTCCAGGGAGGTGGGTGGCCCCACCCTCGGACGGTGCGCCGGTGAGGAAGCCCCAGGCCAGGCCGAAGACCACCGCCGCGCTCGCCCCCAGCACGAGAGCCAGCGGGTCCGCGAACAGCTCGCGGGAGCCGAAGGCGGCCAGCAGCAGGTACAGCACCAGCACCGACTCCACCCGGCGTGCCGTCAGCCGTCGCCGAACCGCCCAGCCGACGGCGACCACGGTGATCAGCACCGTGCCCACCAGGGGCAGGTACCACGTCGTCGGCTCGTAGCCGAAGACGGGACGGCAGCCGTACATCAGGGCGACCATGCCGACCAGCTCGGCCGCACCGCGATCACCTCGCCGGGCCAACCGGAACGCCCAGGCCAGCATGATCACGGCAGCGATCAGCACCCCGACCCGGCCGTCCACCAACCGGCTGGCCGTCACGATCCCTCGGCCTCCCTCGATCACGGCTCGGCCCAGCTCACCGGCCCCGGCCGCGGTCAGTGCCTGGCCGGCGAACTGGCTGGGGGCCAGCACGAGTCCCCGGACGATCGAGCCGAGGGACATGATCACGGCGGCCGGCACGAGGATCCGCTGCAGGTCGTCGCCCAGGTGCTGTGGACGCGTGGTGCCGGGGCTTCGTCGGTCGGCCACCAGGTCCAGAGCTCGCCAGACCAGCACGCCGGCCACGATCATGACCACGGCGGCGACGATCCGCCCCCCGGACAGCAGCAACGTGTCGACCCAGTGCTGGATCTCCGCGTACAGCCGCCATCCGGCGACCACGACGAGGGCGATGATCATCGCCACCGAGGGTGTGTTGGCGCGGGTCAGGTCGACACCCCAGATGATCGTCGAGTACGCCACCGACGCCAGCGCGAAACCGGCGGCCACCACGATCGGGGTGGCCAGCACGCCCACGTTCAGCAGCAGGTACCAGGCGTACGTGACGTACGCACCGGAGTCCTGCGCAGACAACCGTGGCAGCATCCCTGCCGCCGTGCTCACCGTCGGTACGGTGAGCAGCCCGAGCACGGCGACGATCTCCCACCAGCGGAACAGCGCACGCCGCCGGATCAGGCTGAGGACGACCAGCCCCATCCAGCAGCCGCCGGCCAGGAGGGCGTGGCGCAGGGCCGGACCCCCCTCCCCCGTCTGGATCCCGGCGGCCGACAAGAAGATGCCGCTGAGCAGCAGGGCGCCGACCCGCCCCCACCACGGGGCGTGCAGACCGGCGACCTGGAGCAGGGCGACGGCGAGCAGGACGAAGGCGACCACCACCCAGATCAGCTGATCGGGGGCGCTGATGCCGATGTCGGCGACCGTGATCGCCAGCCGTTCCCGCAGCCAGGGTGCCGTCGCCGTCACCAGGAGGGCGAGCGCGAAGCACCCGGCGCCGACGACCGCGACCACCCCGAGACCCGCCGGCGCACCCCGGATCCGGAGCCGCCCGTCGCGGACCGGCGCCCAGACCACGTGGTACGCCACGGCGATGAGGGCGTCGAGCAACCGGCGCAGCGGACGTGGACGGGCCGGCGGGGGCGGCGGGGGCGACCAGGCGGGGGGACCGGCGGCGAGCTGGGTCATGGTCCGACCCGGATCACGGATCTCGCGGTGAGCACGAACGCCTCGTCGACCGCGCCGGTCACCGCGGCCCCGGTCGTGGAGAGGCCGGGCAGGGTCGCGCTCAGCGCGGTACGTCCGTCGGTGCCGAGCACCTGGATGCCGTCGGGCCGGACCGCGACGACGGCACCGGCGCCGCAGCCGATCCGGTCGGCCACCGGGGACCGCCAGACGTCCTGACCGGTGGCCGGGTCGAGGCCACTCACCCCGGCCGACGCCACCACCACGGCCCCGGCGGTGGTGGTGCAGAGTCCGGTCACGCCACCGGCGAAACGCCGCGACCAGACGAACTGCGAGTAGTTGACCTCGTACGCCTCGAGGGTTCCGGACCGGGCCAGGTAGACGTTCTTCTCGTCCAACCCCACCCACTCGAACGGCTCGGTGACCGAGCCGAAGAACGCCCGTTCACCCGACGGGACGTAGCCGTACACCTGCCCGCCGGTGTCGATCGCCATCACCACCCGTTCGTCGGCGACGACGGGCCGGTTGATCGTCTGGCCGACGTCGCGCTGCCAGAGGGTCCGACCGGTCGCCGTCTCGAGGCGCCACACCACGCCGTCGATGGTGGCGAACGTGATCGCCTCGCGCAGAGCGACGATCGAGCCGGACACGACCTCGGTGACATCAGGACTGGTCCACAGCTCCACCCCGTCGGGGCGATAGGCGACCAGCCGGCCCGAGCCGAGGCCGATCACGGTGACATCACCGGCCGCGGCGACCGTCACGACGTCTCCACCGGGGTGGGCCCGCCAGGCGAGCCGCAGATCGTCCCCCTCCCGGCGGTACGCCTCGACGTCACTGCCGTACGCCGCGATCACGGTGCCGTCCGCCAGCACGGCAGCCGCTGCGGGCGCGGCGAGATGCGCGACGGGAGCCGTGCCGAGCCCGTCGACCTTGGTGGGGCGCCAGGCCGTCGGTCGCCACGTCGTCGGCCGGGACCAGGTCCGGGCTCGGCCGACCGTGTCGGTGACGACGGCGGCCAGGGACTGGCTCGTCGAGGACAGCCGGGTGATCTCGGTGCCGTCCTGGCTGGCCGTGAAGTCCACCACGCCCCGGCCCGGGCACAGCGTGGTCGCCAACCGGATGGTCGGCGCGGTCAGGTCGACCCCGTAGGCGTCGCAGCCCTCCGGCGTCGTCGAACGGGTCACTGTCGCGGCGCCGGCCGTGGACTCCGTCGCCGAGGTGAAGGCGGTCGTCGGCTGCCGGTCGGCGGGCGGCCGCAGCCCCGTACGGTCCAGGACCACGGCGGGGGACAGCAGGACCCCGCCGTCGGGGGCCGTGAAGCCGGCCAGAGCGAGGCTGTCCCCGGTGACGGTGAACAGGAGGTCGATCCCGGCCGGGGAGACGCTGGCCCGCAGATAGCGAGTGCCGGCCGCTGTCGCCGGAGTGAGGTCACGCAGCAGCAGCGCGCCGGCCACCCCCGCCGACCCGGTCTCGGTGGCCCGCAGGATCGCCTGCTGGAGCTGCTGAGCTCGCCCGTCCACGGACACGACCGAGGTGGCACCGTCGTCGGGCAGCAGCCGGCTGTAGAGCCGGGGTGGGGTGATCGCGACGGCGACTCCGCCGAAGCACAGCGCCAACGAGACCGCCACCGCCGCCGACGGGAGCCAGCGGCGGACACGGCGGGGGCCCCGGACGATCGGTGCAGCCGCGGGTACGGCCTCGGTCGTGACGGTCGACCTCGGCCGTGAGGTCGGCCTCGGAGCTGACCGGACCGATGCCCAGCCACGGCGGGGCGACGGCACGGTCGTCGGGCGTGGGCGGCACCCGCCAGATTGTGTCAGGCGTGGGGTCTCTCCCTCAGCCCGCGAGATCCCACCACCGCAGCACGCGGAGCACGTCGACGGTGAGCCACCGATCCTCCCTACGATGGGACGGTGGAGACGACCGTCGACGTCGGGGGCTGGGAGCACGAGTGCTGCGGTCCGGCCCTCGAACGGGACCAGGTGGTCGAGCTGCGCTGCGTCGAGCTCCCTGCTGACGATCGGCACCCGGCGCGCCTGGTCGAGACCCACCACGACACGACCCCGACGCGACGCTGACCACGGTCCGCGGGCGGGTCGTCGAGCTCTCGATCCGTCATGCCGACGGGTCCGTCGAACCGATCGAGCGGCTGCCGAGCGGCAGGGCGCTCCGAGGGTTCGACGAGCACGACGACGGCGAGCTGAGAAGGCCGTGGACGGATGAGCCGGTCAGCGCCGACGCCGACGCCTTCGTGGTGGTCATCGCCGGCTGAACGGGCCCCAGCCAGGTGCACCTAGCCGCCGTCCCACCAGCGCAGCACCCGGAGCGCGTGGAAGGTGAGCCACGGCGACGACTCCCCGGCGGGCACGTCGATCTCGAACCAGACCCGGCCCGGGTGGCGGCGCTCCTGCTGCCAGGTGCCGTCGGGCTGGCGGGCCGCTCGGATGACGTCGATCGCGTCACCGATCCGCGCGTCCGGGGCGTCGCCGTCGTACGCGGCGGCCGCCCGGAAGTGGTCGGCGGCGTTGAGCACGCTGTAGAAGGAGCGGAACGGGTACGCGAACCGGACGACCCAGGGCTGGATCAGCTCGCCGGTGCTCCGGCGGAACATCAGGCGGCGCTCCAGCAGGTACTCCTGGCCGGTCCGGCGCGCCGCGCGGAGGGCGTCGTCACCGCCGACGTACTGCTCGTACGCCAGCAGACCCTTGAGCGTGTTCAGGGTGGACATGATCGAGGAGCGGGTCGACCCCTCGACCCACTCGCAGTTCCAGCCACCGTCGGGCAGCTGGTGCTCGGGGAACCAGCGGGCCAGCGCCGCCACGTCAGCGCCCAGCCAGGCCCCGCTGGCCAGGGTGAAGGCGTTGATGCAGCAGTCGACCTCGCCGCCCCAGTAGGGCAGGTCGTCGTACTCCCACCGGCTGTTCGCCGCGATCTTCTCCGCCGTCCCCGCCAGCACGGACGCGTCGAGACCCCACTCCCGGAGGCTGTTCAGACTCCAGGTGGTCGCCGTCCACGGTTGACCGGCGCCGGGGGCCGCCTCCGGACCCTCGAAGTCGAAGCCGGCCGGGAAGAACGCCCCGCCCGCCCACTGCCCGTCGGGGTCCTGGTGCGCCAGCAGCCGGGCGCCGAAGCCCTCGGTGGCCACCCGGGCCCGGGTCGCTTGCCAGACGTCCTCCGGGGCGTCCAGCCAGGTCGCGTTCCACCTGCCAGCGCAGCGCCGGGTCGGTGTCCAGCAGCCAGTCCCTCAGGGCCGGCTCGATCTCGTACGGCATCGTCTCTCCCTCGGTCACAGCACCTTCACCTGCTCTCCGTCGATCGTGGTCCACCAGTGCCCGTAGCGGCCGAAGACCAGCGGCTCCCGGTCCGCCAGCATCGCCGTCAGGGCGTGCGCCTCCGCGGCCAGCCCGTCCCAGACCGTCCGCGGCAGCCGCCGGAACGCCGTGGCCTCGATGCCGCCCTCGACCGGCCGCCACACCCCCGCCACGTAGCCGTCGACCAGCAGCGTGGGGAGCACGTCGCCGTTGCGCCGGATCACCGTCGCCCGGTCGTCGGGCGGGATCAGCCGGCTGCGGTCGGTGTGGGCCAGCAGCGCGTTGTCCCACATGCCCAGCAGCCGCGGCGGGACGGGGAGGTCGGTGTCGGCGAGCTCCGCCGTGGCCAGGTCCGCCAGCGGTTTGCCGTCCGGACCGGGGTACGCGACGAGCTCGTCGGCCAGGTCGGCGAACGCCTGCTTCGCCGGCGGTCGGTAGAGGGTGGCGAACTGGGCCAGATCGGCCGGGTTCGCCGGTCCGTACGCCGCCAGGTAGCGCCGGGCGAGCGCGACCATCGCCGGGCTCTCCTCCGCCGCGGCGGGGTCGGGCGGCCGTCGATCGGGGCGGCCAGGTAGGAAGGGCGGTGCCCGTACGTCCACGGGGTCGGCCCGGGCGCGTGGATGAGCGGGGCGTACGAGCGGAGGGCCCACCAGATGCCCGTCTCCGGCAGGTCGGGGAACCGCTCCGCGAAGAACGCGTCGAGCTCGGCGTTGCTCCGCGGCTCGGACAGGTAGGTCAGCAGATCGGCCACGCTGGCGTCGGCGTCGGCGCTGGTCAGCCCGGTCCGGAGGAACCGCCGGTCGTTCAGCCGAGCGGCGCGGAGGGTCCTCAGCACAGCGCGCTGGAGCACCGCCCGGTCCTCGACGGCGACCGCGTGCAGGGTGATCCGCAGCAGCGTCGCCTTGACGATCCGGTGGCCGGCGAAGGCGGCGTCCAGGTCGGCCGGGTCGAAGTCGACGACCCGGTTCCACAGGGCGACGTAGGGCGCGGCGGGCTGCTGGGCCTGCACCGCGACCACCCGCCGGACCGCGTCGACGGCCGCCAGCGACTCCCGCTCGGTCAGCAGCTGCCGGTGCAGCAGCGTCCGGTTGAGCTGACGCGCGGTGAGCTGCATGACGGCATCATGCCGTCTGCCTCTGACAGGGGGCCGGTCGGCCGTACGCCTCGATGCAGTGCCCGGCGTTCCCATCGAGTGGTGACGTCCGGGCTGCTTCGTCAGCAGGTCAAGCAGCCCGGACGCACCAGTCGGTGCGGCGGACGCAGGCCTTGAGACCTGACGCTCAGCCCAGCGTCGAGCGGGCGTCCACCGTGCGCAGCTGCAGCGTCGGACCGCCCCGGACCTCGACCCGGCAGGTCTGGCCGGGGCGGATCGGGTGGATGCCGGTGATGGCGCCGGTGGCGAACAGGGTGCCGGCGGGCAGGTGGTGACCGCGGGCGGTCAGCAGGGTGAGGGCGGTGGCCAGACCGTGGTGCAGGCCGCCCGGGAGGTTGGCCGCGGTCCCCTCCCCGACCAGCTCACCGTCGATGGAGCAGCGCAGCTCGGCGGCGGCCAGGTCGTCGAGCTCCGGGCCGAGCAGCAGCCCGTTGTTGTTGCCGAAGTCGGCGGCGATCACGGTGGGGCCGAGGGCGTTGATGTCGGGGATCGGGCTGCTGGCCACCTCGATCCCGACGTGCAGCTGCTGCGACAACCCGGCTGCCTCGACAGCGGTCCAGGCGTCCGTACGGGTCGGGACGTCCTCGCCCAGCCGGACCACGAACTCCGCTTCGACGGCGGCGAACCCGTCGCCGAACACGCCAGCCTCGACGGCTGCCCCCTCGGCGTACCGTCTGCCCCGTCGACCCAGAGGCCCCGGCTCCAGATCGGCCCGACCAGCCGGTCCGGCTCACCCGGCGCCCGCCGGTCGGGGGCGATGAAGCCGATCTTCCAGCCCGCCAGGGTGTCCGGCCACTGCGCGATCGCCGCGTCCTGGATCGCGTACGCCGCCGTCATGTCGGTGGGCGCCGCCCCCGGGAAGCCGCTCAGTCCCTGCCCCGAGCGCCGCGCCGCCACCAGGGCGGCAGCGATCGACCGAGCGCTGTCGGGCCGGGTCATCGACCCGGACGTGGCCGCCGCAGACCGGCCAGCAGCAGGACCACGCCGACGGCCAGCACCACGATGCCGATGTAGAACCAGGTCTTGTCACCGGTCATGAAGCTGCCCGGGATCAGGTTCAGACCCTGTCCGATCCAGACCCCACCGGCGACGACGGCGAGCACCCCCACCACCACGGCCGCGATCCGTCCCGCGCGCGAGCTCATTCAGCACCCCTCTGCCGCCGCGTCCGCCACGGTCGACGCCAGCAGACTACGACCGGCCCTTGGTGGCGTACGGGGTGTGGGTCGGCAACGTCATCCGTGGCGCGCGCCGCGGGCGGCGGGCGGCGGACAGGGAGAGCAGCAGCTGCACGCGGTAGCGGTGACCGCGGTAGGGCTCGAGGATCTCCAGGCAGGCGGCGTCGTCGAGCGGCTCCCCCACCAGCGCGTACGTGATGTCCTTGGCCACGTGGTAGTCGTGGATGCTCCACGCGTCGGCGTCCCCGTGGGCCCGCTGCCGCACCTCCGCCGACGTCCACGGCCCGATGCCCGGCAGACTGCGCAGCGCCCGGTCCGCCGCCCGGTTGTCCCCGGCCAGCGTCCGTTCCAGGGCACTCGCCCGGCCCGCGGCGCGCACCAGGGTGCCGCTGCGGCGCTGCTCGACCCCGGCGGCCAGGAACCGCCAGGTCGGGATCCGGGCCCACACAGCTGCGGTCGGCGCCACCCGCATCCCGTACGCCGCCGACGCCGGGTCCCGGGCCGGTCCCGGGGCGGGCTCGCCGAACTCGGTGACCAGCAGCCGGAAGGCGCGGAACGCCTCCTTGCCGGTGACCACCTGCTCCAGGCAGGCCGGGGCCAGCGCCTCCCAGACCAGGGCGGAGCGGCCGATCCGGAGGTCGGGGTAGCGCCGGTGGGCCTGCACCAGGGCGGCGTGCGCCGGCTTCGGCACGAAACCGGCCGGGTCGTCGGCGGTCCCCAGCAGCTGCGGCAGCTGCTCCAGCGCCCAGTCGGCGCCGTCCCCCCAGGCCCGGGCCGACACGGTCGGACCGACGGCGGCCAGGCGCAGCAGCACCGGTCCCTCCGGCGTCCGGGAGGCGCGCAGCCAGTGACCGGGACCGAGCCGACGGTGGGTGGGGTCACCGGGACCCCGGCGGTGGGCCCGGATCAGCGCGTCGACCAGCACCGGCTGATCGAAGGTGATCCGCCGTTCACGGACGTCCGGCCCGGTCATGCTCGCCGACCCGGTCAGCTCCGGCGCTTCGGCGCCGGCCACGGGTTGGCCTCGCACGAGCCGACGCTCTTGGTCTGCTGCATCATCACCGGCGCCCGCTTCCCCTTGCCCGGACAACCCACGTGGTTGTGGCCGAGCCGGTGCCCGACCTCGTGGTTGACCAGATACTGCCGGTAGGCACCGACATCGGAACCGTACGCGTCCGCACCGTGCGCCCAGCGCCAGGCGTTCAGCATCACCCGGTTGCCGGCTCGGCAGGACACCCGTCCGTACGTCCGCAGCGGCCAGCAGTAGCGGTCGACGGTGCCGGGGGTGGCCAGGAAGACGGTGAAGTCGGCCCGGGCCGGGTCGCTGACCAGCTCCAACCGCCAGTCGCCGCCGCCGGTCCAGCTGCGGGGGTCACTCAGGGTGGTCTGGATCTCGCGCGCGGTCTCGTCGGCGTCGTACGGGAGGTCCTTCTCGACCTTCACCGCGTACCGCAGCAGCCGAGCGCCGGACTCCCCCACCTTCGGTCCGTCCACGTCGGCGCGGACGAAGCTGCCCGAACCGCGTTCGGGGATCTTGACCTTCTTCTTCTTGATCTCGTTCTTGGTCTCGGCAGACGTGTCGGACGACGTGGCCTCGGTCGGGATCCGACGTCTCGGGCGTGGTCCCGGTCCCCGCCCCGTCCCCGGAGCCACCGTCGCCGGTCCCTCCGTCCGCCGTCGCCGTCACCGGGGCCGGAGCCCCGGGCGCAGGTTCCGCGCCGGCGCCGGCCCCGCCGGACAGAACGAGCGACAGCACCAGCGCGCCGGCCCCGAGCACCCCGGCCGCCGCCGCCGGCCAGTGGCGCCGCGGCAGACCGAACCAGGTCGTAGCGGGACTCCCAGCGGGCCGGACGGGCCGTCGCAGTCGACGCGGACCGGACGCGCTCGGGCGGAAGGTAGATTGAGTGCCGCTCTGCGGGCCGCGCACACCCACTCGGCGACGCGGCCGTGGAGTCACGGTGACCAACCCTAGGCGGAGAATGACCCACTCACACTCGATCGACACCTCCGGGCGTCGGCGTGTTCCGTCGGGTCGACGCGGCCGGGACGAGGCGGCCCGGCACCAGCGGGCCCTGCGGATCCTGGTGGTGGTGCTGATCCCGCTGGGCATCTGGACCTTCGCCGGGCTGATCGCCCTGTGGCCCGAGGACGTGGCCAGCCACATCAACGCCGACGTCGCCGGCTACAGCATCGCGGGCGTCACCTACCCGACCGCGGAGATCACCGCCATCCAGCCGGTCTCCTGCGAGGGGATGGCCGGGTCGACGCCCGGGATGGCCTCGCAGACCTGCGCCACCCTCTCGGTCCGGGTGCTGGACGGGGACGACACCGGCCGTGAGGTGGCCGGGATCCCGCTCACCGACGCCCTCTACAGCAGCGGCACCAGCATCGGCCAGCGCGTCACCCTGGTCCGGATCCCGCCGCTCGACGGGCAGCCGGCGCAGTACCAGTTCTCCGACTTCGAGCGCCGGGTCCCGCTGCTGGTCATCACCCTGGTGTTCGCCGCGGCGGTCATCTTCGTGGCCCGCTGGCGTGGTTTCGCGGCCCTGCTCGGACTCGGGTTCGCCGGCTTCATCCTGGTCAAGTTCATGTTCCCGGCCCTGGTCAGCGGGGCGAACCCGCTGCTGGTCGGACTGGTCGGCAGCTCGGCCATCATGTTCGTCGTCCTCTACGCCGCGCACGGCTTCTCCGCGCGTACGTCCACGGCGCTGGTCGGCACGCTGTTCGGGCTGGTGACGGCCTCGTTCCTGGGCTGGGGGGCGACCCGCTGGGCGCATCTGACCGGGGTGTCCGCGGAGGACGACTACGTGCTCTCGGCGGCGGCGCCGGACCTGGCGCTCACCTCGGTGGTGCTCTGCGGCATCATCGTCGCCGGTCTCGGGGTGCTGAACGACGTCACCATCACCCAGGCGTCGGCGGTCTGGGAGCTGGCGGACTCCGACCCGGACCAGAAGCGGCTGTTCTCCAAGGCCATGCGGATCGGCCGCGACCACATCGCCTCGACCGTCTACACGATCGCCTTCGCCACGGCCGGAGCCTCGCTGCCGGTGCTGTTGCTGATCGCCATCTACGACCGGCCGCTGCTCCAGGTCCTGCAGACCGAGCAGTTCGCGGCCGAGCTGATCCGGACCATGGTCGGCTCCATCGGGCTGATCATGGCGGTCCCGCTCACCACCGCGATCGGGGTGGCGGTGGTCCGGGCCTCTCGCACCGGGAAGCTCGCCGGCGTACGCCGGGACAGGTCAGCGTCGTCGTCCGCGTCGGTCGCGTCTGGGTCTGGGTCTGGGTCTGGGTCGGGTCGGCGGCGGCGGCGGCGGTCGGACCGCAATTTCCAGCCACGGACGGCGATTCCGGTCAGGATCCGGTCGACGACCGCGATTCCTCATCCGTGGCTGGAAATTCGCAGCCCGCTGCCCGGCCCGACGCGCCCACCCGGCCCGGGTCCCCGACCGATGACGACTCCGACGACGCCACCACGGTGCTGCCCAAGCAGCGCACCCGACTGCGCCGGCGCCGTACGAACGCCGACGACGACTTCGGCTTCTCCGACCTGCGCGATCCGGACTGAGCGCGATGCTGGCCGTCCGCTACACCGCGTACGGGTCCTCGCCCGAGCTGGTCGAGCTGCCCTCCCCCGTCTGCCCCGCCGACGGCGTCGTGCTCGACGTCCTGGCCACCGGTGTCTGCCGCTCCGACTGGCACGCCTGGCGCGGTCACGACCCCGTGTCCCTGCCGCACGTACCCGGCCACGAGCTCGCCGGCGTGATCAGCCAGGTCGGCCCGGAGGTGACCGGGTTCGGCATCGGCGACCTGGTGACCACCCCCTTCGTGAACGGCTGCGGGCTGTGCGAGCTGTGCCGGGGCGGCGACGCCCAGGTGTGCCCGGCCCAGACCCAACCGGGCTTCACCCACCACGGTTCCTTCGCCGAGCAGGTCGCCCTGTACGCCGCCGACACCAACCTGGTCCGGGTGCCCGAGGGGATGGACCCGGTCGTGGCGGCCTCGTTGGGCTGCCGGTTCGCCACCGCCTACCGCGCGATCACCGCCCACGGGCGGGTCGGCGAGGGTGACTGGGTCGCGGTGTACGGCTGCGGTGGCGTCGGTCTGTCCGCCGTCCAGATCGCGGTGGCCCTGGGCGCCCGGGTGATCGCGGTGGACGTGGCCGAGCCGGCCCGGCGCCGGGCGGCTGATCTCGGGGCCGTGACACTGGACGCCGACGGAGCGAGCGAGCGGATCGTGTCGCTGACCGGAGGCGGCGCGCACGTGGCCGTCGACGCCCTCGGTTCGGCCGCGACCGCGCTGGCCGGGGTGCAGAGCCTGCGCCGCCGCGGCCGCTACGTCCAGGTCGGGCTGATGCTCGGCCAGGACGCCCGCGCCGCTCTGCCCTGGGACGTGGTCGTGTCGTACGAGCTCGAGGTGTACGGCTCGCACGGCATGGCGGCCCGCGACTACCCGGGCATGCTGGCCCTGGTCGCCGCCGACGTGCTGCGGCCGCAGGAGCTGGTCGGCCGGGTGATCAGCCTGGCCGAGGCCCCGGCGGCCCTGATGGCGATGGACTCGCCCACCGCGTCGAGCGCCGGCATGACGGTCATCGACCTGACCCGCCACTGACCCCCGGTCGCCCGGCCGCCCACCACTGAGCCCTCAGTCCGCCGTCGGCTCCCGGCCGGCCGCGGGCAGCAGCTCACCCAGATCGCCGCGCTCGAAGAACACCGCGGCCTGCCGGGCCGTCGGCGAACCGAGGTCAGGATCGGCCCCCGCGGCGACCAGCGTCTCGACCACGTCGGCGTACCCCTGGAAGACCGCGCCGGCCAGCGGTGTCTGCCCCCGGTCGTTGACCGCGTTCACGTCCGCGCCGCGGGCGGCCAGCACACCGACCACGGCGGCGTGCCCGTGGTAGGCACCCAGCATCAGCAGGGTGTTCCCCGCGGCGTCGGTCAGGTCGACCGGCACACCGGCGTCGACGTAGGCCGCCAGGCGCTCCGCCTCGCCGGCGCGGGCCCGGTCGAACAACCAGTGCGCCAGCGCGACCGGGTCCGAGCCGTCGGGCACGCCCGAGCCGGTCACCCCAGCGGTTTGAGCAGCGGGAACAGGATCGTCTCGCGGATGCCGGCGTTGGTGAACAGCATCACCAGCCGGTCGATCCCCAGCCCGAGACCGCCCATCGGCGGCGCCCCGAACTCCAGGGCGGTGAGGAAGTCCTCGTCCAGCTGCATCGCCTCGGGGTCACCGGCCGCGGCGGCCAGCGACTGGGCGACCAGCCGCTCCCGCTGGATGACGGGGTCGACCAGCTCGGAGAAGCCGGTGCCCCGCTCCATCCCGCCGATGATCAGGTCCCACGCCTCGATCAGCTGCGGGTCGCTGCGGTGCGGCCGGGCCAGCGGCTGCGCCGAGGGCGGGTAGTCGTAGACGAAGGTCGGCTGGATCAGCTCCGGCTCCACCAGCTCGCCGAACAGCTCCAGCACGAGCTTCTCCGCACCCCAGGCCGGGTCGATCTCCACCTCGTGCCGCTCGGCCAGCTTCCGCAGCACCTCGACCGGGGTGTCGGGGGTGATCTCCTGCTCCACCCGGGCCGACAGACCGGGGTAGACCGGCAACCAGTCCCAGTCGCCGTCCAGGTCGATGACCCCGGCGGGTGTCTCGATCTGCCGCGAGCCGAGGGTGTCGGCGGCGTCCACGATCATCCGCTGCATCAAGGCGGCGATGGTCCGCTGGTCGCCCCAGGCCTGGTAGACCTCGAGCATCGTGAACTCGGCGCTGTGGGTGGAGTCGATGCCCTCGTTGCGGAAGATGCGGCCGATCTCGTAGACCCGCTCCACACCACCGACGACGGCTCGCTTGAGGAACAGCTCGAGCGCGATCCGCAGGGTCATCGCGGTGTCGAAGGCGTTCAGGTGGGTGCTGAACGGTCGGGCCTGAGCGCCACCGTGCACCAGCTGCAGGACCGGGGTCTCGATCTCCACGTAGTCGTCGCGGTGCAGCGTCTCGCGGATGCTCCGGGTGATCGCGGCCCGGGTGCGGACCATGTCCCGAGCGGCTTCCCGCACCGTCAGGTCGGCGTACCGCTGGCGGACGCGGTTCTCGTCGGACAGCTCGTTGTGCAGCGTCGGCAGCGGCCGCAACGCCTTGGACGCGAGCACCCACTCCTGCGCCAGCACCGACAGCTCGCCCCGGCGGGAGGAGATGACCCGCCCGGTCACGCTGACGAAGTCGCCGAGGTCGACGTCGGCCTTCCAGTCGGCGAGGGCCTCCTCGCCCACCTCGGCCAGGGACAGCATCACCTGCAGCCGGGTGCCGGAGTCGGACAGCGACAGACCCTCCTGCAGGGTGGCGAAGCACAGCTTGCCGGTGTTGCGGATGAACACCACCCGACCGGCGACCGAGACCACGTCCTCGGTCTCCTGGCCGGTCTCCAGGTGCGCCCACCCGGCGCGCACGTCGCGCAGGGCGTGCGTCCGGGGCACCGACACCGGGTACGCCTCCCGCTCGGCCGCCAGCAGCTGGGCACGCTTCTCCTGACGGACCCGGATCTGCTCGGGGACATCAAGGGCGGTGGAGGTCTGGTCAGGCACCGGCCAAGGGTAGTGGAGCCCCCCGGGAGACCGTCCACACCGTTAACGGCGCGGTAACGAGGGGTTCAGTACGCTCCACCCATGGAGGACGTCCTCGCGAGTTACGAAGTGGGTGCCGCGTTCGACGAGATGATCGACTCCGACGGTTCCGTCCGCCCCTCGTACGCCGCGGTGTACGAGACCCTCCGGCGCGCGGCACCCGACGAGCTGCGGTCGATCGCCGAGTCTCTCGCGAACAACTACTCCCAGGCCGGAGTCACCTTCGACGTCGGCGGCGTCGAGCGCCCGTTCCCCCTGGACCTGGTGCCCCGGGTCATCCCGGCCGACGACTGGGAGACGATCGCCTCCGGGGTGGCGCAGCGCATCCGCGCTCTGGAGGCGTTCCTGGCCGACGTCTACGCCGACGGACGGGTGATCACCGACGGGGTGATCCCACGCCAGCTGATCACCTCCTCCAGCCACTACCACCGGGCCGTCTGGGGCATCGAACCGCCGAACGGCGTCCGGGTCCACGTCGGTGGCATCGACCTGATCCGTACGCCCGAAGGGGACGTCCGGGTGCTGGAGGACAACGTCCGGGTGCCGAGCGGGGTCTCGTACGTGATGACCAACCGCAGCGCCATGGTGACCGCGATGCCGGAGGCGTTCGGCACCCAGCGGATCCGACCGGTCAACGGCTACCCGCAGCGGCTGCTGGCCGCTCTGCGCAAGTCGGCCCCGGGCGGGATGGACGACCCCACGGTGGTCGTGCTCACCCCCGGTGTCTACAACTCCGCCTACTTCGAGCACAGCCTGCTGGCCCGCACCATGGGCGTCGAGCTGGTCGAGGGCCGCGACCTGGAGTGCCGGCGGGGCCGGGTGTTCATGCGCACCACCTCCGGGCTGCGTCGGGTCGACGTCATCTACCGCCGCATCGACGACGACTTCATCGACCCGGTGCACTTCCGCCAGGACTCGATGCTGGGGGTCCCCGGGCTGGTCAACGCCGTCCGCAGCGGCGGCGTCGCGCTGGCCAACGCGATCGGCAACGGCGTCGCCGACGACAAGCTGATCTACACCTACGTGCCCGACCTGATCAGGTACTACCTCCGCGAGGAGCCGATCATCCGCAACGTCGACACCTGGCGGCTCGAGGAGGACGCGGCCCGCGAGGAGGTGATGGACCGGTTGCACGAGCTGGTGGTCAAACCGGTCGACGGCTCCGGCGGCAAGGGCATCGTGATCGGACCGGTGGCCAGCACCGAGGAGCTGGACGCCCTCCGGGCCCGGGTCCTGGCCGACCCGCGCGGCTGGATCGCGCAACCCCTGGTCCAGCTGTCCACCGTGCCCACCCTGATCGGCTCCGGGCTGGAGCCGCGGCACGTCGACCTGAGACCGTTCGCGGTGAACAGCGGCGACGACGTCTGGGTGCTGCCCGGCGGACTGACCCGGGTGGCCCTGCCCAAGGGCGAGATCGTGGTCAACAGCAGCCAGGGCGGCGGCAGCAAGGACACCTGGGTGCTCAGCCAGCCGCTGCGGCTGCACGCTCCCGAGGAGGTGCTCGACTCCGACGAGGAGGACGAGGAGACCGAGACCGAGGTCGACACGACCCCGAGCACTCCGAGCCCGCCGCCCCCGCCGGCCGCGCCCCCGGGCGCAGCCCCGGTGGTTCCGCCGCCGGTGACGACCCCCGCGGTGGCGGCTGTCGCCCGGTCGAACGGCCCGAGGGTCATCCCGTCGGCCGTGCCGCTGCTGGTCGGCGGTGCACCGGGCACCATCGGCGGTCGACCCGACTCCGTCCGGCAGCAGTCCGAGCAGCAGCAGCAGGTCGGCCCCAGGGAGCACACCTCGCCGGAGCGGGGAGGCCAGCGGTGCTGAGCCGGATCGCGGAGTCGATGTTCTGGATCGGCCGCTACGTGGAGCGCGGCGACAACACCGCCCGGATGGTGCAGACCCAGCTCCGGCTGATCGCCGAGGACACCTCGCGCGGGGAGTCCGACTCCTGCCGGAACCTGCTGGCCCTGATGAGCGTGGACAGCGACGACCACCCCGAGCCGACAGCTGCGGACCTGCTGCGGCTGCTGTGCTGGGACGCCCGCGAGCCGACCTCGATCTTCTACGCCTGGGCCGCGGCCCGGGACAACGCCCGACGGGCCCGCGAGGTGATCCCGCTCGAGGTGTGGGAGTGCATCAACACCACCTGGCAGAAGCTGCCCACCGGCCGGTTCAACACCGTGCGCGCCTACTCGTTCCTGGACTGGGCCCGCGACCGCAGCGCCCTGGTCAGCGGGCTGGCCCGCAGCACCATGGTCCGCGACGACGGGTGGCAGTTCTTCCTGCTGGGTCGGTGCCTGGAGCAGGTGGACATGACCTCGCGGATGGTCGCCTCCGCCTCGCCGACCACCGGCAGCGCCAACTGGCCGTCGGTGCTGCGCGGGGTGGGTGGGCACGACGCGTTCCTGCGCACGTACAAGGGTCTGCACACCGACGCCGAGGCCGCCGAGTTCCTGCTCGTCGACGCCCGGTTCCCCCGCTCGGTGATGCACGGGCTGGTCGCCGCGCAGGAGTGCCTGGAGAAGGTGACGCTGCTCAACCCGAGCGGGATCGAGCACTCCCGGGAGGCGACCCGGCTGCTGGGCCAGCTGCGGGCGAGGTTGGAGTACACCCCGATGCAGGAGATCCTCGGCGCCCTGGACGACGAGATGACGGCGGTCCAGGGGGTGTGCACCGTGGTCAGCGACGTGGTCGCCACCACGTTCTTCGCCGCCGCCGACCCGACCGCCTGGATCACCGAGGGGACCCGCTGATGCGCCTCAACATCGTGCACAAGACCGGCTTCCGCTACGCCTCCCCGGTCCGCGCCTCCTACAACGAGGCCCGGATGACGCCGTCGGTCAACTCCACCCAGACGGTGTGGAGCAGCCGGCTGAGCATCGAGCCGGCCGCCTGGAGCATCAACTACACCGACTACTGGGGCACCGCCGTGACCACCTTCGAGGTGCACGAGCGGCACTCGCGGCTGACCGTCCGCTCCCAGGCCGTGGTCGAGACGCGCGGCGACGGACTGGCCTGGGACACCGACCGCCGGGTGCCGGCCAGCGACCTGGGCTGGGCCGCGCTGCAGGACCGGGGAGTGACCGACTCCATGTCGGAGTTCCTCACCGTCAACGAGCGGACCACGGCGCCCGAGGAGCTGCTGGAGCTGGCCCGGGGCGTCTCGAACCAGGCGCCCCGGCTGGCCGGCCTGGACGTGTGCCGGCTGGTCGCCGACCGGCTCAGCTACCGACGCGGGTCGACCCAGGTGACCAGCACCGCGCGCGAGGTCTGGGCGGGCGGCAGCGGGGTCTGCCAGGACTACAGCCACGTGGCGCTGGGAGCGTTGCGGGCGATCGGGCTGCCGGCCCGGTACGTCTCGGGCTACCTGTTCCCGTCCGAGGGCACCACCCCGAACGCGACAGTCGAGGGCGAGTCGCACTCCTGGGTGGAGTGGTGGTGCGGCAGCTGGGTGGGCTACGACCCGACCCAGCGGCAGCGGCTGTCGGAGCACTACGTGCGGGTCGGCCACGGCCGGGACTACGGCGACGTGGCCCCCCTGCGCGGCACCTACTCCGGCGGCGCGTCGGACATGTTCGTCACCGTGGAGATGACCCAGCTCGGGTGATCCGGCCGGATCCGGTCCGGCCGGTGAGGCTGAGTATCTTCTTCCCATGAGCAACTACGGGCAGCAGCCACCCAACCCGTACCAGCAGCCCTACGGTCAGCCGTACCAGCAGGGCCAGCCGCAGCAGGGCCAGCCCGGTCAGCCGCAGCAGGGGCCCTACGGACAGCCGGTGCAGTACGGCCAGCGCCCGCAGTACGGTCAGCCGCCCCAGCCCGGTCAACCGCAGCCCGGTCAGCCCAACCCGTACGGGCAGCAGCCCCCGCAGAATCCCTACGGTCAGCCGAACCCGTACGGGCAGCAGCCCCCGCAGGGCCCGCCCCAGGGTCAGCCTGGTCAGCCGCCGCAGGGTCAGCAGGGCCCGCCGCCGCAGGGTCAGCAGGGTCAGGGCCAGTGGGTCGCGCAGACCCCGCCCCGGCCGACCGTCGCGCCGCGGTCCATCCCGGTGGTGACGCTGGACGCGCTGCCCGGCCGGGAGATCGCCGAGGTCGTCGGCGACGTGGTCGGCGTGGTCGCCCGCGGTCGCGACCTGCCGCCGGAGCTGCGCGCCGGCGGGATGGAGGCCGGCTACGTCGCCATGTTGACCCGGTCCCGCCAGGACGCCATCGCCCGCGCGGTCGAGATGGCCGAGTCAGCCGGTGCCGATGCGGTTCTCGGGCTGCGCTTCGACTGCAGCGAGATCACCCAGAACATGAGCGAGGTCGTCGCGTACGGGACCGCGGTCAAGCTGGTCCCCCTGCCCGGCGACAGCACCCCCGCGGTCGCTGACTCCGCGGCTACCCCGCTGAGTGCCGCGTCGGCCACCGAGCCGCCGTCCGGCGAGCGGGACGAGGCGGTCTCGGAGCCCCGGTCGGAGTGGGGTCCGCCCCAGGGCCAGCCCGCCTCACCGAGCCGTTGGCCGTCCTAGGACAGCTGAGAGCGCCCCGTTCCCGTCGAGGACCGATGGGTCCGTAACCCCCTCGCGCAGCTGCGGACCGGCCGGGCAGAATGACGGCATGACCGCTGACAACACGCCCGACCAGGCCGAGACTCCGGAGGACGCGACCAAGCGGAAGTTCCGGGAGGCCCTGGAGGCCAAGAAGGGCCGCAAGGGCGAGGACCACCTCGACTCCGGCACCGGCCCCGTCCACCCGCACGGCCCCATCGAGACCAAGCGGGTCTTCCGTCGCAAGAGCGGCGGCTAGACCGACCCGTCACGCCATCCGCTCGATGCCTTCGCCCTTCGAATTCGTCGACCAGGTTCGACGTCGCCCATCGCGTTCGACAGGTCTCGTGACGCCGCTGCACGCTGCGGAAAACTCTCCCCGATCGGGCCGAGAACGGTACGACACGCCGTGCGAGAGCACAGTCGGGGTGAGTTTGACGCACGGTGCGCGGGAGCCGCAGGCCGCAGCCCTCAGGTGAGCAGGAACTCCGGCGGGAAGCGGGCGTCGGTGAGGCGGTCGACCACCTCGGCGGGCAGCGACCCGCGGATCTCGGCGATGGCCTCGGCGGCGGCACCGACGACCGGTGAGCGTGGGCTCAGGACGGCGTGCGCGTCGGGCAGCTCGGTGGCCAGCGCAGCGACGGTGGCGTCCCGCAGGGCGGGGTTCTCGCTGCTCAGCACCGATCCACCCAGGACCACAGTCGTCGCCGGGTCGTCCAGCCCGGCCCGTACGCAGGCCGCTCGGGCGTAGCGGGCGAGCGACCGGGCCTGTCCGTCGACGATCCGCTGGGCGACTCCGTCCCCGCGCCCGGCCGCGTCCAGCACGTCCCGGGCCAGAGCCGCGTACGTCGGCGGCGTGCCCCCGCGGCGGGTGCCGGCCTCCAGCATCGACTCGACGTCGTCGTGGCCGAGCCGGCTCAGCAGCGTCGCCGTCAGGCAGGTGGGCGGGTCGAGGCCGAGGTCGGCGCGGACCACAGCGGCGAAGGCGGCCTTGCCGAGCTCGCCACCCCCGAGCGGGTCGCTGAGCCAGAACGAGGCGGTCCACTCCCGCTCCGGGCCGCGGGCCACCACTGCCCCGCCGGTCCCGACCGACAGCGCTACCCCGACACCTGTCGGTTCCCCCGCCCGCAGCAGGGCGAACCCGTCGTTGTGCAGGGTCCGCGACAGGCCCGGGTAGAGCCGGTCGAGCTGCGCGCTCCAGAACTCGTGGTCGGACACCCAGTCCATCCCGGCCAGGCAGAACGCCGCGTGGGCGAGACGGGTGTGGTCCGCCCGCCCGTACGCCGCCGTCATGGCCGCCTCGGCAGCCGCGACCACCGCGGACACGGCTGCCTGCTCGCTCACCGCTCCGTAGATGTCGCCGTTGCCGGCGCGGCCGTAGCCGAGGACCCGGCCGTCGGTGTCGGCGACCACGGCGACGGTCTTGGAGTTGCCGGCGTCGACCCCGAGCACCAGTGCCGGCGGTTCCGTGGCCACCAGCGGCGCCGTCATCGCAGCAGACGCTCCGGCAGGTAGTCCCGGTTCGCGTACGCGAGGTCGTCGTAGAGCTCCTCGGCGACGTGCAGGTTGCGGACGAACGGGTGCGCGGTCAGCGCCCGGACGGCGTCGGCGCGGGTGCCACCCCAGGCCGCCTCGGCCGCCAACCGCTGGAACTCGGCCAGCGTCTGGGTGATCCCCCGGACCGCGTGCGGCAGCGGCTGCTGCGGGACCGGCCGGGCACCGGAGGCGTCCACGTCGCACCACACCTCGACCACCGTGTCCTCGTCGAACCCGGGCAGGGTCCCGCCGGTGTTGGGCAGGTTCACCGGCAGCCTCGCCGGGGCGTCGTTGTAGTAGGCCGACATCACGTCGATGGCCAGCTCGAGCTCGTGGATCCCGCCGCGGGAGCGGTTCGGGTCCAGCTCGGGCACCTCGGCGTCGGCCTGCTCGGCGTAGTGGTCCCAGTAGCCGGGCAGCGCGTCCAGCAGCACCCCGGCCCGGGTCAGCCGATGGGCCTGCGCCTCCCGGAAGTACTCCTCGCCGAAGTAGTAGTAGCGGAAGTAGTCCGACGGGATCGAGCCCATCGCCACGGCCAGGTGCAGCATCCGCTTGTCCCAGACCGGCACCGTCGGGTCGTCGGCGATCTTCTCGTAGCCCGCGGCCAGGTGCGGGATCAGGTCCTCACCGTCGTAGGTGTGCACCGTCGACCAGCAGTTGTGGTTCACCCCGGCCATCATCACCTCGGCCCGCTCGGGGTCGAGCCCGGCGGTGGTGAGGATCGGCTGCCAGAAGGTCATCGGACCCTCGCACATGGAGTAGATGAGCCGGTCGCTGTGACTGGTGACGGCCTGGGAGACGATGTTCACCGGGTTGGTGTAGTTGAAGATCACCGCCTTCGGCGCCACGGCGTCCAGGTCGGCCAGGATGCTCTGGATCACCTGGATGGACCGGAACGACATCATCATCCCGCCCGGTCCCTGCGTCTCCTGGCCGATCACGCCGTGCCGCATCGGGATCAGCTCGTCGGCCTGCCGCAGCTCGAAGCCGCCCGGCCGGTAGCTGGACAGGACGGCGTCGACGCCGGTCAGCCCGGCCCGCTGGTCGGTGGTGGTCTCGACGGTGATGTCCAGGCCCTGGGCGCGGACGAGCTTCTTGGCGATCCGCTCCACCAGGTCGAGCCGGTCCTGTCGCTGGTCGATGAGCACGACGTGGGAGCCGTCGAACTCCTTGCCGTGCGCCAGCAGCGACGCCATCGTGCCGGCGGCCCGGGAGGAGCCGCCGCCGACGTACGCCATCGTGATCGAGGCCATGGTGTGTGCCTTTCGGGTTCTGGTCGAGAACGGGGATCAGGAGGTGACCGCGGGCGACGGGGTGGTCGCGGCGGCCCGGTCGAGATACAGGTGCGGGTTCCGGCACTGCGCCCAGACGGTCGCCGGCCAGTCCGGGTCGTACGCGGTCGTGCTGGTCAGCCGCTCGGCCGCGCGTCGCTTGTCCGCGCCGTGCAGCACCATGACCACCTCGGCGGAGCGCTCGCGGATGGTCGCCACCCCCACCGTGACGCCGTGGCGGGGGACGGCATCGAGCCGACCACCGAAGGTGGGGAAGGTGGCCAGGTTGTCGCGACGGGTCGAGTCCGGCAGGGGCACCACCCGGGTCCGGGCGTCGGCGTCGGTGCCGGGCGGGTTGAAGGCGACGTGCCCGTCGCCGGCTCCGGAGGCGAGCAGGAACAGGTCCACCCCACCCGCCGCCGCGATCCGGTCCTCGTACGCGGTCGGGTCCGCCGGGTCGGGCAGCCAGAGCCCGTCGGGGGCGATCTGGCGACGCACCGACCGGCCCGCGTTCAGCGGCGCCACGATCTCCACCCGGCCGAACCGGTGACAGGAGTGCGGCAGCGTCGGGTCGACGGCGCGGAACCCGCCGTCGGTGGCCTCCACGTACTCGTCCATCATCACCACGACCAGGTCGCTCAGGTCCAGCTCGCCGGCGGTCAGCCGGGCCAGGTGCGCGTACGTGCTGGCCAGGCTCCGACCACCGGGGCAGCCGAGCAGGAACTGACGACCAGGGGTGCGGCGGCGGTAGCGGTCCACGACCAGGGCGGCGACCTCGGCCCCGATCTCGTCGGGGCCCTCCAGCACGCGGGGAGAAACCGGCACGACGGCGACGATACCAGTCAGACCAGATACGCGTGCGGTGACTCCTGACGATCTTCGTACGCCATCCGGATGAGCCAGTGATGACAACTGGTATGGTCTGGCCATGGTCGGAGGTCCGGCGCGAGAACAGGCGTACCAGCAGCTGGCGGCCCTGCTCGACCGCGGCGTCTATCCGCCCGGCGCCCGGCTGCCTGGGGAGCGGGCCCTGGCCGACCAGATCAAGGTGAGCCGCTCCACGCTGCGACTGGCCCTGCTCCAGCTGGCCGAGGACGGCCGGCTGGTGCCCTCGGCCCAGCGCGGTTGGTTCGTCCCCCAGCTGGTGCTGGGCGAACCGCCCAGCCAGCTCGTCTCCTTCACCGAGCTGGCCGCCCAGCGCGGTCTGCGGGCCACCTCGCGGGTGCTGTCCCGACAGACCCGTCCGGCCACGTTCGAGGAGGCCGCCGACCTGCAGGTCGCCGCCGCGGCACCGCTGATCGAGGTCGTCCGGCTGCGGGGCATGGACGGGGTGCCGATCACCGTGGAGAGCGCCGTGCTGCCGCTGCGGCGGGTGGCGTGGCTGGCCGAGGAGGACCTGACCGACCGGTCGCTCTACGGGGCGCTGGAGGAGCACGACATCCGCGTGCACCGTTCGACCTACACGGTCCAGGCCATGAACGCGGGCGAGTGGGAGGCGGGGCTGCTCGACCTGCCCACCGGTGCCGCCGTGCTGGTGGCCCGGGACGTCACCTACACCCTCGACCGGATCCCGATCATCATCACCGTCAACCGCTACCGCGGCGACGCGTACCGGTTCACCGCCGACCTGTTCCGCAGCGCGGTCTGAGCCCGGAAGTCCTCACCGGGAAGTCCTCACCGGGATGTCCACTCAGGGATGTCCTCAGCCGGGCCAGCCGGCGGCCAGACCGGCCCCCAGCAACGGTGCGTCCGGGCCGAGCTCGGCCACCACCAGCTCCGTCGGCGTGCCGAGGCGGTCCCACTGCCGCAGCAGCGCCCGCCGGGCCGCGGTGTCGGCGCAGCCCAGCCCGCCGCCGAGCACGATCCGGGCCGGGTCGAGCAGCCGCACCACCGCCTCCAGGGCGTCGGCCAGCGCCTGACCGGCCGTGGCCGCGATGGCCAGGGCGTTGGTCTCGCGGTGCTCGGCAGCACCCAGCAGGGCCCGGGCGTCCCGGCCGGGTCGGCCGGTGGCAGCACCCCAGCGGACGGCCATCCCGGCGCCCGAGGCGAACTGCTCCAGGTTGAGCCCGAACGGTCCGGGGAGCTCGCCCAGCGCGATGGCCCGGCCCCGCGACCCGGACCAGATCCGCCCCTCCACCAGCAGGGCCGACGACAGACCGGTCCCCCAGGACACGAAGACCGCCGAGTCCACGTCCCGGGCCGCCCCCAGCCGGCGCTCGGCGAGCAGCCCGCAGCGGACATCCGACTCCACCGTCACCCGCGCGCCGGGGAACACCGCCGGGAGCCAGTCCTCGGGTTGCTCGGTCCAGGCCAGCACCTCGCGACTGGTCAGCCGGTTGCCGCTCACGTACTCGCAGCAGCCGAGGCCCACAGCGGTGACCAGCTGCGTCTCGTCAGGTGCTCCCGCGTCGGCCACTGCCGAGGCCAGGTCGGCGGCGAGCTCGCGCAGGGCCGTCGAGCCGGGGTCGGCCGCCCCCGGCGGCCCCGGGGTCGCGCGCTCGGCCCGGTGCCGGATCCCGTCGGCGTCCAGGAGCGCGCCGACCAGCTTGGTGCCACCGACGTCGAGGGCGACCGTCAGTCCTGGCACGCCACCACCTCGTGCCGTCGGTTCACGGCCGCCACCCCTCGGGCACCCGGGCCGAGCCCTGCAGGTAGGTCGCAGGCCGGTCGGCGCGCACCAGCGTCCGCAGCTCGTAGCCGGCGGGGACGAAGCAGGCGTCACCGGCCTGCAGGCACCCGACCGTGTACGCGGACTCCGCCGCGGCGGGGTCGCGGACGTCCACCCACAGCTCGCCGGTGACCACCCGCAGCACCGTCTCCTTGTCCTGGCGGGCGAAGGTGTCCACCGTGCCGGGCTGCACCTCGCCGCGGACGACCGTCAGCAGCTGGGTGTCGAGCAGCGTCCAGACCAGGTGGCCGGGTGAGGCGTCCCGGAAGGCCAGCAGCCCGTCCTCGACCCGCAACGGCACCAGCCGACGACCGGCGCGCTGCTCGGGCAGTGCGTGCGGCCAGCGGCCCTGCCAGCGCGGGTCGGCGTAGCGGCTCTCGGCCAGCAGCGGCCGGGTCCGGCCGTACGTGGAGGCCGTGCCCAGCACCGGCGGCGGGGACATGAACTCCACCACCCGGGCGGTCTGCGGGCCGACGGCGAAGCCGTGGTGCCAGGTGTCCCGGCCGAAGTAGACCCCGGTCCCCTCGGGCACCAGCACGACCTCACCGGACTCCGGGTCGGCCAGGCACAGGGTCCCCGCCACGCACAGGTAGGTGACGTCGGCGGCGAACAGCGTCGGGTTGTCCGCGGTGTGGCCGAACCTCGCCCCCGGGGGCAGCTCGAACTCCAGCACGTGCAGCTGGTCGGAGGAGGAGATCACCCGGTCGGTCACGTAGCCGCCCTCCGCGTCGCCCCAGACGTGGTGGGCCGCCTCGGTTCGTCGAATCAGCCGCGGCTCGTGGAAATGAGGCCGCGGAGTGTTGCGCCGAACCACTGGAGAGGTCATGTGGTCAAATCTGGCATAACTGGTCTGCCAACGGTACGTTGGGCAAGCAGATTCACCCAGATTCCCGGAGTGGCAGGAGCGTCATGGCGGAGACGGTCTCGGTCGGCATCATCGGTTGCGGCAGCGTGATGCAGCACGCGTACATGCCGTTGCTGGTCAACGAGATCGCCCGCGGGCACGCGTCCGCGCCGACGATCTGCGACCTGCGCGCGGACCGGATCGCCGAGGTGGAGGCCACGTTCCCCATCGCCGGGAGCACCCTGGACCCGCAGGACATCATCGACGACCCCACCATCGACCTGGTGGTGGTGCTGACCTCCATGCCCGAGCACGGCGACCTGGCCGAGCGGGCGCTGGCCGCCGGGCACCACGTGCTGGTGGAGAAGCCGATGTCGCTGTCGCTGGAGCAGGCGGCGCGGCTGGTCGAGCTGGACCGGAGCGGCCCGGCCAACCTGCTGTGCGCTCCGCACGTGCTGCTCAGCCCGGACTACCAGCGGATGGCGCAGATGGTGCTGGACGGCCGGATCGGTCGGCCGCTGCTGGCCCGCGCCCGCTACGGCTGGAACGGTCCCGACTGGGGTCAGTGGTTCTACGGTCCGGGCGGCGGTCCGCTGTTCGACCTCGGGGTCTACAACGTGACCACGCTGACCGGTCTGCTCGGGCCCTGTCGCTCGGTGACCGCGATGACGACGCTGACCCGCTCCCGCCGGGTGGTCGACGGCGAGGAGATCGAGGTGCAGACCGACGACACCTTCCAGCTCCTGCTGGAGCTGGGCGACGACCGGGGCAGCGTGCTGGCCACCGTGACGACCGCGTTCGGGATGCAGCAGTACCTCGGTCCGGCGGTCGAGGTCTACGGGCTCGACGGCACGGTGCAGATGCTCGGCGACGACTGGGCCCCCGACGGCCTCCAGCTGTGGGAGAACACCCTCGGCTCCTGGCAGACCTTCCACAGCAAGTCCCGCTACTGGCCGTGGACCGACGGGTTGCGCCACATGATCGACTGCATCCGGACCGGCCAGCAGCCCTACACCCGGCCCGAGCACGCCTACCACGTGCTGGAGATCATGCTGGCGGCGATGGAGGCGGCCGCCACGGGGACCACCCAGAAGATCACCAGCACCTTCACCCCACCGGCACCGATGGCCACCGGCGAGCACGGCCCCCAGCACCTGATCCACGACCGCGTGCACGAAGACGCCCAGTGACCCGATGAGCCCAGTGACCCGATGAGCCCAGAAACCCGAACCGAGGAGACACCATGATCACCAACCGCCGGACCTTCCTCGGCCTCGCGGCCGCGGCCGTCACCATCCCGCTCGCCGGCTGCGCCCCGGGTGGCTCCGCCCCGGCGGCCTCCAGCGCGCCCAGCGACGTGAACACCGATCCCGCGTCGCTGCCCGAGACCACCATCACCACCCTGGACACCTGGACCGACAAGGCCTCGATGCAGTCCCAGTGGGTGACGGCGGTCAACGCCGCGTTCACCGCCAAGTACCCGAAGCTGAAGGTGAACCGGACCAGCGCCACCTTCGACGACATCAACAAGACGCTGAAGCTGAAGCTGTCCGACACCTCCGCCCCGGACGTGGTCCCGGCCAACAACGGCTGGCAGGGCATCGGCACCTTCGCCAAGGCCGGGCTGATCTTGAACCTGGACGCGTACGCGAAGGGCTACGGCTGGGGCGACCGGATCCCCGCCACCATCGCCAAGATGCACCAGGTGGCCGCCGACGGCAGCCAGATCGGCACCGGTTCCTGGTTCGGGGCACCGATCGCCCAGGGCGGCTTCATCACCGTCTACTTCAACCGCTCCAAGCTGGAGAAGCTGGGCATCGGCACCCCCACCACGTTCGAGGAGTTCAAGCAGAGCCTGAGTGCGGCGAAGGCGGCCGGTGAGGTGCCGATGATGATCGGCACCCAGGACCAGTGGCTGAGCACCACCACGTTGTTCGCCCTGATGAACGTGTTCGCCGAGAAGCAGAAGATCGCCGACTTCGTCTACGGCGCCGGCGGCTCGGCGAGCGACATCGGGATGTTGGAGGCCGGCGAGCTCTACCAGCAGTGGGCCGCCGACAGCTACCTGCCGAAGAACTTCGCCGGCACACCCGGCTCCGACTCGGGCCAGGCGTTCGTGGAGGGCACCGGGGTCTACTACTTCTACTACAGCGACTCGCTGCCCTTCAACAACGTCGAGACCGCCAACAAGTTCGGCACCTTCCTGCTGCCGACGGAGGGCATGCCGCTGCAGGCCACCGGCGCCTCCAACCAGAACTTCTCCATCGCCACCAAGAGCAAGAGTCCCGACGCCGCGGCGGCGTACCTGGACTTCGCCTCCAGCCAGGAGGCTGGCGAGATCGCACTGAAGACGGGCGTGATGCCGTTCAACGGCACCTTCACCAAGCCCGCCGACGCCGGCGCGCTGCTGGCCGACGAGCTGGCCGAGCTGAACGCGGTGCAGGAGACCGACGGGTTCGTGCCCTACTTCGACTGGGCGTCGCCGACCATGCTGGACACCCTGGGGGCCCAGACCCAGCTGCTGCTGGCCAGCAAGATCACCCCAGCCCAGCTCGTCGAGGCGTGCCAGAAGGACTACGACGCCTTCCGGAAGTCGCAGGGCAAGTAGGACCGTGGCCGAACCGACGGTGTCGGCGGAGAGCCCGCTCGCCGCCCAGGCCCGGAGGGCCCGGCGCCGGAGCCCCCGGCTCCCCGCGGACCGCGTCGCGGCCGGCGCCGCTGGGTGGGTTGGCTCTACGTGCTGCCGGCCCTGCTGCTCTACGCGTTCGTGGTGCTGCTGCCGTCGGTCCAGAGCATCAACTACTCCCTGTACCGCTGGGACGGCGTGTCCGCCGCGGTGTTCGTCGGACTGGACAACTACCTCGCGTTCTTCGACGACCCGCTGCTGGCCGAAGCGATCGGGCACATCGGCGTGCTGGTGATCTTCTACGCCGTGCTGCCGATCACCCTGGGTCTGCTGAGTGCGGCGCTGCTGGCCCGCTACCGCCGGCCCGGCTTCGCGATCTTCCGCTGGGTGATCTTCCTGCCCCAGGTCCTCACGTCGGTGGTCGTGGCCGTGCTCTGGAAGCAGCTCTACGGGCCCGAGGGTCCCATCAACAACGCCCTCCAGGCGCTGGGGCTGGAGGCCCTGACCCGCGACTGGTTGGGCGACTTCACCCTCGCCCTGCCCGCGCTCGGCCTGGTCGGCACCTGGACCACCTTCGGCCTGTGCATGGTGCTGTTCGTGTCCGGCTCGTCGTCGATCTCCACCAGCCTGTACGACGCCGCCCGGGTGGACGGGGCCGGTCTGGTCCGGGAGTTCTTCGCCGTCACGCTGCCGGGCCTCCGGCCGCAGATCGCGGTGGCCGCCACCTTGACGGTGACCGGCGCGCTACGCACCTTCGACCTGGTGTGGCTGACCACCCGCGGTGGTCCCGGCACCTCGACCATCACCCCGTCGTTCCTGCTCTACACCAAGGCGTTCGCCGTCGGCGACGTCGGCGCAGCGGCGGCCATCGGGGTGGTGATGGCGGTGACGTGCCTGCTGGTGGCCCTGCTCATCGTCCGCCTCGTGGAGAGGGACGCCTGATGGCCGGCACCCGGCTCGAGACCGTCTTCTCGTACCTGATCCTGACCCTGTTCTCGCTGGCCGTGGTGCTGCCGGTGGGCTGGCTGCTGCTGGCCGCCACCAGCCCCAAGGCCAACGCCGGCGTGGACCTGACCGACATCCGGCTGTCCAACTTCGCCGACGCCTGGGTGCAGGCCGACTTCACCACCCACCTGCTCAACAGCCTGATCATCTGCGTCGGTGCGGTGGTGATCACCTCGACCGTCTCGATCCTGGCCGGCTACGGTCTCACCATCCTGGCCATGCCGGGCAGCCGGATCGTCTTCCCGATCATCCTGGCCGGCATCATGATCCCGCTGGAGGGGATCCTGGTCCCCCTCTACTTCAACCTGCGGACGGTCGGGCTCACCTCCAGCCTGTTCGGTCTGGTGATCGCCCACGCCGGCCTCGGGGTGTCCTTCGGGGTGTTCTGGATGCGGGCGACGCTGCAGGCGGTGCCCCGCGAGCTGGTCGAGTCCGCGGAGCTGGACGGGGCCGGTCGGCTGCGGATGCTCTGGTCGATCGTGCTGCCGGTGATCCGGCCCGGGCTGATCACCATGGTGCTGCTGATGTTCATGTGGACCTGGAACGACTACTTCCTGGCCTTCGTGCTGATCAACGACGAGGCCAAGATGCCGGTCACGCTGGCGTTGGGGTCGTTCTCCACCCGCTACACCCAGCAGCTCAACCTGATGGCCGCCGCCGCTGTGCTGGTGGCCCTGCCCGTGCTGATCTTGTACATGTTCTTCCAGCGCCAGTTCATCCAGGGCGTGATGTCGGGAGCCCTGAAGGGCTGACCGGATAGGGGCGACGACAAGCGTCAGGGCTGACAGTCGACCGCCACCGCCAGGGCGGAGCACACCTGGCGCATGCGATCACTGCTCAACCGACCCAACCGGTCGACCAGGACACCGAGCGACACACTCTCAACCGAGTCGAGGTTGACCGCGGACAACCTCGGCACCGGATCGACCACGGGATCCAGGACCACCTCACTGACGAGGCCCCGGATGGTTGTGGTGCAGGGCGCAACCAGCGCTCGCCGGTGGCGTGGAATGACGGCGTCACGGGACAGCACGACCACTGGACGGCGGCCGACATCGGGTAGCTCACACCACCAGATCTCACCGCGAGCAGGCACAGCGCTCACGACGCGGCCAGCAGCCCGCCGGAAGGACGCCAGATCGCCCCAGGCATCAGCCTCCTCCAGCGGGTGCACGTCGTACGCGGCATAGCCGGCGTCCACCTCCGCCGCACGATGACGCGCGAGCAGCGCCGCGAGCGCCTCGTCGATGAGCGCGGCATCGGTCACGCCTGAGCGAAGACCTCGAGCATCGCTCAGGAGGGTCGCGTCAACGGTGGTGCTGAGGCGTGTTCTAGTCATGCCACAATCATGCCACTACGGTCGCGAGCTCCCGGACCCGGATGGTGCCGTCCGCGGCCACCAGGAACTCCACGTCCCCCAGGTTGCGGACGATCCCGTCGGCGTCCAGCTCGTCCTCAGGCGTGGTGGTGATCACCGCCAGCCGGTAGCAGCCGGCGGCCTGCGCAGCGGTGAGACCAGCGGGGGCGTCCTCCACCACCAGACAGCGCTCCGGAGCCACCCCCAGCCGCTCGGCCGCCAGCAGGAACGGGTCCGGGGCGGGCTTGCCGTGCTCGACCTGGTCGGCGGTGACCAGCACCGAGGGGGCCACCAGCTCGGCGGCGGCGATCCGGGCGCGGGCCAGCGGCATGGTGCACGACGTGGCGATGGCGTTGCGGGCGGAGCGGAGGGCGGCCAAGGCGTCGGCCGCCCCGGGCAGGACGACGATGTCGTGCACGTCGTCGATCTCCAGGGCGTTGATCCGCTCGATGGCTGACTCGTGCTGGTGGTCGGGCAACAGCTTGCGCACCACGCGGGCCGACGGCATCCCGTGGTGCCCGGCCAGCTGCTCGGCGGTCAGCCCGTGCTCCTGCGCCCAGGTCGTCCACGCCCGGGCCACCGCCGGGGTCGAGTCGATCAGGGTGCCGTCCATGTCGAAGATGACGGCGTCGAAGTCCAGCTCGGCCAGCGTGCCCAGCGCCATGGTGGTTCTACTCCTCGGTGTGCGGTCATCTCAGTATCGCGGATGAAACTGCTTGTTGAGTGAGCACTCACTCACTATGATCGCCGGCGTGGCTCGTGCAACTCCCCTCCCCGCCGACGAACGGCGCGCCGCCATCATGGCGGCGACCGAGCCACTGCTGATGCAGTTCGGCCGCGAGGTCAGCACCCGACAGATCGCGGAGGCTGCCGGCATCGCCGAGGGCACCATCTTCCGGGTGTTCCCCAACAAGGACGCGCTGGTCGACGCGATCCTCGAGGACGCCTTCGAGGCCGAGCCGACGTACGTGGCCCTGTCCCAGATCGATCAGGACCTCGACCTGGCGGAGCGGCTCGAGCAGGCCATCGCCATCCTCGAGGCGCGGCTGCGCCGGGTCATCAGCCTGTTCGCGGCCTTCCGACATCCCCTGCCGCCCAGCGACGCTTCCCACCAGGACCACCAGCGACGGCGGCAGGCCGACAACACCCGTCTGAACGCCGCCCTGGTCGAGGTGATCGGGCGCGACGCCGATCGGCTCCGGTTGCCCGTCGACCAGGTCGCCGACCTCATCCGCGGCCTCGTGTTCACCGTCACCCACCCGTTGATCGGGGCCACGTTCTCCAGTGAGCCCCGGATCATCGTCGACACCCTCTTGCACGGCATCGCGACCCCCACCTGTCAGGAGCTCCACCCATGCTGATGCGTCTGCTGCGGCAGTACCTCCGGCCCTACCGGTCGATGATCATCGCCACCATCGTGCTGGCCACCCTCGGCACCATGGGCGCGCTCTACCTACCGAGCCTCAACGCGTCGATCATCGACGACGGCGTGGCCACCGGCAACACCGCCTTCATCTGGCGCACCGGCGGCATCATGCTCGCCGTCAGCGCGGTGCAGATCATCTGCTCGATCGGCTCGGTCTACTTCGGAGCCAAGACCGCGATGGCCTTCGGCCGCGACGTCCGGGCGGCGATCTTCGACCGGGTGCTCACCTTCTCCGCCCGCGAGCTCAACCGCTTCGGGGCGCCGTCGCTGATCACCCGCAACACCAACGACGTCCAGCAGGTGCAGATGCTCGTGGTGATGTCGGCGACGGTGCTGCTGTCGGCGCCGATCACCATGATCGGCGGCATCATCATGGCGATGCGGGAGAACGTGGGTCTCTCCTGGTTGGTGGTGGTGGCCGTGCCCGTGCTGGCCGGTTCCATCTGGCTGGTCATCCGCAAGCTGCCGCCGCTGTTCCGCACCATGCAGGGCCGCATCGACACGGTCAACCGCATCCTGCGCGAGCAGATCACCGGCATCCGGGTCGTCCGCGCGTTCGTGCGCGAACCGTACGAGACGGACCGCTTCGCCAAGGCCAGCGGGGAGCTCACGGAGAGCCAGACCCTGGTCGGCCAGCGGTTCGCCATGATGTTCCCGATCGTGATGCTGGTGCTGAACGTCAGCAGCGTCGCCGTGCTGTGGTTCGGGGCCCAGCGGGTCGACGCCGGCACCATGCAGATCGGCTCCCTGACCGCCTTCCTCACCTATCTGATCCAGATCCTGATGTCGGTGATGATGGCCACCTTCTTGATGATGCTGCTCCCCCGTGCCATCGTCTGCGCCGAGCGGATCGGCGAGGTCCTGGACACCGAGTCCTCGGTGGTGACCGCCGCCGAGCCGGTGGTCCGGTTGCCGCAGGCGTCGGTGGTGGAGCTGTCCGCCGCCGAGTTCACCTACCCCGGCGCCGAGTCGCCCGTGCTCCGGGACATCACCTTCACCGCCCGGGCCGGCCAGACCACAGCGGTGGTCGGGTCGACCGGCGCCGGCAAGACCACCCTGGTCTCGCTGCTGCCCCGGCTGTTCGACGCCACCGGTGGGTCCGTCCGCGTCGACGGCGTGGACGTCCGCGACATCGAGCCCGAGCTGCTCTGGAGCCGGATCGGGCTGGTGCCGCAGAAGCCGTTCCTGTTCACCGGCACCGTCGCGTCCAACCTCCGCTACGGCAAGCCAGACGCGACCGAGGACGAGCTCTGGCACGCGCTGCGCATCGCCCAGGCCGAGGACTTCGTGCGGGCCATGGACGGCGGCCTCGACGCGAGCATCGCCCAGGGCGGGTCGAACGTCTCCGGTGGTCAGCGACAACGACTGTCCATCGCCCGGGCGCTGGTCAAACGACCGGAGATCTACGTGTTCGACGACTCGTTCTCGGCGCTGGACGTGGCCACCGACGCCCGGCTGCGCGCAGCCCTGCGGGCCGAGACCACCGGCGCCTGCGTGATCATCGTGGCCCAGCGGGTGGCCACCATCCGGGACGCCGACAAGATCCTGGTGCTCGACGACGGCGAGCTGATCGGCAGCGGCACCCACGACGAGCTGCTGCTCACCTGTTCCACGTACGCGGAGATCGTCGACTCCCAGCTGAGTGCAGAGGAGGCGGCCGCGTGAGCGAGCGCAACGGCCACTCGGACCGACTGACCAACGAGATCCCCGACCCCCTGACCGAGTCCGTCACCCCGGGCGAGACCCTGGTCCCGGCCGACGTGGTGTCGGTCACCGAAGCCGAGCCCGCACCGCTGACCAAGGCGCCGGAGCGCCCCAAGTACGCGCCGCCGTCCGGTCCGCGGCCGCCGGGCTCGGCCATCGCGGTGGAGAAGTCGCTGAACTTCGGTCCGTCGCTGAAGCGGCTGCTCGGGCACCTGGTGCCGGAGCGGGTGGTGATCATCTTCTGCATCGTGCTCGCCGTCGGCGGCATCGTGCTCAGCGTCGTGGGGCCCCGGATCCTCGGCTGGGCCACCGACGTCATCTTCACCGGCTTCATCGGCCGGCAGCTGCCGGCCGGGGCCAGCAAGGAGCAGGCGGTCGCGGCGCTCCGGGCCCAGGGCAACAACACCTTCGCCGACCTGGTCTCCCGGCTGGACGTGACTCCCGGGGTCGGCATCGACTTCGGTCTGCTCGGGGAGATCCTGTTGATCGCCCTCGGTCTCTACGTGGTCAGCTCGCTGCTGCTGTGGTGGCAGGGCTATCTGCTCAACGCGGCCGTGCAGCGCTCCATCTACCGGATGCGCAACGAGGTGCAGACCAAGATCAACCGCCTGCCGCTGGCCTACTTCGACCGGTCGCCGCGCGGTGAGCTGCTCAGCCGGGTGACCAACGACATCGACAACATCTCCCAGGCCCTGCAGCAGACGCTGTCGCAGCTGCTGACGTCGCTGCTGACGGTGGTCGGCGTGGTGATCATGATGTTCGTGGTCTCGCCGATGCTGGCCCTGATCGCCCTGGTCACCATCCCGATCTCCGTGCTGGTCACCGCGGTGATCGGCAAGCGCGCGCAGAAGCAGTTCGTCGCCCAGTGGCGGACCACCGGAGAGCTCAACGGCCACATCGAGGAGGCCTTCACCGGTCAGTCGCTGGTCAAGGTGTTCGGCCGCCGGGCCGAGGTCGAGGAGGTCTTCCGGCAGCGCAACGAGGGTCTGTTCAGCTCTGCGTTCGCCGCACAGTTCATCTCCGGGATGATCATGCCGACGATGATGTTCATCGGGAACCTGAACTACGTCATCATCGCCGTGGTCGGCGGGCTGCGGGTGGCCAGCGGCACGATGAACCTCGGCGACGTGCAGGCGTTCATCCAGTACACCCGGATGTTCACCCAACCGCTGACCCAGGTGGCGTCGATGGCCAACCTGCTGCAGTCGGGGGTGGCCTCGGCCGAGCGGGTGTTCGAGGTCCTCGACGCGCCCGAGCACGAGCCGGACGCCACCGGGGCGCTGAACCCGGTGCGCGGTCAGGTCGACTTCGACCACGTGGCCTTCTCCTACACCCCGGACAAGCCGCTGATCACCGACCTCAACCTGCACGTGCGGCCGGGTCAGACGGTGGCCGTCGTCGGTCCCACCGGGGCCGGCAAGACCACCCTGGTCAACCTGATCATGCGGTTCTACGAGCTGAACAGCGGACGCATCCTGCTGGACGGCGTGGACATCTCCGCGGTGCCGCGGGCGGCCCTGCGCAGCCAGATCGGCATGGTGCTGCAGGACACCTGGCTGTTCCACGGCACGATCCGGGACAACATCGCCTACGGCCGACCCGACGCCTCGGAGGAGGAGGTCCTGGCTGCGGCGGAAGCGACCTACGTCGACCGCTTCGTGCACTCGCTGCCCGACGGCTACGACACCGTGATCGACGAGGAGGGCAGCAACATCAGCGCCGGCGAGAAGCAGCTGGTGACCATCGCCCGCGCGTTCCTGGCCGACCCCGCGTTGCTGATCCTGGACGAGGCCACCAGCTCGGTCGACACGCGGACCGAGGTGCTGGTGCAGCACGCGATGGCCGCGCTGCGCAGCGACCGGACCAGCTTCGTGATCGCCCACCGGCTGTCGACGATCCGGGACGCCGACGTGATCTTGGTGATGGAGAGCGGATCGATCGTGGAGCAGGGCAGCCACCACGAGCTGCTCGACGCCCGCGGCGCCTACTGGTCGCTCTACAACGCCCAGTTCGCCGGGGCGATCGAGGACGAGCCGCTGGGCGACCCGGTGGGGGCGGACCGCTAGCGGGTTCGGCGCTGGCGGGTTCGGCGCTGGCGCCACCGCCAGAGGATCACGAAGGCCTCCGCCGCCAGCACGGTGACCAGCAGCTGCCAGAGCCAGCGGACCCGGGCGGCGGCGGTCGGGTCGTTCTGCACCCGGACCCGGTCGGGGTGGTCCACGTCGTACTCGACCCAGATGTAGCCACGGCCGCGCCCGAAGTCCGGCGGGATCACGTCGCAGGGGCGGGTGACCTGGGTGAGGTGCACGCCGCCGGCGTACGGGATCTCGATGTCGTAGCGGATGGCGTCCCGCCAGCCGACCCCGGTGGAGCTGGGGCTGCCCATCGCCCCGATGCAGCCGAGGTCGCTGCCGGTGATCCGGGCGTCGGCGAGCACTGAGTGGTGGGCGAACCGGTCGGCCTCGTGCCGGGCCGACAGCCAGAACCCCAGCACCAGCAGGGGGATCAGAACACCGACGACCGGTCCCATCCACCTCGGTGAGCGCCTCAGAGGGCGACCGTCCCGGTGACCCCGGGGCTGACCCGGCCGCCGACCCACACGTCGTCGCCCTCGGCGCTGACGTGCACCCGCCCGCGGCGTCCGAGCACGGTGCCCTGGGCGGCCACGTACGCGGTCGGCAGCCGTCCGGTGCCGATCAGCCACTGGGCCAGGGACGCGTTCAGGGAGCCGGTGACCGGGTCCTCGGTGAGCCCGTCACCCACCGCGAACAGGGCGCGCACCTCCACCGCGCACTCCGCCCCGGGCGGGTACGGGCCGATGATCCCGACGTCACGGAAGGGGCCGGGACCCGACGGTCGGGCGGCGAGCACGGTGGCGGCGTCCCGCAGCAGCACCCCGACCCAGCCGGGACCGTTGTCGACCCACTGCGCGTCGAGCACGGCGTCGGTCGGCACGCCCAGCCAGCGGGTCAGCTCGGCCAGCTCGTCAGCGGTGACCGGCCCGGAGCGCAGCAGCGGCGGCGCTGCGAACGCCAGCCGGTCCCCGTCGCGCCGGATCGGCACCAGGCCCACCCCGCACTGCTGCACCAGGCGTTCGGTGTCGCGGGGTTCTCCACCTCCGGCCAGCCAGGCGGAGGCCGACCCCAGGGTGGGGTGGCCGGCGAACGGCAGCTCACCGTTCACGGTGAAGATCCGCACCCGGTAGTCGGCCCCAGGATCGGTCGGCCGGAGCAGGAACGTGGTCTCGCTCAGGTTGGTCCACCGAGCGAACGCCGCCAGCTGCTCGTCGGTCAGGTCGTCGGCGTCGTGCACCACCGCGAGCGGGTTGCCGGTCAGGAGCTGGTCGGTGAACACGTCGACCTGGGAGAAACGGTGCATGCGGTCAGCCTGTCATCCAGCGCCATCGGTCCCCAGCTCAGCCAGGGTCTCGACCGAGGTAGAGCGCATCGAAGGTCAGGTGGAAGGTGGCGCGCCCCCGATCCCCATCCGGGTCGCCACCACCAGTGGTTGCGCGTCTGGTGACGTCTCCGCCGTCCAGCCTCATCGCGGCCGAGCGTGGTCCTCGACCTGGCTCATCCTGCTCGTGCTCGGCGTCGGCAGGCACCGAGAACTGTCAGCGGTGTCCTCTAGTTTCGTTGCCGACAGTAGATCTTGGGAAGTCCGGGGGGTCACTATGACGGACGACAGCGAGGGAGCCAGCGCTCTAGCACCGGAGCTGGACTGTGCGGCGTCGGAGGTGCTCGGCGGCAGGATCTGCGCCGCCGCCGGGCTGGCCGCCCAGTCACAGTGCCGACTGCTCGAGCTGATCGGCGACTTCGACGCCGGCAACGCCGTCCGCTGGTGGGACGGCGTGACATCCCTCGCGCACTGGCTGTCCTGGGCCTGCTCGATGTCCCCCGGCACCGCTCGCGAACACGTCCGGGTCGCCCGCGCCCTGCGTCGGATGCCCACGATCCGTCAGGCGTTCCGCGAAGGCCGATTGTCGTACTCCAAGGTCCGCGAAGCGACCCGCGTGGTCGATCTGGTCGATGACGCCGAGCTGTGCGAGCTCGCCCTCACCGCCACCGCCGCCCAGCTCGCCACCACCGTCTCCGGCTACCGCACCGCCGCCGGCACCCGGCTCCACCAACAACGCGACCGCGGCCTGACCTGGACCACCCGCGACAACGGCACCGTCGACGTCCGTCTCCGCCTCCCCACCGAAGAAGCCGCCCTCCTCCTCGCCGCCCTCACCACCGCCAAAGACCAGCACGGCACACCACCCTCCCCTGGCGTCAAGGACAGAGGCACCGACGGCACCGGCACCACGGATGACAGCGGCGCCACCGAAGACACCGACACCACCCCCGCCTACACGCTCGCCGACGCCATGCTCGACGTCGCCCGCACCTTCCTGGCCACCGCCCCCGAAGACCGCTCCGGCGAAGACCGGTCCCTGGTCGTCGTCCAGGTCCACGCCGACCAGCTCACCACCGACCAGCCCACCACCGATCCCGCGGCTGACGACGTTCCCGCGGGAACGTCGCCCACCCCGACGGCCTCCACCACCACGCACCGACGACCGGACCCGACCTGCCACGTCCAAGGCGTCGGCGGCATCGAACCCGACACCGCCCGCAAACTCGCCTGCGACACCGACCTCTACGCCGCCGTCCTCGACGACCAGCGCAACGTCCTCACCCTCGGCCGCACCCACCGCCTGGTCAGCCGCACCCAACGGCGCGCCCTGATCATCCGCGACCAGGCCCGCTGCCAGTTCACCGGCTGCCACCAGACCCGCCACCTCAAAGCCCACCACCTCCTCCACTGGGCCGACGGCGGCCCCACCGACCTGGACAACCTCATCCTGCTCTGCCAGTTCCACCAGGCGCGGCGAACGCTACGACCGCCACGAAGCCGTCCAAGCCCTCTTCCGGATGCCCCTCCAGGTCCCCGCCACGAGTGCGGCCTGAGGGCAGCCGGCACCTTCATCGGCGCCGCCCGCCTGCTGGGCACCTCGCCAGCGGCTAGAGCAGGAAGCGGAACATCGGGCTGTCGGCCGCGATCTGCTCGCACTTGGCCGGCGCGGCGCTCATCCGCTCCAGCAGACCAGCCAGGTCGGCGGCTCGGGCCAGCTCGATGCCGACGATGGCCGGGCCGGTCTCCCGGTTGCTGCGCTTGACGTACTCGAACAGCGAGATGTCGTCCTCGGGACCCAGCACCTCGTCCAGGAACCGGCGCAGCGCGCCCGGCTCCTGCGGGAACTCCACCAGGAAGTAGTGCTTGCGGCCCTCGTGCACCAGCGCCCGCTCGACCACCTCGGCGTACCGGCTCACGTCGTTGTTGCCACCGGACAGGACGCAGACGACCGTCGACCCGGGCTCCAGCCGTCCGCGCCGGGCCAGCTCGTCCAGTCCGGCGGTGGACAGAGCGCCGGCCGGTTCCAGCACGATCCCGTCGCTGGCGTAGTAGTCGAGCATCTCCACGCACACCTGCCCCTCCGGGGCGGTGAGCATCTCCACCGAGGAGGCCGCGATCACCGGCAGGGTGACGGCCCCGGCACGCCGGACCGCGGCGCCGTCGACGAACGTGTCCAGGTCGGTCAGGTCGACCGGGCGGCCCGCGGCCAGACCCGCGGCCACGTCGGCGGCCCCGGCCGGCTCCACCCCGACGATGCGTACGCCGGGATGCCGTTGCCGCAGCCACGCGGCGCAGCCGGCCACCAGACCACCACCACCGACCGGGACCACCAGGACGTCGGGCACCCGACCGAGCTGCTCGACGATCTCGATGGCCACCGTGCCCTGGCCCGCGATCGTGTACGGGTCGTCGAACGCCGGCACCAGGGTGGCCCCGGTCCGCTCCGCGTCGGCCAGGGCGGCGGCGTTGGCGTCGTCGTAGGTGTCACCGACGACGATGACCTCGACCTCCGGGCCGCCGATGGCGGCGATCCGGTCCCGCTTCTGCCGCGGCGTGTTCCGGGGCAGGAACACCCGACCCCGGACCCCTAACGTCGCGCACGCGTACGCCAGCCCCTGGCCGTGGTTCCCGGCGCTCGCGCAGACCACGCCCCGGGCCCGGGCCTGCGGGTCGAGCCGGTCGATCACCGTGTACGCGCCGCGGACCTTGTAGGACCGGACCACCTGCAGGTCCTCCCGCTTGACCAGCACCTCGACACCGAACCGCGCAGACAGCCGCGGACTCGGTTCCAAGGCGGTGCGCGTGACCACCCCGGTCAGGGCGGCCGCGGCCGCCTCCACCAGCTGCGCGTCGACCTCGGGTTGCACCCGCACGTCGACATCCCTCTCGGCTGCCACGCCCCGATCATCGCGCACCGCCGAGCGGCTTTGTGTCCCTTGCCCACAGCCAGCAAGATTGTCGGGTGCAACAGGTGAGCTCGATCCGGCTGGGGAGGATCGCCGGCGGTGTCGCCGGAGTGGTCGGTCTCGCCGTGGCCGAGCTCGGCGCCGGGCTGATCGCCCGCGACGGTTCGCCGGTCTCCGATCTCGCCGAGGTCGTCATCGCCGTGCTCCCCGGCGCCTGGAGCAGCGAGGCCAGCGGCACCTTCTTCACCGGCGCGCGGATCGCCCTGCTGGCCGCGGTCGTGGTGGTGGCCCTGGTGCTCGCGGTCGTCTCCGGACAGCTCGAGCTGAAGCGCAAGCAGCTGAGCCTGGCCGTCTACCTGCCCGCCGGGGCGGTCACCCTGCTCGCGGTCAGCACCCAGGTCGGTCCCGGTGCCCTCGGCTACCTGCCGGCGGTGCTCGGCCTGTCCGCCGGCTACCTCACCCTCCGGCTGCTGATCGCCGAGCTGCGGCGACCCCCCGGGGCGCTGGAACCGATCGCCGCCGAGCGGCGCAGCTTCTTGAAGACCGCAGGTCTGGTCACCCTTGGTGGGATCGTCGTGGCCGGCGTCGGCCGGATGCTGGTCCAGGCGTCCAACCAGGTCGCCGAGGTGCGGAAGAAGATCGTGCTCCCGGCCGCGGCGAACCCGGCGCCGACGGTGCCGGTCGGCACCGACCTCGACGTCGCCGGGTTGACGCAGTACATCACCCCGAACGCGTCCTTCTACCGCATCGACACCGCCCTGCAGCTGCCCGTGATCGACCCGGAGACCTGGACCCTGAAGGTCACCGGCCTGGTCGCCACCCCGGTCACCCTGACCTACGCCGACCTGCTCGCCCGGCCGCTCACCGAGCACCTGACCACCCTGACCTGCATGTCGAACCAGGTCGGCGGGGACCTGGCCGGCAACGCCGTCTGGTTGGGTCTGCCGGTGCACCAGGTGCTGGCCGAGGCCGGACCGCAGGCCGGTGCGGACATGGTCCTGTCGGTCAGCCAGGACGGCTGGACGGCCGCCACACCGCTCAGCACCCTGACCGATCCCGACGTGCTGGCGATGCTGGCGGTCGGGATGAACGGGGAGCCGCTGGCCCCCGAGCACGGCTTCCCGGTGCGGATGGTCGTGCCCGGTCTGTACGGGGACGTGTCGGCGACCAAGTGGGTCACCGAGCTGAAGGTGACGACCTTCGACGACGACAGCGGCTACTGGGCGCAGAAGGGCTGGTCGGAGCGCGGACCGATCAAGATCGCGTCCCGGATCGACGTCCCGACCCGCTCCGTGGTCGAGCCCGGCACCGTGATCGTGGCCGGCGTCGCCTGGGCGCAGACCACCGGGATCTCCGCCGTCGAGGTGCAGGTCGACGACGGGCCGTGGCAGAAGACGGAGCTCGCGCAGACGGTCGGACCCGACACCTGGCGGCAGTGGGTCTACGAGTGGGAGGCCGCGCCCGGCGACTACGAGATCCGGGTCCGGGCCACCGACGCCGACGGGCGGGTGCAGACCGACAAGGACGTGCCCCCGTTCCCGAGTGCGGCCAGCGGACTGCACACGGTGCCGGTGAAGGTCCGCCCGGCGTAGTCGTCGGGCCCACTCCTGGCAGTCGTCGGGGACCGCTCCTGCACCCGGCGGGGTGTCGGCGGCGGGGCCTGGTCGCCACCGTGCACTAGGTTCGACGAGTGCGGATAGCGGTCGCTCGGGAGACCGAGCCGGGTGAGACCAGGGTCGCCCTGGTGCCAGAGCTGGTCGGTCGGTTGACCGGTGTCGGCTACGAGGTGGCGGTCGAGCCGGGGGCCGGACGCGGGGCGCTGATCGACGACCAGGCGTACGTCGCCGCCGGGGCCACCGTCAACGAGAACGCCCTGCACGGCGCGGGTCTGGTGCTCAGTGTCCAGCCGCTCGGCCCGGAGGCCCTGCGGTTCTGCGCCCCCCGGGCGGCGACGGTGTCCTTCCTGTTCGCCGGCCAGCGCACCGAGGACGTGGCCGCGCGGCAGGCCGCCGGTCTCACCACCTTCGCCATGGAGCAGGTGCCGCGGATCTCCCGCGCGCAGTCGATGGACGCCCTCAGCTCGCAGTCGCTGGTCTCGGGCTACCGGTGCGCGATCGTCGCCGCCGGCCGGCTGCGCGAGTTCTTCCCGCTGAGCATGACTGCTGCCGGCACGATCCGGCCCGCCCAGGTCCTGGTGCTGGGCGCCGGGGTGGCCGGTCTGCAGGCCATCGCCACCTGCCGCCGGCTGGGCGCCGTGGTGAAGGGCTACGACGTGCGGGCCGCCGCGGCGGAGGAGATCGCGTCGCTCGGTGCCACCCCGATCGACCTCGACCTGCCGACCCTGGACGGTGCCGGCGGCTACGCCCGGGAGATGAGCGAGGAGCGCGCCGCGTTGCAGCGGGAGCGCCTCGCCCCGCACATCGCCGCCGCGCACGCCGTCATCACCACCGCCGCCGTGCCGGGCCGTCAGGCCCCGGTGCTGGTCACCACCTCCATGGTGGCCGGGATGCGTCCGGGTTCGGTGGTGGTCGACCTGGCCGCCGACTCCGGCGGCAACGTGGAGGGCGTCACCGCGGGCGGCGTGGTCAACGTCCCCACCGCCGACGGCCTGGGCAGCGTGCAGCTGTGGGGCGGGTCCAACGTGCCCAGCCAGATGCCCGGTCCGGCCAGTCGGCTCTACGCGCAGAACGTCGTCAACGTGGTCCAGCTGATGACCCGCGAGGGCGTCTTCGACCCCGATCTCTCCGACGAGATCGTGGCCGGGATGCTCGTCACCCACCCGAACCTGACGACCGACACGAACCTGACGACCGACCCGCAGCCTGCCCCGGAGGTCACCTCATGAGCGAGGCCATCACCTGGCTGACCATCTTCGTGCTGGCGGCCTTCGTCGGCATCGAGGTGATCTCCAAGGTGTCCTCGACCCTGCACACGCCGCTGATGTCGGGCGCGAACGCGATCCACGGCATCATCCTGGTCGGCGCGATCCTGGTCGCCGGGCACGCCGACAGCACCCCGGTCCTGGCCCTCAGCCTGGCCGCCGTGGTGCTGGCCGCGATCAACCTGGCCGGCGGGTTCGTGGTCACCGACCGGATGCTGCAGATGTTCGTGCGCAAGCGACCCGTCTCCGGCGCCGACACCCGCCCGGAGGTGGAGAAGTGAGCGCCCCGCCGGTCTGGGCCCAGCTGATCTACCTGGTCGCGGCCATCTGCTTCGTGCTCGCCCTCAAGGGCCTGTCCTCGCCGCGCACTGCGCGCCGTGGCAACCTGATCGGCGCCGCGGGCGCGGTGCTGGCCACCATCACGGTGCTGGTCTCGGGCAACCTGGACCACCTGCTGCCGATCGGCATCGCCATCGCGGTCGGCGGCATCATCGGGGCGCTCGGGGCCTACCGGGTGCAGATGACCCAGATGCCGCAGCTGGTGGCCCTGTTCAACGGGGTGGGTGGCGGGGCCGCCGCCATCGTGGCCCTGGTCGAGCTGCACGAGATCGCCACCTCGGGCGCCTCGTCGACGTTCCAGCTGATCGCCACCGCCTTCACCATCGTCATCGGCTCGGTCAGCTTCACCGGCTCGATCGTCACCTTCCTCAAGCTGCAGGAGCTGATGACGACCCGCCCGGTGACCTTCGCCGGCTACCCGATCCTCTACGGTCTCGCCCTGCTGTCGGCCATCGGCTTCGCGGTCTTCCTGGCCCTGTTCCCGACGATGGTGGCCGGCATCGCGCTGGCCGTGATCGGTGCCGGGGTCGGCGTGCTGCTGGTGCTGCCGGTCGGTGGCGCCGACGTGCCGATCGTCATCTCGCTGCTCAACGCGTTCACCGGACTGAGCGTGGCCGCCAGCGGCTACGTGCTGGACAACCCGCTGCTGCTGGTGGCCGGCACCCTGGTCGGCGCGGCCGGCACGCTGCTCACCAAGCTGATGGCCACGGCGATGGGCCGCTCGCTGGGCAGCACCCTGTTCGGGGCGCTCAAGGGCGGTTCGACCCAGGGCGGCGGCGAGGTCAGCGACCGCCCGGTCAAGGCCACCGGCCCGGCCGACGTGGCCATCCTGCTGGCGTACGCGAACCGGGTGATCATCGTCCCCGGCTACGGGCTGGCGGTGGCCCAGGCCCAGCACACCCTGCGCCAGCTGGTCGACCTGCTGACCGAGCGCGGGGTGGTCGTGGACTACGCCATCCACCCGGTGGCGGGCCGGATGCCGGGGCACATGAACGTGCTGCTGGCCGAGGCCCAGGTCCCGTACGCGCAGCTGCGGGAGGCCGATGACGTCGACCCCGAGTTCCGCAACGCCGACGTCGCCCTGGTGGTCGGGGCCAACGACGTGGTCAACCCGGCTGCGGAGACGACCCCGGGCGCCCCCATCTACGGGATGCCGATCCTGCACGCCATCCAGGCCCGTCAGGTCGTGTTCCTCAAGCGCTCCATGCGGCCGGGCTTCGCCGGGATCGAGAACGAGCTGCTGCACGAGCCGCAGACCACGCTGCTGTTCGGCGACGCCAAGGACACGCTGGCCAAGGTGCTGGCGGAGGTCAAGGCGCTGTAGCCGACGGGCGCTCCGGCTGACTGCGCGAAGAGCCGACGCCGTGCCGGCTGACTGCGCGGTGGCCGACGCCGACCATCGACGGATGTCGGTGGGTCGGGTTACGGTGTGCGCGCCGCCAACCCCCGGGGAGCTCTCATGCGTCTGCGCCGTCGCCTCGCTCTGGTCACCGTCGCCCTCACCCTGCTGCTGGGCACGATCGGTCTCGGCACCACGGCCGAGGCGCACCCGCGCTGGCCGAAGCCCCAGGACATCGAGCTGCAGGTCCTGTCGTTCAACGACTTCCACGGTCACCTGCAGCCTCCCGGCGGCACCGACGCGACGCTGGGCGCCACCCTGGACCCGACCGCCACCCCGGTGGGCGGCGCCGAGTACCTGGCCTCGACCCTGAAGGGCCTGCGGCAGAAGGCCCGCTACTCCCAGACCGTGGCCGCCGGTGACCTGATCGGCGGGTCCCCGTTCCTGTCCGGGCTGTTCCACGACGAGCCTGCCGTGGAGTCGCTGAACGCCCTCGGACTCGACGTCTCCAGCGTCGGCAACCACGAGTTCGACGAGGGCGTCACCGAGCTGCTGCGGATGCAGCGCGGCGGCTGCCACCCGGTCGACGGCTGCTACGCGGCGTGGGGCCGGGGTGGCTACCCCGGCGCGGACTTCCCCTGGTTGGCCGCCAACGTCGTCCGCGAGCGCAACGGTCGGACGGTGCTCCCCGGCACCTGGGTGACCAAGGTCAAGGGCGTCAAGGTGGGCTACATCGGGATGACGTTGGAGGACACCCCTGCCCTGGTCGCCCAGTCCGGGATCACCGGGATCGAGTTCCGCGACGAGGTGGAGACCGCCAACCGCGCCGCCCGGGACCTGCGGCGCCGCGGCGTGCAGACGATCATCGTGCTGCTGCACGAGGGCGGTCTGCAGACCGGCACCTTCAACCAGTGCACGGGGATCTCGGGACCGATCGCCGAGATCGCGGCGGACCTGAACCCCGAGATCGACCTCGTGGTCACCGGGCACACGCACCAGCCGTACGTCTGCTCCATCCCCGACCCGGCCGGCAAGCCGCGGTTGGTCACCTCGGCGTCCTCGTTCGGCCGGGTCGTCACCGAGACCACGCTCACCATCAACCAGCGGACCGGCGACGTGCGGCGCGACAAGAGCAGCGCCACCAACCACCTGGTCGCCCGCACGGTCGCCGACCCGGTCCAGACCGGGATCATCCAGCGGTGGGACGCCGCCTCGGCCCCGATCGCCAACCGGGTGGTCGGCTCGATCAGCGCCGATCTGACGCGCTCGGTGAACCGCGACACCGAGAGCACCCTGGCCAACGCCATCGCCGACGCCCAGCTCGCCGCCACCGCGGCCCCGGGGGACGGCGGCGCGCAGATCGCCTTGATGAACCCCGGCGGGGTGCGAGCCGATCTGACCTACGCCCAGATCTCCGGCGGCGAGCAACCCGGGGAGGTCACCTTCGGCGAGGCGTTCGTCGTGCAGCCGTTCGGGAACCTGCTGGTCACCCTGGACCTGACGGGCGCCCAGATCGAGCAGCTGCTGCAGCAGCAGGCCGTGTCCGGTCGCCCAGGCGGCCGCGACGTGCTGATCCTGGGTGTCTCCCGCGGTCTCACCTTCAGCTACGACGCAGCGGCGCCGTTCGGGTCCCGGATCGACCCGGCCAGCATCCTGCTCGACGGCGCGCCGCTGTCTCCCACCACCACCTACCGGGTCACCACCAACAACTTCCTGGCCGACGGTGGCGACGGGTTCACCGTGTTCCGGGAGGGCACCAACCGGACCGGTGGCGGCGACGACCTGGCCGCGTTCACCGACTACCTGGCTGACAACTCACCGCTGGCGCCACCGGCCGAGCGGATCGCCGGCATCTGACCCGGATTCTCCCGCCGCCCCCCGTGACGAGGAGAACAGTGACGATGAGAACCGTGGCGATGAGAAATCGGCCCGCCGACTGTCTGTCCTGGTGACTAGCCTGACGGACGACGGCGGGAGGACGAGGACATGAGCAGGCCGAAGGCACCGGTGCTGGACCTGACGCGCCGGGGCGACCGCACCTTCCTGCACCTGCTGCTGAACGTGCTGATCGTGTCGGTGATGAACTTCACCGTCTGGTTCGCCATCACGTTCTGGGTGTTCATCGAGACCCGGTCGGTGCTGGCCACCGGGATGGTGGCCGGGATCTTCCTGGTCTGCACCGCCGCGTGCGGCATCTGGTTCGGCAGCCTGGTCGACCACCACCGCAAGAAGGTGTCGATGCAGGGGTCGGTGATCGCGTCGCTGGCCTTCTACGTGCTGGCCTTCGGCGTCTACGTCGTCGTCCCGGACGAGACGTTCACCAGGGCGTCCAGCGTGTGGCTGTGGGTGTTCATCGCCCTGGCCATGTTCGGCGTGATCGCCGGCAACGTGCGGATGATCGCGATGATGACCCTGGTCACCCTGCTGATCGAGCCGGACCGCCGGGACCGGGCCAACGGTCTGGTCGGCACCACCACCGGGGTGACGATGCTGGCCACGTCGATCATCAGCGGACTGCTGGTGGCCCGGGACGGCATGTTCTCGGTGCTGATCCTGACCATGGTGCTGCTGGCCGCCGGAGCGCTCCACCTGGGTCTGCTCGAGGTGGACGAGAGCCGTGGCGCCGAGCTCGCCGAGAGCGGAGCCGCCGCGGGTCCGGGCGATCCGGGGGCCGAGCCACCGACCAGCCGGATCGACCTGAAGGGCACGATCCGGCAGGTGCGCCAGACCCCCGGCCTGTTCGCCCTGATCGGGTTCTCCTGCCTGAACAACTTCCTCGGCGGCGCCTTCATGGCCCTGATGGACGCGTACGGGTTGTCGATGATGTCGGTGCAGGCCTGGGGCCTGATGTGGGGTGGGCTCAGCGCCCTGTTCATCGTCGGCGGCCTGGCGGTGGCCCGGACCGGGCTCGGCCGCAAACCCCTGCGGCTGCTGCTGCTGGTCAACCTGGTGCTCTGGTCGGTGACCGCGCTGTTCCCGCTGCAGGCCTCCATCGTGATGCTGGTCGCGGGCATGGCCGTCTACATGGTCCTGGTGCCGTACGCGGAGGCCGCCGAGCAGACGATCCTGCAGCGCGTGGTGCCGTACGAGCGGCAGGGCCGGGTGTTCGGCTTCGCGCAGAGCATCGAGCAGGCGGCCTCGCCGCTGACCGCGTTCCTGATCGGTCCGCTGACCCAGCTGGTGTTCATCCCGTTCATGACCGACGGGGCCGGCGCGGCGGCGATCGGCGGCTGGTTCGGCACCGGACCGGCCCGCGGCATCGCGCTGGTCTTCGTGCTGGTCGGGGTGCTGGGCGTGCTGCTCACCGTCTACGCCCTGAACAGCCGCTTCTACCGCCGGCTCAGCGAGCGGTACGCCGCCGAGGTCGATCAGTCCACCGACGGACCGGGCGACGAGACGCCCACCGACGTCGAACGGCCCCGAGGCGACCTGCTGCCCGATCCGGCCAGCGACCCGCGCCTGTGACCCCCGCCGGCTGGGTCGGCTAGGTGAACAGGTCCAGCAGCCTCAGGCAGCGGGGAGGGTCCTCGGTCAACCCGTGCTCGAGCCCCCACAGCAGGTAGGACATCGCCCGCACCACCACCAGCCGCTCGGCGCGTTCGCGGTCGAGCCCGGCCGCCTCCGCCACCGCGGTCAGGTAGTCCCGCACCTGCTCGTCGGCGGGGAGCTCGTCCAGGCGGCTCCACAGCAGCCTGCCGAGGTCGTAGCCCACGTCCCCCCGGAGCAGGACGGGATCGACCACCAGCCAGGGCTCGCGCTCGGCCCGCAGGATCTGCCCGAAGTGGAGGTCGGCGTTGACCGCCAGGTGCGGGGTCGCCGGCTCCCGGACCGCGTCGGCGGCTCGCAGCGCGGCCGCCAGGACGGGCTCGGCGGTCGGACGCCCAAGGGCCGACCAACGCCGGGGCCAGCCCTCGCGCTCACTGCCGATGACGGACCCGGTGCTGGGCACGTCGGTCGGCGCCTCGACCGCCAGCCGGCGCAGGACGGCCCCGAGCACCGGCGCGGTGGCGGCCAGCGGCAGGTGCTCCAGCGAGTCGCCCGGCGCCACCCACTCCAGGAGCTGCGCCCGGTGCCCGACGTCGACCTCCAGCAGCCGTACGGTCCCGCGACCGTCCCAGAAGCGCAGCGCCGCCGCCTCCGAGGCCACGTCGTCGCCGGGCGGGGACAACCGGAGCGCGCACCGCTCCGGTCCGCGCCGGACACGGACGACCAGGGCGTTGGAGCCGTGCCGGACCACACCGTCCGGGGTCAGGTCCCAGCGGGCGCACTGCGCGGCCACCAGCGCGGGTAGCCGATCGAGCCAGGCGGTCCCGTCGCTCCACCAGCGTGGCATCGCCCGGAAGCCGGCCGGGATCTCGATCATCCGGCGGCGACCGCGAGCAGGTGGTCGGTCACGCCCTGCGGGTTGGCCAGCGGGAGCAGGTGGCCGCCGGGCAGGACGTGAGCATCGAGTCCCAGCCGGTCCCGAGCCACCCGGACCTGGAACTCGGCCGGAAACAGCCGGTCGTCGCGGCCGACCAGTGCCCTGATCTCGACGTCGGGCCAGCCGCTGAAGACACACGGCTCGCTGAAGGCGATGCCGGCCTCGTCGCGGCCGTCCGCTGCCACCGCCGGGTCCAGCACCTCGGCGGGGACGTCGTGCAGGAAGGTCTCGACCAGGTCGAAGTCCGCGGAGTAGCCGCCGGTCTCGGCCGCGGACAGCCGGGCCGGCTCCGAGCCGACCGTCTCCCCCCAGGCACCGGCCGACTCGCCCGGCACCGGGATCATCGCGTTGACGAGCACCAGACCGCGAAGGGGAACGCGCGCCGCCACCAACGGGGCGGTGAACCCGCCCATCGAGTGGGCGGCCAGCACGACGTCGGCGCGCCCGGCCACGGCCGTCACCGCCAGGTCCGCGTACGCCGTCAGGCCGGCCTCGGGATCATCGGCCGGCAGGTCCAGGGCGATCGCCTCGTGGCCGGCCCGGCGGAGCAGCGCGGTCACCGGCCCCCAGTAGAGAGCCTCACCGCCGGCACCCGGCAGCAGCAGGAACGTGGTCATCTGGGCACCCTGCCCGGTCAGGGACCGCCGCGCCAGTGCTCGATCCGCCGCTTGTCGGGCTGGAAGCCGTGCTCCACGCCCCAGAGCACCGCCTTGGTGCGGCTCTCGACGCTGATCTTGCGGTAGATGGAGCGGATGTAGGTCTTGATCGTGTTGGGACTGAGGTACGTGAGGTCCGCGACCTCGGCGTTGCTCATCCCCTGCGTGATCAGGGCCAGCACCTCCGCCTCGCGGTCGGTCAGACCCTCTTCCCGACCCGGCCAGTCGGAGCCGGTGACGGCCCGGACCCGCCGATCCGGTGCGCTGACCACGACCTCGCCGCGATGCAGCGCCTCGAGGGCGTCGACCAGGTCGCGGGCAGGCAGGGCCTTCGAGAGGTAGCCCCGTGCTCCCTGAGTCCGCGCCCGCTCCACCAGCTGGGGATGCAGGTTCCAGGTGTAGACGACCACGGCCCCCGCCCGGGGGTTGGCCACCAGATCGGCGATCTCGCCACGATCGGACTCCGGCTGGGCGAACGAGTCGTAGAGGACCAGGTCGACGACGTCCACGACTGTTTGGTTGGTGTCGATCTCGGCTATCACCAGGCGGTCGTCGTAGCGCTCGAGGATCCGTGCGAGACCGAGCACGACGACGTCGTAGTCGTTCACCAGGGCAACCCTGATCGGACCCTGACTCTCAGCGTCACCGTCGATCATTTCCCCACCATAACCCTCCATAAGGGTGTAACAACTCACCCTCTAGGGTAGTTTACTGTGTAAGAGAGCGATCGCTCCCCCCGGCTCGGCCGGAACTAGAGAAAGGCACCACCATGCTCGGTCTCATCATCAGCATCATCGTCGTCGGCCTGATCGCGGGCGCCGTGGCGCGCCTCGTCGTCCCCGGCAAGCAGAACCTGTCGATCCCGATGACGATCCTGCTCGGCATCGTCGGCTCGTTCGTCGGCGGCTTCCTGGGCTACCTGCTGTTCGGCAACAGCTCCGGCGGTGGCGGCGGTGGCTTCCTGCAGCCGGCCGGCATCATCGGCTCCATCATCGGCGCGATCATCGTGCTGCTGCTGTGGATCAAGTTCGGCAGTGGTCGCGGCGCCCGCGCCTGATCACTCCGTCCACCACTGACGCCCCCTTCCCGGGGCCGGCGCCCCTCACGAGGGGGCGTCGGGTCCGGGCCGGGGGCGTCTGTGGTTTCCGATCGCGGTCAGCCGGTGATGTCGACCGGCTGGTCGAACCGGCTGATCAGAACACGTACGGGTTGACTCCGGTGCCGGCGAAGACGAACCAGGACGTCGCCCCGACATGCAGGTTGGGGTAGTAGCCGAAGCCGAAGCCGGTCTGCAGCGGCGACGACGCGGCCACGACCCCGCCTTCGATCCGCTTCGCGTTGAACAGCTGCCCGTCGCCGAGCTCGTCCTGGGCCCAGATGCACGCCTTGAGCAGGTCCTGGGCGGACGCCTTGTCGCCCTTGCCGTTGCGGATGGCCAGCGCGAGGGCCAGCTGGGCGGAGCCCTCGAACCAGACCGCCCCCGAGTCCGGCTTCGGGTTGTACTGGTCGATCTGCGCCGACGTGTCGGCCTGCAGCGAACCGCTGGCGAACGCCACCCCGGTCACCTTCTGGTTGCCCGTGAGCGCCGAGTTCAGCCGCTGCGGGGTGTCGGTGGTGGCCAGGTTGGTGGCGGCCCAGTCCAGCGCCGGCGCGTACGCCCGCTGCCGGCGCACCAGCCAGGACCAGGTCTGCGGGTCCAGCGGGAGCTGGGTGCCGAGCTTGTTGATCGTCGCCCCGTCCTCCTCGGTGCCGGTCCAGAAGAACCCGTCGGCGTCGTTCCAGACGGACTCCACGAACGCCCACGCGTGATCGGACCGGTCCCGCCACACCCGATCACCGGTCAGCGTCTGGATCAGGCGGAAGAACCCGGCCACGTCGATGTTGTGCTCGGTCGACTTGCGCGTCTCCAGTCCGGCCGTCGCCCCGAAGGTGTAGCCGCCCAGACCGGCGGTCGAGTAGGTGTTGTCCTGGATCCACTGGGCGATCCGCACGGCACCGGTGCGGTAGCGCGCGATGCCCGTGGACCGGGCCAGCTGAGCCAGGGCGATGCCGGCCCAGGCCATGTCGCCCACAGCGGTGCCGACCAGCCCGAACTCGTACGCGAAGTGCGCGTTGCCGTTGGCGAGGATGAAGTCGTCGGCGTGGTAGGCCTGCCGCAGCCGGCCGTCGGTGAACGTCTCGTCGTGGGTCTGGGCGTAGAGCAGGCCGTCGCCCAGCGCCCGGGCCGAGGCTCCCTCACCGGCTCGGAGCAACGCGATGATGGCCAGCGCGTTGTCGTAGGTGAAGGCGACGTCGGTCAGTCCCGACTGGTCCTGGTAGCTCTGGGCCAGCCGCGGTCCCGTGGTGCGGTAGGCGTTGGTCACGCCCTTGAGGAACTTGATGGCGGCCCGGCTGGACCGACCGTTCCAGCCGGCGGCCAGAGTCCCCGGGGCAGCCTCGGCCGTGGGGGCGGCGCCGAGGGTCGTCAGGCCCACCCCGAGCGCAGCTCCGCCGCCGATCAGCAGGCGCCGGCTGACCGGCCGGAGGATGAAGTTGGAGCCGTCGGTGTCGTGCTGCGTGCCGTCGTTGGTCACGTGAAGTGTTCCTCCCCCGTAGGCGCCCGCCGCCAGTGGGAGCGCTCTCAGGCGGCTAACGTAGGCGCAGGCCACGACCCTGTCAACGGGTTCGTGGTGTCAGCAATCCTCGGGGTCAACGGTCCCGGCGTCAACGGTCCACGGGTCCCGGTCCGTCAGCCGTCCTGGGGTCAGGCAGCCGCGACGAGCACCGCGAGCACCGGCGCCACCACCAGCGACAGAGCCAGCAGGTAGATCGCCGCCGCCAACCAGGCCGTCCGACCGCGCTCGGGCCCGGCGAGCCGCTCCAGCCGTACGCGGGTGGTGGCGGTCCCGGCACCCAGGCCCTCGTCCGGCACCACGGAGGCCGACAGGGCGACCATGGCCCGACCCAGCGGACGGCGGCCGACTCCCCGTACGGCGGCGTCGTCGGCCAGCATCTCCACCAGCAACCGCGACTGCTCGGCCGGCAGCTCGCTGCGGATCGCGTGCGGGAACGCCTGGTGGACCGCGTCGAAGGTGGCCAGCACCACGTCGTGGCGAGCCCGCAGGTGGGCCTGCTCGTGGGCCAGCACCGCCGACAGCTCCTCGGCGGAGAGCATGGCCAGGGTGCCGGCGCTGACCACCACCCGGGACCCCCGCAGACCCGGGAGGCAGTAGGCCAGGGGCCGCGTCTCGGCCAGCACCCGCAGACCGGGGGTGCGCGCGCAGAGGTCGTCGGAGCGGGTGTCCTGCGCGAGCAGGTCCACCAGGTCACGGTGCCGGCGGCGCCGGGTGCCGGTGGAGCCGACCACCCGGACCAGGGCCCAGACCAGCCGGGTCACCACCACCAGCGCGAACAGCGTCACCAGCCCCGCCGCAACCCACTCCCACCAGAGCAACCGCTCCGGATCGCCGAGGGTCTCACCCAGCACCAGCCAGGTCAGTCCGAGCACACAGAGCAGGGCGGCCAGCGCACCCGCCTGCCAGAGCACCACAGCAGCTCGGGGCACCCGGCGCAGGAACGACCACCGCGCCACCCAGGGCGGACCCGAGCGCACCAGCACGGCGGCGCCGACCGCCAGCAGTCCCGCCACCAGCAGCGGCGGGACGTCGATCACGTCGACTCCAGCCGCGCCAGGGCGGCGCGAAGGGCGGCGGCCTCGTCGTCGGTCACCCGGTCCACGAAGGCGACCAGGGCCGCGGATCGTTCGGCTCCGCTGCCTTCGAGGGCGGTGTGCATGACCTCGGCGACCAGCTGCTCGCGGGTCTGGGCCGCGTCGTAGCGGTAGGCCCGGCCGTCCTGCTGGCGGGTGGCCAGACCCTTCTTGGCCAGCCGGTCCAGCACCGTCATCACCGTCGTGTACGCGATGTCACGCTCGCCGACCAGCACCGCGTGGACCTCCCGGACCGACTGCGGCCCGTCGCCGGTCCACAGCTGCTGCATGACCCGGCTCTCCAGGTCCCCGAGGGTGTTCACACCAGCGATCCTACTCCGCACTACTACCGGCCGCGTACTACTGGGTCACGTACTACGTGGAGAAGTACGACGCTGCGTAGTAGTCTGGTCGGGACGTGGCCGACAGGGCCTCGACAGAGGGGATCGCACCACGATGGACAGCGTCAGCCTGGCCCGGTGGCAGTTCGCCATCACCACCGTCTACCACTTCTTCTTCGTGCCGGTGACCATCTCCCTGGCCACGCTGGTCGCCGGGTTCCAGACCGCCTGGGTGCTCACCGACAAGGAGAAGTACCTCAAGCTGACCAAGTTCTTCGGGAAGCTGTTCCTGATCAACTTCGCGCTGGGCGTGGTCACCGGCATCGTGCAGGAGTTCCAGTTCGGGATGAACTGGAGCGCCTACTCCCGCTTCGTCGGCGACGTGTTCGGCGCCCCGTTGGCCCTGGAGGGCCTGCTCGCCTTCTTCCTGGAGTCCACCTTCCTCGGTCTGTGGATCTTCGGCTGGGACCGGTTGGGAAAGAAGCTGCACCTGGCCACCATCTGGATCGCCGCGATCGGCACCATCCTCAGCGCCTACTTCATCCTGGCCGCCAACTCCTTCATGCAGAACCCGGTCGGCTTCACCTTCAACGAGGCCCGTGGCCGAGCCGAGCTGATCGACTTCGCCGCGGTGCTGACCAACCCGGTCGTGCTGGTCACCTTCCCGCACCAGATCGCCGGCTGCTTCATGGTCGGCGGCGCCTTCGTGGCCGGGGTCGCCGGCTGGCACCTGCACAGGATCGACAAGGCCGAGCGGGCCGCCCTGGACGCGCGCGAACCCCTCGACGGCCCCGCCTACACCGCCGCCGTGGCGGGGAAGACCACCGTGGTGGCCGCCGACCGGGGAGCCTTCAAGACCGCGATCAAGGTCGGAGCGATCGTGCTCATGATCGCCGGGGTCGGCACGGTGATCAGCGGTGATCTCCAGTCCAAGGTGATGTTCGAGGTGCAGCCGATGAAGATGGCCGCAGCCGAGGCCCTCTACGAGACCCAGCAACCGGCCGGCTTCTCGGTGATCACGGTCGGCACCCCGGACGGCGAGCGTGAGCTGTGGTCGGTGAACGTGCCCGGTCTGCTCTCCTTCCTGGCCACCGGGTCCTTCGACGGCAAGGTGACCGGCATCAACGAGCTGCAGCAGCAGTACACCGAGCAGTTCGGTCCCGGTACCTACTACCCCTACATCCCGCTCGCCTACTGGTCCTTCCGGTGGATGATCGGCCTCGGCATGGCCGGCATCGCGCTGGGGGCGCTGCTGCTCGTCTGCATCCGCGGCGACCGGCGGCTGACCTCGTTCTGGTGGCCCACCGTTCTCGTGGCCCTGCCGCTGCTGCCGCTCTTCGCCAACTCGTTCGGCTGGATCTTCACCGAGACCGGCCGGCAGCCCTGGGTGGTCTTCACGCTGCTCAAGACCGCCTCCGGGGTGTCGCCGACCGTCACCCCGGGCACGGTGCTGACGTCGATGATCACCTTCACGGCCCTGTACGGAGCACTCGCGGTGATCGAGGTCAAGCTGATGCTGACGTACCTGCGCCTCGGGCTGCCCGACGTCAGCCCGCCCACCGAGACCTCCGACTCCGACGAGGACGCACCCCTCGTCTTCAGCTACTGACGACCGACGAGCAGGGAGAGCGCCATGGAACTGACCACCGTCTGGTTCGTGCTGATCGCGGTGCTGTGGATCGGCTACTTCGTCCTGGAGGGCTTCGACTTCGGGGTCGGCATGCTGGTGCCGGTGCTCGGTCGCGACGACCGTGAGCGCCGGGTGGTGATCAACACCATCGGACCGGTCTGGGACGGCAACGAGGTGTGGCTGCTGGTTGCCGCCGGCGCCACCTTCGCCGCCTTCCCGGAGTGGTACGCGACGCTGTTCAGCGGCTTCTACCTGCCGCTGCTGATGATCTTGGTGGCCCTGATCGTGCGGAACGTCGCCTTCGACTACCGCGGCAAGCAGCGCGAGCTGGCCTGGCGGCGGCGCTGGGACCGGTGCATCATCATCGGCTCCTTCGTGCCCGCCCTGCTGTGGGGCGTGGCCTTCGGCAACATCGTCCGCGGCGTGCCGTTGGACGCCGACCACGACTACGTCGGCGGCTTCCTCACCCTGCTGAACCCGTTCGCCCTGCTGTTCGGGTTGGTCACGCTGACCCTGTTCGTGACCCATGGTGCGATCTTCCTGGCCCTGAAGTCCGACGGCGTCATCCGGGAGCGGGCCAACGCGCTGGCCGCCCGGGTCGGCTTCCTGAGTGCAGCCCTGCTGGTGATCCTGCTGGTCTGGCTCGACCTCGCGTACGGGAACCTGCCGTCGGCGGTGATGAGCGCGGTCGCCGTCAGCGGCCTGGTGGGCGGTCTGATCGCGAACCGCGCCGGCCGGGAGGGGTGGGCGTTCGTCGGCACCGCGATCACCGTCGCCGGACTGATGGCGTCCACCTTCCTGGCGCTGTTCCCCGACGTGATGCCCAGCCTGCCGAGTCCCGAGAACAGCCTGACCACCACCAACGCGGCGTCCACCCCGTACACGTTGACGATCATGACGTGGGCGGCGGTGATCGTGACCCCGGTGGTGATCGCCTACCAGGCCTGGACCTACTGGGTCTTCCGCCAGCGGATCTCCGTCCACCACATCGCCGACGACGTGGTGCTGCCCGAACCCGCGGAGCGCTGAGCCGTGGCCGTCGACGGGGTGGTGCTCGACCGAACCCGGGGCGGGGCGATCGACCCACGGCTGCTGCGGCGGGCCCGGGCCACCCGGGTCTACCTGCTGGCCGGGATCGCTGTGGGTACGGCCACCGCCGCCGTGATCGTGGTCCAGGCCTGGCTGCTGGCCACGGCGATCTCCGGCACGTTCAGCCGGCGCGACCTGTCGGCGGTGATGGCCACCATCGGCCCGCTGGCTGCGGTGTTCCTGGCCCGCGGTCTGCTGTCCTGGCTGAACACCGTGCTCGCCCAGCGGTCGGCCGCCGCGGTGAAGTCGCAGCTGCGGACCGAGATCATGACCGCCCGGCTGCGCCGACCGGGCACGGGCGCGGGCGAGCTCGACGGGGCCGGGCTGGTGTCCGTGCTCACCCAGGGACTCGACGCCCTGGACGGTTACGTCGGCCGCTACCTGCCGCAGCTCGTGCTGGCCGCCACCGTGCCCTTGATCGTCGGGGTGGCCATCCTCACCGCCGACTGGGTGTCCGCTGTGGTGATCGCGCTGACGGTGCCGCTGATCCCGCTGTTCATGGTGCTGGTGGGCTGGCTGACCCAGACCCGGGTCCGCCGGCGCGCCGCTGTGCAGGAACGACTCGCGCACCACTTCGCCGACCTGGTCGCCGGGCTGCCGACGCTGCAGGTGTTCGCCCGGGCCCGGGCTCAGGCCGAGGGGCTGCGCCGGACCGGCGAGGCGCACCGACGGGAGACCATGGCCACGCTGCGGATCGCCTTCCTGTCGGCCCTGGTGCTGGAGCTGCTGGCCACGCTGTCGGTGGCCATCGTGGCCGTCGGCATCGGTCTGCGGGTGGTCGACGGCAACCTCACCCTGATGGTCGGGCTGTTCGTGCTGATCCTGGCCCCGGAGGCGTACCTGCCGCTGCGCCAGGTCGGGGTGCACTTCCACGACTCCGCCGACGGAGTGGCCGCCGCCGAACGTGCCTTCGCCCTCATCGACGCCGCCCCGCCGGCCACCGGCACCCGGTCGGTGCCGGACCTGTCCGCGGCGGCGATCGAGGTGGCAGACGTGTCCGTCACCTACCCGGGCGCTCCCGGCGCCGCGCTCACCGACGCCCGGCTGCTCCTGGGACCGGGCGAGATCGTGGCCCTGGGCGGAGCCAGCGGCGCGGGCAAGTCCACCCTGCTGGCCGTGCTGCTCGGCTTCCTCGCCCCCTCCTCGGGCCGGGTGCTGGTCGGCGGCGTACCCCTCACCGAGCTCGACCACAGCGCCTGGCGGTCGGCTCTGGCCTGGGTGCCGCAGCAGCCGGCGCTGCTGGCCGGCACCATCGCCGCCAACGTACGGCTGGGGGCGCCCGACGCACCGGCCGGTCGGGTCCGGTCGGCGCTGTCCCGGGCCGGCGCCGCGGACCTGGACCCCGAGCGGGTGCTCGCCGCGGGCGGCGAGGGCCTGTCGGCGGGCGAGATCCGGCGGGTCGCGCTGGCCCGGGCACTGCTGCGGATCGACTGCGGCGGTGGGCAGCTGCTGGTGCTGGACGAGCCGACCGCCGGGCTGGACGCCGACGCCGAGCTGGCCGTGCTGGACGAGCTCCGCGGCCTCGGCGTGAGCGCCCTGGTGGTCAGCCACCGCCCCGCGGTGCTCGCGGCCGCCGACCGGGTGGTCGAGCTGGCTCCGGCTGCCCCCGCCCCGGTGCCTGCCTCTGGGCCTGCCTCTGGGCCTGCCTCTGGGCCTGCGGCCGCCACCCCCCTCCTGCGGCAATTTCCATCCACGGATGACGATTCCGGCCCCACCCCGCTTGAACCAGCCGGAACCTCCGTCCGTGGATGGAAAATGCGCACCAGCGTGGGCACCAACGCGCGCGCCGGCGGCTCCGACGCTGATCGACCCACCGAGCTGCGGACCGACCCACGATGACCACGAACGCGATCGAGCTCCTCACCACGCGCCGACGCCAGCTGGTCCGGGCCGTCCTGCTCGGGGCGCTGGCCAGCGGGGCCGGGGTCGCGCTGCTCGGCACCGCCGCCTGGCTGCTGTCCCGGGCCGCCGAGCAGCCGCCGGTCATGTACCTGATGGTGGCCATCGTCGGCGTCCGCGCCTTCGGCATCGGCAAGGGCGTGCTCCGCTACGTGGAGCGGCTGGACAGCCACGACCTGGCCCTGCGCCTGCAGGCCGGACTGCGCCTGGACACCTGGCGGGCGCTGACCCGGTCGACCTGGGTGGGACGGCGCAGCGGCGACCTGCTCTCCCGGGTGGTCAACGACGTGGAGGCCATCCAGGACCTGGTGGTCCGGGTGGTCGTGCCGTTCACCTCGGCCGGTCTGGTGGCGCTGGCGACCACCACGGTGATCACCGTGCTGTCCCCGGGGTCCGGGCTGCTGCTGGGCCTCTCGGTGGTGCTGGCCGGAGCGGTCCTGCCGTGGCTGACCGCGCGCTGGGCCACTCGTGGCGTGGACGACCTCGCTCCCCTCCGTGGGGCGCTGGCCGAGGTGGCCACCGAGGCCGCCGACGCCGCCCCGGACCTGATCGCGTACGGCGCCACCGGATCCGTGCTGACCCGGGTCGCCGACGTGGACGAGCGGCTCCGACGGGCCGAGCAGCGCGCGGCCTGGGCCACCGGGGTGGCCGGGCTGGGGCAGACGCTGGCCGCCGGGGTCGCGGTGCTCGGCGGGCTGCTGGTCGGCGCGGTGCAGGTGTTCGCCGGGGTGCTGCCCCCGGTCCAGCTGGCCGTGCTGGTGCTGACCCCCCTCGCCCTGCACGAGGTGCTGTCCACCCTGCCGGCCGCCGCTCTCGCCTGGCGACGGTCGCGGGTCGCGTTGGCCCGCGTACGCGAGGTGCTGACCGCCCCCGCGGTGGGCAGCCCGGACCGGCTGGTGGCCGACAGCGCTGCCGCCGCGGCGGCCGGGCCCAGAGAGGCGAGCAGACCGGGAATCGTGATCGACGACCTGACCGCCGGCTGGCCCGGTGGCCCCGCTGCGGTGGTCGGGCTGGACCTGCTGGTGGCCGCTGGCGAGAAGGTCGCCCTGGTCGGCCCGAGCGGGGTGGGCAAGACCACCGTCGCCGCCACGACCCTGGGTCTGCTGCCGGCGCTGGCCGGCCGGGCGACGGTCACCGGACGGGCCGGTTACCTGGCCCAGGACGCGTACCTGTTCGACACCACCGTCGCCGAGAACGTCCGGATCGGCCGGCGCGACGCCACCGACGCCGAGATCGCCGCGGCCCTGGCCCGGGCCCGGGTGGACCTACCGGTCGACCGGCTGGTCGGGGTGCACGGCACGGCCGTCTCCGGGGGCGAGGCGCGGCGGATCGCGCTGGCGCGGCTGCTGGTCGGGGACGCGGACGTGCTGATCCTGGACGAACCGACCGAGCACCTGGACGCGCCGACCGCCGCCGCCCTGGTCGACGACCTGTGGGCCACGGCGGACACCATCGGCGCGGCGGTGCTGGTGATCACCCACGATCCGGTCCTGGCCGCCCGCTGCGACCGCGTCGTCACCCTCCCCACCCGCTGACGCACTCCTCAGTGCACCCACGCACGTGCTGCAACGCCCGCGTGAGTGGTCGCAGGAGTGCGTCAGCAGGTGTGGGGCCGGGGAGGCTGCCGGACCTACTGGCCGGTGCGGCCGTCCACGCACTCGCGCAGCAGGTCGGCGTGCCCGCAGTGTCGGGCGTACTCCTCGATCAGGTGCACCAGCACGTCCCGCAGCTCCAGCTCACCGTCGGGGTGCAGACCCAGCACGTCCAGGCTCTCGGCCCGCTCGACCCAGGCTTCGGCGTACGCGATCTCGGACCGCCAGGCCGCGAACGCCTCGTCGACGCAGTCCTGCGTACCCACGGCACCGTCGAAGTCGGCGTCCCGGTGCTCGAGCTTGCCGTACAGCCGGGGCAGCTCCAGGTCCCGGTCCATCACCCGGCGGAACCAGGACTGCTCGACCGCGGCCAGGTGCCGGACCAGTCCGAGCAGCGACATCGTCGACGGCGGCACCGACCGGGTGGCCAGCTGCTCCGGGGTCAGTCCCTCGCACTTCAGCTCCAGGGTCAGTCGGTAGACCCGCAGGTAGTCGAGCAGGGTCGCCCGCTCGCCCCGGTTGGGCTCGCCGCTGTCCCGCGGGTCCGGGCCCTCTCCCACCCACACGTCGCTCACGGCCAGACGATCCCGACCTTGCCGACGGTGCCGGAGTCGGCCAGCGCGTACGCGTCCCCGGCCTCGCTCAGGCCGAAGGTGTCGGAGACCACGACCTCCGGGTGCAGACCCCAGCGGTCCAGCCGCTCCAGCAGCTCGGCCATCCGCCCGGTGGACGACACCCAGGAGCCGTGCACGGTGAGCTGGCGGTGGATCAGCGCCTCGCTGACGTCCAGGCTCAGCTGCCCGCCCTCGCCGACCAGCCCGACCCGGCCCCAGCGACGGGTGTGCCGGATCGCCGTGGCCTGCGCGACCCCGGCCCCGGAGCAGTCGACGGCCACCTCGGCGCCGTCGCCCAGCAGCGCGGTCAGCTCGTCATCGCCGCCGCTGACCGCCGTGTCCACCGCCCCCAGTCGCTCGGCCGCGGCGCGTCGCTGCGGCGAGGGGTCGGTGCCGATCACCTGCGACGCCCCCATCTTCTTGGCCAGCAGCCCGACCGCCAGCCCGACCGGACCGAGCCCGGTGATCAGCAGCCGGTCGCGGCCGGACAGGTCCACCCGGCACAGGGCCTCGTACGCGGTCCCGAACCCGCAGGCCACGCACGCCCCGTCGAGGTAGGTGAGCGAGTCGGGCAGCTCCAACAGGTCGCGTTCCTCGGCGAGCAGGACGTCGGCGTGGCCACCGTCGCGCTGCCAGCCGTACGCGGCGCGCTGCGGCGAGGTGCAGGAGATCTGGTAGCCGCGACGACACTCGTCGCACTGCCCGCAACCGCTGATGTGGTAGACGACGACCCGCGCCCCGATCCCCAGCCGGTGGACGCCCGGACCGACCTCGATCACCTGCCCGGCCGGTTCGTGACCGGCCACCACGTCCTGGTAGGCCTCCGGCCCCTCCCCCAGGTGCTCGCGGTAGATGGCCCGCAGGTCGCTGCCGCAGATGGTGGAGGCCTTCATGGCCAGCAGCACCTGCCCCGGCCCGGGCACCGGCCGGTCGACCTCGGCCAGCCGGACGGTGGAGTTGCCGGGCAGATAGGCGGCGAGCATGGTCCTCCTCGGACGAGCGGGCGGTGTCAGTCGTCGAGCCTAGGATCGCGGCGTGCGGATCGCCACCTGGAACGTGAACTCGATCGGAGCCCGGCTCCCCCGGCTGCTGGACTGGCTGACCACCCGGGAGCCCGACGCCGTCGCCCTGCAGGAGACCAAGACCGCCGACAGCGGGTTCCCGTTCGCCGAGCTGGCCGACCTGGGCTACGAGGCGCTGCACGTCGGCGACGGCCGCTGGAACGGGGTGGCCGTGCTGTCCCGGGTCGGTCTCACGCCGGTGGCCACCGAGCTCCCCGGCCACCCCGAGCCGCGGTACGTGAGCGCCCGCTGTGGCCCGCTGACCATCACCAGCGTGTACGTGCCGAACGGCCGGTCGCTGGACGACCCGCACTACGCCTACAAGCTCGACTGGCTGGCCACCCTGCGCGGGACCCTGCCGGCCACCGGCACCCCGACCGGCCAGGTGATCATGGGCGACTTCAACGTCGCCCCCACCGACGCGGACGTGTGGGACGTCGGCGCCTTCGCCGGCTCCACGCACGTCACCGAGCCGGAGCGGGCGGCCGTGCGGGCCCTGACCGACACCGGACTGGTGGACCTGCCGGCCCGCCCGGGCAAGGGCGACCGCCCCTTCACCTACTGGGACTACCGGGCGGGCATGTTCCATCAGGACAAGGGGATGCGGATCGACCTGGTGCTGGCCAGCCCGGAGCTGGAGGTCACCGACGCGTACGTGGACCGCGAGGCGCGGAAGGGCAAGGGGCCCTCGGACCACGCGCCGGTGGTCGTGGATCTCGCGCTGGACGGTTCTGCGGGATGATGTCCCGACCACGGTGACCCGGCGTTCCGGGATCGCCGCGGCGACCTACGCACCCGTGGACCAGATGAGGCAACACCGATGACCGAACCGGCGACCGAGATCCGCTCGGTCAACCCGCTGCCCCGGGCCCTGACCATCCTGCTCGGACTGGCCGCGGCGATGGTGATCATCCTGGGGGCCCGTGAGCTGGCCTGGCTGATCGGTCCGGTGTTCCTGGCCCTGGTCATCGTGCTCCTGGTCCACCCGCTGCACACCTGGCTGCGGCACAAGAACCTGCCCGAGGGCGTGGCCCTGGTGGCGCTGCTGCTGGCCATCTTCGGCGTGCTGGTGGTGCTCGGCTCCATCCTGGTGCTGGCCGTGGGGCGGCTGGTCACCGTCCTGCCGCAGTACGCCGCCGAGGCCGACGGCGTGGTGAGCAGCCTGCGAGAGCTGCTGATCGCCCAGGGCATCAGCCGGGACACCGCGTCCACCCTGCTGGCCGACGTGAGTCTCGGGGCCGCGATCTCCGCGATCACCCCGCTGCTGAGCGGCGTGGTCGGGCTGGTCGCGAACGCCATCTTCCTGCTCAGCCTGATGCTGTTCCTGGGGATCGACGCCACCGGCGCCCTGGGCCGGATCGCCGCGCTGAACCGGCTCCGCCCCCGGCTCGGTCAGGCGTTCGCCATCTTCGCCACCAACACCCGCCGGTTCCTCGGCGTGACCACCGTGTTCGCGGTGATCACCGGAGTCGCCGACACCCTGCTGCTGCTCTGGCTGGACATCCCGCTGGCCGTGCTGTGGGGACTGCTGGCCGCGATCTGCAACTACATCCCGTACGTGGGCTTCGTCATCGGGCTCGTCCCGCCCGCGCTGCTGGCCCTGCTGATCGGCGACTGGCCGTTGATGCTCATCGTCATCGTCGCCTTCATCGTGCTGAACTCGCTGTTCACCTCGCTGATCCAGCCCTACTTCGTCGGCGACGCGGTCGGGGTGTCGATGCCGGTCACCCTGGTGGCGCTGGTCTTCTGGGGCTGGGTGCTGGGTCCGCTCGGCGCCATCCTGGCCATCCCCCTCACCCTGCTCGTCAAGGCGGTGCTGGTCGACACCGACCCCACCGCCGGCTGGGCGTCGGCGCTGTTCGGCTCCACCCGGGCGATGCGGCACGAGTCGGAGGCCGAGCTCAGCGAGGGACACCTCCCGGCCACCGCGGCCACCCTGGAGGGTCCGGCCCACGTCGCGGTCGACACCCCGGACGGAGATACCACCGTCTAGACCGTGCTGACCTGGTGCCTCACCCGGACGAGGTGAAATCTGCCACGATTCCGCGGCTCACCCGTCTCAGTGGGACCAACGTCCCTGGCGGAGCGCAGGGTCGCTGTCAGACTCTGGACACGTGGCTCCGCCGCCGACACCGACGTACGGCGGGCCAACCAAAACCGGCGCTTTACCTGAGGAGTACCCCATGAACACCCTGCTGCAGTTCTTCTGGCAGATGCTGATCATCTTCGCCTTCGTGGCCTACCTGATCGTCCTGTTCCAGATCGTTGCCGATCTCTTCCGCGACCGGGAGCAGAGCGGCGGCCTCAAGGCCATCTGGATCATCGCCCTCATCGTCTTCCCGCTGATCACCTCGGTCATCTACCTGATCGTCCGGGGCAAGGGGATGGCCGAGCGGCAGGTCGCTCAGGTCAAGCAGGCCAAGGCCGACAGCGAGAGCTACATCCGCGAGGTAGCTGGTCGTTCCCCGGCCCAGGAGATCGCCGACGCCAAGGCGCTGCTGGACTCCGGTGCGATCAACGCCACCGACTTCGAGAAGATCAAGACCAAGGCGCTCGCCTGAGCTTCCGGCTCCTGTCTGATCATCAGTCCGACGACGAACGCGTGCGTGGAGTGAGCCGACCCTCGGCTTCGCTCGTGCGTACGCGTTCGTAGTCGGTCTCGGTCTTGTCGGCGTAGGCGACCGCGTAGTCGGCGATCGCGTCGTCGAACCTGGTGTTGCGTCCCAGGTAGGCCGCGATCGCCACCCGGTCCCCGGAGCGCGCATGGGCCCGGGCCAGGGTCCAGCTGCAGGCATCGGCGTAGGTCTCCAGCTGGTCGGCGTTCAGCTCGGCCGGCTCGAAGGAGCCCTTCCAGTCGCGGAACTGGCGGACGTAGTAGTCGCGTGGGTAGCCCGACACCGCGGCGCTCTTCCAGCCCAGCAGGATGTCGCCGTACGCCTGCATCAGCCGCTGGCCCTCGACCACCCGTCGGCCCTGGTGGGAGAACTCGTGACCGGGCACGAACGGCGCCAGCACCGAGGCACTGGCCTCCTTGGCCTGCAGGACCAGGAAGTCGTCCTCCTCCGCGCCGACCAGCAGCACCACCCAGGCGGAGGTGCCGACGCTGCCCACCCCGACCACCCGGCGGGCCATGCCCATCAGGCGGTAGTTCCGCAGCAGCCGCCGGATCTCCGGCGTCACCGTCTCCGCGTACGACTCCAGCAGCTCCGCCATCCCGTGCAGCAGGCTCTCCTGGTCCCGGTGCGGGGCCAGGTCGGCCAGCGGCACCAGGAACGGCGGATCGGCGATCCACTCCGCGTGGCCGTCGACGATCCGGACCATCTTGCGGACCGCTTGCCGGCTGTCGCGCCGCTTGGCCTTCTCGGTGACCTTGCGGGCCTGGGCCAGGTCCCGTTTCCCCGGCTGCAGGGCGATCCGCTCCAGCAGCCGGGTCGACATCTCCAGGTGCGCGTACCAGACCTCGGTGGCGGTCGACGCGGCGAACCGGGCCACCGACGTCCGGTAGAAGCAACCGACCCGGGTGGTGATCCGACGCCGGGTCGCCTCGTCGAGACCGTTCTCCCGGCCGGCCAGCTCGAAGCTGGCCGCGAGCCGCTTGACGTCCCACTCGAACGGTCCGGGATGGGTCTCGTCGAAGTCGTTGAGGTCGAACACGAGCCGTCGCTCGGGGGAGGCGAACAGCCCGAAGTTCGACAGGTGCGCATCACCGCACAGCTGCACCGTCAGCCCGGAGTGCGGGGTCTGGCCCAGGTCGGCGGCCATCAGCGCGGCCGCCCCGCGGTAGAACGTGAACGGCGAGACCAGCATCCGCTCGTAGCGGACCGGCACCAGCTCGGGGATCCGGGTGGCGTCCTGCGCGGTGAGGAGATCGACCGGGTCGGTGGGCGAGGCGACCAGCTCGGCCAGCGCCTGCCGGGGCAGCCGACGGCGGGCCGACCGGCCGGCCTCGACCTGGTCGGCGGTGGTCGGCAGCGCGTACGGCCAGGTCGCGGTCACCCGACTTTTGTACCGCTATCCACACCAGTTGTGGTTTTTGCTCCAGAAGATCTCGCCGCCGACGGTCCGGTTGGTCGCGTACGGCAGAATCGACCCTCGTGATCGAGTACCGCACCCCCACCGAGATCGAGCAGATGCGACCCGCCGGGGCGTTCGTCGCCAGCGTGCTGACCGCCCTGAAGGCCAAGGCGGCGGTCGGGGTGAACCTGCTCGAGCTGGACGCGCTGGCCCACCAGATGATCCGGGACGCCGGCGCGGAGTCCTGCTACATCGACTACCACCCCTCGTTCGGGGCCAGCCCGTTCGGCAAGGTGCTGTGCACCTCGGTCAACGACGCGGTCCTGCACGGCCTCCCGTACGACTACGTGCTCGCCGACGGGGACCTGCTCAGCGTGGACTTCGCCGCCTCGGTGGACGGCTGGGTGGCCGACTCGGCTCTCTCGGTGGTGGTCGGGACGCAGCGCGAGGAGGATCTGAAGCTGATCGAGACCACCGAGGTGGCCCTGGCCGCCGGCATCGAGGCGGCTCAGCCGGGCGCGAAGATCGGCGACATCTCCTTCGCCATCGCCCGGGTCGCCACCCAGGCCGGCTACAAGATCAACACCGACTTCGGCGGGCACGGCGTCGGCCGCACGATGCACGGCGACCCGCACATCCCCAACAACGGCCGCCGCGGACGCGGTCTGCCGTTGAAGCCGGGACTCGTGATCGCCATCGAGCCGTGGTTCCTGGCCTCCACCGACAAGATCTACACCGACGCCGACGGCTGGACCCTGCGCAGCCGCGACGGCTCCCGCGGGGCCCACTCCGAGCACACCATCGCCATCACCGCCGACGGCCCGCTGATCCTGACCGCCCGCGCCTGAACCGCGTTTTGTGCCGCTTTCGTCGATTGTTCGTGCTGGTGCTCCAGAAGTTCGGTCGGGTCAGCGCTCCAGCGCTCGCCGAACCTCGCGGATGAACCGACCCGGGCTCTCGGTCAGCACGTCCGGCGCATAGCGAAGCAACGTCCAGCCGTCACCGATGATGTCGTTCTGACGACGCAGATCGGCGGCGTGGGCCGCACTCGAGGAGTGATACCGGAACCCGTCCAGCTCCAGGGCCACCCGCTGCTCCTCGAACGCGATGTCCAGTTCGGCGGTGCGGCCGTTCGACAGCCTGATCGTCAGATTCACCACGAAGCCGGCGATGCCCGCCTCGGTGAGCAGCCGGACACCGAGACGCTCGAGATCCGAGTGCGCACGATCTCCCGTCCTCTCCAGCAGACTCCGCATGGTGGACGTGCCCCAGGTGCCACGATTGCGCACGAACGCCTCGACGAGCTGATCGCCCGAGACGATGCCCTCCTGCTTGCTGCGGTCGATCAGCCGCACGCCGTGACCTCGCCGAGCCCGGTCGAGGGCCACGGCTGCCCGGAGCACCGCCAACGGCTGATCGAGCACGGACAGACCTCGATGGACGGTGACGTCGTACGGATCTACCCAGCGTCGGAGCAGGTACACCCCCGGCTGCAGCGTCCGCCGAGTGGTGGTCTCCACCTGGAACTCCCAGCGACGCGGCGGATCCGGAAGCAGGTTCCACCACCAGGCGGCGCCCAACCCCGTCAGCACTCCGTTGTCGACCCACAGCGCCGCGGCCCGCAGGCCCTGCTCCGGAGTGACCGGGGCGACGGCCGCCCGGTAGACCCGGGGATAGACCGCGATCCAGTCTCCGGTCCGCGTCCGGTAGCTGATCTGTGCGGTGGTCGCGCCCAGTCGCAGAGCCTGCGCCCTCGAGATGAGCCCGCACTGTGTCGCCATCGCTTCCCGCACCGCCGCGCTGTCCATGTCCTAGGACTAAGGACGCCAGCGCGATCCGACCGGGGTGTCGGCAGATCTGTGGATTCTGGAGCAGGAGCTACCACAGTTGTGGATATCGGCACAAAACCCCGGTAGGGGGTGGAGCGTCAGCGGTAGACGATCACCTTGTCGCCGACCCGGGCGTCGGCGAAGAGTGACTGGATGCCGCTGAGGTTGCGGACGTTGACGCAGCCGTGCGAGGCGCCGTTGTAGCCGCGGGCGGCGAAGTCGGGCGAGTAGTGCACCGCCTGGCCGCCGGAGAAGAACATCGCGTACGGCATCTTGGTGTGGTAGATCGTCGACACGTGGTCGCGGGACTTCCAGCCGACCGAGAACGCGCCCTCCCGGGTCGGCAGCTCCTGCGAGCCGAACCGGACGTCCATCCGCAGCTGCGGCTTGCCGTCGATCACCCAGACCAGCGAGTTGGTCGACTTGCTGATGCACATCGCCCGCCCGGTCATGCAGCGCGAGTCCAGCCCGGCGGCCGACGGCTTGGGGGTGCGGTTGTGCAGCTCGTCGTCGGTCGGCGTCCGCGTCATCGCGGTCAGCCGGTCCCAGGTGCGCTGGTCGACCTCACCGGTGACCGGGATGGCCCGCTTGTCCTGGAAGCCCTTGACCGAGCTGACGGTCATCGACCCGTACGAGTCGGTGACGTTGCCGGAGAACCAGCCGATCTGCTTCAGCCGCGCCTGCAGGCCACGGACGCGGTCGCCGGAGTCGCCCTGGGAGAGGATCGCCGGTCCGGCGACGAGCCGGTTGTGCATCTCGTCGTCGGTCGGCTTGCGGGTCATCGAGGTGAGCTTGGACCAGGTGGTCTTGTCGACCGCCCCGGTCTGGTCGAGCTTGCGCTTCTCCTGGAACCCCTTGACCCCGGTGACGGTGCCGGACCCGAAGGTGCCGGTGATGCTGCCGGAGTACCAGTCGAGCTGGCGCAGCCGGTGCTGGAGCTCGCGGACCTTGGTCCCCTTGTCGCCCTTCTGCAGCATCGCCGGGACCGTGGTCGGGGTCGGCTTGCTGGTGGGCTCGGTGGTCGGGGCTGCCGTGGTCGCCGACGGCGACGGAGCAGCTGTGGTGGGTTCCGCCGAAGCGGTCGGTGACGAGGTCGACGGGACCTGGCTGTCCGGGGCCGGGGCGGCCTGGTCGGCCGGGACCTGGCCGCAGCCGGCGGCGACCAGTCCGAAGGTGACGGCCGCAGCCAGCGCGCCGGCCACCCGCAGACGTCGCCCGCGGGGGCGGTGTGCGTTGGCTGTCGGCCGTACCGTCATCTCAGTCCTCTACGTCCCACTGGTCACAGTCGTCACACCGTAACCCGGGAGCACGAGAGGATCCAGCCCGTGCGAACGCTGGGACCGACCCGTTACCCGTCGTTCATCCCGTGGTCGAGACATTTCGCGCGGCGGGACCCGTGGGCCGAGTCCCAGCCGTGATCAGCGGGGACGAGCGGTCTTGCTGAGCTTGCTCAGGCCCTCACGGATCTTGGCCTGGTTCTCCGGCTTCTGCAGCTCACGGGAGGCGACCTGGATGATCTTGGCAGCGACCGCGCCCTTGGCCAGCTTTCCCAACATGCCCATCTGAACTCCTTGCTCGTGCACCCGCAGGGGTGGGTGCTGACCTTCCACGATAAGTGGGCCATCCAAGGCAGGCTGGTCCTCCGACGTCAGCCACCTCCTGGATCGGATCACCTGTGTCGACCTCGCCGAGCTACTGGAACCACAACACCGCCTACCACCAGTGGATCCTGCGAACGCTCGGCCGGCGGTCCCGCGTCCTCGACGTCGGTTGCGGCGACGGCCTGCTGCTGGAGCGCCTGGCCCCGACGGTCGACCGGGTGGTCGGGCTCGAACCCGATCCCGCCACCGCCGACCGGGCCCGGGAGCGGGTCGCGGACCTGCCGACCGTCGACATCGTCCAGCAGGGCTTCCTGGACTACCGCCCGACGGCACCGTTCGACGGCGTGGTCTTCGTGGCCAGCCTGCACCACCTCGGGCTGGCGCCGGGTCTGGAGCAGGCGAAGGCCCTGCTCTCGCCGGGTGGGGTGCTGGTGGTGGTGGGGTTGGCCCGCGAGCACAGCGTGGCGGACTGGGTGCGTTCGGTGGCCTCGATCCCCCTCAACCGGCTGATCGGTCGGCTGCGGCACGAGCAGAACGACATCGGGGTGCCGGTGGCAGAGCCGACGGAGACGTACGCCGACCTCCGTCGGGTGGTCCGCGACGACGCTGCCGGGTGCCCGCTGGCGCTACGGCCTGCACTACCGCTACCTGCTGTCCTGGACCGCGCCACCGACCCACCGACCCCGGCTGAGCGGGGCCTAGCCTGGGTCGATGCCTCTCACCTTGTGCGTGCTGCTGTGGCCGGTCGACGGACAGGAGCACCGGCTCTCCGCGTACGAGGACGAGGTGCTCGCCCTGATCCCGGAGTACGGCGGCACGGTGCTGTCCCGGGTGCGCCGGGTCGGTGCCAGCAGCGACCAGCCGTACGAGGTCCAGCTGATCGAGATGCCCGACCAGGCGGCCGTGGACGCGTACGGGGCTGACCCGCGCCGCACGGCGCTGTCGGGTCTGCGCGATCAGGCCATCGCGCGGACCGAGGTCATCCCGGTCACCGCGGTCACCGGCGACTGAGCTGGCGGGAGCTCGACGAGGTGACGGAAACCTGCGTCTCCAGAGCCCGACACGCCGCCGCGACACGCCGAGGTGTGGGCCGCGAGGCGCAGATTCCCGTCACGAACGAATCTGAGCTGCGGGCTCAGCGGCGGCCGAGGGACTTCGCCAGCGCCTTGGCCTCCTTGGCCGGGGCGCGTGACCCCCACAGGTCACCGCCACGGAGCCGCGCGCTGGAGAGCTCCTCGAGGGCGTAGAGCAGGCGCGGACCGTACTCGGCCAGGTCCTGCTCGGCCCGCGGCCGGAGCAGCTCGACCACCTGCTCGTTGTACGCGCGCGCCTCCTTGCGGTCGCCCCGCCCCTTGGCTTCCTGCCACAGCCGCTGCGTGACTCCGAGATCGTCCTCGACCGGCTCGCGGGCTCGGGCTCGGGCTCGGGCTCGGGCTCGGGCTCGGGCTCGGGCTCGGGCTCGGGCTCGGGCTCGGGCTCGGGCTCGGGCTCGGGCTCGGGCTCGGGCTCGGGCTCGGGGCGAGCTCGTCCGCCGGCTCGCATGACCGGCTCGTCCTCCAGCGGCTCGACGGTCGGGTCACGACGGCTCGCGGCTCGCGGCGGGGCGGGCTCCGACCGCGGAGCGGCTCCTGCGGCGCTGGCTCGACGGGCTGGTCGGCGACGACCGCGCCGCACTCGGACCGACGCTGCGTCCTCGGCCGGCTCGCACCGTGCGTCTGCCGGCTCGGACCTGCTCGGCCGCGTTCGGCTGCCTTCTCTGGCGCGGCGCTCGCCCTCCAACCACTCCGCCTCGGCCAGCTCCCGCTCGGCCTGCTCACTGCTCGGCCTGCTCGCGCTCGACCCGCTCGACCTCGACCCGCTCGCCTCGACCCGCTCAGCCTCGGCCCGCTCCGCCGCCTCGGCGCGTTCCAGCTCGGCCAGCTCAGCCTGCAGCCGCTCCAGCTCCAGACGTTCGATCTCGGCCGGGTCGGCGGCTCGGCGCTCGGCTTCGCGCTGCTCCAGCGCGGCCTGCTCGGCGGCGACCCGCTCCGCCTCCAGTCGCTCGGCCTCGCGGCGGTGCTCCTCCATCCGCTCCTCGCGGCGACGCTTGCGCTCCTGGCGCTCGGCCTCCTCCTCGGCGGCCAGCCGTTCGCGCTCGATCCGGGCCGCCTCGATCCGGTCGAACTCCCGGCGGGCCGCCTCGGCTTCCTCGGCGCGGGCCCGCTCGGCTGCGCCAGACGTTCCTCCTCGGCGCGCTCGGCTTCCCGACGGGCGGCCTCCCGACGGGCCTCGTCCAGACGCTCCTGCTCGAGCCGTACCGCCTCAGCACGCTCGGCCGCCAACCGGTCGGCAGCCTCCCGCTGCAAGGCGACCTCCTGGGCCGCGGCGTTCGTCGAGGCGCCGGCGGTGGCGCCCGCGTACGCGGCAGCCGGATCCAGCGGCTCCCAGCGCACCGACCCGTCCCCGCGCGCCAGGCCCGCCGAGAGCTCCCCCGCCGCCTTGCGCTCCGGCGCGGGTCGGGCGGCCAGCTCCTCGGCCACCAGGTCAGCCTCCTCGGTGCGGTCGAGGGCGCGCAGGTCGCGGACCAGATCGGCCAGCGACCCCGCCAGCTGCACCCGTGCGGTCTCGTCCTTGCCAGCGATGCCGGCCAACAGATCGACCAGCTGCCGCCGGGTGACCAGGCCGAGGTCCACGTCGCCGACCGCGAGCAACCGGTCGGCCAGGTCTCGGTAGATCACGAACAGCGGCTCGGACAGCCGCTGCAACAGGGCCGGGCTCAACCGCCCCGGCTGCGCCAACCGTCCGTCGACGACCCGGTCGTAGATCTCCCGGGCCACGTGCAGGTGGGTCAGGGCATCGCCGTCCCGACCGGCGGCCCAGCGGGCGTCGGAGACCAGGCGGTCGGCGTCCATCACCACGTACGCGGCGTCGGCGTCGGACCGCAGCCCGGCCTCGGCCACCCGCTGCAGCGCGGCGTCGGCATAGGCGTTGGCCAGCGCCACGTCACCTTCGGCCAGGGCGCCGCGCGCTGTGCAGGCCAGGGCCCAGACCACCGTGGCGGGCGCCAACGCCTCGGCCAGCGGCAGCGACCCCAGCTGACCGCGGAGGTCCGCGGCGGACCGGACGGTCTCCGCCGCCGCCTCCGGCATCCCCGCGGCGGCCTGGATGACGCCGAGGTGCACCACAGCCGTCACGTAGCGGGCCGCATCGGCCACCGAGGTGTACGGCCCGATCGGTCCGTCGGCCGTCAGCTGCTGGGCGGCCAGCTTGACCGCCTCCTGCGCCTCCGGGGCGGCCACCGTGTAGCCGTGCCCGAGCAGCCGGTGCTCGGTGAGCGCGACCAGGGCGTCCGCGAGCTCCGGCGTACGGCTCGGGTCCGAGCCCACCCAGCCGCGCAGCCGCTGCACCGACGAGGTGAGCTGCTTGGCCTTCTGGGCGTACGGATCCTGCGGCTGCTTGGGCCGGTTCTGCTTGCTCTGCTGCTGGGCCATCGTGCCTTCCGGGCTGACTGCCGTGCCTTCCGGGCTGACTGCGCCCTCGATCCTGCCAGACGGCGCGCCCGGAGCCCGCTCTCGAGGATCAGGTCGAGGATCAGGCGGTGGTCACCGAGGACGCGTCGTACCCGGCCAGCTCGTCGGCGTCCGGCCGCTCGTAGGCCCGGTCCCACTTGTCCAGATCCTCGCGCGCGACCGGCGGGTCGAGCTGGCCGCGCGCCTGGATGCGTCGCCACAGCTCCTCCAGCGGCGGGTCCAGGAAGACGAGCTCGACCTGTGCGCCCAGGGTCCGCGCCTCCACCCGGAGCCGGTCCCGTTCCTCGCGGCTCCAGGTGCCCCACTCGATGATCACCACGTTGCCCGCCCGCAGCAGCTCGCGGGCGAGCTCCCACTGCAGTCGTTCGACCCGCTCCCGCTGCACCCCGTCCCACAGACTGATCTCCAGGGCCTGCAGCCACTCGTCCGGGCAGAGCCGGATGCCCGTGCGTTCTTCGGTCAGGCTGCGGGCCATGGTCGTCTTGCCGGCGCCCGGCAGACCGCAGACCATGATCAGCACCGACTCCATCACGCTGCGACTCCTGTCCTCGCTCGACGTCGTCGGACGATTCTGGCGGGCGGCGGACTACCGCGGCAACCCGCCGCGCCCCTGTTCTGGGATGAGCTCGCCACTATGGTCGCGATCATGATCATCTCGGCGGTCGACGGGCACCCGGTCCGGCTGCGGGCTGCGCACGACCTGGGCTTCCTGCGCCGCTGGGGCACCGTCTTCGCCGTCCTGGACGACCAGGACTCCGGCAACCTCTGCTTCGGGTTGGCCAGCGGCGCGGACCGCGTCTTCGTCAAGTACGCCGGTGCCCCGACGGTCCGCTACGAGGGTCTGGTCGACGACGCCGTGGCCACCGCACGCCACGCCGCGACGGTGCACCGGGCGCTGGCCCACCCGACACTGGTCCGGCTGCGGCAGGCGCTCGAGGTCGGCGCCGGGTTCGCCGCCGTCTTCGACTGGGTCGACGCGGTCCCGCTCGGTCGCCAGTACGGTCAGTCGGCCCGGGTCGCCGAGCTGACCCGGCCGCAGCGGGTGGCCGCCGTGCAGCAGATCTACGACTTCGGGGTCCACACGGCCGCCCTGGGCTGGGTCGCGGTGGACCTCTACGACGGCTCGGTCATGGTCGACCTGGCCACCGGCCGGGTCACGCTCTGCGATCTGGACGTGTACGAGCGGGCGCCCATGGTCAACCGCCAGGGGCGGATGTGGGGTTCGACCCGGTTCATGGCGCCGGAGGAGTACGAGCTGGGGGCGGTGATCGACGAGATCACCAACGTGGTCGCCCTCGGCGCACTGGCGCACACCTTCCTCGGCGACGACGAGACCAAGGACCGCTCGGCGTGGGTCGGCAGCGACGAGCAGTTCGCGATCGCGGCCCGGGCCCTCGACCCCGTACGGGAGCGTCGGTGGCCGTCGGTCGCCGCCCTGGCCGACGCCTGGCGCACGGCCGCCCGCTGACCCTGATCCTCGGTCGGCAGTCGGCCTCGGCGGATCGACCTCGGCCGCGGCGACCGCCGGGGCTCGACCTCGCGCGGCGACCGCCGGGCGACCTCAGGCGGCGGCGACCGCCGCCGACGCCAGGGCGGTGATCGCTGACCAGTCCTCGGCCGCGATGGCCGCCTTCGGCGTCAGCCAGGTGCCGCCGACCGCGGCCACGCCGGGCACCGCCAGGTAGTCGCGCAGGTTCGCCGGCGTCACCCCACCGGTCGGGCAGAACCGCACCTGGGGCACCGGTCCGCCGATGGCGGCCAGGTAGGCCGGACCGCCGGCGGGTCCCGCCGGGAAGAACTTCAGCTCGGTCAGCCCGTGGTCCAGGGCGGTCAGCACCTCACTGACCGTGACCACCCCCGGCAGCACCGGGACCGGGGCCGCCACCAGCCGCTGCAGCAGCGCCGGACTCGCCCCGGGGCTGACCAGGAACTCCGCGCCGGCGGCCAGCGCCTGGTCCACGTGGGCGGCGGTGAGGACGGAACCGACGCCGAGCGCGATCTCGGGCACCTCGGCCGCGATGGCAGCGACGGCGTCCAGAGCCCGCGGCGTCCGGAGCGTCACCTCGATGATCGACACCCCACCGGCGACCAGGGCGCGGGCCAGTGGGACGGCGTGGGCCGGGTCGTCGATGACCACCACCGGGATGACCGGGGAGACGTCGAGCGGACTGGTGGACAGGCTCATCGGCCGATCCCCTCTCTGGGTTGCGTGCCATCGGCTGGGTGGGTGGAGTCGGACGGGTGGGCGGCGGCCAGGTGCGCCCGGGTCTGGGCCAGCGTCGGCACCAGACCGGTGCCCCCGCGCCCGCCGACCACCAGCGAGGAAGCCGCGGCGGCCAGCCGGGCGGCGGTGACCAGGTCGTCGCCGAGCACCAGCCGGGCGGTCAGGGTGCCCACGTACGCGTCGCCGGCGCCGGTCTGGTCGACCACCGCCGGGGCCGGCACGGACGGGATCCAGGTGGCGGTGTCGGCGTCGACCACCTGCACCCCGGCGGCGCCGCAGGTGACCGCCACGATCTCGGTCCCCCACGACCGGAGCCGGTCCGCCGCTGCAGCGGCGGTGTCCACGCCCAGCAGGGCGGCGGTCTCGCCGGGATGGGAGGGGGTGACCAGCCAGGAGTCCGGGGCCAGCGCGCGGAGCAGGTCGGCCGCGGCGACGGCGTCGGTCAACCGGGGCCGGTAGTTGGGGTCGTACACGAACCGTCGGGCGAGCGTCGCGGCCTGCCGCACGGCGGCCCGCGCGGACGGGGAGATGGCGCCGGCGATGCCGCCGGTCACCACGGCTCCCGCCGTCCGGAGCGCCTCGGCCGGCAGCAGATCGGGCGACAGGGTGGAGCCGACGCTGCCCGAGCGGGCGTAGCTGAACTCCCGTTCCCCGGCCGGGTCGCTGTGCACCAGGTAGACGCCCTGCTGACCTGCGGCGAACCGGAGCAGGTCGGTGCCGATGCCCAGCTCCGCGATCCGGGCCGCGATGGCGCGACCCAGGTCGTCGTCGGTCAGCACGGCGACCAGACCGACCCGGGCTCCGGCCGCCGCGGCGGCCGCGGCCACGTTGAGCGCGTCGCCGGAGATCCCCAGCACGGCGGGGACGTCGTGGCCGAACGGCGCGGTGGTGGCCACCTCGACCAGCACCTCGCCGAGGCAGATGACGTCGTACGCGGCAGTGCTCACGGTGCTCACCAGTCGTGGATGGAGCCGTCGAGCCGGCGGTTGACCGGCAGGTACTTCGGGTCGTACGGGTAGCGGGCGGCCGCCTCCTCGTCGAAGGTGACCCCGAGTCCCGGCAGGTCGCCGGGGTGCATGTAGCCGTCGGCGAACGCGTACGCGGTGCCGAACACCTCGGCCGCCTCGGGCCGGTGGCCCATGTACTCCTGGATGCCGAAGTTCGGGATGGTCAGGTCGACGTGCAGCGCGGCGGCCATGGCGACCGGCGAGAGGTCGCCGGGACCGTGCGAGCCGGAGCGGACCCCGTAGAGGTCGGCCAGGGCGAAGACCCGTTGCAGGTGGGTGATCCCGCCGGTGTGGGACACCGAGGTGCGGATGTAGTCGATCAGCCGCTCGGTGATCAGCTGCTGGCAGTCCCAGATGCTGTTGAACACCTCGCCGACAGCGACCGGGGTGGTGGTGTGCTGGCGGATCAGCCGGAACGCTGACTGGTCCTCGGCCGGGGTCGGGTCCTCCATCCAGAACAGCCGGTACGGCTCCAGGGCCGCCCCCAGCCGGCCGGCCTCGATCGGGCTCAGCCGGTGGTGGACGTCGTGCAGCAGGTGCAGGCCGTAGCCGAACTCGGCCCGCAGGTGGGCCATCATCTGCGGCGCGAAGTCGAGGTAGGCCCCGGTCTCCCAGGTGTCCTCCTGCGGCACGTTCCCGCTGGCCGGCTCGTAGATGCGGCCCTCCGCCTTGTCCTCGGCGTTCGCGATCCCGTACGTCTTCTCGATCCCGGGGATGGCCGCCTGGACGCGGATGGCCAGATAGCCCTGGTCCAGGTGCTCCTGGACGTCACGGCTCAGCTCGTCCAGGGTGCTGCCGCTGGCGTGGCAGTAGACCATCGCGCCGTCGCGGGCCGCCCCGCCGAGCAGCTGGTAGACCGGCAGACCGGCCGCCTTGCCCTTGATGTCCCACAGGGCCACGTCGATCGCGGCGATGGCGGTCATGGTCACCGGGCCGCGGCGCCAGTAGGCCCCCTTGTAGAGGTAGGACCAGGTGTCGGTGATCCGCCGGGCGTCCCGGCCGATGAGCAGCGGGCAGACGTGGTCGCGCAGGTAGGACGCGACCGCCAGCTCCCGGCCGTTCAGGGTGGCGTCGCCGATGCCGGTGACGCCGTCCTCGGTCTCGATGACCACTGTGACGTAGTTGCGGCCGGGCGAGCTGACCACCACCCGGGCGTCGGTGATCTTCATCGGTCGGTCCTCTCGTCGGGGGCGCCGCCGTCCAGCCGCAGCATCACCTTGCTGCTGCCGGAACCGGTGTCGGCCGCTACCTGCAGGGCGGTCTCGGCGTCGTCGATGCCGAAGGAGTGGGTCATCAGCGGCGTGACGTCGAGACCGTCGGCCAGCGCGGCCAGGGCGTCGGTGATCTCGTCGACGAACCGGTAGGAGCCGATCCAGCTGATCTCCCGGGTGACCAGGTCGCCGAGAGCTGCCTGGACGGCGCCGCCGGGCAGGTTGCCCACCTGGACCACTGTGCCGCCGCGGGCCGTGGCGTGCAGCACCCCGCCCACCGCGCGCGGGCGAGCCGGAGGCCTCGAAGACGAGCTCGAGGTCGTCGGGCAACCCCGACTCCCGTACGTCGACTGTGTGGTCGGCGCCCATCGCCGCGGCGACCGCCAGAGCGGCCGGGTTCACGTCGGCGGCGATCACCGAGGCGGCGCCGGCCCGCTTGGCCGCGGCGACCACCAGCGCACCGATCGGTCCGGCCCCGTTGACCAGGACCTCCCGGCCGGTCAGGTCGCCGGCCCGGCCGACCGCGTGCAGGGCGACGGCCAGCGGCTCGGCCAGAGCACCGCTGCGGGTGTCCACCCCGTCGGGCAGGTAGCGCAGCTGGTCGACCCGGACCGCCTTGTGCTGCACGAAACCGCCGTCGGTGTGCGGGTCGAACGCGGCCGAGCCGAAGTAGCGGACCTGCGGGTAGAGGTTGGTGCGTCCGGCCAGCCGCGCCGGCAGCTTCCCGTCGCCGACCAGGGTGGCCGGGTGCACGGTGACCGGCCGGCCGATCTCCACACCGGACACGTCCGGGCCGACAGCGGCGATCCGACCGGCGATCTCGTGGCCGAGGACCAGCGGGCCGCGCAGCACGGCAGTGCCCGAGGCGCCGTTCTTCCAGTAGCCCAGGTCCGAGCCGCAGATCCCGCCCCACTCGACGGCGATCAGCACCTCGCCGGGACCGGCCTGGGGTTCCGGACGCTCCTCGACCCGGAGGTCACCGGGTCCGTGGACGACGACAGCCTTCATGACGGCAGCCTCTCGCTCGTGGGGTGGGTCAGGGGGCACCACGCTGCCGTGCCCGTACGGTCGAGCCTCCGCCGGGGGGCGGAGACGGCCGCCGGAGCGGCGCCGTGACGCTCGGTCCCGGTCGGGGATCGATCGGCGGCCAGGGCGCTCACGCCGCGTCCTCCAGCCGGACCAGGTCCCGACCGCGCACCTCGGGAGCGGCGATCGCGGAGACCAGCGTGATGGCGGAGTAGCCGACCACCATCGCGGCCAGCGGCCACCACTGACCGGTGACGGCCACCAGGGTCGCGGCGAGCACCGGACCGATGGCGGTGGCCAGGATGCCGCCGATCTCCTTGGCCAGCGCGAGCTGGGTGAAGCGGGTGCGGGCGCCGAACAGCTCGGGCAGGGTGACGCTCTCCAGCGAGAACAGACCCAGGACGCAGATGTTCAGCCCGACGGCCATGCCGATGGTGATCAGGGTCGGGTCGCGCTGGTGATCATCAGCAGCATCGGGAAGGCCCACAGCATGGCCATGATCGCGAACGCGATGTAGAGCGGGCGGCGACCGAACCGGTCACCGAGCACGCCGACCAGCGGAACCGTGAGGAAGCCGAACAGCGAGCCGATCAGGATGGCGTCGGTGCCGACGGACTTGCTGACCGCCAGCGCGGTGGCCAGGTAGCCGACCAGGAAGGTCTGGATCAGCCCGGAGTTGCCGGCCTGACCGAACCGCAGCCCGAGGGCGAGGAAGAACGACTTCCCCTTGCGCTGGTGCAGGGCGGCCTCGATGGTGCTGGTGCCCGCCAGAGCCTCGGTCCGGGCCCGCTCGGCGAGCTGCGCCTTGGACAGGGCCACCCCGTCGACGGTGTCCACCCGGGCCTCGAAGACCGGGCTCTCCTTCATCGTGCGGCGGATCCAGAGGGCCAGGATCAGCAGGATGAAGCTGGCCAGGAACGGGATGCGCCAGCCCCAGCTGAGCAGCTGCTCCTCGGTCAGGGTGGCGACCAGGATGGCCCAGAGCGCGGTGGCGCCGAGGGTGCCGGAGTTGGTGCCGAGCGAGACCAGCGAGGCGACCAGCCCGCGGCGGTGGGGCGGGGCCGACTCGGCCAGCATCACGGTGGCGCCGGCGATCTCGGCGCCGGCACCGAAGCCCTGGGCGAGCCGCAGGGCGACGAGCAGGATCGGGGCCAGCAGACCCACCGACTGGTAGGTGGGCAGGGCGCCGATCAGGGTGGTGGAGACGCCCATCAAGGCGATGGTCAGGTAGAGCACCCGCTTGCGCCCGATCCGGTCACCCATCCGGCCGAAGAAGATCGCGCCGGCCAGGCGGGCGACGTAGCCCACGCCGTAGGTGGCCATGGCCGCGATCAGGCCGACGGCCGGGCTGACGTTGGGGAAGAAGATCTGGTTGAACACCAGCGCGGCGGCCAGCGAGTAGAGCTGGAAGTCCATGAACTCCATCGCGGTGCCGAGCCAGCCGGACACGGCCACCCGGGCCAGATCGGCGGTGGATCGGGTAGGTCGGGTCCTGCTCCGGTGGTGCGGCCGGCTTCTGGGCCATCGCGTTGCTCCTTTGCTCACGGTTGCGCGGAAGCGAACCATCGCTTCCGCACTAGTATGTAAGCACTGGTATGCAAGTATGTCAACGCTACACTTCGGCTCATGAGCGACGCCCGGCCGAGCCTGCGCCAGCCCCGGCCACCCCGCGGGACGGCCCGGGAGCAGACGCTGGAGACCCTTCGCCGCGAGATCATCGCGCTGCACCTGCCGCCCGGCACCGCGCTGTCGGAGAACGAGCTGGCCGCCGAGCTGGGGGTCAGCCGGACACCGGTCCGGGAGAGCCTGATCGTGCTGCAGGGCGAGGGACTGGTGCAGGTCTACCCGCAGGTGGGCACCTTCGTGTCCCTGGTCGATCCCGACCGGGTGGCCGAGGCCCAGTTCATCCGCGAGGCCATCGAGTGCTCCTCGCTGCAGTCCTTCACCCTCCCGGTCGCCGAGGCCGATGCCGACCTGCTGGCCGAGAACCTCCGCCGCCAGCGGCTGATCGCGGAGCGCAACGACGCCGAGGCCTTCTTCGAGCTGGACGAGGAGTTCCACCGCACCCTGCTGCGGATCGCCGGTCACGAGAGCGCCTGGCGCACCGTCACCGCGCAGAAGGCGCATCTGGACCGCGCCCGGCGGCTGAGTCTGGGCAACCTGCGGCCGATGACCGCCCTGGTCGCGCAGCACGGCAGCGTGGCCGACGCCCTGGTGGCCGGTGACCAGGCGGCGGCGGTGGCCAACCTGCGGGCGCACCTGCGCGACATCTTCGACGACGTGGTGGCCATCCGGGCCGCCCGGCCCGAGCTGTTCGACGACGGCGGCGGAGCGCGCCCTCGGCGGCCGCTGAACCAGCTGCGCTAGCGGCTGCGGCTGGGCTCGTGCGACTGCGGCCACGTCGGTGGCGATCCGCACCGACACCGGTGACGGAATCGCCACCCAGCCGTACGCTCGGGGGTGTGAGGACCGCGGCGCTGCTGGTCGGGGCCGCCGTGCTGTCGCTGACGGTGGCCGGCTGCACCGCCCTGCCCACGCCGGCGCCGGTCGAGACGCCGCACGACGGTCCACCGGCCCGCACCCACTGGGAGCTGCGGCACCGGATCCTGGACACCAAGGGCCTCAGCGTCGTCGGCCAGCAGATCGACGCCGGCGGGGAGAGCACGACCGTGCGGCTGACCGACGCCGCGACGCCGTCTCCGAGGACTGCTTCGTGACTGTCTCGGTGCCGGGCGAGGGCGGTCCGGACAACAAGGTCGGCGAGCAGATCGGCACGACCTGGGACGGGCACCCGGCAGTCCGCAGCGGGGCCGGCGCCGAGGCGGACTACCTGCTGTGGCAGCTGGAGGACGACTCCTGGGTCGAGGTGTCCTGCGACGGGACCGCCGACCCGGAGACGATCGATCCAGCGGGTGGCGGCTGCGGTCGATCTCGAACCCACACCGATCATGATCCCGTTCGATGTCGAGCTGCCCGAGGGCTACGGCGTGGCGGGGATCGTGGTCGATCTGGAACGACCCAGCGGTCGCGTCTACATCGGCCGTCTGGGTCGCCAGCCCTGGTCGCCGGAAGCCGAGCTCGACCTCGCGTACGGAGCCCCGGAGCTGTCCAGCGACCCGCCCGGGTGAGCCGACCACCCTCGCCGGTCGCCCGGCCCGGATCGACGACACCAAGACCAGCCCGGCGGTCTGGGTGCAGGAGCAGGGCCGCTGGATCCGCGTCGGGATCACCGCCAGCGACACCGGTCCCTACCCGAACCGCCGCAGCGAGCTGCCGGCCCTGCAGGAGATCGCGGAGTCGCTCACGTTCGCCGACGACCTGGCCGACCCGAGCACCTGGCTGGCCGCTGACGGCGTCTTCGGCTGAGCCGGCCGAGGGCGTCCTCGGCTGAGCCGGCGGGGCGTCTTCGGCCGGCCGGTACCGTCGAGCGTCGTGACCTCCTCCCGTTCCGCCACGCTGCCCGACCTGACCGGCCGGACGGTGGTCATCACCGGCGCGACCAGCGGCATCGGGCGGGCCACCGCCGAGGCGCTGACCGCTGCCGGCGCCCGGGTGGTGCTGGCCGTCCGCAACCAGACCAAGGGCGAGGCGGTGGCCGCCGGCCTCCGGGCCACCCGACCCGACGCGGCTGTCGAGGTGCGGGCGCTGGACCTGGCCGACCTGTCGTCGGTCCGCGCGTTCGCCGCCGGCTGGACCGAACCGATCGACGTGCTGCTCAACAACGCCGGGGTGATGGCGACGACGCGGACGCAGACCGCCGACGGCTTCGAGCTGCAGTTCGGCACCAACCACCTCGGCCACTTCCTGCTCACCACGCTGCTGCTGCCGCTGGTCACCGACCGGGTGGTGACGGTGTCGTCCGACGCGCACCGCTTCGGCCACCTCGACCTCGCCGACCCGCAGTGGGAGCGCCGCCGCTACCGCGCCTTCGGGGCGTACGGGCAGAGCAAGCTGGCCAACCTGCTGTTCACCCTCGAGCTGGACCGACGGCTGCGGTCGAGCGGCCGGCGGGCGCTGGCCGTCCACCCGGGCTGGGTCCGGTCCGACCTCGGTCTCGGCCAGCACGGCTCGGTGGCGGCACGGCTCTCCCAGGGGCTGGGCTCGGTGTTCGGTCAGACCCCCGAGGACGGGTCCCGGTCGAGTCTGGCCGCGGTGGTCAGCGACCTGCCCGGTGGCAGCTACGTCGGACCCGACGGTCTGGGCGCCAACCGCGGCGTGCCCACCCTGCTCGGCCGGAGCCGCGAGGCGGCCGACGCCGCCCTGGCCACCCGGTTGTGGTCGCTGTCGGAACAGCTGACCGGCTAGATCCCTCGCCTGCCGCAGCCCTAGGGCCGACGCTCGGAGCAGAGTGCTGGCTGGTGCCCGACGACGGGCATCAGCCAGCACCTCGATCGCCAGCCAAGCGCCGAGGGGCCAGGATCAGGCGTGGTGCGCGCCCTCGTGCTCGGCGTGACCGACCGGCTCGAGCTGGAAGGTGCAGTGCTCCACGTCGAAGTGGTCGCCCAGGCACTCCCCCAGCCGGTCCAGCACCTCCCCGGAACGGCCGTCGGCGATGCAGGCGTCGTCCACCACCACGTGCGCTGACAGCACCGGGACACCGCTGGTGATCGTCCAGGCGTGCAGGTCGTGCACGTCGACGACGCCGGGCACCTCGCGGATGTGCTCACGGACGGCGGCCAGGTCGACCCCCTTGGGGGTCGCCTCCAGCAGCACGTCGACGACGTCACGGAGCAGGGACCAGGCGCGCGGCAGGATCAGCACCACGATGGCCAGGGAGGCGATCGAGTCGGCCCGGACCCAGCCGGTGAGCAGGATGATCACCGCGGCGACCACCACCGCCGCCGACCCCATCAGGTCCCCGAGCACCTCCAGGTAGGCGCCGCGCAGGTTGAGGCTCTCGTCCTTGCCGCCGCGCAGGACGAGCAGCCCGACGGTGTTGGCGGCGGCGCCGACCAGGGCGACCCCGAGCATCAGCCCGGAGTCGACCTGCTCGGGCTGGCTCCACCGGTCGACGGCCTGGATGAGCACCCAGACCGCGACGCCGACCAGCAGCAGACCGTTGGTCAGGGCGGCCAGGATCTCCACCCGCTGCAGCCCGAAGGTGCGACTGGAGGTGGCCGGGCGGGCGGCCAGGGACACCGCGATCAGGGCGATGACGAGCCCGGTCGAGTCGGTGAGCACGTGCCCGGCGTCGGCGAGCAGGGCCAGCGAGCCCGAGACCAGACCGCCGATCAGCTGCAGCACCAGCACCCCGGCGTTGATGCCGAGGACCGCCACCAGCCGTTTCCGGTGCTTGCCGGACGCCGTGCCCACGCCGTGGTCGTGGCTGTGCCCGCTCACGCGCGGACCGATCCGCTGAGGTCGTGCGTCCCGCTGGCTGGGGTCTGGAGGGTCACGTCGGTCGGGTCGGCGGTGCCGTCGGTCGGGTTGATGACGTTGGTGCGGCAGAGGGCGACGGCGTCGCCGGTGGCCGCCAGCAGCCGCTCGGCGGCCCCGAGCACCCCCATCAGCTCAGCCTCGACGGCCAGCGAGTAGACCGAGGAGCGGCCGACCGTCCGCACCGAGACCAGACCGCAGTCGCGCAGACAGGCCAGGTGGGCCGACGTGGTGCTCTGGGCCAGACCGAGGTGCGCGGTCAGGTCGACCACCCGGTGCTCGCCCAGAGTGAGGTGCTGCAGGATGGCCAGCCGGGCCGGGTCGGCGAGGCTGCGGAACAGCGCGACCCCCGCACTGACGTCGTTCTCCACCGTGTCCTCGACCGGTAAGGCGACCGGCTCCGCATTCATCGTCACAAGGCGATGTAATCGGAAGATGACGCTATTTGTCAATCGCCGGGAGAATCGTCTGCATGCCTGCCACCCCGCCGAACCGCCGCGACTCCTCCGCCGACGGGGTCCGCCGCGACCTGGCCAAGCAGGCGCGGCTGTGGACGCTGTCGCTGGTCTGCGCGACGGTCGGGGCGATCACGGTCTGGCGGACCGACCAGCTGCTGCCGGGCATCGGCGCGTTCCTGCTCACGCTGGTCGTCCTGGGCTCGATCCTGTACGCCTACGAGCGCCGCCGCCACTAGGTCATGGCCGCCGGCCGTACGGGTCCTAGCGGTAGAACAGGCTGTTCACGGACCGGTTGAGGACGTCGAGCGTCGCCTTCGGGGTGTCGTCGGGGCGACTGGAGAAGTAGATGGCGTAGCCGCCGTCGTCGAGCGGGAGGGCGATCACCAGCACCCGGTCGTACGTGCTGGGGACGCCGGTCACCTGGTAGCCGACGTTGCCGCTGATCAGGGCGACCTGCCGCCCGTCCACCTCGGCCTGGTCGGTCTGCAGATCGGTGAGGGTGGTCTTCCGGTTGCCGAAGCCGGCTCCGCGGAACGTGTCGAAGAAGCTCTTGGCGGTGGCCGCCGCGTTGGCGCCGGCCAGGTCGTCGGCCACCGCACCGAAACCGGCGGTGGCGGTCCAGTCGGAGGTGCCCTCGTAGTCGGCGTGCACCGGCGCGCTGCAGACGACCCCCGAGGTCAGCAGCGGGGACACCGTGTCCGGGGAGCTCGGGCACAGGTACGGGTTGCCGGGCATCCGGGCCGCGACGCCGGCGTAGTCGGCCTGCAGTGTGGAGAGCCGGAAGGTGACCTCGGCGACCGGGGCCGCGGGTGGTGCGAGTGCCGGTCCGGTCGGCAGCCGGTCCTCGGTGAGGGAGACGACCAGTCCGACGACGACCAGCACGGCGACGACTGCCGCGACCACGACACCGACGGCGGCCGGGACGGCGACGCCGTCACTCGGCGGCCGAGGGCGCGAGCGCGTCCCTCGGCGACTGGGTGGCGGGCGCGGACATGGACGTCAGGATAGGCAATCGGGGGTCGGCCGCGGGCGGCGCAGCGGCGCTACCGTGAGCGCCAACCACTGGATCCGCCGATCCGGGCACCGGCCTGCTGAAGGCCGGCCGCCGGTCCGAGAGGAGCACCGATGCCGAAGACCGTGCCGACCGACGCCAGCGTGGACGACTTCCTGGACGCCCTGCCGGACGCCCGGCGCCAGGATGCCCAGACCGTACGCCAGCTGATGAGCCGGGTGACCGGCGCTCCCGCGGTGATGTGGGGCAGCAGCATCGTGGGCTTCGGCGAGCGGACCCTGACGCTGGCTAGCGGCACCTCCTACCCCTGGATGGAGGTCGGCTTCGGCGCACGCAAGGCAGCGACGGTCGTCTACCTGCTGGACGGGTTCGAGGACCGCGCCGACCTGCTGAACCGCCTCGGACCCCACACGATCGGCCGGTCCTGTCTCAACCTGAAGCGCGTCGACGACGTGGACCTGGCGGTGCTCGGGGAGCTGATCACTGCATCGGTTCAGGCGGCTCGCGGCGATTGATGAAGGCGTGCACGGCTTCCCGTCGCTCACGCCAAGCGCGCCCGGACGCGTCCCTCCATCATCTGCTGCAACACGTCGACGGTCTCCGGGCGCAGATCGACTTCCAGCGCACGAGCGTGGGCGGCGAGCTGCAGCGTCAGGCGTTCCACCTCAGGATGATTGCCGGCTCGGTGCTCGGTCCTGATCCGGGCCACGAGCAGCAGCTCGTCACCGGGCGCGGCCGCGAGCGCCCGCGAGGCGGCCCATCGGGCGAGCTCGATGTCGGAGTCATCCAGCGCTCGCTGGGCCAGCTCGACGCCGATGTCGCGGATGACCGAGATCATGTCGGTCCGCAGACTCTCGGCCCAATGCCACTGGCCGGGGGCAGCGTCCGCCAGCGGCGCACCGCGCACCAGCTGCAGAGCGGTCTCCAGTCCACCGGTGCTGGTCCGGTTCACGCCGCGTCCAGTCAGGATCTGCAGTCGCTGCCAGTCCGAGCTCACCGAGGGGTGCAGCATGATCCGACCGCTGTAGGCGTCGGGCAGATAGGGCTGATCGAGGTCGTCGGCACCCAGCCAGCTCCGCAGACGACTCATGTTCGAGCGTCGAGTGCCTTCGGCCACGGCCAGCGCGCCACCCATCGCCTGCGCGGTGGTGCCCGGGTGCTCGAGCAGCCAGGCGCAGTACTCCAGGCACTGCTTGGCCGCCCGCGTCGGCACCGGGCCGGCGGCACCGTCGAGCTCGACCGGTCCGAGCAGCTGGAGCTGGGGGTGGTGGACGGCTGCCGTCGTACTCGTCTGCTGGTCCATCGCCCCTCCTTCCTGCTCGTCCTCGGTGTCCTCGCTGCCGCTCCCCGCCCATCCCCCGAACCGTCGGCCCAGGTACGTGACGTTGTCGGGCGGATCCGGCTCGGCCGCCGAGGCTCCGTCGAACCACCAGGGCGCCGGCGTGGTGTCGGTCCGCCCGGTGGCCTCCACCAGCTCGATCACCGCATCGGCGGCGCGAGCACCGAGCAGCTGCGGGGTGATCTCCTGCCCCGACGGCTCGATCCGGGCGACCACGGCGGTGCCGGACCGCGACACGACGATCCGATGGGCCGGCTCGGTCAGGTCGACGCCGACGGCGGCGATGCTCACCGGCGGCTCGGCGAGGACGACCGCTCGGAGCTGCCGCTGCTCCTCGCCGGTGAGCGCCCTGTTGATCAGGAGGATGGTCGGCGCCCACGGTTCGGCCAGATCCGGGTCGACCCGGTGCGCCGCGACCGAGGTCCCGTCCAGGCGGTTCCGCTGGATCGCGGCCCGACGAGTCAGCCGATCCAGGACCGGGGCCAGGTCGTCGGCCCGGGTCACTGTGTGGTGTCCGAGGGCGTCGGGCAGCTGCTCGCAGGTGCCGATCACGATCAGCTCGAGCTCCTCCGCCCAGGGCGAGCAGGACAGCTCGACCGCGAGGGCTGCGAGCGCCGCCCCCGCGAGGTCGTCGTCCACGGCGTCGACGGAGGTGAGCCGCAGCCGCTCGAGATCGGCCACCAGCTGGGCGCCGTCGTCATCGATCCCCAGGGTGACAAGGGCGGGATAGGGCCGGACGGCGTCCGCCAGTCCGGGGACTGACCGGAGCCTGTCGACATCGGCCTCGAGCAGGGTCCACCGGCGGCCCTCCGCCTGGAAGCCGTCCGGCACGCTCTCGCGCTCCGCGGCGAGGACCAGCACCAACCGGTCGGGGTGGACAGCGGCGGTGACCAGCGCCGGCAGCTCGTCACCGGTCCGGTGACAGTGGGCGGCGATGGCCCGGGTGGCGAGGTCCAGCGTGCGCAGACCCATCGGCTGCTGCCGACGGCCGAGGTGGGCCTCGGCCAGCTGAGCGGCGGGCGAGGGCGCCCAGATGCGCCGTCCGATCGGTCTCGCCTGCAGCTGGGCGCGCCGGCGGAACGCCACCCCCGACAGCACGGCGGCGGCGAGCAGACCGCCGACGCCGGCCAGGCCGGCGACGAGCGGTGCGATCGTCGTTGAGCTCTCCGACACCGGCGCCTCGGCTGGGACAGTCTCCGGTCGATCGGTCGCGGACGTAGGACCCTCTGTCGAGGCGGTCGTCGACGCGGGTCGGGACGTCCGGGACTCGCGCTGGCTCGTTGACGCCTGCGGTCGAGGTAGAGCGTCGGGCTCTCGGGTGGTCAGCTGCTCGTTCGGCGTCGCCGCCGTCGTGGAGTTCGTCGATCCGGCCACCCTCCCGGCTTCCGGGGTGCTGCCCGTATCACCAGACTCCGCCGTATCACCAGACTCCGCCGTGTCGCCAGACTCCGCCGTGTCGCCAGACTCCGCGGTGTGCTGGGAGTCCGCGCCGTGCTCCCTTGGTCCGCTGTCGCGGCTGGTCTCGGTCGCCGGCTCGTCGTCCGCAGCGGCCCCGGCCGCCGGGAGGGTGAGCCGCAGACCCACCGTCACATCGTCGGGGTCGGCGAGCTGGAATCGATTGGCCTCGTACAGCTCGGTCCACCGAGCGGGATCCGACCACAAGCGCTCAGCGATCGAGGACAGGGTGTCCCCCCGCTCCACCAGCACCGTGCGACCCGCGGGGGGACGCTCGGCATCGGGGATGAACAGCCGCCAGCCCGGCACCAGACGGTCCGGTCCGCCGGTCAGTCGGTCCGGGTTGGCCGCGGCGATCGTGCGCCACTCCCGCCCCTGACCGTAGTAGTGCTCCGCCAGCGACCACAGATCGTCCCCGGGTTTCACCGTGTGGCGCACCCCCGTCGTCTGGGCCCCCACCCCGGCCGGGTCGACGTCGTGGCTCGGTGCGGCCTGTGTCACCGCTGGCACCCGCTCAACGAGAGGCTCGGCGACGTGTCGGTCACCGTCAGCTGCAGGAACCGCAGCAGGGGTGGCCGCTGCCGGCGTGGCTTGCGACAGCTGGGGCGTGACCACGATCAGCGAGACCACCGCCACCAGCAGCCCTGAGGCGAGGCGCTGCGAGGGAGCCAGACCGGGCAGCCTGAGCCGGATCCGCTGCCGGGACACCAGCGCCACCAGCTCCGTCAGAACCGAGACCGCGAACACCGCCCAGGCGATCCAGGCCACGACCGTGACCAGACCCACCAGGATCGCGCCGTCGTCAGGACGCGTCAGGCTCTGGACGACGAGACCCCAGTCCAGCCGCGCCGGCAGGGGGTTCCCGACCGCCGCCACCAGGAAGACCGGCACCGCCACGAGAGCGACGACGAGCACGACGAGTGCGGCCAGCCCCTTGATCAGGCGCATGGGGTCCTCTGCTCGGGCGTCATGCCTCGTCCTCTCCACCGGCGACTCCAGGAGCCACCACTCTGCTCGACGGCCGGCGGTCGTGGGGGGTCGCGGTGTTGTCCGTTCGGCGAGGGTGTTGTCCGTTCACGCTCAGACCTCGAACAACAGCGTGAGCATGGCGGCACCGAGGAAGATCATCCCGAAGATCAGCGCCGGGATGGTCATGAAGATGGTCATCCCCTCGGCGGCCGCGCCGGCCGCGATCTGCTCCCGGGTGAGGTGGGCGTTGCGCAGCTCCTTGACCCGAGCCCGCAGTGTCCCGGACAGCGCCGCACCGCTCTCGTCGAGCTGCATGATGTCGGCCACGTCGGTCAGCTCGGGGAGCTCCAGCACCGCGGCCAGCCGGCGCAGCTCACCGTACGGGGACTGCTGCTCGAGTCGGGCCCGCTCCAGAGCGGTGCGGATCTGGACGAACAGCGGCACGTCGCTCAGGGCCGCGGCCGACTGCAGCGCCTCGGTGGCCGAGGCGTTGGCCAACCGCTCGAGCGTGACCAGGTCGATGAACACGAGCAGCGACTCGACTGCGCGGGACTGGGTGGCGCGCCCCGAGCGCCGCAGCAGCAGGTCCGGGAGCAGGTACCCGACGACGAGGCCGACGACGGCCAGCCCGGCCGGCCACCACGACGGCGAACCCGTCATCCAGCCCCAACCGAAGCCGACCACCGCCGGGAGGACGGCCCCGACGATCGCCATCACGGCCTTGTCTGCGTAGAACTCGGCGATCGGCTTGTCCTGCAGGCGGAGCAGCTGACGCTGTCGAGCCGTCAGTGCGATCGGGGACCGCCGGTAGAGCAGGACACCGAGTCGCTCCGACCGGGAGGCGGCCGTCACGTCCAGCCGGTGCCGCTCGGCGACCGCGGGGTCGCCGCCCAAGCGCTCGAGGGCGGGCTGGAGCCCGGGCGGGGCCGGCACCAGAGCAGCCACCACGGCTGCCAGGCCACCGAGCGTGAGCATCCCGGCCAGCAGGATCAGACCGGTCGTCATGTCCGCACCGCCCGGACGAGGACGCGGTCCCGCGGCGGCTGCTTGGCCCGGCGCCGGAGCAGCACCAACGAGCCGATGTAGGCCACGATCAGCACCGACAGCACCACCTGCCCGACCGGCGTGCGGTAGGCGGCGAAGAAGCCCGGCGACAAGGCGAAGATGCCGACCAGCGTGACCATGGTGATGACGGTGACCTGACGGACGACCACGTACGGCTTGCTGCGCTCGGTCTCGATCAGCCGTCGTCCCTTGAGCTGGTCCTGGATGGACTCGGCCAGCTCCCGCAGTGTCGTGGACGCGCCGACGGCACCTCGGTCGCTGGCCAGGATCAGGGCGGCCACCACGGGGTCGGCGTCGGCGGAGTCGAGGTCGTCGGCGAACCGTTGCAGCGCCTCATGGGTGTCCCAGCGGTTGTCCAACCGGGTCACCAGCATCGCCACCTCGGCCGCGATCGCCGGCGGCGCGGTCCGCCGCGACAGCCGGATCGAGTCGGTGACCGACCGGCCGGTGCTCAGGGTGGCCGCCAGCCCTCGTACCCAACGGTCCAACGCCTCCAGCAGCAGGATGTCGCGCGCCTGCGGGAGCGACAGCAGGTACGGCAGCCCGAGCGCCAGCAGCGGGGCGACCACCACCGCGACCACCCAGCCACTCAGTGCGGCCACGACGACGCCGACCAGGGTGCTGGCGAGCAGCAGCAGGTCCCTCCGTCGACCTTGCGGACCCGCAGGGCGCCGGGTCAGCCGGGCCCAGGCGGACCGGTTGCCCGCCCGCGTCCGCGGCGGTCCCGGCGTCCACACGCGCAGCGTTCCGGTGACCACCAGCACGAGACCGCCGACGACCAGCAGCCCGGCGACGGCCGCCAGCTCGGCGGTCATACTGCCCGCCGGGATGGCACCAGGTCGCGGTGGAACGGCAGCAGCTCGGCCTCGAAGTCGGCGTCGGGAAGGAAGCCGGCCGGACGGCTCGGGGTGCCGGCGGCGTGGTACACGAGGTGCGTCACGGGTCGCCCGCTCTCGATGGCTCGGGTCACCTGACGGATCTCGGAGACGAACCGTCGTCGGACTCCGCCCTTCCAGGTGTCGTCCTCCAACCGGACGAAGACGAAGAGGGCGATGTTGTGGGCGATCTGGCGGTACGCCTCGTCGACGGTGAGCACGCCTCCCTGCGCCACTCGGGACGCGAGCCGGTCGATCGTCGAGGCTGCCGAGTGCGAGTGGGTGGTGGACAGCGTCCCCGTTCCGGCCTGCATGGCCTCGAACATGGCCGCGGCCTCCGAGCCGCGCACCTCCCCCACCACCAACCGGGACAGGTTCTGCCGAAGAGCCTCGGGCATCAGGTCGGCCACCGTGAAGTCGCCGACGGCCGCCCCGCCGTTGGTCTCACCGTGGCCCACCCGGGCCTGCAGGGCGAGGATGTTCTCCCGTCCCGGTTGCAGGTGGGTCATCAGCTCGTAGTCGGTCTCGATGGTGCCGAACCGCTCGTTCTCCGGGATCGCGTTGATCAGGGCCCGGAGCAGGGTGGTCTTGCCCGCTCCCTGGTCCCCGGAGATGACCATCGACTTGCGGGCCAGCACGGCCGCATCCAGGAAGCGGGCGACCTCGATCGGCATCAGACCGCCGGCGGACAGGTCGGCCAGGGTGACGTCGGTGAGGATGTGCTGGCGGATCACCACGCTCGGGCGGTGCGACAGCCCGAAACCGATGGCGTGCAGCCGGAACCGTTCGCCGAGGGCGAGCGTCATCGTCGGGTGGGTGTCGTCGAAGGGCCGGGACGGCTGGTTGTTCTGGCCCAGGAAGCGGATGGCCTCCACCAGCTCCTCGTCGCTGTCGGCGACCGGGGGCATCTTCTCCCGGCGGCCGTCGCCGTACTGGACCACGACCGAGCTCCAGCCGTGGATCTCGATGTTCTCCACGTCGGGCAGGTCGAGCAGCACCTGCAGCCGCCCGTAGCCGAAGACCGCGTTCTCGACGGCCTGCACGTAGGCGAGCTCACGCTCGGTGGACCACAGATCCGCTCCTTCGCGGTGCAGGGCGCGGACGTGGTCGGAGACGATCCGGCGGATCAGCGAGCGACCCAGCAGCAACCGGTCATCGGCCGTCAGCGTCCGACCGGTGCGTCGGACCTCTGCCTCGGACTCGTCGGTGATGGCCTCGGACGCCCGGCGGCGCAGCTCGACCACCTGCGGCCACTCGATCAGGTCGTCGGCGAGTCGGTCGGCCAGGTCGCGTACCTCGGTCCGGGCGAAGACGCCGAACCCGTGGCCCGGATCCGTGGCGACGACCGCCCGCCGGCGTCGGCCCTTGTCCGGGGCGGGCTCGAGATCGGTCAGCACCGGGATGTCGGCGAGCCGCCGCGGCGGCCTGGTGGGGTCGTCCATGGTCAGCCCCTGACCAGCTCGGTCGAGCGCTCGAACCGCGCAGCCAGCTGCGACGCGGTGGTGTGCAGGGACCGAGCGAGTGCGGACGCGTCGAACTTGCGGCTCCTGGGCGCCCCGTCCGACAGGTGCCGGGCCGTCGCGGGATCGTCGGCGAGCTCGGCGATCACCGGGAACCCGAGGGACTTGCCGATCTCGCGGGCACTGTACGGCTGCCCGCCTCCCACCAGCGCCAGCCCGAGGCTCCGCGCGCTCGCCTGCAACCGCGGGTGCTCCCGCAGAGCGAGCAGGTGGACGCGGGCCGAGACGATCGACCGCAGATCACTGCGCAGCACCAGGGCCGTCAGGTCGGCCCGTTCGACCAAGGGGGTCGGCAACCCGCTGTGGCTGAGTCGGCCGGCATCGACGATGACGTCGAAGCCCTGGTCGTCCAGATCCACGAGGGCCTCGGTCAGGTCCGGCCACACGCCGGAGAACAGACCGGCGCTGCTGGGTCGGGCGAAGCCGGGGAGGAAGAGCCGGCTGGCGCCGTCGTCGGTGGTCAGCGGCACCGCCTGGTCGATCACCACCTCGCGCAGGCTGCGCCGATCACGGTGGGCCTCGGCGACGCGGAGCAGACCCTTGCCCTCGGCGCTGGTGCCGGCCAGGTAACCCGCCAGCACCGCCTGGTGCGCGCCCGGGTCGGCGTCGACCAGCAACACCGAGCGGGGCCAGCACAGGGCGAGACCGACTCCGAGGGTGGTGACGCCAGGAGCCCCGGACGCCGAGGTCAGCAGCAGGATCGCCATGCTCGCTCACCGCCCCGCATCGCGCACGACGGAGAGCCGTTCCTGAGCCGCGAGCATCGCGATCGTCGGCGCTTGCGCGGCCGGCACGTCGACGTCGACGAAGAGCGATCCCGCGTCCGGTCCCGGCACGGACGAGACCGTTCGGGCGGCGAACGTCTTGCCGGCGTACGGGTCCCGGGCACCCGGTTGGAGGTCCACCGGCGGCAGGGCGACGAGCCGGACCGGTGCCCCGGGCACGAGGAAGTCGGCCGGTGCGCGCCCGCCCGCCAGCTTCATCCCCACCACGGCTCGCTGCGCGGCCGGCAGGGCCGCGGAAGTGACGGACTCCGGGGCCACCAACGAGCCGGCGACCAGGTCGTACGCAGCCCGCTGCCCCACCAGGGTCTGAGCCCGGTCGGCGGGGATGGTCGGCACCTCGGGATCGCCGCTGAGCGTCACCGACGACAGGTCGCCAGCCTCGATCACCTCGCCGCGGTAGACGGTGCTCGTCATCGCCACCACGGCGCTCTCGGTGGCGACCCGCGCGTAGATCACGTACGAGAGGAGACCGCCGAGGCAGACAGCGACGACGCCGAGCGCGATCCACTTCGGGTTCCGCCGTGCGGGGAGGCGGGGCGGCTCCGGTGTGGTGGGCGCGGGATCGGAGGCACTCGACGACAGGCGAGGGCGTACGAGTCGGCGTGCGGCTCGAGGGGGGCTGTCGATGCTCATCGGGTTTCCTGGGGTCGAGGTCTAGCGGGTCGCGTCGGGGCCGACGGCGTTGGCTCGGGCGGTGCCCGTGGCCGACACCGACTCGAGGCCGATCAGGGAGAGGAAGAGGGTGCGCTCCGTCGCGCGGGTCGTGACGGTGACCACGCCGTTGCTCACGCTGGCGGAGCCGGAGACGCCGGGTTGGCCGGCGAGGAAGGCGCGGGCCGCCCGCAGGGCCGCGTCGCCGGGCGACGCCCCAGCCAGGGACTGGGTGACCCCGGCGTTGGTCGCCGCCCGCGCGGCACCGGCTGCCGCGGTCTCGGCGCGGCTCGCGGCTGTGATCTTCTGCCCGCCGTCGATCACGAGACCGGCGGTCATGATCAGCGCCGCGAAGACGACGATCACGAAGACGCTCACCGACTGCCCGCGCTCGTCGCGGACCGGGACAGGGACCCTCATGATCGGGCCCGATACGTGTCCAGGGCGGCCTCACCGACGGTGCGCACGGTGATGCTGCCGGGCATGCCGGGGATCGTGAGATCGGCGAAGGGCACCCGGCAGGTGACGGTGGACCGGACAGTGGCCGGGGTGCCGACGGGAACCCCGAAGGCCCCGACGTCCACCGAGACCGAGAGGTCGGCGCAGCGCAGACCGTCGGTCCCGAGGACCCGGTTGCCGGCCCGCTGGCCGGCCTCCCGGGCCTCGCCCGCGGTGCGGGCCAGGCTCGCGGCCCGGGCGGCAGACTCCGATGCCTCCACCACTGTCGTCCGGGCGAACCACAGGCGGCCGCCGGCGATGAGCAACCCGAGCACGAGCACCAGCGCGGGGATGACGACGACCAGCTCGACGGCGGCGGAACCCCGCTCGTTCAGCAGTCGTCCGCTCCTGCTCGTGCTCACGGTCGGGTCACCCGCTCCACCGGCGCGGAGGCCGACTCCTGGATCCGGCCGAGCGGGAGGTCGAGCAGCGCGGGCGCCGTGCCGGTGACGGTCACGTCGATCAGCGTCGCGCCACCGGACACCTGAACGTCGACATCGGCCAGGCCGCCGCTGCGGGCGATGCCCTCCGCGATCTGGCGCGCCTCAGCGGCGCTGCCGTAGCTTCCGCTGGCGGCATCCACGGCGGCGTTGGCGGCGCGGCTGGCGACGTTGTGCCCGTGCACCCAGATGCCGGCCTGGATGATGCCGAGGCTCACCAGGAGCAGCATCGGCCAGATCAGCGCGAACTGCGCTGACTCGGCGATGCCGCGCTCGGCGCGACTCCGGCGACGCGCGGGTGGCGTACGCATTCCTCAGCTGGGGAGTCGACTGAGCACGAAGGCCCGGATCGCGGCCACGATGGCCACGGCGATCGCGACGGCCCCGGCGATCAGGATCGCGTTCTCCGCGGACTGGCTGAGACCGCGCTCGTCACGCTGTCCCGGATCCTTGACCAGCACCAGCAGGCCGACAACCGCATGGGTCAACCGGGTGATCGTCATCGCGGACTCCTCTCCACCGGCGCCCGCGACTCTTGCTGAGAGTTGCCCGAGTGCCACTGTGCTTTCTTGTGGGTAAGCGGCTGAAAGTACACAGACGCGATGTGGTAGGGCGAATCTCGATCCTGGCCTGAGCGCCCAGCCACGCGACGCGACGTGGCGAAGATCACACTTTGTGTCGGCGTGTCTCATCGAGAGCCTCTCTGAACAGCGACTGAGCGCGACTGCCTCTGTCATGCCAGGCTCGCCAGCTCGTGGGCGTGCGGCGCGAGTCGGCGGAGCGCGGTGCTGCAGCGCTGTCGCACCACCTGCGGCGTGGTCAGCAGCCGCTGCGAGGCCTCGACACTGGAGAGACCGTCCGCGTAGACGACCCCCAGCACCTCGCCCGCCGCCGCGTCGATGAGCTGGAGCTGCAGGGCGGCCGTGATGACGTCGCCGGCAGTCAGGACCGACGTGTCGGCGGCGCTCTCGAAGCCGTTCCGGGTGCGCTGCCGGTCGACCAGCTCGGCGAACGCGGCCCCCGGCGGCCAGGGGGTGACGTGCGGGTCCCGGACCGCCTCGCGGCGGGCGAGCTTGCGCGCGTCCAGGGCCAGGTTCCCGGCGATGTGGACCGGGCGACGGTCAAGGGGGTAGGTGCGGATGCGCTCCCACATGGCGGCCACGCACGCGTACGTGCTCACCGTCGGGTCGTGCTGCGCCATCAGCACGATCTTCCCGAGCATGGCCTGGAGCACCGTGCGACCGGCGAGCAGCGAGCCGGCGGCGGACTCCTGCAGCAGAGCGCCGAGCACCCCGTCCGGATCGGTGCGGATCGCCCCCAGCACGGTCACCAGATCCGCACAGCCCCGCAGGGGCGGGTGCCGGGTCGACCAGTCGGCCACCTCGCCGCCGCCGCCGAGGGTGTCCCACTCGGCGTTCAGATCGGCGATGATCCGATCTGGCTGACGGACCCATCGCTCGCCTCCCCCACGTGCCATCTCCCACTCCTCCACTCGTTGTGCGACTCACGATGTCGGGATGGTGTTGGCCGAGGTGTTGACCGCCGCACCCACGGTGTTGTCCGTCCTCCTCAGGTGTTGTCCGTGATCGAGAACCCACGTCTGACTCTGTTCGGATGACTCTGTTCGGACAACTACTTGCCAACTTGGAAAGTAGTTGCCACACTCGAGTCATGACCGAGACCTCCGCTAACGAGCTCCTGACCACCGCCGAGCGACTGGCTCAGCGCTCCCGTCGGGCGGCCCGCTGGTACGCCCTCTACCTCGTCCTCTACGCCCTGGGCACCGTCCTGCTCGCCCTGCTGATCGGGATCGCGCCCGGACCGCTCGGGGTCAGCATCGGGATGGGGGTCTGGCTGGTGCTGCTGGTCGGGCTCACGCTCTACCAGCGCCGCCAGCAGGCACTGATCAAGAAGTTCGTCGCCCTGCACACCATCGTCATCATGACCTGGGCGTCGCTGTGGATCATCACCGTCATCGCCGGCACCTTCTTCTTCGTCGGCGACCTCTCCTGGTGGCTCCCGGCCGGCATCGTGACCGCGCTGCCGGCGCTGATCGGCTCCCTGGTCGTCTTCCGGCAGACCCGCTGATGGGCGGCGAGCACCCCCGGCACGACCTGGACGAGGTGATCCAGGCCCCCGTCCGGTTCTCCATCATGGCCGCCCTGTCCGGGGTCGGTGAGGCCGAGTTCGCCTTCGTCCGCGACACCGTCGAGGTGAGCGACTCGACCCTGTCCAAGCAGGTCTCCGTGCTGGAGAGTGCCGGCTACGTGCACGTGAAGAAGGGGTACGTCGGCAAGCGGCCGCGGACCTGGCTGTCCCTGACCCCCGTGGGACGGGAGCGGTTCGCCCGCCAGCTGGCCACCCTGCGCTCCATCGCCGAGAGCGCCGTCCCCGCCGAGGGCAGTGCTCAGCCCGACCGCTCCACCGGAGCCGGCCACGGCGGGTCGGCAGGACCAGCGCCCGGTCGAGCCGGGTCAGGTAGTCGCTCCGGTCGACCTCGACCACCCCGAGGGTGGCCAGGTGGTCGGTGCGCCACTGCACGTCGAGCAGCCGGTCAGCTCCCCCGGCGGAACGGAGCCGTTCGACCAGACCGACCAGGGCCGCCTTGGAGGCGTCCCGCCCGAGCACCGGGTCGTGGAACATCGACTCCCCCGCGAACAGCCCGCCGAGGCCGACGCCGTACAGACCGCCGACCAGCACCCCGTCGGCGTTCCACGCCTCCACCGAGTGCACGATCCCCTGCTGGTGCAGCTGGGTGTAGATGTCGCGGATCCGGGCGTCGATCCAGCTGCCCGGCCGCTTCGGGTCGGCGCAGCGGGCGAGCACCTGGGCGAAGTCGGTGTCGACCCGGATCTCGTAGCGGCCGAGCATCTTGCGCAGCGACCGCGTCACCCGGAGTCCGTCCAGGGGGAGGACGCCGCGGTCCAGCGGTGACCACCAGCCCATCAGCCGCCGCCGGATCGGCATCGGGAACACCCCGCTGCGGTACGCCTCCAGCACCATCTCGGCGTCGACCTCCCGCGACACCCCGATCAGGTCGTCGTCGCGCCACTGACCGGGCGGACCGAAGGGGGAGGACTCCACCGGCCCAGTCTGACGCCCCCAGCGGTCGCAGGTCAGGGGGCGGCCAGGGGAAGACCGGGGTGGTGGGACGGATGCCGCACGTACGCTGGGGAGCACGCCGATCCCGGGAGGTCCCATGCCGTCTGCCCAAGACGTCGGCAGGCTGTTCGCACGTGGCCTGCCCGTAGCGACGCGGATGACCCCCCAGGTCGCCGGCGGCGCCTTCCGGCAGGTCCTCGAGATCGCCATCGACGGCACGGCCAAGCTCCCGGGCGCCAAGGCCCACGCCTCCCGGCAGCTCCAGCGGCACGGTGGCGCCACCGATCCGGCGATCGACGGCATCGTCGACTTCCACGTGCGGATGGCCGGCGCCCAGGGCTTCGTCACCAACCTCGGCGGCATCGCCGCGCTGCCGGTCACCATGCCCGCCAACCTGGCCGGCGTGGCGGTCGTGCAGGTCCGGATGGTGGCCGCCCTGGCCCACCTGCGCGGCTACGAGCTGGACGACAACCGGGTCCGTACGGCGCTGATCATGTGCCTGCTCGGCGGCGAGCAGGTGGCCAAGAAGATCCTCACCGGCCGGCTGCCCACCTCCCCGCTGGCCGTGGCCACCGCGCCCGTGTTCGATCCGCACCTCGACCAGCGCGTGGCCGAGGAGGTGCTGTCGGACCTGATCCAGCGGGTCGGCGGCAAGAACCTCGCCCTGACCGTCACCCGCCGGGTGCCGATCCTCGGCGGCGGCGTCGGCGCGGTGATGGACGGGATCGCCACCCACCAGATCGGCAAGTACGCCAAGGGCGAGCTCGTCGTCCGCCGCTCCCTCGCCTCCTGACCCCCGCCGCGTCCCCGCTGGATCTCGACGCCGGTCTCAGCCGCTCACCTGGTGCTCGGTGAGGCGGTCGGTGACGCGTGGTCATGCCCCTCGTGGTCGTGCCCCTCGTGGTCATGTCCGTCGTGGTCATGGCCCTCGTGCCCGGCGTCGCCGGTGCTCTCGGGCTCGCCGGCCGCGACCTCCAGCTCGTTCGGCGTCACGGTCAGGGTGTTCTCCCGGGTGACCGTCCCCCGGTCGTAGTCGACGGCGTGGATCGTGCGCCGGGCCGGGTCGGTCACGTACGCGGTGTCGCCCAGCACCCGCAGGGTCGGACGCGGGCTCTGCCACTCGTCGGGTTCGGTCCAGGCGGACAGCACCGGGATCGACCGGGTGATCTCGGCGGTGGCCGGGTCGAGGACGTGCAGCTTCCCGTCGGTGCCCAGCACGAGGGCCTCACCGGCGGCACCCCGCCCGAGCGAGCGGAACGTGTAGCTGGCCGGCAGGTCGACCAGCCGCAGCTTCGCGGTCCGGGTGTCGATCAGCGAGACCCGGGTGGGCCGTTCCAGCTCGGCGTCCTCGTCGGTCTTGTAGTCGCCGAGCACGATCGGGGAGACCGCCGACCCGGCCTGGTTGCCGATCCGGCCGTAGTCGTCGGGACTGGCGACCTTGGTGATGGCGCCGTCCCGGTAGACCAGGGCGCCGTCCTCGCACCCGATGACCACCGCCTCGTCCTGCGCCACGGCCTCACCGTGGACACCGGGGCAGTCCTTCGACGCCGTGACCACGCGGTCGGCCCCGTCCAGGACGCGGATGCCGGTGCGGGCGTCCTCGGTGCCCTCGGAGACGACCAGCTGCTGGTGGCCGAGCGGGACCGCGACACCGTGGTGGGCAGCCGGGGTGGTGAGCGTACGGGCGCCGTCCGGACCGCCGGCCAGGGCCGCGGAGTCCTGCACCACGATCGCCCCGGTGCCGTCGTCGAACAGGGCCGTCCGACCGCCGTGGGCCACCACGTGGCCGGGTGTGGTCGCCGGGTAGGACGTCGCGGTCAGCGTCGGGTCGGCGGTGTAGTGGTGGGCGTGGTCGCCGTGGGCCTCCGCCCAGGTGCCGGCATCGAGGATCCGGAACGCGCCGGTCGTCGACACCACCACGTGCCGACCGTCGCCGGCCGGGTTCAACCGGTTGAAGCCGGGCAGGTCGACGTCACCCACCGGTTCCAGGCTGGTCGCGTCCAGCACCTGCAGGCCCTGCTCGTGGCTGACGACCAGCCGCGGCGTCGCCGCGGCGACCTCGGTGGCCACTGCGGGGGGCGGGGTGGTCGGGGCGGTGCTGCCGGACGGTTGGAGCTCGGTGCCGCAGCCGACGAGGGCCAACGGGAGGGCGGCGGCCAGTGCGCCGGTGGATCGCCGCCAGGTTCGGGGTGCTCGCATGTTCTCTCTCTCGGAGTGGGGAGCGCCCAACCTAACCGATATGACATTCATTGTCATTAAGGCCGAGGCGAGCCCGCCCCGCCGAGGCGCAGCGCATCCGGGCAGCCAGGACCTGTCTGGTCGGTCACACCGGCTTGCTCATCCCGACCATGGCGTCTTACGTTAGGACAGGCTCACCTAGTGAGCCGCGGACCAGCCGATGCCAACCGGGGCTCTCGACGCCGCTGAGCACCGAGGATCGACCATGCTGGCCAACTACCTCATCGGCCTGCGCGAAGGTCTCGAAGCCGCCCTGGTGGTCAGCATCCTGGTGGCCTACCTGGTCAAGTCCGACCGCCGCCACCTGCTGCCCCGGATCTGGCTCGGCGTCGGGATCGCCGTCGGCGTCTCCCTGCTGTTCGGCGCCGTGCTCACCTTCGGCCCGAAGGGACTCACCTTCGAGGCCCAGGAGGCCATCGGCGGCGCCCTGTCCATCGTGGCGGTCGGCTTCGTCACCTGGATGATCTTCTGGATGGCCACCGCCGCCAAGAGCATGTCCGGTGAGCTGAAGGCCCAGGTCGACCGCGCCGCCGACGCCAAGCCGTGGTCGCTGATGGTCGTGGCCATGCTGGCCGTCGGGCGCGAGGGTCTGGAGACGGCCCTGTTCATGTGGGCGGCCACCCAGGCCAGCACCCGCGGGGCCGGCAGCAGCGCGGTGCCGCTGCTCGGCGCGCTGCTGGGTCTGCTGACAGCTGTGCTGCTGGGCTACCTGTTCTACAAGGGCGCCGTCCGGATCAACCTGACCAAGTTCTTCACCTGGACCGGCGCCTTCTTGATCATCGTCGCCGGCGGCGTGCTCGCGTACGGGATCCACGACCTGCAGGAGGCGGGCATCCTGCCGGGCCTGGGCAACCTCGCCTTCGACGTCAGCCACGTCATCCCGCCCACCTCGGTGCCGGGCACCCTGCTCAAGGGCATCTTCAACTTCTCCCCCGCCACCACCTGGCTCGAGGCGACCGCCTGGGTGCTCTACGTGGTGCCGACCATGACCCTCTTCCTGCGGCGCATCCGGCGTCGCAGCGCTCCCAAGCCGGCCCCCGTGGCCGTCCCTGCGTCAGGAACTTCCCGATGACCCCGTCCCACTCCCGGATGAGCCCGTCCCGCTCGCGCCGCCTCGGCACCCGTACGGTCGCGGCCACCGCCGCTCTGGCCTTCGGACTCCCGCTGCTGGCCGCCTGCACCGACAACGTGGCCGCCGGCGGCGAGGCGTCGGCCGATCCGCGCGCCCTGACCGTCACCGCCACCGACACCAGCTGCGACCTCTCCGCCGGCACCGCACCGTCGGGCAACCTGCGGTTCAGCGTCAGCAACACCGGCAGCAAGGTGAACGAGTTCTACCTGCTGGCCGAGGACGGTCTGCGGATCATCGGCGAGGTCGAGAACATCGGTCCCGGCCTGACCCGTGACCTGGTCCTGCAGGCGCCCCCCGGTACGTACTTCACCGCGTGCAAGCCGGGCATGGTCGGGGACGGCATCCGCGCCGAGTTCACCGTCAGCGACTCCGGCGAGACGCTGGCCCCCAACGCTGACGAGAAGGCGCTGGTCGACCAGGCCAACACCCTCTACGCCGCCTACGTCAGGGACCAGACCGACCAGCTGCTGACCAAGACCCAGGACTTCACCACCGCGTTCGCCGCCGGCGACGACGACCGGGCCCGGGAGCTCTACGCCCAGGCCCGCGTGCACTGGGAGCGGATCGAGACGGTGGCCGAGTCGTTCGGCGACCTCGACCCGGAGATGGACGCCCGCGAGGCCGACCTGGAGCCCGGCCAGAAGTGGACCGGCTGGCACCGGATCGAGAAGGACCTGTGGCCGCAGCGGGCCGAGAACTACACGCCGATGACCGAGGCCGAGCGGTCCGAGGCCGCCGACAACCTGCTGGCCAACACCGAGACGCTCTACAAGCGCACCCGGGACATGACCTTCACCGCCGACCAGATCGCCAACGGCGCCAAGGGGCTGCTGGACGAGGTCGCCACCGGGAAGGTGACCGGCGAGGAGGAGTACTGGTCGCGCACCGACCTGTGGGACTTCCAGGCCAACGTGGACGGGGCCCGGGTCGCGTTCGACGGTCTCAAGCCGCTGCTGCAGGCCCGGGAGGAGACGGCGCTGATGGACCAGATCCAGACCAGGTTCACCGCTCTGCAGGCTCTGCTCGACGAGCACAAGGACGGGGACGGCTTCGTCACCTACGACAAGCTCACCCCCGACCAGGTCAAGCAGCTGTCCGACGCGGTCAACGCGCTCTCCGAGCCGCTGTCCAAGCTGACCGCCGCGGTGATCTGAGCCGAGGCCCCGATGACGCAGCAGCCCGAGCACGACCGGACCGCCGACACCGACCCGTCGTCGGTGGAGTCGTCGTCGGCCGGGCGTCGTCGGCCAGTCGACCCCGAACAGGGCCCCGGCGACGGTTCGGGTGCCTCGCGGGGGGTGTCCCGCCGCGGGCTGCTGGGGGCCGCCGGAGCTGGCGTGGCCGGCCTCGGTCTGGGCGCGGCCGGGATGGCCTACCAGGACCGGCAGTCAGCGGGCGCCGCGCCGGCACCGCACCCGGTGGACCGGGCGTACCCCTTCTACGGCGACCACCAGGCCGGCATCGTCACCCCCGCCCAGGACCGGCTGCACTTCGCCGCGTTCGACGTGATCACCGACGACCGCGACGAGCTGATCTCCCTGCTGCGGGACTGGACCGCGGCAGCGGCGCGGATGACCCAGGGTCGCGACGCCGGCGAGCTGGGGGCCACCTCCGGCTCCTACGACGCGCCGCCCGACGACACCGGGGAGGCCATCGGGCTGCCGCCGTCCGGACTCACCCTCACCTTCGGCTTCGGTCCCGGGCTGTTCCGCCGGGACGGCAAGGACCGCTTCGGCATCGCCGACCGGCAGCCCAAGGCGCTGCGCCGGCTGCCGCACTTCCCCGCCGACAACCTCGACCCGGCCAGGTCCGACGGCGACCTCTGCGTCCAGGCCTGCGCCGACGACCCTCAGGTCGCGGTGCACGCCATCCGCAACCTGGCCCGGATCGCCTTCGGCCGGGCGTCGGTGCGCTGGTCCCAGCTCGGCTTCGGGCGTACGTCGTCGACCTCGACCGCCCAGGCCACACCCCGCAACCTGTTCGGCTTCAAGGACGGCACCGCCAACCTCAAGGCCGAGGAGCCGGCCACCGTCGACGAGCACGTCTGGGTGCCGACCGGGGCCGACCCGGCCGCCGACTGGCTGGCCGGCGGCAGCTACCTGGTGGCCCGCCGGATCAACATGACGATCGAGACCTGGGACCGGCAGTCGCTCCGCGAGCAGGAGGCGCGTGATCGGCCGCAGCAAGGCCGAGGGCGCCCCGCTGTCCGGCGGTTCGGAGTTCAGCGAGCCTGACTTCGCCCTGATGGGCCGCGGCGACCTGCCGCTGATCCCGAAGAACTCCCACGTGGCCCTGGTCCACCCCGACGCCAACGGCGGGGCCCGGATGCTGCGCCGCGGCTACAACTTCGTCGACGGCTCCAACGGGTTGGGCCGCCTCGACGCCGGGCTGTTCTTCCTCGCGTACGTGGTCGACCCGCGCACCCACTTCATCCCGATCCAGACCAAGATCGGCATCGGCGACGCCCTCAGCGAGTACCTCCAGCACACCGGCTCCGCCCTGTTCGCCGTGCCGCCCGGGGTCAAGCTCGGCGAGTACGTCGGTCAGTCGCTGTTCGTCTGAGCCGGCCGACCGCCCACGGACCCACTCGGGCGCCGACTGTCGGAGGTCGGTCCTACGGTGAGGTCATGACGACATTGACCGATCGGCCGAACACGGCGTTGCTGGTGATCGACGTGCAGAAGGGCGTGGTCGCGGAGGCGCACGAGCGCGACGCGGTGATCGCCAACATCGCCTCGCTGGTGGACCGCGCCCGGGGCGAGGAGGTCCCGGTGGTGTGGGTCCAGCACTCCGGCGACGACATGCCGCAGGGCAGCGACCACTGGGCGTACGTGGACGAGCTGGTCCGGGCCGACGGCGAGCCGCTGGTGCACAAGCGCTACGGCGACTCGTTCGAGGACACCGAGCTGGAGACCGTCCTGTCCGGACTCGGTGTCGGTCGGCTGGTGGTCACCGGCGCGCAGACCGACGCCTGCATCCGCAGCACGCTGCACGGGGCGTTCACCCGCGGCTACGACGCCACCCTGGTCGCCGACGCGCACACCACCGAGGACCTGTCGTCGTACGGTGCGCCGACGCCCGACCTGGTCATCGCCCACACCAACCTCTACTGGCAGTATCAGGCGGCCCCGGGACGGACGGCCGACATCGCGACGACCGCGGAGGTCGAGCTGACGCCGGCCTGACCTCCGCCCCGGGGTTTCGGTAGCGAGGGATCCCGCCGGTCAGCGCCAGCCGAGCTCGGGCGCCAGGTGGGTGATGACGCTCTCCAGCACGTGCGCGTTGTAGTCCACGCCCAGCTGGTTGGGCACCGTCAACAGCAACGTGTCAGCGGCCGCGATGGCCTCGTCCTCGGCCAGCTCGGCGATCAGCTTGTCGGGCTCACCGGCGTAGGTCTTGCCGAACCGCGCGTTGCCCCCGTCCAGCCAACCGACCTGGTCGCTGCTGTGCGTCTCGCGCCAGAACAGCTGCCGGTCGAGATCGCTGACGATCGGGAAGATGCTGCGGCTGACCGAGACCCGGGGCTCCCGGTCGTGTCCGGCAGTGGTCCAGGCGTCGCGGAACATCTGGATCTGCTCGGCCTGCAGCTGGTGGAACGGCACGCCGGTGTCCTCGGTGAGCAGGGTCGAGCTCATCAGGTTCATGCCCTGCTCGGCGGTCCAGACCGCAGTGGCCCGGTTGCCGGCGCCCCACCAGATCCGGTCGCGCAGACCCGGGGCGTGCGGCTCGATCCGCAGCAGGCCCGGCGGGTTGGGGAACATCGGTCGCGGGTTCGGCTGGGCGAAGCCCTCACCGGACAGCACCTCCAGGAACCTCGCGGTGTGCTCCCGCGCCATGTCGGCGTCGGTGCTGCCCTCGGCCGGCACGTAGCCGAAGTGGCGGTAGCCGTCGATCACCTGCTCGGGCGATCCCCGGCTCACGCCGAGCTGCAGTCGGCCGCCGGAGATCAGGTCGGCCGCGCCGGCGTCCTCGGCCATGTAGAGCGGGTTCTCGTAGCGCATGTCGATGACCGCGGTGCCGAGCTCGATCCGGCTGGTCCGCGCCGCCGCGGCCGCCAGCAGCGGGAACGGGGACGCGAGCTGCTGGGCGAAGTGGTGCACCCGGTAGTAGGCGCCGTCAGCACCCACCTCCTCCGCCGCCACCGCGAGCTCGATGGACTGGAGCAGCGTGTCGGACGCGGACTGCACCATCGAGTGCTGGCTCGGGGACCAGTGCCCGAAGGACAAGAAGCCGATGTTCTTCATGTTTCAACTAACTCCGTGGGCGGCGGGGCCATTCCCGGACCCGGTCCGCGTCCCTGTCGTCGGCGGGCCCGGTTGCCCGCCGGTGTCATGATCGCCCGGTGACCTCCGCAGCCGACCACCGCCCCGGCCCGCGCGAGACCCTCGGCGAGTACGGAGCCGCCGCGCTGGTGGCCGGGTCCTCGGCGGCTGTCCTGGTCGTCGAGCTCACCTCCCTGCGGCTGCTGGCGCCCTATCTCGGGTTGACGCTGGAGACGAGCACGATCGTGATCGGCACCGCCCTGGCCGCCATCGCGGTCGGGTCCTGGTCGGGAGGCAGGGTGGCCGACCGGATCTCCCCGCTGCGGGCGATCGGTCCGCTGCTGGCGGTGTCCGGGGTCGCTGTCGCGCTCACCCCCTTCGCCGTCCGCGCGGCCGGGGAGCTGCCGGCCGCCTGGGCGCTGATCCTGATCCTGGTGTCCTCGCTCAGCATCATCGTGCCGGGCTCGCTGCTGGCGGCGGTCACGCCGATGGTCACCAAGCTGCGGCTGACCAGCCTCGAGCACACCGGCACGGTCGTCGGGCGTCTGTCCGGGATCGGCACCGCCGGCGCCATCGCGGGCACGGTCCTGACCGGCTTCATCCTCATCTCCCGGGTCCCGGTGAGCGGGATCCTGGTCGGTCTCGGGGTGGTGCTGGTGGTGGCTGCCGCCGCCTTCGAGTGGCGGGCCCGGGGACCTCGGGCAGCGGCCGTGCCGGCCGCCCTGGTGCTGGTGGGCGGGCTGACCGCAGCCGTCGCCCCGGGAGGGTGCGACGCCGAGACGACGTACCACTGCGCCGTGGTCGTCGCCGACCCGCAGCGACCGTCCGGCCGGACCCTGGAGCTGGACGGGCTCCGTCACTCCTACGTCGACCTGAACGACCCGCGGCACCTCGAGTTCCCCTACATCCGCGCGATCGTGGCCGGCATCGACACCGCCTACCCGGGCGATCAGTCACTGCGCGCCTACCACCTCGGCGGCGGCGGGCTGACCGTGCCGCGCTACCTGGCCGAGACCCGGCCCGGCACCCGGAGCATCGTGTCGGAGATCGACCCGGGCGTGCTCGGGCGTCGACGAGCGGCTGCTCGGCTTCCGACCCGACGAACGGGTCCAGGTCCGGGTCGAGGACGGCCGGCTCGGGCTGCGTCGGATCGCCGACGACAGCCGGGACGTGATCGTCGGCGACGCCTTCGGCGGGGTGAGCGTGCCGTGGCACCTGACCACCCGCGAGGCGATCGCCGACGTCGACCGAGCGCTCAGCCCGGACGGGATCTACGTGCTCAACCTGCTCGACTCCGGCCCGCTCGACTTCGCCCGGGCCGAGGTGGCCACCTTGCGCACCCAGTTCCGCTACGTGGCCCTGACCGCCGAGACGGGTCTGGTCGACGACCCCCGCAACGAGGGCGGGAACCTGGTGGTCATCGCCTCCCAGCGACCGATCGAGGTGGACCGGCTGCGGGCCGAGCTCGCCGCCCGGGTGCCCGGCTGGGAGGTCCGGGCGGGCGACGAGCTGGCCGGGTGGGCCGGGGACGCGCCGGTCCTGACCGACGACTACGCGCCGGTCGACCAGCTGCTCACCCCCGGCTGACCCAACTCCTCACTCAGCTCCGCTGCTGCGCTATCCGGGTCTCAGCTCCGCTGCTGCGCTATCCGGGTCTCAGCTCCGCTGCTGGGCGATCCAGGTCCACAGCGACACCCCGGCGTCGGTCGTCGGGGCGTTGCGGGCGGTGTAGATCCAGGAGAAGTGGCCGTTGTAGGACACCCCCGACCAGGACACGTTCGGGTACGCCGTCAGCAGCGAGCCCGGCAGCAGCTCATGGCCCCAGGCAGCACCCTTCTCGTACGGCACGGTCGCGTCGTCCTTGCTCTGCACGAACCAGGTCGGCACGTCGCCGACGCGCTGGATCTCCGCGGCGGTGATCGTGTACTCGCCGGTCCGGTTCAGGAAGAAGGCCGGAGGCAGGTCGGTACCAGGGCGGCCACGTCGTCGGGGTAGGCGGCGGTCAGCTTGACCGACATCAGACCGCCGGCCGAGGCGCCGAGGACGTAGATGCGGCGCTGGTCGATCCGGTTCTTGGCCGAGACCTCCCGGATCAGCGCGCGGAGCTTGGCCTGGTAGCCGTTGGCGTCCGCGTTGTACCAGGTGTCGGGCACCTGGGGGGCGACCACGTACGCGCCTCCGAAGACGGCCTGCGCCTCCACGGTGGCCGGGCCGAGCGCCCCGCGGTTGGCCCGCAGCTGCACCTCGTTGTCGTAGTAGCCCGGGAAGCCGCCCTCGCCGTTGCCGTGCAGCCAGACGACCAGCGGGCGCTCGCCCCGACCGGTGGTCGGCTTGGCCAGTCGGTAGTTCAGGCCCTGCCGCGACACCGCCGCAGAGAACCGATCGACCTCGGGGTCGACCAGCGCGCCCTGCGTGAACCGGCTGATGGTGGCGGACCGGCCGTTCTTCAGCGTCAGCGGGGTGTTCTGCGTGATCGTGTACGTCAGGTCCAGCATCACGTTGCGGCCCTGCGCCCCCAGGTACGTCAGCGTCGAGGCACTCGCCACGGTCGGACCGGACACCAGGTCCAGCCGATCCGGCCATCGGCGGCCAGCGACGCCAGGCGCGTGGCGACCGTACGAGCCTCGTCGAAGACCTGGACGGCCTGGGTGCCGGGATCGACCCCGGCGGGGATGCGACCGACGGCGCGGACCGAGAAGGTGGCCGCGGTCAGGCTGCTCGCGCGGATCGCGCCGAGCCGGCCGGCGTCGATGCTGACCGACGTGACCTGCTCACCGCCGTCCAGCACGGTGGCGCCGAGGGTGAAGCGCGCGGGTCGATCGCGACCGTGCGCGTGGGCAGGAAGTGCAGGGACCACGACGGCCAGCACGGTGGCCAGCGCGATCAGGACAGTGCGAAGTCTCGTCATCGAAGCTCCTCGGGAGGTGGGGTACGGACCGTCGACACGGCATCCCCCGGTGCCTTCGACCCGGGGAGTCTGGCACCGGCGGACCCGGTCTGGGAAGAGCCCCCCACTGAACGTTCAGTAAGTGAACCCGGGGCTCAGTCAGTCGTCGGCGGGGCGCCGCGCTCGGACCCCTCGGACCCGTCGGACGGCTCGGACCGTCGGACCGGACGGCTCGAACTCGCCGGACCCCTGGAACTCGCCGGAGCGCAGCACCACTGTCGGCACCGGGCGCTTCGCCTCCACCCCGTCGCCGTGCGGTACGCCGATGATCCCGCGGCCGAGCCACGGTCCGAGGTAGCGGCGGACCCAGTCCACGTCGGAGCCCAGCTGCTCGCGCAGTCGTCGCTGGGCGGGTTCGTCATCCAGCGGCTCGGCCCACGACTCGTCAGCCCCGGCGATGCCGAGTCGCCAGGCCAGCGCGGCCGCCGTCCGCTGGTGACCGAGCTCGTTGCCGTGCAGCCGGTCCTCGAACCACAGCCTGGGGTCCTCGGTGATCGGGTAGTTCTGGAAGTCCATCACCAGCACGCCGTAGCGCTCCGCCTCCGCCCGCACGATGTCGTTGAAGCGGAACATCCGGTCCCGGACCCGCTTGCCCAGCGGGTTGATCGACGAGGGGTCGGGGAACGTGAAGGTCAGCACCGTGCAGTCGTGGGCGCGGGCCTCGCCGTACATGGCGGCCAGATCGGCCCGCATCTCGTCCAGGTCCCAGCCGATCCCGATCAGGTCGTTGCCGCCGCCGAAGATGGTCATCAGGTCCGGTCGCAGGGCGAGGGCGTCGTCGAACTGGCGGTTGCGGATCTCGTTCAACCGGAGACTGCGGACGGCCAGGTTGGCGTACTCCAGCGGTTCTTCCTGGGCGTCGGCGATCAGCTGGGCCAGCCGGTCGGCCCAGCCCCGGTAGCCGCCCGACCCGTCGGGGTCGACCAGACCCTCGGTGCTGGAGTCGCCGATGGCGACGTAACGGTGGAAGGTGAGCACGACCCGATTGTCGCTCAGCCGGGGTGACAGTCCAGCTGCCGATCCCATCCGCCGACGCTCCCGAGGGTCGGCACGCCGACGTACGATCGCGACAGCACGAGGAGGTCGTGGTGACCGAGAAACCGTCCCGAACCAACCGGTTCGAGCTGGTCGACGGCCCGCTGCCGCCCGGGGACGATCCCGACGGGTCAGCGCTCCCGCCGCACCGGCCGCGCTCGCTGCGGACGCCGTCGACCCTGATCGTGCTGGTCAGCGCGGTCGTCCTGGTCCTGGTCGCCGCCTTCGTCCTGCCGCACAGCTCACCGGATGCGCCGGCTCCGCCGCCGGCACCCGTACCCAGCTTCAGCACGTCGGCCCCACCGACCGCCGGGTGCGATCTGGCCCAGGAAGCGTGCCGGGTGACCGAGGCCGCGCGCTGGCGCGACCGGACCGCGGCGATCGTCCGGGAGCGGCTGGATCCGGAGAACGCCTACTTCACCGGCCACAGCTACGGGGTCTCCTCCCTCTACACCACCGGCACCCGGCTCGATGCCCTCGCGTCTGGACGTCTACCGGCTGAACGGCGGCGGCACCGAGGTGTTCATCCAGATCGCCAAGGTCAGGGCTGACGCCGTCCGCTGCGGGCAGATCACCCGTCACCGGTGCACCGGGCAGCGGTTCATGGACGGCAACCGCTTCTCCATGACCACCACGCCGGGCGTCGCCCAGGGCATCGAGGTCCAGCACAGTCCGACGGGCACGTACGTGATCACCATCGCCGCCCGGAACACCACCGGCGGGCGCCCGCTCGAGCTGCACAACGGCGACCTCATCGCGGTGGCCCAGGACCCCCGGCTGGAACCACCGCCGAGCTGAGCGCCGCTGGTGGGCGCCGAGGATGAGGAGGAGGGACGGATGAGTGACAGAGATCCACCCATCGGACGGGCGCATCATGTCATCTACGACTGCCCGGACCCGGCTGCGCTGGCGACGTTCTACGCGCGCCTGCTGGGCCTGCCGGTCACCTTCGCCTCGGCTGACTTCGTGGTGGTCTCACGTGATGCCCAGACCTCAGGGTTCGCGTTCCAGCTCGCCCCGGGCCACCGGCCGCCGACCTGGCCGGATCCGGAGCGGCCGCAGCAGGTCCACCTGGACGTGATGGTCGACGACCTGGAGGCGGCCGACGCGGCGGTGCAGGCGGCAGGGGCGCGTCTGCTGGACGCCGGTCGCACGTGTTCGCGGATCCGGCCGGCCATCCGTTCTGTCTGATCCCGCGGCCGGGCTGGGCGCCGCCGATCAGCGGCTGAGGCGGCGGCGAGGATCGCGACCGGCCACGAGCCCGACGCGAACCGTCTGCGGGCGGACGATGACGGTCAGGGCCGAACCGAGTGGTGACGCACCGTGACGGGAGCGGGGGTGTCGGTGCTGCGGTCGTGGCGCCGATGGCTGCCGGGGAGCTCGGACAGCGTCGGAACGATCGCCAGCAGCGCCACGACGAGCATGCCCAGGGCGACGGCCCCGGAGATCGCGAGCTGAGTGATGTCCATGGATCAAGAATGCGTCGGTTTCCGGTGAAATCGATCACACTTTCCTTTGAATTGACTGTGGAAAGATCGGGCCAGTGCCTCCCGCGATGCCGTCCCGGACCCCCGGGTCCCCTCCGACCCGCCCCCGGCCGAGCCGTCGACATCGTTCAGCCAGGAGCTGTGGAGCCACGGCGCGGCGACCTATGCGGAGATCCTGCAGCACCCGTTCCTCACCGGTCTGACCGACGGGACGCTGCCGCGCGCGGCCTTTCGCTACTTCGTCATCCAGGACAGTCACTACCTGCGGGCGTATGCCCGGGCGTTGGCCCTGGTGTCCTCCCGCGCCACCGACCCCGAGGCCGTCGCTCTGTTCGCCCGGCACGCGTCGGAGGCGATCGAGGTCGAGCAGGGCCTGCACGTCAGCCTGCTGGCCGGGCTCGGACTGGACCCGGCCGAGGTCGACCGGGCGGGATCGGGGCCGACCACGACGGCGTACGCGTCGTATCTGCTGGCCGTCTGCGCGACCGGCACCTTCGCCGAGGCCGTCGCCGCTGTGTTGCCCTGCTACTGGGTCTACCGCGACGTCGGCCGTGAGCTGCTGTCCCGCTCCTCCCCCGATCAGCTGTACGCGCAGTGGATCGGCACCTACGGGGCACCCGAGTTCGACGCGGTGGTCGAGTCGGTGCTGGCGGTCACCGACGCACTGGGCGACGACCTCGGCGGGTCGGAGCGGCGCCGCTGCCAGACGCACTTCGCCACCACGACCCGCTACGAGTGGATGTTCTGGGACGCGGCGTACCGGCAGCTGACCTGGCCGGTCTGAGGGTTGCTGTGACGGAGACGTGCGCCTCGCGACAGCGCGAACCGGCGACACGCCGCTCTCGCCGGCACGTGGCGGCGGATTCCCGTCACGAACTAATCCGAGGGGTAGGCGGCGTGGCGGTCGGGCCCGCGGGCGTCCGGGACGGGCGGGCAGCGGTCAGGGAGCGAGGGCGGCGGCCATCGCCGCGATCTCGGCCGGGCGGACACGGCAGCAGCCGCCGACCAGCCGGGCCCCGTCGGCGACCCAGCCGGCCACCCGGTCGGCCAGCCCGGCGCCGGCGCCGGTCCCCGTCCAGGTGCGGTGCTCGGCGTCCCACTCCTCGCCGCTGTTGGGGTAGACGACCACCGGCTTGCCGGACGACCGCGCGGCGGTGGCGACCAGCTGTCCCGCGTCTCGTGGGTCCAGGCAGTTCACGCCGACGGCGACCACCTCGGCCACGTCCCGGGCCATCGCGAACGCGTCGGCCACCGGCTCGCCGGCCCGCGTCGTGCTCGGTGAGGCGCAGGTCAGCGACAACCAGCAGGGCACCCCGGTGCCGGCCACCTCGGCCAGCACCGCCTCCACCTCGGCCAGGCACGGGATCGTCTCGCACGCCAGCAGATCGGCTCCGGCCTCGGCCAGCACCTGGAGCCGCGGCCGGTGCCAGGCCCGCAGCTCGGCGACGGTGAGGCCGTAGTCCCCGCGGTACTCCGAGCCGTCGGCCAGCGCCGCACCGTACGGCCCGATGGAGGCGGCCACCCAGCGCGACCCGGGGTGCGAGGTGGACGCCCGGGCGGCCGCCGCCACCTGCACGCTCCGTCGCAGCAGGGCCTCGGCCTCACGCCGGTCCACGCCGAGAGCGGCCAGCCCGGCGAACGACAGCTGGTAGGACGCGGTCGTGGCCACCTGAGCGCCGGCGGCGAAGAAGCGGGCGTGCGCGGCCGTCACCGCTTCCGGCTGGTCGAGCAGCAGCCGGCCCGACCACAGGGTGCCGGACAGGTCGTGGCCGGCCGCCTCCAGCTCGGTGGCCAGGCCGCCGTCCAGCAGCACCGGTCCGGCGTCCAGCGCCGCCGCGAGACCCCGCCCCGCCCCGGGATCCGGAGCCGGCCTGACGTCCGACCCTGCTCCGACAACCGCCACTGCGCTGACCTCCGACCCAGCGCCGAGGTCCCTCGGCCCGGTCGGCTCCATGTCAGGACGCCGCCGGCGCGGCACCCTCGTCGGCCGCCTCGTCCTCGGATGCGAGCACGGGCTCCGGCTTCTTCTTCTTGCCCCCGGTACCGGGCGGCGGTCCGCTGGAGAACAGCGCTCGGACCCATCGGTGCTGCGGCTGCGAGTCCACGAACAGGGCCCTGATCAACAGGGTCATCGGGATGGCCAGGATGGCGCCCAGACCGCCGAGCAGGAAGGTCCAGATGACCAGCGCGAGGAACGTCAGCGTCGTGTTCAGCTGGACCCGGTCACCGACCACCTTGGGTTGGATCAGCGTCTGCACGACGACGTTCAGCACCGAGTAGCCGACCGCGATGATGACGGCCGTCTGCCAGTCGATGGTCAGCCAGGCGATCAGGGCCGGCGGCACCAGGCCCAGCACGAAGCCGATGTTCGGGATGAAGTTGGTGACGAAGGCCAGCAGCGCCCACAGCCAGGCGTACTCGACGTCGAGCACCACCAGCAGGACCCAGTCCAGGACGGCGACGATGGCACCGAAGGTGGCCGCGACGGCGAAGTAGCTGCGCGTCGACACGCCGAGATCCCGCAGCGCCTTGGCGGTGGCCGGGCGGAGCCGGACGACCATGGCCAGCCGGCCGGAGAAGTCCGCGGCGTCCAGGGCCATGAAGAAGACCAGCGCGGCCAGGAAGGCCAGCGCGGTCAGCACCGACGCCGAGACCGAGATCACCGTGCTGGCCAGGTTCACCAGGCGGCCCGGCGAGATCAGGGAGAAGATCTGCTGCACGTTGGTCGGGTCGACGCCCAGCTGCTGCGCCACCCCTCCGACCCAGCGGGCCAGCTCGACGAACTGGGCTCCGTTGTCGGCCACGATGAGCGCGAACCGGGCCAGCGCCAGGTAGACGCACAGTCCGAGGGAGACGATCACGCCGTAGACCAGCACGATGCTGAGCGGGATGGTGACGGCCCGCGGGACCCGACGCCGCTCCAGGCCGGCCATCAGCGGGCGGAAGATCATCATCAGGAAGAAGGCCAGCAGCACCGGTGCGATGATCGACGCCGTCATCTTGATCGCCGCGCAGACGATCACCACGCCGGCGAGCGTCAGGATCACTGTCGACACCGAGGTCGAGGACCGTTCGTGAGCCTCGTAGTGCGGGTGCTGGGACGACGTACTCATGGCACGACCTTTCCGGAGGCGTCGCGTGCTTCGGCGAGCATTCTGTCAGCACCGGACGACGTCCCCCGCCGCTCGACGTCGGCCCGCGCGGACTCGCTCCGGGCGGGAGCCGGTCCGGGGTGTTACAAAGCAGCCATGCAACGGTTCGACTGCGCCCGGTGTGGCGCCCTGATCAGCTTCGAGGACGCCGGCTGCGCGTCCTGCGGGGACCGTCTCGCCTACCGACCCGATCTGCGGTCGCTGATCAACGCGTCGACCGACGACGGCGCTCTCTTCGCCGGCTGGCACCCGTGCGCCGAGCGGTCCTGGGGGTGCAACTGGCTGGTCCGCGACGGCGACGACGAGGCCCGCTGCCCCGCGTGCCGGCTGAACCGGAAGACCCCGCCCCGGGACGACACGATCGGCTGGGAGCAGCTGTCCCGGGCCGCCGTGGCCAAACGACGGCTGGTCCACCAGCTGACCGATCTGGGGCTGCCGGTCACCAGCTACCACGAGCGGCCGGACGGCGGTCTGGCCTTCGACCTGCTCTCCTCGGCGACCAGTGGGCAGCGGGTGGTCATCGGGCACGCCAACGGCGTCATCTCCGTGGATCTGGCCGAGTCCACCGATGCCCACCGCGAGTCCGTCCGCGTGTGGTTGGACGAGGCGTACCGGACGATGCTGGGGCACTTCCGGCACGAGATCGGGCACTACTACTGGCAGGTGCTGATCCCCGGGACGCGGTGGGAGGAGCCGTTCCGGGCGCTGTTCGGCGACGAGCGGGCGTCCTACAGCGAGGCGCTGCAGCGGCACTACCGCCGCGACCCGGGCACCCCGCCGGCACCGGAGTTCATCACCCCGTACGCCTCCTCGCACCCGTGGGAGGACTTCGCCGAGATCTGGGCGCACTACCTGCACATCACCGACACCCTGCAGACGGCGGTGCAGCACTCGCTGTTCCCCGACCCGCGGCGGGGGGACTTCGCGGGCCGGCCGCAGCTCGACTTCGACGTGGCCGACATCGCCGAGCTGGTCGGGGTCTGGGCGGGCTTCGCCGGGTCCTTCAACGAGCTCAGCCGGTCGATGGGCAAGGCCGACCCGTACCCGTTCACGCTGACGCCGGGGGTGATCGAGAAGCTCGGGTTCGTGCACACGCTGGTGCAGGACGCCCGCCGGTCCTGACCGGCCGGGTCAGGGCAGCCGGGTGACGTCGGCGACCCCGGCCAGCAGCTGCTGCGGGTCGACCACCTCCAGCGTCCGGCCGTCCACCAGGTAGCGCCGCGACATCTCCGCCAGCAGCTCGCCGGCGTGGCCACTGACCCGGTCGGTGGCGCCGAGGTCGATGACCACCCGGCGGGTGCTGAGCGGTTCGTCGGTCAGCTGCCACAGCACCGACTCGGTGCCGGCCACATCGAGGTCGCCCTGCAGGGAGTAGCTGACGGTGGCGGGGTCGTCGGCGTCGGCCGTCCGGTGCCGCACGGTGTGCAGCCGGCCCAGCCGCGGTTCGAACAGGTGCGAGCCGTAGCGCTGCGACAGCGAGCGGAAGGCGGCCACCCCGCGCACGCTGTTGCCGTGCTCGTTCAGCGGCGGCGCGTAGCTGGCGACGCCGAACTGGCTGGGCAGCACGGCCAGGATCCCGCCGCTGACCCCGCTCTTGGCCGGCAGGCCGACCTCGGTCAACCAGTGCCCGGCGCCGTCGTACATCCCGCAGCCGGCCATCACGCTGAGCACCCGACGGAGCACGGCGCGGGAGACCAGCAACCGCCCGGTCGTCGGCTGCACGCCCCCGTTGGCCAGGGTGGCGGCCATCAGCGCCAGGTCGCGGGCCGTCACCTGGATCGAGCACTGCCGGAAGTAGACGTCGACCGCCGCCATCGGGTCACCCGTGAGCACGTCCACGCTGCGCAGCAGGTAGGCGATCGCCCGGTTCCGGTGCCCGGTCGCCGCCTCGGAGGCGTAGACCCGGTCGTCCACGATCAGCTGGTGGTCGACGAACGCGCTGAGGTAGTCGAGCAGGGCCGCCACCTGCTCCTCGGGCCCCTCCCCGGGCAGCAGCGAGCTGGCCGTGATCGCCCCGGCGTTGATCATCGGGTTGCGCGGCCGGTGGGTGCGGGAGTCCAGGCTCAGCTCGTTGAAGGCCTCGCCCGACGGCTCCACGTCGATCAGCTCGTCGACCGCGTCGAACCCGTGGGTCTCCAGGGCGAGCGCGTACGCGAACACCTTCGAGATGGACTGGATGGTGAACGGCACGTCCACCGCCCCGTACGCGTAGCTGTGGCCCTCGACGGACATCACGCACAGGCCGTGCGCCGTGGGGTCGGCGTCGGCGAGCTCCGGGATGTAGGTCGCGACCTGGCCGTCGCCGATGCCGGCGCACTGGTCGAAGATCTGCCGGATCTCGTCGTCGATGGGCGAGCGCACGCGGGCAGGCTAGTGGGTGCCGGCCGATCCCGCTGACGCACGTCTGCGGGCACTCGCGCACGCCCAGCACGGCGTGCGTGGGTGGGCTGCAGGAGTGCGTCAGCCGGGCGGCGGGCGGGGCTGCGCCCCCCGACCTGGCAGGGTCGGCGCATGACGGAGCGACGAGCAGTCCTGGCCGGTGCCTCCGGCTTCATCGGTCGACGGCTGGTCGAGGAGCTGACGACCGACGGCTACCAGGTCGCCCAGGTCGGCCGCACCGGGCCCGACGCCCGCTGGGGTGAGCCGGAGCGGCTGGCCGCCCTGGTCGACGGCGCCGACCTGCTGATCAACCTGGCCGGACGCAGCGTCGGCTGCCGCTACACCGACGCGCACCGGGACGAGATCTACCGGTCCCGGATCGACACCACCACCGAGCTGCACCGCGCCGTGGCCGCGCGCCGCCGACCCGCCGTCGGTCTGGCTGAACGCGAGCACCGGCACGATCTACCGGTACGCGCTGGACCGACCGCAGAGCGAGGGCGACGGCGAGCTGGGCAGCGGCTTCTCCGTCGACGTCGCCCGGGACTGGGAGCGGGCGTTCTTCGCCGGCGACCTGCCCGGCACCCGGCGGGTGGCGCTGCGGATGGCCATCGTGCTGGGCGACGGGCCGGCCCTGCAGATGCTGCCGCGCGCGGCCCGGCTGCGGCGCGGGCGGACCCCAGTACGACGGCTGGTGGTTCCCGCACCGGCGCTACCGCGGCATCGGCCCGACCCCGACCGAGCCGGCCGCCACCGGCGCACCGCAGCCACGGCGAGCAGCGGTTCAGCTGGATCCACCTGGACGACCTGGTCGACGGCCGTCCGGCTTCGTGATCGCCCGCCCGGAGCTGCGAGGGTCCGGTCAACCTGGCCGCACCCGGCACCAGCACCAACCGGCTGCTGATGGCCGAGCTGCGCCGGGCCACGCACCGGCCGTTCGGGCTGCCGGCGCACCGCTGGATGCTGGAGCTCGGGCATGGTCGTGCTGCGCCAGGAGTCCGAGCTGCTGCTGAAGAGCCGGTGGGTCGCACCGCAGAAGCTGCTCGACGCCGGCTTCACCTTCGCCTGGCCCGAGCTCGGACCGGCCATCACCGACCTCACCTCTCGCTGACGCACTCCTCCGCCCACTCGCGCGGGCGTTGCTACGCGTGCGTGAGTGACCTGAGGAGTGCGTCAGCGGAGGTGGTCGGCCGGCAGCTCGACGTCGTTCACGGCCGACTGCGTGGTGGTGAAGATCTTCACCGACAACGACACCAGCAGATCCGGCGCGAGCACGGTGAGGATGTGGTGTCCGGGCGGTGGCAGCCGCAGCCGGTAGCCGCCGTCGGCCGCGCTGGTGGTGGTGGCCCGGACCTCGCCCGTCGTGGCGCTGAGGGTGAGCAGCGCCCCGGCCACCGGCTCGCCGGCTCGGCGCACGGTCCCGGTCAGCAGCAGGGGCCCGCCCAGTCGGACCACGGGGGCGAGATCGGGGGCGGCGAAGTCGGTGACCTGCGAGCGCGGGGTCCAGCCGTCGGCGTTGGCGATCACCAGGTAGCGGTCCCGACCGGGCAGCGCCAGCGAGAACACCCCGGTGTTGTCGGCCCGGCTCCAGTCCAGCGGTTCGCCGGTCAGTCGGACGGCGGTGACCACCGCGTGCGGGTGCGGGCTGTCGTCGGGGCGCAGCACCCGCCCACGGACCACGATCTCAGCTCCTCCACCAGCCTGACTGACCGAGGCGGTCGGCTCGACCTCCGACACCTCGCTGACCTCCGCCGACCGGCGCGGCACCAACCAGACGATGCCGCAGGCCAGCAGCGACACCGCCCCGGCCAACCAGTAGGTGATGGTGAACGCGGCCGGGCTGGTCACCGTGGCCCCGTCGACGGTGATCGTCACAGCGGTCAGCAGACCGGCGATGACGGCGCTGGCGGTGGAGGTGCCCAGCGCCCGCAGCAGGGCGTTCAGTCCGTTGGCCGAGGCGGTCTCGGTGATCGGCACGTTGGCCATGATCAGACTCGGCATCGCCGCGTACGCGATCGCCGACCCGACGCTGACCACGGCCGAGCCGATCACGATGGACAGCAGCGAGTGGTCGAGAAAGACACGGCCGACGTAGGCCACTCCCATGATCGCGCAGCCGATGATCAAGGTGATGCGTCCGCCCAGGACGTTGATCAGCTTGCCGGACACGGGCGAGAACACCACCATGGCCAGGCCGCCCGGCACCATGGCCAGACCGGCGGCCAGCGCGCCCAGACCGTAGCCGCCGGCCTCCGGGGGCAGCTGCAGCTGCTGCGTGCTGACCAGGATGTTGGCCATCAGGGCGAAGCCGACCAGGATCGAGGCCAGGTTGGTGAACAGCACCGGACGGCGAGCCGAGGTGCGCAGGTCGACCAGCGGCTGGGAGACCTTGAGCGAGTACGGGAACCAGACGGCCAGCAGCACGGCGGTGGCGGTCAGCAGCAGCGCGACCGACTCCCCGCCCCAGCGAGCGCCCTTGGAGATCACCAGCAGCAGGCAGGTGAGCGCGGCCGACAGCAGCACCGCCCCGAGCAGGTCGAACCGGCCACGGGTCTTCACTCCCGACTCCGGCACCACCAGCAGCACCGCGACCAGGATGGCCAGCCCGACCACCACCGAGAGCCAGAACACCGACGACCAGCCGAACCGGCCGAACAGCAGTCCGCCCAGCGGCAGGCCCAGCGCCCCGCCGATGCCCAGCGTCGCGCTCATCAAGGCGATGGCCGAGGACACCTTCTCCTTGGGCAGCTCGTCGCGCATGATCGAGATGCCGACCGGGATCAGCGCGGACGAGAACCCCTGTTCCTCGGGCTGCCGCCCGGGACCCAGATCCCGATGCAGGCGGTGCCGACCTCGGTCGCGACCAGGGGTGGGGACGGCGCCTACTACGTCAGCCAGCTGACCGGCTTCCCGTTCCCGCAGGGCGCCGCGAACATCTACCGGATCGACCCGCGCAGCGGTCGCACCACCGTGTACGCCGCCGGGTTGACCAACGTCACCGACCTCGCCTTCCGTGGTCGCACGCTGTACGCGGTGCAGCTGGCCAGCCAGGGTCTGCTGAACGGTCCGGTCGGCTCCGTCGTCGAGGTGGAGCGCGGCGGCGAGGTCCCGGCCGACCACAGAGTCGTGACCGGCGGCCTTCCGGCGCCGTACGGCATCGCGATCAAGGGGCGGGACGCGTACGTGAGCACGCACAGCAACGAGAAGAACACCGGCGAGGTGGTCCGGATCCGGCTGTAGGCCCGAGCTCGTCGGTCCAGACGCAGAAAGGCCCCGGGATTCCGAGGAACCCGGGGCCTGTCGGTGCGCGAGGGGGGACTTGAACCCCCACGTCCTTTCGGACACTGGCACCTGAAGCCAGCGCGTCTGCCATTCCGCCACTCGCGCGTCAGCGACCCCATCACTGGGGCAACCGCCGGGAAAGGCTAGCACGGTGGGCGGGAGGGCACGAATCCGTTGACGGGGCTCGTCGGCCCGTCTACGGGGGTGGGACACGCCGAGAGGGTGTGCCCGGATCAGCCCGTCACGAGCGTTACCCGACGGTGACCGTGCAGTCGGGCCGCAGGCACGCCGAGACGGCCTGGCGTGACGAAACCGTGCCCTCCGCCGCCCGCCGAACCGGGGTTGGCCAGGATCTGCTGGATACGATCTAGGCTGATCCACCATGCCGAGGCTGTGGTCCCGGTGTGCCGCGGGCGCCGAGCGCTGCCCCGGTCTGTCCAGCAGAACGTACGGAACGACGACGGCGACGATCCAGGGAGGAGGCGACGTGAGCATCTTCGGCAAGTTCGAGAAGAAGGTCGAGAGCGCGGTCAACGGCGTCTTCGCCCGCGCCTTCAAGGGCGACGTCCAGCCGGTGGAGATCGCGGCGCGGCTGCAGAAGGAGCTGGACGCCGAGGCCAAGCTGATGTCGCGGGACAAGCGGTTGGTCCCCAACGACTTCTCGGTCGGTCTGTCCGAGCACGACTACGCCAAGCTCACCCCGTACAGCAAGACCCTGATCGCCGAGCTGGCCGCGGAGCTGAAGACCCACGCCCGCGACATGGGCTACGTGTTCAACGGGCCGATCCGGATCCACTTCGACCAGGACACGTCCCTGCCGACCGGCCGCTTCACCGTCGCCTCCGAAGCCGTCGCCGGGATGACCCCGGCCGACGACCGGGCCGCGGCCGCGCCCCGTCGCCCGTCGGCGGCAGCCGCTCGATCGGGAGCGTCGGCTCCGTCCGCCGCCTCGGCCGCGTCCGCCTCCCCGGTTCAGTCCGGCCCGTCGGCCTGGTCCGCCCCGTCGGCCCAGAGCGCCCCCTCCGGCCTGAGTGGTTCGTCGGCGTTCTCCGCCCGGTCCGCCGAGAGCGCCCCCGACCTGTACCGACCGACCGCCAGCCGGACCGAGCTGGTGCTGGAGGTCAACGGTCTGCGCCACCCGCTCACCCCGCCCGGGTTCGTCATCGGCCGGGGCACCGACGCCGACCTGCGGATCGACGACCCCGGCATCTCCCGGTTGCACGCCGAGGTGAAGGTCCACCCGGCCACCGGCGCCACGGAGATCCTCGACCTCGGCTCCACCAACGGCATCACCGTCAACGGGCACAAGGTGCAGCGCGCCGATCTGACCGAGGGCACCCGGATCGAGATCGGTTCCACCCGGATGCTGGTGCACGCGCCTGCCGGGCGCTGAAGGCACCTGGCCCATGTCCGAGCTCGCCGTCACCGCCATCAAGGTGCTCTACCTCGCCCTGTTGTGGCTGTTCATCCTGTCGGTCGTCTCGGTCATCCGCAGCGACCTGTTCGGACGGACGGTGCCCACGCCCTCGCCGGTCGACGATCCCCGCCCGCAGCCGCTGGAGGAGCCCGCGCCGGCCAAGAAGTCCCGCCGCGGCAAGAAGGGCCGTCCGCACAAGCTGACCATCGTGCAGGGTCCGCAGTCCGGGCTGTCGGCCGGTCTCGCCGACGGGGTGGTGCTGATCGGCCGCGGTTCGGACTGCCAGCTGATCCTCGACGACGACTACGTCTCCACCCGGCACGCGAGGGTGGTGGCCGGCGACGAGGGCCCGTACGTGGAGGATCTCGGCTCGACCAACGGCACCTACGTCAACGGCCAGCGCATCACCGCGCCCACCAGCGTGTCCCTGGTCGACACCATCCGGATCGGCAAGACGGTCCTGAAGCTGGAGGTCTGAGCGGATGACCCTCCAGCTCCGCGTCGTCTCCCACTCCGAGGTCGGCCTGGTCCGCAAGAACAACCAGGACTCCGGGTACGCCAGCCAGCACCTGCTCGTCGTCGCCGACGGGATGGGCGGAGCTGCCGCCGGCGACCTGGCCTCCGCGGTGGCGATCGACGAGATCAAGCGTCTGGACACCCCGGACCTGCTCTCCTCGGGCGTCGCGCCCGCCGCCCCGACACCCGGCCCCGAGAGCGGCGAGAACGGCGAGCCGTCTCCGGTCGTCAGGGAGCAGCCGGCGGCGGACGATGCCCTGACCGACGACCGGCCCAGTCCCGCGAAGGCGGACGGCGACGAGAACACCGTGATCGTGCCGCTCACACCGGCGGACACCGACCAGGGAGCAGCGGGGCTGAACCCGCTGCTCGGTCGGCTGGCCGCCTCGATCGCTGACGCGAACACCCGGATCGCCGACCTGGTCGCGGCCGACTACAGCCTGGAGGGGATGGGGACGACAGTCACGGGCGCCGTCTTCGACGGTTCCCGGCTCGGGCTGGCGCACATCGGCGACAGCCGGGCCTACCTGCTGCGGGACGGCCGGCTGGAGCGCCTCACCCACGACCACAGCTGGGTGCAGTCCCTGGTCGACGACGGCAAGATCTCTCCCGACGAGGCGGCCTACCACCCGCACCGGTCGCTGCTGCTGAAGGTCCTCAACGGCCAGCCCGCCAACGACCCGGACCTCACCACCGTCGAGCTGCGGACGGGTGACCGGCTGCTGTTCTGCAGCGACGGACTCTGCGGTCTGGTCGACGACCCCCGGATCGCCGAGCTGCTCGGCCAGCCCGATCTCGACGCGGCCGTCGCCGACCTGGTGGACGAGGCACTGGCCGCGGGCGGGATCGACAACATCACGGTGATCGTGGCCGAGGCCCACGAGGACACGACGCCGGTCGCCGCCGACACCGACGACACAGCTGTCCGGCCGGTGGTCGGCGCCGCGGTGGTCCTCGGCGCCGCCGCCGAGCGGGACATCCCCTCGCTGCCGACCCGGCCGGCTGTGGTGCCGGGCTTCGACCGGTACGACGACGAGGACCTCGACGACGCCCTGCCGGACCCGGACGCCGAGGCCCCCGCCGCCGCCGCGGCGACCCACGACGACGAGTCCCGCTACGCACCCGGCCCGCCGGCCAAGCGACGCTTCGTCCGCACGCTGCTGGTCGGGCTGGCGGTGCTGCTGGTGGCCGGCGCCGGTCTCGGAGCCGGCTACGCGTGGACGCGGACCCAGTTCTTCGTCGGGGCGGCGGGTGACCAGGTCGCCATCTTCCAGGGTCTGCCGGACGGCATCCCGGGCCTGCAGCTCTCCTCGGTGTACGAGGTCCAGGACCTGCCGGTGGCCAGTCTGCCGCCGTACTACCAGGCCGAGGTGGCCGCCGGCATCGAGGTGGCCGGCGTCGACGCGGCCCGGGTCACCATCCAGCAGCTCCGGGAGATGGCCCGCCGGTGCGCCACGCCCCCGACCGCCTCACCGACCCCGAAGCCGAGTGGTTCGGCCACCAGCACCCCGAAGAGCTCGGCCACCCCCAGGGCGACGCCCACCCCGTCGACGTCGAGCGCCAGCAGCACCCTCACCTCGACCCCGGCCACCCCAGCCCCCACCACACCGGCCCCGACCCCGCTGCCCGGCCAGGGCTGCTAGTGGACGCCTCCGATGAGCGCTGACTCCTCGATGACCGTCGTCCCCCGCAAGCGTCGTGGGGCGGAGCTGTTCGGGCTGCTGTTCGCCCTGGTCCTGGTGCTGGGCGCGTACGCGCAGGTCGACCTCAACGTCGACGGCGAGCTCTCGGCCCGCTTCACCACCCTGGCCATCGCCTCGACGATCGCGGTGGTGATCGCCCACATCGCGGTGCGCTGGCGACTCCCGTACGCCGACCCGGTGCTGCTGCCCTGCGTGGTGCTCCTCAACGGGCTCGGGATCGCCATGATCCACCGGATCGACCTGATCAACTCCCCTCCCCTGGACGGGGCCCGCACCCAGCTCATCTGGACGACCATCGGCGTCGTCATGTTCGTCCTGGTGGCGGTGGTGCTGCGTGACCACCGGCCGCTGCAGGGCTACACGTACACGCTCGGGTTGCTCGGTCTGGTCCTGCTGCTGCTGCCGCTGGTGCCCGGCCTGGGCACCGAGAAGTTCGGCGCCCAGATCTGGATCCAGGTCGGTCCCTACAGCTTCCAGCCGGCCGAGGCGGCCAAGGTCGTGCTGGCCGTGGCGTTCGCGTCCTACCTGGTGGAGAAGCGCGACGTGCTCGCGCTGGCCGGCTGGCGGGTGCTGGGGCTGGACCTGCCCCGCGCCCGCGACCTCGGACCCATCCTGTGCGTCTGGGCGCTGAGTCTGCTGATCCTGATCTCGCAGCGCGACCTGGGCACCTCGCTGCTGTTCTTCGGGATGTTCGTGATGATGCTGTACGTCGCCACCGAGCGTCCCGGCTGGGTGGTGCTGGGCAGCACCCTGTTCGCCGGCGGGGCGTACCTGGCGTTCCTGCTCTTCGACCACGTCAAGATCCGGGTCGGCGCCTGGCTGGATCCTTTCGGGGACTACGACCGTTACTACCAGGTGATCAACGCCCAGTTCGGCATGGCCTGGGGCGGGTTGCTCGGTCGTGGCCTCGGTGAGGGCCGCCCCGGGCTGACCCCGCTGGCCCGCTCCGACTTCATCGCCGCCGCCATCGGCGAGGAGCTCGGCGCCACCGGTCTGATGGCGGTCATCGTCATCTACGCCCTGATCGTCTTCCGCGGTCTGCGCACCGCGCTGCAGTGTCGGGACCCGTTCGGCAAGCTGCTCGCGGCCGGTCTGGCCTTCGGCCTCGCGCTGCAGGTGTTCACCATCATCGGGGGGGTGACCCGGCTGCTGCCGCTGACCGGACTGACCACTCCCTTCATGTCGCAGGGCGGCTCGTCGCTGATCTGCAACTGGATCGTCATCGGCCTGCTGATGGTCATCTCCCACCACGCCCGCAAGCCCCTCGCCACCGCGATGGAGATCGATCCCGACGGCGAGACGACCCAGCTGATGGCCCGGCCCGCCACGGTCAGAGGGGCCGCATGAACAAGCCCATCCGCCGGGTCGCGTTCGTGGCCATGGTGATGTTCGCCCTGCTGCTGGGCAACGTCACCTACTCGGTCCTGTTCCGGCAGGCCGGACTGGACGCCGACAGCCAGAACCGACGCACCCGGGACGCGGAGTTCGCCCAGGACCGGGGGGCCATCCTGGCCACCGGCAAGGTGCCGATGGCCGAGACCAAGGCCTCCGACGACCGGTTCCGGTTCCAGCGGGTCTATCCCGACGACGACCTCTACTCCGTGGTCACCGGCTACTACTCCTACGACCACGGCCGGACCGGGCTGGAGAACTCCTACAACACCCAGCTGGCCGGCACCGACGACTCGCTGTTCGTCCGCCGCCTGGTCGACCTGGTCACCGACAGCCCGCAGAAGGGCGCGAGCGTGCAGACCACGATCGTGCCCCGGGTGCAGAAGGCGGCCACCGAGGCGCTGGGCAACCAGAAGGGTGCCGTGGTCGCCCTCGACCCCAAGACCGGTGCCGTGCTGGCCATGGTGACCAGCCCCAGCTACGACGCCAACACCGTCGCCGACCACGACATCGAGGCCGCCAACAAGAGCTGGAGCGCGCTGGCCGAGGACGACACCCGACCGCTGGCCAACCGGGCGGCGCGGGAGATCTACCCGCCGGGGTCGACGTTCAAGCTGGTGACGGCGGCGGCGGCGCTGGAGGACGGCATGTCCCCCGACACCAAGGTGGCGTCCCCGGACCGGCTGAAGCTGCCCAACACCGAGACCTACCTGCCCAACTCCACCAACTGCGGCGGTTCGGAGACCACCATCAGCAACGCGCTCCGGGTCTCGTGCAACACCGCCTTCGCCAACCTCGGGCTGGAGGTGGGGCAGGAGAAGCTCCGCGACCAGGCCCAGAAGTTCGGCTTCAACGCCCGGCACCTGTCCGATCTCAACGGTGTGGCCAGCCAGTTCCCCGACGAGATGGATCAGGCCCAGCTCGCGCTGAGCTCCATCGGCCAGTACGACGTCGCGGCCAGCCCGCTCCAGATGGCCATGGTCACCGCCGGCATCGCCAACGACGGCGCGGTGATGGACCCGTACGTGGTCTCGATGGTGCAGGGACCGGACCTGAAGCCGATCTCCACCACCAACCCGACCAAGCTGAGCCAGGCGATGACACCGGCCAACGCCAAGGAGCTGCAGGAGATGATGCGGATCGTGGTGGCGGAGGGCACCGGGTCCACCGCGCAGATCTCCGGCGTCCAGGTGGCCGGCAAGACCGGCACCGCCCAGTCCGATCCGTCCCGGAAACCCTTCGCCTGGTTCACGTCGTTCGCTCCGGTGGACGACCCCAAGGTCGCGGTCGCGGTCATCGTGGAGGACGCCGACATCCCGCGGGAGGACATCGCCGGCGGCCGGGTGGCCGCGCCGATCGCCCGCGCCACGATGCAGGCCGCCCTCTCGTGAGGACCGATCTCGGCTGGGCACCGATCCAGGTCACAGCACCGGCTCCGGTGGCAGCACCCCTTGGGGTGGTCGTGCGATCGGGTGCGGTCGTGGGAAGGTCACAGAGCACGTCGGCGGACTCGGCCGGTGCGCAGACGATGGGAGGACTGAGCAGATGACGAGCCAGCCCAAGCTGGTCGGAGGACGCTACGAGCTGGGCGAGCTGCTCGGCCGCGGCGGGATGGCCGAGGTCCACCGGGCCCTCGACCTCCGACTGGGGCGACCCGTGGCGGTCAAGGAGCTGCGCGCCGATCTGGCGACCGACCCGACCTTCCAGGCCCGGTTCCGCCGCGAGGCCCAGTCCTCCGCCGGCCTGAACCACCCCACGATCGTGGCTGTCTACGACACCGGCCAGGAGACCGACCCGGTCACCGGGACCTCGATCCCGTACATCGTGATGGAGCTGGTCGAGGGCCAGACGCTGCGGGACGTGCTCCGCGAGGGCCGCAAGCTCCTGCCCGAGCGGGCCCTGGAGCTGACCGTCGGCGTGCTGGACGCGCTCAGCTACAGCCACAAGGCCGGCATCGTGCACCGCGACATCAAGCCCGCGAACGTGATGCTGACCCCCAACGGCCAGGTCAAGGTGATGGACTTCGGCATCGCCCGCGCGGTCGCCGACACGTCCGCGACCATGACCCAGACGGCCGCCGTGATCGGCACCGCTCAGTACCTCTCCCCGGAGCAGGCGCGTGGCGAGACCGTGGACGCCCGCAGCGACATCTACTCCGCGGGCTGCCTGCTCTACGAGCTGCTGGTCGGTCGCCCGCCGTTCGTCGGCGACTCACCGGTCAGCGTGGCCTACCAGCACGTCCGCGAGCAGCCGGTGCCGCCGAGCCAGCTCGATCCCGAGATCACCCCGGACATCGACGCCATCACCCTCAAGGCGCTGGCCAAGGACGCCGACGACCGCTACCAGTCGGCCCGGGAGTTCAAGAACGACATCACCCGGGTGCTGGCCGGGCAGCAGGCCACGGCTGTGGTGCCGCGACCGATCCCGGAGTCCGAGGTGCCGACCCGGGTCGCGACCCGCCCGGTGCCGACCCCGCCGCCGGTCGAGGAGGACGTCGACGAGGAGCCCAAGCGCCGCGGCGGGCTGATCGCCCTCGTCGTCGTGCTGGCCCTGCTGCTGCTCGGTGGTGTGGCCTGGGGCGTCTACCGGTGGAGCCAGCCGACCGAGCCGCCGCCGCCGGCCCTGGTGGCGGTGCCGAACGTGCTGACCTACACCGCCGACCAGGCCACCGCCCGGCTCGAGGGGGTCGGCCTGAAGGCCACGCTCCGCGAGGTGAACGGGCCGGCCGACACCAAGGGGCAGGTGACCCAGCAGGACCCGATCGCCGAGACCCAGGTCGAGGTGGACAGCTCCGTCACCATCACCGTGAACCAGGGTCCCGAGACCGCGACCATCCCCGACGGGCTGGTCGGTCGGGACCGCAAGGCGGCCGAGAGCCGGCTCAACGACGCCGGCTTCGACTCCGTCGACGCCAAGGCCGCAACCTCGGAGCCGACCGACGCCAAAGCCGGTGAGGTCCTGACGGTCAGCCCCAAGGAGGGCTCGACGGTGCGCGCTGTCGACCAAGGTCACGCTCACGTACGCCACCGGCGAGTCGAGTGTGCCCAACCTGGTCGGGGTCAACCGGGAACGGGCGGAGTCCGACGCCAAGGAGGCGGGCTTCAAGGTCCGCTTCACCGAGCAGGAGACCGACGAGCAGCCGGCTGGGCTGGTGGTGTCGCAGGACCCGGGAGCCGGTTCGTCGCTGGCTCGGGGCGAGACGATCTCGCTGGTGGTGGCCGTGGCCCCGAAGCCCACTCCCACCCCCACCCCGACCCCGACGACCCCGCCGACGTCCGCCCCGCCGAGCACGCCGACCACGCCGGAGCCGTCCGACACCCCGAGCTGAGGCTGAGGGCGGGCGTCCGGCGGGGAAACCGCTCCGTTCCGCTATAGAACAGGTGATCGAATAGGCGTACACTCGGGGCATGTCCGTGATGACCGCTCTGCAGGGTTCGCTGTTCGAGCTCGACGCTGCGCCCGGGTTGGGTCCGCTGGCCGATCTCGTCGTCCGGCACCACCTCGGACGCGGGGCCTGGGTGGATCTGCTGCCCGGCTGGCTGGGCTGCGCCGACGAGGTCTACGACCGGTTGCTCGACGTCGACTGGCAGGCCGAGCGACGCCAGATGTACGAGCGGGTGGTCGACGTGCCGCGTCTGCTCCGGTTCTACGGCGAGGGTGAGGAGCTGCCCCACCCGACGCTGACCACAGCGCGTGAGGCGCTGAACCAGCACTACGGGCCGGAGCTGGGCGAGCCGTTCACCACCGCCGGGATGTGCCTCTACCGCGACGGCCGCGACTCGGTGGCCTGGCACGGCGACACGATCGGCCGGGGCCGCGCCGAGGACACGATGGTCGCCATCCTCTCGCTCGGCTCGGCCCGGGAGTTCCTGCTCCGTCCGCGGGGCGGCGGCGCCACCATCCGGCACCGACTGGGCCACGGCGACCTGATCGTGATGGGCGGGTCCTGTCAGCGCACCTGGGAGCACGCGGTGCCGAAGACGACCCGGCCGGTCGGGCCGCGGATGAGCGTGCAGTTCCGGCCCCGCGGGGTGCGCTGACGCGAGAACTCCGGCGGCCGTGCGGCAGGATCGGAGGGTGAGCGACTACGGCCAGGATCTCCAGTTCGGCACCTTCCTCACCCCGGACGCCGCGCAGCCCGACCGGGTGGTCGAGCTGGGGCTGCTCACCGAGGCGGCCGGTCTCGACCTGGCCACGGTGCAGGACCACCCGTACCAGGCACGGTTCCTGGACAGCTGGGCGCTGATCGGCACCATCGCCGCACGGACCAGCACGCTGCGGTTGACCACCAACGTGACCAACCTGCCGCTGCGGCCGCCGTACGTGCTGGCCAAGACCGTGGCCAGTCTCGACCTGCTGAGCCGCGGCCGGATCGAGCTCGGCATCGGCGCCGGCGCGTTCTGGGACGCGGTGGCGGCGGCGGGAGGCCCCCGCCGCACGCCTGCGGAGGCAGTCGCCGCCCTGGCCGAGGGGATCGAGATCATCCGGGCCACCTGGGACACCGCGCGGCGGTCGGTCCGGGTGGACGGCGAGCACTACCGGGTGGTGGGCGCCCATCCCGGTCCGGCCCCGGCCCACGCGGTCGAGATCTGGGTGGGCGCGATCGGGCCCAGGATGCTGGCGCTCACCGGCCGGTCGGCGGACGGGTGGCTGCCCTCGCAGGCGTACGTGCCGCCGGACCAGCTGGCCGAGAAGAACGCCCGGATCGACGCGGCCGCCGAGGCCGCGGGCCGGGACCCCGCCGAGATCCGGCGGCTCTACAACGTGAGCCCGTCCGATGATCCGGCCTGGGCCGAGCAGCTGGCCGAGTTCGCGCTCGAGCACGGGATGAGCACCTTCATCGTGGCCGGTGACGACCCGCAGCTGGTGCAGCGGTTCGGGACGGAGATCGCGCCGGCGGTCCGCGACCTGGTGTCGGCCGAGCGGAAACGCGGTGCGGCACCGGGATCCCCGGAGCCGTCCGACGAGGTGACCGGCGGGGCGGCCGGCGAGTCGGAGGTCGAGAGGGCACCGGACGCCGCGGACCATCAGCTGACCGCTTCCGAGGACCCGATAGCCGTCCGGTCCGACCGGCTGCCCGCCGACGGTCCTCGACCCACTCTCGACGACGGGGTCCGGCGGAGCGCCCGGCGACCGTGGGACGAGGCGGCCCGGCCCACGTACGCACCGTCATCCCGGCCGCTCACCTGGACCGCGCACGAGCGAGCGTCCGGGCAGCACCTGATCGACGTCCACGACCACCTGCGGACGGAGCTGCGGCAGCTGTTCGACCTGATCGACCAGGTGGAGGCCGGGGCGCTGGACGCCGGCCGGGCCCGGTCCCTGATCAACGCGATGACGCTGCGGCAGAACGACTGGACGCTGGGCGCCTACTGCCAGTCCTACTGCCGGCTGGTCACCACCCACCACTCGATCGAGGACGCCAGCCTGTTCCCGCACCTCCGGGCCGCCGACGACGACCTGGTTCCGGTGATCGACCGCCTCGAGGCGGAGCACCACGTGATCGCCGGGGTGCTCGACGAGGTCGACCGGGCCCTCGTCGCCGTGGTGTCGGGTCCCGGCGGGCTGCCCGAGCTGCGCCGGGCCGTCGACCTGCTCAGCGACACCATGAGCTCGCACCTGTCCTACGAGGAGCGCGAGCTGGTCGAGCCGCTGGCCCGCTTCGGTTTCTACTGAGCGACCCGCCCATCGCGGCTCGAATTACTTCGTGACGGGAATCTGACCCTCGCCAGTCGATCTCCGGCGTGTCGTCGGGTTCTGAGCCGTCGAGGTGATGGTCTCCGTCACCTTCGGCCCGCCACTCAGCGTGCCGTCATCAGCGGCGCGAAGTCCTTGGCCCGCTCGGGTGCCTCCGGGTCGCCGCAGACGGCCAGCCAGTTGGCCAGCATCTGGTAGCCGCCCTCGGTGAGCACCGACTCGGGGTGGAACTGCACGGCCTCGACCGGCAGGCTGCGGTGCCGGACGGCCATGATGACCCCGCCCTCCGTGGCCGCGGTGACCTCCAGGACCGCCGGCATCGTGTCCGGTTCGATGGCCAGCGAGTGGTAGCGGGTGGCGGTGAACGGGTCGGGCAGTCCGGTCAGCACGCCCAGACCCTGGTGGTGCACCGTCGAGGTCTTGCCGTGCAGCAGCTCGGGCGCCCGGTCCACCACGCCTCCGTACGCGACTCCGATCGCCTGCAGCCCCAGGCAGACGCCGAAGATCGGCACCTCACCCGCCTTGCGGTGGATCACGTCGATGCAGACCCCGGCCTCTTCGGGGGTGCCGGGTCCGGGTGAGAGCAGGATGCCGTCGAAACCGGCCGTGAAGGAGTCGTCGGCGAACCGCGGGTCGTCGTTGCGCCACACCTCGACCTCGGCGCCGATCTGCGCCAGGTACTGGACGAGGTTGTAGACGAACGAGTCGTAGTTGTCGACCACGAGGATCTTCGTACGCGGCATGGGAGCCATTCTCTCCCGAAGCCACGGCGACGTCTGGTCTCCCGGCCACATCGTGGGTGGCTGCGCGCGCGGTCCGGTCAGCGGGGACGGTCGAGCGGGGTGGCGTACTGCAGGTCGATCGAGCCCTGGTAGCCGGGGAAGTCCGACCGGGAGGACGTCGTCACCTCGTAGCCGAGCCGGTACGCGTCGACGTACTGCTGGTAGATCCGGATGAACTCCGAGCCGGCCAGCGCCGCCTGCAGCTTCGCCGGGTCCCCGATGGCGCTGATCCGGTAGGGCGGCGCGTACGGGATCCCGTGGAGCACGACGGTGTTCCCCACGCACTTGATGCCGGTGGTGGCGATCACCCGCTGACCCTGGATGGTCATCGCCTCCGCCCCACCACGCCACAGCTCGTTGGCCACCGCCTGGATGTCCTGCTGGTGCACCACCAGCAGGTCCTGGTCGACCCCGTCGCCGGCCACCGAGGACGGTGCATCGGTCAAGGTGACGGTCACGCTCGGTCCGGTCACCGGGGTCAGGCCCACCAGAGCGGACTTCTCGGCGAGCTCGTCGGCCAGGTCGGTGCTGCCGGCGTCGCCCTGGGCCGCGGCGAGAGTGTCCACCTCGGCCCGCAACCGGGTGAGCTGACCGGCCAGCGCGGTGTTCCGGCGGGACTCGGACTGCACCAGGCTGACCAGGTCGGTGTTCCGGCCCGGCCGCAGGTCGATGCCGCGGGCGTTCGACGCACTCACCACCACCAGCAGTCCGGCGACCACGAGGACGGCTCCGGTGGCCAGCCGGCCGGCCCGGGTGCGCTGGCTGTCCCGGCGTCGCTGCGCCGAACGGGCCCGGATCAAGGACCGACGGATCCGGCGCCAGACGGACTGCACCGGTCGACGTGCTTCGTCCACGGCGGCCTCCGTCCTCGTCGGGTCGTCACGATCGCCCGCTGTCACGGCCGAGTGAACTACGCTAACGGCTCGACACCCGAGGAGTTATCAGCGTGCCCGAGTCCAGAGTCCGTAAGTCGACCGACAGCAAGAAGAAGCAGAAGGCGGCGGCCGAGGCGAAGCCGAAGAAGGTCAAGGCGCCGTCCAGCCGCCGTTGGGTGCCGCCGACCTTCATCGCCGTCGGGCTGCTCGGGGTGGCCTGGCTGATCGTGTTCTACATCGCCGGCTACCAGATCCCGTTCATGGCGGCGCTGGGCAACTGGAACATCCTGATCGGCATGGGCGGCATGGCCGCGGCGTTCGGGATCGCCACTCTCTGGCGCTGACCCCGGCCCTCCCCGCCCGGGATGAGGGCCGGCGCCCGCTAATGACACGTGTGTAACTCGTCCACACTGGGGACAACGCCTGTGGACAACTCCAGCTCCGCTCCGTCGTCGTCTGCTGACGACCCGCCGCCGACAAGGCCGTGATGTCTGCCCGACCCCGCCGGAACCGGTACGGCTCCCTGGACCGCGAGATCTTCGCGCTCGCACTGCCCACCTTCGCCACCCTGGTGACCGAGCCGCTGCTGCTGATCGCCGACTCCGCGTTCATCGGGCACCTCGGCACCGACCAGCTGGCCGGCCTCGGGATCGCGGCCAACCTGATCGGCATCGTGGTCGGGCTGTGCATCTTCCTCGCGTACGGGACGACCAGCACCGTGGCCCGTCGGCTGGGAGCTGGTGACCGGCGTGCCGCGCTGTCCGGTGGCATCGACGGCCTGGTGCTCGCCGTGGTCATCGGCGTGGCCCTGGTGGTGGTCCTGCAGCTCCTGCTCCCCACCATCGTGAGCGCGTACGGGCCGTCGGCCCCGGTCCGGGAGGCGGCCCTGGCCTACCTCCGGGTCGCCGTCTGCGGGCTGCCGTCGGTCCTCGTGCTGCTGGCCGGGACCGGAGTCCTCCGCGGGCTGCAGGACACGACCACCCCGCTCAAGGTCGCGGTGGCCACCAACGTGGCCAACATCGCCTTGAACGCGACCCTGGTCTACGGGGTCGGGCTCGGCATCCGCGGCTCAGCCATCGGCACCCTGATCGCCCAGACCGCTGCTGCGGCGGTGATCGCGGTTCTGGTGATCCGGGGGGCCCGTCGCTCCGACGTACCACTCGGGTTCCACCCTCGGGGCGTGCTCGCCGCCGCCCGGACCGGGGTCTGGCTGATCGCCCGCACCGCCACCCTGCAGGTCGCCATCACGCTGACCACCGTGGTGGCCGCCGCCGGCGGCACCGTCGTGCTGGCCGCGCACCAGGTGGTCAACTCGATCTGGGTGCTGCTCGCCTTCGCCCTGGACGCCATCGCCATCGCCGGCCAGGCGATCATCGGGCGCCTGCTGGGGGCCGGCGAGGTTGCCCTGGGCCGGGCCATGACCACCCGGATGATCGGCTGGGGTGTGGTCTGCGGCGTGGGCTTCGGCCTGGTGGTGGCAGTGGGCGGGCAGTTCGTGGCCGCGGTCTTCACCCCCGACCCGGAGGTGCAGCGGCTCGTCGGCCGGGTGCTGATCGCCGTCGCGGTCATCACCCCGGTCGCCGGCATCGTGTACGTCCTCGACGGCGTCCTGATCGGGGCCGGAGACGGCCGCTACCTGGCCCTCGCCGGGCTGATCTCCCTGCTGGCGTACGTGCCCCTGGCCCTCACGGTGCGCTGGCTGGACGCCGGCCTGGTCTGGCTCTGGGTGGCGTACGGCGGGTTCATGCTGGCCCGGATGCTCACCCTGGTGCTGCGCGCCCGCACCGACACCTGGATCCGTACCGGCTCCGACCTGGCCTGACTCGCTCAGTGCGCCGGGGGCTCGGGGGTGCGTCGGGGCGAGGCCACGGCCCCGCGCCGCACTTTCCATCCACGGACGCGTTATCCGGTCTCGCCCAGGGCCACCGCGCGGCAATTTCCATCCACGGACGCGTTATCCGGTTTCCCAGGGGCCACCGCCCGGCAATTTCCATCCACGGACGCGTTATCCGGTTCCCCAGGGCCACCGCCCGCAAATTCCATCCACGGACGCCGAATGCGGCCCCGCCGGCCGTACCGACCGGCAATATCCATCCACGGATGGAAATTGCGTCCCGACCCGAACCACGCTCGAACCCGCCACGCCAACGTACGACCGCGGCAGCCGAGTGCCGACGCGCCGGCTCAGACGCCCGGCACAGACCCCGGCACGGGCGCGTCGGCTCAGACGGTGAGGCCGGCGGCCAGATCGGCCACCGTGATCCGGTCGAGCTCGGCGCGGACGGCGCTGCGGGCGTGGGCGTCCAGGTCGACCAGGGAGTGCTGGATCGAGCGGCCGACCGGGCAGGCCGGACTCGGCCCGTGCAGTCCCAGCACCGGGTCGTCGCCCTGGACCAGGTCCCACACCTCGGCCGCGGTGATGCCCGCCGCCGGTCGAGCGAGCAGCCAGCCCCCGTGCGGTCCGGGGCGGGAGGTGACCAGACCGGTCTCGCGCAGCGGGCCCAGCACGCGGCGTACGTGGACGGGATTCGCGTTGACACTTCGCGCCAGCTCGTCCGAGCTCACGGCCCGGCGTTCCGACGCCCCACCCCCAGAGCCACCGCGCGCCTCCGTAGCGACGCTGGCCAGGTAGGTCAGCACGTGCACCGCCACCGCGAACTGGGTGCTCGTCGGTTTCGCCATGCCCCCATTCTTCCAGATCGCTGTCAGACTGGCTACAGTTAATCGTCATCAGCCTGATGACAGACTCACCCACGCCAAGGAGCTCGTCCATGACCATCGCCCTCACCGGTGCCTCCGGCAACCTCGGCCGCCTCGTCGCCGAAGCGGCTGCTCGACGTGACCGACCCCGCCGACGTCGTCCTGATCACCCGGCGGCCCGACGCCGTGGCCGACCTGGTCGCGCGCGGCGCCTCCGCCCGCGTCCGCCGACTTCGGCGACCCGAGCACGCTGCCCGCCGCCTTCGCCGGCGTGGACCGGCTGCTGATCATCTCCACCGACGTGGTCGGTGACCGTCTGGAGGGCCAGCTCGCCGCCGTCGCCGCAGCCAAGGACGCCGGTGTGGGCCACGTCTTCTACACCTCCATCTCCGAGCCCACCGCCGAGAACCCGGCCGGGGTCACCCCGGACCACCTGGCCACCGAGCAGGCACTGGCCGCCAGCGGGCTGCGCTGGACCTCGCTGCGGAACAACCTCTACGCCGAGTTCCAGGTCCCGACCCTGGAGCAGGCCGCCGCCACCGGACAGCTGGTCACCAACGCCGGCGCCGGGCTCACCGCCTACGTCAGCCGCACCGACTGCGCGGCCGCGGCGGTCGCCGCGCTGCTCCTTCCCGAGCCGGCGCAGGTGTACGACATCACCGGTCCCGCCGCGCTCTCCAGTGCGGACCTGGCCGAGCTGGCCACCGCACTGCGTGGCGGCGCCCCGGTCGAGGTGGTCGACCTGTCCGACGAGGCGTACGTCGCCGGGATGGTGGCGGCCGGCCTGCCGCAGCCGGTGGCCGAGCTGTTCGCCTCGTTCGGCACCGCGACCCGCGAGGGCTACCTGGGCCGCGTCACCGACGCCGTCACCGAGCTGACCGGCCGTCCCGCCACGCCGCTCAGCGCGCTGCTGCCCTGACCACCCTCCCCCGCTGAGGGGACCGCCGCCGCCCGAGCGGCGACCAGCACGCTCGACCGGCCAGCACCGGCGTCGATCCCCCACCCTGAGGGCAGGATCGGCGGCCGGTGCTGCTGCCTCTCGGGGCGCCCAGCTGCCGGCAGGAGCGCGGTGCGGAGAACTCTCCTCGATCGGGCCGAAACGGCTTCGACACGCCGGTCGGACCGCCACTGGAGGAGAGTTCGACGCGCCCAGCCCCGACGACCAGGAAACTGCTCACTACTTGGTGTTGCTCAGTACCGGTACTCAGTGTTACCGTCTACCAGTAGTCAGTGACAAAGAGTAGATGGGACGGCCGTGGGAAACCAGATGACGGAGATGCTGAAAGGCACTCTCGAAGGCATCGTGCTGGCCATCCTGGCCAGGCGGCCGGCGTACGGCTACGAGATCACCGCCAGCCTGCGCGACCAGGGCTTCACCGACCTGGTCGAGGGCACCGTCTACGCACTGCTGATCCGGATCGAACGCCGTGGCCTGGTCGACGTGGAGAAGGTCCCGTCGGAGAAGGGGCCGCCGCGCAAGGTCTACTCCCTCAACGCCAGCGGGCGCGATCAGCTCGACGAGTTCTGGAGGACCTGGAGCTTCCTCACCGAACGTCTCGAACAGCTCCACCGAGGAGGACGACCGTGAACATCAAGTGGCTCGAACTGGTCACCGGACCGCTGGAGCAGAAGAAGGGGTACCGCCGACAGAAGGCGAGGATCGAGGCGCTCCCCGAGCCGTACCGCGCTTCGGCCAAGGCCTTCCAGCGCTACTTCCTGTACTACGCGGGACTGGTCGACGGGGACTCCACCCTGGCCATGCTGGAGGACTTCGCCGACCTGTGGGAGCGCGCCGCCGCCGACGGTACGCCGCTGCGCGCCGTCGTCGGTGACGACCCGGTCGAGTTCGCCGAGACCTTCTGCCGGTCCTACACCGGCACCCACTGGATCGACAAGGAGCGCGCCCGGTTGACCAAGGCGGTCGAGGACGCCGAGCTGGGAGAGCCGTCATGAGCACCACCACCGCCATCCGGGTGCAGGGGATCGAGAAGTCGTTCAAGGACCTGCCCGTGCTCCGAGGCGTCGACCTCGACGTCAGTCGGGGCAGCATCGTCGCCCTGCTGGGCTCGAACGGCGCCGGCAAGACCACCCTGGTGAAGATCCTGTCCACCCTGCTCGTCGCGGACGCCGGGCGGGCCGAGGTGAACGGCATCGACGTCGCCGCCGAGCCCGGCGAGGTCCGTCGGGCGATCAGCCTGACGGGTCAGTTCGCCGCGGTCGACGAGGTGCTCACCGGGCAGGAGAACCTGGTGCTGGTGGCCCGGCTGCGGCACCTGCCGGATCCCGTGGCCGTGGCCGACGAGCTGCTCGCCCGCTTCGGCCTCACCGAGGCGGGGGGTCGCCGGGTGGCGACCTACTCCGGGGGGATGCGGCGCCGGCTGGACATCGCGATGAGCCTGATCGGCGACCCGCCGATCATCTTCCTGGACGAGCCGACCACCGGGCTGGACCCGCAGGCGCGCAACGAGGTCTGGCAGACCGTCCAGGGCCTCGCGCGTGGCGGGACCACGGTGCTGCTCACCACCCAGTACCTCGACGAGGCCGAGCACCTCGCCGACCGGATCGCGATCCTGCACGAGGGTCGGATCATCCAGAACGGCACCCTGGCCGAGCTGAAGCAGCTGCTGCCGCCGGCCGAGGTGACCTACGTCGAGCGACAGCCGTCCCTGGAGGACGTCTTCCTCGCCCTGGTCGGACCCTCCGGTCAGGACAGCACCACCACGACCGCGAAGGACCCGTCATGACCACCCACGTCATCGGCGACACCGGTGTGCTCACCGGCCGGTCGCTGCGCCACATCGTCCGCAGTCCCGACACGATCATCACCACGGCGGTCACCCCGGTCGCGCTGATGCTCCTGTTCACGTACGTGTTCGGCGGGGCGATCGACATCGGCAACGGGCAGTCGTACGTCGACTACCTGCTGCCCGGCATCTTGTTGATCACCATCGCCTCCGGGGTGGCCTACACCTCCTACCGGCTGTTCCTCGATCTGCAGGGCGGCATCGTCGAGCGGTTCCGCTCGATGCCGATCGCCCGGTCGAGCGTCTTGTGGGCGCACGTGCTCACGTCGCTGGTCGCGAACCTGGCCGCCGTCGTCCTGGTGATCGGCGTCGCGCTGATCATGGGGTTCCGGACCGGGGCGTCGCCGGCCGCCTGGCTGGCGGTGCTGGGCATCCTGGTCCTGTTCACCCTGGCCCTCACCTGGATCGCGGTGGTCGCCGGGCTGTCGGCCAAGACGGTCGACGGGGCGAGCGGCTTCAGCTACCCGCTGATCTTCCTGCCGTTCATCAGCTCGGCGTTCGTGCCCACCGACACGATGCCCGGGCCGGTGGCCTGGTTCGCCGAGCACCAGCCGGTCACCTCGATCGTGGACACCCTCCGGGCGCTGTTCGCGCAGCAGCCGGTGGGCGACCAGATCTGGGTCGCCCTGGGGTGGCTGCTCGCGATCCTGCTGGTCGCGTACGCCGGGGCCGTCACCATCTACCGGCGCAAGGTGCGCTGAACCGCTCACGCGCGAGCGCCGCCCGGGTCCGACGACGCTCGCGCCGTTAGGGTCGGGGGGTGACTTCCGCCGACCACCCCGCCCCCACCACCACCCGCACCCCACCAGCACCGCCCCCACCAGCGCCGCCCCGATCAAGGCGGTTCACACCTGGGCCCTGCACCGCACGCTGGGCTCCTTCGTGGCCGCGGGAGCGATGCCGATGGGCGGGCTACCCGCCGGGGGTGGCGGCGGTCTCGCCCTGCTCGACCTCCCGGGCGAGCTGGCCCGGCGCGGGTACGGGGCGTTCCAGCTCGCGCACTTCTACCTGCCGAGCACCGATCCGGGCTACCTGGCCGAGCTCCGGGCGGCCACCACGGCCGCCGGCGTCCAGCTGGAGTGCTTCCTGATCGACGACGGCGATCCGAGCGACACCACCGGCGGTGCTCCGGGCGAGGACTGGATCAGCGGCTGGCTCGACGTCGCCGTCGCGTTGGGCGCACCTCGGGCCCGGGTGGTGGCCGGCAAGGCCGAGCCCACCCCGCTGCGCCTCGACGCCAGCGCCGCGGTGCTGAGCCGGCTGGCCGACCGGCACCCGGAGCTGCGGGTGGTGACGGAGAACTGGCACGCGCTGCTGCCCGACGCCGACGCCGTCATCGCCCTGCTCGAGCGCACCGAGGACCGGGTCGGCTTCCTCGCCGATCTCGGCAACTGGCGCGGACCCGGCAAGTACGACGAGCTCGCCCGCGTCGCCCACCTGGCCGAGACCTGCCAGGCCAAGGTCCGGATGAGCGGCGACGCGCTGGACGTCGAGGACTACCGGCGCTCCCTGTCGGTGCTGCGGGACGCCGGCTACGCCGGTCCGCTGGCCATGGTCTACGACGGCCCCGACCCCGACGAGTGGGGGCACCTGGAGCAGGCGTACGTGGTGGTCACCGAGGTGTTCGGCTGATCCGACCGGTGAGGGTCACCCGCCCGTCCGGCCGGGGGCGGAGCGGGTCAGGCGGGTGAGCCCGGGCCCGAGCGGACGTGATCGACGACCTCTCGGAGCTCGTGCACGACCGGGTGCCGGTCGTGGTCCGGTGGCACCTGGTGGCCGCGGGCGAACCGGACGAAGTTGACCGCCAGTGCGGCGGCGATCTCCTCGTCGTGGTTGGTGTCGCCCACCATCAGCACCCGCGCCGGGTCGTGGCCGGAGGACTGCAGCCAGGCGGCGACCACGTCGGTCTTGGTCGCCGCGTACGCGTCGGTGATCCCCAGGATCTGCGCGAAGTGCCGCTCGATGCCGTGCGGGGCGAGCTGGCGCTCGAGGGTGTCCAGGACCGTGGCGGAGATGAGCACCTGCTCCACCCCTAGCCGACCGATCGCGGACAGGGTCGCGTCCGCCTCAGGGTGCAGCTGGGCGCGAGCGACGCCACCGGCGAAGAGCCCGAGATAGCGTCCCGCAGCCACCCGGAAGTCCTCGTCGGCGATGCCCAGGCGCGCGTAGAAGCCCTGCACCGGGAAGCCGAACACGGTGCGGTAGGCGGCCGGGTCGCGCAGCACCGGCAGACCACGCTCCGCGAGCACCGCGTTCATCGCCGTCAGGGCGATCTGCGCGTCGTCCAGCAACGTCCCGTTCCAGTCCCAGCACACGACGTCGACGGCGGTGGGCGGCAACGGGTTCACAACGCCCCACTGTGTCACGGTTCGCCGGTTGCACGCCGGCGCCGACCGGCCCGTTGACCGGCCTTCAGCAGCAGCCGCACGACCAGTCCCAGCACCACCAGGTCGAGCAGCATCTGCACGCTGACCAGCAGCTTGGCGCCGTCCGTCTGGGCCACCACGTCGCCGAAGCCGACGGTGGCGAACACGGTGATCGTGAAGTAGAGAGCCGTGGTCCGGTCAAGGGCCTGGCTGAACGCCTGGTGGTCGCCGGCGTCGGCGGCCAGGTAGAGCCGGGCGAACAGCACCAGGAAGATCATGATGCTGAGCGCCATCGCCTCGACGGCGCGCAGCCCCGGGTACGGTGACCGTCCGATCAGCGGGAACTGCACCCCGACGACGACAGCGAACAGGGCCACGTCGAGCAGCAGCCAGGGGAGGTCTGCGGCCCAGCCGTCCGCGCGCACCGGGAGCAGGTAGTAGATCGCCATCAGCAGCGTGAGGGACACGGCCAACCGGATCCCCGTCACCACACCGGCCCACGCGGCGTCCTTGGTCGGACTCTCACCGGCGAGCAGACTCACGGTCCTGACTCTCCCGTGTCGGTGGCGGACCGACGGGTGAGGCGCGCCGCGCGGGCCGGAATCAGCCCGCGACGACGGGCTCAGCGCAGGTCAGTGCGGTGACTGGGTTGCGGGATGGCTTCCAGCAGCCGCCGGGTGTACTCGTCGCGCGGGTGGTCGATCACCTGCTGGGCGTCCCCGGACTCGACCACCTTGCCCTTGCTCAGCACCAGGGCGTGATCAGCGATCTTCTTGGCGCTGAGCAGGTCGTGGGTGATGTAGAGGATGCCCACGCCGTGGGACACGACCAGGTCGTCGAGCAGATCCAGGATCTCGGCCCGGATGGACACGTCGAGGCTGGCGATCGGCTCGTCGGCGATGATCAGCTCGGGCCGAGAGGCCAGTGCCCGGGCGATCACCACCCGCTGCCGCTGACCGCCGGACAGCTCGTACGGGAACCGGTGCAGGAACCGGCGAGCAGGGTTGAGCCCGACCATCTCCAGCAGCTCGAGCACCCGCTCCTCGACCGCCGCGCCCCGCAGCCCGTCGAAGTTGCGGACCGGCCGCGACAGGTAGTAGCCCACCGTCCGCGCCGGGTTGAGGGCGGCGTACGGGTCCTGGAAGACGTACTGGACCTTCTGGCGGAAAGCCATCAGCTCCTTGCCGCGCAGCTTGGCCACCTCCAGCTCGCGGTCCCCGCCGTGGAACGTGATGGAGCCCGCCGTGGTCGGTTCCGCACCGGTGATCATCTTGGCGAGGGTGCTCTTGCCACTGCCGCTGGCCCCGACCAGAGCTGTCACCTCGCCGGCCCGCAGGCTGAAGCTGACCCCGTCCACGGCGTCGATGCGGGTGGTGCGGAAGCCCTGCCGGCGGGTGTAGACCTTGGTCACGTCGGTCAGCGTGATCACGTCGGGCTGGGTCGTGGAGGCCACCAGCTCACCGGGGTGGTCGGGCGGGGTGAACGTCTCCAGGTAGGAGTCCAGCAGCGACCGCGAGTACTGGTGCTCCGGACCCGCCAGCAACCGCTTCGGCGTGCTGTCCTCGACCAGCTGCCCCTCGTACATGATCATGATCCGGTCCGAGGTCTCCAGCACGGTGCCGAGGTCGTGGGAGACGAAGATGACGGCGAAACCCTGGGTGGCCTGCAGCTCCCGGATGTTGTCCAGGATGGTGCGCTGGACGAGCACGTCAAGACCGGTGGTGGGTTCGTCCAGCAGCACCAGCTTGGGCTCCAGGGTCAGGGCCAGTGCCAGGTTGACGCGCTGGCGCATGCCGCCGGACAGCTCGTGCGGGAAGGACTGGAGGAAGGACGGGTCGATCTGCACCATCTCCATCACCTCGACCGACCGCTTCCTGATCTTGTCACCCGACCAGGAGGTGTGGGCGTGCATCACGTCGTCGAAGGTGGCCTGGATCCGCTTGACCGGGTTCAGCGCGTTCATGCTGCTCTGGAACACCGTGGACAGGTCCCGCCAGCGGATCGCCCGCAGCTGGTTCTCGTCCAGCTGGGCGAGGTCCTGACCGTCGAAGACGACCTGCCCGCCGGCCACCCGGGCCGGTGCCTTCAGCAGCTGCAGCAGCGCGGTGCCCAGGGTGGACTTGCCCGACCCGGACTCACCGATCAAGCCGACGAACTCCCCCTCGGAGACGGTGAAGCTGACGTCGTCCACCGCGGTGAGCGCCGGGTTCAGCTTCGGCTCGTAGCGGACGGTGAGGTTCTTCACCTCGAGCAGCGGGGCCCCGGCCCGGGCGACGGCATCGTCGCGGCGACCGGAGATGTCGGTGCTGGTGCTCATCATCAGCCTTCCCGTAGGTGCGGATTGGACAGCAGGTCGACGCCGAAGTTGATGAACGTCAGCGAGGTGATCAACACGGCCAGCGCCAGACCCGGCACCAGCAGCCAGACCCAGAAGCCCTGGACGAGCGCGCCGTTGGCGTTGGCGAAGGCGAGCATCTGACCCCAGCTGACCGACGTCGGGTCACCGAAGCCGAGGAAGGAGAGTCCTGCCTCGGCCACGATCGCGCCGGTGGCGGCGGCGATGAAGCCGCTGACCACCAGCGAGGTCATGTTGGGCATGATCTCGCGGAAGACGATCGGCATCGACTTCTCACCGGAGAACTTCGCGGCGGTGACGAACTCACGGGACCGCAGGGTGATGATCTGGGAGCGCTTGGCCCGGGCGGCGCCGGCCCAGCTGGTGATGCCGATGACGAAGACCATCAGCCACAGTCCCCGGACCTCGCTGTAGGCGATGATCACCATCATCAGGGGCAGCACCGGGACGACCAGGGCCAGGTTGGTGAAGAAGGACAGGACGTTGTCCAGCACGGTGCCCTCGGCGTAGCCCGAGATCATCCCGACGAACACGGCGATGACGGTGGCGAACAGCCCGCCGAAGATCCCCACCAGCAGCGACAGCCGGGTCCCGAAGACGAACTGGGAGAAGATGTCGTAGCCCTGCGAGGTGGTGCCCATCAGGTGGGTCCAGCCCGGGCTGAGCAACGGGGCGAACGAGCCGTCCTGCGGGTCGTACGGCGCGATCAGCGGCGCGAAGATCGCCATCAGGACGAAGAAGCCGAGCAGGCAGATGCCGATCCTGGCCTTGCCGCTGGACCAGATGATCTGGTACCAGCGCGGCGGCCGCTCGGCGAACTCCCGCTGCCGCGCCTTCGGCGGCGCCTCGCCCGGACGATCGACCGTGACGGCTCCGTCCGGTGGGGTGACCGGCTGGCCGCCGGCACCAGCGGGGACAGGGATACTCGTGGTCATCTCAGGCCGCCTTCCGGGCGCGGGGGTCGAGGACGCCGTAGAGCAGGTCCGCGACCAGGTTGGCGATCAGCACCGCCATGATCATGAAGAGCAGGATCGCCTGCATCAGGGGGTAGTCCCGGTTGGAGGTCGCCTGGGTCAGCAGCCGCCCCATCCCGGGGTAGTCGTAGATCTGCTCCACCAGGACCGAGCCGCCGATCAGCGCACCCAGGGACAGGGCGAAGCCGGTGACCGAGGGCAGCAGCGCGTTGCGGGCGCCGTACTTCAGGGCCACGGTCCGCTCGGACAGACCCTGCGCCTGGGCGAGCCGGATGTAGTCCTCACCGAGGGTCTGGACCATGGTGTTGCGCATACCCAGGATGAAGCCGATCGGCGCGGTCACCATCAAGGTCAACGCCGGCAGGAAGGCGTGCGCGGCCACGTCGGCGATGTACTCCCAGTTGAGGCCCTTGGTGGTGTAGCCGAAGCCGCCGCTGGCCGGGAACCAGCCGAGCTCGTAGGCGAACACCAGCAGGATCAGCAGACCGATCCAGAACGACTGCAGGTTGCCGATGAAGGTCGAGCCGATGGAGACCACCGAGTCGAACATCGTGTTGCGGCGCCAGGCGGCGTAGGCCCCCAGCAGCACGCCGACCACGAAGGCCAGCACCTGGGTGATGCCGATCAGCATGATGCTCCAGGGCAGCGCCTTGGCCATCACCTCGGTCACCGGGAACGGGAAGTAGGTGAACGAGATGCCCAGGTTGCCCTGGAACAGCTCACCGAGATAGGTCCAGTACTGGCTCCACAGGCTGCCGTCCGGGGTGCCGAGCATGGCCCGGATGGCCTGCACCTGCGCGGGATCCAACGGTGCGTCGCCGCTCTGGCTCTGCAGCTTGCGGACCATGATCTCGGCCGGGTCCCCGGGCTGCAGCCGCGGGATGAGGAAGTTCAGGGTGATCGCCGCCCACACGGTGAGCAGGAAGTAGCCGATCTTCGACAGGTAGTACTTCATCGTCTTCTCCTTTCGCCGTCGGTCACTTGGGGCGGATCTGGGTGATCACGTAGAGCATGTTGTCCAGCGCGTACGGCTTCTCGTCGGTCGGCCAGCCGGTGGTGGTGGCGTCGCGGTAGACCAGCCGGGCGGGCGCGTAGTTCAAGGCGATGACCGGGAAGTCGGTCATCCACACGTCGATCAGCTTGTCCGAGCCGGCTTTGATCTTGGCCGGGTCGGTGGTCGCCTCCATCTCCGCGATGGTCTTGTCGACCTCCGGGTTGCGGTAGCGCGACACGTTGGGCAGCAGGTCCTTGGTCTTCTCCGAGTTGATCTGGCTGGAGTCGAGCCGGGTGCCCCACTCGCGGGACCGGGTGCAGCCGCCGCCGACGTACTCGAGCACGACGTCGAAGTCGCCCGACTTCTTCTGCGCGGTCACGGCGTCGGGGTCGGTGGTGACGATCTTGATGCCGATGCCGAGGGCCCGCCAGTTGCGGGTCACCGTGTCGGCCAGCGCGATGTAGTCGATGTAGCCGGCCTGCAGGCTGAACACGAGGTCCAGCGGCTTGCCGTCCTTGCCGAGTCGCTGACCGTCGGCGTTCAGCGTGTAGCCGGCCTCGTCCAACAGGGCCGCGGCCTTCACCGGGTCGTAGGGGATGTAGCCCTGGGACTCCTGGTACTTCGCCGGCAGGTCAGCTGCCTGCACCGGCAGCTTCAGCATCGTCTGGCTGGCCGGCTTCATCACGCCGTAGGTGGCCTTCAGCGTGGCCTGCTCCTTGTCGATGCCGTACGCCAGCGCCTCCCGGAACTTCACGTCGTCGAAGGGCTTCCGCTCCAGGTTCGGCGTGACCACAGTGGTCCCGGCCGGGGCGTAGTAGAAGTCGGTGTTCGGGTTGCGCTTGACCGACCGCTCCGGGTTGGGGATGTCACCGGTGAACACGTCGAGGTCACCGTTGCGCAGCTTCAGGGCGGCGGCGTTCGGGTCCTCGTACTGACCCTCCAGAGCGAGCCGCTCGACCTTGATCGTGTCGGCCTGCCAGTAGGTCTTGTTGCGGTTCAGCTCCAGCCGGCGGCCGTTGTAGGCGCCGACCACGTACGGGCCGGTGCCGACCGGGTTCTCGTCGATGTACTTGGTGATGTCGCCGACCTTGCCCCAGATGTGCTGGGGCATCATCGGCCGGGCGACCAGCGCCTCGAGCTTGTTCGGAGCGGGAGCGTCGAAGTCGATGATCACGCGATCGCCGTCGGCGCGCACCTGGGTGGCCTTGCCGCCCAGGGTGTCGCTCCACAGCCCGGCCTGGTCCGCCCCCGGGTACTGCTTCCAGGACTCCAGGTTCCAGACCACGTCGGCCGGGGTGAACGGCGTCCCGTCGCTCCAGGTGACGCCCGGCCGGATGGTGAAGGTGAGCTGGGTCGGCGAGGTCCACGTGTACGCGGTGGCCAGCCACGGCCGCATCCGGCAGCTGAAGCTGTCCAAGATCATCAGCGGTTCGTAGATCCAGGTCCGGGTCAGCGGCTGGGCGCTCAGCGGGTTGTAGTTGATCAGCCCGCCCACGCTGCCGGTGCTCTCGGCGGGCAGCACCAGCTCGGGCACCATGCCGGGTTCGGCGGCGGGAGCGGCGGGGCGGCCGATGCTGGCGCACCCGGTCACCGCCAGGGTGCAGGCCAGCAGGGCGCCGGCGAGTCGTGCTCTCATGATCACCTCGTTGTTCTCACGTCGTGGTCGTTCGGACGGTCGTGCAGTGGAGCTGGAGTGCGTGGTGGAGCTGGGTCGTGGTGGTGGCCTCGGGCAGGGCGTGCTCGAGCGACGCGGGTCGATCCGACCCGGCGGTGGTGGTGACGGGTGTCGATCAGTCCGGGCAGCCGCAGGACTGCCGGATCACCGCCTCGGTGGCCAGCACGTGCTGCCCGCCGGGTTCCGCGGGTCCCCTGACCCGTCGGTGGAGCAGCTCGGCGGCCCGTCCGCCCATCTCGCGTACGGGTTGGCGGGCGGTGGTGAGGCCGGGGGTGACGTAGCGAGCAGCTGTCACGTCGTCCCAGCCGGTCAGCGAGAGCTCCGCGCCGGGGATGACCGACCGGCGCCGCAGACCGGCGCCGAGCGCGAGGGCGACCTCGTCGTTGGCGCAGACCAGGGCGTCCGGGGAGACCGGGAGGCCGAGCACCAGGTCGACGGCCCCGGCCCCGCCGCTCTCGGTGTAGGGCACCCGCAGAGGCTCGGTCAGCGGCCGCAGTCCGCTCTCGGTGAGCGCCGCGTCGAAGCCGGCGTGCCGCGCCGCCACGTCGCTGGACTGGTCGGGTGCCCCGACGAAGACGAGGCGGTGCCGCGCGTGGACGTCGATCAGGTGCCGGGTCAGCGCGTGCGCGGTGGCGGTGCTCTCGCTGATCACCACGTCGCAACCGTCGATCGGGGCCCGCCCCACGGCCACCACCGGGATGAGGGCGGCCAGGGCGGCGATCTCGGCGTCCGGGATGTCCATCTGGGCGATCATCACGCCGTCGACCCGGGCGCGCAGGTCGGCCAGCGTGCGCCGCGGTCGGTCAGCCACCACCAGCAGCAGCTCCTGGTCGTAGCGGGCGGCCACTTCCTCGTAGCCCATCAACAGCTCGGAGTAGTAGGGGCCGTCCAGCGAGCCGATGACCACGGCGTGGGTCTGGTAGCGCGCCGAGGCCAGGCTCTTGGCCGAGTTCTGGGGCACGTACGCCAGGTCGTGCGCCGCCTTCAGCACCTTCTCCGTCGCCTCCGGGGAGGTCACGGCGGTGCCGCTGAGGACACGGGAGACGGTCGCGATGGAGACGCCGGCGCGCTCGGCGACGGAGTAGATGGTGGCGCGACCCGAGGTCGGGGACTTCCGGGCCCGGGGCCGGCTGCGGTCCGTGGACACCTGATCTGCACCTCCCTCCGCTGGTCGCTCATCCTGCTGTCGGTCAACGCCCAGGGTGGCAGAGGTGCTGCCGTCCTTGGCGCTGTAAGCGCTTACAGTACCGGCGATCGTCACCGCTGGCAACCCTCACCTGCCGTCCTCCGGTCAGATCCGGCCGGATCACCCCTGGTCACAGCCCTCTCCACCAGCTGGGTGAGGGTGACCGGCGGGCCCGCTGCAGCCGGGGTCTTGGCCCGTCGGGCACCATCGAGGCATGACCGTGGTCAAGATCAACGCCATCACCGTGCCCGCCGACAGCGGCGACGAGCTGGCCCACCGCTTCGCCAAGCGCGCCGGGGCCGTCGACGGAGCCGACGGCTTCGAGGGCTTCGAGCTGCTCAAGCCGACCGACGACCGGACCCAGTGGCTCGTCCTCACCCGCTGGCGGGACGAGGAGTCCTTCCAGGCCTGGCTGGCGTCCCCGTCCTTCGCGCACGGGCACCGCTCCGCCGCCGAGCGGTCCGGCGGCGAGGCCCCGGCCCCGGTCTCCACCCACAGCGAGGTGTGGTCCTACGCCATCGCCGGGGGGTCAGCTCCCGCCCCCGCCTGACCCCGGAGTTTGTGCCGCTTTCCACACTCAGCGTGGTTTTTGCTCCAGAAGTTCAGCTCGGCCACCACGGACCGCGTTCGAGCTCGTCGAGCAGACCCTCGTACGCGATCGCGTCGTCGGCCGTGCCGGTGTGCGGTGCGGCGAACCAGTGGACGTACTCGTCGATCTCGGCCAGCCGCCACTCCAGGTCGAACAGCTCGACCATCTCGGGGTCGGCGGCGACCGCCGTTCCGAAGCCCGCCTGCACCAGCGTGGCCAGGTCCCGTTCGCGCGGCGCCAGCTTCACCGACTCCCAGTCCACGAACCGGATCCCGTGGGCGGTCAGCAGCTGGTTGCGGGTGTGCGTCTCGCCGTGGGTGACCACCCAGGGGCGTCGGCCGGCCGCGGCGGCGAGCGCCTCGTAGCGGCGGGTCCAGTTCTCGATCTCCCGCCACCGTTCGGCGACCGCCTGGCGCGCCGGCTCCCCGTACGGACCGGCGTCCTGGCCGCCGGACGCGAGCACGGCGAGCCGCTCGGGCAGGTCGTGACTCACCTGCGGCGACCAGCGGGGCACGCCGTCCGGTGGGTCGCAGGCGTGGAGTCGGGCGAGGTCGGCGATGTTGGCCGCCACCGTGGCCGCGTCGGTGAGCGGACCCTCCCCGACCACCTCCCCCTCGACCCAGGGCGTGCAGCTGAGCGCCCCGTCGGCCAGCGGGACCAGCACCTGACCCGACCGGGACCGCTGCGGCACCAGGGCGAACTCCAGCCCGCTCTCGGCCAGGGCGATCGCGCTCGCGTACGCCGCCGTCAGCGTGCCCAGGTCGTGACGGGCACCGAACCGGTCGTAGGTGGCGAACAGGCGGGGCCGGTCGCCCACGTCGATTCGCCAGTGGTGGGCGCCGAAGCCCAGCGGGAGGTGCGCAGCCGCCGACGCCCGCTCGTCCCAGTCCGATCGGACCAGAGCCAGCACGTCGTCCTCGCTGAGCTCCAGCGGCGCCTCCTGCACGCCGGCCACGCTAGACGATCCGACCGCCGACCGCTGTCGCATTTGTCCAAGCGGAGTGGGTGCCCGTCACGCCACAGTGGGTCCATGACGGAGACGACGACAGTGGCCCTCGCGATGGTCACGCTGGACTGCGATGATCCTCGCGCCGAGGCGACCTTCTGGTCCGCGCTGCTCGGCTGGGAGGTGCTCGCCGCGGAGGACGAGTACGCGATGCTGAAGGGGACCGACACCGCCCTCGGCTTCGGCCGGGTGCCCGACTACGAGCGACCCACCTGGCCGAACGAACGGGGCAGCAAGCAGTTCCACTTCGACCTGAAGACCGACGACATCGCCGCGGCGGAGCGCCGGTGCGTCGAGCTGGGGGCCACGGTGCCCGACGAGCAGCCCGGCGAGACCTGGCGGGTGGTGCTGGATCCCGCCGGCCACCCGTTCTGTCTCACCGACGCAGCCAACTGGGGCTGAGTCTCGGGAGGTCGGCGGCGGTGGGATCAGGCCCGGTCGTAGGTCGCGATGATGACCCCGGTGCCGGTGACCACCGTGTCGGTCAGGGCGAACTCGGTCAGCGGTGAGGTTTCGTCGAACAGCCGGGCGCCCTGGCCCAGCACCAGCGGGTGGATCAGCAGGGCGTACCGGTCGACCAGCCCGGCGGCGTGCAGCGACCGGACCAGCCCGGCGCTGCCGACGACCGAGAGGTCCGCTCCGTCGCTGGCCTTGAGGTCGGCCACCGTCCGGGCCGCTTCGCCGGCGAGCAGCACCGAGTTCTGCCACGCGTCGGCATCGGCCAGAGTGGTGGACACGACGTACTTGCGGGTCGCGTTCAGATGGGCGGTGAAGGGGTTGCCGTCGTCAGCGTCCGACCAGGCCCCGATGAAGTCCTGCCAGGTCCGCCGACCGAAGAGCATGTCGCCCGGCGCGCTCATCCCCTTGCCCATCTCGGCCATCATCACGTCGTCGGTGTAGCGAGGTCCCCAACCCCCGTGGCGGAACCCGCCACGGGTGTCCTCGTCGGGACGGCCGAGGCCCTGGACCACGCCGTCCAGGGTCATGCTCATGGTCACGCTGAGGGTGCGCATCGGTGTCCTCCACGGTGGGTCGGCCAGCAGCTACTCAGTGGTTCGACCCGACCGAGCCCCGGGACTCATCGGGGAGTGTCACCAGCGGTCGTGGATCGCAGCCCGGAGATGGCGGTCGTAGATCGCCTCGACAGCAGCCAGGAACTCGGTATCCAGCACCGGCAGCTCACCGGCGGCGGCGTTCGCGTGCGCCTGGTCGACCGAGCGCGCGCCCGGGATCACTGTGGTGACCCCGGGTTGCTGCACGACCCAGGCCAGCGCGACCTGAGCCGGTGTCGCGTCGATCCCGGCGCCGGCCACCAGCTCGGAGAACTCGTGGGCCGCCTCGACCCCGGTGGCGAAGTCGACGCCGGAGAACGTCTCGCCGACGTCGAACGCCTCGCCCTGCCGGTTGTAGGTGCGGTGGTCGTCGGCGGCGAAGGTGGTGTCGGTGGTGTAGCGGCCGCTCAGCAGTCCGCTGGCCAGCGGGACCCGGGCGATGATGCCCACGCCGTTGGCGGCGGCGGCACCGAGCACGTCGTCCAGCGGCTTGCGCCGGAACGCGTTCAGGATGATCTGCACGGAGGCGGTGCCCCGGCGCGACATCGCGGTCAGCGCCTCGTCGCACGTCTCCACACTGACCCCGTACGCGGCGATGGCGTGCTCGGAGACCAGGGTGTCGAGGGCGTCGTAGACCTCGTCGGCGGACAGCACCGCGGACGGCGGGCAGTGCAGCTGGACCAGGTCGAGCTGGTCGGTGCCGAGGTTGCGGCGGGAGCGGTCGACCCACTCGCGGAAGTTGGCCAGGCTGTAGTTCTCGGGCACCTGGTCGACCCGACGGCCCATCTTGGTGGCCACGGTCACCTGCGCGTCGGCGTGCTCGACCAGGAAGCGGCCGATCAGCTGCTCGCTGCGCCCGTCGCCGTACACGTCAGCGGTGTCGAGGAAGGTGACCCCGTCCTCGACAGCTGCGGCCAGCACGTCCAAGGCGTCGGACTCCGACACCGAACCCCAGTCCGCCCCGAGCTGCCAGGTGCCCAGACCGATGACCGAGACAGGACGTTCCGTACGACCGAGAATGCGTTGCTCCATGGTCGTCAGACTAGGCGGCGCGCCGCGGACGCTACTGCAGCTCGGGCTTGGCGACGTACCAGGAGCGGTCGATCCGCTCGCGGGAGCGGCGGCCGACCAGGATCAGGCCGAGACCGGCCAGCAGGGCGGGCAGCCAGGCCCAGCCCAGCAGCGCCGGCGCCCCGGAGGCGGCGATCAGCGACCAGCCCGTCAGCACGATCGGGACGCTGAGGGCCAGCACCCACCCCGACACCACGGCGACCCGGTAGATCCAGCGGTTGATGTCCTCGGTGGCCAGCACCCAGAACGAGGCGAACCCGGCCACCAGGCTGATCTGCTGCAGCCCGATCCCCAGGTAGCCGACGTTGATGCCCAGGCCGAGGAGCACGAGGTCGTACGGTCCGACCGCCGCCGCCTGCACCTGGGAGAAGAGCAGCCCCGTGGGGATGAGGGAGCGACCGATGCCCTGCCCGGCGATGCCGATGTGCGGGGCCACCAGGCTGAGGGCCATCAGGACGCCGATGACCACGACCACCGGGACGCGGGCACGGACGGGCACCGCCGTCACCGTCCCGTCCGGGCAGACGCCGACGGCCGGCCCCGGGAGATCCCGGAACCGGCCGTCGAGGCGTGCGCTGCAGCGGTCACGTCGTAGGTGTGCTCAGGCTCAGGCCTGGGCGTTCACCGCGACCGCTACGTGGGCCGTGACTGCTTCGTGCAGCTTGACACCCACTGTGTGATTGCCGGTGGCCTTGATCGGCTTGCCGATCTCGATGGACCGCTTGTCCACCAGGGGACCGCCGGACTTCTTGATGGCCGACGCGACGTCGGCCGGGGTGATCGCGCCGAAGAGCTTGCCGCTCTCGCCGGCGCGGACGTCGAGCTGGATGGTCAGACCCTCGAGCTGGGTCCGGACCTCCTGCGCGTGGTCGAGGCTGCGGATCTCGCGGGCGTCGCGACTGCGCTTGATGCCCTCGATCTGCTTCTCGCCACCCTTGGTCCACCGCAGGGCGTAGCCGCGCGGCACGAGGTAGTTGCGGCCGTAGCCGTCCTTGACCTCGACGATGTCGCCGGCCAGACCCAGGTTGTCGACGGCGGCCGTCAGAATGAGCTTCATGTCTGCGTCCTCTCGACTCAGCGGGCCGTCGAGGCGTACGGCAACAGCGCAACCTCGCGGGCGTTCTTGATGGCGATGGCGACACGGCGCTGCTCCTGGACGGAGAGCCCGGTCACCCGGCGAGCGCGGATCTTGCCCCGCTCGGAGATGAACTTCCGCAGCGTGGCGGTGTCCTTGTAGTCGATGTGCTGACCCGCGCGCAGCGGGTTGGCCTTCTTCTTCACCTTGCGAGGAGGTGGGGGCGTGCTGGCCATTGTGGTGCTCTCCTTTCGAAAGCCCGGCGTACGGAGCCGGAATGTGCCGAACTGCTGTTACTGGATGACGAGCCGTTCCTGATCCGGAGATCAGCCTGCGAGCGCAGGATCAGACCTCTGGTGTCTGGATCAGAAGGGGGGCTCGTCGCTGGGCGGGGCGCCCCAGGGGTCGCCACCGCCTTGGTTGCTCTGACCACCGGAGCCCTGGCCGCCGGTGTTGCCACCGCCGCCGGAGTTTCCTCCGCCGGAGCCGCCACCGGTGGCCCAGGGGTCGTTGCCGTAGCCACCGCTCTGGCGACCACCGCCCTGACCACCCGAGGTGCCGCCCCCGCCGCCGGAGCCGCCACCGCTGTAGCCACCGCCGCCGCCTCCACCGGAGGAGCGGGTGACCTTGGCCGTGGCGTACTTCAGCGCGGGGCCGATCTCGTCGACGTCGACCTCGAAGACGGTCCGGCGCTCGCCCTCACGGGTCTCGTACGAGCGCGACTTCAGCCGCCCCTGCACGATGACCCGCATGCCCTTCTGCAACGACTCGGCCACGTTCTCCGCCGCCTGCCGCCACACGGCGCAGCTGAGGAACATCGCGTCGCCGTCCTTCCACTCGCCGGTCTGGCGGTCGAAGGTGCGAGGCGTCGAGGCGACGGTGAAGTTGGCCACCGGTGCCCCCGACGGGGTGAAGCGCAGCTCGGGATCGGCAGTCAGGTTGCCGACCAGGGTGATGACGGTCTCGCCAGCCATGGTGTGTCTCCGTTGGACTCAGTCTGTGTGGTGTGCGGTGCCAGCCTGTCAGTGGCCACTGACAGGACCGACCTGCCGGTGCCCCCGACAGGTCGACCAGCTGACTGCTCGTGACTGTCAGCGTGCCGACCGGTGGCGGGCGACGACCTCAGCGGGTGTGGGCTCAGCGGGTGTCGGGCCGGATGACCTTGGTCCGCATGATCGACTCGTTGATCCGGAACTGACGATCCATTTCCTTCACGTCGTCCGGCTCAGCGGTCAAGGTGATGACGGCGTAGATCCCCTCGGACTTCTTCTGGATCTCGTACGCCAGGCGGCGACGACCCCAGATGTCCAGGTTGTCCACGGTGCCGCCACCCTTGGTGATGACGGTGAGGTACTGCTCGAGCGTCGGCTGAACCGACCGCTCATCGGTCTCGGGGTCGAAGATGACCATGACCTCGTATGGGCGCATGCGCGAACTCCTCCTCCTCTGGTCTCAGCGGCCATGGGACGTCCCCATGGCAGGAGGGCGATGCCTGGTGCCCGACCTCGGATGGTCGGGCGCCAACGGAGAAGACTACCGGCTCGGTCCGTACGGCGGCAAAACCAGCACCCAGCTGCCTGCTGACGCACGCCTCCGACACGTCACGCGGGCGTTGCACGACGTGCGTGAGCGTCCGGAGGAGTGCGTCAGCGAGTGGTCAGGGGCGGACCTGCCGCCAGGGCCTGACGCCGGCCCGCCGGAGACCGCACGGAGCTACTCGTAGACGTACAGGCTCTCGCCGGGGAACACCCAGGAGAGTCCGTCGCGGAGTCGGTCCCGCCAGGACTCCCAGCTGTGGCCGTCGCGGGACTCGACGTAGTTGACCGTCATCCCGGTCTCGGTGAAGACCGGCACCATCGAGCGGTTGAACACGATCAGGGGCTCGTAGACCCCGCAGGACTGGAACAGCCGGTCGACCATCCGGATCGGTTTGGTCCGGTAGCGGTTCATGAACTTCACCACCGGGGCGAACGCGGGGTCCTCGCCGCGGAGCGCGCCGATGTCGGTGAAGACGAACGACCCCGACTGCAGCAGCAGCGACCCGTACGTCTGCGGGTAGCGGACCGCTGTGGTGAGCGAGGCGATCGCGCCGAAGCTGGAGCCCATCAGGGCCCGACCGGACGGATGGGCGATCAGCGGGAACTGCTCCTCCAGCTGACCGACCAGCTCCTTGGTGATCCAGCGGGCGTGCGGTCCCGAGTTGGGGTACTCGCGCAGCCGGTCGCCCGGGTAGGTGAAGGCGACCACCGTCTCGGCCATGTCCAGCCGGTGGATCAGGTTGTCCAGCACCGTCTTCATCGACGCGTACTCCAGGAAGTCGCCGCCGTCGTGCACCACCAGCAGGGGATAGCGCCTGGTGGTCCGGAACCGGGCCGGCAGGTAGAGGGTGACCCGGTTGTCCCGCCGCTGCGCCTGGCTCCTGATCATGAGCTCGACCAGCTCGCCCGGCCGCGCCTCCGGATCGTGCAGCGCCCAGTCCGGCACCTCGTAGCCCAGCCCGTAGCAGACCGACGAGTCACCCACCGGGCTGCGGGCGAACCTGGGGTTGAGCGGGTCGTTGAACCGCTCCCAGTGATCACCGCGGCGCACCTCCAGCTGGTACTCCACCCGGGAGTCGCGGGGGATCTCGACCACCACGTACCAGAGGTCGGTGCCCTCGATCCGGCGCAGCGGCAGCTGGTCGGGGATGCCGACCACCCGGTGCCGCAGGAACACCTGGTCGGCCTGCTGCCAGGCCACGAAGGTCGCCTGGGTGCCTTCCATGATGGGGAAGTCGTGCTTGTCGACGAACTTCTCCAGCGCCTGTTGGTCGAGGACCTTGGACTCCCGCAGCCGGTTGATGGCCAGCTTCTCTCGCCGGGCGGCCATCAGCGTCCCCACCCTTCGGATCCGCTCGGGTTCGGTCCACCCGCTCGACGTGCTCCTCGCGCGGATGAGCGGAACTCGAGCGGATCGGAGCCGGGCCTGATCACGATGGTGATCATCAGGCGGTCCGCGCCGTGACCACGTCGGCGTCGACCGGGCGGCGGGCCGGCTGGCCGTTCTCGTCGAACGGGACACCGGCCCGCTCCTCGATGATGTGGTCCTCGGTCCGGGCCCAGACCGCACCGTCCCGGGTGATCCACCGCGCGCCGACCGGCGGCGGCCAGGCGCCGGTCAGATCGACCCGGGCACCGTCGTCGAAGAGCAGACAGGTCCAGTCCTTGAACCGGCGGGCCAGCAGCGCCAGCTGGTACGGGTCGCGCATCGGCAGCCGGTGCCGCGCATGGGGGAAGGTGAGCACACCGGAGAACACTCCCAGCCCCTCGGCCCACACCTCCGGCAGCCGTCGACCGGCCGGGCGGTGGACGCCGAACAGCACCACCCGGTCCGACAGCGCCATCGCCCCGGCCGACCAGGTGATCACCGGCGAGGTGATCATGGCGGCGATCCCGAACACGTGCAGCAGGTGCAGCAGCACCCCGACGTGCCCGCCGGTGATCACCGTCCCGGCGCTGGCGTCGAGCAGCTCGGCCAGCTCGCCGCGGTGCCGACGGACGCTGTCGCGCTCCCCGATGGCGGTGGCCGCGTAGAAGCGGTGTCGCGCGCCGGCCACCTCGGTCAGGTGCCAGGTGTCGAGCGCCCGCAGGGCCCGGATGCCGTCGGCCACCGCGGCGGCCCGGACCGCCGACATCTTGTCCCGGCGGTTGACCTCGTCCAGGGCGGCGACCGCGTGGAAGAGGCGTTGGGCGTAGACCGCCTGCTGCTCCTCCAGCAGCTCGGTCAGCCCACGCTCGGCGGCGGCGTACTCGGGGTCGTCGGCCATCAGCTGCTGCCACCGCTGGTAGAGCCGCAGGTTGACCATCCGGCCGCCCAGCACCTCACCCAGCTCGGTGTCGGCGGTCTCCCGCTCGCGCCAGCCGGCGTTGATGGTGGCCACGGAACCGGTCGGGATCAGCTCGGCGACAGCGGTCCGGGTGGGGGTGGTGCGACGTTGGGGCCCGAGGACGGTGACGTCCATGACGCTGCGATACCCCGATCAGCCGGCGTGGACGGTGATCGTCTCACCGACGTCGTTGAGCATGCCCCGCAGGACGTCGAAGTCCGGGTGCTTCATCCGGACGTACGCGTTGGCCATGTAGCCGGCCTCGACCGCCTGGGTCGGCGTGCCGGCCGGCGGCAGGTGGGCGTCGAACACCCACTCGCCGTACTGCTGCTGCATCTCCTCCACCCCGTCGTAGCCGCGGATGGTGCCGTCGGTGGTGGGTCGCAGCGCGATCATCCCGGCGGCGTACTGGCGGGACAGCGGCGCGTGCACGTCGCCGTGCACCACCGCCCGGGCCCACTCGGTGTAGAGGTCGACGTCGTTGCCGGCGGTGTAGAGGTCCCAGGCGCCGACCCCGGACGGGCGGCAGCCGATCTCGGAGAACCGCAGCCCCTTGGGGCCGGAGAACCACTCCATGTGGGTCGCCGACGTGCCGATCCCGAGCACCTCGTTGACCCGGTGCCCCATCTCCTTGAGCTCGGCGTAGCCCCCCGCGTGAGTCGACCCGGTTGGTGGAGACGAACTGCGGGGAGATCCAGCGGGTCCGCATCGCCTCCAGCACGTTGGGGTAGTAGTGGCAGACGAAGTCGTACGCCGCGCCGCCGTTGATCGACAGCGTGTCGTAGAAGCCCTCGTGGCCCTCGACGAACTCCTCCAGAGCGACCGAGCCGACCCCCTCGGCGCCGAACTGGGCCAGGGCGGCGTCGAGCTCGGTGTCGTTGTCCACCCGGCTGGTGCCGGACGCCCCGGCAGCGGCCCGGGGCTTGATGATCAACGGGTAGCCGACCGCGCCGGCGAACGCGTGCGCCTCGTCGAGGCTGTCGACGGCCGCGGAGGCAGCTGTCGGCACACCGGCCGAGCGGAGCGCTTCCTTCATGGCCGGCTTGTCCCGGCACAACCACGCCGTACGCCGGCTGGTGCCGGGGATCCCGCACGCCTCCCGCACCTCGGCGGTGGGCAGGATGTGCGCCTCGATGGTCGCCTCGAGCCGGTCCACCCACAGCTTGTCCTGCACCCAGCGGACCGCGTCGTGCAGCGCCCCGACGTCGGTGACCGAGCCGATCTGGTGGTAGTGGTGCATCCAGCCCCGCAGCTCGTCGTCGAGCCACTCGCCGGGGCGTTCGCCGATCCCGATCACCGTGGCCCCGACGGCGTGCAGCCCGCGGACGAACTGGCGCTGGTAGGCGGGGAACGCAGGCTCCACGAAGATCACGTTCATGGTCGCCGAGCCTACGGCGGTTCGGTGCGCTTTGTCCTGCGCACGAGCCCCTCGGTCGCTAGGCTGACGCCATCCCGACGCAGGACGACAGAAAGAGAGTTCGGACATGTCCTACGACCAGGCGCCACCGCCTCCCGGTGGCGGCACCCCCTACGGAGCTCCCCAGTACGGCGGCCCGCCCGCCCAGGACCCCGGTCGCACGATGGGCATCGTCGGTCTGGTGCTCGCGATCTTCTGCAACCTCATCGGCCTGGTGGTCAGCATCATCGCCTTCAACAAGTCGAAGCAGGCCGGGTTCAAGAACAACATCGCCCTGGCCGGCATCATCGTCGGGGCCGTGCTGTTCGTGATCGGCCTGATCTACAACCTCACAGTGGGTCTGCCGATGCTGCAGAACATGGGCGGCTAGACACCACAGCCCGTACGCCTGCCGGGGCGGTCACCCTCCACGGGTGGCCGCCCCTTCGCGTGTCCAGAACCACTCCTCGGCCTACATTGCCTGCATGACACAGTCGTCTCGCTGGGCCGTCGGTGGCGGTCGGATCCGGTTCCCCGACCTCAGCCCTCGGGCGTACGAGCACCCGGCCGATCGCGGCGCCCTGGTGGCCCTGCGCGCCATCCCCGGCTTCGACGCCGTGCTCAAGGCGGTCTCCGCCGCGATCGGTGAACGCAGCGTCCGGCTGCTCTACCTGGCCTCGGCCATCCGGGTCTCCCCCCGGCAGTACCCGTTGCTGCACCAGATGCTGAACGAGTGCGCCACGGCCCTGGACGTGCAGCCGGTGCCCGAGCTGTACGTCCAGCAGAGTCCCCTGCCGACCGCGATGACCGTGGGGCTGGACCGGCCGCTGATCGTGATCAGCACCGCGATGCTGGACCTGGTCGACGACGACGGCCTGCGGTTCGTGATCGGCCACGAAGTCGGGCACGTGCTGTCCGGTCACGCCGTCTACCGCACGATGCTGCTGCAGCTGATCAACATCGCGACCTCGATCCAGTGGATGCCGATCGGCTACTGGGGGATCCGGGCGATCATCCAGGGACTCAACGAGTGGTACCGCAAGTCGGAGCTCTCCTGCGACCGGGCCGGGCTGCTGTGCGGTCAGGACCCGAAGGCGGCGCTGCGGGTGCACGCCACCCTGGCGGGCGCGCAGAACCCCGACGAGATGGACGTGGCCGGGTTCCTGGACCAGGCCACCGAGTACACCAGCACCGGCGACGTGCGGGACAGCCTGCTGAAGATCATCCAGATCAGCGGGCAGACCCACCCGCTGGCCGCCCTGCGCGCCGCCGAGCTGCAGCAGTGGGCGGCGGGTCCGGAGTACCGCGCCCTCCTGTCCGGTGAGTACCCGCGTCGCTCGCAGGACGCCTCGGCCCCGATGAGCGAGGACGTGAAGGCGGCTGCGGCGTCGTACGCGAACGCCTTCCGCACGTCGTCGGACCCGCTGTTCCGGGTGGTGGGCACCGTCGGCACCGTCGTCGGCGGGGTGGGGAACGCCGCCGCCGGCCGGGTCCGGGACTGGTGGCAGCAGGGCCGGGACGGCGATCCGGACGGCGACGACCGCTGACCGGTCGGCCGGCTGCGACGGGGTCACAGGGTGTTGCCGGGCGCCTCCGGCGGCGGCCGGCCGGGATCCTGCGATGATCGGACCGTGAGCGAGAGCACGGGTCCCGCAGAGCCGACGACGACCCCTGACCGACCCGCCGGGCCGAGCGCCGACGAGGGCGGGTCGGGGGCCGGGGCGCCGACGAGACGCGCGAAGGCGCCGAAGCCACCCAAGGTCAGCAAGCCGCTGACCCCGGAGCAGCGCGAGCGTCGCCAGGCGGCCATCCGCTTCACGGTCTTCGTGGTCGTCGGGGCGGTGCTGACCGTGCTGCTCTACTTCCTGCTGTCCGCCCTGATCCCCCGCTGGTGGTCGCAGTCCATCGGTCGCCAGGTCGGCGGACGGATCGGCGCCGGCATCGTGCTCGGACTGCTGTACGGCTTCATCTTCACGTTCCTGCCCCTGATCGTGCTGGCCCAGGCCCGGCACCGGGCGTTCAGCTGGCCGGCCAAGGCGATCATCGTGCTGGTCGCCGCCGCCCTGACGGCGCCCAACCTGATGACCCTCGGGATCGCCGTGGGCACCGGGGCGGCCGCCCGGGCGGGCAACCGCACCCTGGACGTGCTGGCTCCGGGCTTCCGGCAGGCCACCCTGTGGGGCGTGGGGATCGGCGCGGTGGCGGCGGTCGCCGTGGTCCTGCTGGCCCTGGTCTGGGACCGTCGGACCCGGGAGCTGAAGCTGCTGCGGGCCCAGGTGGACCAGCTGCACAAGGACCTCCCGCCGGCCCTGCCGACCTCGGCCGACCCGCCCAAGCCCTGACGCGATCCGCCGACGTCGCTCGGGTTCGGGGCGTCGCTCGTCTACAGATGGAGCGACCCCCGACCCCCAACCCGAGCGACGTCGCGGGGTGGGCGTGTGCCGGCGTCTAGGGTCGGGACATGAGCGACATCCGGATCGGTGGCCACGGCGAGCAGGAGGACCCGATCGCCGAGGCGTCGGCCCGCGGCGCCGACCTGGCCCAGTTCTTCCTCGGTGACCCGCAGGGCTGGAAGGGCCCCGAGTTCGCGTACGCGGGTGGGGCCGCCGCCCTGAAGCAGGCGGCCGAGGACGCCGACATCGCCCTCTACGTGCACGCGCCGTACGTGCTGAACGTGGCGACCACCAACAACCGGATCCGGATCCCCAGCCGCAAGTTCCTGCAGCAGTACGTCAACGCCGCCGCCGAGATCGGGGCCGCCGGGGTGATCGTCCACGGCGGCCACGTGCTGAAGGACGACGACCCGGCCAAGGGCTTCGACAACTGGCGCAAGTGCATCGACGGGCTGGAGATGCCGGTGCCGCTGCTGATCGAGAACACCGCCGGTGGCGACCAGGCGATGGCCCGCCGGATGGAGCGGATCGAGCGGCTGTGGGAGGCCGTCACCTCGGCGTCGGGCGGCGACACCGTCGGCTTCTGCCTGGACACCTGCCACGCCCACGCCGGCGGGATCGTGCTGGCCGAGGCGGTCGAGCGGGTGCTGGAGATCACCGGCCGGATCGACCTGGTGCACTGCAACGACTCGCGCGACTCCTTCGACTCCGGCGCCGACCGGCACGCCAACCTGGACGACGGCGAGATCGGCGCCGAGGGTCTGCTGGCCGTGGTCCGCGCGGCCGGGGCGCCGATCGTGGTGGAGACACCGGGCGGGCGTGAGGGTCAGGCCGCCGACATCGCCTGGCTGCGCCAGCACCTCGGCTGAGCGACCCGCCTGCCATGACGACGCCCGCACCCCCGCTCGACCTCGGCCCCCTGGCCGCGGCCACGGCCGGTCTGACCACCCCGTACGCGGTGGTCGACCTGGACGCCTTCGACGCCAACGCGAGCAGCATGGTCGCCCGCGCCCACGGTCTGCCGATCCGGATCGCCTCCAAGTCGCTGCGCTGCCGGACGCTGATGGACCGGGCTCTGAGCGGCGGCGGCGGCGTCGGATCCCACCGGACCCGGGTTCCGCGGGGTGCTGGCCTACTCGGTGGTCGAGGCGCTGTGGTTGGCCCGGCACGGCCACACCGACGTCATGGTCGGCTACCCGACGGTGGACCTGGAGGCCCTGACCGAGCTCGGCCAGGACCCCGAGCTGGCCGCCGCCGTCACGGTGATGATCGACTCGCGGGCCCACCTGGACCTGATCGACCGGGCCGCCCCGGTGCACCCGGTCCGGGTGGCCATCGACGTCGACGCCTCGCTCCGACTCGGCCCGCTGCATCTCGGCGTCCGCCGCTCCCCCGTCCACACCCCGGCCGAGGCCGCGGACCTGGCCCGGCAGATCGCCCGCCGGGACAGCGCCCGGCTGGTCGGTCTGATGCTCTACGACGCGCAGATCGCCGGGCTGCCGGACGCCTCCGCCGCCGTCCGGCTGGTCAAGCGGGCCTCCGAGGCCGACCTGGCGCGGCGGCGGGCCGCCGTGATCACGGCGGTGCAGCCGTACGCGGAGCTGGAGCTGGTCAACGGCGGCGGCACCGGCAGCCTGCACCTGACCTCGGGCGACGGGCAGCTGACCGAGCTGGCGGGGGGCTCCGGGCTGTACGGCCCGACGCTGTTCGACGGCTATCGCGCGTTCACGCCGCAGCCGGCCATGGTCTTCGCCACCTCGGTGGTCCGGCGGCCCTCGCCGCGCCACGCGACCGTCTACTCGGGCGGGTACGTGGCCTCCGGGCCACCCGGCCGGTCGCGGGTGCCGACCCCGGTCTGGCCGCGCCGGCTGGAGCTGATCGGGTCGGAGGCGGCCGGCGAGGTGCAGACCCCGCTGGCCGGGCCGGGCGCGGGACGGCTGCAGGTCGGCGACCGGGTGTTCTTCCGGCACGCCAAGGCCGGCGAGGCGTGCGAGCGGTTCGACCGGATCCACCTGGTCCGGGGCGGCGAGCTGGTCGACACCGTGCCGACGTACCGCGGCGAGGGGAAGAACTTCGGATGAGCGGACCTGCTGTCGCGCGACGACGGACGACCAGGAGCGGATCCGAGGTCGCGCCCGGCTGGACCAACTGGAGCCGTACGGTCACCAGCCGTCCCTCGGCGGTGTCGACGCCCGCCGATCTCGGTCAGGTCGCCCGGCTGGTCCGCGAGGCGGCCGACCGCGGGACGACGGTCAAGGCGGTCGGCGCCGGACACTCCTTCTCCCCCATCGCCGTCACCGACGGGCTCCAGCTGCGGCTGGACGCCCTGTCCGGTCTCCGCTCCGTCGACCGCGAGTCCGGTCTGGTCACTGTCGGCGGCGGCACCCGGCTGGCCGACCTCAATCTGGCCCTCGCCGCGTACGGGCTCGCCCTGCCCAACCTGGGCGACATCGACCGGCAGACCATCGCCGGAGCCCTCTCCACCGGGACCCACGGCAGCGGCAACCGGCTCGGTGGGCTGGCCACCCAGGTCCGGGCACTGACCCTGGTCACCGGCGACGGCTCCGTGCTGCGGTGCTCGGCCACCGAGAACGCCGACTCTGCTGGCCGGCGTCGTGGTCGGACTGGGGGCGCTCGGCATCGTCGTGGAGGTGACGCTGCAGTGCGTGCCCACGTTCCTGCTCCGGGCCGACGAGGGCTCGGCGACCCTGGCCGAGGTGCTGGAGCAGTGGCCGAGCTGGACCGCGGAGAACGACCACGTCGATCTGCACTGGTTCCCGCACACCGAGTGGGTGCTGACCAAGCGCAACAACCGGGTGGACGGGCCCCCGGCACCGCTGTCGGGCTGGCGTCGGCTGGTGGACGACGAGCTGCTGGCCAACGGCGCGCTCGCTCTGGTGAACGAGATCGGCACCCGGCGGCCCGCGTGGCAGGCCCGGCTCAACGAGGTCGCCGGCCAGACGCTGAGCCCGCGGACCTTCACCGACCACTCGGCCGCGGTGCTGGTCTCCCCGCGGCGGGTGCGGTTCGTGGAGTGCGAGTACGCCGTCCCCCGGACGTCGCTGGTGCCGGTGATCACCGAGCTGCGCCGCTGGATCGACGCCGGCGACGAGCGGATCGGCATCCCGATCGAGATCCGCTCCGCCGCGGCCGACGACCTGTGGCTGTCGACCGGCTACCAGCGGGAGAACGCGTACGTGGCCGTGCACCACTACTGGCGGCAGGACCCGACGCCGCTACTTCGCCGCCTTCGAGGCCATCGTCGCCGAGCACGGCGGCCGCCCGCACTGGGGCAAGCAGCACACCCTCGACGCCGCGCGGCTGACGGAGCTCTACCCCCGGTTCGGCGACTTCGTGGCGCTCCGGGACCGCCTCGACCCTGGCCGGGTGTTCACCAACCCGTACCTGGACCGGGTCGCTCGGCGCCTGACAGGACCGCGCAGCGCCGCGGGTCTGGTCAGGGAGGCCCTCTCGGTTCTACCCTCGAAGCAGACGTCCGATCGGCTCGACCGGAGCCGGTCTTCCGGTAAAACGGGAGCAGAAGAAGGGCTGGTCCGGTGCACCGGGCCGGCCCTTCGTCGTCCTGCTCGACAGCTCGTCGTCCGGCTCGACAGCGGTGATCAGCCGGGAAGTGGTTCAGCTCGGGGGTGGATCAGCCGAGGTCGATCTCGGTCCACAGCCCGTCCGGAGCCCGGCGGACCTCGCCCACTCCCCCGGGTACGGCCGCCGGGATGTCCTCGTCGGGACGCAGCAGGGTGCGGCCAGGGGTGCGCAGGGCGGCCACCAGATCGGTCTGCGGGATCGCCGTCCAGCGCTCCATGCTGCGGAACGACATCATCGAGGTGACGTGGTCGGGCAGCACGTCGTGCACCAGCGACTTCGGCGAGCCGTTGTGGCTGCCGTGGTGGCTGACCTTGTAGAGGGTGGCCCGCTCCAGCAGCGCCCGGGCGTCGGTGTTGGCCAGGATCTCCCGCCACACGCCCCACTGCGCGTCGCCGGGGAACACGATCCGGACGTCCTCGATCTCCACCACGAAGACCAGACTGGTGTTGTTCAGGCAGCGGTCCAGCCAGGACGCCGCGGCCAGGGCGTCGTCGGGGGCCAGGACCGGGTGGTCGAGCAGGGCGTCGTCGGCGTCCAGGTGCGGGTACCGCTGCCGGAAGACCTCGCGGTCGGTGATCCCGTACGCGGGTCCGAACGGCCCGGCCGCCTCCGCCCCGCCGCTCCGACCGGACCCCGAGCCCGACGCAGACCCAGACCCTGACCCAGCTCAGACCCAGACCCCGAGGGCGCAGCCCCCAGGGCCAGCCACCGTTCCAGGTCCGGCGGGTCCATCGCCTTGATCGCCTCCTCCGACCGGGCCGGTCCGAGCAGGTGGATGCGGGCGTCCGGCAGACCGGCCAGCTCGGTCCGGACCGGGGCGGTGGCGCTCTGGAAGCGACGGGTCGGGGTGCCGGCGAAACCGTCGCGCAGGGTGGTCATGGCCCGCTCGTTGGACAGCGAGTTGAGGGCGATCGCGGCGATCTCCGGTCCGTCCACCGCGAACCGCTGGTGCAGGGTCCTGGCCGCCCCGTCCAGCCGGGTCCGCAGCCGCTGCGCCTCGGTGTCGGTGGGGTCCTCGCACCACGGCAGCCACACCTCGCCGACAGTCACCTCGTCCCAGCGCGCGTCGGTGAAGCCGGCGATGTGGTCCTGGTGCCGGTGACTGGCCACCACCAGGTCGATCACCGGGTCCGCCGGCCCGCGCCCCGCCGGCTCCCGCCACACCGTCCCGGCAGGTCTCGATCACGTCGCCGATGACGGTGCCGAGCGAGTGCTCGCTGCGACCCATCCCGTGCACCCCGCAGTCGACCAGCATCCGCCACGGCCGCTGGCCGAACCGGGGCACCGTCAGCAGGAAGCAGTCGCCGAAGCCCACGGCGTACATCCGCAGGGTCGCGGTCACCACGGCCGGCCCCGATCCAGCCGCCCGAGGGTGAGCGAGGCGGCGATCCGCTGCTCCCGTCCGCGTCGGTGCGCGACGGACGGCCAGCGCGCCGACGGGTCGTCGATGCGCCACGGCCCGGGCAGGTCCACGTCGTCGAACTGGTCCACGAAGGCCCCGAGTGCGGCCAGCCGGGCCACCCCGGCCGGGTCGGCCTCCGGATCCAGGCCCGGCGTCGGCCGGGAGACGACGGAACGGATCTCGCCGTCCACGTCGGCGACCAGTGTGACGCCGCCGCGCAGCTCGACCCCGCCCACGTCGCGCGCCTTGGCCACCTCCGGCGGGGCGGTCTGGACGATCTGGATCACCACGTTCACCTTCAGCAGACCGTTGCCGGCCTGCCGGAACACCGCGTGGAAGCTGCGGACGCTGATCTTGAGCCGCGGGTTCAGCCCGAGCGCCACCGCGTGCCGGCGGGCGTACGCGCTCAGGGCCTTGGCCACGCCCTGGCGCCGGTCCTGTCGCTCCGGGGTGTCCTCGGCCGCCGACCGGCGGCTGCGGAAGCCGAGCGCGGTCTCGGCCACCAGCGGCTCGACCACCGCCCCGGCGTCCAGCGGCGGGAGGCCGAGCTCGGCGGCCGACGGCCAGGCCACCGCCTCGTCGGCCAACCCGCTCACCCCGTCGGGGTAGATGCCGCGCTTGCGGAAGCCCTCCACCAGCGCGGCCCGCAGGCCGAGACTGTCCGCCGGGAACAGGTCGCTGTCGGCGGTGACCGCCGAGCGGAGGAAGTCGCCGAAGGTGACGTCGACCGGCGGCAGGTACTGGAAGGCGCGGATGCACATCATCAGCACCCGCTGCGCCATCGCCCGCGCCTCGGCGGCCACCCGGCCCACCAGGTCGGGGTGCAGCGCACCGGGCGGCAGCTGACCGGAGCCGGCGGTGGCGATCCGGATCAGGTCGGCGATGGCGGCCTGGTAGGTGGTGAAGAAGGCGTCGAACACGGCCGAGACGAAGATCGAGCCCCGGGCGTGCGGTTCGAGGGTGCGGCCGAGCCGGGTCGGGTCCGGGGTCTCCTCGCCGAGGGCGTCCCGCAGGGCCCGGCCGCGGCCGGTGCTCTCCCCGAACTGCTGGGCCAGCTCGACCAGCGGCGAGCGGGCGGTCAGGTCGGCCCGGTTGGACTGGATGTAGCGGGCCAGCAGGTCCGGCAGCGCGAAGTGCTGGAACAGGGCGACGACGTCGGCGAAGCCCTCGTGGAAGGCGTACACGTCGATGTTGGTCGCCTCCTTGTAGAGGGGGCGGAGGCGATCGACCAGGGCGTGCGTCGCCTCGTGCACGATGATGTCGTGGGACAGGCAGCTGAACACCCACTGCCCCGGCAGGTTGCGACCGGCGTCCCGGGGATCGGTGCGGAAGTAGCCGAACCGCAGCGAACCCCCCTGACCGTCGTCGAAGACCGCGTTCTCCCCCTGGAACCCGTGCGGGAAGATCCGCAGCCGGTCCTGGCCGCGCCACCGGAAGCGGCGCCCCAGACCGCGCTCGAAGTTCTCCAGCAGCGAGCTGGTCACCGCGTAGACCATCTGCTGGTGGAACCGGGGGTCCCGCTCGCTGGGCGCCAGCCCGTCCTGCGCCAGCAGGATGGGATCGTCCAGGTCGACCGGGGTGTAGAACCGTCGGGTGCTGGCGTCGTAGTCGATCACCTGCACCAGGTCCCCGCTCGGCCCCGGCCGCAGCGGCTCGTACGGCACCGTGATGGTGACCACCTCGTTGCCGGAGAGCCGCGCGATCATCGGGTCGACCGCGTAGATCTGCAGCGACCGGCGCAGCGGCTCCGGGTAGGCCAGGGCGGTCTCGGCGACCTGGTCGGTCATCGCGGTGAGCGCCGCCGGGGACGCGGTGGCCGGCACCTCAGGACCCCCCGTCGGTGGGCGGCACCAGCCGCAGCACCGGTGGCGGCTGGGGCCGGTTGGTGGTGAAGGCGTCGGCCGGGTCGACGGCCCAGGCGGCGATCTCGGACCGCAGATCCCGCGTACGGTCGCGCATCGCGTCCAGCTTCGCGCCGGAGACCCGGTAGGACGGCTGGTCGTCGGCATCGGCCAGCAGGGCGTCGTAGAAGGGCGGCTGCTGGGTGGTGTAGCCCCGCTCGAACGCCGTCAACCAGTCGCTCAGGGCGGCGGTCGAGGTGCGGTAGCGGATCCAGCGGTGGTTCGGCCAGCCGGGCCCGGCCGGGCCGAAGCGGTCGACCAGCCGGGCGGCGGCGAACCGGCCGCGCTCGCTCAGAGCGGTGACCAGCTCCGGCGGCATGGCCAGGTTGATGCCGCCCTCGGCGCCGTCCTGGTAGACCGTCACCACCCGGTCCCGGTAGCCCGGCAGGGTCAGCGACGCCTGGTCCACCCAGGTGCGGGCCGTCTCCACCAGCGACAACCCGAAGGAGAACAGAGCCGACAGCGGCGCGGGCGCCCACCGCGCCGTACGCCGGTGTCCCCCGCCCTGGTTGACCAGCGGCAGGTAGCTGTTGTCGCGCTCGTCGGCGCTGCGTGGGTGGTCGTCGCTGAACGGGGCCAGGTCGATGGCGAAGGTCGGTCGGGTCGGCAGCACGGCGTCGAAGAACTGCACCGGCAGGTTCGCGGTCAGGCCGCCGTCGGAGAACCAGTTGACGTCGAAGGTGGGCCGCTCGGCCACGGCCGCGGCGAGCTCGGCCGCTGTCGCGTCCGGCTGCAGCTTGCGCCGGGCCCGGACCGCCTCGTGGTAGGCGAGGTTGGCGTTCGACTGGTTGTCCAGGGCGTAGAGCGGCACGGCGGAGATGAGCAGCGGGAAGCTCAGACTCATCCGGGTGGCCACGATGATCGGCAGGTCAGCGGCCTGCGGGAACGGCCGCTTGGTGCCGGCGTGCCGGAGCAGCACCTCCCGGGTCAGGGCCGCGACCGGACCGGACGGCAGCGGCGGCGGGTGGTCGACCATCGCCTGCACCACCACCGGACCGAACAGCTTCTCGAACTCGGCCGGCTCGAAGAAGTAGACGTCGTCGGTCCACGGCATCGGCATCGGCTGCGCCCGGGACAGGTTGGTCGTCATCATCTTCAGCTCGAGCTCGTCGGCCTGGAGATCGCCGAAGGTGAGCGGGCGCTCGTACGGTCGCCCCGCCAGCTCCTGCAGGCGCCGGTACAGCCACGGGGTCAGGGCCAGCTCGCGGTCGTCGACGCCGCGGCCCGAGCTCATCCCGAACCCGACCGACGGCAACCGACCCAGATCGGCCAGGACGCCGCTGAGCAGGGCGATGGCCAGACCCGCGACGGTGGCGACCAGGCCGACGACGACGGCCAGCGTCAGGGCCACGGTGACCACCCCGCCGGCGGCGGCGGGGAGGCGCACCAGCCCGACCACGCCGAGCACCACCAGGGCCAGCCCGAGCAGCACCCCGAGCAGCGACCGGATCGGCGCCTTGGTGGTGGCGTGGCCGACCACGGCGAGCACGGCCCGCAGCCGCTGGAGCCGGGACGGCTGGGCGGGCAGTGCTGTCTTCTGCTCCAGCACCGCTGACAGCAGGCCGAACAGCCGGCGGGCCTGCGGTTGCGGCCGGAACAGGTGGAACAGCAGCGAGCGACCGTCGCTCTGGGTCTGGGTCAACAGCGCCGGGAACCGGGCCAGGCCGAGGAAGCCGCGCGGCAGGGCGTCGCTGCCGGCGGCCGGTGGCGGGACGGACGCGGCGGCGGGCTGGACCGGCGGCGGGGCCGTCGGGGCCGGCGTCGGGCCTGGACGTCAGGGCCGACGGGGACGGCAGGATCGAGCGCCGGCCCAGCTCCGCGGCCACAGCGGCGGCCGCCGCGATCGCCCCGGCCGAGGCGCCCCCGACCGAGCGCAGACGGAAGGTGGTGGCCAGCTCGCAGACCGCGAGCGGGTAGACCACCCCGCTGGTGATGCCACCCTTCATCACGATGTCGCACTGCAGCGCCGGGTCGGCGGGGAAGTCGTCCGCCGTGAAGGCGTCGGTGCCGCTCGGCTCGGGCGGGCGCCTGCCGGCGTGGGTGGCGGTCACCGACTCCCCCGCTCCCGTGGGAGTGCGGTGAGCTCGGGCGGCGACGCCGGGAGACGCCCTCCGCACAAGGGACGACAGGTGAGCACGCGCATCGACGGTTCCTCTCCGACGACGAGAGGAGGACCCCCGTCGGGACCGTGATACACCGCCGGACGCCGGCGCGACCAGAGACGATCGGGCAGCACCGAGGGCGATCGGGCAGATCGTGCGTCGTCCGCAGCTGGACCGGGCGCCCGGACGGCGCGTCGCGCCCGCCGACGCCAGGTCGAGCTGAGAAAGACGCAGGGCCGGCCGGAGAGACTCCGACCGGCCCTGCGCTGTCCGACGTGCTGAGCGCTCCTAGCTCAACGACTCCGCGATCCGGTTCAGTTCACCGTGATCCGGTTCAGCGGCGGCGGGGAGATCGGGGCTGCTGCTGCCGAAGTAGTCGACCAACGCGTCCAGGTCGATGGGTCCACCGACCAGGTCCGTGCCCTGGGTGAAGACGGTGAAGCCGTCGCCACCCCCGGCCAGGAAGTTGTTGATCGACACCCGGTAGGTGCCGGTCGGCGTGATCGGCGTCGCCGTTCAGCGCCAGGTTCGAGACCCGGTCGCCGACCGCGTTGCCCGGCGTGCTGGTGTAGCTGAACCCGTTCGAGATCTGCAGGATCCTGGTGGCCGTCGGCTGCCACTGCTGCTCGAGCACAGCGTCCAGCTGCGCGCCGGTCAGGGTGACGGTCTGCATGATGTTGGCGAACGGCTGGACGGTGAACGCCTCGCCGTACGTCACGACGCCGTCGCCCTCGCCGACCGGGCTGCTGGCGTAGGTCAGGTCGGCGCGGATGCCTCCCGGGTTGGTGATGGCGATCTGCGCCCCGGCGGACTGGGTGGCGGCCAGCTGGGCGTCGGCGATCACGTCACCCAGGGTGCTCTCCCCCGACGGTGCGGCAGCGCGCAGCAGGTCGGCGGTGATGGTGCCGATCTGCCGGTTGGCCAGCGGCGCGGCCTTGGTCCTGGCCTCGTCCACGATGGCCTGGACGCGGGCATCCGGCGTCACCGTACGGGTGACGATCTCGTTCTCGGCGACCGTCTTGGACCGGATCACGTCCTTGCTGCGGGGATCGATCTGCAGGTCGACCACCGAGAGCAGCCGGCCGAAGGAGAGACCCTGGATGACCGGCCGCGGGTTTCCCTTGGGGTCGTCGACGACGCAGTTGTACTGCTGGTGGCTGTGGGCCAGGAAGACCGCGTCGACGCTGGCCGACACGTTCTTCGCGATGGTGAAGCCCGGACCGCTGGTCACACCGCAGGCGTTCGGCGGGTTGTTCGCCAGCGGCGAGTCGCCCTGGTGGACCAGCACGACCTGGCTCTTCACCCCGAGCCGGTCCAGCACCTTGGAGGTGCGGTTGATCGCCGACACCTCGTCACCGAACCGCAGGTTCTTGATGCCGTCGGCCACGACGACGTCCGGCAGGTCCTTCAGCGTGGCGCCGATGACGGCGACCGGCATCCCGCCGGACCGGACGATCCGGAACGGCAGCAGCGCCGGCAGACCGGACTTCTTGAGGTAGACGTTGGCACCCAGCACCGGGAAGTCCATGCCCTCGAAGGTGTCGCGGAACTGGCAGCCGTCGACCGGGTGGCAGCCGCCGCGCTGCAGGCGCAGCAGCTCGGTGTAGCCCTCGTCCAGCTCGTGGTTGCCGAGGGCCATCGCCTTGACGCCCAGCTGGTTCAGCACCTCGACGGTGGGCTCGTCGTGGAACAGGGCCGAGGCCAGCGGCGACGCGCCGACGCTGTCACCGGTCGACACCACCACCGAGTTCTTCACCTCGGATCGCAGCTGCTTGACGTGGGTGGCCAGGTAGGCCGCGCCGCCGGCGTCGACCGTCGTGCCGTCCGCCTGCACGACCCGACCCGACGAGCCCGCGGGTGGTTCGAGGTTGCCGTGCAGGTCGTTGAAGCTGATCACCCGCACCTGGACCGGCTTGGGCGTCGGCTTGGGGTGCCTGCCCCCGTGGGCCTCCGCCCCGGTCGCGGTCAGCGACCCGAGCGCCAGCGTGGTGGCGGCGACCACCGCGGCCCGACGCAACCAGGTCCGTCTCGAATCCATCCTCATGCGGTAACTCCTTCTCTGCTGACGCCGGTACCCGGGAAGTCTCACCGAAGGCGTCGCGGGTGACCAGACCCCGGATGTGAACAACGCGATACTTCGGACGCGGTACGAGCAACGGCCCGGCGGCGGATCCCGCGTCGTCACCGGTGGGGCCGAGCGCTCATGGCAGACTGTGGTCCGCCCATCGCGGCGGTCCCGCCGTCCTGGGCAGGCCAGCCCACACGACACGACCGGCGTCAGAGCGACCGCCCGCACGGTGAGGAAGAGGTGAGATGACAGCGCCTACCCGCGTGCACCACGGTGAACGGGACGAGTTCGAGCCGGTCTACCACCAGTACGGACCGCACCGCGCCGGGCTGCCGCCGCTGGTGCCCTACTTCCGCGAGCTCTGGGCCCGCCGGGAGTTCGCCTCCGAGATGAGCAAGGCGTCGCTGCGGGGCGCCGACGTGAACACCGTCTTCGGGCAGATGTGGCTGATCTTGAACCCGCTGCTGCTGGCCGGCGTCTACTACCTGCTGGTGACCATCATCCGTGGGCGCCACGACCCGGCCCTGTTCACCCACCTGACCCTCGCGCTGTTCGCCATGACCATGGTCCAGGCGGCGGCGTCGACGGGGGCGACCTCGGTGACCGGCTCGGGACGGCTGCTGATCAACACGGCGTTCCCCCGGCTGCTGATCCCGCTGTCGGCGGTGCGGACCGCGTTCTGGCGCTTCCTGCCCACCATCCCGGTCTACCTGCTGTTCCACGCCATCTTCGGTCTGGCCTGGCACCCACGGATGCTGGTCTCGCTCTACTTCCTGCTCTGCATGATCGTGTTCAGCATGGGCCTGGCCGCGTTCTTCGCCACCTGCCAGGTGTACTTCCGCGACACCTCGAACTTCCTGCCGTACGGGTTGCGGCTGTGGATGTACCTGTCGCCGGTGCTCTGGATGCCCGAGATGCTGAGCCGGATGGGAACGGCCGCGAGGCTGATCGTGGAGATCAACCCGATGTACCCGATGCTCACCGGCTACGCCCACCTGCTGCAGGGCGAGGCGTACCCGCCGCTGTGGATGTGGGTCGCCTCGGCCGCCTGGGCCGTGGGCACCGTCATCATCGGGTTCCTGTTCTTCATCTCGAGGGAGCGTGAGTTCGCTGTCCGCCTCACCTGACGAGCGGCAGACCGGTCTGGCGGTCAAGATCGACAACCTGTCATCACCTACCGCACCACGTTCGAGCGCAAGCCCACGCTGCGGCAGGCTCTCGTCCGGTTCGGCCGGGGACAGCGATCCGTCCGCGAGGTCCACGCCCTGACCGACCTGACCCTGAAGGTGCCGGTCGGCACAGCGATGGGCATCGTCGGGGCCAACGGTGCCGGCAAGTCGACCCTGATGCGCGCCGTGGCCGGCATCCTGCCGCCCACCGAGGGCTCGATCGAGGTCTGGGGCAAGGCCAGCACCCTGCTCGCCCTGGGCGTCGGCTTCAACAAGGAGCTGTCCGGCCGGGAGAACATCATCCTCGGCGGTCTGGCCTCCGGCCTGTCCCGCAAGGAGGTCGAGGAGCGGGCCGACGAGGTCGCGGAGTGGACCGAGATCGGCGACTTCATCGAGATGCCGATGCGGACCTACTCCTCGGGCATGTCGGCCCGGGTCGCGTTCTCGGTGGCCGTGCACATGAAGCCGGACATCTTGATGGTGGACGAGGCGCTGTCCACCGGCGACGCCCGGTTCCGGGCCAAGGCCAACGACAAGATGGCCGAGCTCCGCTCCTCCGCCCGGGCCATGTTCCTGGTCAGTCACGGACTGAACAGCATCAAGGAGATGTGCACCGCCGCCATCTGGCTCGACAAGGGCCGCTTGATGATGGAGGGCGACCCCGAGTCGGTGGTCGAGGAGTACAAGAAGTTCACCAAGGTGAAGAAGGGTCGGCCGCCGCCGAGGACGACGTCTGAGGCGTCCGTCCCGACAAGCTGCTGGCTGATTCCCGTCATCGGGCACCGGCCAGCACGGGGCGGGACCCGGGCTCTCAGTCGGTCGGGCCCCGACCGGCGGCGCGCTCGTCGATCAGCTGCTGCGGTGCCACCGCCAGCCAGGCACTGGTGACGATCTCGGTCAGCAGGTCCTCGTCGGCGCGGTCCAGCCGGATCAGCACCGCCGGGTAGCCGTGGAAGTGGTGCGTGGTGAAGACCGCCTCGGGGTGCTCGGCCAGCACCGCCTCCTTCTCGGCCAGGTCCTCGACCCGGGCGGCCAGGATCACCTCGTCCGGCGGCACCTCGATCTCGGCGGCCTCGGTGAGCTGCCGGCGGTCCTTCTTGCTCAGCGGACGCTCCCAGACGAAGCCCTTGCTCTTGGCCTTCCCACCGCTCCGCACCGCCCAGGAGACGTTGCCGTACGAGGTGGTCTCCTCGGTCCCGGGCAGCGCCAGCGCGAGCCGCGCCACGTCCTCGAACGTCGCCATGGGGGCAGCGTAGGGGACGGGGATCAGCCCTGGGCGAGCCGGCGGGCCAGGAACTCCGACAGGTCGCCGGTCTCGCCGTCGCGCCCGCCCTTGCCCACGATCAGCGGCGGCGGGGAGGGGCGGAGCTGCACCCCGCGGAGGCGTTCCTTCAGGCCGCCGGGCACGGTGAGGATGTAGTAGCTGCCGTCCTCGCCGACCGCCACCGACTGGTTCTTGCGGAGGTACCAACCCCGCTGGTCGGTCTTGACGCTCTGACCCGAGTAGAGGGTGGCGCGGAGCGGTTCCGGGCGCACCCCCGTCGCGGTGGCCTGGGAGACGAAGGCGTCGATCAGCTCCTGGGCCTTGGCCGACTCCATCCGCTCCGCCCCGGCGGCCAGCTCGGCCCGCACGGCGGCCTCCTCGGCCCGCGACGGCCGCGACTTGTCCTCGGCCGTGGTCATGGCCCGACCCTACTGCCGGACCCTTCGCGCGGCGCAGTCCCCTGCCGGACCTGGTCACCGGCTCGGCGGGGCCGACCCCTCGCCGGCCGTGCGGTGCCTCACAAACCCGCGCTGACCAGCGGTTCGGCACCTAGACTCGAAGAGTTGCCCACCGTCGACCGGGGTTAGCGCCAGTCGACACGCCCAGACCGAGGATGAGATGTCCGACACCACGTCGACGCCGGAGACGCCGGCCACCCCGCCGCGCCGACGACGCCGCTGGCTGACGATCCTGCTCGTCTCGGTCGCCGTCGTGGTGGTGGGCGCCGTCGTCGCCGGTGCCGCCTACGTCTACACGATCGACCGGAGCGTCACCCAGAAGATCAAGCGCGAGGACGTGCTGCCCGGCGAGGGCTCGGGCGAGTCGGCCCGACCGAGCGCCGACCCGGCGGCCACCGGCGCGCTCAACTTCGTGCTGCTCGGCTCGGACTCCCGCGACCCCGCGGACTCCGGCGCGGGCCGCAGCGACTCGATCATGGTGGTGCACCTGAACAAGGCGCACGACCAGGCGTACATCACCTCGTTCCCGCGGGACATGTGGGTCGACATCCCCGGCCACGGCAAGGGCAAGATCAACGCCGCGTTCGCGTACGGCGGGACCACGCTGATGGTCCAGACGCTGGAGAACCTGCTCGGCACCCGGATGGACCACGTGGTGATGGTCGACTTCGAGGGCTTCATCAAGCTGACCGAGTCCCTCGGCGGGGTGACGGTGAAGAACAAGACCGCGTTCTCCTCGCACGGCTTCGACTACCCCAAGGGCGAGATCACCATCGCCGGCGAGAAGGCGCTGTGGTTCGTCCGGGAGCGCAAGAGCCTGCCGGGAGGTGACCTCGACCGGGCCGAGAACCAGCGCATGGTGATCAAGGCGATCGTGGCCAAGGGCCTCAGCCCGGAGGTGGTCGCCAACCCGGCCGCCTTCAGCAGCTTCATCGGCGGGGTGGCCGAGCACGTCACCGTCGACTCCAGCCTGACCGACCAGACCATCCGGGACCTCGCCCTGTCGCTGCGGCTGACCGCGTCCGACATCACGTTGCTGCAGGCCCCGATCTCCGGCTTCGGCACCTCCCCGGACGGCCAGTCGATCGACATCGTGGACGAGGCGCAGCTGGCCTCGTTGGGCAAGGCGATGAAGTCCGACACCATGGCGGCGTACGTGGAGAAGTACGGCGACCAGTAACCCACGCGCCTAACCTCGACAGGTGGAGTTCGTCCGAAGTCTCCGGCAGCTGGTCCGGCACCGGCTGTTCCGGCGGCTGCTGTCGGTCCGGGTAGCGACCCAGACCGCCGACGGCGTGCTGCAGGTCGCCCTCGCCTCGTTCGTGCTGTTCTCCCCGCAGCGCCAGGCCGACGCGGCGTCGGTGGCCACGGTGCTGGCCGTCACCCTGCTGCCCTTCTCGATCCTCGGACCCGTTCGTCGGGGTCGTGCTGGACCGCTGGTCCCGCCGGCAGATCCTGGTCGTGCTCGACCTGACCCGGGCCGTGCTGGCCGTCGGGCTCGCCGTGCTGGTCGGCTCGGGGATCCAGACGGGCTGGTCCGACCCCGCCTTCTACGTCGGTGTGCTGCTGGCCATGAGCCTGAACCGGTTCCTGCTGGCCGCCCTGTCGGCCGCCCTGCCGCACACCATCGACGCCGGCGAGTACATGGTGGCCAACTCGGTGATGCCGACCATCGGCCCGATCGGCACCGTGGTCGGGGTCGGCCTGGGCACCACCCTGCGGGTCGTGCTGGGCAACCAGATGCCCGACTACCGGGCCAACGGGGTGCTGTTCTGCGTGGCCGCCGTCGGCTGGCTGATCAGCATGGCGTTCGCCCTCCGGATCCCGCGGAACGCCCTCGGTCCGGACGAACCCGACCCGGCGCTGGCCCGGGAGGTGGTCCGCGGTCTGGTCGAGGCGCTCGCCCATCTGCGCGAGCGGCGGCCCGCCGGGCTCGGTCTGCTGGCCATCGGGCTGCACCGGGTGGCGTACGGGGTGGTCACCGTGGCCATGATCCTGGTCTTCCGGAACTACGTGAACGCGCCGACCGAGGTGAACCCGGCGTTGGCCGACCTCGGGCTGCTGGCCGTCATCACCGCCGCCGGCTTCGTGGCGGCGGCGGCGGTGACACCCCCGCTGAGCGTCCGCTGGGGCGTACGGCGGCTGGTCGTGGTGGCCTTCGTGGCCTCGGCGGTGTTCCAGCTGCTGCCCGGGGCGATCTTCTCCCGGGTGCCGCTGCTGGTCGCCGGCTTCCTGCTCGGGATCACCGCCCAGAGCATCAAGCTGTGCGTGGACACCCTGGTGCAGGCGCACGTCGACGACGAGTTCAAGGGCCGCGTCTTCGTCCTCTACGACATGGTCTTCAACGTCGCGCTGGTCGTGGCCGCGGCGATCGGCGCGGTGATCCTGCCGGCGAACGGGGTATCGGTGCCGGTCGTGGTCGGGGTCGCTGTGGCGTACGCGCTGCTCGGGGTCTGGTTCGCGCTGGTCACCCGGACCCTGTCGCTGGACCGGGGTACCGAGTCACTCCGCACCGCGACTCCGACGCCGGACTCCGTCACCGAACCCTGATCCCGTCCTGATCCCACTCCCGCGGGGAGAGATTCCCGCACTTAGTTCCCGAGTCGTAATCCGCACGCGCTGGCCAGCGACCTCCGACCTCGGTCTTGGCTGCTTCACGTCGAGAACGTCTGCGAGATCGGGCCGCACCAACTGCTGGACGGGCGTTGCGGTTGTCGTCCCGGAGCGGGCATCTACATCGAACGGGGCTACCGAAACTGTGAAGCCGCCAAGCGCGACCCTGGATCGGACGAGCGGTTCGGCGGCACGGGACCGACGTCTTGCGACGCGCGCTCAACATGCGACCTGGCCAGGATTGCTGGTCGGTCGAACGGATATGCACTCTTGGATGGTCTCGATCACTGCCCTGTGGCTCGAGGGTGTGGAACTGACTGCCCAACGGACCTCCGATCCACGGACATGAACGGGTGACCCGGGCTTGACTTCGTGATCTCCGGCGCCCCGTCGCGGGGTGGAGAGCCGCTGAGACCACAGAAGACGGTGCCGCCAACTCCCCCGCAACAACCGACCAGTCAGTGCTACCGCCGCGCCCCGTTCCCACCGCGGTCCTTTTCGTCTGGGTCGCTGCGTTGCTCAAACGCCGGCTGCGGCGATCAGGTCGGTCGGGGTCGACCGGTGTAGGCGACCCCGAGCCTGAACACTGCCCACAACACCCCAGTCACCGCGGAGGCGATCAACGCCAGAGCGAGGTCGGGCGCGAACAGTCGGATCGTGCCGATTGGTGCGCCCCCCAGGATCGGCACCAGAGCGAGGATGACCCAGGCTGCGACGAGCGTGGTGAGCAGCGGGAACCACAGGCTGAACAGACCGAACCGGCCCGACCGGGACTTGGCGCGAACCTGCGCCCGGTGCCGCCACGCCCAGATCATGGCACCGACGTAGCCGGTCGGCAGCAGCACCAGACCAACGAACAACACCTTCTGGGTCCATCGGGACCCCTCGCCCGCGTACTCGAGGTCGAGGGCTCGGGCGGTGACAGCATTGCGGAGCTGGGTCGTCTCGGCGAAGCCCAGCCCACTGCCCGCGTTGACCAGCACGACCACGGCCTTCTGTCCGTCCGGGACCATCGTCGCGAGCGTCTCGAAACCGGGACTCGTCCCGGAGTGCCACACGGTGCCGTCACCGGAGTCCAGGAACCAGCCGAAGCCGTAGAACGGCGATGCAGCGCTCGCCGGGCGCATCATCTGCGCCTTTCCGGCGGCGCTCAGCACGTCGTCCTTGCCGTTCATCATCATCTGCGCATAGCGGGCCAGATCGCGAGCGCTGGCGATCACCCCACCTTGGGGAGCGGTTCCGCGGTCGGTCGTGGTCGCGGGAATCGGTCTCTTGGTGCCGAACCACGGCCGGTGGCCGGTGGCCATCGACTCATGGAACTGTCCGTCGGCGACGAAGCTGTGCTCCATGCCGATCGGCTCCATGATGTGGGTGGCCACATAGGTCTGGTAGTCCTGCCCGCTGACGACCTCGATCAGGCGACCGAGGATTTCGTAGTTCGCATTCGAGTACGCCCACCTGTCGTCCGCCTCGTCCGCTGGAGTCACCTCGGCCAGCAGGTCGACCCGGCGGGCGAGGTCATCGATGTCGCTGGTGCCGGCTGCGGGATGAGTTCCCCTGCAGGGTGGAGAAGCCGCTCGTGTGGCTGAGCAGCTGGCGGATCGTGACAGCCGCGGCGGGCTGGCCCGAGAAACCCCCAGGTAGCGGGAGACCTGGGTGTCCAGGTCGACCTTTCCCGCCTCGACCAACTGCATGCACGGCCAGCGCGGTGAAGCTCTTCGAGATCGAGCCGGTCACGAAGGGCGTGTCCGGGGTGACTTGTCTGGTACGTCCCGACCTCGGCCACCCCCTGCGCACCCACCGACGTGATATCGCCGTCGGTGACGACGGCGTAGGCCACACCCGGAGCGCCGGAGGCCGAGAGCTCGCTGTCGACGAGCTCCTCGATCGATCCTCCGGAGTCAGGGGCCGGCGCGGCGCGGACACCGCACGCCCCGATCGCCAGCACGGCGGCCAGCAGAGCCAACACCGCTGCGAGGTCGGTCGGGCGATCGGCGCCCGGCGCGCTCACCTCGGGGACCTCCGAGCCGCAGTGGCGACGGGGGCACGTCAGGCCTGCGTGGGGCGAAGGGTCGGTCCGAGCCGCCGGGTCAGCAGGAGCCACAGTCCCAGCCAGCCCTCACCGATCATCGACGGGACGGCGACGGCGACGAGCAGGGGGGTCGCGACGGCCGCGTAGTCCGGCAGCACCGCGTGCGCCACCGTGTCGGTGACGTAGGCGACGCCGGCCACGATCAGCAGGACGCCCAGCACCCGCGGCGCGAGGTGGCTGCGCATCAGCAGGACGCCGAGCAGGACGAGATGCACCCCGAACACGGCCAGTCCGACGAGCCAGGCGGCGTCGAAGGAGACGAGCGCGAGCATCACCTGCGCACCGACCGTGTCGGGGCCCATCGCCTCAGCCGATCCCGGGATCGGTGAGCAGCGTGATGACCTGGAAGAAGAACACCAGCGCGACCCCGAGGAACACGGTGTAGACGAGCCTCGACCAGGCGGCGAGAAGGGCGAGGTCACGGTGGACCTCCCGGAACACGACGAACAAGGCCCAGGCGATGACGACGTCGAGCACGGCGATGATGAGGAACGCCACCAGGCCGAGCCGGAACATGCCCATCGACGCGTTGAGGTTGGCGACGGTCGTGGCCGCGTCACCATCGACGACGAGGCCCTCGATGACCACGAAGTTGGCGAAGATCGCCAGGGCGAAGAGCAGGAGGTAGCCCACACCCGCGACCCGGGCGGCCGCGGTGCGGCTGGTGAGGCGCGGCTGGGCGGGGACGGCCGAGGTCCGGCGGTGGACGTGGGCAGAACGGTGGACGCGGGCATTCAGGCCTCCTTGACGACGATGACGGACTTGCCTCGGGCACTCCCGCGGCCAGGTCGGCGAGGGCGGTAGGTGCCTCGTCCAGCCGGTAGCGACGGCCGATCGAAGGCGAGACCTCGCCCTTCTCCAGATGCTCGGCGAGCCTCTCGATGAGGTCCTGCCGCTCGGCGCTGAGGAAGAACGTCAGCCGCTGCGGGACGAACAGGGAGAGCAGCCGGGCACTGATCTGCCGGCCGATCCCGCCGGTCCACCGGTCGCCTCCCTCGCCACCGACGATGACCAGCGTCCCCGTCCGGGTCAGCGCCCGGCGCAGCCGCCGGAGGGGGCTGAGCCCGCCGATGTCGAGGATCAGGTCGTAGCGGGTGGAGCCGTCGAGGTAGTCGTCGGCCGCGTAGTCGAGGACGTGATGGGCGCCCAGGGAGCGCACCAGCGCGCCCTTGCTTCCGCTCGCCACCCCGGTGACCGTGGCACCGAGTGCCGCGGCGAGCTGGACCGCGTAGCTGCCGACTCCGCCGGAGGCTCCGATGACCAGCACGCTCTGCCCGGCCTTCAGCCGGCCGACGTCGGTCACCGCCTGGAGCGCGGTGATCCCCGAGATCGTCGCGACGGCGGCCTCCTCCACGTCCGAGCCCGGCCGGCCGCAGCGCGAGCTTGGCCTCCTTGGCTGCGGCGTACTGCGCGAAGGAGCCCCGGGCGATGCCGAAGACCTCGTCACCCACCCGGAACCGGCTCACGTCGGCGCCGACGGCGGCCACACGGCCCGCGACGTCGAGCCCGGGCACCGGGGACTTCGGCGCCGTCAGCCCGAAGGCCAGCCGCACCAGGGACGGCTTCCCGGTCACCAGGTGCCAGACACCGCGGTCCACGCCCAGCGGCAGCCACCTCGACGAGGACCTCGTCCGCGGCGATCGAGGGGATGTCGATCTCCGCTGTCCGCAAGATCTCGGGCGGGCCGTAGGCGTGCTGGACGATCGCACGCATCGTGCCAGTGGGTGATCCGGTCGAGCCGGTGCCCCGGGGGGCCCGGTCGGTCGTCGGTCGCTCGGTCGAGGTGCTCATCGTGTCGGCCTCCGTCAGTCTTCGCTCTGTCGTACTTAGTACGGGTTGATGGACTTGACGTTACAGTACTTTGTACGATGCATCAACCCCTTCACCGGACGGACAACCATGACGGCGCAGAACCAGCGGCGACCACTGACCAGGGACCGTGTGCTGCGCGGTGCGCTCACCCTGGCCGACGAGATCGGCGTCGAGGCCTTCACCATGCGCAAGCTCGCCGCCGCCCTCGACGTGAAGCCGATGACGATCTACCACCACGTCTCGGGCAAGGAGCAGATCCTCGACGGGATCGTCGACCAGGTCTTCGCCGAGATCGCGCTACCGCCCACCGACCTGGACTGGCGCGCGGCCATGCGGCGACGCTGCCTGTCCGCGCGCGAGGTGCTCAATCGGCACCCCTGGGCGCCGCCCCTGATGGAGTCGCGGACCTCACCCGGCCCGGCGACGCTACGTCATCACGATGCGGTCCTGGGCTGCCTGCGCGGCGGCGGGCTGTCACTCGACGCGACGGCCCATGCCTACGCGATCCTCGACAGCTACCTCTACGGCTTCACCCTCCAAGAAGCACAGCTGCCGTTCCTCGGCGACGCCGACCTCGGCGAGCTCGCCGAACAGATCCTTCAGGCCTTCCCCGCCGGCGCCTACCCGCACTTCGTCGAGTTCACCACCCAACATGCCCTCCGACCGGGATACTCCTTCGGGAGCTCGTTCGAGGTGGGCCTCGACCTGATCCTCGACGGAATCCCCCAGGGTCAACCTTCTTCGCAGGACGGCAGTTGAGCGCGGATTGTGAGACAGCATCCGCTTGCCATGAGCCCCTCTGGCGCCTGCTCGACACGCAGGGGCGGTGCCCTCTTGTAGGGACCCGGTGGTGACGGTTTCACGAGCGAACTCCGTGACAACTTCGTGGAACTTCATGGCTGTCATCTGCCATCGCCGCAGAACGGACGGCTAGTGATCACGAGTCCAGCGTGCGATCAGATCAGACAACCACGCGCGTAAAGCCTGACGGGCTCCGGGGCTCAGTGAGAGTTCGCTCGGCTCGCAGCGTGAGCTGGTGCGGATGGCACCGAGGGTCACGATGACTGCACCGGCGATGAGGGGGCCGGCGACGGTAGCGTCGATGACCAACTCCGCCGATGCGGCGCCGGCGAGAATCGATCCTTGGATGGCGGTGACTGGGCGGCGGCGAGCACATCAAGGTGGCGATCTGGGACGAGTCGAGCGGCAGGAAGGCGACGGACGCGACTCCTTGGACGAGGGCTGCGGCGGTGAACTTCATCCAGGGTGCAAGCCTTGGCTGGCGCTGAACGCGGTGCGCAGACCGCGCCCGCGATAGTTGGATGTGCCTGCAGTTGGAGCTGGTGGCCGCACTCTTAGTGGAGTCCAGCAGAGTGGTGTACGACGGACCTGAGTGAGCGCGTGCCTGCAACGTAGGCGCGGCCACCGGGTGGATCCTTCGAGTGATCTCTCACAACCAACTCGAAGAAGGACACCGACGATGACCGCTGTTCCCAGTATCGACCCTGCCCGCTTCTTGAACGAGCAGCTGTCCCAGGCCAGCCCGGACCTGCTGCGTGACTTGTTGACCACGTTCGTCAACGCCCTGCTGTCGGCCCAAGCCGATGCGGTCTGCGGCGCCGGCTACGGCGAGCGCAGCGACGAGCGGGTCAACTCCCGCAACGGCTACCGCCACCGCGATCTCGACACCCGCATCGGCACCCTGGATGTCGCGGTGCCGAAGCTGCGGACCGGGTCGCTGTATCCGGACTGGCTGCTGGAACGCCGCAAGCGGGCCGAGCAGGCCCTGACGTCGGTGGTGGCGACCTGCTACCTCCTCGGTGTCTCGACCCGCCGGATGGACAAGCTGGTGCAGACCCTCGGCATCACCGGCTTGTCGAAGTCCCAGGTGTCGGTGATGGCCAAAGAGCTCGACGAGCACGTCGAGCAGTTCCGCACCCGCCGGCTCGACGCGGCTGGCCCGTTCACGTTCGTGGCCGCCGACGCCTTGGTGCTCAAGGTCCGTGAAGGTGGCCGGGTGGTGCCGGTGCATGTGTTGGTCGCGACCGGTGTCAACGCCGACGGCCACCGTGAGGTCCTCGGCGTGCAGGTCACCTCCAGCGAGGACGGTGCGGGCTGGCTGGGGTTCTTCCGCGATCTGACCGCCCGCGGCCTGTCCGGGCGTGAAGCTCGTCACCAGCGACGCTCACGCCGGCCTGACCGCAGCGATCGCGGCCACTGTTCCTGGTGCGGCCTGGCAACGGTGCCGCACCCACTACGCCGCGAACCTGATGTCGCTGACCCCGAAGAACAGCTGGGGCTGGGTGAAAGCACTGCTGCACTCGATCTATGACCAGCCCGACACCGACGCTGTGAACGCCCAGTTCGACCGTGTCATCGACGCCTTGGTCCACAAGCTTCCCGCGGTCGCTGACCATCTCGAGAACGCCCGCGCCGACATTCTCGCGTTCACCGCGTTCCCGAAGGAGATCTGGCGCCAGATCTGGTCCAACAACCCCCAGGAACGCCTGAACCGTGAGATCCGTCGCCGCACCGATGTGGTCGGGATCTTCCCGAACCGCCCGAGCATCATCCGGCTCGTCGGCGCGGTCCTGGCCGAACAACACGATGAGTGGATCGAGGGCCGCCGCTACCTCGGACTCGACGTCCTCACCCGGTCCCGAGCGGTCCCCACCACCACCGACTCCGAGGAGGTGGCCGAACCCGAACTCCAAGCCCTCACCGCCTGAACAACACGCCCAACCGAAGGATCAACTTCGTACACCACCCCACAGGACTTGACCCCGCAGGACTTGACCTGGCGAACGTTCGGTGGGCGTGAGGGTAAGCGTTGGGCAAGGCAGCCCGCCTCGCCGCGGCTGGCTGGCCCCTAGGCCCGAACAAGAGCGGGGGCTTGCGTAGGGAGGCGGCTACCGTCCGACCGCGGGCCCGGCGCTTCCGTCAAGCTCCAGCTCTGGATCACGATGCCTGATGTCTGGTCGGTGGTGTTCGAGGTCATGCTGTGGGTGGGATCAGCATCCACCGAGGCGTGGCCGGCTGAGGGCCACACATTCGATCTCCCTCTCCAAGTCCGAGTCGGCAAGTTCGAGCAGTAGGCCCTCGACCTGCGTCGCGGCGTCCCCGAGATCACGGACAACCGCACGTGGCTCGGGGCGCTCCTCTCGCGGATGACGAAACTGTGACCGAGGGCCTTACCGACCATGTCCAAGCGGTGGCTTAGGGACTCCTGGAGCAGACCACGTGTCCGGGGATGGTCGCCGGCCGGCTCGGCCACGTACTGGCTCCGGCCTCAAGATCGGTGAAGGATTTGGACAAGGTCGTTGAACGGCCTTGCACCTCTGCCATCGAAGCCGCACTCATCCCGCAGAGCTCGGTTGATCCGGCCTTCAGATTTCGCCAGTCGCAGGACATGCTTGCCAGCCACTCAGAACCATGCCCGGCGCCTGACGCCCGCCCGATCGGCATGCGTCCGATGGCGAGCGCCGCTCGCACCGGGGCTTCCACGCGTACGGACGTGACGCTAACCTCGCCGCGACCGACTCCCTGGCCAGGGCAGTTGGGTGGAGGCTCAGTGCTTCCGTCACTCGCCGACGAGGCCGTCGATAAATTCTCAAATCAGGTCGGCGTGCCCGTTGTGTCGGGCGTACTCCTCGATCATGTGCATCACGATCCATCGCGCGGTGGGCGTGCGGCCGTCCGGCAGGTGGCGGCGGGCAAGTTGGTCCAGCCCACCTGCAGCCAAGGTCGCCGCTAGCAGGGCACGAGAACGAGAGACCGCATGGTCCCACAGGGCATGCAGAGTCTCGGCCGAGTCCGCCGCAGCCGAGTGCCACTCCCAATCAGGGTCGGCGTCCCAGTACTCATCGACCCATTCGCACGCTCGGTCGTTGCCGTGAAGTCGGTGGGAGAACCAATGGTCTTCGTAGTAGGCAAGGTGCTTGAGCATGCCACCGAGCGTCATCGTCGACGCGCCGACCATGGTCCGCAGGTCGGCCGGGGCAAGGCCGCTCACCTTCCACGCGAAGGTTGCCCGCTGGTACTCCAAGAACCCGATGAGCGTCTCGACCTCGTTGGAGGCAAGTGGTGGCTCGGGACGACCGTGCTCATCGGGGATGATCACAGCCAGAAACTACTCGGCCGCGAGTTGTCGGGTCGGAGTGCGACGGCACACGCCACCAAGGGTCTCTCGCTTGGACATGCGGTGAGGCGTGCCCGTAAGGTGTCCCGGCTGCGAACGAACGAAGCGGTGGTCGCGCAATCTAGGATGTGATCGTGGACGCTGTCATCGTGATCGCGGGTGTCGTGCTCATTGCGTTCGCGCTGACTCTGCTGGCGCGTAAGGCGCGGCGAGGAGGCACAGCCGGCGCGGCGCTTGCTGGTGCGATGGCAGCGTACGACGAGGCCTGGCACACGACCGCGTTCAGCTCCCACGCGGAGATGCAGTCCCAAATCAATCGTGTAGCGACGATTGGCTCGCCTGAAGATCTGTAGCCTCACCGACTTCGCCCGCCGGCCCCGCACGGAGGCCGGCCGGTCTTGGGAAACGCCGAGCAACCGTCGTGCACCACGCCTGGCGGAGCGACCCGTCCTGCGGAGAAGTCCGCCCCGACACTTCCGCAGGCGCCGTTCATGCGTAGCGAGTGGCCTGAGCGACTATTGCTCAGTGAATGAAGTCGATCCCGGCGAAGTTTCGATGTCTCGCCGAGTCTTTCGGGTTGGCGATGTCGTTCACGCGGCCCCCCACGGCAGGTCCGCCTTCGTCGCGCGACTGCTGACCCATCTCGAGGCGGTTGGCTTCGGTGGTGCACCCCGCTGGCTGGGCCGCTCCGCCGACGGACACGACTTGCTGAGCTTCATCGAGGGGGCGGTGCTCGATGATCCGCCGTACAACTTGGGCGATAGTCAGTTGGCAGCAGCTGCTGAGCTCGTTCGAGACTTCCACGACGCTGTCGCCGGAACCGCCCTGTGCGAGGGTGCCGAGACCGTGTGCCACGGCGATCTCGGACCGCACAACACGGTCTTCCGGGCGGGGCGGCCCATCGCCCTCATCGACTGGGACGCTGATGTGCGGCCGGGTCGCCGGGCGGTCGACTTCGCTGACGCCGTGTGGTCGTTCACTGACTTGACCAGTGGCGATGTTGCTGTTGCTGAGCAGGCTCGGCGCGTTGCGGTGATGTGCGCCGCCTACCCGGGCATGTCGCCCGCGCTTGTGGTGGAGGAGCTGACGGCCCAGTTCGATCGAGCGCGTTCGCGTCACCTGCTGGCGCAAAGGCACGGCCCATCGGCGGTCTTCGACCGCCTGCTCGCGTGGATGGATCGGCACGGAGCCCGTGTGGCTTCAGGCCAGGGAGCGTCTGCGCGAAGTGCGACGTCACCCTGATTGAAGAGCACGCATAGCGACTTCGTCTGCGGGTATTCAGCGCTCAGACGCTGCCGTCTCACTTGTTGCGCTCAATCGCCCCTCTGCGAGAACGAGGATTCGACCTGCGGCGGCCGATTCCCCCAAGACCCGCCATCGAAGACGCCCGGTGAAGGGGTGGCGGATCCTGGCAACCGACGCGTCGCACCACCCGCCAACACGGTTCGAAGAACCGCGGGAAATCGATGGTGTCGGTTGAGCGTTCTGCGCGACTGCAGCGCCCTGCCGCGGCCGGACAGGTCCGGGCGGCCTTTCCAAACGCGCTCCGAGGTGACGCGGTCGCCTGTAGGAGCGTCTTCCTCAGTGTGTTGACTTCAGACGGGCGATGCTCACCAAGCGTGTGCCTCAGGTGACTCGCCTTTCATGATCTTGCGGCCGCAGTTGATGTCGAAGATGTCGTCGAGGCGGGCGATCGTTTCCGGTGACAGCTGGAGTTCGGAGGCCCGGTCCAGCCCGTCGAGCTGCTCGACTGTCCGTACTCCGACGATTGCGGAGTCGACGGCGGGATGGTGCAGTGTCCAGGCGATCGCGACGGCTGTCTCGGTCTCGCCGAGGTCGCGGCACAGAGTGGAGTAGTCGGCGAACTGGGTGTTGTCCGGGCCGAGGTTGATTCCGTACTCCTGCTCGACCTGAGCGGTGCGCGATCCGTCCATCGAGGCGGTCTTGCCGGTCAGCAGGCCGCCGGCAAGTGGCATGTAGATCATCCCGCCGATGCCGAAGTGCTGCGCCGCTGGTAGCACCTCCATTTCGGGGACCCGGCTGAGCAGGTTGTACTGGGTCTGCTCGGAGATGAAGCCGACTCCGCCGCGCTGCCAGGCCTGCAGCTGGTACATCGCCAGACCCCAGCCGGAGAAGTTGCTCGACCCGGCGTACAGCACGTGACCGTCGGCGATGGCGCGTTCGTAGGTTCCCCAGAACTCCTCAGGGCTGACGCTCCGGTCGATGTGGTGGGTTTGGTACAGGTCGATCCGGTCGGTCTGCAGCCGTCGGAGCGAGTCGGTGAGTGCTTGTCGAAAACGGTAGGCGGAGAACCCGCGCGCCCCGTTGGGCCGCTCGGGATGTTGTCCGTGGTACTGCTTGGTGGCCAGGACCACCTGGTCGCGGACCTCGGGCCGGCGAGCGAACCACGACCCGATGATCTCCTCCGAGCGGCCGAACCCGGCCGTTCCGCCGTACACGTTGGCGGTGTCGATGAAGTTGATCCCGAGCTCGAAGGCCCTGTCGAGAATCGCGTGGGAGGTGGCCTCGTCCGCCTTCGGCCCGAAGTGCATCGTGCCGAGGCAGACCTTGCTCACCATCAGGTTGGACCGACCCAGCCGGTTGTACTCCACGATCTCCTCCATCAGTCTGTTTACCTGGCCGGAGGCCAGAGCTCATCGTCGAGCCTAGTGCTGAACGTTTCTGCCCTGACGTGGGCGAAGCCGGCGAACTCGCCCGCAAGGAATCCTCCGACGCGCGGTGCAGCGACGTCAGGTTTAGTGGATGGCCGACCTGCTCCAGCCCGCCTTCTCTGCCCCGCCCGTCGCTCGCTGGCCGGCTCGGGGCCACGCCGGACCGTCCATCACCCGGGCCGACTGAGCGAGACGGAAGATCCTCAACCCCGGGCAGTCCATGCCTTCGAGGCCGACGAGGACGTATGGTGCGCCGCGAGGGAATCGAACCCCCAACCCGCTGATTAAGAGTCAGCTGCTCTGCCAATTGAGCTAGCGGCGCGCGAAGGGAAACACTAGCAAAGCGCCGGCGGGTCCGTGAAATCCGCTGCTCTCAGGCGGAGGTGACGGACGTCACGTCGTCAGCGACCCACGAGCCTCGAGCACAGCCATCGCCGCGTTGTGCCCGCCCAGGCCGCTCACGGCGCCACCGCGGCGGGCACCCGAGCCACACAGCAGGATCGACGGGTGGTTCGTCGCCACGCCCCAGCGCTCGGCCGGAGTGGTGGGCTCTTCGCCGTCGGCCAACCAGGGCCAGTCGAGGTCGCCGTGGAAGATCTGGCCGCCCGGCAGGCGCGCTTCCCGTTCCACGTCCTGGGGGCTCATCACCTCGATGCAGAGCTCGCCGTGCGCGTCGCGGGCGATGCAGTCCGTCAGCGGCTCGGCCAGCACCGACTGCACCGACGCCAGGGCGGCCCGCAGCACCTGTTCCCGTACGGCGTCGTGATCATGGTCGAACAGCCGGGCGGGGGTGTGCAGACCGAAGATCGTCAGGGTGTGGAAACCCTGCTCGCGCAGCTCGGGTGCCACGATCGAGGGATCGGTCAGTGAGTGGCAGTAGCTCTCACAGGGCAGGGGATCGGGGACTCGCCCGGACATCGCCGCCGCGTACGCCTGCTCCAGCTCGGCGTAGGACTGGTGAAGGTGCAGGGTCCCCGCGAACCCGGTCGCGGGATCGATCCCGGAGCGGAACGTCGGCAGCCGCCGGAGCACGATGTTGATCTTGACCTGGGAGCCCTCGGGGCGCACGCCGACCTCACCGAGCAGGCCACTCAGCGTCACCGGCGCGCAGTTGGCCAGCACCGTCCGGGCGGTGATCACCGTGCCATCGGCGAGCCGCACGGCGACGCCGCCGTCGTACGGTGCGAGTCCCAACACCTCGGCACCGGTCCGTAGGTCGGCACCGGCCGAGGAGGCGGCCGTCTGCAACGCCGCCGCGACCGTGCCCATCCCGCCGACCGGCACCTTCCACTCCCCGGTGCCGTTGCCGATCACGTGGTAGAGGAAGCAGCGGTTCTGCGCGAGCTCTGGTGAGTGCGCGCCGGCGAAGGTGCCGATCAGGGCGTCGGTCAACAAGATCCCGCGGACGGTGTCGTCGCTGACCGTACGCTCGATCAGCTCGCCGATCGGCCGCTGCACCAGGTCACGCCACAGGTCGTCGCCGACGGCGTCCCGTACGTCTGCGGCCCGGGGGAGCGGGGCGGTCAGCGTCGGCGCCACCACGGTGGCGAACCGGTGCAGCTCGGCCTCCAGCGCCTGAAACGCCGCGTACGTCTCCAGACCCGGCCCGGTCGCGAACGAGTCCCGCGTGGTCTCCCCGGGCTGACGTTCGATCAGCAGCCCGCCGTCGCGGACCGGGGTGTACGAAGCGATCCGGCGAGACCTGAGCTCGAGATCCAGGCCGAGGTCGTCGATGATCTCCTGCGGCAACAGGGAGACGAGGTAGGAGAAGCGGGACAGCGTGATCTCCACGCCGTCGAAGATCTGGGCACTGGCGACGGCACCGCCGAATCGATTCCCCGCCTCCAGCACCGTCACCGTGAGACCGGCGCGAGCCAGGTAAGCCGCGGCGACCAGGCCGTTGTGACCGCCACCCACGATCACGACCTCGCGATCGACCGCGAGATCTCCCTGCGGAGCCTCGGACATCCGCGGTCAGTGGGTGCCGGGGGTGGCCGAGCAGCGCTCGATCTCCTCGGCGCTGAGCACGAGATGCGTGGCCTGGGCGGAGTCGGTGATCGAGGCCGGTCGCCGGGCGCCGGGGATCGGGATCACGTGATCACCCAGCGCCAGCTCCCAGGCCAGCACCACCTGCTGCGGGCTGACACCGTGGACGGCGGCGATCTCGCCGAAGGTGGCGAACCGGTCGCCGACCTCGCGACCACCGCCACCGGTGCCGCCCAGCGGGCTCCACGGCAGGAACGCCACCCCGTGCTCACCGCAGCAGCTCCAGGGTGTCGGTGCTGCAGCGGAACCGGGGCGAGAACTCGTTCTGCACACTGGCCAGGCCGCCCTCGCCGAGCACGTCGATGGCCACCTCGATCTCCTCGACGTCGGCGTTGGAGATGCCGATGGCCTTGATGAGGCCCTCGTCCTGCAGGGTCTTGAAGTGGCCGATGACCTCGCCGTAGAGCTGCCAGCGATCGGGTCGGTGCCACTGGTAGAGATCGATCTGCTCGACCCCGAGGTTGCGCAGCGACTTCTCCACCGCAGAACGGAGATAGGCCAGTGAGCCGTCCCGCCCCCAGGTCTCGCCCTCGCCTCGGGTGATGCCGCCCTTGGTGCCGACGACCACGCCGTCGAGGTCACCGCCGTAGGCCCGCAGCGCCTTGCCGATCAGCACCTCGTTGTGGCCCATCGTGTCCCACGACGGCGCATAGATGTCGGCGGTGTCGATGAACGTGACCCCGGCGTCCAGGGCGGCGTGGATGGTGGTGAAGGCGTCGGCCTCGCTGGGGAGGACGCCGTCGTTGTTCATCGACATCGGCATGCCACCGAGCCCGATGGCGGAGACGGTGAAGGGTCCGAGGGTGCGGGTCTGCATGGTCGTCACGCTACCCGGTCGGACACCTTCGCCCTGACCTCCAGCGAGACCTGCTGGAGCACTCCGAGGGTGATCATCAGCTGTGCCGGCAGGTAGAGCGCCATGTTGACGAGCAGCGCGTACGGGATCGCGCCGGGCGCCACGAACAGCTCCACCGCGAGCACGATGTCGGAGATCAGGAACAGCGCGCCGCCGATGCCGGTCAGCCGGCCCACCCCGGTGGCCAGCACCGCCATCACGGCCAGGCTGGCGCCGTAGACCGCGACCGGGCCGGCGAGCGGACCGGCAGCGGCGGCGACCACGCCGATCAGCGCGGCCAGCGCGATCCCGTACGCGATCAGCAAGGGTGGGCGGGCGATCAGACTCCGCCGCCAGTACGGCCGGAAGGCCACGATGTAGACGATCTGCGCCACCAGGAAGAAGCCGATCTTGATCAGCACCGGGGCGCTCAGATCGCCCAACCAGGAGAAGCCGAGCGCGATCACGACCAAGATCACCAGCCGGGTCCGGGGGACGGCGGCCACCCAGCAGCACCAGGCCAGCAGCGGCATCAGCAGAAGCCGACAGACCAGCGCTACCGGATGCCAACCGAAGAGCTCGGCCACCAGGTCGACGGCACGCGACCGCAACGAAGCACCCCAGGGCGACTCTGCTGCTGCGACGGCGCGGCATTCTTCCAGAGTAGGTCGAAATAGGGCCAGACCAGACGGGCTCAGCCGTTGCGCTTGAGCACCGCCGCCAACCGCTGCCGGCGCAGCTCGTCGATCTCCGGGCGGGGGAGCGGGGCGAGCTCCTCGCCCAGGGCCAGCTGGAGCACGTGGTCGGCCAGCGCCGGGTTGCGAGCCAGCACCGGACCGTGCGGGTAGGTGCCGATCACCGAGCCGTCGATCGCGCCCTCGGTGCCGTCGGCGGCGTTGCCGACGCCGACCTCCACCCGGGCCAGCGGGGTCGCCGACGGCCCGAGCGTGGTGTAGCCGCCGTGGTTCTCGAAGCCGGTCAGCAGCGCGTCGTCGCCCTCGCGTCCGTGCCAGCGGGTCAGGATCTCCCCGACCGCTCGGACCGGGCCGCGGGTGGTGGTCACGTCGAGCAGCCCGAGTCCTTCGATGACCTCGTCGCCGCTCGCCGACGGTGAAGCTGTAGCCGATGATCTGGTAGCCGGCGCAGACCGCGAACACCGCGGCGCCGCGGTCGACCGCCCGGTGCAGACCACCGTCGGCCCGCAGCGCGTTGACCGCGGAGATCTGGGCGGCGTCCTCGCCGCCGCCGAGCAGGTAGACCTGGCCGGTGTCCGGCAGCGGCGTCCCCGGGCTCGACCACGGTGAGCGTGGTGTCGTACCCGCGCCACTGCAGCCGCTTGGCCAACACGGTGGCGTTGCCGCGGTCTCCGTAGATGCCCAGCAGCGACTGGTAGACCAGCACGATCTCGACCGGCGCACCCATGATCAGACCCCACCCATCTTGCGCAGTCGCTGGAACGGTGTGTAGGTGGCGATCACGTCCACCGGCTCGGGGTGGTCGGCCATGGCCCGGGCCAGGTCGGGCACGCAGCGGTGCTCCACCCCCGCGTACGCCAGCCGCACGGCCAGGTCCTGCGCCCGCGGCCCGGTGGCGATCACCGTCCGGCCGGCCAGCTGCTCGTAGTCGACGTCCCACAACCAGGACACGTCGCGGCCATCGGCAGCGGCGGAGTCGATGGCGAGCACCACCTCCGAGGTCTGGGCCAGCGGCAGCGCCTCCGCCCAGCCGGCCGGGTTCTTGGCCAGCAGCAGCCGCGCCGTGGTGTCACCGAACTGGGTGGTGGCGAAGCGACCGGCGGGGGCGGTCACCGTACGCATCCCGGTGATCGCCGTCTCGCTGGGCACTCCGAGCTCGACCGCGGCGGCCAGCGCGCACGCGGCGTTGCTGATGTTGAACGCACCCGGCACCTGCAGCTGCGGATCGAGCACGGCACCCGCGGGATCGATGATCCGGCCGTCGACCACCCGGTACGTCGCCTCCGGCTGGGCCAGATCGCAGTTCGAGCAGCGCCAGTGGCCCCCGTGGCCACCGGTCTCGTCCGGCTGGGTACGCAGCAGCAGAGCGCCGCACTCCGGACACAGCGACGCGTCCTGGGTCCAGGTCGTCGCCGTGTCGACCCAGACGACCCGACGGGCGGTCTGCGCGGCCCACACCACCAACGGCTCGTCGGCGTTGGCGACGACCACCGGACCGGCCTCGCCGGCCGCGGCCAGCGCGTTGCGCCAGGACCGGCCGAGGGCCTTGATCTCGTGGTGGCGGTCGAGCTGGTCGCGGGAGAAGTTCAGCAGCACCAGCACCTCGGGCCGGCCCAGTCTGATCATGTCAGCGACGACCCGCTCATCGGTCTCGATGATCGCCCAGGACGCCTTCGGCTTGGTCGAGAGCGCGGCGGTGATGCCGCCGTGCAGGTTGGCGCCGTCCGCGTTGTGCACGACCCGGTCACCGCTGGGATCGAGACCGGCCCGGACCGCGGCGGCCAGGAAGTGCGTCGTCGTCGTCTTGCCGTTGGTGCCCGAGACCATGGCGAGGTGCTTGCCGGCCAGCAGGTGCGGCAGGGCCTGCGGATCGACCTTCAACATCACGGCGCCCTTGATCGCCGTACCGGAACCGCGACCCAGCAGCCGAGAGGCGGTCGCGGCGAGCCGACCGGCGGCGGTGGCCACGACCAGTCGGACTCGGCCCGTGCGCGAACGCCTCGTGGTCGTCAGTTCGGTGGTGATGATCGGCTCCCGTAGTGGTGGCGGCAGGGGACACGAGGTGCTGGTCGCCCTGGGACGGACCGGTCAGCGTCATCGATCCGGCGCGCTCGAGTCTACGGAGGGTGGCCGGCCGGGCGTGGGACGTGAAGGGCGCGGAGCGGGGAACGTCCGGTGGGTGAGTGCGCGTTTCCGACCGCGGGCGGGTTTGCCGCGTGGGGGTGTGAGGGGTGCCGGGTTTTCCGACCATGGACGGGTCTTCGTGCCAGGCTTGGCGGCGGGTGAGCGGAGTCATTGTGGACGTGCGGACCTAGGCCGGTGCAGAAGCACGAAGAGCCCAGGTCCAGGGACCCGGGCTCGATCGATGTGGGGTGAGTGACGGGACTCGAACCCGCGGCCACCTGGACCACAACCAGGAGCTCTACCAACTGAGCTACACCCACCATGCTCGTACGCCAGCGGCGTCGACAGCAGCGTGAAGCATAGCGGTCGCGACCGCCTGCGCCGAAATCAGTTCGCCGCGGCGGTGGCTTGATCGGCCGCCACCTCGGTCGGCGGCGCCTCCGGCGTCAGCGTGCCCTGGTGCCGGGCGGCGATCTCCTTGCAGGTCGCCGTGTCCGGGCCGGGCCGGGGAACGAACATCGCGTCGCGGTAGTAGCGCATCTCCTCGATCGACTCGCGGATGTCGGCCAGCGCGCGATGGTTGCCGCTCTTGGCGGGGGTGTGGAAGTAGATCCGCGGGTACCAGCGGCGGGCGAGCTCCTTGAACGAGGAGACGTCCACGTTCCGGTAGTGCACGTGCCCTTCCAGGCTCGGCATGTCGCGGGCCAGGAAGGCGCGGTCGGTGCCGATGGTGTTGCCGGCCAGCGGCGCCTTGCGAGCCTCGGGCACGTACTCCTTCACGTACGCCAGCACCTGCTCCTCGGCGTCGGCCATCGTGGTGCCGGCGGCCAGCTTGTCCAACAGGCCGGACGACGTGTGCATGTTCCGGACGAAGTCGCCCATCTGGGCCAGGGCCTCGTCGGACGGCTTGATCACGACGTCGACCCCTTCGCCGAGCACGTTGAGCTCGGCGTCGGTGACCAGCACGGCGACCTCGACCAGTGCGTCGGCGACAAGATCGAGGCCGGTCATCTCACAGTCGATCCACACCAGTTCGTCGCTCACTCGCGCGATCTTACGGGTATGAACCGCGCCAGCCAGCCGGATCCGAGCCACGTGACCACCCCCATCACCACGGTGGCCAGACCGAGGGTCGCGATCGCTGTGATGCCCCCGATCGCCAGCGGCCCCAGGGCGTTCCCCAGGTCGGCGCACAACCGCCAGCCGCCCAGGAACTGCGCCCGGCCCTCGACCGGGGCGGCGTCCGCCCCCAGGGTGAGCACCACCCCGGAGGAGATGCCGTTGCCCAGACCCATCAGGCAGGCCACCAGCCCGACCGTCACCGCGGTGTGCGTCAGCGGCAGCAGCACGAAGCCGACCCCGAGCGTGATCATCGCGGGGATGGCGACGGCCGCGCGCCCGTACCGGTCCATGATCAGACCGCCCGGGAAGAACAGCAGCATGTCGACCCCGGCGGAGATGCCGAAGATCACGCTGGTGGTGGCCGCGTCGATGCCCTGGGCCTCCGCCCACAGCGGCACGATCACCTGCCGGGTCGACCGCGCCGCCGACAGCACGAGCACCCCGGTGCCGAGGGTGAGCAGCACCCGTCGGTGCTGGGCCAGGACGGAGAAGACCGTGACCTTGGCGGCCGGGCCGTCGCCGACACCGCTCGGAGCGGTCGGCACGGGCAGGTCGGGCAGCAGCGCGGCCAGCCCGGCGGCGGCCAGGCTCATCACCGCGGCGAACACGTACGCGCTGGCGATGTCGATGCGGAGGACGATGATCGCGCCCACGAACGGTCCGATGAAGCTGCCGATCCGGAAGATCCCGCCCAGCGTGGACATGGCCCGGGCCCGGATCCGCATCGGCACCACGGCCGTCAGATAGGCCTGGCGGGCCAGGCTGAAGACCGCGTTCGAGAGGCCGGCGACGAACACCGCCGCGGCCAGAGCCACCACCGTCGGCGCCAGGAACGCCCCGACCAGAGCGACGACGTCGACCAGGCAGGCGATGATCAGCGCCCGGCGCTCACCGATCCGGGCCGCGAGCGCTCCGGCGGGCAGATCCCCGACCAGCTGGCCGATGCCGAGCATCGCCACCACCAGCGCCGCGATCCCGACGCTGGCCCCGAGATCACGAGCCGACAGGGCGACCAGCGGCAGGATGGCTCCCGCCCCGATCGACACCAGCAGCGTCGGCCCGTACACCGGGACCGCCACCTGCCGCCAGCTGAAGGAGTCAGAGGGGGCCGGGTCCATAGCCCGGCCATCCTGTCACGGCGAACCGCCGGCCGATGCATCTCCGGACTCGGCGGGACCGGGCTTCACCAGCCGGGCGAGCCGCTCGACGGTGTCCCGGCCGGTGGGGGTGTAGATCACCACGAAGAGGTCCCGCTGGTCGGCTGCGGCCAGTCGATGGTGTTCGAACTCCAGCTCGCCGGCGGCGGTACGGAACGTCCGCAGCCGGGAGGCGAATCCCTCGATGTCGTGCCGCTGCCAGGCCTCGCGGAACTCCGGGCTGTGGGCCTGGAGCCGGGCGATCAGGCGCCGGCAGTCGGGCTGGCTCAGCCGCGCTCCTGCCTCGGCCCGGAACTCGGCCAGGAACCGGTGGCTGGTGGTCTCCCAGTCCGGCAGCAGCTCCCGGACGAAGGGGTCGGTGAACACGACCCACAGCAGGTTGCGCTCTGGCGTGGGCAGGGTCGCGACCGCCGGGTAGAGGGCGGCGTACGCGTCGTTCCAGCCGCTGATCGTCCAGTCCGAGCCGATCGCGAAGGCGGGCGAACCGATCAGGGCGTCGAGCAGGTGCTGGATGTGTGCCGGCGCGCCGTCCTCGGAGGAGGAGTCCGCGGCCCGGCCGGGAGCGAAGCCGGCCACCGAGAGCAGGTAGTGGTGCTCGGTCGGGCTGAGGTGCAGCGTGGTCGCCAGGGCGTCGAGGACCTGCCGCGAGGGATGGACGTCGCGCGCCTGCTCGAGCCAGGTGTACCAGGTCACGCTGACCCCCGACAGGGCCGCGACCTCCTCGCGACGGAGGCCCGCCGTGCGCCGTCGTCCCACCTCGGGCAGGCCGACTGCCGAGCGGTCGAGCTGGGTGCGGCGGGCCCGCAGGAAGGCCGCGAGCTCGTCGCGTGCGCCGGTGTCGGTCACGCCGCGATCGTAGGGCCGATGCTGGTAGTGCCACTACTAGCATCAGCGCCGTCTTCCTCCGGTCGGCTCGGGGCAGCAGGATCACGGCATGCCCGCACTCCGCTCCCGTACCGTCACCCACGGCCGCAACATGGCCGGCGCCCGCGCGCTGATGCGGGCCTCCGGGGTGGCCGCCGCCGACATCGGCAAACCGGTGATCGCGGTCGCCAACTCCTTCACCGAGTTCGTTCCGGGGCACACCCACCTGCAGCCGGTCGGCCGGATCGTCGGCGACGCCATCACCGCCGCCGGGGCCATCGCGCGGGAGTTCAACACCATCGCGGTCGACGACGGCATCGCCATGGGGCACGGCGGGATGCTCTACAGCCTGCCGTCGCGGGACCTGATCGCGGACTCGGTGGAGTACATGGTGCAGGCCCACTGCGCCGACGCACTGGTCTGCATCTCCAACTGCGACAAGATCACCCCGGGCATGCTGATGGCCGCGCTCCGGCTGAACATCCCGACCGTGTTCGTCTCGGGCGGTCCGATGGAGGGCGGTACGGCCACGCTGGTCGACGGCACCGTCCGTACGCGCCTCAATCTGGTCACCGCGATCGCCGACGCGGTGGCGAGCGACGTGAGCGACGACGACATCGCCCGGATCGAGGAGAACGCCTGCCCGACCTGCGGGTCGTGCTCGGGCATGTTCACCGCCAACTCGATGAACTGCCTGACCGAGGCGATCGGGCTCGCCCTGCCCGGGCAACGGCTCGGTCCTGGCCACGCACACCGCCCGGAAGGACCTCTACGTCCGGGCCGGGCAGACCGTGGTCGACCTGGTCCGGCGCCACTACGAGGAGGACGACCCCTCCGTGCTGCCCCGGGCGATCGCGAGTCGGGCCGCCTTCGACAACGCGATGGCCCTCGACGTGGCCATGGGTGGGTCGACGAACACGATCCTGCACCTGCTCGCCGCGGCCCACGAGGCCGAGCTGGACTACGGTCTGGCCGACATGGAGGCGCTGTCCGGCCGCGTCCCGTGCCTGAGCAAGGTCGCCCCGAACGGGACGTACCTGATGGAGGACGTGCACCGGGCCGGCGGTGTGCCGGCCATCCTCGGCGAGCTCTACCGCGGTGGGCTGCTGCACGAGGACGTGCACGCCGTGCACGCCGACTCGATCAAGCAGTGGCTGGCCGACTGGGACGTCCGCGGGCGGGTCGCCGACCGAGCAGGCGATCGAGCTGTGGCACGCGGCCCCGGGTTGTCGACGCTCGGCCGAGGCCTTCTCGCAGTCCGAGCGCTGGGCGAGCCTGGACACCGACGCGGCCAACGGCTGCATCCGCGACCTGGACCACGCGTACAGCACCGAGGGCGGCCTGGCGGTGCTCCGCGGCAACCTCGCCGTCGACGGCGGCATCGTCAAGACCGCCGGGGTGGACGAGTCGATCTGGACCTTCGAGGGCCCGGCCCTGGTCTGCGAGTCGCAGGACGACGCCGTCGAGGCGATCCTGACCGGGCGGGTGCAGCCCGGCGACGTGGTCGTCATCCGGTACGAGGGGCCGCGCGGCGGCCCGGGGATGCAGGAGATGCTCTACCCGACGTCGTACCTGAAGGGCCGGGGACTGGGGAAGGTGTGCGCGCTGGTCACCGACGGCAGGTTCTCCGGCGGCACCTCCGGGCTGTCGATCGGCCACGTGTCGCCCGAAGCCGCGGCCGGCGGCACCATCGCCCTGGTCGCCGACGGCGACCCGATCCGCATCGACATCCGCAGCCGCGCCCTGGAGCTGCTGGTGGACGAGACCGAGCTCGCCCGACGGCGCACGGCCCTGGGCGGTCGCTTCCGCCCACAGTCCCGCGACCGCGTCGTCTCCGGCGCCCTCCGCGCCTACGCCTCGATGGCCAGCAGCGCCGACCGCGGCGCCGTCCGGATCATCCCTGACTGACGCACATCGCCCGGTCGCCGAGCGAGCTCTTTCCGAGGGAGCGCCAGCGAGCGAGCCCGTCGCGAACGCCCGTGTAGCGGAGCGCCCGTCCCTGCCTGGACCGACAAGAGAGCAAACACGCTAATGGGGTTGTAACAGGTGTCGTTACGGCAGTCTGTTGCCCAGATCCCGCTGGTGGGTGAGCACTGAGACACGCAGGTCGTCCAGACCTACAAAAGACCGTGCCCCCGCTGCTGTGGTGGGTCGGAAGGCTGGCCGTGCCTGGAGCACTGAACCATTAGCGTGCCTGGACCCTCTCCGGGATCGGTGTCATTTGACTCGACCGAAGGAGGAGTTGGCCAGTGTTGTTCGTCGGAAACGACTGGGCCGAGGACCATCACGACATCGAGATCCAAGACGGCAACGGTGCGACCCTGACCCGCCGCCGTCTGCCTGAGGGCGTGGAGGGAGTCGCGCAGCTGCACAGCCTGATCGGGTCGCACCTCGGCGAGGACGCCGAGCCCGAGCAGGTGCTGATCGGGATCGAAACTGACCGCGGCCCCTGGGTGCAGGCCCTGACCGCTGCCGGTTACACGGTGTTCGCGATCAACCCGCTGCAGGCGGCGCGTTACCGCGAAAGACACGGTGTCGCGGGCGCGAAGTCCGACCGCGGCGATGCCCACGTGCTCGCCGAGATCGTGCGGCTGGACCGAGCCCATCACCGCCCCGTCGCCGGCGACTCCGCGATCGCCGAGCATGTCAAGGTCGCCGCCCGTGCCCACCAGTCGATGATCTGGGTGCGGCAGCGAACCACGAACACGCTGCGGTCCACCCTGCGCGAGTTCTATCCTGCCGCCTTGGTCGCGTTCGACGACCTGGCCAGCCGAGACGCCCTCGCGGTGCTGGCCGCCGCACCCGCACCGTCGCAGGGTGCGGCGTTGACGAAGGCGCAGGTAACCAGGCTGCTGACCAGGGCCGGTCGGCAGCGTTACCTACCGCAAACCAGCGACAAGATCATTGCCGCGCTCCGCACCCCGCAACTGCCGGCCCGCGCGGGTGTGGTCGGCGCCTACGCGGCCAGCGTGACCGCACTGGTCGCGGTGCTGACCACCATGGTCGAGCAGATCGCAGCGCTGGAGGAGCAGGTGAAGCAGGGTTTTGGCCAGCACCCGGACGTTGAGATCTACCTCAGCCAACCCGGCATGGGGACACGTTCTTGGTGCCCGGGTGCTTGCCGAGTTCGGCGACGACCCTTCTCGTTACGCTGACGCCCGCAGCCGCAAGAACTACTCCGGCATGGCACCGGTCACGAAGGCGTCCGGCACCAAACGGGTCGTGCTGGCCCGCTACGCCCGCAACAAGCGGCTCGCTGACGCCCTCTACCAACAAGCCTTCGCCGCGATCAGCCGATCGCCTGGTGCCCGGGCCTGCTACACCCGACACCGTGACCGTGGAGCCAGCCACCACCAAGCCCTGCGAGCGCTCGGCAACCGCCTCGTCGGCATCCTCCACGGCTGCCTCGCTCATCATCAGCCCTACGACGAAACCATTGCTTGGCCCCAACACCACGCCGCCGCCGCCGCTTGACACGCTAGCCACGTGGGATGCTTTTCGTTTGCGAACGCGGAGGGAAGTCAGGGACAACCGGCGCGCAGCGGAACAGCGAGTGACGACTCACAGAGCGCCCCCGGCAGGAATCGAACCTGCGACCAAGAGATTAGAAGGCTCCTGCTCTATCCGCTAGCTTACGAGGGCTGGGATCGGAATCCTAGGACATGTCTGACAGAGCCTGGTCAGCTGCGCGACGCTCGCTCGTGACCACGGAGTGACAGTCCACGCCCTGGTTGCGCGGCGGTGCCGATAGCCTCCCGCTATGAGCGTCGCGCCTGCCGTCGTACGCAACCAGCTGACCACCTCCGGCGGCCTCACGCTGGGCTACCGGGAGTGGGGTCGCGCCGACGGCCCGGTGGCCGTCCTGCTGCACGGGCTCGGGTCCGACGCCGACGACTGGTCGCTGGTCGGACCGGGTCTCGGCCGGCGGTTCCGGGTGATCGCGCTGGACGCCCGCGGGCATGGTCAGAGCGACTGGGCGCGCTCGTACGAGCTGTCCGATCTGCGCGATGACGTGCTGGAGGCGCTGGACGCCCTGGGTGTGCTCGCCGCGGCCGTGATCGCTCACTCGATGGGCGCCGTGGTCGCCTACCTGCTGGCCGCGACCCATCCCGACCGCGTACGAGCCTTGGTGCTGGAGGACATGCCGCCACCGGTCCCGGCCGATCCGCCCCGGGAGATCCCGACCGGAGCCGAACCGGGGGAGACGTGTGACTGGCGGGCGGTGGCCGCCCTGCGGAGCTGGCGCAACGATCCGGACCCGTCGTGGTGGGACTTCGCCCCCGACATCCGGGCCCGCACGCTGGTCGTGGGTGGCGCTCAGTCGTACATGCCCCAGGATCGCCTCGCCGAGCTGGCTCGCCTCATCCCGCGCGGCACCTTCGTCTCCCTCGACACCACCCACACGGTGCACGGCGATCGCCCCGGTGAGTTCCTGGCCCTGGTGGCGCCCTTTCTCGACGACGCCATCCGCTGACCTGGACGACGCCATCCGCTGACGCGGGACGACTCCATCCGCTGACGCGGGACGACTCCAAGCGCTGACGCGGGCTCCCGGCTGTCGACCGGGAAGGGGCTCCCCGGCGCAGGTACGCTGGCCCGCATGTCGGCGACCACGGCGAGCCCTGCTCAGCGCGAGGACCCGTCGTCCACCCCCGCGGAGGCGCTCGTCGGGAAGCCGGAGCGGGCCAAGAAGCCCCGCAGGCCGGTTGATCCGGCGGTCGCGGCCCGCAAGGCGCGCCGCCGCAACAACATCCCGGCCGAGCCGAACGCGGCCGAGCCGATCCCGAAGCGGATCCTGCGCTCGCCGTTGGTCTGGCTGACGGTCGTCATGCTGCTCGTCTACGCGACGATGCTGGTGCTGCTCTACCAGCAGGTGGTCCCGGACCAGGAGGTCCCCGGCGGCACCATCCCGGGGTTGGGCACCGAGGCCGTGCCGATCGCGATCAAGTACGCCGCGATCACCGCCATCCCGCTGTCACTGCTGTTCTTGTGGGCCGACCGTTATCGGCCGCAGCGGTTCTGGGTCTGGTTGATGACCTTCGGTTGGGGCGCCTGCGTGGCGACGTACTTCTCCGCGCAGGTGAACACCTGGGCGGCCTCGCAGCTGTCCATCATCGGCGACGGCGATCCGGCCACCGGGGCCCGCGCGGCGATCTTCGTCGCGCCCTGGGTCGAGGAGTTCGCCAAGGGCACCGTGCTGTTCTGGCTGGCGATCCTGATGCGCTACCAGTGGGTCAGCCGGGTGAGCGGCATCGTGCTCGCCGGTCTGTCCGGCGCTGCCTTCGCCTTCGTCGAGAACATCCTCTACTACGGACGCGCCTACCGGTACGCCTCGCGGACCTTCGGCGAGGTGCCACCGCTCGAGGCGCTGCAGAGCCTGTTCATGCTGCGCGGCGTGATGACCTTCTTCGGCCACCCGCTGTTCACGGCGATGACCGGCATCGGGCTGGCGGTCGGTCTCCGCTCCAAGAGCAAGGTCGTCCGGGTGGTGGCGCCGCTGGCCGGCTACACCGCCGCGGCCTTCCTGCACATGGCCTTCAACTCGTCGGCGTCGCTCCTGCAGGGCACCAACCTGCTGCTCATCTACCTTCTGGTCGCGCTGCCCCTCGTCATCGGGGTCATCGTCTTCACCGTCCGGCAGGTCCTGCACGAGGGCCGCCTGATCCGCACCAGGCTGGGCGACTACGTCCGGCTCGGGTGGCTGTCCGAGGGCGACCCGGCCCCGTTGTCCCGGCTACGGACCCGTGGCAAGGCCCTCTGGCACGGGGTCTTCGCCGGACCCGACGTCCTGCTGGCCACGATCCGGCTGCAGCGCGCGGTCACCGAGCTCGCCTACCTGCGCGACGCCATGACGCGCGGTCTGGTGGACACGGCCGGGCTGGAGCGGGAGAAGCTGCTGCTGCACAAGGTGTACGGGTTGCGGGGACTCGCGATCATCGCGCCGACCGGGCGGGCGGCCTACCCGACCTTCCGGCGGCGCCCAGCCGTCGAAGCCACCCCGGCGTACGCACCCGCGAGCTTCCCCGGACCGGCCGGACTCGGTGGCAACTATCCCGCGCCACCCCCCAGGCCCAGCCGAGTGCCGCAGCACCCTTGGGGCAGACTGCTACCCAGTACTCCGAGGTCGACCCCACCTGGAAGCCACCCGGTCAGTGAGCTGACCAACTCTCCCGTGGACCGACGGATGTCGGTCCATACAGCGCGCTCGATGGGGCGACGGTCGAACGGGAGGTCTGATGGCGGGTCGGGAGACAGGGCTGGAGACGGCCCTGATCGGCCTGCGCGACACCCTCACCGGGGTCCGGCTGCCGATCGACCTGCCGGGGACGGCGGAGCAGCGCTCGGCCGCCGCCGACCTGGTGCGCCAGCTGGACGACTACGTGCTGCCCCGGCTCGCGACCATCGACGCGCCCCTGCTCGCCGTCGTGGGGGGCTCCACGGGGGCGGGCAAGTCGACGCTGGTCAACTCGCTGGTCGGTCGCCGGGTCACCGCTCCCGGTGTGATCCGGCCGACCACGAGATCACCGGTGCTCGTCCACCACAGCAGCGACGCGAGCTGGTTCACCAGCGCCCGGGTGCTGCCCGGCCTGGCCCGGTCGTCGGGGGCCAGCAACGACACCCGGTCCCTGCAGCTGGTGGCCGACGACGGCATCCCGCCGGGGCTGGCCATCCTGGACGCCCCCGACATCGACTCCGTGGTGGCCGACAACCGCAAGCTCGCCGCCCAGCTGCTGGCCGCCGCCGATCTGTGGCTGTTCGTCACCTCCGCTGCCCGGTACGCCGACGCGGTGCCCTGGGACTTCCTGCTGGCGGCCGCCGACCGCAGCGCGGCCGTGGCGGTCGTGCTGGATCGGATCCCGCCCCGGGCGATGGCCGAGGTGCCCGCCCACCTCGGTCGACTGATGGGAGAGCGAGGGCTGGGCACGGTCGCCGTTGTTCGCCGTGCCGGAGACCGACGTCGACGCCGAGGGCCTGCTGCCGACCCCGGCGATCCAGCCGATCCGGAGCTGGCTGGCCCGACTGGCCGCCGACCAGGCCAGCCGGTCCGCGGTGGTCCACCAGACCCTCGACGGGGCCATCGAAGCGGTTGCCCGGCGGACTCCCGCGGTCGCGCAGGCGCTGGACGAGCAGTCGGCCACCCTCGACCAGCTGCGGGCCGAGGTCGACGCCTCGTACGCCGAAGCGGTCCGCACCGTCGGGGTGCAGACCGCCGACGGCACCCTGCTGCGCGGCGAGGTGCTGGCCCGGTGGCAGGAGTTCGTCGGCACCGGCGAGTTCTTCCGCGCCATGGAGCAGAAGATCAGCTGGCTCCGGGACCGGATCACCGCCGCCATCAAGGGCGAGCCGGACGGCGTCGGTGATCTCAAGGTGGCGGTCAGCTCCGGGTCTGGAGGCGCTGCTGCGCAGCGAGGCGGACGCCGCCGCCGAACGAGCCGACGCGTCCTGGCAGGCCAACGCCGCAGGCCGCGCAGCTGCTCGGCCGCAGCGGGCAGGACCTGACCCGGGCCGCCCCCGACTTCGCCGACCGGTCGGCCCGGGCGATCCGGGACTGGCAGGGCGCGGTGCTCGACCTGGTCGCCGACACCGGGATGGAAAAACGGTCCCGCGCCCGGTTCATGGCCCTCGGCGTGAACGGGGTCGGGGCCGCGCTGATGATCGTCGTCTTCGCGCAGACCGGCGGCATCACCGGTGCCGAGGTCGGCATCGCCGGCGGCACCACCGTGATCGCCCAGCGGGTGCTGGAGGCCGTCTTCGGCGACCAGGCCGTACGCCGGCTGGCCGACCACCGCCAAGGAGGAGCTGGACTCGCGGGTGGCCGCGCTGATGTCGGACGAGCTGCTGCGCTACCACCGGCTGCTCGACGAGGCGGTGGGTGATCCGGAGCTGGTCGAGTCGGCTGCGGGCGGCGGTCGACGGGGTCGAGCGGGAGCTGGCCGCGACGGGCTCGCCCGGGCGGCCGCACGGCAGCCACCGCAGCCGCTGCGCAGACGGCGCTGCCGGGTGCCCGCGCGGCCCTCGAGCCACCGCGGGTGCGCCAGGTCCCGTACCAGGCCGGCGAGCTGCTGGGCGCTGATGACCGCGACATCGTGGACGCCGAGCTGGTCGAGGAGACCGACGAACCGGGCGGGCTGCGCTGATGGCGATCTTCGGGCGGCGGGCGCGACCGGACGAGACGACCGGGCTCGCCGACCGCGTGCGTGCCCTGGCGGAGGCGTCGGAGGCGTGCCAGGGCCGGGTGCCGGCGGAGGTGGTCACCGAGGCGGAGCGGGTCGCCCACCAGGTCGACCGGCGGCTCGCCTTCTCGGGCTCCTCGACCGTGGTCGCCCTGGCCGGGGCCACTGGCTCGGGCAAGTCCTCGCTGTTCAACGCGCTGTCGGGGACGGACCTGGCCCGGGTCGGCGTCACGAGACCGACCACCTCGGAGCCGCTGGCGGTCACCTGGGGCGACGAGCCGACCGAGGACCTGCTGGACTGGCTGCAGGTGCCCCGCCGGCACGCCCTGCCGCCCGGGACCGGAGCCGGCGGCACCGGGTCGGCGGCCCGGTGCTGGACGGACTGGTGCTGCTGGATCTGCCCGACCACGACTCGACGGAGAAGTCGAACCAGCTCCAGGTGGACCGGCTGGTGCAGCTGGTCGACGTGATGGTGTGGGTGGTCGACCCCCAGAAGTACGCCGACGCCGTGCTGCACGAGCGCTATCTGCGGCCGCTGGTCGAGCACGCGCCGGTGATGGTGGTGGTGCTGAACCAGATCGACCGGCTGCCCCCGGCCGAGCGGGAGGCCTGTCTGCGGGACCTGCGTCGGCTGCTGGATTCGGAGGGCCTGGAGAAGACCACGATCCGGGCCGTCTCGGCCGAGACCGGTGAGGGGCTGCCGGAGCTGCGGGAGCTGATCGCCGCCCGGGTGGCCGACAAGCTCGCCGCCGCCCGACGGCTGGCCGCCGACGTGTCCACGGCCGCCGACCGGCTGGCGTCCGCCTCCGGGGACGCCGAGACCCCCGAGCTGACCCGGCGCAGCCTCGACACGATGAACACGGCGATGGCCGAGGCCGCCGGTGCCCGGGTGGTGGGCGACGCGGTCCGGGACGCCTGGCGGGTCCGGGGGGCGGCGGCGACGGGCTGGCCGGTGGTCGCCTGGATCGGCCGGCTGAAGCCCGACCCGCTGCGCCGTCTGCACCTGGACCGGCTGTCGGTGGGGAGCAAGGGTCAGCCGAAGGAGATCGACCCGACCGGGGTCGGTCGGACGTCGCTGCCGACCCGCTCGGGCGTGCAGCAGGCGCGGGTCGACACCGCCGTACGGGATCTGGCGGCCGAGGCGAGCGGGGGACTGACCCGCGGCTGGACGGACGCGGTGAAGATCGCGGCCCGGTCGCAGGAGTCACGGCTGCCCGACGCGCTGGACCGGGCGGTGGCCCGGACCGATCTGGACGTGGACCGTCGGCGCCGGTGGTGGCAGGTCGTCCGGGTGCTGCAGTGGATCCTGCTCGCCGCGGTGGTGGCCGGGCTGCTCTGGTTGGCGGCGTCCTTCGTGCTCGCGTACCTGCAGCTGCCGCCACTGCCCCCGGTGACCTGGGGGCGGCTGCCGGCACCGACCGTGCTGGTGCTCGGCGGCGTGCTGGCCGGGCTGCTGCTCGCGAGGACTCAGCCGGATCGGGGTGGTCGTCGGGGCGTCGCGCCGCGAGCGGGCGGCCCGGGCGGCGCTGCGCCGATCCGTCACGGCGGTCACCGACGAGCTGGTGGTCCAGCCGGTCCGCGCCGAGCTGGACCGCTACGCCCGCGCCCGGGCCGCGCTGACCCGCGCCACCGCCCGCTGACCCCTCCCCGACTTTTGTGCCGCGGTCATCGGCTATTCAGGTTTTCGCTCCAGAAGTCCACCTGTCGTACGCTGTCGCCGCGACTGGCGTAGGTGGGGAACCACCGGGAAGCACGACTCGAGAGCATCGCCCGCCTGGGTGCTCCTCTGACGGAGGAGCACACCCGGAATGCCTGCTGCCCTGATGGACGGCGCTGCCGTCGCGAGGCGATCCCTGGACGACACCCGTACGCGGGTGAGCGCCTACCGCGAGACGAGCGGGCGGACGCCGCGGCTCGCCACCGTGCTGGTCGGCGACGACCCCGCCTCGCACACGTACGTGCGGATGAAGGTGAACCGCTGTCGCCAGGTCGGCATCGACTCGTTGCGTCGCGATCTGCCCGCGGAGAGCACCACCGCCCAGGTGGTGGAGGCGGTCGACGAGCTGGTCGCCGACGAGAGCGTGGACGGGATCCTGGTCCAGCACCCGATGCCGGCGCACATCGACGAGCGGGCCGTGTTCGACGCGATCAGCCGGGGCAAGGACGTCGACGGCGTCACCGCCAACGCCTTCCTGGACATGGCGAACGGCCACGAGGAGACGTTCGCGGCCTGCACGCCGGCCGGCATCGTCGCGCTGCTGGACGCGTACGAGGTGCCCATCGCCGGCAAGCACGTGGTGGTGATCGGCCGCAGCCCCATCCTCGGCAAGCCCGCCGCCATGCTGCTGCTGGGCCGCGACGCCACCGTCACCATCTGCCACTCCAAGACCCGCGGCCTGTCCCAGTTCGTGTCCGAGGCCGACATCGTGGTCGCGGCCGTCGGCCGGCCCGAGCTGATCCGGGGCGAGTGGATCAAGCCCGGCGCGGTCGTGATCGACGCCGGCTACAACCCCGGCAACGTCGGTGACGTCGCCTTCGACACCGCGGCCGAGCGCGCCAGCCTGATCACTCCCGTGCCCGGCGGCGTCGGCCCGATGACCATCGCCGTGCTGCTCGCTCAGACCGTGAGCGCGGCCGAGCAGCGCGAGGTCTGACGGTCCGGTCGGGTTTCTGCGCCCGTGGGCTGGAAGTGGCTCGGCGGCGATGGTCCGGGGCCGCGGGTCCTGGTGGGCCGTGGGTGGCTCGGGGTGGCGTCCGGTCGGGTCCTGGCGTCGGCGCGCCGTGGGTGACTTGGTGGTGGTTTCCGGTCTGACGACCGGCTTCCGACGCCGCGGGTGCCTCGGCGGCGGCATCCGGTGTGAGATCGCGCCGGGCACCGAGGTCCGCCGCACGTGCGTTACCCGCGACGCGTGCCTTGGCTGACGTGGCGCCGACGCCGAGAAGGAGGTTCGGGCTCGCGTGGCGGCCTCAGGACGAGCCCGAACCTCCTTCTCGCGGGATCGCGCAGGCTCGTGCCGGCCAGGAACCCCGCACTTGTCCACAGGCGAGATCCCACCTCGAGCGTCATCCACAGATCGCGGGACACCCCGTACGAAACCGACCCCACGTCCTTTGTGTGTAGGCAGAGCACCGGGTGGTCCGGGCCGCAGGAGGGACGAGGACATGGACGCGTACGTGCAGCTGACCGGGAACGTCGGGGGAACGGTCGAGTTCCGCAACAACGGGGTGCCGGTGGCCAGCTTCCGGCTGGCGCACACGCCGCGGGTGCGGCGCAACGGGGAGTGGGCCGACGCCGCGACGACCTGGATCACCGTCACCTGCTTCCGGGCGCTGGCCGAGAACGTGACGGCCAGCATCCACAAGGGTCAGCCGGTGCTGGTCGCCGGTCGGCTGCGGACCAACGTGTGGACCAAGGAGGGCGTCACGTACGAGCGACTGACGCTGGAGGCCACCACGGTCGGGTCACGACCTGACCCGCGGGACGGCCACGTTCTTCCGGGCCGAAGACCGAAGAGGCCCACGAGGACCGAGACCTCAGCCTGGGCGAGATCATCGGGCGGGTCGAGTCGCAGCCCGTCGCCGGTCTGGACGACGCGGAGGTCGCGGCGATGCAGGAGCCGACCGACGAGGACGGCGAGGAGCGCGTCGACGAGGACGGGGTCGTCAGTCGTGTCGCCTAGTCCTCAGCGGATCGGCTGGGCGGCGGCTCCCGCGAAGAGCCTGCTGGCCAGGGGACTCACCGTCGCCGCCGCGGTCCTGGCCCTTCTCGCAACTCTCGGTCTGACCCCGCCTCCGGCCGCTGCTGACGACAGCCGCGCTCCGGGCACACCGACGCAAGGTGGTGATCAAGGGGGACCCGTACAAGCTGGTCGGCGCCAAGGTGGCCGCGCAGCTCAAGGCTGCTCAGTCGATCAACGAGCACGCCACCGGGCCGAAGCGGAAGGTGCTCGACTACAAGCTCGCCAAGAAGCACGACAAGGGCCACTCCACCGTGCGGCGCCAGTTCGCGGCGAGCTGGCTGTGGACTGGTAAGTCGATCAAGAACATCAGCAAGAAGGAACGCAAGATCGTCAAGTCCTACGTCCGCAAGTACTTCGGCAAGAGCACGCCGTCCACAGCGATGAGTCGGGCTGATGCGGTGCCTCGCTGCAAAGGAAAGGATGGATTCGAATCGTTGGGAGGCGGGCAGTGGAACGCCTATCTCAACTCCTGCAGTACAGCGATCATCATCGGCGAGCTGCAGGTCGGCGGGATCCTCGTCGGGTACGTCGCCACCAGGACGGGTCCGTACGCCCCCATCGGCCTTCTTGCTGCTGTACTCATGGAGATCGGCGCTGCGTGGATCGCCATTTTGCGGGATCTCAGCCGGACAGCGCGGTGTATGTGATGCGGCGACTGATCGGGCCGGCCACCGCTCAACAGCAGGTCCTCACTATGCTGCCTCAATAGCCGAGGGAGGATCTGATGAGCGACATGCACACCGCCGAGCATGCAAGAGCGGTCACTCGGCACCGTTCCGATCGACTGTTCGATCTGTACCGGACAGGGGTGTACCTCTACGGCGCGTTCGTGTTGGGAGTTCTCGCCTGCGCGTTGTGGCTTCGCGCCGACGAAGTGCTCACGGCTATGCGTCCCGTTCTCCGCCCTGTTCGTCATCCTGGTCGGCGGCCTGGTCACCTGGCGGCGCCGGCGGCAGCACACCGCGAACTGAGAAGCTCAGTCTGGGGTGGGGTCCAGGTGGTCGACTCAGGGATGGCCCCAGCGGGTGGGCTGTAGGCGCAGTGTTGGGTTCGTCGC
>CAWARE010000018.1:0-43672 GCA_963784345.1 uncultured Actinomycetota bacterium
GTCGGAAGTCGACCTTGACCGCCACCTGGCGGCCGAGCGAGTCCTGACGGGCCTGCCAGACCGCAGCGAAGCCACCCCTGGCGAGGGGGCGCCAGTCCGAGAGGCCCGCGATGTCCGGGTGAGCTGTCACCACCGGGGCCACGGTACTAGGGGGTACCCGATCCGGCAGCAACCTCGCCCAGAGCGCCGATGCCTGCCGTCCGGACCGCCGGTGCGGCGACCACTAGGGTCGCGGCATGACTCGAAGCGTCTACATCGCCTCGCCCGAGGGCCTCACCGGCAAGTCCGCGATCGCCATCGGACTGATCGACACCCTGACCCGCGAGGTCGGCTCGGTCGCGGTCTTCCGGCCCCTGGTCGCACGGACACGTCGACATGCTCGCCGACATGCTGGTGAACCAGCCCGGCATCGAGCAGGGCTACGACGACGCCCTCGGGGTGACCTACGACGAGGCGCGCGAGAACCCGGACGAGGCGATGCACGTGATCGTCGAGCGGTTCGGCGCGCTGGCCGAGACCGGTTCGACGTCGTCCTGGTGCTCGGCTCGGACTACACCGACATCTCCACCGGCACCGAGCTCACCGTCAACGCCCGGATCGCGGCCAACCTCGGCTCGCCGGTGGTGCTGGTCGTGCACGGCCGCGACCGCACCCCGGACGAGGTGCGGTCCACCGCCGAGGTCGCGCATGGCCGAGCTCCGCCTGCACCACGCCACACGGTGGCGGTCATCGCCAACCGGGTCGACGCCGGACCAGCTGGCCGACGATCCGGGCCGCGCTGGCCCAGGGCCCGACGTGGTGGTCGGCGGCGGTGCCCGAGAGCCCGGTGCTGTCCGCACCGACCGTACGGGCGCTGGCCGCCGCCGTCGACGCCGAGCTGATCCTGGGCACCGACGCCTGGCTGGACCGGGAGTCGCTGGGGCTGATCGTGGCGCGATGAGCCTGCCCAACGTGCTGACCCGGCTCGACCGCGACGCGACCGTGATCGCCCCGAGCGACCGGGCCGAGCTCATCCCCGGGCTGGTGCTGGCCCACCAGTCCGGCACCTTCCCGTCGCTGGCCGGGATCGTGCTGACCGGCGGCTACCCCATCCCCGAGTCGATCCAGCGGCTGCTCGAGGGCGTGCCGCACGACCTGCCGATCGTCGTCCGACCGAGCGGGACGTTCACCACCGCCGACGCGGCTGTCCGGGTCCGCGGTCCGATGACCAAGGACTCGCACCAGCAAGGTCGAGACCGCCCGGCGGCTGTTCGCCGAGCAGGTCGACGCCGAGGCGCTGCTGCAGGCGATCGACGTGTCGTCGTCGGAGGTCCGGACGCCGTTGATGTTCGAGTACCAGCTGATGGAGCGCGCCCGCGCGGACCGCAAGCACATCGTGCTGCCGGAGGGCACCGACGACCGGATCCTCGAGGCGGCGGCGATCCTGCTGCGTCGCGGCGTCGCCGACCTGACCCTGCTCGGCGACGAGAAGCTGGTCCGCGCCCGCGCGTCGGCGCTCGGCGCTGGACCTGGAGCGACGCGCACGATCGTGTCCCCGAACGATCCGGAGCTGGTGGAGCGGTTCGCCGTCGAGTACGCCCAGGCCCGCGCCCACAAGGGGATGACCGTCGAGAGGGCCCGCGAGGTCGTCACCGACGTCTCGTACTTCGGCACCATGATGGTGCACCTGGGCCTGGCCGACGGGATGGTGTCCGGCGCGGTGAACACGACCGCGCACACGATCCGGCCGGCGTTGGAGTTCATCAAGACCCGGCCGGGGGTCGACGATCGTGTCCAGCGTGTTCCTGATGTGCCTGGCCGATCGGGTGCTGGTGTACGGCGACTGCGCCGTCATCCCCGACCCCACCGCGGAGCAGCTGGCCGACATCGCGATCTCCTCGGCCGAGACCGCCGCGGCAGTTCGGCATCGAGCCGCGGGTGGCGATGCTGTCGTACTCGACGGGCTCGTCTGGCTCCGGCGCCGAGGTGGAGAAGGTGCGGGCCGCCACCGCTCTGGTCGCCGAGCGGCGGCCGGACCTGCTGCTGGAGGGGCCGATCCAGTACGACGCCGCGATCGACCCGGCCGTCGCCCGGACCAAGCTGCCGGACTCGGCCGTGGCCGGTCGGGCGACCGTGTTCATCTTCCCGGACCTCAACACCGGCAACAACACCTACAAGGCCGTGCAGCGCAGCGCCCACGCGGTCGCCATCGGCCCGGTGCTGCAGGGTCTGCGCAAGCCCGTCAACGACCTGTCCCGCGGAGCGCTGGTCGACGACATCGTCAACACCGTGGCCATCACCGCGGTCCAGGCGCGGGGATCGACGCCGATGAGAGCGCCGCTGGCGGCCCGTCCGCCGGCCGGTGCTGGTGATCAACTCCGGGTCGTCGTCGCTGAAGTACCAGCTGGTCGTCCCCGACACCGCCGAGGTGCTGGCGTCCGGCCTGGTCGAGCGGATCGGCGAGCCGACCGGGCGGGTCACCCACACGGTCGGCGGCGACGCGCCGACTCCGGACGGCCGGTCGCCGACCACGGTGCGGCGCTGACCTCGATGCGGCGAGCAGTTCGCCGCGTACGGGCCCGACCTGGCCGCGGCCGGGATCGGGGCCGTCGGTCACCGCGTGGTGCACGGCGGCGCCGACTTCTCCGACCCGGTGATCATCGACGACGCCGTGCTGGCGAGATCGACGGCGCTCAGCGCCCTGGCGCCGCTGCACAACCCGGCCGCCGTGGCCGGGATCCGGGCGGCACGGCTGCCGCTTCCCGACGTGCCCCACGTCGCCGTGTTCGACACCGCCTTCTTCGCCGGCGCTGCCGGCGGCGGCGCGCACCTACGCGATCCCGGGCCGAGCTGGCCGCCGAGCACCGGATCCGGCGAGTACGGGTTCCACGGCACCTCGCACGAGTACGTGTCGCGGCAGGCCGCCGCGGTGCTCGGGGACCGTCGAGGACCTGAACACGGTCGTCCTGCACCTGGGCAACGGCTGCTCGGCCTCGGCGGTCCGCGGCGGCCGCGCGGTCGAGACGTCGATGGGGCTGACCCCGCTCCAGGGACTGGTGATGGGCACCCGCTCGGGCGACGTCGACCCTGGCCTGCACACGTTCCTGCACACGAGTCTGGGGCTGTCGGTCGCCGAGATCGACGCGCTGCTGAACAAGCAGTCCGGGCTCAAGGGACTGTGCGGGGTCAACGACTTCCGTGCGATGGAGGGGCGCGAGCCGCCGGCAACGCGGCGGCCCAGCTGGCCTTCGACGTGTACGCCCACCGCATGCGGCACTACCTGGGGGCGTACCTCGTCGCGCTCGGTGGCTCGACGTGGTGGCCTTCACCGCCGGCGTCGGCGAGAACAGCCCGGCCGTGCGCGCGGCCGTCGTCCGGGCTGGAGCGACTTCGGTCTGCACCTCGACGCCGGGGCCAACACCGTCCGCTCCAAGAGGCCCGGATCATCTCGACCACCGAGTCACCGGTGACGATCATGGTGGTCCCGACGAACGAGGAGCTGGCCATCGCTCGCAAGGCGCAGAAGCTGGTCGGATGAGCGCAGGTTCTCCTGCGCCGTCGACGGCCGCCCCGATCCCGTGCTGCGGCGGTGGCGCAACGCCGTCTTCGTGATCTTCTGGTTGACCGGTTTCATCTTCGCCAGCTGGGCGACCCGGGTGCCGAACGTCCGCGACATCCTGGACGCCACGACCGGCCAGATGGGTTGTTGATCCTGGGCCTGGCGGCCGGCTCGGTGCTGGGTCTGTTCGCCTCCAGTCACGTCATCGCCCGGCTCGGCGCCACCGCGACCATCCTGCTCTGCCTGTCCCTGGCCTCCGCCGGGTGGTGGTGGTCGGGGTGTTCGCCACCTTCGCGCCCGGTCTGGTGATCTTGTTCGTCGCGCTGGCGGCGTGGGGGTGGTTACTCGATCACCGACGTCGCGATGAACCTCAGCGGGGCGGCGAACGAGCGCGGATCGGTCGCACCCGATGCCGATGTTCCATGCCTCGTTCAGTTCGGAACCATGCTCGGGGCCGGCTTCGGGGCGCTGACCGAGCACTTCGCGGTACCGATCGGGGTGCACCTGGTCGGGGTCGGTCTGGCCGCGATGGTGACCACCCGGATCGCCGTCCGGTTCCTGCAGCCGGCCGAGCACGTGGTCGCCGACGAGCCGGACGAGCCGCAGTCCGCGGCCCTCGACCCATGGCCGATCCGCTCGCCGACGCGCCGTCCACGGACGGCTGGCGCTCCCGGATGGCCGTGTGGCGGGATCCGCGGATCCTGCTGATCGGACTGATCGTGCTCGGGATGGCGTTCGCCGAGGGCAGTGTGAATGACTGGCTCAGCCTGTCCATGGTGGACGGCGACGGCACCACCAACGCCGGCGGCGCGGTCGTCTTCGGGGTGTTCGTGACCGCCATGACCGTCGGTCGGGTGCTCGGCGGCCGGGTGCTGGACCGGTTCGGTCGGGTAGCCGGTGCTGCGGGGCACCGCGGTGCTGGCCGTCGCCGGTCTGCTGCTGGTGATCCTGGGACCCAACCTCGGCGTGGCCATCGTCGGCGTGGTGCTGTGGGGACTGGGCGCCTCGCTGGGCTTCCCGGTCGGCATGTCGGCCGCGGCCGAGACCCCCGCACCGCGACCGCCAGCGTGGCCGCCGTCGCCACCATCGGCTACTTCGCCTTCCTCATCGGCCCGCCGCTGATCGGCCTGCTCGGCGATCGGGTCGGCCTGCTGAACGCCTTCTGGGTGGTGGTGGTGCTGACCGTGGTCGCCGGGGTGTGTGCCACCGCCGCTCGCGAGCCCGACACCGCCGCCCGCTGACGCCCCGGACACCCGGCGCGGCGCCTTTCCGACCACGGACGGCTTCCGCCCGCGCCGCGCACGACCCGACGGCCGGCCAGGCAACCAGCCCCAACCCGGGCCCCGGATCAGAGCTGGTCGACCTCGTTCGCGATCACCCGTCCGATCTCCAGCGAGCGGTGGCGGCCGGCGAGGGAGCGTTGAGCACGTGGATCTGGCGGGCGCCGCGGACGAAGGCGAAGTCGTCGACCAGCGTCCCGTCACGCCGCAGCGCCTGGGCCCGGACGCCGGCCGGGGCCGGCACCAGACTGTCGTCGGGCAGCGCGGGCACCAGCTCGCGCAGGCTGGCCAGGAACCGCTGCGGCGACAGCGAGCGGCGGATCTCGCCGAGGCCCGGTCTTCCAGAACCGCCGGCCCAGCCGCCACAGCCCGGGCCAGCGCAGGTAGTCGGCGACGTCCTGCGGACGACGTCGCCCCAGCGAGTAGCCCTCGCGGGCCAGCGCCAGCACCGCGTTCGGGCCGGCGTGCACGCCGCCGTTGATCATCTTCGTCAGGTGCACGCCCAGGAACGGCAGCGTCGGGTCGGGCACCGGGTAGATCAGTCCGGTGACCAGGTGCGTCGTACGCCGGCGCCAGCTCGAAGTACTCGCCGCGGAACGGCACGATCCGCAGGTCCGGGTCGAGGCCGGCCAGCCGGGCCAGCCGGTCGGACTGCAGACCCGCGCAGTTGACGAAGCGATCGGCCCGGTGCTCGCCCGGTCGTGGTCGACGACGGTGATGCCGTCGGCGCGGGCGTCGATGCCGACGATCTCGCGTGCCGGTCAGCAGCTCGACCGCCGCCCTCGGCGACCAGCCGACGCCAGCATCCGGCAGACACCGACGTAGTCGACGATGCCGGTCGACTCCACCCGCAGCGCGGCGACGCAGGAGACGTACGGCTCGAACTCGCGCGCCTCGTCCTGGTCCACCCGACGCACCGGTACGCCGTTGGCCTGCCCGCGGTCGGTGCAGCTCGTCCAGCGCGGGCAGCTGCTCGGGTCGGGTGGCCACGACGAGCTTGCCGCAGATGTCCACCGGGATCGCCGTGCTCGCGGGCGAAGTCGCGCATCGACGCGGCCCCCGCGGTGCCGAGCTTCGCCTTGAGACTGCCCGGCGTGTAGTAGAGCCCGGAGTGGATCACGCCGGAGTTGCGCCCGGTCTGGTGCCGCGGCGATCTCGCGGCTCCTTCTCCAGCACGGTGACGGAGTGCCCGCGCCCGGTCAGCTCGTACGCGGTCGCCAACCCCACGATGCCCGCTCCGGCGACGACGATCTCGGCCACAGTCTGTCTCCCCTGCTCACGCGTACTCGATCCAGGGAGCACGGTAGTCGTGCGAATCGGCATCCGTTCGCCCCGCGCCCTAAGGTGTCGTCCCATGACGACTGCGTTGGTGACCGGCGGGACCTCCGGGATCGGGGCCGCGTTCGCCCGCGCGCTGGCGGCCCGCGGCGACGACCTGGTGCTGGTCGCCCGCAACGCCGACCGGCTGGCCGAGGTCGCCGCCCAGCTCACCGATGCCCACGGCGTCGCAGGTCGAGGTGATCTCGGCCGACCTCGGCGTCCGCGACGACGTGCTGCGGGTGGCGGCTCGGCTGGAGTCCACCGAGCAGCCGATCGACCTGCTGGTCAACAACGCCGGCTTCGGGGTCCGAGCCAGACTCCTCAGCGAGGACATCGCGACCCACGAGCACGCCATCGACGTGATGATCCGGGCCGTGCTGATCCTCGGCGCCGCCGCCGGCCGGACGATGAAGACGCGTGGCCGGGGCACGATCGTCAACGTGGCCAGCACCGCCGGCTTCGTGACGATGGGCGGCTACTCCGCCATCAAGGCCTGGGTGACCACCTACTCCGAGGGTCTGGCCAACGAGCTGCGCGGCACCGGGGTCCAGGTGACCGCGCTGTGTCCGGGATGGGTGCGGACGGAGTTCCACGAGCGGGCCGACATCCGTACCTCGAAGATCCCCGACCAGCTCTGGCTGGACGCCGACCGCGTCGTCGCCGACTGCCTCGCCGACGTCGGGCAGCACCAGGTGGTCTCGATCCCGTCCAAGCGCTACAAGGCACTGATCCTCGCGGCCCGGCTCGCGCCGCGCTCGGTGGTCCGCGCGGCGTCGCGGAAGCTCTCGTCGGGGCGGCACTGACGTGGTCGACCAGGACCGAGGTGTCGAGGCGGTGCTGACATGACGGACCACAGGTCACGACGCGATACGGTGGGCGACGTGCCGAGCCGTCGCCGCTACACCTCGCCGATCCACGCGAGTGCGCGGTTCGTGGCCCAACGAGGACTGCTCAAACCGCTGATCTGGCGGCTGGCCACGGTGACCGTGCTCGGCCGCGAGCAGCTGAAGGACCTGAACGGTCCGTTCGTGATGGTGTCCAACCACAGCTCGCACCTGGACGCTCCGCTGCTGATCGGGGCGCTGCCCCGCCGGCTGGCGCGCTACGTCGCCGCCGGGGCCGCCGCCGACTACTTCTTCGACGTGTGGTGGCGCAAGGGCCTGACCGCGCTGTTCTTCAACGCGTTCCCGGTGGACCGGACGGGTCTGCGCGGCAAGCGGGGGATGGCCACCAGCCTGCTCGACGACGGCGTACCGCTGCTGCTGTTCCCCGAGGGCACCCGCTCGCGGACCGGGGAGATGGGCAACTTCAAGCCCGGCGCGGCCGCCCTGTGCATCAGCCGCGACGTGCCCTGCGTGCCGGTGGCGCTGGTCGGTGCGTCCGACGCGATGCCGCGGGGCGCGAGCTGGCCGGTCAAGGGTCGACCGCCGGTCTACGTCGTGTTCGGCGAGCCGATGCGACCCGAGGACGGGGAGAAGGCCGCCGTCTTCTCGGACCGGATCGCCAAGGAGGTCCGCGGTCTCGTCGACTACGGCATGAACTACCGGGAGCAGCAGCAGCGACTGGCCGACGGGCCGCGCTCGCTGCCGCCGACGGATCGTACGGATGAATTCGGAGGCAGGGACTGATGACCGGCGTGAAGCACATGAAGTGGTGGGGCTGGGGTGTCGAGGGCGTCGCCTTCCACCACGAGGACAAGCCCGCTTTCGCCCCGTTCGTGAGCGACAAGGTCGGACTGGACATCACCGGTGAGCCGGTGGTGCCGCCGGAGCTGGAGTCACTGCCGGTCCCGGTGCCGAAGCTGACCGACGCCTTCCTCGCCCAGCTGACCGAGGCGCTCGGCGAGGAGCACGTGCACACCGAGACCCTCGACCGGATCGTGCACACGTACGGCAAGAGCCTGCGCGACCTGGTCCGGCTGCGCCGCGCGATCATCCCCCGGATCCCCGACGCCGTGCTGTACCCGGCCGACGAGGACCAGGTGCGGGCGATCGTCGACCTGGCCATCGCCGAGGACGTGGTGATCATCCCGTTCGGCGGCGGCACCAACATCTCGGGCAGCCTCGAGCCGCCGCCCGAGGAGACCCGACCGGTCCTCTCGGTCGACCTCGGCCGGCTGAACAAGGTGCTCGACATCGACGCCGAGTCCGGGCTGGCCCGCATCCAGGCCGGCACCCTCGGACCGGATCTCGAGGAGCAGCTCGGCGCCCGCGGCTGGACCATGGGTCACTTCCCCGACTCCTTCACCCACTCCACCCTCGGTGGCTGGGTGGCGACCCGGTCCTCGGGCATGCAGTCGGACAAGTACGGCGACATCGCCGACATCACCCGGGGCCTGAGGGTGGTCGTGCCCGGCGACGTGCTGGTCATCCGGCCGCTGCCGAGCACCGCCACCGGGACCGAGCGTGCGGGAGATGATCCTGGGCAGCGAGGGCCGGCTCGGCGTGATCACCGAGGTCACCGTGCAGGTGCACCGGGTGCCCGAGGAGCGGATCATCCTGGGCTACCTGTTCCCGACCTGGGAGTCGGGGATGGCCGCCATGCAGGAGATCGCGAGCGTCCGACGCGGCCCCCACGGTGACCCGGGTGTCGGACGCCCGCGAGACCGCGTTCTCGTTCGCCACCGGCAAGCCCAAGCCCGGCTTCGACCTGTCCGGCAAGCTCCAGAAGGGCCTCTTCGCGGTGCTGCAGCGACGCGGCTGGGACATGAGCAAGGTGTGCCTGTCGTTCATGGGCTTCGAGGGCGCCAAGAGCCACGTCGCGTACGAGCGCAAGCTGGTCAAGGACATCGTCGGGCAAGCACGGCGGCATCGTCGTCGGCACCGGACCGGGTCGGCTCTACGACCAGAAGAAGTTCGACACCCCGTACCTGCGGGACTTCCTGCTCGACCGCGGCGCCGGCGGCGACGTGTCCGAGACCGCCGCCCCGTGGTCGCGGCTGATGGAGGTCTACGACAACACCGTCGCGGCGGCGAACCGGGCCTTCGACCAGATCGGCGTCAAGGGCTGGATCATGTGCCACCTGTCGCACAGCTACCACTCCGGCGCCTGCCTGTACTTCACCTTCGCCTTCCCGCTGGACGACGCCGACCCGCTGGTGGGCTACGACGTGGTGAAGTCGGCCATCCAGCAGAGCTTCGTCGATCACGGCGGCACGCTGTCGCACCACCACTCGGTGGGCACCGAGCACTCGCGCTGGATGGTCGAGGACGTCTCCGGCCCCGGCGTGGCCATGATCGACGGGGTGTTCGGCGCCGTCGATCCCGGCCGGAACTTCAACCCCGGCAAGGTCACCGGGAACTGACGGTCACGCCGAGCGTGACGGAAACGGCCTCTCACGGGTCCCCGGACGGCGTGTCGCACCGGCGTGTCGCCCGTGAGCGGGCGACGTCTCCGTCATCAGACGGGCGGTGCCGCCCTGCGCGATCCGGTCCGCTTCCTCCTCCAGCGCGGCCAGCACCACCCGGACGGCCCGACGCGCCGCCCGATCCGGGCCGGGACAGCGCCTCGATGAGTCGGCCGGCGCGGATCCCCGTGACCGGTACCAGCACGAACCGGCCGGCGGCGTGCCCCTGCGTCGAGTAGCGCGGCAGCAGCGCGATCCCCTGGCCGCGCGCGACCAGACCCTCCATCAGCGGCAGGTGCGTCGTCCGCCGGACGATCCGGGCGGGCGCCCCGGCCCGGGCGGCGAGGGCGCGGACCGCCTGCTCGATCGGGAACTCGGGCGGTGGCGCGATCCAGGACTCCCCCACCAGGTCGCCCGGCTCGACCTGGGCGCGGCCGGCCAGCCGATGGTCGAGGGACACCGCGACATCCAGCGGCTCCCGGAGCAGCGGCGTCACCCGCACCTCGGTGCCGGGCGCGTGCTCGGTGTCGTCCGGGCGATGGGCGATCACCAGGTCGTAGTCGACGACGAGACCGGCGAAGTCGTCGGTGGCCACGTCCTCGTCGAACGTCTCCAGCGATCAGGTCGGGGTAGCTCGGCCAACCGGTCCACCAGCCCGGGCACGAGCAGCTCGCCGGCGGAGAAGAACGACGCCAGCCGGACGGTCCCGCCGACCCGGCCGAGGAAGCCGTCCCAGGCGGCGTCCGCCTCGGCCAGCGCGGTCGCCACTCCGCCGGCACTGGCCGCCAGCGCCCGGCCCGCGTCGGTCAGCCGCAGTCCGCGACCGACGTGCTCGACCAGCGGCACCCCGGCCTGCCGCTGGATGGCCTTGAGCTGCTGCGACACCGCCGACGGCGTCCGGTGCGTGGCCGCCGCCACCGCGGTCACCGACCCGCGATCGGCCAGCTCCCGGATCAGCTGCAGCTGTGCCCACTCCCACCCCATCGCGCTGCCCTCCCCTGGGTACCTGCCCCGCCACCGCGTGCCTCGAACTCGACTCCGCGCGGGTTCGAACGCTCGCGGAGTGGATCGCCTCGCACTCCGCGCGGGTTCGAACCCTCGCGGAGTTGATGATTGTTAAGCCTGACTACGAGATCAGTGAAGCACATGTCGATTGTGCTTCACCGTCATCGAGACGAGGATCGAGGACGTGCACTCCCGCGACCGTCTCCTGGCTCTGCTCGTCGCCGTCTGCTGGGGTCTCAACTTCCCGGCGACCGCGCTGGCGCTGCAGCACTTCCCGCCGCTGTTCCTGGTCGCGCTGCGGTTCGCCCTCGTCGCCGTTCCGACGATCCTGCTGGTCCCGCGCCCGCAGGTGAAGCTGCGCTGGCTGATCGGCACCGGTCTGGGCATCGGCGTGCTGCAGTTCGCCTTCCTCTACCTCGGCATGGCCGCCGGCATGCCGAGCGGGCTCGCCTCGCTCGTGCTGCAGGCCTCCGCGCCCTTCACCGTGCTGCTCGCCGGCATCTTCCTGGCCGAGCGGATCAGCCGCCGGCAGGTGATCGGCATCGTGCTGGCCGTCGCCGGTCTGGCCACCATCGCCGTCCACCGCGGCGAGACCGCCGCCCTGCTGCCGGTCGTCCTCACCCTCGCGGGCGGCCTGGGCTGGGCCATCGGCAACGTCTGCAGCCGCAAGGCCGCCGCCCCCAACCCGCTGCACCTCACCCTGTGGATGTCGGTGGTGCCGCCGCTGCCGATGCTCGCCGTGTCCCTGTACGTCGAGGGTCCCCAGCGGATCGGCCGCTCGCTCTCGACCGCCTTCACCGCCGAGGCCCTGCCCGCCGTCCTGGGACTGCTCTACATCGTGCTGGTCGCGACCCTGCTCGGGTACGGGATCTGGAACACCCTGCTGTCCCGCTATCCGTCGAGCTCGGTGGCGCCGTTCTCGATGCTGGTGCCGATCGTCGGCGTGCTCAGCTCGTGGGCCCTGTTCGGGGAGCGCATCGACGGGGTCGAGGCGCTGGCCGGGGTCGCGGTGGTCGGCGGGGTGCTGATCGGCTCCCTGCCGCTGCACTTCCGCCGCCGACGGCCCGCTGACGCCCCCCGCACTCGCTGACGCCCCCACCGCAAGGCGGGCGTGAGGGGGCGAAAGGTAGCGTCAGCGAACCTGTACGCCAGCCGTAACACCCACGTCACGGCCCACGGCTTGAATGGCCCCATGGCGATCGTTCTCGGACCGAATCAGTACGGCAAGGCGGAGAACCGGGTGGTGCGGATCTACCGCGACACCCCGCGCCATGAGATCCACGACATCAACGTCTCCAGCGCCCTGCGGGGCGACTTCTCCGCCGCCCACCTGGAGGGCGACCAGGCGGACGTCCTGCCGACCGACACCCAGAAGAACACGGCGTACGCGTACGCCAAGGAGAAGGGTCTGGACTCGATCGAGGACTACGGTCTGGCCCTGGCGCGGCACTACGTCGACGACGTCGACCCGGTCGAGGGCGCGCGGATCGAGATCGAGGAGTTCGCCTGGGAGCGGGTCAGCATCGACGGGGTCGAGCACGACCACACCTGGATCCGCAAGGGCCAGGAGGTCCGGCTCGCCGCCATCACGGTCGAGGGGACCGGCGCCGACCAGCAGACCTGGGTGACCGGCGGGCTCAAGGACCTGGTGATCCTGAAGTCCACCGGCTCGGAGTTCCACGGGTTCCTCGAGGACCCGTACACGACCCTGGTGCCGACGTCGGACCGGGTGATGGCCACCTCGCTGATCGCCAAGTGGCGCTTCACCAGCCTCGACGTCGACTGGGAGGCCACCTACGCCGGCATCAAGAACGTGCTCGTGCGCAAGTTCGCCGAGGTGCACTCCCTCGCCCTGCAGCAGACCCTGTACGAGATGGGCAAGGGTGTGCTGGAGGCGTACGGGTTCATCGCCGAGGTCAAGCTGTCAGCCCCCAACAAGCACCACTTCCTCTACGACCTCAGCCGCTTCGGGCTGGAGAACCACAACGAGGTCTTCCACGCCGACGACCGGCCGTACGGGCTGATCCAGGCCACCGTGCTGCGCGATGACGCGCCCGGGGCCGGTCCGGCCTGGGATCCGTACAGCGGTCTGGTCTGAGCGATCCGCCGATCGGGCCCCAGGGCTTTCGCCAATCGCCCGCGCGGACAGCGTTGCTTCGGTAGCGTTAATAGGGTCGGGGGGCACTTCGACGCCCGGGATAGGCCGTACGCATCCACAGCCGCTCACGTTCCCCGCGTGGGTGGTCATCCCCTGTGCGGAACGTCTATCCCGGGTCCTCGTAGCTCTGTTGAGAGTTTGTTCGCGCAACGGCCGCGCCCTCAGAGGACGCTCACAAACGGGACGGCTCTTCGGGGTGAGCCTCGAGGCCCCTGCTAGCTCTAGGTGCTGAACACCTGCGGGATGCGGAGCAGGGCGATGTCGCGGAGCTCCTCACCGACCACGGCCAGCTCGGTGTCGGGGTCCAGCGTGAGTCGACGATGGAGTTCGGCCAGGATCTCGGGCCGGGAGCGACCGGCCGCGCGGATCAGGAAGATCCGCCCGAACTGCTCCTCGTACGCCCGGTTCCCGTTCGCCAGCGCCTCGTCGAGCGCCGGATCGTTGGACGCACTCGAGGACTGCTCGGCCTTCGACAGCTCGGCTGCAGCGCCTGCACCGCTCGCCTTCTCCCCGATCCGCGGGTGGGTCGACAGCGCCTGGTCGACCTCTGCGGGCGCCAGCGGCGTCGCGGCGGCGCGAGCGATCTCCTCCAGCTCGGCCAGCGACGAGTACGGCGCCCGATCCGCCACGTCGTCCACCCAACGGGGCACGTGCAGGCAGACGGCAAGCCCCTCGCGGAGCTCGGCCTCGGGCAGTTCGATGATCGAGGGCGACATGGCGCCCACCCTAATGTCACGCCCTGGTGTTCGAACCGAGACGCCGACCCGACCCGTCGGGTGGGTGAACTCACGGTGTCGCGCCCGAGCCGGACGAGCGCGAGGTCTGGCTCGGGTGGCTATGGTCGGTGTGGTGGGCATCTCGGGACGCAAGCAGACCGTCGAGGAGGCCGCGCAGGAGGCTGCGCCGTCCTCCGGTCTGACCGTGCGCACGATCGGCGCCGAGCAGCACCTCAGCTTCGTCCGCACCCTGGCCTCGGCCAGCTTCCTGCAGACGCCCGCCTGGGGCGCGGTGAAGACGGAATGGCGGCACGAGTCGCTCGGCTGGTTCGACGCGGACGACAAGCTGGTCGGCGCCGGCCTGGTGCTGTATCGGCAGCTGCCCAAGGTGAAGCGCTATCTCGCCTACCTGCCCGAGGGCCCGCTGATCGCGTGGGACGCCGAGGACATCGGTGAATGGCTCACCCCGCTCGCCGAGCACCTGCGGTCGTCCGGGGCCTTCGCCATCCGGATCGGCTGTCCGGTGGTGGTGCGCCGCTGGCACGCGCCGACGATCAAGGCCGCGATCGCCGACGAGCGGATCGCCCGCCTGAGCCAGGCTCTGCCCGACGAGACGAACCACGCCGCCACCCGGTTGCGCAATCGGCTCCGCGAGCTCGGGTGGCGGCCGCCCGCCGAAGACGAGGGTTTCAGCGCCGGTCAGCCGCGGTTCGTGTTCCAGCTGCCGTTGGCCGGGGCGACCGAGGACGAGCTGCTGGCCGGGATGAACCAGCTGTGGCGGCGCAACATCAAGAAGGCGGCCAAGTCCGGGGTCACCGTCACCCGGGGCGACGCGTCCGACCTGCCCGCCTTCCACCGCATCTACGTCGAGACCGCCGAGCGGGACGGCTTCACGCCGCGACCGCTGGACTACTTCGAGCAGATGTTCAGGATCCTGCTGGCCGAGGACGACGACCGGATCCGGCTCTATCTCGCGCACCACGAGGGCGACCTGGTCGCGGCCACCACCTGGGTCCGGGTCGGCGGCCACGCCTGGTACACCTACGGCGCCAGCACGACCGCGAAGCGGGACGTACGCGGCTCCAACGCGACCCAGTGGCGGATGATCACCGACGCCCTCGCGGCCAAGGCCACCGTCTACGACCTGCGCGGCATCACCGAGGGGCTGGAGTCCGACGACCCGCACCTCGGTCTGATCCAGTTCAAGGTCGGCACCGGGGGCGAGGCGGTGGAGTACGTCGGGGAGTGGGACCTGCCGCTCAACCCGCTGATCTACGCGGCCTTCGACATCTACATGAGGCACCGAGGGTGAGCGGGGTCTCGCTGCGGCTGGAGGTCGACCGCTGGCGTCGGCACCTGGTCACCGTCGCGGAGGCCACCCCGGGGATCGTCCCGGTGGCCAAGGGCAACGGGTACGGTTTCGGACTCCCCCGGCTGGCCGAGGAGGCCCAGCGTCTCGGCGCGGAAGCGATCGCGGTCGGGCTCCCGTCCGAGGTCGCCCTGGTCCGCGACCGGTTCGCCGGCGATATCGTGATCATGATGCCGTGGCGGCCCGATGATGATCTTGCCCGGACGCTGCTGGCCGACCCGCGGGTGATCACCACGGTGTCGCGGGTCGAGGATCTGGCCACGATCGCCAACCTGGCCGACGAGCTCGACCGGCCGCCGCGGGTGATCGTCGAAGTGCTCACCTCCATGCAGCGACACGGGATCCGAGCCGAGGACCTGGCCGCGGTCGGTGATCATCTCGGCGCGATCGCCTTGCAGGGGTGGACGATCCACCTGCCGCTGCTCGATCAGGGCCGCTATCTCGAGGCCGAGCGGCTGGCCCGCGCCGCGCTGGCCGTCGCCGCCGCGCCGCTCTGGTTGTCGCACCTACCGGCGGTCGAGGCGACCACCCTGGCCAAGCAGCTGGGCGGCGCCGACCAGGACCCCGTGCCGATGCGACTCCGGGTCGGCACCCGCCTGTGGCTCGGTGACCCCGGCAGCCTCTCGACCGTGGCGACCGTGCTGGACGTGCACCCCGTACGCCGGGGTGATCGAGCCGGCTACCGGCAGCGCAGGATCGGCCGGGACGGCTGGTTGGTGATCATGGCCGGCGGCACGGCCCAGGGCATCGGCATGGAGGCCCCCACCTCGGCCTCCTCGGGTCGGCAGCGGCTCGTCGCCCTGGCCCAGGGCGGTCTGCAGGCGACCAGCCGGGCCCTCAGCCCGTACACGATCGCGGGGAAGAAGCGCTGGTTCCTGGAGCCCCCGCACATGCAGGCGAGTCTGGTGCTGCTGCCCGGTTCGGTGACCCCGCCGGCCATCGGCGACGAGGTGCCGGTGGAGCTCCGGCTGACCACGGCGCTGGTGGACCAGGTCGTCGAGAACTGAGGCCACCAGCACGTGCGACGGCTCAGCCGCGCAGTTTGGCGCGCAGCCGCTCCGAGTCGTCGGCGGTCCAGCCCATCCGGCCCAGCAGCGGCTCGACGCCGCCGTACTGCTCGTCGACGTACGTCAGGAAGGTCTGCATCGTCTCCGGGTAGGTGATGTGGGACGACATCGGCCGGTCACGCAGGTTCTCGGCGTACGTCCGGGTGCTCAGCAGCCGCTCGAGGATCGCTTCCATCCGCTCGGTGCTGGCGGCGTAGTCCGCCACGATGGCCTCGCGGTCGGCGCCGGCCACCGACAGGGCCAGCGCGACGACCGTGCCGGTGCGGTCCTTGCCCGCCGCGCAGTGCACCAGCGTCGCGCCGTCGGCCTCGCCGATGTGCCGCAGCGAGGCGACGATCGAGTCCGGCCGATCGACCAGGTAGGACAGGTAGAACGACGCCACCGGGTGCTCGACCTGCACGCTCGGCGCCAGGTCGACCCAGGGCAGCGCCTCGTCGGGCAGCTCCTCGGGGCGTTCGTCCATCAGCTGCGCGGGCTTCTCGTCGCCCACACCCTCGCGCCACTCGCGGAACAGCGAGTGCTGGTGGATGTGCACCTGCGGGTGGTTGGCCAGCGGCCCGGGACCCTCGGACTCGACCTCGTACTCGCTGCGCAGGTCGACGACGTCGCTCAGCCCGAGCTCGAGCAGCCGGTCGATGTCGGCCGGGGTCAGGGCCTGCAGGTTGTCCGACCGCAGCAGCCGTCCCGCCGTGATCTCCCCGCCGTCGCTCGTCGGCATCCCGCCGACGTCACGCAGGTTGGCCAGGCCCTCCAGATCGATCCACATTCGCCGCACGGGCCGAGTTTACGCAGTCCACCCGACGTCAGCTGGCCCAGTTGCCGGTGAAGTAGAGCCAGCTCCAGGCCATCATCGCCAGCACGGACGCGACGAAGGCGAGTCCGACGACGACGTGGTGGGCGGTGCGCGCGACGACGTGCTCGGGTCGCCAGGTGACCAGCTGCGCGATCATCATCCAGAGCGGGAACCACAGCAGGATGGCCCGGTTGACCGACATGAACCAGTACGAGATCGAGAACGCCAGCACCTGGATGGCCACCCAGGACGCCTCCGCCCACAGGCGCCGACCGAGGCACCAGCCGACGACGAGCACCCCGATCGCCATGGAGACGATCTCCGCGATGAAGACCGGCGGCCACAGGGGGTGGTCCGGGTTGGCGTGGGTGGCGGCGACGGTGTTCCAGAACGCGTCCCACGGCGGGGTCATGGCGCGGGCCCAGCCGGTGGACTGGGCGTGGTACCAGGCGGTCCAGCTGCCGGTGAGCGAGTACAGGTAGAGCACGAACACACCGAGGGCCGCCGCCGGGATCAGCAGCCACAGCAGCCGCCGGCCACGCTCCCGCCAGGCACCGGGGCCGCCGGGCGCACGGGTCGCCAGGGTGATCGCCAGGACGGCGAGGGCGCCGACCAGGAACAGCCCCGACACCCGTACGGTGCAGGCGACCGCGGCCAGCCCCGCGGCCGCCGCCCACTTGTCGGCCCGGGCCCGCTCCCAGGCCCAGAACGCGGCCGCACAGAACAGCGCCTCCGTGTACGGCACGATCGTGAACACCGCGGTGGGGGCGAACAGCCAGGCCACCGCGGCGACCGGGCCGCCCAGTCGAGCCAGGGCCGTGGCCGCCAGGTACGAGCAGATCGCCGAGATGACCACGCCGGTCAGGTAGATCGGCAGCCCGAGCTCCAGCCCGACCCGCAGCAGCGCGGGCAGACCGGGGAAGAACGCCATCAGGGTGCCGTCGGGCCGGCCGAGGTAGCCGTTGGTGGCCAGGTTGGTGAAGTGCTCCACGTCCCACTGGTCGACCATGTCGGACAGGGTCCGGCCCTGGTAGACGGCCAGCAGCAGCGCCACCAGGGCGATCAGCCCGCGGCTGGCCAGCCAGGCCTGGGCGACCGTACGGTGCCGGCGCTGCCGGTCGGAGGTGGGGTGACCGCAGATCGTACGGCCGTCATGAGCGACCGTCGGGGCCGACCTGGCGTCCGGGGGTTCGGAGGCTCGAGGGTCGACTGGGGGTTCGAGGGCTTGCGAGTCGGGGTTGCGAGGGCCGAGGGCTTGCCAATTTCCATCCACGGACGGTGAATCGCGCGCATCGGGCTCGGATGCAGCCGAGATGTCATCCGCGGATGGAAATTGCCGGCTTACCAGCCCGGCAGGTGTGCCCGACAAGGCATCCGTGGATGGAAATTGCCGGCCGGGGCGGCGGAGCGGCAGCCAGTCCACGTCCGGAGCCCCGTCCAGCACGCCGCCGGTCGGGTCGTCGAAGGTCGCCGACACCCCGGGCGGATGGCGTACGACGTCGTGCGCCGGCCGCCAGAGGTCCCGGACGACGACCGCCACGATCCACAGCTGGGCGAGCCATCCGGACGATCACCGCGAGCCAGTAGACCCTGTCCGGACCGTCGGCGCCCGGGGCGAGCAGACCGCCGAGATGCCACCAGATGGCGCCGAAGTAGGCGAGCTCGCCGGCGGTGAAGATCAGCCAGTCCCGCCACACGGGGCGGGCCAGCACCACGAACGGCAGCAGCCACAGCACGTACTGCGGGGAGTAGACCTTGTTGGTCAGCAGGAAGGCGACGATCACCAGGAACATCACCTGCCCGATCCGCGGCCGGCGGGGAGCGACCAGGATCAGGGCGGCGATCCCGACGCACATCAGCCCGAAGATCGGCCAGGGCCAGCGAGTTCAGGCCGTCCACCGGGTGCCCGGCCAGCGACAGGACGTACCAGATCGAGCCGAGGTCGCCGGACCGGTCGGAGTTGAAGGTCCAGAAGCTCAGCCAGTTGTCGGGCGCCAGCCACAGCGCGGGCAGGTTCATCACCAGCCACGCGACCGCGAACGCCGCCAGCATCCGGCCGAACTCCCGCATCCGGCCGGCCCGCAGACACAGGAACAGCAGCGGCCCGAGCAGGAACAGCGGATACAGCTTCGCCGCCATCCCGAGCCCCCAGAACAGACCGGCCCAGCCGGGACGACGGCGGGCCCAGAAGAGCACCCCCACGGCGGTCAGCGCGACCGGCAGCAGGTCCCAGTTGATCAACGCCGTCGCGGCGACGCAGGGCGACGCGGCCAGCATCATGGCGTCCCAGGGCCGGTGCGGCACCGAGCCGACCTGGGCCCAGACGGTGACCAGCAGCAGCGCACCGAGGATGACGATGTTGACGTCGGTGAAGATCAGCGTGGAGTCGACCTGCTGCTGGGCGGTCAGCTCCGACCCGGTCGGCGCCCCGAGTGCGGTGCTGATCACCCGCTCCAGCTGCAGGAACCAGCCGGTCAGCACCGGGTACTCCAGCACCGGGTAGCTGCCGCTGTCGAGGTAGGGCACGTTGCCCTGCATCAACCCGCGGAGCTGGTAGAGGATCCCGATGTCGGAGTAGCACATCCAGCGGAAGCTGTCCGGGCTCTGGCCGGCCACGGTGATCCGGCAGGGCAGCCGGAACAGCACGCCGAGCAGGTAGACGACGGTGGCGGTGAGCAGCACCCAGCGGGCCGGGGTCCACCAGGAGCCGACGGTGTCGGCCCGTCGACCGAGCGGTCCACCGAGCCGCTGACTGGTCGCGCGCACCAGGCGGTCGCTCCACGAGGGCGGCACCCCGCCCGACGGTCACCGGACCCTCGCGTCCTCGTCCAACCAGGCGACGGCGGCCGGACCGACGCCGCGCTGGGACCGCGGAGGCGCGTCGACGATCTCGATGGCCGGTCGCTGGGCGACGGGTCGGCGCGGGCATGCCTCGGTCGTGCCGCCCCTCGTCGCCCCCGTCCGGGACCGTGCATCAGCCGCCGCCGGACGGGCTCGTCCGTCGGCTCCCGGCTCGGCCGCTCCGTCGTCGGTTCCTGGGTCGGCGCCTCGGTCGTCGGCTCCTGGGTGGGCGCCTCGGTGGTCGGCTCCTGGGTCGGCGCCTGGGTCGTCGGTTCCTGGGTGGGCGCCTCGGTGGTCGGCTCCCGGGTCCGGGTCGGACTCGGGCCGCGAGGTGGCGGTCTGCTGCGGGGCGGAGTCGCGGTTGACGTACGCCGGCTCCTTGAACTGCTTCACCGGCAGGTCCTCGACGGCGGTCTGCATGTAGTCGACCCAGGTGAGGGCCGGGTACGTGCCGCCGAAGAAGGTGGAGTCGCCGGGACGGGCGAAGTCGTCCAGGTCGGCGTTGCCGCCGTCCCCGGCCACGTACATCACCGCTGTGGAGATCTGCGGGGTGTAGGCGACGAACCAGGCGGAGACGATGTCGTCCTCGACGTCCTTGGTGCCCGTCTTGCCGGCCACCGGCCGGTCCAGGGTCCGCACGGTGCTGCCGGTGCCCTGCTCCACCACGTTCGTCAGCGCGTACGTGACGTCGCGGGAGACGTCCTTCTCGACCGCTCGCTTCTCCTCGGGTGCGGCCTGGTAGACCACCTTGCCGTTCGCGTCCTTGACCTCCTTCACCACGTGCGGCGCGACGTAGGTGCCGTCGTTGGCGAAGGTCGCGTACGCGTTCGCCTGGTTCAGCGGGCTGACCTCCGCGGTGCCCAGCGCGATCCGCGAGTTCAGGTCCCAGCCGGCGCCCTTGGGCGCGCCGACCGCCTCGGCCACGTCCGCGACCTTCTGCGGCCCGTCGTCCATCTGCGTGGTCAGGTCGACGAAGGCGGTGTTGATCGAGTCGGTGGCCGCCTTGAGCAGGGTGACCGCGGGGCCGTACTGGTAGTTGAACTCGTTGCGCACCGTGGTGCTGTCGCCCTCGGGGGTGAACGTGTTGCCGTTGAACCGGGAGTCGAGGCTGAAGCCGTCGTCGAGCCCGGCCGCGAGCGCGTACGTCTTGAAGGTGGACGCGGTCGGCCGGGCGGTGGTCGCCCAGTTGCGCGAGTTCTTCACGTAGTCGGGACCGCCGTAGATGGCCAGCACCTCGCCGGTGCCGACCTCGACGGAGGCGACCGCGGCATGCAGCTGGGAGGCCTTCTGGTTGCTGGCGTCGGCGGCCTCCTTGGTGTACTTCTGGGCCGACTTCACCGCCGCGTTCTGATCCGCCTTGTCGAACGTCGTGGTGATCTTGAGTCCGCCGCCGCTGATCTGGCTCGGATCGAAGCCGGCGCCGACCAGCTCCTTCTCGACCATCTTGAGCAGGAAGCCCTTGGGTCCGCCGTACCGCTCGTTGATCTTGACCTCGGGGAACTCGGGCAGGGTGGCGGCGTACTCGGCCGCCTCCGCCGCGCGTGATCGCCCCGGTCTCGGCCATCGAGTTGAGCACGTAGGTGTAGCGCTCCTTCAGCCGCGGGATGTTCGCCTCGTCCACGCCGGGGTCGAACAGACTCGGGTTGTTGATCACGCTGATCAGCACCGCGGCCTGCTGGGTGGTGAGGTCCTCGGCGTCGACGTCGAAGTAGGCCTTGCTGGCGGCCTGGATCCCGTACGCCCCGCGACCGAAGTAGATGGTGTTGAGGTAGTCGGTGAGGATCTCCTCCTTCGACATCTCCTTGTTGATCTTGTACGCCAGGAACAGCTCGCGGAACTTGCGGGTGACCGTCTGCTCGGAGTTCAGGTACATGATCTTGATGTACTGCTGGGTGATGGTGGAGCCGCCCTGCAGGTCACCGCCGCGCAGGATCACCCAGGCGGCCCGGAACATGCCGCGGATGGAGACGCCCCTGGTCGGTCCAGAAGTCACGGTTCTCGGCCGCGACCACGCCGTCCTTGACGTTCTGCGGGATCTCCTCGAAGGTCAGCGGCTGCCGGTTCTGAACCGCGAAGCTGCCCAGCTGGGACTTGCCGTTGTTGTAGTAGACGAAGGTCGTCGCCGTCTGGAAGTCCGCGTTCGCGTTCGGCCGCTGGGTGCTGGTGTAGCCGTAGACGACCAGGCCGGCCGCCCCGATGACGCCGACCAGCAGCACGACCACCAGGGCCAGCGCGATGCGCTTCGGCCAGGACCTCTTCTTGGTCTTCGCGGGACGTCGCAGCAGCCTTGCCGGTGGTCTTCTTCTGCTGTGCCGAGTGCCCTGTGCGGGGCTCAGCCATAGATGTCCTCGACGGTCTGCTGACGACGAGGCGGCTTGCGCTTCACCCCGTCGCCCAGGAGGTAGGCCTGGATCATGTGGTTCCACCGGCAGTCCAGGCACACCTCGACGACGACCACCTTGAACTCGCCGAACTCGTGCGCCATCTCCTCCAGCTCCGGGGTCTTCTTGATCCGGCCGGAGTACTGCCCCAGCTGCTCGCCGAAGACGTAGCTGAGGTTCATCAGCTCCGTCTTGGCGCAGACCGGGCAGGCGGACGAGCTCTGCTCCCCGTGGTGCTTGGCGGCGCGGACCAGCATCGGATCGGCGTCGCACGCCTCCATCCGGGCGAGCTGGCGCCCCGGACGCCGCAGCGTCTCCAGCGTGGAGCGTCGCTGCAGCGCGTAGTCGATGACCTCGCGCTGGGACCACATGAGAAACAGGGTAGACGCCGGAGTCTGTGGGGGGAACGGTCGCGAGCGTGGGCTCGGTCTCTCTGCGCGGCCTCGAGCGGGCTTCCGGGAGGAATGACGCAGAATCAGTCCGCCAACGCTCCCGCTGGGCGTGTCGGTGTCGCACCGGCGCAGGTCGCCCTGAGTTCGACGCAGTTTCCGTCACGGTCCCGCTGCCTGACGTAGGATCGGGCGTCGGTTTCACCGCGGGGCCATGGCGCAATTGGTAGCGCACCTGCTTTGCAAGCAGGGGGTTAGGGGTTCGAGTCCCCTTGGCTCCACCCAGGTCGGCGCTCCCACGTCTCGCAGCGATCATCGGGTCGCGCAGCAGCCTCTTCGCCGGCTGTCCGCCGATCGGGGGACGTCTGCTTCGGCCGATGGACCAGCCGACGAGGGGATCTTCGAACGCCGGCAACGTGGGCAGTGTGGGGGATGTCAAACATCCCCGCATCCCGAAGCGGATGCCCTTCAGTGAGGAACACCCGATGAAGCTCGGCACCAAGATCGTGGGCATCACCCTGGCCGCCACCGCGTTGTGCGGGGTCGGCATCGGCACCGCCTCGGCCGCCACTCCGGCCGTGACCGCGGCGGGCAGCCACAGCAGTGTCTCCGGCACGGCAGATGGGTCGACGACGGTGGTGGCCTACCAGGCAAGCCTGGGCACCCTTCAGAGCGCGAACCTGCCGGCCTTCGCCTGTCCCGCCGACCAGCCGTGGCTGGTCAGCACGACCCTGACTCGGGGCCGGGTGGTACCCCGCGGCGTCGTCGTCGACGAGCCGGGCGGCATCGGCGTCACGATCCTCCAGGCCACTCCCGGCCCTCGCGGCCTGGCCAGCGGATGGACGTCGGGCTCGGCCACCAACTGGGGCTCGCGGAACGTGGTCACCGTCTCGGCTGTCTGCACCAACTCTGCTGCGGCCGCCTACCCGGCCTGACTGACGCAATCTGGGGTAACTGACCCGACCGGGGTCACCGGCCCAGTCGGGTCCGTTGACGGCCCGACAGGGGTCTGGCGCCCGGCGGACGACACCGCTACGTTATGGCCGTTGCCCACCGGTTGGAGATCTGATGAGGCGTGGTCGCCCGCTGTTCGCCCTGACCCTGCTCGCGACTGTCGCCCTGATCCTGCCGGTGCCCATCCCCGCCGACGCTGAGCCGACTGGACCGACCACCCCGCAGGAGTACGTGGTCGTGTACACCGGCGCCGCGGCGGCGGCGGAGTCGGCGATCGAGGCGGCCGGTGGGCAGGTGGTCGACGTCAACGAGGACGCCAAGATCGCCAAGGTCTCCAGCACCGACGGCCGTTTTGCGGCCAAGGCCGACCGCTCCTCGGACGTGACTGCCGTGGTCCGCAACCACGCGGTCGGTACGGCGAAGCCCGGTCTGCCGCACCGCTTCGCCGCCGAGCGCCCGACCGGATCGGACAAGGCGGCCGGAGCGAAGGCCGGACACCGCAACAAGCAGTCGAAGCCGAGCGCCGAGCCGCTGGCGGACCGGCAGTGGGACATGGACCTGATCGGCGTCGACCAGGCCCACAAGAAGGCCACCGGTCGCGGGGTCGACGTCGGCATCATCGACACCGGCATCGACGCCTCGCACCCGGATCTGGCCAAGAACTTCGATCGGAAGCGCTCCCGGAACTTCACCCAGGACATCCCGGTCATCGACGGTCCCTGCGAGGTCGCGACCTGCATCGATGCGGCCGACACCGACGACGGCGGACACGGCACCCACGTGGCCGGCACGGTCGCCGCCGACGACAACCGGCTCGGCATCGGCGGGGTCGCTCCGGACGCGACCCTGGTCAACCTCCGCGCCGGGCAGGACTCCGGCTACTTCTTCCTGTACGAGACGGTGGCCGCCCTGGTCGAAGCCGGCAACCTGCGGCTCGACGTGGTCAACATGAGCTTCTACACCGACCCGTGGCTGTACAACTGCGCCAGCAAGGCCGACTACCTCTCCGGCACGGTCAGCGACGAGGAGATCGCCGAGCAGGCGACCGTCCGCCAGCTGGTGCTCAACGCCGTCACGTACGCGTCCGACCGAGGGGTCACCCTGGTGGCCGCGGCCGGCAATGGATTCACCGACCTGGCCGCACCGACCCGGACCGACGACAGCAGCCCGGACTACCCGCCGAACACGGCTCGGCAGCGGACGGTGACCGACAACTGTCTCGATCTGCCCAACGAGGCGCCCCAGGTGATCTCGGTGTCGTCGGTCGGACCGACGACCACCAAGGCGGACTACTCCAACTACGGCTTGGGGGACGTGGAGGTCGCGGCGCCGGGTGGCTGGTTCCGCGACGGTTTCGGCACCCCGACCTACCGCACGCCCGGCAACATGATCCTGTCCTCCTACCCGCTCGATGTGGCGATCGAGGAAGGTCTGGCCGACGAGAACGGCGTACCCGTCGACGACTTCTCAGTGGTCGACTGCAACACCCGGGGAGTCTGTGGGTTCTACACCTACCTGCAGGGAACCTCGATGGCCTCGCCCCACGCCGCAGGCGTGGCTGCGCTGATCATCGACCGCTACGGGCGCGAGGATCGGCGGGGCAACAAGTCGTTGGCCCCCAGCACCGTGCGTCGCATCCTGGAGAACTCGGCCGTAGATCATGCCTGCCCGATCGGCGGCATCGAGATCTACACCGAAGAGGGGCGGCCGGACACCTGGAACGCGGTCTGCGAAGGGACGACCGACGACAACGGCCTGTACGGCGAGGGCATCATCAACGCCGCGCGCGCCGTGGCCTACCGCGGCCACTGAATGCCGCCACCGACCGGATCGGTGTCCACGATCGGTGCGTCCACGAGACTGTGGTGACGGGCACGCCGGCTCGGGCAGCGTGCCGTCGGAGGTCAGCTCGGATCCGGGGCGGCAGCTCGCCGTGACAGCCTCGCCGCCGGGTTCCAGTTCTTCCACTGCAGGGCGGGCTTCTCGACCAGGTGCCACGACGCCGCGGCGATCAGCACCGTGCTGATCACGCAGATGGCGATGTAGCCGGGCAGTCCCCATCGCGCCCCACCCAGCAGCGCCACGACCTGCTGCACGCCGAACCCGTAGATGTAGACGCCGAACGAGTAGTCACGATCGCGGCCGATGCCGTGCAGCAGCGGGGGCAGCGCCACCGTCAGCCACAGGATCAGGTACGCGTAGGCCAGGAGCCCGACGGTCAGCAGCCCGCCCAGCATCGCCGTCGCGACCAGAGTGGCGGCAGAGAGGGCGGCCGCGGAACCGCTGATCGGAATGAGGTGGCTCCAGGTCCGAGCACAGACACCGATCAGGAAGAGGTAGCTCAGGAACAGCACGTGGAAGATGTTCACCGGCCCGGCGAGGGGCAGGGACGGGGTGGAGCCGAGCGAAGGTGCCGCGGTGTTCCAGCCGTGGGTGAGCAGCAGCGCCCAGCAGCAGGTCCCGACCGACAGCGTGAGGCAGCCGATCACCCACCGGTGACGCAGCAGGCCGACAGCGCTCAGGACCCCGAGGCCGAGGTAGCAGCCGATCTCGTACCGGAGACTCCACCAGGAGCCGATGAAGGCACTCGGACCACCGACCACGCCGCCGTACGGCGTCTCGCTCAGCAGACCGCCGATCGTGTACTGGCGTGAGCTGCCGGTCCAGTTCGCGAGCAGGAAGCTGAGCGGATTCTGCGGATGGGCAGCGAGGTCGGCCAGGTGCACCCCCTCGATGAGGGCGACGAACGGAGCCAGGATCAACGCCGTGAAGAGCAGGGAGACCCACAGACCCGGGTAGATCCGGACGAAGCGATGCCACAGGAAGCGCGGGACGGAGAGCCTTCGTGCACTGCCGGAGACCAGGAAGCCGGACACGATGAAGAAGCCGTAGACAGCCAGGGTGCCGAGATCGCTCTGCCGGTTCGAGAGCTCCAGACCGATGCTGGATCGACCGAAACCCAGCGGCATCGAGTGACTGACCACGACCAACAGTGCCAGCGCCAGCCGCAGGACCCCGAGGCTGTTCGCGCGGGCATCCCAGCGGCTGTCGAGGGTCGCGCCAGTGCCCTGCGGCCATGAGGTCACCACAGGCCTGATCATGGTCGCAATTTTTCGGATGTCGCACCATATCACGGGAGCTTCCCAACCCCGCACCGCCGCGCCCGTGGTCGGCGGTGTGTTCGGATGCGTGGGAGACTGCGAGTCTCCTAGAGGTCGAGACGATGTGATCTGATGCGCGTGGCTGTCGTCACGACCTATCCCCCCCGGCCCTGCGGGATCGGGATGTTCTCCCACGATCTCCGCGACGCCCTGATCGAAGCCGATCCGACCACGCCGGTCGAGATCGTCTCCATCCTGCGCGATCCGCGGCAGGTCGCCGAGCCCGAGGTCGTGGCCGCGATCCGCCAGGACGTGCGCAGCGACTACGCCGCGGTGGCAGCCACCCTCAGCTCTCGGGGCACCGACGTCGTCCTGATCGAGCACGAGTACGGCATCTTCGGCGGGGAGGCCGGAGCGTTCGTCGTGTCCCTGGCCGAGGAGCTGGAACAGCCGCTGGTGGTCACGTTGCACACGGTGCTGTCGGCGCCGTCGGTGCGTCAGGCCGAGGCGCTCCGCGCCCTCTGCCGACGGGCGACGCTGGTCACCGTCTTCACCGAGACCGCCCGTCGGATGGTTGTCGATGCCCGCATCGTGCCGCCGGAACGCGTACGGGTGCTCCCGCACGGAGCCCCGATGGTCCTGGTCGACGCGGCCGGTGGGCGAGCGGCGGACGCGCGGATCTCCCAGGTCGCGCTGGAACGGCTCGAGGGCCGTACGGTGCTGTCGACCTTCGGACTGATCTCGGCCGGCAAGGGGATCGAGCTCGCCATCTCAGCCCTGCCGGCGGTGGTCGCCGCCCATCCCGAGGTCCTCTATCTGATCGCCGGTCAGACCCACCCGGAGGTGGTCAAGTCCGAGGGCGAGAGCTATCGGCTGGGGCTGGAGCGACTGGTCCGCGAACTCGACCTGACCGAGCACGTGCACTTCCTCGACCGGTTCTTCACCGAGGCCGAGTTGGCGGTGCTGCTGTCCTCCACCGACCTGTACCTCACGCCGTACCGGTCCCGGGAGCAGATCGTCTCCGGCGCCCTGACGTTCGCCGTCGCCGCCGGCTGCCCCGTGGTCTCCACGCCCTACTACTACGCGGAGGACCTGCTGAGCTCCGGCGCCGGCGTGCTGGTGCCGTTCGACGACGCGGCCGCGATGTCGGCCGCGGTGCTGGACCTGCTCGATCACCCCGCCGAGCTGGAACGAGCCCGGAGCGAGGCTCGCCGAGTGGGATCCGCGCTCGCCTGGCCCCAGGTCGGGGCGGCCACGCTCCGGGTGCTGGGCGAAGCGGCCGAGCTCGGGCCGGTGGCCGGTGTCGAGAAAGCCCCCGCGGCGCTGCGGGCCCCGGCGATCCGGCCCGACCACCTGCTCACGCTGGTCGACGACGTCGGCATCATCCAGCACGCCAACGGGATCGTCGCGAACCGCTCCACCGGCTACTGCGTGGACGACGTGGCGCGCCTGGCCGTGGCCGCGCTGGGTCTGCACCGCCAGCTCAGCGAACCTCGCTACGCCCGGATGTTGTCCCGGGCGCTCGCCTTCCTGCAGCACGCCTGGGACTCCTCGACCGACTGGCATGCACAACTTCATGACCTACGACCGCCAGTGGGTCGACGACGCGCATCACGGCGACCACGTCGGGCGGGCCGCCTGGGCCCTGGGTGAGGTGATCGGCGCCATCCCGGCCCGACCCGAAGCCGCACCGAGTCTGCGACTGCTGGAGGCCATGGTCCCGGCCCTCGAGTCGTCGACCAGCCCGCGTCAGGTCGCCTTCACCGTGCTGGGTCTGGCTCGACTGGACGCCCAAGCGATGTCGCCCACGCTGGAGAATTCGCTCCGGCTGCTGGCCGCCCGCCTGTACGACTGGTACGTCGGGGTGCGCAGCGACGAGTGGCGCTGGTTCGAAGGGGTGTTGAGCTACGACAACGCCCGACTGCCGCAGGCCCTGATCGCGGCCGGCTACCGGCTGGGTCACGCGGAGTGGCAGCGGGCCGGCCTCGAGGCCCTGGACTGGTACGCCGTCCAGTGCGGCATCGAGACCGACAGCGTGCGGCTGATCGGCAACCAGTGGCGGCTCCGGCTGCACCCCGTGCCGGTCACCCACGACGGCGACGAGCAGCCGCTGGAGGCCGCGGCCCTGGTGGAGGCACTGGTCGAGGCCATGGTGTCCACCGGCGACCACCGGTACGGGCCGCAGGCGGTGCTGGCCTTCGAGTGGTTCCTGGGACGCAACCGGTACGGGCTGGCCGTCTACGACTTCGCCTCGGGTGGCTGCCACGACGGGCTCGGGCCGACCGGCGTGAGCGAGAACGAGGGGGCCGAATCCACCCTCGCGTTCCTGCAGGCCCTGCTCGCCCTGAACGGGGCGGGACTGCAGTTCTCCGTCTCCATCCCGTGATCTCCCCCACCTGACGATCGGCCCCAGATGAAGATCGCCCTGCTCGGCCCGATCGCCTGGCGCACCCCGCCGCGGCACTACGGGCCGTGGGAACAGGTCACCGGGCTGCTGGCCGAGGGGCTGGTGGCTCGTGGCCACGACGTCACGTTGTTCGCCAGCCTCGACTCGATCACGACGGCGAGCCTCGACGGGGTGATCCCCCGACCGTACGCCGAGGACACCACCCTCGACGGCCGCGTCTGGGAGGCGATGCACGTCGCGCACGCCCTGGCTCGGTCGGCCGAGTTCGACCTGGTGCACAACCACCTCGACTGGCTCCCGCTCGCCTTCGCCGCGCACTGCCGGGCGCCGCTGCTGACCACGATCCACGGCTTCTCCGACCCCGCGATCCTGCCGGCGTACCGCGCCTCCTCCTCGGCCTTCGTGTCGATCTCCGACGCCGACCGGGTGCCGGAGCTCGACTACCTCGCCACGATCTACCACGGCATCGACCTCGACGGCCTGCCGTTCTCCGCGGCCGGTGGGGACGATCTCGTCATCCTCGGCCGGATCCACCCCGACAAGGGCACCGCCGACGCGATCAGGATCGCCGCGCTCGCGGGGCGGCGGCTGCTGATCGCCGGGCTGGTCGCCGACGAGCGCTACTTCCGCGACGAGGTCGAGCCACTCGTCGACGGTGACCGGGTGGTCTACCTCGGATCGGTCGGACCGACGCAACGGGCCGAGGTCCTCGGTGCCGCGCACGCGCTGCTGCACCCGATCGCCTTCGCCGAACCGTTCGGTCTGTCAGTGGTCGAGGCGATGGCCACGGGTACGCCGGTGGTCGCCTTCTCTCTCGGGTCCATGCCCGAGGTGATCGACGAAGGGATCACCGGCTTCCTGGTGACCGATGTCGACGAAGCCGCCGCCGCCGTCACCCGCGTGGCCGACCTGGACCGTGCGACGGTCCGCCGCGTGGCGGAATCCCGATACGGCGCGGACCGGATGGTCGACGACTACGTTGAGGCCTATGCCTCCCTCTGCGAGCGCCCTCAGTGAGGGGCTCTTCCGCCGTCACCCCGGCAACCCCCTGCTGACGCCGCAGCGGTGGCCGTACACGATCAACGCGGTGATGAACGCCGGAGCGGCGCTCGTCGACGGTGAGACGGTGCTGCTCTGTCGGGTGGAGGATCGGCGGGGTTTCAGCGACCTGACCGTGGCGCGGTCGCACGACGGGTTCTCGAACTGGGTGGTCGACACAACGCCTTTGCTGGCGCCCACGCCCGGCGTCCGGCACGAGTCCTGGGGGCTGGAGGACGCGCGGCTGACCTGGGTCGAGGAGCTGGATGCCTGGATCATCGCCTACACCTCGTTCGGACCGGGGGGACCGAGCCTGTCGCTGGCCCGGACCCGCGACTTCCGGACCGCTGAGCGGCTCGGCATGGTCCGCGCCCCGGAGGACAAGAACGGCGCGCTGCTGTCGCGGCGGGTCAACGGGGACTGGGTGCTGTTCCACCGCCCGGTGACGGCGATGAGCGCACGGGCCGACGTCTGGCTGTCGCGCTCGCCCGACCTGCGCAACTGGAGCGCACCCGAGCCGGTGCTGTCGGCCCGCGAAGGCGGTTGGTGGGACTCGGCCCGGATCGGGATCGGGGCACCACCGATGGAGACACCGGAGGGGTGGCTGCTGGTCTACCACGGCGTCCGCCAGACCGTCGCCGGTGCGCTGTACCGCGCGGGACTCGCCCTGCTCGACCTCGACGATCCCAGCCGGGTGATCCGTCGCTGCGAGGAGTGGGTGCTCGGACCGAGCGAACCGTACGAGCTGGTCGGCGACGTGCCCGGGGTCGTGTTCCCCTGTGGTCTGGTCCACGTGCCCGACACCGACGAGCTCCGGCTCTACTACGGCGCGGCCGACACCTGCATCGCGATGGCCACCGCCTCCCTGTCGGACGTGCTCGCGTTCGTGCTCGAGCACGGGGTTCAGCCGGCGTAGCGTGCCGATCGTGCCCGCCGACGTCCAGACCCGAGCCGTCGGGACCGGCGAGCTCGCCGACCTGGCGGATCTCTTCGGGTCCACCCGGAACACCCGGCACTGCTGGTGCATGGCCTTCTGCACCACGCGTACGCAGCTGGCCCTGGGCTGGTTCGGTGGCGGCAACCGACGCCGGTTCGCCGCCCTGGCCGCCGACCCGGTGCCGATGGGCGTGCTCGCCACCGTCGAGGACGAGCCGGTCGGTTGGGCGGCGTGCGGACCACGGTCGCGCTACCCGGTCGCCATCGACTCGACGAATCCGCTCACCGCTGTGATGCAGCGCCGCGAGGACGAGCTCGTGTGGCTTGACTCCCTGCCTGTTCGTCCGGCCCGGGCATCGCGGCACCGGCATCACGTACGCGCTCGTCCGGGCCGCCGTCGCGCTGGCCGCCGATCACCGCGCCGTCGCCATCGAGGGGTGGCCGGTGGCCGGCCCGGATCCCCGCCCCGGTGAGGACTTCGTCGGTCGCGAGAAGGTCTTCGCCGACCTCGGCTTCCGGGCGCTGGACCGGCCCAGCCCGACCCGGGTGATCATGCGCCGGGACCTCTGAGCGGACCGTCCTCCGCCAGTGGGCGTTCGTCGGGATCACGCCGACACCAGGTTTACACGGTAGGGGTATTTATGTTCCCCGGGCCCGCTGTTATGGTCATGATCACAGGCCCCCTCACCCTCCCCAGCAGAACCAGAGCACCGTGCAGCAGCAATCCTGGCGCGCGCCCGGCGGCTCGATCACGCAAAGAAGCGCAGCCCGTGATACTCACCGCCGACCAGTGGAACATCGGTCATCTGCATGATCATCTGCAGGCGGCCGCCGAGCTCGAGGCCTGGACGATTCCGTACTATCTGTCGGCGATGTTCTCGGTCGTGGACAGGTCCGAGACGGCCTACCAGCTGGTCCAGTCGGTCGTGAACCAGGAGATGCTGCACCTGCAGCTGGTGGGCAACGTCGCCAACGCCTACGGCTACAGCCCGGTGATCACTCCGGCCGCGTTTCCCTATCAGGGAACGACGATCCCGCACCTGGACTTCTCCCTCGACCCCGACAACCCGACGGAGAAGTTCAGTCCCTACAGCGCCGAGATCGGGCCGCTCGACCAGCTGCGGATCAACGCCATGTGCTTGATCGAGTACCCGGAGTGGGACACGGGCACGCACCCCGCCTACCGCACCACCATCTCCGAGTACGGCAGCATCGGCGCCTTCTACGACGCCCTCGAGCGGGGCGCGCGCCAGCTCGCCTCAGACATCCGAGGGGGCGTCAACCAGATCGACATGTTCTCGGCGTTCTACCGTGATCTGCCGAGCATGACGATCCAGGGGAGCGGCACCGGCGCCTTCGCCGAAGTGGCGTTGCTGATCGATGTGATCCGTGATCAGGGGGAGGCCGCCAAGGCGGCGGACACGATCGCCGCTCCCAACCGGAACACCGCCGACGACTCCGACCCCGACGCCAGTCACTACCAGAAGTTCATCGCCATCCACGACGCCGGGACTCCTGCGATCTACCCGGTCAAGGAGCCCTCGACCTACGACGCCGAGGATCTGAAGCGCCGCTCGATCTTGATCGACAACTTCACGCGGTACACCGCCACGATCACCGAGCTGCTGGCCGGGCGTCAGCCACCCGAGTTCGCGGCGCTGATGGTGACGATCGGCTCGAACATCCTGACCTGCTGGAAGAGCGGCGTGACGCCCCAGTTCACCACGTGATCACGGTCAGCTGACTGCGATGCCCGGACCACCAGGACCTGAAGGAGACACGATGCCCACCCCTGCTCCCCGTGGGACCGGACCTGCCCGTACGGTGCTCCGGCTGCACCCGACGATCAACTTCGCCCGCGTCGGCACCAGCGAGGACTACTACCTGTCCCCCGAGACCAGCGCCGGCCTGCCGGTGCCCGACCCGAGCGGGACCGGCGAGACCGATCCCGATCGACCTGCTGTGGTGGGGGGCCTGCCGATCCGCCGGGGCACCGAGTCCGAACCGATCAGCAGCGAGGACCTGCGCGACGACGACGGGAACCTGGTCCGGCAGGCCGCCCGGTTCCGTCTGTTCGCCTACGACCTGACCCCACCCGACAGCTATCCCGACGGTGGCGGGGTGGAGATCCTGCCGGGGAGCACGCTGCCCGACGGTCGCGTGGTCGCCGAGATCGTCTGGACCGTCCACGTCGCCAACAAGAAGTCCGCCGCCTTCAACGTGGTCCCCTCCGCCGGCTTGAACGCGTTCGCCGAGGGGCTGGTCCCGCAGCTGCGCAATCCCGGCGTGTACGGCACGGTGGACGCCCCGCTGCGACTCCGCCAGCTGGTCATCGACCCCGGCCCTCGGGCGATCCGCTCCGGGTCGCACGACGTGGTCGCGTGCGACCGGACGACGACCCCGGCCTACTCCGACGGCGCGGGCGGGATCACCCCGCAGCCGCAGTATCCGACGTCGTTCCCGCAGGACACCAACAGCCGGCTCTTCCAGCCCAGTGGGCCGCTCGACAGCCTCGGCGAGCTGCGTACCGACGACCAGGGCCGACTGCTGGTGCTGGCGGGCCGGGGCCGCACCGCCGCCCAGTACGACGAGTACGGCGACCCGATGCCGTTGACCGGCGATCTCAACAACATCGGCTGGTGGGACGACGCCGCCGACGGGCCGGTGTCGGCCACCGTCGTGTTCGCCGACGGCAGCGCCGAGGAGGCGTTCGGGGCCTGGGTGGTCTGCGGCGATCCGGCGTACGCGCCGCAGATCCGCAACGTGGTCTCGGTCTGGGACGACGTGTACGACGCCTGGGTGCGGGAGCTCGATCTGCAACCGGAGCTCTGCCAGGGCGGTGAGTTCGACCCGGACTACCGCCCGTCCTTCCCCGCCCAGATCTTCCCCGTCTTCCGAGCGGCTGCCCTGCAACGGTGGACGGCCAACCTGCCCGAGCTGGCGCTGCGCGCCCACCGGGCGGTGGAGTCGATCGGTCCCGGCGACGATCCCGATCACACCATCATGTCCGGCCTCGCGTACGTCCGGAATCCCAACGTGGCCGGGGAACTGAGCGTCGGCGTACCGCTGATGCCGCTCTCCCTCGGCGAAGCCGGAACCGACTTCCTGGCCGTCAGCAAGACGCAGTACTTCTTCCTGGAGCAGTGGGACGCCAACCACTTCGACGCCGGCGCGGGGCAGTCCCTGGGGCCCGGTGAGTATCTCGACATGGCCTCCCTCAGCAACTGCCTGGGTGGCCGCTACGTGCCCGGCATCGAGGTCAGCTACCCGGTGCGACAACCCGATCTGTACGACACGGACTGGCGGACCTCGGGGTCTGGTCCCTTCCGGGTGAGGCACAAGCCGCTGGCGTACGCGACGGCGACCAAGACCGTTCCGTTCCTGACCGGTGGCTGGATCCCGCTGCACGGCATGAGCGACGGCCTGGAGCCCGGCGACCTCTCGAAGTTCATGTCGATCCCCTGGCAGACCGACTACAACTCCTGCTCCATCCACCAGCCGAGCATCAACACCTCCGGCACCAACACCGCCACCGGCAACCCGTTGACCCTCTACTGGTCGTGGCCGTCCCAGCGGCCCGACGCGGTCTACCCGGCGACCGCCGTCGTCAACGGTGTGCTGCCGCAGCGCGTCTGGTCGATCCGCGGCCCGGGCACCCTGACCAACGATCCGAAGACCGCCGCGACGTTCCAACGCGCACTGCAGTCGGTGCAGCAGTGGGATCGGATCGGGGTCATCCTGCAGGGGACGGCGATCCGCGGCGGCACCTACCCGCCGGACTTCTTCCTGGAGGCCGAGAGCCGGCTGCCGACCGAGGGGCAGTCGGTGAACGTGGTCGCCGAGTGGCCGTTCCATGCCAATCCCAGTGGTCCTGGCGACTGAGGGCGTGACGGCCGCGCTGCGACGTGCTGGTGATCGGGGGCGGACCCGCAGGGTTGGCCACCGCGATCCAGCTGCGGACGACGACCGGGCTCGCGGTCGTCGTCGCCGAATCCCGTACGGCGCCGACCGAGCGCTACGGCGAGACCCTCACCCCCGGCACCCTGGCCGCGCTGGACCGACTCGGGCTGGCCGATGCGTTCCGGGCCGACGGCCACCTCCGTGCCCCGGCGGGGTCTCGGTCTGGGGTCGAGCGCGGCCCGGCCACAGCGACCACGTGCTCGACCCCCGCGGGCCGGCCTGGCACATCGACCGGCGGCTGTTCGAGACCCGGCTCCGGCAGCGAGCGGTCGAGGTCGGAGCCGACGTGCGCACCGCCACGCAGGTGGTGCGGACCAGCACAGAGGGACCGCGAACCGTGGTCCGGCTGCGAGATGCGGTCGGCAGGACGACCACCCTTCAGCCGCTGTGGGTGGTCGACGCCAGTGGGGGCGGATCGTGGTTCGCCCGTCGACAGGGAGCCGCCCGGCAGACCGTGGACCGCCTGGTTGCCGTGCTGCGCATCGCCGATCTCGAGACCGGGACCTTCACCGCCCAGACAGTCGTGGAGGCGACGCCGACCGGCTGGTGGTACGGGTCGCGACTACCCGGTGGGCGGATCGTGACGGCGCTGGTCACCGAGCGGCACGCGACCGCCACGCTGCTGCACGACGGTGGGCGACGGTGGCACGAGGAACTGGCGGCGACCACGCTGCTGGGGCCCCAGCTCGACCGGGTCCGCCTCCGCGACGCCCCGCTGCGCTGCCGGTCGGTCACCGTGTCGGTCCTCGATCGGTTGGTCGGGCCCGGCTGGCTCGCCGTCGGCGATGCCGCGAGCGAACGAGACCCGATCACCGGCTGCGGCATCCACGACGCCCTGCTGGACGCGGCCGACGCCGCCTGGACGATCGCGGCCACCATCGGCGACCGCGAGCCGCCGCCGTGGCGCTACGAGGACCGGGTCAGATCCCGGTTCGAGACCCACCTGCAGACCCGCGACGCCCTGTACGCCGGCGAGCGCCGATGGCCGAGCGAGCCGTTCTGGACGGCCCGGTCTGGTCCGGCATCGACCAGCCGGCACTACGATCCCGCCCATGACTTTGTCTGATGGTCGACTTCGCCCCGACTTCATCTGGGGCTCTGCCACCGCGGCCCACCAGATCGAGGGTGGCAACACCAACAGCGACTTCTGGGCGTTGGAGCATGCGGGACTCGGGCAGTTCAGCGAGCCCAGCGGTGACGCCTGCGACTCCTACCACCGCTACCCCGACGACATCCGACTGCTGGCCGAGGCGGGTCTGCAGGCGTACCGGTTCAGCATCGAGTGGGCCCGGATCGAGCCCGCACAAGGTGAGTTCAGCCGGGCACAGCTGCTGCACTACCGCGCGATGATCGACACCTGTCACGCCCATGGGGTGCTGCCGATCGTCACCCTGCACCACTTCACCAGCCCGCGCTGGTTCGCCGACGGCGGCGGACTGCGGCGGACTGATGCCGTCGAGCGGTTCGCCGCGTACGTGGACTACGTCAGCGAGATCCTGCACGACATCCAGTGGGTCGTGACCATCAACGAGCCGAACATCGCCGCCCTGTTCGCCGGCATGCACGACGCGCCCGCCGAGGGCGAGGACCCGATCTCGGTGCAGATGGCGCTGGCCGGCGGGCCCGACCCGACCCTGGCCCCCGTCCTCGCGGCCATGCACCACGCCGCCCGCGACGTGCTCCGCGCGAAGACCGGCGCCAAGGTCGGCTGGGCCGTGGCCACCCAGGGCTTCATGCCGACCGAGGGCAACGAGGCCAAGTGGCAGGAGGTCTTCGACAGCTGGGAGGGCGTGTTCTTCGACGCCAGCGAGGGTGACGACTTCATCGGCATCCAGAGCTACACCAGCCAGCCCGTCGACGCGAACGGCCCGGTCCCGCACCCGCCGCACCCGGACAACACGCTGACCGGGTGGGCGTACCGGCCGGATGCCCTGGCGATCAACCTGCGCCGGGTCTGGGACCTCAAGGGTCTGCCGCTGCTGGTCACCGAGAACGGCATCGCCACCGCCGACGACGAGCGTCGGATCGCGTACGTGACAGGTGCCCTGTCCGGGCTCAAGGCCGCCGTGGCCGACGGCGTCGACGTCATCGGCTACTGCTACTGGTCGCTGCTCGACAACTACGAGTGGGGCAGCTACGCGCCGACCTTCGGGCTGATCTCCGTCGACCGGCAGGGCGACTTCACCCGCACGCCGAAGCCCAGTCTGGCCTGGCTGGGTTCGGTCGCCGCCGTCAACGGGGCCTCGATCGACTGACGCGAAGTCTGCCCGGAAGGACCTATCGCGCCACGGCTCGGCGCGAGCACACTGACAGGGTGCCCGGGACTGCCGCGGCGCGGCCCGCTTGGTGGCCGCACTTCACCAGCACCGTGCGGTCCACTGCGCTGACCGCACGGCTGGGGCGCGCGCTCGGTATCGCCTTCAGTCTCTGCTTCCTCACCGGTCTGCTCAGCTACGCCCAGTACCTGACCTGGGCGTGGCTGCCGAAGCCGGTGGTCCCGGCCTGGGGCTACCGCCTGACCCAGGGAATCCACGTCACCACCGGGATCGCGTCGATCCCGCTGGTGTTGATCAAGCTGTGGTCGGTCTACCCGAACTCGTTCCGCTGGCCGCCGATCCCGTCGCCGAAGCGGCTGCTCGAACGCCTGAGCGTGGCCGTGCTCGTCTCGGCCACCCTGGTGCAGCTGGTCACCGGATTCCTCAACCTGCTGGACTGGCGTCCGTTCGGCTGGGACTTCGTGGTGGTGCACTACGCCCTCGCCTACGTGGTGATCGGCTCCGTCCTGCTGCACGTGGCGATCAAGCTGCCCGACATCCGCTACGGGCTCACGACCCGGCTGGCCGACGGCGACGTGCTGACCGAGGTTCCCTGGCACGAGAACCCGGCCTCGCACAGCAACGCCGGACCACTGCCGCCACCGGCGACGCCGGGGATCTCGCGACGCGGGGTGCTGCTCGCGACCGGTGCCGGGATCGGACTGGTGGTGATCACCAGCGTCGGGCAGACCCTGTCCCCGCTCGAATCCCTGGGCCTGCTGGCCGTCCGCCAACCCAGCAAGGGACCGCAGGGCGTGCCGGTGGGTCGCACCGCCGAGGAGGCCGGGGTGGTGGCGGCGGCGACCGACCCCGACTGGGCGCTCGAGGTCAAGGGGCCGCGACCGTACACGCTGCGGCTCGCCGATCTGGAACCCCTGGCCACGCACGACGTACGGCTGCCGATCGCCGCCGGCCAGGGCTGGAGCGCCGAGGCGGACTGGCGAGGGATCCGGCTGATGGATCTGGTGGAACGGGCCGGCGGCTCCGCCGGGTCCCGGGTCGTGGTCCGCTCGCTCGGGAAGGGTGGCATCACCAAGGCCGAGCTGTCCGGATCCCAGCTGGAGCAGGCCCTGCTGGCCACCCGGCTCAACGGATCGCCGCTCGATCTCGATCATGGCTACCCGTTGCGCCTGGTCGGCCCCAACCGGGCCGAGCTGTTCGACACCAAGTGGATCGCCACCTTGGAGGTGCTGCCGTGAAGCTGGTGCGCATCGTGTTGGGGGTGGTCGGCGGGTTGCTGCTCGCGTACGGGGCCGGCCGACTTCTGCACGGGCTGCCGCTCCCGACCCTGTTCGTGCTGGCCGGGTGGATGCTGGCCGCCCTGGTGATCCACCACGGGGTGCTCTCGCCCGCCGTCCTCGCCGTCGGGGCGGCGCTGCGCTCACTACCGGACCGGGCCCGCGGGTTCGTGCAGGCCGCCCTGATCATGGTCGGCGCGGTCACGGTGATCGCGATCCCGTTGATCATCCGGCAGTTCAGCCAACCGGCCGGCAAGGCCATGCTGCTGCAGCACTACGGGATCAACCTCGCCGTCCTGGTGGGGATCATCGCCCTGGGCACGCTGATCGCGTACGCGATCCGGGTCGCTCGAGACCGGAGCCCGGCGATCCCTGACTGAGCAACCCCGGGCTGCCCTCACCCGCCGGCGGTGTCCGGGTCGCTCGGCGGCGGGACGGTCTGCGCAGGCCCGCCACCCCCGCTGGTCGGTTCCGAGGTCGGGTGCGCATCCGGATCGTCGGTCGCGGTGGATGTCGGCTCCGGTGTCTCCGGCTCCTCCGTGGTCTCCGACGGCGACGGGGAGGGGGTCTCCGACGGCGTCGGTGACTCCGGCGTGGGATCCGGGGAGTACGGGCTGCTCGAGGCGTAGGTCGGCGGCACCGGCTGCCGGCGCCGGGGCCGGAGGTGGCGCGCGGGATCTTCTCGCCGCGAGCGCTGATCTCCTCCGACGGCTCGAGGACTGGGGGTCGGCGTGCTGGTGGGACTACCGACCGGGCTCGGCGTGTGTCGCTGCGGCTGCGCCGTGACCGCGTACACCCCGACTCCGCCCGAGACGAGAATGGCCACGGCCAGCAGGACCGCCGCGACCGACCTCCGCACGCGCCGACGATCACCGAGCCTGCGGACGCTCGCCGGATCCAGGGGTTCGTCGATCATCCGGGCCGCGTCCGCGCCCAGATCCTTCAACCTCGATTCGAGCCCGTCCCACTCAGCCATCGGTGGCCTCCCCCTCGGAGACGGAGAGCAGGGCCGCCAGGGCGGCCCGGCCACGCGAGAGCCGAGCCTTGACGGTGCCGACCGGTGCGCCCGTCTCCTCGGCGATGTCGCGGACCGACATGTCGCACAGGTGATGCAGCACCACCGCGCGACGCTGATCGGCCGGCAGCTCCTGGAGCGCCCGCATCAGCGCCACCCGGGAAGGATCCGGCCCGGCGACACCGTCGGCGAGCTGGGAGCGGTCCGCCGGGCGCAGCGCACGTTGGGCTCGGCGCCACCGACTGACCGCGAGACGGTAGGCCACCGTACGGATCCACGCCTCGGGGCTCTGCTCGACGTCCAGCACGCGTCGCTTGTCCCAGGCCCGCACGAACGCCTCCTGGACGCAGTCCTGGGCCTCGGCGAAGTTCCCGCACATGGCGTAGATCTGCGCGACCAGTCGGCGGAACGACCCCGCGTACAGCGCGTCGAACGCATCAGCATCCATCCCTTGCGTGCGAGTGGTCTCCGCGATGGCGGGCACGGCACCGGTGGTGGCGGTCACGGGTCTACGCACCGCAACCGGCAGCAGGCCAGCCGAACATGACCCACCCCCTCCGGACTCGATTGTCTGCAACTACGCGCCAGGACCACACCAGGTTGCATCGTCGGAGGATCTTTTTTCCGGAGTTCAGGAGTCGAAGCCCATTCCCACGGCGTCGAGGGCCTTCAGGAGCAGGTTGCGGCGGCCCTGGCGGTGGTCCGCCCGGTGCATCGACCAGTCGGTCATCCGGATCCCCACGGACGCCAGCGGTTCCGGCGGGAACGGGAGCGGGCGCTCCCGCACCATGGCCAGCTCGGTCCGTTCGGTGGGTCCGCCGTCGAGCAGATCCAGCATCACGTCGGCGGCGAAGCGGGAGGCGCCGACCCCCAGACCGGTGAAGCCGGCGGCGTACGCGACCCGTCCCTGCCGAGCGGTGCCGTAGAAGGCGCAGAACCGGGAGCAGGTGTCGATCGCGCCGGCCCAGCGGTGACTGATCCGGAGGCCCTCCAGCTGCGGGAAGGTGGTCAGCAGGTGACTCGCCAGCTTCGCGTACGTCTCCGGGCGGTCCTCGTACGCGGGCCGCACCCGGCCGCCCCAGTGGTAGACGGCGTCGTACCCACCGAACAGGATCCGGTCGTCCGCGGTGAGCCGGTAGTAGTGGAAGTGGTTGGCGAGATCGGCCACCCCCTGGCGGCCCTGCCAGCCGATGGCCGCCTTCTGCTCCGCGCTGAGCGGCTCGGTCACCAGCACGTAGTCGTAGACCGGCACGGTCTGCAGCCGGTTGCGCCGCAGCAGCGACGGGAACACGTTGGTGGCCAGCACGACGTGGTCGGCGTGCACCTCGCCGCGGGCCGTCCGGACGACCGGGCCCTCGTCGACGACCTCGACCCGGGACTGCTCGAAGATCTGCACCCCCAGGTCGGTGGCGACCCGGGCCAGCTCGAGGGCGAGCTTGCCCGGGTGGACGAGGGCGGTGTCGTCGCGTTCCCAGGACCCGGCCAGGAAGGTCGGTGAGTCGACCAGCGCGCGGGTGGCCGGACCGTCGAGGAAGCCGTCCTCCTCGGCCAGCCAGGCGATCTGGTGCTCCTCGGTGGCCACCGACAGGGTGCCGGTCAGCTCCAGCTCCACGTCCATCCGGTAGCGGTCGACGGTGGCCGCGATGCCGGCCAGGTTCTCGCGGCCGAGCCGCTCCAGCTGGTCGTACTCCTCGCGGCCAGCGGCTCCGCCCGTTCTCCTCGCCGTGGGTCAGACTCGCCTCGCAGAAGCCGCCGTTGCGACCCGACGCCGCCCACCCGACCTGGCCGGCCTCGACGACGATCACCCGGCGGCCCGGATCCCGTTCCTTGGCCCGGATCGCGGTCCACAGCCCGGTGTAGCCGGCGCCGACGATCACCAGGTCCGCGGCGTGCTGGTCGATCAGCTCGGGGTGCTCCGGACGGGTCAGCCCGTCCAGCCAGAAGACCTGGTGGGCGGCGCCGGCGAGGGCATGGTCGACCGCGGCGGCGGACGGGGCCCGGCGCTCGAAGACGGTGGGTTCGGGTCCGCGGAGTCTCGGCATCGGGCTCACGCCCCCAGCTCGGTGTGCGGGCGTCCCTGCCAGAGGGCCCAGTCGGCACTCACCCGGCCGGCCGTCTGCAGCAGCACCGGAAGATGGTCATGGAGCAGCGTCTCGGTGGACGTCTCGGCCGCGTGCACGGTGACGTTCATCGCCGCCCGGACCGTGCCCGTGGCGTCCCGCACCGGGGCGGCCACCGACCGTACGCCCGGAGCGAGCTCCTCGTCGGCCAGGGCCCAGCCCTGGGCGCGGACCCGGACGAGCTCGGCCCGGAGCGCAGTCCACCGACGGCGCCGGCTGCGGCGGCAGCCCCGAACGGCTGGCGTGGGCGAGGGTCTCGGTGACCTGCTGCTCGGTCAGCGCGGCCAGCAGCACCTTGCCCTGGGAGGTCCGCTCGGCCGGGAACCGGGTGCCGATGTCGACCCGCAGGGCGATGATCTTGGGCACCGACACCCGCGCCACGTAGACGATGTCGGAGCCGTCCAGCTGGGCCATCGACGACGACTCGTGGGTCCGGGCGACCAGGGCCTCCAGGTGCGGGCGGGCCAGGTCCCAGAGCCCGAGCGAGGACGTGTACGCGATCCCGAGGTCGAGCACCCTCGGGGTCAGGGCGTACCCGTTGTCGGCGATCCGCACGTAGCCGAGCTCGGCCAGGGTGAGCAGCAGCCGCCGCGCGGTGGGCCGGGCCAGACCGGCGGCCACCGCCACCTCGCTCAGGGTCATGGTCGGCCGCCGGGCGTCGAAGCAGGTGAGCACGTCGAGACCGCGGGCCAGCGCCTCGACGAAGTCGGGACCACTCCCTCGACCGGCCATGCTCACCTCACCTTCGGCGTTCCTCGTCCTGTTGCCTCTCGACCCTAGCCGCGGCGCGCCCGTCGACCTGCGGAGATCAGCCGCCCGCCGACTCCCCGAAGATCGACTCCCGCGCCTCGCGGGTGCTGGCGCTGCGGTAGTCGGTGTAGGTGTACGGGTTGTCCAGCACCTTGTCGTCGCCGGGCAGATCCGGGTGCATGCCGGCCTGCCAGACCTCCTCGCCGAGCTCGGAGCGCAGGTGGTCGATCGTGTTCTCCACCGCCCGGCGGGCTGCCTCGAGGTCCACCCCGACCAGCCGGTGATCACGCTTGACGACGGTGCCGTCGATGATCACCGTGTGCACGTCACCGCGCTGGGCCTGGAAGGCCACGTGCCCGTACGGGTTCAGCAGGGGGAAGGAGACCGGTGAGTGATCGTTCTTGATCAGCACCAGATCGGCCTTCTGCCCCACCGCGAGGCTGCCGAGGTCGTCGCGCCGCAGCGCGTTCGCGCCGCCCCGGGTGGCCCACTCGACCACGTGCTCGGCCCGCAGGTGCGAGGAGGTGACGGTCTCGCCGGCCACGTGCGCCTCCAGGTGCTCGCGGGCCCGATCCGCGCCGAGCGTGCTCCGCATGGCCGAGAACAGGTCGCCGCTCCACCACACGCTGGTGTCCATCGACAGCGACACCGGGATGTCGAACCGCCGCACCTGCCAGGTGGGCGGGTAGCCCTGACCGGCGCTCTGCTCCGACTCCGTGGACACCGACACGGAGCCGCCACTGGCCGCGATCCGCAGGTACGAGTCGGTGTCCAGCGTGGCGGCGTGCACGTAGACGGTGTCCGGGGTGGCGAAGCCGTTCTCGTGCATCAACCGGATGCCGTCGTCGTTGGTGGCCCCCCAGACGCCGGCGTGGGTGGTCACCGGGAGGCCGAGCTCCCGGGCCAGCTCGAAGGCCGGCCGCTCGGGGAAGCCGGGATCGCCGAGCACGTCGAAGGCCAGCTGGACACCGAGCCGGTCGTCGGCGGCGTCCTTGAGCTGCTGGAGGAACGCCCGCACCTCGGGTTGGGCCGTCCACTCCCAGGGCGCCGCCTGGATGTTCCCGTACGCCAGCACGAACCGTCCGGGAGTGGACCGGAGCGCGTCGACGGCCGCGGCGGCGTGATCCACGGTCTGCAACCCGTGCGACCAGTCGACAGTGGTGGTGACGCCCGCGTCGATGGCCTCGATGGCCCCGAGCAGGTTGCCGGCGTAGATGTCCTCGGGCCGGAACTTGCGGCCGTGCTCCAGGTAGTACCAGACGAAGTACTGGGTCAGGGTCCAGTCGGCGCCGTAGCCGCGCATCGCGGTCTGCCACAGGTGTCGGTGGGTGTCGATCATGCCCGGCATCACGATGCCGCCGGTCGCGTCGATCTCCTCGGCACCGGGTGGCGCCTCGAGCCCGACCCCGATCGCGGCGACCCGGTCCCCGACGATCAGCACATCGGTGTCGGTCAGCACACTGCGCCCGACATCCATCGGCAGCACCGTCCCGTGCCGCACCACCACTGCCCCGAGCCTCCGCCACGTCTCCCCCTCGAGATTCTTCGGACATTCGTCCGTATCGCGGTCACCAGATGATGGGGTTCACTCTGGAACAGGCGGGCGCTCCCTGTCAACGGTCGCGCCGCGTTCCA
>CAWARE010000019.1:0-28313 GCA_963784345.1 uncultured Actinomycetota bacterium
CGCCGACCAGCTCTGGCGGCTGATCGGTGAGGCTCTGGTGCTCGACGACCCGCCGCCGATCCGGCGCTGACGGGCACGCAGGTGGACGATCCCATCTCCGCAGACCTCGTCGCGCTGGCGGCGGGCGTCGGGCTCCGCCCGACTCGGGTGCTGCAGAAGGGCCCCGGTCGCGTCACGCTGCAGGCCCGGGACGCGTCGGGCGAGCGGTTCGTGATCAAGACCGCTGTGTCGCCGGGTGCCCTGGCCGGGGACGTGGCGGCCAACGCGGTCCTGGCTGCCGAGGGCATCCCGGTGCCGGAGATCGTCGCGTACGCGGACGGCGCGCCGTCGGTGCTCGTGCTGCGGTGGATCGACGGCGACCCGATCAGCTCGCGCAGCCCGATGGGGGCGCAGCGGGAGACCGGCCGGATGCTGCGGACGGTGCACCGGTTGCCCGGGGGGCCGCCGTACTCGGGTCAGCCGACCATCCTCGGCTGGGTCACTGCCTGGACCGAGGAGGTCGCAGGCCTGGTGGCCCTCGGTCGGCGGGACCGTTGCGCACGTACGGGGTCTCCGCGGGTGGCTCGATGATCTCGCTCCGGTCCTCGCCACTCGTGCTGGCTGCCTCACCCTGTTCGACGGTCGGGCCGAGCACATCCTCATCCGCGACGGTCAGCTCGTCGGGTTGATCGACCTCCACGACGTGGGGTCGGGGGACCCGGTGATGGATCTCGCCACGCTCGGACTGACGGACCCGGACCTCCCGGCCGGGGTGCTGAGCGGGTACGGCGCGGACGAGCCGGAGGACGAGCTGACGGAGCTGATCGGGTTCTACCTCCTGCTCCGACGCCTGGCCGGGGCGGAGTGGCAGCTCCGTCAGGGCTCCGAGCCGGACGGCCGACTCCTCCTCGACCTGGCGATCCGGCAGGCTGACGGACGGTGACGGCCTGATCGAACCGGATGGCGCCGCGGAGTCGCGTACGGCGGCGGGGTCGCGCGGGTAGCGGGCCAGAGGCCGCCGGGGAGTCACGGACGGTGATGGTGTGCGCTGTCAGGCGGGCCGGATCCCACCGGGGAGTCACGGACGGTGATGGTGTGCGCCGCCGTGCGGGCCGGATCCCACCGCGGAGTCGACGAACGGTGATGGTGTGCGTCGCCGTGCGGGCCGGATGCCACCGCGGAGTCAAGAACGGACGAGTCAGGGACCCCTCGGCACGACGGACGTCGCCCCGCCCGCTCCGGCCACGCGACCCCGCCCGCTCCGGCCACGCGACCGCGCCCGGTCCGCTCGCCTTCCTCCGCGCCCGCTCCGCCCTCCGTCCTCGCTCCGCCCTCAGGCGGTCAGCGATTGCAGCATGGTCCGCCGCCAGGCCCGGCCAGGGTGCTCGGGACGGGGTGTGAGGTCGGCGACGGCGATGGCCGGCATCATCTGGTCGGGGCACCGGGCCGCCCAGGCACCGCCGGGGGCGAGGATCCCGGCCGCCGCGTACGGGGCCTTGTCGCTGGGGACGGCGTAACCGATCCACAGACCGCACTGCAGCGCGTGCATGCGGGCCGATGAGGACAGCGAGTCGGCTTCGTCGGGTTCGCCGGGGCCGGCGGTGGAGAAGAGCACGGCGTCCACCCCCTGCGCCTCGTAGTCACTGAACAACGTCGGGAACAGCACCTCGAGACCGGAGGTGAAGCCGAGCCGCACGCCGTTGACCTCGACGACCACACCCCGGTCGCCGGCGGCGTACAGGTAGGTCTGCTTGCTGCGCGACAGGATCCGCTCGTCGTAGCGGGCCACGACCTCCCCGGACGGGTCGATGATCAGCAGACTCGTCGTGGGCCTCCCTCCGTCCACGTTGACCCGCTCGGGAACGCTAAGCTGCTGGGCGCCGAGCACGGTCCACAACCGCAGTTTCAATGCCAGAGCACGGATCTGGGCGATCTCGTCGTCCAGGACGGCCCAGGGGAAGCGGGTCCAGTCGGCTTCGGCCAGCTGGTCCGGATCGCGGGAGAGCAGCCGCTTGTCCGGGAAGCAGAGCGTGCCCTCGGGGAACTGGATCAGGTCGGCGCCGTCGGCGCCGGCCCGGTGCATCAGCGTGCGGACCTCCACGCCGAGGGCGCGCATGGCGTCCGTGTCGCGAGGGTCGGTGAGGGGGGTCGTCTGGGCCACGGCGAGCCGCAGCGAGGTGGGTGGGGTGGTCGGCACGATCGCTCCTGGTGGGGGTCGGAGGTGCCGGAGGGCAGCGGTGTAAGACTCTCCCGTGCGCCGGGCGCGTTCTCGGACGCGGCGCTTGCGGGCTCGATCGGCTGTCATCCGGACTCCCACGCCTCGACCCGGTTCCCCAGCAGCACGGCCCGAGACGCTACGGGTGCGGTCTGACAGCGACCCAGAGACCTAGTCCCTTTGCCTCGCGGTGCGGACGGTGCCGCTGGACCGTGCTGGGGACGGACCGTGGAGGTTCGGCGTCGGGTACGCCGTGGCCGTCAGCGTACGACCTCGGACCGGCCGCGGCCAGCGACCCGCCGGGACACCCGGCCCGCTGGGTCAGCGACTGGCCGACGGCGTCGGCGGGGGCGGCGCGGGCGAGGACGGGACGGGCGAGGACGCGTCCGAGGACGGAGCGTCGTTCAGCACGTAGACGATCTGGGGTGCCGGCGTCGGCGTGAGCAGACGTCCGACCAGGACGCCGGCGAGCATCCCGAGCGCGAAGATCAGGGCCACCAGCAAGCCGGTGGTCACCCGACTGCGTCTCTGGTCGTGAGGCTCGAAGTACTCGTCGTCCTCGTCCGGCGCCGCGCCGTCGGCCGCGCTATCCGACAGCCCTCCCGGCGTACGCGCTTCGACGCCGTGCTCGCCGTGCTCGCCCGGCTCGAACCCGCCGTGCCCGACTCCTTCCTCCTCGGCCGGGTCGTCGGAGTGCAGCAGGTCGTCGGCCAGGCTGGGTCCGGCGTCGAGCTCGACGGTGTCGTCGGACGGACGCGACTCGACAGCTTCGCGGTCGCCGGCAGACTCTTCGCCGCTCGGCTGGTCGCCGGTGGGCTGGTCGTCGGCGGGCTCTTCGACGCGGGGCTGGTCGACGCTGGTCTGGCCTGTGGTGGGGTCGGGCATGGTGGTCGGGATCCTCGTCTCGCGGGTGCTCACTCGTAGCGGAGGGCGTCGATGGGTCGCAGCGATGCGGCCCGGTTGGCCGGATAGAGCCCGAAGATCAGGCCGATCCCCAGGGAGAAGGAGAAGGCCAGCACGATCGAACCCGGCGTCACCACCGGTTGGAAGGTGCCGACCCGTACGAGACCGGTGAGGGAGCCGAGCAGCACCCCCAGCAGACCGCCGAGCATCGACAACATCACGGCCTCCAGCAGGAACTGGGCGATGATGTCGCCCCGCCCCGCACCGATGGCCTTGCGGATGCCGATCTCCCGGGTCCGTTCGGTGACGGTGACCAGCATGATGTTCATCACCCCGATACCGCCCACCAGCAAGGAGATCCCGGCGATCGCCCCGAGCAGCAGGGTGAAGGTCGAGGTGATCGTGCTGACCGCATCGAGGATGGTGGCGGAGTTGGTCACCGAGAACCCGCGATCCGCCGCGGTGGTGCCGTGCCGGGCGTCCAGGATCCGTTCGACCTCGGCCTGGGCGGCGTCGACGGTCTCGGCGGAGGTCGCCTTGATCGAGATGGAGCTGAGGTCCTGGTAGCCGGCCAGGGTGTCCTGCACCGATGTGGCGGGGGCGATGATCCGGTCGTCCTGGTCCTGCGGCCCGGCGCTGCCCTTGGCGGTCAGCAAGCCGATCACGGTGAAGCCGTTGCCGTTCAGGTTGATGGTCCGGCCCAGGATCGCGCTGCCGTCGCCACCGATCAGGGCCTTGGCCACTGTCGGACCGACCAGCGCCACCCGGGAGTGCGCGAGGTAGTCGCTGTCGCTGAACGCGTGACCGGCGGCCACTGTGTCGTTGTTGATCAACAGGTACGACGGCGTGGTGCCGGTCATGCTGCCGACGCTGTGGGACGCGCTCCGGTAGGTGGCCGTGGCCGACTGGACGCTGACCACCGGGGCCACGCCCAGCACGTCGGGGGCCTGGGTCTTGTCGGCCAGTGCTGCGGCGTCGTCGAGGGTGAGCTGGACGGCCCGGATGTCGGTGCCGTTGTCGGTCGTGGTGCCGGTGCCGGCACCGTCGTCGCCGTTCGCGCTGTCACCGTTCGCGCTGTCGCCGTTCGCGCCCGTGGTGTCCCCGCCCCCGCCCCCGGCGCCGCCACCACGACCGCCACCGCCGCCCCCGTTCCCGCCGCCCCCGTTCCCACCACCGCCGCCGAAGACACTGCCGGTGGAGGTGCCGGGCACGACGGTGAGGGTGTTCGAGCCCAGGCTGTTCAAGGTGTTGGTGACGGTGGCGCTGGCCCCGTTGCCCACGGCGACCAGGGCGATCACCGAGGCGACGCCGATCAGCACGCCGAGCATGGTCAGCAGCGACCGACCCTTGTTGGCAGTCACGCCCCGCCAGGCGAAGCGCAGGCTCTCGGTGAGGTTCACGCGGCATCCCGTTCGCGGTAGCGCGGCGGCAGTGCTTCGACGGGCGCCTGGCGGACGTCGGACTCGATCAACCCGTCCCGCATCCGGAGCACCCGCTTGGCGTGGGCGGCGACCTCGTCCTCGTGGGTGATCACCACGATGGTGCGTCCGGCCACTGACAGCGTGTCGAACAGGTGCAGCACGTCCTCGGTGCTGCGGCTGTCCAGGGCGCCGGTCGGCTCGTCGGCCAGGAGCAGGACCGGCTCGGTGGCGATGGCCCGGGCCACGGCCACCCGCTGCTGCTGGCCACCGGACAGCTGAGCCGGCGTGTGGCCCAGCCGGTCGCCGAGACCGACCAGCTCCAACGCGGCCTGGGCCCGCGACCGGCGCTCCCGGGACCCGATTCCGCCGTACGCCAGCGGCAGCTCGACGTTGCGCAGCGCGCTGGTCCGCGCGATCAGGTTGAAGCTCTGGAAGACGAAACCGATCTTGCGGTTCCTGATCCGGGACTGCTGCCGGTCGGCGAGGCGGCGGACGTCGATGCCGTCCAGCCGGTAGACCCCGGTCGACGGCACGTCGAGGCAGCCGATGATGTTCATCAGCGTGGACTTGCCGGAGCCGGAAGCGCCCATGATCGCCACGTAGTCACCGCGGGCGACCGACAGGCTCACCCCGGCGACGGCGTGCACCACGGTCTCACCTTCGCCGTACGTCTTGGTGATGCGGCGCAGGTCGATGACCGGCGTGTCCGCCGCGCGCGGGCTCACCGCGAGCTCGGCGTGCTGCTCGGCGTCGAGCCGCCCCTACCCCCGGAACCCGCGCCGGGGAAGGTGAACCCGCCGCCGGTGCCGGTGGGCAGGACCAGCTGGTCGCCCTCGTCGAGACCGCGGACGATCTCGGTGCCGTTGGCCCCGACCAGACCGGTCTGGACCTGGACGATCGCGTCGGTGTCGCCGACCCGGCGGGTGACGCTGGAGGCGCCGCCGCTGGTGGTGATGGCGCTGGTCGGCACGTAGAGGACGCCGGCGTGTGAGCCGGTGGTGATGGTGACGTCGGCGGTCTGACCGAGCCGGATCGAGGAGTCCCCGACCGGCAGCGAGACGGCCACGTCGTACTGGACGACGTTGTTGGACACGGTGCTCTCGGTGGCGACCGAGAGCACGGTGCCCTTCACCGTCCTGCCCGACGCCGGGAACGCGACCGCCACGCTCTGCCCGGTCTTGATCTTGACGATGTCGGCTTCGGCCACGGTCGCCGTCACCTGCTTGGCGCGGTCGTTCACCAGGGTGACCAGGCCGGAGCCGCCGGCGCCGCTCGTGGCCGACCCGCTGCTCGTGGAGCTCCCGCCCCCCGTGCCGCCGGAACCGCTCGAGCCCGAGCCCGAGGCGGACCCGGCACTGCTGCCGGACGACGCGGAGGCCTGCCCCACGACGGCGCCGACGTCGGCGACGGTGCCGGCCACCGGGGCCCGGACGGTGGTGTCCTTCACCGCCTGCTCGGCCTTGTCCACCGAGATCTGCGCGTTGTCGATCTGGGCCTGGGCCGAGGCGATCGCTCCCTCGCGAGCCGGCTGCTGGTTGGCGGAACGCTGTGCCTGCTGGGCTTTCAGGGCGTCGGCGGCTGTGTCGACCTGCCCCTCCTGGGTCTGGATGGCCTGCCGACCGGCGAGCAGCGTCTTGTCGCGGGTCTGCTTGGCCTGGGTGAGACCCGACCGGGCGCTGTCGACGGCAGCCTCATCACTGGTGAGCGCCGTCTGCAGCCGGGTGATGGTGCTCTGCTGCTGGGTGACTGCCGCGGCGTCGCCGGCCGCCTGGGCGCTGGCCAGCGCCTTCTCGGCGGCGTCGAGGGCGTCCTCGTCGTCGGACTGCTGCTGCTCGGCCGCGTCGAGGCTGCTCTGCGCCGAGTGGACCAGCTTGTCCTGCTGTCGCTTGTCGAGCCGGTAGCTGGAACGGGCCTGGCTCAGCGCCGTCCGGGCGTTGTCCAGCGAGGTCTGGGCGCTCCGCACTCCGGCGTCGTCGACGGCCCGGTCCTGGCTCGAGCGGCCCTGGAGGGTGGTGGTCATCGACGCCTCGGCCGAGTCCAGGTTCGACCTGGCCGTCTCCAGGTCGTCCTGGGCGGACGTGTCGTCGATCTTCAGCAGCTTGTCGCCCTTGTCGACCCGCTGGCCCTGCTTGACGTAGATCTTGGTGACGTCGCCGGTGCCGGGGCCGTTCACCGACACCGTCGACCCGGCCACCACGTTGCCGGTGGCGGTGACCGTGGCGGTCACGGTGCCGCGCTCGACCTGCACCGTGGCTCCGGTGACCGGCGGCTCGGCGTTCCCGGCGGCGACGGACACGGCCGTCAGGCCGCCGACCGCGAGCAGGGCCGCGCCGAGCACCGAGTTGATGATCACGGTCCGTCGCTTCATCGGGGGCGACCGATCCGGCGACCGGTCGGTGGACCGGTCGGTCGAGTGATCCTTCGGCTGGGACTTTCGAGCATGGCGTCGAGGATGACCGGCGAAGATGCCAGAACGACGGCAGGACGGTGATAGTTCGATGAGAGTGCGGGAATTGTCACCGAACTCTCACCAAGGTCGCGCAGGCTGGCAGCATGCAGATCGCACCCGAGCTCCAGGGGTCCCGCATCCTCGTGGTCGACGACGAGCCGTCCCTGGTGGAGATGTTGACGGTGAGCCTGCGCTACGTCGGCTTCGAGGTCGCCTCGGCGAGCACCGGGACCGAGGCTCTGGCGATCGCCGAGGAGTTCGCCCCCGATCTCGTGGTCCTGGACGTGATGCTGCCGGACGCCGACGGCTTCGGTCTGCTGCCGCTGCTGCGGGCCGGCCGCGATCTCGGGGTGCTGTTCCTGACCGCCCGCGACTCGATGGACGAGAAGCTGCGGGGGCTCACGCTGGGCGGTGACGACTACGTGACCAAGCCGTTCAGCCTGGAGGAGGTGGTCACCCGGGTCGGGGTCATCCTCCGTCGACTCAAGCCGGTGGCGGAGCGGACCGCCGTCGGCGACGGTCTGCTGCGCTACGCCGACCTGGTGCTGGACGAGGACGGCCACGAGGTCTGGCGCGGAGACCAGCGGCTGCACCTGTCGCCGACGGAGTTCTCGTTGTTGAGCTTCCTGCTCCGCAACGCCGGGCGGGTGATGTCGCGGGCCCAGATCCTCGAGCACGTGTGGCACTACGACTTCAACGGTGACGCCAGCGTGGTCGACTCCTACATCCGCTACCTGCGGCGCAAGATCGACGTCCACGACCCCCCGCTGATCGAGACCGTCCGGGGCATCGGCTACACCCTGCGGTTGCCGCGAGACCACCGGTGAGGCGCTGGGGCCGGGCGGCGCGGCGGATGTCGCTGCGGACCCGGCTGGTGATCGGGGTGGTCGCCCTCCTCGCTCTCGGGTTGCTGGTGGCCAACGTCTCGGCGGTGATGCTGATCAGCAGCTACCAACGGCAGCGGATCGACCAGCAGCTGGAGGGGCCCTTCGGCGAGGCCGCCGGCCGCAGCGTCGTGTCCACCACGACCGGCCAGCTGTGCGGGTTGCTCGCTCAGACGGGCGGCGCGGCCGCCCAGCTACCCACCTCGTACGTCTTCTCGGTCCTCGACCAGGACGGGCGCGTGCAGTGTCGACTGCCCACCCAGCCGGCCGCCGTGGGCCAGCCCGACCTCGCCTCCGTCACCGGGCGGCTGGCCCCCTCGGCGGCCAGCGGGCAGCCGCTGACGGTGCCCAACGACGGCCGCGGGGCGCCGTGGCGGATCAAGATCATCGGCACCGACGACGGCTACGCGGTGATCGGCATCTCGCTGGCCGACGCCATCGACACGTTCCGCCAGCTGCAGCTGATCACCCTGGTGGTCTCGGTGATCATCCTGGCCCTCGGTGGGATCGGCAGCTGGTTCATGGTCCGGCTGGCGCTCCGCCCGCTGACGACGATCGAGCAGACCGCCCAGGCGATCGCCGACGGCGACCTGTCCCAGCGCATCGACGAGACGCCGGCCAACACCGAGATCGGCCGGCTCACCGGCTCCCTCAACCGGATGCTGACCCAGATCGAGCACGGGTTCGACGACAAGATCAAGACCGAGGAGCGGCTGCGGCGGTTCATCGCGGACGCCAGCCACGAGCTCCGGACGCCGCTGGCCAGCATCCGCGGGCACGCTGAGATGTACCGGCAGGGCGTGGCCAGCCGGCCCGCCGACGTGGCCGTGATCATGAACCGGATCGAGTCGGAGTCGCTGCGGATGGGCGACCTGGTCAGCGACCTGCTGCTGCTGGCCCGGCTCGACGACGCGCCGGACCTCCAGCGACGCCCGGTGGACCTGCTGGCCGTCGCCGCGGACACCGTGCTGGACGCCCGTGCCCGCGAACCGGGACGGCCCGTGTCGCTGAGCCAGCTGGAGGGCGAGGGCTGGGTCGACGCCGCTCCGGTGGTGCTGGGCGACGAGAGCCGGATCCGCCAGGTGCTGGGCAACGTGGTCGCCAACGTCCTCCGCCACACGCCGGCCGACACCCCGTACGAGATCAGGATCGGGGTCCGTGCGGAGACGGTCGAGGCCCGGGTGATCGACCACGGACCGGGTCTGTCCCCCGAGGCCGCCGGACGGGTGTTCGAGCGCTTCTACCGCAGTGACTACGGACGCGCCCGCGCGCACGGCGGGACCGGGCTCGGGCTCTCCATCGCGGCCGGGCTGATGGCCGCGCACGGGGGCTCGATCACCCACCAGGACACCCCCGGGGGCGGCAGCACGTTCACCCTCACCTTCCGGACCGAGGAGTCGGTGGCGCCCGCACCGACCGCGTCGCTCCCCGGGGCGTGACCGGAGCCGGCGGGGTATCGCCCTCGCTCGGATCCGCCGCTGATCTCCGGCCCCGATCTCCGGGCTCGATCTCCGGCCCCGGGGTGGGCGGGGTGACGTAGCGTGCCGGGGTGAGCGATTCCCCCCAGCCCGAGTTCGATCTGGTCCTGCTCGGCGCGAGCGGCTTCGTCGGGCGCCTGACCGCCAGCTACCTGGCCGAGCACGCCCCCGCCGGTCTGCGGGTGGCCCTGGCCGGACGGTCAGTGGACCGGCTGGTCAGCGTCCGCTCGGCGCTGCCGGGAGCGGCGTCCGTCTGGCCGGTGATCACCGTCGACACCCTGGACGTGGCGGCCGTGACCGAGCTGGCCGGCCGGACGAAGGTGGTGGCCAGCACCGTCGGGCCCTACCTGCGCTACGGGCTGCCGCTGGTGGAGGCGTGCGCGGCGGCGGGCACCCACTACGCCGACCTCACCGGGGAGACCCTGTTCGTCCGCCGCAGCATCGACGCCGCCCACGAGTCGGCCCGGGCCAGCGGAGCCCGGATCGTCCACTCCTGTGGGTTCGACTCCGTCCCCTCCGACCTCGGCGTCGGGCTGGCCGCGGCGCAGGCCGCCGCCGACGGGGCCGGTGAGCTCACCGGCGCCGTGCTGCACGTCCGCAGCCTGCGCGGCGGCATCAGCGGCGGCACCATCGACTCGCTCCGCCAGCAGCTGATCGAGTCCGACCAGGACCCGGAAGCCCGCCGGCTGGCCGGTGACGAGCGCGCGCTGGTCGACGACGTCTCAGGTCAGCGCTACGGCTCGTCCGACGGTGACCGGAGCGGTTGGCCCGTCGCGCGGGACGACACCGGCACCTGGCAGGCGCCGTTCGTGATGGGGGGCTACAACGGCCAGATCGTCCACCGCAGCAACGCGTTGGCCGACTGGCCGTACGGGCGCGAGTTCACCTACAGCGAGGTGGTCGACACCGGCCGCGGACCCGTCGGGGCGGTGACCGCCGGGGCCATCACCGTCGGCCTCGGGGCCCTGATGGCCGGGATGGCGAACAAGACGACCCGCTCACTGCTGGACCGGGTGCTGCCAGCCCCCGGGCAGGGGCCGGACGAGCGCCGTCGCCAGGCCGGCCGGTTCCGGATCGAGGTGCGGGCCGACACGGTCAGCGGGGCGCGCTACCGGACCACCGTCGCCGCGGACCACGACCCCGGCTACGACGGCACCGCGGTGATGCTCGGGGAGTCCGCTCTCGCGCTGGCCCAGGGCGAGGACCTCGGCGCTGCCGGTGTGGTCACACCGATGGTGGCCCTCGGCGGGTGCCTCCCACAGCGGCTCCGGGACCAGGGCTTCACCGTCGCCACCGAGAAGACCCCGACCCACTGACCCCGACCCACTGACCCCGACCCACGCCGGTCGTGGCCGAGCCTGACCGCGAGGGTCGGCGGAGAGCGGCAGCACGACGACCGATCGCCCCGGATCTGGCAGCATGCCCCGGTGACGATCATCGCGGCCGCCGACGGCTCGGCTCTCGGCAACCCCGGCCCGGCGGGCTGGGGCTGGTACATCGACGACGACCGCTGGGCCAGTGGCGGCTGGCCGCACGGCACCAACAACATGGGCGAGCTGACCGCCGTCCTGGACCTGCTGCAGCAGACAGCTGCCGCCGACGACGACCTGCTCGTCTACTGCGACTCCACGTACGCCATCAACTCGATCACCAAGTGGATGGCCGGCTGGAAGCGCAAGAACTGGCGCAAGGGCGACGGCAAGCCGGTGCAGAACGTGGAGATCATGAAGGCGCTGGACGCCGCCATGCAGGGTCGCCGGGTCCGGTTCGAGTGGGTCAAGGGGCACGCCGGCCACGAGCTGAACGAGCAGGCGGACCGGCTGGCCAACGCGGCCGCCCTCGCCTACAGCCAGGGCCGGCTGCCCGACGCGGGACCGGGGTTCGGACCGGCCCCGGTCACCGGCGACGCGCACGCCGGCTACGTCCCCACGCCCAAGCCGGAGCCCGAGGCCGACCTGTTCTCGCTGCTGGACGACGAGCTCGACTCCCGACCCGGCGACGAGGAGCGGGTGGTGGCGCTGGAGCGGGACCTGCTCAGCGACGCCGTCCGGTCCGACCCGGCTGCCGTGGCCGCCCTGCTGCACCCGGACTGGTCCGAGATCGGGCGCTCCGGTCGGCTCTGGAGCCGGGACGAGATGCTGGCGGCGGTCGCGCCCCTGAGCGATCCGGTCACCCTGGACACCGTCGCGGTCAGCCGGGTCGACGACACCACGATCCTGCTGCTGTGGCGGGCCGTCAGCGACGAGCGCACCACGCTGCGCAGCTCGTGGTGGGTCCGCGACGGCGGGGACTGGCGGCAGCGCTTCCACCAGGGCACCGACGAGAGCTGAGGCGTCCGGGCGGCAGGGTGCGGCGGCGTCCGGACGGCACGCTCCGGGCCCGACCGCTAGCATCGCGACGGTGACGACTCTCGTGCTCACCGTGGTCGGCGACGACCGGGTCGGGTTGGTCAAGGCGTTGGCCGACATCGTGTCCGGCAACGGGGGCAACTGGGAGCGCAGCCACCTCGCCGAGCTGGCCGGCACCTTCGCCGGCGTCGTGCTGGTCACCGTGCCGGACCGCGGCGCCGATCAGCTCCGGGCAGCACTGGCCGGGATCGACGGACTGCTCGAGGTAGCGGTCCGGGCGACCGACGCCGACACCGGCCGGAGCGCGAGCCGCCGCCGGGTCCGGCTCGACCTGCTCGGTAACGACCGCCCCGGCATCGTGGCCGCCGTCTCCGGTGTGCTGGCCGAGCACGGTCTGGGGGTGGCCGATCTGCAGACCCGCACCCGCGAGGCCCCGATGGCCGGCGGGCTGCTGTTCGAGGCCAGCGCCGTGGTCACCGTCGAGGACGAGGCCGCGCTGGACGCGGTCCGGGCCGCCCTGGAGGAGCTGGCCACCGAGATCCTGGTCGACGTCGCCGTGGTCGAGCTCGCCTGACCTCTGGCCGGACGACTGTTCGCTGACGCACTCCTCCGTACGCTCACGCACGCCCTGCAACGGCCGCGTCGGCGTACGCAGGAGTGCGTCAGCCCGATGAGTTCGGTCCGGCGGCGGAGTCCCACCAGTCATGACGACGACCCAGACCCCGACGACCCAGACCCCGACGACCCTGCCCCCGATCGTCGACGCCGCCACCTGGCGCGAGCAGCTGGACGAGCTGCGCCGTCGGGAGAAGGCGGCCACCCGCGAGCTGGACGCCATCGCAGCGCAACGGCGACGGCTGCCGATGGTGGCTCTGCCCGACTACACATTGCAGGGCGAGGACGGGCCGGTGCGACTGGTCGACGTCTTCGCCGGGCGCCGCCAGCTGATCACCTACCACCACATGTGGAACCCGGGCGCGGAGTGGCAGTGCGGCGGCTGCACCGGCTTCACCTCCCAGTTCAACCGGCTGGACTTCCTGACCGGTTACGACGCCCGCTTCGTGATCGTCACCCAGGGCCCGATCGCCGAGGCCCTTGCGTACAAGGAGAAGGTCGGCAACGCGATGACCTGGTACTCCACAGCTGACAGCTCGTTCGGCGCCGACGTCGACGCCCCACCCGGCGGCGGCTTCGGGGTCAACGTGTTCCTGCGCGACGGCGAGGACGTCTACCGCACCTGGCACACCAACGGTCGTGGCACCGAGCAGCTCAGTCACGAGTTCCCGCTGGTCGACCTGCTGCCCTGGGGCCGTCAGGAGGTCTGGCAGGACTCACCGGAGGGCTGGCCGCAGCGGGAGACGTACGAGGGTTGGCTCGACTCCGCTGACATCGCCCGGCTGTACGGCCCCGGCTCCGAGTCCGCCGCCGTCACCGGTCCGTAAGCGTTGGGCGACCCCGATCGGGGGCTTCGTCGGCCAGGATGGGCAGATGACTCCTCGTTGGGCGGCGGCCGCGGTCTCGGTTGCTCTGCTGCTGGGTGGATGCACCTCCACCGCGCAGCAGGGTTCTGCGCCGCCCACGGCCGGCGTACCCGCCCCGTCGGGGTCGTCGTCGGTGGACGCGACCACCCCGACGCCGACCACCCCGGGCCCGGCGTCGTCCTCGGCCGCCCCGTCGACGAGCGCCACGGCCCCGGAGGCGCCGGTGCCGGCCAGCCTCAGGTTCACCGGCACCACGACCACCGGCCAGGAGTTCGACGGTGCCGACCTCCAGGGTCGACCGGTGCTGCTGTGGTTCTGGGCCCCGTGGTGCCCCACGTGCCGCTCACAGCTGCCGGAGGTCAACGAGCTAGCCGCCACCTACCAGGGAAAGCTGCAGGTGGTCGCGGTCGGCTCGTTGGACAGCGCGGATGCGATCTCGGGCTTCGCCGACGACATCGACCCCGCCACGGTGCGGCTGAGTGACACCGAGGGCAGCATCTGGAAGCACTTCCGGGTGACCGAGCAGAGCTCGTACGTCGTGCTCGACGCCGAGGGGACCGAGGCGTTCCGATCGGGCTACGGCGGGAGCGCCGACCTGGTCGACGAGGTCGCGGCCGTGACGAGCTGAGGTGCCCGTGCGCCCACGGTTCTCGGTGACGTCGTGACCCAGGAGCTCACGCTCGCCCTGGCCGCCGGGCTGCTGGCCGCGGTCAACCCGTGTGGCTTCGCCCTGCTGCCGGCGTACCTGTCTCTCCTGGTGGTCGACGAGGCCGACATCGGGCGTGCTCCCGCCGTCCGCCGGGCGCTGCTCAGCACGATCGCGATGACCACCGGGTTCGTCGTCGTCTTCGGAGTCTTCGGTCTGGTGATCGCGCCGCTGGCGATCGGCATCCAGCAGTACCTGCCGTACGTCACCACGGTCCTGGGGATCGCTGTCGTGCTGGCCGGTCTCTGGCTGCTGGCCGGCCGCACCCTGCCTGCTCTGGGATGGAGTCCGCGCGGGTCGCGACCCAGCCGTCGGTTCCTGGCCATGGTGGCCTTCGGGGCGACGTACGCCCTCGCCTCCTTGACCTGCACCATCGCGCCGTTCCTGGCCATCGTGGTCAGCAGCTTCCGGAGCGGATCGGTGCTGGCCGGGCTCGCGTTGTTCGTGGCCTACGGGCTGGGGATGGGTCTGCTGGTCGGTGCCGCCGCCCTGGCGGTCGCGTTGGCCAGGGGAGCGTTCCTCGATCGTCTCCGACGGTGGGGAGGGGGCGTCTCCCGGGTGGCCGGGGCGCTTCTGGTCGTGGTGGGCGCCTACGTCGCCTACTACGGCTGGTGGGAGCTCCAGGTGCTGGCCGGGTCGGCCGGCGACGACCAGGTCATCCGGGCGGCCGCTGCGGTGCAGGGGCGTCTGTCGGCGATGGTGGCTCAGCTCGGTGCGGTCAGGATCCTCACTGTGGCCGTGGCGCTGGCCGTCCTCGCGATCGGCGTCGCACTCGTGCGCCGTCGGGCGACCAGCACACGGACCTGATCGTGTCGACCGCACGCCGAGAGCATCCGGAGTGCGCAGATCAGGGGTGACTGAGCTGGAGCAGCGGCTTCTGCTGGGCGGGCGGCGGCACCGAGGGCGAGACCCCCACGTTCTCGTAGCTGATCGTGGGCACCTGGAAACCGTTGAACGCGCAGGCGTACGCGGTCGTGTAGGCGCCCGCGGTGTGCAGGGTCACCCGGTCCCCGACCCGGAGATCGGCCGACAGCACGGCGTGGTCGGCCAGCGTGTCCTGGCTGTCGCAGCTCGGCCCGGTGACGACCGCGGGGAGCCGGGGCCCGGTCCGTTCGTCGGTCATCGGCAGCACCAGCCGACGGCTCGTCTCCAACGCCTCCATCCCGCCGTTGAACGCGCCCACGTCCAGATGCACCCAGCGGCGGCCCTGGCGGTGGGCCAGGCCGAGCACGGTGGTCTGCAGCCGGCCGGCGTCGGCGACCAGCCCGCGCCCCGGCTCGGCCAGCACCTCGACCGCGTACGGCAGCTCGCTCAGCGCGGCGGAGATGATCGTGCCGTAGTCCTCGATCGGTGGCACCGCTGGACCGTAGTCGGCGGGGAACCCGCCACCGATGTCCAGGCCGCCCAGCCGCACGCCGAGCGGGGCCAGCCGTTCCATGATCATCGCCACGTCCCGGACGGGCGCGGTCCAGGCGTGCGGATCGGTCATCTGCGAGCCGACGTGGAAGGTCAGTCCCCACGGGTGCAGCCCGGCCTCGGCCGCGGCCAGCAGCAGCCGGACGGCCTCGTCGGGATCCACCCCGAACTTGCCCTCGCTGGGCACGTCACTGACCGCAGGTGAGACCGCGAGCCTGATCATCACCGCGGCTCCGGGGGCGTAGCTGGCGAGCTTGTCCAGCTCCGCGTCGCTGTCGGCGGCGAACCGGCGGACGCCGGCGGCGTACGCGTCCCGGACGTGCCACCACGGCTTCACCGGGTTGCTGAAGACCACCTCGGACGGGGCGACGCCGAGCTCGATCAGGATGGCCAGCTCGGGCAGCGACGCCACCTCGAAGCGGCACCCCAGTCCGGCCAGGTGCGCCAGCAGCGGCGGGTCGGGCTGGCACTTCATCGCGAAGTGCACCGCGACCCCGGGCAGCGCCTGCCGGAACCGGCGGTGGTGCTCGGTCACCACGCCCAGGTCCAGGACCAGCTCCGGTCCGGGCGGTGGCACGTCGGCCTCGGTGCCGTCCGGGGCGTCGGCCGACGGCCGCCGGAACCGGGTCAGGAAGCGGCGGACCAGCATCTCGTAGCTGGTGATGGCCAGACCGTAGAAGACGACGTCGGCGGCGACCTTGCCGATCAGCACGCCGACGACCACGTTGCCGGTGGCCCAGGACGCCAGGTACATGGCGGCCGGGCGGATCAGCACCGTGTCCACGATCTCGGCCGGCCCGAACTCCACCACCGCGGCGGCCACGATCACCGCGATCCGTCGTCGGGGCGGGCCGTCGATCTCCTCCCGGAGGTAGCGCACGACCAGGAAGCCGGCGTAGAACCCGACACCTTCACCCAGCGCCGACGCGTACGCGGCCACGACCAGCTGGTCGGCATCCCACGAGGTCACCGCCAGCGCCGCCAGCAGGGCCGTGGTCAGGCCGGCCAGCTCGGCGACCAGATACCGCCCGATCCACTCCCGGACCCGCCCGGACCGCTGTGCCATGCCTCTCCCGCCGCCGTACCTGCAGACAGGAGCCACGGCCGCGGCGCGCTGATACGTGAAGGGCGGAGTCCGTGTCGCAGGGCGGAGCTGTCGGAGGATGGCCGCACCGTGGGCGTCGACGTCCGGACCCCGCCACCTGTGGGCACACTGGGCCTGTGCAACAGCGAGGGCAACCAGCGAGGGCAACCAGCGAGGGCAACCAGCGAGGAGACACCCGTGGCCATGAGTCCCACCCGACCAGCCGATCCAGGGCACGACCTCCAGGAGGGTGCCGCTGCCCGCCGGTGAGGCCGGACCGGCGCTGTCGGTGGTCGGCGCCCGGGCCGTGCTGGTGGACGCGGACACGACGACCTCGGGACCGGTGCACCTGGCGGCTGGGCGGGTGGTCGACGGGCCCGGAGACGCCGCGGAGACCTTGGACGCCACCGACGCCGTCGTCACCCCGGGGCTGGTCAACGCCCACCACCACCTGCTGCAGACCGCCTTCCGCACGCTGCCGGGCACGCGTGGGGTGCCGATGGCGGCGTGGCTCCCCACCATGGCCGCCGCCTACCGGGCGGCCGGCGTCGATCCCGAGCTCTGTGGGGTCGCCGCGCAGGTCGGGCTGGCCGAGGCGCTGCTCTGCGGGGTCACCACCGTGGCCGACCACCACCTGACCTGGCCGGCCGGGGCCGACACCGTGGGCATGGCCCGGGCGACCGCAGCGGCCGCCGGTCGGCTCGGGGCCCGGTTGGTCTTCGTCCGGGGCAGTGCGGGGGACGATCCCGAGACGGCCGCGGCCTCGGCGACGGCGATGGCCGAGGCGCTGGTGCCCGGCTGCGCGGGAGGGGTCAGCGCCGACGGCATGCTGCAGCTGGCAGTGGGTCCGGCGGGCGTCCACAGCGACGCGCCGGAGACGTTCCGGCTGCTCGGTGAGGTCGCGGCCCGGTTCGGTCTGCGACGCCGGACCCAGAGCAACGAGCAGGTCGACGTCGCGGTGGCGGCTGAACGCTACGGCCGCCGACCGCTGGAGCTGCTGCAGGAGTGGGGGTGGCTGGCTCCGGACGTGACCCTCGCCCACCTGTGCGACGTGACCCCGGCGGAGATCCGACGGCTCGCCGCTGCGGGGGTGAGCGCCACCCACGCACCCGGCTGCGATCTGCCGATGGGCTGGGGGATCGCCCCCGTGGCCGCCCTCCGGGCCGCCGGTGTGGTCGTCGGGCTGGGCACCAGCGGCGGCGGCAGCAACGACGCCGGCCACCTGCTGGCCGACGCGCGCCTGGCCCTGCAGGTCGCTCCGTTGGTCGGCCCGCCCCTCGCCGCTCGCCAGGTGCTGGAGCTCGCGACCGCCGGTTCCGCGACCGGACTCGGTCGGGCCGAGCTCGGTCACCTGCGGCCCGGGGCCGCCGCCGACCTGTGCGTCTGGGACGTGTCCGGCGTCGCCGACGCGGGCGTCGCCGATCCGCTGGACGGTCTGCTCTGGGCGTCGCCGGGCCGCAGGCCCCGGCACGTGGTGGTGGCCGGCCGGGTGGTGGTCCGGGACGGCCGGCTGGTCGGGGCCGACGAGCGGAGTCTGGTGGCCGCCCTGCGCGCCCGGGTGGGTCGCTGACGTAGGCCCCCGGGGACCTGACGTCGGGAGCGACCAGCGCCCAGAATCCTCACCAGGGTTCAGAGATCGAGCACCAGACGAGGCCCGGCGGCCCGGGAGACGCAGATCATCATCGTGGTCCCCGCGTCCCGGTCGTCGGGGGTCAGGACCGAGTCCCGGTGCTCGATCTCGCCCTCCAGCACCGGTGTCTCGCAGGTGCCGCAGGTGCCCTTCCGGCAGGACGACACCACCAGGGCGCCCTGCTCTTCGACGACGTCGAGGATGCTGCGCTCCAGCGGCACCTCGACGGTCACGCCGGTGAGCGCCATCTCGACCTCGAAGGTCTGCTGCCACACCGGCGGTCCGAACTCGATCGCCTCGAAGTGCTCCAGGTGCAGCCGGGAGCTCGGCCGGTCGCCCCAGGCGTCCTCCAGGGCGCCGATCAGTCGCGCCGGTCCGCAGGCGTACACGTGGGCCGTCTCCGGCAGGGCGGCGATCGTGCCGGCGACGTCCAGCCGGGTCCCCTCCTCGCTCACGTGCAGCTCGACCAGCTCCCCGTGCCGGCGGACGAGCTCCTCGGCGAACGGCATCCGGGCCCGGGAGCGACCGGCGTACAGCAGGCGGAAGTCCCGGCCCTCCGCGGCCGCCGCCGCCGTCATCGACAGCAGCGGGGTGATGCCGATGCCGCCGGCGACGAAGACCACCGGGACCCCGGCCGGCGGCTCGAAGAAGAAGTGGTTGCGCGGACCGCGGATGCGCACGGCGGCACCGGTGCTCGCGGCGGCGTGGACGGCGTCCGAGCCACCGCGACCGTCGACCTCACGCAGCACGGCCACCCGGTAGCGGGACCGGTCGGCCGGGTCGCCGCAGAGCGAGTACTGGCGTTCCAGCGTCGTGCCGTCGGCACCGGTCAGCAGCAGGTCGACGTGCGAACCGGGCTCCCACGGGGGCAGCTCGCGTCCGTTGCGCGGCCACCAGCTCGAGCTGGACGACGTCCAGGGCGACGGTGCTGACGTCGGTGACGAGGCAGTCCCGTTCGACGTCGCTGAACATGCCGGCCATCAGCTCTCCTGGAGGTCGTGGGTCAGGTCGGGGGCGGACGCGTACGGCGACCCGGGCACGGCCAGGTGCTGCTTGACCACGAAGAGCCGGTACGGCGAGCCGTCCGTCGACGACCACCGGTGGGGGGTTCCGCCGGCGTAGAACAGCGAGTCCCCGACGGCCAGCTCGTGCACGCCGTCGGTGTCCAGGTCGATCCGGCACGCGCCCTCGAGGACGTGCAGGAACTCGTGCTCGACGTGGCGGTGGAACTCACCCGGGTCGGTGTTGTCGGCCTCGAACAGCATCGGGTAGAACGGCCGGTCCCCGCTGACCAGGAGCTGCGCCACCCCGAGGCCGTACCGGCCGCGGTCCCCCTGGTCGGCGCGCACCAGCCCGGCGGCCGTCGCCGGTGGAGAGCCGGTCGTCAGGGCCGCGGCGCCGGACATGATCTCGAGCTGGCTGCTGCCCAGCGCCCGGGCGATCCGACCGAGCGAGGCCATGCTGGGCCGGGCCTGCCCCCGCTCCAGCTGGGAGAGGAAGGGCTGCGACAGGTCGGCCAGCGCCGCCAGCTGCGTCAGGGTCAGGCTGCGGGCACGACGGAGCATGCGCACGTACTGGCCGATGCGCTCGTCGTCGGTCGTGTCCTGGATTGCCATCGCAGCCACGACTCTAGGGGGTTCGCCGGGAGTGCGGGGCGCCCTCTCAGCGGTCCTGGTGCCCGCTCCGACTCATCCGGACGGGGGCTTAACTCCCCGGAGATTGGAGGGTTACGCGATCGGAACACAGCGCTCTTACGGTGTCAGTTATTGACACAGTCAATAGGTCTGACCTGACGGAGCCACGCTCGCGAGGCCCGTCGGGCAGGACCGTCACAGGCCAGATCCGGTTCGTGCGGGGGCTCACCGATGCCCCGTACGCGTGCTCAGGGAAGGGGGACGATGACACGTCCGCTCCCGGTGTCCGTGCTCCGCAACGCGACCCTGGCCGACGGCTCCCGGGTCGACGTCGACCTGGCCGGTGGTGTGGTCTCCGGCGTGGGTCCGGTCCGCCCGGACCGCGACGCCCGCGCACCGCGACCGGCCGGCGAGCTCGACCTGACCGGCTACGTGCTGCTCCCGTCCACCGTCGACCCGCACGCGCACCTGGACAAGGCGCGCTCCTGGTCGGCGATCCAGCCACCCATGGGTGATCTGGTCAGCGCCATCACGTCCTGGATCGGCTACTCCGCGACCATGAGCGAGGACGACGTGGCCGAGCGGGCCCGGGCGCAGGCGCTGGCCATGCTGGCCGCCGGGACCACGTCCATCCGCACCCACGTGGACATCCGCCGGGACGAGGACCCCACCCTCAACACCCGCGCCCTGATCCGGGTCCGCGACGAGCTCGCCCCGCTGCTCGACCTCGAGCTGGTGGCCCTGGCCGGTCCGGAGACCTCGTCGGCGGCGGTCGAGGCCGCCCTCGACCTCGGAGTCGATCTGGTCGGTGGCGCCCCGCACCTGGCGGTCGACCCGCACGCCGACATGGCCCGCCTGCTCGCCATCGCCGAACGCCGGGGGATCGGCGTGGATCTGCACGTCGACGAGTCCCTCGACGGTCCGGTGACCCTGGACGCCTTCGCCCGGGCCGTCCGCGGCTGGGGCAGCAACGTCTCGGCCGGGCACTGCTGTCGGTTGGGCACGTTGCCGGCCGCGGAACGCGCGCGCATCATCGCCGAGGTCCTGGCCAGCGACGTCGGGGTGATCGCGAACCCCATCACCAACCTCTACCTTCAGGGCTGGCAGCACCCCACCTCGACACCGCGTGGTCTGACGCCGGCCCGGGAGCTGGTCGACGCCGGCGTCCGGTTCGCCGCAGGCGCCGACAACGTCCGTGACCCCTTCAACCCGCTGGGTCGGGGCGACGCCCTGGAGACGGCCATGCTGCTGGTGGTCGCGGGCCACCTGACGGTGGCCGAGGCGTACGCCGCCGTCAGCACCGGTGCCCGCTCGGTGATGCGGCTGCCGCCGGCCGGTCCGACGGTCGGCGCGGCCGCCGACCTGCTGGCCGTCCGCGGGACCGACCTGGCCGACGTCGTCGCGACGGCCCCCGCCGACCGGCTGGTGCTCCGGGCCGGCCGCCTGGTGGCCAGCACCAGCACCCGGGTCGAGATCGCCTGGGACCCGGCCGCGCCCGCCGTCCCCTCCTACCCACCGTCGCCACCCCACCTGTCGGAGGCCCTCTCGTGACCGTACGCACCACAGCCGGTTCGCCGACCGAGCTCTCGCCGTCCGACCCGGCACCGCCTCAGCCCGCCTCGGGCACCGCGGCCGACCGGGTGCCCACCGGCGAACCGCTGGTCGACTTCCAGGACATCGCCATGCAGTTCCCGAACGGGACCGTCGCCTTGTCGGGAGTCGATCTGACGGTGCGCCGGGGCGAGTTCGTCACCGTGGTGGGACCCAGCGGTTGCGGCAAGAGCACCCTGCTGCGCATCGCCTCCGGTCTGGAGACCGCCAGCGAGGGCGCGGTCACCCTGGGCACGACCCGCATCGGCTACGTCTTCCAGGACGCCACCCTGCTGCCGTGGCGGACGGTGCAGGCCAACGTGGAGCTGCTCGCCGAGCTGGCCAAGGAGCCGAAGCGGGCCCGGGCCGAGAAGGCCAAGGCGGCCATCGACCTGGTCGGGCTGACGGGCTTCGAGAAGGACCTGCCCCGGCAGCTGTCCGGCGGCATGAAGATGCGCACCTCGTTGGCCCGGTCGCTCACCTTGGACCCGGAGCTGTTCTTGTTCGACGAGCCGTTCGGGGCCCTGGACGAGATCACCCGGGAGCGGCTCGGGGACGAGCTGCTGCGGATCTTCGGTGAACGCCGCTTCGCCGGCCTGTTCATCACCCACTCCGTGGCCGAGGCCGTCTACCTCTCGACCAGGGTGGTGGTGATGAGCGGCCGGCCCGGCCGGATCGTCGACACCTTCGAGGTCGACCAGCCCTACCCCAGAGACCCCGACTTCCGGTTCACCCCCGAGTTCGCGGCCCTCAGCGGCCAGGTCTCGCACGCCCTGAGGGGAGCACACTCATGACCGCCACCGCCGTTCAGCAGGCCGCCGAGGACACCCAGCCGAAGGTGGTGGCACGACCGCCGGCCAAGCGGGGCGAGCGCCTGAAGGTGTACGGCCCGCCGGTGGTCGCGTTCGGGGTCATCCTCGTCATCTGGTACGCGCTGGCCGCCTACCTCGCCGCGCAGGGACGGACGACGATCCTGCCCGACCCGACCCGGATCATCGTCGACTCGTTCGCGCCCAGCGACCCCCGGGACAGCCCGATCACCGGCGACCTGCTCGCCAGCCTCGGACTGTCCACCGCGGTGGCGCTGACCGGTCTGTCCATCTCGATCGTGATCGGCGTCGGCTGGGCGGTGCTGATGTCGCAGGCCCGGTGGGTGGAGCGGTCGCTGTTCCCGTACGCGGTGATGCTGCAGTGCATCCCGATCCTGGCCCTGGTGCCGCTGATCGGCAGCAGCCTCGGCTACAGCCTCGAGTCGCGGGTGCTGGTCTGCGTGCTGATCTCGCTGTTCCCGATGGTCTCCAACACCTTGTTCGGGCTGCAGTCGGCCGACCGCAGTGCCCGGGAGCTGTTCCAGCTGCAGGGGGCCAGCCGGTGGACGGTGCTGACCAAGCTGCAGTTCCCCGGGGCGATGCCGGCGATCTTCGCCGGGATGCGGATCTCGGCCGGCCTCGCCGTCATCGGCGCCATCGTCGGCGACTTCTTCTTCCGCCGCGGACAGGCCGGTCTGGGCGTGCTGATCAACAACTACGCGTCCCGGCTGCAGACCGCCGAGCTCTGGGCCGCGGTGCTCACCGCCTCGCTGCTGGGCGTGGTGATCTTCCTGGTCTTCGGCTGGATCGGCAAGCTCGCCGTCGGCCGCTGGTACGAACCCTCCGCCTGATCCCGAACCGCCTGATCCCGAACCCGCCAGCTCACGAACCGCCTGCCGCCGAGCGCTCCCCGCGCTGCACCCGACGTCCCGTACGACAGCTGCCCCTAGGAGAACCATGACCTTCACGTCCCGCACCCTCGTCGGTGCCGCCTCCCTCGTCCTGGTGGCCGGCCTGGCCGCCTGCGGCGGGTCCGCGGAGGAGGCGGCCGCCCCGGCGCCCAGCGCCGCCGCCGGCGCGGTCGACCTGTCCGCCGACTGCCCGGCCACCGTGGTGATCCAGACCGACTGGAACCCCGAGGCCGAGCACGGTGCCCAGTACGCCCTGCTGGGCAGCGACTACACGGTGGACGAGAAGCTGAAGACCGTCTCCGGACCGCTGATGAGCAAGGGCAAGAGCACCGGCGTCAACGTCGAGATCCGCGCCGGCGGCCCGGCGATCGGCTTCGAGTCGGTCGCCACCCAGATGTACAAGGACGACAAGATCACCCTCGGCTACGCCAGCACCGACGGGCAGATCCAGACGTCCAAGGCGCTGCCGGTCAAGGCCGTGATGGCCCCGCTGGACATCAACCCGCAGATGATCATGTGGGACCCGGCCACCTACCCGACCGTGAAGACGATCAAGGAGCTCGGCGCGACCGGCGCCGTCGTCCGGGTCTTCGGCGGCGCCTCCTACATGGAGTACCTGGTGGACAGCGGCCAGATCGACCGCAAGAACGTGGACGAGGGCTACGACGGCACCCCGGCCAACTTCGTGGCCGCCCAGGGCAAGGACGCGCAGCAGGGCTTCGCCAGCGCCGAGCCGTACATCTACGAGAACGAGGTCAAGGACTGGGGCAAGCCCGTCGCCTTCCAGCTGATCCACGACGCCGGCTGGAAGATCTACGCCGGCACCATGTCGGTGAAGACCGCCGACTTCGAGAAGCTGTCGCCCTGCCTGAAGAAGCTGGTGCCGGTGATGCAGCAGGCCGAGGTGGACTACTACACCGACCCGGCCGCCACCAACAAGCTGATCTTGGACCTGGTGGACCAGTACGACACCGGCTGGGTCTACTCCCAGGGCGTGGCGGACTTCTCCGTGGAGCAGCAGAAGAAGCTGGAGCCTGGTGGGCAACGGCGACAACGCCACCATCGGTGACTTCGACCTGGACCGGGTCCAGGGGATCCTCGACGTGATGGGTCCGATCGCCGACAAGCTCGGCACCCCGGCCGCCGAGGGCCTGACCGTCGACGACCTGGTCACCAACGAGTTCATCGACACCTCGATCGGACTGCAGCAGTGAGCCTCGACGAGCGTGCAGGGGAGCCTCGACGGCGAGCCTCGACGGTCTGCACGCCGAGCTGGTCGAGCTGCTCGGACCGCGCGGGGTCTCCGTCGACCGCCGGGTGCGCGAACGCGCCTCGGTCGACGGGGCGAAGATGTCACCGATCATCATGGAGCAGCTCCCGCTGGGCATGGCCGACATGGTCGCGTTCCCCGGCGACGCCGAGCAGATCGCGGCGGTGGTGGCGGCGGCGGTGCGGCACGGGATCGCGATCACCCCGCGGGGTAAGGGAACCGGCAACTACGGCCAGGCCATCCCGATGCCCGGCGGGCTGGTGCTCGACCTGTCCCGGGCCCGGGCGGTGGTCGAGGTCGGCGACGGCGTGATCACCGCCGAGGCGGGCGCCTCGATGGTCAGCCTGGAGCAGGCGGCCCGGGAGACCGGGCAGGAGCTGTGGCTGTACCCGTCGACCGCGCAGTCCAGCATCGGCGGCTTCCTCGGCGGCGGCTCCGGCGGCACCGGGTCGTTGGTCCACGGCAGCAGCAGCATGGGCTTCGTGGCCGCGCTCGACGTCGTGCACGCCGTTCCCGACGCGCGCTCTGGTCCACGTCGAGGGCGAGGAAGCGCAGGCCTACCTGCACAACTACGGCATGACCGGGATCATCGCGCGGGCCACGGTCCGGCTCGACCCCGTCCACGACTGGTACGGCTACTACGCCAGCTTCGACGCCTTCGAGGACCTCCTCACGGTCCTGCGGCCGATCGGCGGGGTGGCGCCGACGCCCCGACTGGTCTCGGCCGACCTGCCGACGCTGGCCGAACGCGCTGCCGGAGGACCCGGCCATCCCGGCTGACCGGGCCAGCCTGCGGGCCATCCTCGACGTCACGACCCTGGACGAGGCGACGGCCCTGGTCGCGTCCGCCGGCGGTCGGGTCGAGGACGTCCGCGACGGGCCCCAGGCGTGCGTCAAGATCAGCACGCTGTCCTACAACCACCCGATCGAGTGGCTGCAGAAGACCTCACCCGGGCGGTACTTCCACCTCGAGGTCGGCGGGCACGCGCTGGTCGACCGGATCGACGAGGTGCACGCGGTGTACCCGGGCGGGATGCTGCACATCGAGGCCCAGTACGACGGGTCGCCGATCGGCATGCTGGCCGGCGTCTACGAGAGCCCCGAGCAGGTCTACGCCGGCATCGACGCGCTGCGCGCCCTCGGCGTCGGCGTGCACAGCCCGCACCAGTGGTTCGTCGACTTCGAGGTCGAGCGGACCCGCGCCCTGGCGGCGCGGACCGACCCGCAGGGTCTGCTCAACCCCGGCAAGCTGGTCACCGAGCTCGCACCCGGGGCCGGCAAGACCATGGGCGGTCGCACCACGTCGGGGCCTCCTGATGGCCACCCGACAGCTGGCCGAGCTGTCCGGGCCGGCGGTGGGCTCGACCCTCACGGCGGACTCGGTGATCATCATCCCGACCGGGGCGGTCGAGCACCACGGGCCGCACCTGCCGCTGGTCACCGACGCCCTGCTGGCCGAGGCGCTGGCCACCGCGGCGGTCGAGCAGGGGGTCGCCGACGGCCTCGACCTCTGGCTGCTGCCGACGCTGGCCTACACCAAGTCCGACGAGCACCACTGGGCGCCCGGCACGATGTGGCTGAGCTGGGAGACGCTGATGTCGACGCTGGTCGACCTCGGCCGGTCGGTGGCCGCCACCCCGGCCCGCAAGCTCGTCTTCATGAACGGCCACGGCGGCAACACCGCCCTGCTGCAGGTCGCCAACCGTGAGCTGCGCCGCCGGTTCGGGCTGGTCACCTTCGCGATGCCGGCCGGCATCCAGACGGCGGGCACCGGCGGCGACGACGGGGCCGACGAGCTGGGTCAGGGCATCCACGCCGGGCCACGGCGAGACGTCGCTGGTGCTGCACGTGCGTCCCGACCTGGTGGACATGACGCTGGCCGAGCGGCACGTGCCCGAGCACCTGGCGGGGCTGGAGTACATCGGCTTCAACGGCAAGCCCGTGTCGTTCGGCTGGCTGAGCGACGACTTCGGGCCGACCGGCGTGATCGGCGACCCGACGCGGGCCACCGCCGAGGCCGGGAAGGTGATCTTCGACGCCTCCGTCGCCGGCTCGGTGGCCGCTCTGCACGAGATCGCCGCCTTCCCCCACCGGCCATGACGGCTCCGACCGACCAGACGAGTGGCCCGTACGACGGTGCCGGCGATCCGCACGACGGTGCCGGCGATCCGCACGACTGGGCCCGGTCCTGGCTGCCGGCGGACGACGACCCCGCCCGGCCGCTGATGACGCTGGCCACCCTCGGGCTGGACGGCTTCCCGGCGGCCCGGACGGTGCTGCTGTCCTCGGTCAGCGCCACCGGGTTCCGGTTCCACACCGACGGGCGCTCGGCCAAGGCGGCCGAGCTCGCCGCCGACAGCCGGGCCGCGCTGGTGCTCGCCTACCCCGAGCTGGCCCGGCAGCTGGTGGTCCAGGGGCGGGCGGTGAGACAGTCCGGAGCCGACGGCGCGCTCGCGTACGGGCACCGGTCGGCCTACCTCCGCCAGCTGGCCTGGATCAACGACAGCGAGCACGCGCAGCTGGGCGACGAGGAACGGCGACGGGCCTGGGCGGCCGCGGTCGCGCAGGTCCCGGACGGCCCCCTCGAGCCGCCGGCGTCCTGGGTGGGGTACGAGGTCGTCCCGCACCGCTACGTGTTCTGGGAGGGCGGAGCCGACCGCGCGAGCCACCGGACCGAGTACGTCCGCTCCGGCGACGGCTGGGTCATCGCTCACCTGCCCGGCTGACGCACCGCGACGGTCGACCGGGTGGACCGTTTGTGACTCCGGGGTGGCATCCGGGCGATGGTCTGGCGTGCGGGTCGGCCGTTTGTGACTTCGGGGTGGCGTCCGGGCGATGGTCTCGGCGGGTCGGCCGTTGTGACTTCGGGTGGCGTCCGGGCGTGGTCTGGCGTACGGGTCGGCCGTTCGTGGCTCCGCGGTGGCATCCGGGTGCCAGGCACGCGCACGGATGGACCAGTTCCCGCCGGGGAGTCGCATACGGCAGCCCCCGACCGACCGCCCGTCAACCGCCGTCAGCCCCCCGTCAGCCCCGCCCGTCAGCCCCGCCCGTCAGACCGCCCAGTCGTCGGCTGATCTCGGCCAGGGCGGCGGCGTGCCGGAGCTCCTCGCCCGGTCCGCCCCCGCCGGACAGGTTGACGCCGGCGACCCCGTCGACGGCTGCAGCAGCTCCTCGCTCAGCTCGACCGCGGCGCGGATCCCCGTCTCCCGGGGGTCGGTCGGCGCTGAGGATGCGGTCGAGGTAGCCCGCCGGCAGCACCAGCCCCGGGAACGACGCCAGCAGGCGCGCGCTGGCCACGTCCAGCACGATCGGCACGCAGGGCAGGAACCAGGGCGTCGGCGCCGCAGGTCGTGCACCTCGTCGACGAAGGCCCGGACCGGCGTCGAGCCCGCCGCAGTGGTTGACGAAGCAGACCTCGGCCCCGACCGCAGCTTCTCGTAGGCGCCGGGCCGCCCGCCGGTCGGCGGGGGCGGACGGCGACTCGGCCACCGAGGTCAGCAGACCGGCGCGGACGGCGAGGGCGGCCAGCCGGGTCGAGTCGAGGTCGAAGACGGCGGCCGCGTCGGGTCGCGAGCCGCGGCGGGGTGGTCGCCGGTGACGCAGTGCACGGCGTCGACGCCCAGGTCGGCCAGCGCGGCGAGCTCGCCCTCCAGGGCGACCCGGTTGCGGTCGCGGCAGTTGAGCCCGGTCCAGGCCCGCAGCCCGGCGGCCCGGATCAGCAGCGCCCGGTAGGCGGGCGGGAACTGGACCCGCTGCGCGGCGAGTCGCCGGCGAGCACGGCGTGCACCGCTCCGCGCAGGACGTCCGCGGCCGTCCGGACCGAGCCGGCGTCCAGGGCGACGCCGGGGAAGTCGGCGACGACGGTGCGACCCTGACCAGCAGCCGGCGCAGCTCGGCGCCGGGGCGGTCGGGGCCGGCGGGTTCCCGGGGCCGGACGGGTCAGTGGGCCTGGTGGGCCCGCTGGGTCCGCGAGGGTCGCTGGCGGCGGCGGGACCGGCACGGCAGTCGGCGCCGACGAAGGGAGCAGCGGCGGTCGCCGAGCTCGCAGCTGCCGTCGGCGGCCACGCCCCCGCAGGGCCCGTGGACCATGTGCTTCGGGCAGCCC
>CAWARE010000020.1:0-26780 GCA_963784345.1 uncultured Actinomycetota bacterium
GTCGCAGAGGTCGTCTCGGCAGTCGTCACGGCCCTCCCTCTCCCGGTGATCGCGGTCCTGGCCGCCGGTTCCGGGGGTCAGCTCCGGGCCAGCACCCCGGCCCGGTCGGTGTAGGTCAACCCGTGCGCCTCGGCGACGGCGGCGTTGACCAGGTCACCGGCCACGGTGGACAAGCCGAGGGCCAAGCGCCGGGTCGGCGGCGGCGGCGTCCAGCACGCCGCGGTCGGCCACCCGGACCAGATAGGGCAGGGTCGCGTTGGTCAGCGCGAAGGTCGAGGTCCGGGCCACCGCGCCGGGGATGTTGGCCACGCAGTAGTGGACGACCCCTTCCTCCACGTACGTGGGGTCGGAGTGCGTGGTCGGCCGGCTGGTCTCGAAGCAACCGCCCTGGTCGATGGCGATGTCGACGACCACGCTGCCCGGACGCATGGTGGCGATCATCTCGCGCGTCACCAGCTTGGGGGCTTTGGCTCCGGGGACCAGGACCGCGCCGATGACCACGTCGGACTCCGCCACCGACGACGCCGTGACCGCCCGGTTGGGGATGACCAGATCGAGGCGGCCGCCGAACACGTCGGACAGGTAGGCCAGCCGGGCCGGGTTGGTGTCGAGGACCCGGACGATGGCGCGCATCCCGATCGCGATCTTGGCCGCCTCGGTGCCCGACACCCCGCCGCCGATGATGGTCACCCGGGCGGCCGGGGTGCCGGGGACGCCGCCCAGCAGGATGCCGGCGCCGCCGGCCGGGGACTCCAGCGCGTGGGCGGCGGCCTGGACCGCCATCCGGCCGGCCACCTCGCTCATCGGGGTGAGCAGCGGCAGCCGTCGGTCGGGGGTCTGCACGGTCTCGTACGCGATCGAGTCGATCCGCCGGTCGAGGAGGAACTCGGTGAGCTCTTGTCCGCGGCCAGGTGCAGGTAGGTGAACAGCTGCTGGCCCTCGCGGAAGCGGTGGTACTCGGCCGGGATGGGTTCCTTGACCTTGACGATCAGGTCGGCCCCGGCGAAGACCTCGTCGGCACTGTCGACCACTGTGGCCCCGGCGGCGGCGTACTCCTCGTCGGGGAAGCGGGAACCGGCTCCGGCACCCGCCTGGACCAGCACCCGGTGGCCGTGGTGCACCAGCTCGGCGGCCCCGTCCGGGACCACGGAGACGCGGTTCTCGTTGTCCTTGATCTCACGGGGGACTCCGACGACGAGTGACATGCGTGCTCCTTCGGGCGAGGCGTGGCTGGTTCTCGAGGCGTGATGGGGCACGATCATGCTCCCCCTGCCGCCGAACGGTCGCGGCGGGCTCGGCGGCCGGGTCGGGCGGTGACGACGACGTTGGCGGCGACGATGATCGCGATCCCCAGCCACTCGTGCCCGGACAGCTGCTGGCCCAGCAGCAGCAGCCCGGCGACGGCGGCGAACACCGGCTGGACGCTGGAGAGGGTGCCGAAGACCTGGGCCGGGACGGTGCGCAGGGCGGTCAGGTCGGCGGCGTACGGGACGGCCGACGACAGCAGCCCGGCGACCACGGCCAGCGCCAGCGGCCAGTCCCACAGCCGGCCCTGCAGACCGAGCCAGACGAGCACCGGCAGGTACGCGGTGGCCGACAGCAGGCTGGCCACGGCGGGCCCCTGCAGTCCCGGCAGCCGGCGGCCGGCGACCTGGTTGATGAGGATGTAGCCGGCCCAGGCCGCCGCGGCGACCAGGCCGAGACCGATCCCGACCAGGTCGCTGGACGGTCCGGGCAGGACGAGGACGTACACCCCGAGGGCGGCGACCGCGGCCAGCACCCCCTCCCGGAGTCCGCGGGCGGCGAGCAGCGCGATGGTCAGTGGACCCAGGAACTCCAGCGTGACCGCCAGTCCGAGCCCGATCCGCTCGATCGCGGAGTAGAGGGCGAGGTTCATGATCGCGAACACCGCCGCGAGGGCCAGCGCCGGACCCCACTGCGCGGCCGTCAGTCGCCGCAACGGGGGACGCGCCACGGCCAGCAGCACGACGGCGGCCACGAGCTGCCGGACCGCCACCACCCCGACCGGGCCGATGGTCGGGAAGGCGTGCGCCGCGACCGCGGCTCCGGTCTGGTTGCTGGCGGCTCCGGTCAGCAGGGCGACGATGCCGCGACCGGAGCCGCCGCTCTGCCCGGCGCGCGGACCCCGGCCACGACGGCCAGCGGTGGCGGGGAGTGCGTGTTCGGTGGCTGGCGGACCGAGGGGGAGGACGTCGGTGCTCAGCCGGTCGGCGGTGGTCATGGGGCAACTCTGCGATGACCGCGATCGATACGCACAATGCAATGCGACACGCAGGCTATACGCTCAGCGTATGACCGATCTGCGCCAGCTCCGCGCCCTCGCCGCGGTCGTCGACGAGGGCACCTTCACCGACGCGGCGATCGTGCTGCGGACCTCGCAGGCGTCGGTCTCCCGGGCGGTCGCCGACCTGGAGCGCACCCTGGGCGTCCGGCTGCTGCTCCGGACGAGTCAGGGAGCCCGCCCGACGGTGCTCGGTCGACGGGTCACCGAGCACGCCCGGCGGGTGCTGGCCGAGGTGACGGCCATCGAGCGACTGGCCGAGCAGCGGCCCGAACAGCTGCGGGTGGGGTTCGCGTGGTCGGTCTTCGGGCGGCTGACCACCCCGATCCAGCGCCGCTGGCAGGCCGAGCACGGCACGGTGGCCTTCGTGCAGTCGAACACCGCCACCGCGGGGCTGCTCGACGGTGACGTCGACCTCGCGGTGGTCCGCCGGCCGCTGCCGGACCCGCGCTTCGAGACCTCGCTGGTCGGGGCCGAACCCCGCTGCGCCGCCCTGGCCGCCGACGACCCGCTGGCCCGCCGACGGCGGCTGATGCTGGGTGACCTGGCGCAGCGGACGGTGGCGATCGACCGAGCGACCGGCACCACGTCGACCGAGCTGTGGCCGTCCGGGGGCGGGCCGAGCGAGCTGCGCGAGGTGCACGGGATGGAGGAGTGGTTGACCGTCGTCGCGGCGGGCGAGGCGGTGGGCATCACCTCCCGGGCGACCGCTGACCAGTTCCCGCACCCGGGCATCCGCTACCGGCCCGTGCCGGACGCACCGCCGATAGCTGTCTGGTTGGTGTGGTGGCGCGACGACCCGCCCGCCGGGGCCGCCGCGTTCCGCGAGCTGGTCTGCCGGCTCTACGCCGACGGCTCCTGACCCCCGCCGCCTTCCGCTGACGCACTCCTCCGTGCTGTCACGCGGCCGTTGCATCCCCTGCGTGAGCGTACGAAGGTGTGCGTCAGCGACGAGGTGAGTGACCTCAGCTGGTCCGACGCAGCACCGACGCCATCATCTTCTGGTCCGGATCCAGCACGGTCAGCAGCCGGACGCTGATGGCGGACAGCTGCTCCACCTGCTCGGGGTCGAGGGCGTCGATGACCAGCCGCCGGACGTTGCGGACGTGGCCGGGTGCTGCCTGCACCACCTTCGCCCAGCCCTGGTCGGTCAGCACCACGTTGGTGGCGCGACGATCCGTGGGGCACGGCTCGCGGCGTACGTACGCCGCGTCCTCCAGTCGGTTCATCACCCGGGACAGGCGGGGCAGGGTCGCGTTGGTCATCGACGCGAGCGCCGTCATCCGCAGGGTGCGCCGCGGGGCCTGGGACAGCATGGCCAGGCAGAAGTAGTCGTAGTGACTGAGCTGCTCGTCCCGCTCGAGCTGGGAGTCCAGGAACCGGGGGAGCAGCTCGAGCACCGCGGCGAACCGCACCCAGGCGAGCTGCTGGGACTCGTCGAGCCACGGGGTGTCGGTCATGGGGGGAGTCTAGCAAAAGGTTGTATCTACAAGTGTTGCCTGGTAAGTTAGTTGCACGTACAACCAACAAGGAGAATGACTGCCGTGAGCACCGACCTGCTGGCCGCCGACACCCGGATGGGGGCGGTGACGCTGAGGGTGGCCGACCTCGACGCGATGACCGCCTACTACCGCGACGCGGTGACCCTCAGCGTGCTGTCCACCTCGGCGTCGGAGGCGGTGCTCGGTCGCGGCACCGAGCAGGTGCTGCGGCTGGTGCACGCCCCCGAGCTGCGGCACGCGCCGACCCGCTCGGCCGGCCTGTTCCACACAGCGATCCTGTTCGACTCGGAGGCGGACCTCGCCACCTCGGTGCACTCGGTGGCCACCCGACACCCGGGCACGTACACGGGTAGTGCGGACCACCTGGTCAGCCAGGCGTTCTACTTCACCGACCCGGAGGGCAACGGGGTCGAGCTCTACACCGACCGGGACCGGTCGAGCTGGAGCTGGACCCACGGCCAGATCGAGATGGCCACCTTGATGCTGGACCCGAACCGGTTCCTGGGTGAGCACCTGGACCCAGCGGCGGTGGCGGCGGCCGCTGCTCGGCCCGCCACTGTCGGTCACGTGCACCTGTGCGTCGGCGACGTCGAGTCCGCCCGCCGGTTCTACGTCGACCAGCTCGGCTTCGAGACCACTGCCGAGCTCGGCAACACCGCTCTGTTCGTCAGCGCCGGTGGCTACCACCACCACATGGCGATGAACACCTGGCAGAGCCGCGGCGCCGGCCGCCGTCGGTTGACGCTGGGGCTCGGTCTGGTCCGGATCGAGGTGCCGGCCCTGGACGATCTCGGCGCCCTGACCGACCGTCTCGGTTTCCATGGTGTGGAGACCAGGGACGACGGCCGTACGGTCGAGTTCGAGGACCCCTGGGCCAACCGGATCCAGGTCCGCGCCGCCTGAGCTCCGAGAGCCCGAACCCGCTGACGCACTCTTCCGACCACTCGCGCACACGTTGCGGCGCTTGCGTGGGTGCACGGAGAAGTGCGTCAGCGGCGTCGGCGGCGTCGGGGGGTCAGATGTTGGAGCCGTCCGGGGGCACCCCGTCGGGCAGGGCGGCGGCCGGCTCGGTGCCGTCGCCGGCGCCCGGGCAGGCCAGATCCAGGGTGTACGCGGTCATCGACAGCGACCCGTACGCGTAGCCGTCCACCAGCACGTCCGCGCCGCGTCCGGCGGCACCGGCCAGCCCGGCGAGATAGAGCAGCGGGATGTAGTGGTCGGGGGTGGGCACCGCCGTACGGAAGTCGCGGTGACCGTCCAGCGCTGCGGTCTCGGTCGGCTGCTCGGCCATCGACGCCTTGACCTGCTCGTCGAACCGCTCGGCCCAGTCGAACCCGCCGTCGGGCATGGTCGACGTCATCCCACCCAGGTTGTGCACCACGTTGCCGCTGCCGATGATCAGCACGCCCTGCTCCCGGAGCGGCGCCAGCCGCGCCCCGAGATCGAGGTGGTAGTCGAACGGCTTGTCGGCGTTGATGCTCAGCTGCATCACCGGCACGTCGGCGTCGGGGAAGGCGTGCATCAGCACCGACCAGGTGCCGTGGTCGATCCCCCACGAGTCCACGTCGGCGCCCACCCAGGTCGGGTGCACGACGTCGCTGACCTCCTCCACGAAGCTCGGCATCCCCGGCGCCGGGTAGTCCACGTCGAACAGCTGCTGCGGGAACCCGTAGAAGTCGTGGATGGTGCGCGGCCGCGGCATCGCGGTCACCGCTGTGGCGTTGATGTACCAGTGGGCGGAGACCACCAGGATCGCCCGCGGTCGCGGGACCGCCCGACCCAGCGCGTGCCAGGCCTGCGTGTAGCGGTTGTCGGCCAGGGCGTTCATCGGGTTGCCGTGCCCGAGGAACGCGGCGGGCATCAGCTCGGGCGTGCTGCTCTGGCTGCTGGCGGGATCGCTCACGGCGCGCTCCGTTCGGTCGGTGGCACCACTATGCCGCCGCAACGCCCCCGCGCCGGCGCGGATGGCGGTCTGGCTCGCGTCGGCAGTCGGATGCCGCCGGGGAGTCGCGTACGGCGGTCTGGCTCGCGCGAGCAGGCCGGATGCCGCCGGGGAGTCGCGTACGGCGGTCTGGCTCGCGCCGGCAGGCCGGATGCCGCCGGGGAGTCGCGTACGGCGGTCCGGCTCGCGTCCGGCCGACCGGATGCCGCCGCGGAGTCGCGAACGGCGACCCCGCGGCGGCAGCGCCGGCCTGCGAACCCGACTCAGGCGAGCCGGAGGACCCGCGACTCCCACGGAGCGAGACTGGCTGACAGTCCGTCGCCGGGATGGGTGCCGAGCACCAGGGTGGCCCCGGTCCGGTCCGGCAGGCCGTCGGTCGGCAGCTCCAGCGGCTCGGCGGAGAAGTTCGCCAGCACCAGCAGGGTCTCGTCCGCCGACGTCCGGGTGAACGCCCAGAGCCGGTCGTGGTCGGGCGCCAGCAGGGCGAAGCGGCCGTCGACCACCACCGGGTCGGCGTGCCGCAGCGCGATCAGCGCCCGGTAGTGGTGGAACACCGAGGTCGGGTCCGCGACCGCCGCCTCGGCGTTGACCACCACGTAGTTCGGGTTGGCCGGCAGCCAGGGGATGCCCTCGCTGAAACCGGCGTGGGAGCGGTCGTCCCACTGCATCGGCGTACGCGCGTTGTCGCGGCTCTTCACCGAGAGCGACTGCAGGACGGCTTCGGCCTCGAGACCGAGCGTCAGCGCCTCGGCGTGGTAGTTCACCGACTCCAGGTCGGAGTACTGCGAGATGTCGGTGAAGTACGAGTTCGTCATCCCGATCTCCTCGCCCTGGTAGACGTACGGCGTCCCCCGGTGCAGGTGCAGGACGGTGCCCAGGGTCTTGGCCGACGCGACCCGGAACGCGGGGCTGTCGTCGCCGAACCGGGAGACGGCCCGCGGCTGGTCGTGGTTGTTCCAGTAGAGGGAGTTCCAGCCGGCCTCGGCCAGACCGTCCTGCCACTCGGCCAGGTTGGCCTTGAGCACCGGCAGCGGCAGCTCGGCCAGGTCCCACTTCGACCCCTCCGGGGTCTGGTCCAGGCTGACGTGCTCGAAGGTGAAGACCATGTTGAGCTCGTGGTTCTCGGGGTCGGTCACCGCCCGTGCGGTGGCGATCGAGGAGCCGGGCATCTCACCGACGGTGAGCAGGTTCTGCGCGTCCAGACCGACCGCGGCGTTCATCTCGGCCAGGAACTCGTCCAGTCGGGGCCCGTTGGCCACCGGGACGAACGAGGGGTGGTGCAGCTGCCCGGGGGCCACCGGGCCGTCCACCAGCTCGGTCGGCTTGGAGATCAGGTTGATCACGTCCATCCGGAAGCCGTCGACACCCCGGTCGACCCACCACCGCATCATCGCGTAGACGGCCTCGCGGACCTCCGGGTTCTCCCAGTTCAGGTCCGGCTGCTTGGGGGAGAACAGGTGCAGGAAGTACTCCCCGGAGACCTCGTCGTACTGCCAGGCCGAGCCGGAGAACGCCGCGCCCCAGTTGGTGGGCTCCGCGCCGGGCGTGCCGGGCTCGAAGCCCTCCCGGGCGGGACGCCACCAGTACCAGTCACGCTTCGGCGAGGCCGGGTCGCGCGACTCGACGAACCAGGCGTGCTCGTCGGAGGTGTGGTTGACCACCAGGTCCATCACCAGCTTCATGCCGCGCTCGTGCAGCCCGGCGATCAGGGCGTCGATGTCGGCCAGGCTGCCGAAGGTCGGGTCGATGTCGGTGTAGTCGGAGATGTCGTACCCGTTGTCGTCCTGCGGCGAGGTGTAGACCGGGGACAGCCAGACCACGTCGACGCCGAGATCGGCCAGGTAGTCCAGCCGGGAGATGATCCCGGGGATGTCGCCGATGCCGTCACCGTTGCTGTCGGAGAACGACCGCGGGTAGATCTGGTAGACGACGGCCGACTTCCACCAGCCGTCGGGGCGGGCGGCGGTGGGCATCGTGGGGGTGGACATCGAGGTCTCCTCTGCTGGGTTCGGTCTGCTGGGGCTGATGGGGTGGATCTGCTGGTGTGCCGGCTGGCGTCAGACGACGGTGGGGATCTGGCGGTCGGGCGTCGGCGGGCCGATGGTGCCGCCGGCGGTGAGGGTGTGGGTGACCGGCTCGGTGTCGAGGCGGTGCTCGCCGCGGACCAGCTGCTCGGCGGCGTGCATGGCCCGGTAGCCCATCGCCCGGAGCGGCTGGGCGACGGACACCAGCGGGGGTCGCGTCATCCGGGCCAACGGGATGGCGTCGAAGCCGACCACCGAGAGGTCGTCGGGCACCCGGCGTCCCCGCTCGTCGGCCACGGCCATCGCGGCCACGGCCATCTCGTCGCTGACCGCGAACACAGCTGTCAGGTCGGGCCGGCGGTCCAGCAGCCGGCGCGCGGCGACCAGACCGCTGTCGTACCCGAAGTCGCCGTGCTCCACCGGTCGGTCGGCGGGAGCGAGCCCGGCGGCGTCGCAGGCGGTTTCGAACCCCCGTACGCGGGGGATGCCCGCCACCGGGTCGTCCGCCCCGCCGGCGATCATCCCGATCCGGGTGTGACCGGCGGCGATCAGCGCGGCGGTGGCGTCGGCGGCTGCCTGTTGCCCGTCGATCGCCACGACCGGCACCTCGGCGGCAGGGGTGCTGCCGGCCACCACCACGTACGGCAGGGTCAAGGCCCGCAGGAGCTGGTGCTGGGTCTCGGTGACCGCCGTCGACATCACCACGGCCGCGTCGACCTGACGGCCGGCCAGCAACCGGGCGTAGTGCTCCAACCGGCTCGAGCCGGCGCCGGTCGAGCAGACGATCACCGAGTAGCCCAGCTCGTACGCCGCGTCCTCGACCCCGTCGAGCACCTGACCCGCGAACGAGTCCGAGACGGTCGGCTGCAGCAGCCCGACGGTCATGCTGCGTTGGGTGATGAGCATCCGGGCCAGGGCGTTCGGGGCGTAGCCCAACCGCTCCGCCGCGGCCCGGACGGTCTCGGCGGTCGCGGTCGCACCACCCCGGCCGTTGAGCACCCGGGAGACGGTCGCGATCGAGACGCCGGCCGCTTGGGCGACGTCGGTGATCGTGGCGCGCGACATGGGTCCTCGCTGGGTCGGAGATGGAGTGGAAACCTTTACGGTCTCGCTGTCGGCAACTGTAGCGAGGATCGGCGGCGTCGTCTAGTAAAGGTTTACAGGCGAGTGTCCGGCTCCGCTCCTGGACGGTCAACGTAGGTTGACAAACGATCAATGGTCAACGTAGGTTGACGGCATGTCCGATGCGTTCATGACCGCCGCCGGGGAGGACCCGCAGGAGGGTCTCCGTGCCGTCCGCGCCGTCCGGGAGCTGGCCGACCGGCTGGAGCACCTCCAGGTCGAGCGGGCCCGCGGCCTCGGCTGGTCCTGGCAGCAGATCGCCGACGCGCTCGGCGTGACCAAGCAGGCCGTCCACAAGAAGTACGTCGGGAGGATCTGATGTTCGAGAAGTTCACCGCCCAGGCCCGGGAGGCCGTGGTGGCCGCGCAGGAGACGGCGCGCTCCTCGGGGGCGCACGCGATCGACTCGCGGCACCTGCTGCTGGCCCTGCTCGATCAGGACGGCGTGGCCCCCCGGGCGCTGCGGCAGGTCGGGGTCGAGCCGGCGACGTTCGCGGGCGCGCTGCGCGCCGAGCTGGAGAGTGGCCTGGATGCGGCGTCGCTCGCGTCCGTCGGCATCGACCTGGATGCCGTCCGGGGGCGGGCCGATGCCGTGTTCGGTGAGGGCGCGTTGGAGCGTGCCCGGCGGGCACCGCGGAAAGGCCACCTGCCGTTCGCCGCCGACGGCAAGAAGGCTCTGGAGCTGTCTCTGCGGGAAGCCGTCCGGCTGCACACCCGCCGGATCGACGGGCAGGCTCTGCTCCTCGGTCTGCTGCGGGGGACCGGCTCACCGGCCGAGGTTGCTCTGCAACGCGCGGTCACCGCGGCGGGCTCCGACGTCGACGCCCTCCGCGCCGTGGTCGAGAGCCCGTGGTCGGCGGCGTCCTGACGGGGGCCCAGGGGCGGTGTCGAGCGCTGATCGGAAGACCCGCACCGACCTCCCGGGTCGTCGCTCGGTGAGAGTGAGCGGGCCGCCCTCGCGAGCACAGCGGGCATGACAGGCTGACCCCGTGCCCGAGCTCCCCGTTCTGGATCCGGTCGAACAGCGCGTGCTGGGTGCCCTGCTGGAGAAGCAGCGCACCGTGCCCGACTCCTACCCGCTCTCGCTCAACAGCCTGCGCACCGCCTGCAACCAGTCGACCAGCCGCGATCCGGTGGTCGCCTACGACGAGGCGACCCTGGTGGACACCCTCAACCGGCTCCGCGACCGTGAGCTGGTCCGGTTCGTGAAGCCGACCGGTCTGCGGGTGGTGAAGTACCACCAGCGGTTGGAGGAGCACCTCGGTCTCGACGCCCCCGCGGTGGCGCTGCTCACCGGTCTGCTGCTGCGCGGACCGCAGACCCCGGGGGAGCTGCGTCCGCGGACGGAGCGGCTGCACGCCTTCGCCGACCGGGACGCCGTCGAGGAGCGGCTGCAGGCGCTGGCCGCCGAGGACCCGCCGCTGGTCCGCGAGCTGGAGCGCCAGGCGGGTCAGCACGACCGACGCTGGATCCACCTGCTCGGCGCCGAGCTGCCGCCCGAGGCGGTCACCCCGGTGGCCGCCGTCGACCGGGAGCAGGTGCTGGCCGCCGGTGGCCTGGCCCGCGACCGGTTGGTCACCGGTGAGTACGACCGGCTGGCCGAGGCGTACGCGATCGCCCTGGGTGACGACCTCGCCGACAAACCCTTCGACAGCTGGTTCCTGGAGGAGCTGGCCAACTCCGCTCCCGGGCAGGGACTGGACGTCGGCTGCGGACCGGGTCAGGTGGCGGGTCTGCTGGCCGGCCTGGACATGGAGATGACCGGGCTCGACCTGTCACCGGTGATGCTGGAGCAGGCCCGGGAGCTGCACCCGGACGTCACCTTCGTGCAGGGCACCTTCGCGGTACCGCCGATGCCCCGGGGCAGCGATCCGCGCGATCCCGGCTGGGGTCTGGTCACCGCCTGGTACGCGCTGGTGCACCTGGCCCAGTCCGAGATCGCCCCGACGGTGGCGCAGCTGGCCAAGGTGCTCTGCCGCGGCGGCTACCTGGCGCTGGCCACCCACGTCGGCGACGAGGTCCAGCACCCGGGCGAGCTGTTCGGGGAGCCGACCGAGCTGGACTTCGTGCTGCACGACCCCGAGGTGGTCATCGCCGCGGCCGAGGCGGCCGGGCTGGTCGATCTCCAGTGGTACGTCCGCAGCCCGCTCCCCGACGAGGCGCCGACCCGCCGGCTCTACCTGCAGGGCCGCAAGCCCGGCTGAGCGCGGGGTGCGGAAGTCCGCCGGCGGCGACGCTGGACCGCATGGGCCCCTCGATGATCTTGTGTTCGGTTGTTGGTTGGCTGTCGACCTGGCTTAGCCAGGGCTTGGGACCAGGAACGCCTCGTCGAGGAGGTCGGGGAGGGATGGTCTACCGGACTGCTCGACCCATTCGTCTCCCTCGAATAGGCGCTGCCACCGGGGGCCTATGCTTTTCGACCAATGGTCTAGACTGATGGTCGAACTGGTAGTCGAGATGACGGGTGGTGAGTGGAGTGGACGTGTTGATCGTGGGTGCCGGTATAGCCGGGCCCACCCTTGCCTACTGGCTGCTGCAGGCGGGGCACCAGGTGACGTTGGTCGAGCGCGCTCCGGAGTTGCGACGCGGTGGCTATCTGATCGACTTCTGGGGAGCCGGCTTCGACGTGGCCGATCGGATGGGGATCGTTCCCGAGTTGCGCCGGCGCGGGTACGTGATGGTTGAGGCGCGGTCCGTCGACCGCGGCGGCCGTCGGATCGCGTCGATCAAGCCGTCGGCGATCATGGGATCGACCGAGCGGTATGTCAGCATCGCCCGTTCCGATCTGGCCGCGGCCATCTACGCCGCGCTGGCAGGGGCTGCGGAGCTGATCGTGGATGACACGGTGTGCGTTCTCGACGACGACGGAGATCGAGTCCGGGTGTCATTCGAGAACAGTCAGTCCCGCGCCTTCGATCTCGTCGTGGGCGCGGACGGGCTGCACTCGCAGGTCCGTCGGCTGGCGTTCGGTCCTGACCAGCAGTTCGTGCGGTACCAGAACATGCTGGTTTCCGTCTTCGACATCGCCGGTTACCGACCGCGGGACGAACTGGTCGCGATCATGCACGCCGAGGTCGGTTTCCAGGCGGTACGGGTCTCGTTGCGTGATGACGTCACCATGGTGATCTTCACGGTCCGACACGACGGCAGCGTGCCCCTCAACAGCGTTGCTGACCAGCAGGAGTTGCTGCGTGAACGGTTGGCCGGGGCAGGTTGGGAGACGCCGGCGCTGATCGAGGCGATGCCGCAGGCGAAGAACTTCTACTTCGATGGGGTGAGCCAGATCCAGATGCCGTCCTGGACGCGCGGCCGGGTGGCCCTGGTCGGAGATGCAGCCGCGTGTCCGTCGTTGCTGGCCGGCCAAGGGTCGGCGCTGGCCATGATCGAGTCGTACGTGCTGGCCGCTGAGCTGGCGCGAGCCAACGGTGCTCATGGGCCGGCGTTCGCCCGCTACCAGGAACGGCTTGCCCCGTTCCTGCAGTCCAAGCAGGCCGCGGCCAGAGGGCTCGGTGTGGCGTTCGCGCCGCAGGATAGGCTCCGGCTCCTGGTTCGAAACACGGTGATGAGGTTGATGGGACTACCGAAGGTGGCGGATCTGGCGATGGGCAGAAGCTTCCACGACGCCATCGAGCTCCCCGCCTTCCCCGCCTGAGACGGCTGCTGCGATCCCATGGTCCGACCTCGGTTTGCGAAGCTCCCCACGACGCAGCAGCAGACAATTCTCGCGGCTGGGTTGGAGGAGTTCGCTGCCCACGGGTTCCACGACGCCTCACTGAACCGGGTGATCGAGGCGGCAGGGATCTCCAAGGGCTCCATGTACTACTACTTCGACGGCAAAGAAGATCTGTACGCGCATGTCGTACGCGTGGAACTCGAACAGCTACTCGCCCGAGCAGGTCCGTTCGACAGTCCCGCAGACAGCGACCCGGACGCCTTCTGGTCGGCGCTGGAGACCTACTACCTCCAACTGATGTCGGCCCTGGAAACCGCCCCCGAGCTGGCGTCGTTGGTCCGAGGGTGGATTGCTGCATCGACGACCCCGGCGATGCAGCAGGTCCAGCAGGAGATGGAGAAGGAGGTGGTGCCGTGGATGGAACGCGTCCTCGCGGACGGGCAACGGAACGGCGCGGTTCGGACCGACCTGCCGTCCGGCCTGCTGATCGCCGTCGCCGCCGGCATGGGCCAGGCCATGGACACCTGGCTGCTGACTCAGCCACCCGACGCTGCGGCCCTACCCCCGCGCATCAGCGCGTTGGTCGGGATGATCCGCCGGGCACTCCAACCGTGAACGCAGAGGGCTACGCCTGAGCCCGCCTCATGACGCCACATCGCCACCAGATGGACGCATGAATCGTGCATCAGATGCCATCGGTAGCCCTCGGCCATGGGCCGCAGCCGCGACGTCTCGTAGCACGGTCCGCTTACGGTGACTCGACTGTCTTCGCGATGGTGCGACCGGCGGTGCTGGGGTAGCTGGCGTAGTCGCGCCGGCCGCTGGGCTCTGATGGTCCGTTTGATGTTCGGCTCCGCGGCCAGGATGGCGAGTGCGCGGCGTACAGGGGCTCCTGCGGGACGGGTTGCTGTTGGCGTCGGACGAGTCGGTCCAGGCGTGGCGTCGGCGTGACGCCGATCCGAGTCATGTCCCACAGGGCCGCGGCCGTGTGCTTGGCGGTTCGGGCGTTCGCGGGATGCCGGGCGTAGCGGCCGGCGACCGTGGCGAAGCTCTCCGGCTCGGCGCCGGTCACGTCCAGCACGTCATTCGTGAGTCCGCCGACTTCCCAGCTGCCGAGCGCGTGCTCGGGGTAGTACCAGCGGACGGTGGACATCTGGTACGGCCCGATGCCATACCTGGGGCCCATCACCCGCAGTGCCCGCAGGAACATGAACATGGGAATCGGCAGGTGCCTGACCCGCCGCCCGACGGCGTCGCCGAGGGCGCCGGTGATCTCCTCGATGCTGAGCATCTGCGGTCCGGTCGGGCGGTAGCGCCGGCCGGCGTGCGGGGCTGGGTCGAGCAGCACGGCGACCGCGACGCGGGCGATGTCCTCGTTGGACGGTGGTGCGTTGCGGCCCTCGCGGATGGGGAGCGGGTAGACCCCGAGGTTCGCCGCCAGGGCTGTGAGGCCGTTGCCGAGGTAGTTCTCGGCGAAGAATCCGGGGTTCAGCGTCACGTGCGCGGCGGTGGGCACGAGGTCGGCAAACAGCCGCTCGACGAGCCAGTTCTGACGCGTCGCCAGCGACGGGTGTGCCGGGCTGGCCAGCCACTGGGACAGGTGCACGACGGCGTCCAGCTCCTGTGCACGTGCGGCCGAGGCGAAGACGGTCGCGCTGTGCAGCATGTGCGGGTGCCACGGCGGTAGGTAGTAGAGCCGTTGGACGCCCTTCATCGCCGCGGCTACCTGATCCGGGTCGAAGAGGTCGGGCGTGACGATCTCGGCGCCCATCGCCCGCAGCCGCTCGCTTCTGGCGTCGACCCGGTGTGCCACCGCGCGCACGCGAGAGCCGCGCTCGAGGAGCTCCTGCGCGACCAAGGATCCCGTCCTGCCGGTCGCCCCCGTCACCAGCGTCAGCGGGCCGCTCACCTCGTCACCACCGCGGTGCCGCTCCCCTGAGCCAGCGGGGACTGCCCGCGCGGCGACGCGTCCGCGACCGTCCGGACCCGCCCAGTGGCGAGGTCGTGCACGTGGCCGGAGACGCTCACGCGCCCGGAAATGGCGCTGCTGGCGTGCACGAGGGCGACGTCGGCGAGGACCGTCGCGTCGGGGTTCAGGACCGCCTGCTGCTCGAGGGATTCCTGGTCGCGGCCTGTCCGCCGGGCGAAGGCCGCTCGGAACCCGGCATCGGCCAGGAGTCGCGTCCCGCAATCGGTGTGGTGAACGACGGCGACCTCGAACAGCGGTCCGTCGCCGTCCACGGTCATGGCCGCGAGCTCGGCGATGAACGCAATGTCCTGCAGCACGGCGTCCGTCACCCGTGCGCCGGCGTTGCGCACCTGCATGACATCACCGGCCTGGATACCGAGGAACCCGGCCGGATCGACGCGGGGATCCAGGCAGGTGACCAAGAAGACCTTGTACGGCGGGAAGATCGTCAGCTGTGGCAGCCCGCCCGTCGCTGCGAGCTGGGCATTGCGGGCCAGTAGGGGCTCCATGGGTGTCATCGCGGGTCCGTCCTCTCGGGTAGCATGTGGTGTACGTGCAACAAACTAGCAGAAAGAGATGCATATGCAACTCAGGACGGCGGATGATGTCGCAGCCGCGATGGAGGGCTGCCTCGGAACGCGCGTCGCTCGGCTACAACGCACTGTCGGCCGCCGGTTCGACCAGGCGCTGCGGCCCCTAGGGCTGTCGATGGCTCAGCTCGAGCTCCTGGCGTGGCTTCACATGCAGGGCGCACCGGTCAGGCCCAGCGACCTCGCCGAGATCATGGCCGTAGAACGTTCCACCATGAGCCGCAACCTCGCGATACTCGAACGTCGTCGCTGGGTGGTCACCGCCATGACGTCGTCGACGGGGCGATCGATGGCAGTAGCGCTCAGCCCCGAAGGGAGGGAGAAGCTCCGGGAAGCCGGTCAGACCTGGGCTGCCGTGCAGGGCGAAACGGAGGCCCTCCTAGGACCTGACGCAGCGGCAACCATCACGAAGTGGGTCGCCGCCGTCCGGGCCTAGTTAGTGGAAGCGTCGGTGCGACGACGTAGCGTGCCAGTCATGGCTGAGATCGTCGATCTTCCACCACATCCTCGGACTGACGCCCGGGGTCGAGGCCCTCGCCGACGACCTGCGGGCCGCCGGGCACACCGTCCACACCCCCGACCTGTACGGGGGTCGCCGGTTCGACACCCTCCAGGAGGGGGCGGCGTTCGCCAGCGGCCCGGACAAACCGGATCTGACCGCCCTGGCCGATGCGGCGGTGGCCGAGCTGCCCGCCGGCCTGGTCTACCTGGGCATCTCGTCGGGGGTGATGCAGGCCCAACGACTGGCTCAGACCCGGCCGGGCGCGGCCGGCGCCGTCCTGCTGGAGGCGTGCGTGCCGATCACGGGGGACTGGGCGTTCGGACCCTGGCCCGAGGGCGTACCGGTGCAGATCCACGGCAAGGACGCTGACGAGTTCTTCGCGGGCGAGGGTGACGTCGACGCCGCCCGGGCCATCGTCGACGCCGTCCCGGGAGCCGAGCTGTACCTCTACCCGGGGGATCAGCACCTGTTCGAGGACCGGTCGCTGCCGTCCTACGACGCGGAGGCGACCACGCTGCTGACCTCTCGGGTGCTGGAGTTCCTCGCTCACTGACGGCTCCGCGCCAGACCCGGGCGAACAGGGGAGCGCGGAGGTCAGCGCCCGACCGGCACCGGTTCAGGCCGGTCGGCCGCCGGCGGCGCGACACCTACGGCGTCGTCGACCACCCGGCCGTCGAGCCATCTCGCTCGAGTCCGGGTCCTCGGCCAGCTCGGTGGCGTCGGCGGTGGTCAGGCTGCGCTGCTGCGCCGGCGGCACCCGTACGGTCAGGGCGCCGGGCATGATCTCGGCCACCAGGGTCGCGCACTCACCGGCGGTGTCGCCGTCCAGCTGGTACTGGTCGCGCGGCTCGACGGTGATCTCGACCCGTCGCCCGGTGAGCCGGTCCAGCTGGTCGTCGCCCCGCTCCCGGCGGGTGACCACCTGGGTGACCAATCGGACCCAGTCGCGGACCGTCCGGGGGGAGGCGACCAGCACGTCCAGCAGACCGTCGTCGGGCTGGGCGTCGGGGATGAGCAGGATGCCGCTGGGCAGCAGACCCACGTTGCCGATCACGATCACCGAGGCCCGGCGCCGCAGGACCGGGCCGTCGTCGACCCGGATGGTGGTGTGCAGGGCTGGGTGGTTGGCGTTCTTGGCCGCCGAGACGAAGTAGGCCGCCGAACCGACGGTCTTCTTCAGGTCCGGGTTGGTGTCCTGCATGATCACCGCGTCGATGCCGACGCCGGCCATCACCGCGAAATGGTCCTCCGGACCCCCGTCGGCGGTCATCCGGACCAGGTCGATCGGCTTGTCCGCCCCGTCGAAGGCGACCCGCAGGGCTGCCGCCTCGTCGCGGGGGATACCGAGGTTGCGGGCCAGCAGGTTGGAGGTGCCGGCGGGCACCACCCCGAACGGGATCCCGGTGCCGGACAGTCCGGAGCAGATCACCCGCACGGTGCCGTCGCCGCCGGCGCCGATCACCAGGTCCACGCCCTCGGCGACCGCCTGGGCGGTCTGCGCCCGGCCCGGGTCGTCGACGGTGGTCTCCAGCCACAGCGGCCGGGCCCAGCCGCGGGTCTTCAGCTCGTACTCGACGTGGCGGCGGAACACGGCCCAGTCGGTCACCTTGGCCGGGTTGTAGATGACCGCGCACCGCTTCTGGTCGGTCGTCGAGGTCGGGTGCGCGGCCTCCCGGCGTTCCCGGACGATCTCGACCACCGCCGTGTGGGGGATCGGCACCGACACCCCGCAGACGACCAGCGAGAAGCTGGCGGCGAAGGCGCCCAGCAGCGCGCCACCGATGATGTCGGCGATGTGGTGCGCGCCCAGGAACCACCTGTCGAAGGCCACGGCCAGGATCAGGACGGTGGCCCCGACGGTCCACAGCAGCCGTGCTCGGGGACTGCTCCGGGTGACCCGGAACACCGCTCCGACAGCGATGCAGGAAGCGACCACCCCGACCATGTGGCCGGACGGGTAGGAGTAGCCCCAGGCCGTCATCACGTCGAGGTGCTGCGGCGGGCGGGGCCGGGCGACGGCCCACTTGACCAGGCTGCTGATGCCCCAGCCGAGCGCGGCGGTCAGCAGCAGGGCGAAGGTCAGGGCCCGGAGCCGGCGCCGGTACGCCCAGGCGGCCAGGGCGACCAGGGCGGCGTACTCCAGCCCCGGCCAGGTGAGCAGCGCGAACGCGGCCGCGATCTGTGCCTGGTTGGACATCGGGTCCAACGCCGGGGCGACCCAGCGCTCGTCCAGGGCGCGCAGGGCCGGCCAGGAGAACAGCAGCAACGACCAGCCGAGGAAGGCCACGAGCAGGGACGCCGTGATCAGCACCGAGGTCCGACTCCGCCGCCCGCTCACCGGCGCCTCCCGATCAGCGAGACCGCGGTGCGCAGGGCGCGGCGATCGGACACGGTCATGGGGTGATCCTTCCACCGGTCCGCGCAGATCCCGTACGCGACGATCGCGATGCTGGTCACAACCGATCGCCGGCACCGGGCCGGATAAGCGGTCAGCGTGCGGCGGCTACCTCGCTAGGCTGGCTGACGTGATCGATGTGAAGGTGCTGCGCACCGACCCCGAGCGGGTCAAGGCGTCGCAGCGCGCCCGCGGTGAGTCCGAGACGATCGTCGACGAGGCCCTGGCGGCCGACGCCAGCCGGCGCTCGTCCATCGCCGCGTACGAGTCGCTGCGGGCCGAGCAGAAGGAGCTGGGCAAGCAGGTTCCGAAGGCGTCACCGGAGGAGCGGCCCGGTCTGCTGGCGCGGACCAAGGAGCTGGCCGATCAGGTGAAGAAGGCGGTGGCCGCCGAGAAGGAGGCATCAGCGGCCTTCGACGAGCTGCTCAAGGCCGTGCCGAACCTGATCATCGACGGGGTCCCGGTCGGCGGCGAGGACGACTACGTGGTGCTGGAGGAGCGCGGCACCAGACGCGACTTCGTGGCCGAGGGCTTCACCCCCCGCGACCACGTGGAGCTCGGTCAGCTGCTGGGGGCGATCGACATCGAGCGTGGGGCGAAGGTGTCCGGCTCGCGGTTCTACTTCCTCACCGGGCAGGGTGCCGAGCTCGAGCTGGCGCTGCTCAACCTCGCGGTCACGACGGCCACGGCCAAGGGCCTGACCCTGATGATCCCGCCGTCGCTGGTCAAGCCGTCGGCGATGGAGGGCACCGGCTTCCTCGGTCAGGCCGCGCAGGACGTCTACCACCTGAGCGAGGACGACCTCTACCTGGTCGGCACCGCCGAGGTGCCGCTGGCGGCCTACCACGGCGACGAGATCCTGGCTCCGGAGTCGCTGCCGCGCCGCTACGTCGGCTACAGCCCGAGCTTCCGGCGGGAGGCCGGCTCGCACGGCAAGGACACCCGCGGCATCTTCCGGGTGCACTGGTTCGACAAGGTCGAGATGTTCGTCTACTGCGCCCCCGAGGACGCCGAGGCCGAGCACCAGCAGCTGCTGGAGTGGGAGAAGGAGTTCATCGACGCCCTCGAGCTGCCCTACCGGGTGATCGACGTGGCGGCCGGCGACCTCGGCCTCAGCGCGGCCCGCAAGTACGACTGCGAGGCCTGGCTGCCGACCCAGGAGCGCTACCGCGAGATCACCTCGACCTCCAACTGCACGGAGTTCCAGGCCCGGCGGCTGAACATCCGGGGCCGCTACGGGACCGGCGTCGGGCCGGTCGCCACGCTGAACGGGACCCTGTGCGCCATGCCCCGGATGATCGTCATGCTGCTGGAGAACCACCAGCAGGCCGACGGCTCGGTCCGGGTGCCCGCCGCGCTCCAGCCGTTCCTCGGCGGTCGCACCCAGCTGTCGCCGTTGTGAGCGCCCCCCAGCCCGGCAGCCAGGGCACCGGGTGGCAGCCCCGGGTCGTCGCCCTCGACGTCGACGGCACCATCCTGGACCACGACGGCTCGCTGCCCGCCGAGGTCCGCGCGGCCGTCCGGGCCGTCGCCGACGCCGGTGTCCCGGTGGTGCTGTCCACCGGGCGCGCCTGGCACAGCACCCTGCCCGTGGTCGAGCAGCTCGGGCTCACCAAGGGTCCGGCGGTCTGCTCCAACGGTGCGGTGGTGATCGACTTCCCGCCGGAGCGGATCGTCAAGGCCGTCACGTTCGACCCGCGGGCGGTGATCGAGAAGGTCATCGCGTACTCCCCGGACACGCTGATCGCGGTCGAGGAGATCGGTCGGGGCTACCGGCTGAGCGGGCACTTCCCCGAGGGTGACCTCACCGGCGCGATGGCCATCGAGGACGTGGAGGAGCTGAGCGCGCGGCCGGTCACCCGGATCATCCTGCGCGACCCGGCCCGTTCCGACCAGGACTTCGTCGCCCTGGCCGAGCAGCTCGGCCTGCACGGCGTGCAGTACTACGTCGGGTACAGCGCCTGGCTGGACATCGCCCCCGAGGGGGTCACCAAGGCAGCCGGTCTGGACGAGGTCGTCCGCGGTCTCGGGGTGACGGCGGCCGACGTGCTGGCCGTCGGTGACGGCCGCAACGACGCCGAGATGCTGGCCTGGGCCGGTCGCGGCGTGGCCATGGGTCAGGCGCCGCTCGAGGTGCAGCAGATCGCCGACGCGGTGACCGGCACCTATGACGACCTCGGGCTGGTCACCGAGCTGCGCCGCTGGTTCTGATGGCCGCGATCGGCCGCGATCGGCCATGACGAACGCTCGTCACGCCCGGGCGGCGACGCGTTCGCTGTCCCTCTGGTCCGGTTCGCTGGCGGCGAAGGCACGACGCAACGCCTCCTCCTGGCGGTGCACCGCGGCGAGCACGTCCGACCGGTGGGTGCGCTGCGCGATCAGGGCGCCCAGCTCCAGCAGCGCCAGCACGACCTCGGCGGAGCTGACGGCGTGCCGCCGGAGCTGGTCGAAGGAGAGATCGACCAGCTCGGCGGTGCCGACCGTCGGTGCCAGCAGTCGCCACTCCCCGTCCCGTCGGTAGCCGTTGCCGGGATCCTCGTGCTCCAGCACCGCTACCAGTCCGGTGCCGAGCTCGGTGATCGCGTTGATCGCGGTGTACGGGTCGTTGGTGCTCGGCGACAACGCCCGGACCGCCATCTCCACGATCTGCTGCACCGCGTAGCGGAGATCGTTCTGCGGGGTCCGGGACCTGCCGAAGACGAGGTGCCGACGGATCCGCTGCTCGACCGTGTCGTCGGCGCCCGCGCCGGCCCAGACCTCCACCAGCGTCTCACCCGCGACGACGTGGTCGCCGCATCGAGGTCGCACCCGCAGGAAGCCGTCGATGTCGGCCGCCAGGTCCACCAGGGCGGCGTGGTCGGCCTGTTGCAGATAGCCGTGGTCCTTCGCGGTGACGACCAGCACGGGTTCAGCCGACGGGACGATCGTGACCGGGTCGGCGTGCTCCTGGTCCTCGGGCCGAGCCTCGGCGGCACTGCGTTCCAGATCGGAGAGCACCTGGCTGGCCAGGGTCGACACCTGGATCGAGTCGGCGATGTGGTGGATGAAGTAGATCAGCACGGCCACGTCCAGCACCGCCAACGCGATGGCGACCGTCACGGCCAGGTGCGGCACGAACTCGGCGGCCTGGCTGGACTCCTCGCGCACGGTCCGCAGCACCAGCAGGGCGTAGAGGAACGTGGCACCGAACGTCCCGAGCACGATCTGGTTGCCGCGGTTGGCCATGAAGTTGCGCACCAGGCGAGGGCCGTAGGTCGAGCTGGCGGTGGCGATCACCGAGATGGTGATCGAGAACGACGTCGCCGCGACCCCCAGCATCGAGCCGCCGATCGCCGCCAGCAGGTCCCGGCTGCCGGAGGGTCCGATGGCGTTCACGAACGGCAGCTCGGCGATGCCCTGCCCGATGAGGCTGCGGTCCAGGGCCACGAGCAGCTCCGCCGCCAGCACGGAAGCAGAGAGCAGGAGTGCCGGTATCAGCCAGAAGGATTCGATCGCGGTCTGCCACCGTTGGCGCAGGAAGGACACGCGTCACCGTAACCCCGAACGCCACCAGGTCTCCGCCGACGCTGCCTCCGGGACCCCAGCGCTCGCACCAGGGCCGGTCACCTCACCGAACCGCTTCGCTCGTTCTGCGAGGCCCGGAGCCGGGCTCAGCGGCCGCCCGGCCGGTCAGTCGGGTGATCCCGAACACCATCACACCCAGCCCGACGGCCTCGAAGGCCACCGTCGACGCCGACGAGAACAGCCGCTCGCCGAACACGATCAGGCCGAAGGTCAGCGACACCAGCAGCTGGGCGATGTTGAGCACCGGGGCCGTGACCGACAGACGGGTGGACTGGTACGCGCGCTGGTTGAGCAGGATGGCCGTGGCCCCGACTCCGAGCAGGACCCAGGTCGACCACGCCGTGAGCACCGCCGCGATCCCGGACGCCGCCTCCGTGCTGGTCAGCTTGACCAGCCCGGCCACCAGCCCGAAGCAGGTCCCGGCCGCGGTGGCCAGGAGAACGCCCCGGCGCAACGGGAGCCCGGCGCTCCGCCGGGCGAGCAGCCCCAGCGCGGCCACCATGACCAGCCCGATCCCGATCAGCAGCAGGGCGCGGTCGTCCCGCGGTTCCTGGGCGGCGGTGGGGCGCAGGAAACCGATGAACAGCGCCAGACCCGCCCAGGTCACGCCCGCCCAGCCCAGCTCGCCGCGGGACGGCAGCCGCCGGTCGATGGCCGACCGGGCGAAGACCGCGAACACGATCCCGCTGAGGATGATGGGCTGCACGACGGTGAGATCACCGCGGCTCAGGGCGAGGGCGTGCAGGCCGAACGCGGCGGCACACAGCAGCGCGCCGATCGCCCACCCCGGTCGGCGGACCAGCGTCGCCGCCATGGCCCGCTTGGACTCCGTCGGTGCGGAGCCGGCGGAACGGTGCTGCAACGAGCTGCCCAGGGCGAACAACGCCGCCGAGGCCGCGGCGACGAGCACCACCCCGATCACCTGACTGCCTCCACCCTGCGCCCCCGTGGCGTCCTGCTCCGACCGTACGCAGCAAGCGTCGGTGCAGACCTCCTACCCCGCCGGGACGACGTTCCTCAGTGGCGAGCGTCACGCTGGCGAGTGGTGGCGTCGGGCGCGGGGGTGGTGCGGATCAGCCGGAGGTGGCGTCCAGGTGCTGGAGCAGGTCGTGCGCGGCCAGCTCGACGTCCTTGTGCCGCCACTCCGCCGCCCGGTAGACGCAGGCGATCAGCCCGCTGCGGTGCACCCGACGGAAGTCGCCGACCACGAAGGCGTAGCGCGCCTTGGTCTCCTCGCCGGCTCCCTCGGTGAGCCCGAGGTGCCAGCGTCCGTACGCCGTCCAGTCGTGGCGGTCGAGGTAGGCGTTCTGCGCCTCCGCGTCGGGCTGCACGTCGCCCCACTCGCTGCGCAGCACGTACTGGCGCTTGTCGATCAGGTCGCGGACGTACGCGACCGCCTCGCTGTTCACGGCGTACCTGGCCATGACCGTCAGTCTGGCGTACGGGTCCGACGGTCGTCGCGGGTCCGGGTCGCGAGTCAGGGGTGGGCCGGCAGCCGCTCGGCGGGCTGGTCGGTGACCGCCGCTCGCCGCTGCCGGCTTGCGGTCACCGACAGCGAGGCGTTCAGGGCGGCGAGCAGCAGGGCCAGCAGGGCCAGCACCCCGGCGGCCACGGCCACGGCCGTACCCAAGGAGGTGCTGGTGGCCAGGGCCCCGATCCCGATCGCGGTGCCGGCCTGCAGCGCGTACGCGATCAGGTAGAGGAAGGACAGCGTCGCCCCCCGGTGCTCGGCCGGAGCGAGCAGGTTGACCAAGCCGAGCCCGCCGGTGAACGCCAGCGAGTAGGCGACCCCGCCCACCAGGCACCAGGCCAGGAACAGCGGCAGCGACTGACGCGCCGCTGCTGCGGCCATCAGCCCGAGGCTGACCAGCGACAGGCCGGCGCCACCCCAGACCGCCGTCCGGGCGGGGAGTCGGCCGAGCAGCAGCCCGGTGACGCCGATCGAGGCGGCCGAAGCAGCGAGCAGGGCGCCGATCACCAGGGTGTTCTCGGTGTGGGTGAACTGGTCGATCAGGTGCGCGCCCAGGGACAGGAAGATCGCTCCGACGCAGTACGCGAGGGCGACCGAGGAGGTGGCGACCAGGAAGCCGAGGCGGATCCCGCGAGGCACGAAGGGGGCCCGCGGCCGCCATCGCCGGGCGCCCTCGGGGCGGTCGTCCGGGGTGAGCAGCAACGCGATCCCCGAGGCCACCGCGAGGGCGAGCAGGACCAGGTAGCTCCACACCAGCGGGTGCGGCAGATAGGCGGCGAAGACCCCGCTGAGCAGCAGCGCGAGGGTGAGTCCGGCGGCGGTGGCGACGGTCGCCGTCGTGCTGGCGAACCGCGGGCTCCGGGTGGTGTTGTTCTCGATCAGCGACGCGGTGGCCGAGCCCATCGCCAATCCGGCCCCTGCCCCCTGCAGCGCGCGGCCGACGTAGAGGAAGGCCACGTGCGGCGCGAAGGCGAACACCACGGCGGACGCCCCGATCAAGGCGATCCCGACGACCATCACCCGGCGGCGGCCGAACAGGTCGGACAGGTTGCCGAACAAGGGGAGCACCACGAGCAGGGCCAGCTGGTAGGTCGCGAAGATCGACGTCACCACCACCGGTGACAGGTTCCACCGGGCCGCGTAGATCGGGTAGAGCACGCTCGGGGCCCCGGACGACCACAGGGCCAGGGCCAGCACCGACGCCGCGGCCCAGAACGCCCCCCGCCGGCCCAGCGACGACGGCGGACGGCGGTGACGTCGTCCGGAGGTGGTGTAGCGCATCAGCGTGGTCCGTCCCGGCCGGTCGGGCCGCTCGTGGTCGTTGTGATCCGACCTTAGCGATCCTGAGTTGGTTGAGACAACTCAGATCTCACGAGCTGGATAGGCGGTGCGGAGTCAGGGTACGGTGACGGGCATGCCTCGACAGTCGCCGGCACTGGCTCAGACCATCGAGAACCCGTGCGCCATCGTGCGCAGCCTGGGTGTCCTCACCGACACGTGGACCTTCCTGATCGTGCGCGAGTCGTTCCTCGGGGCACGGACGTTCGCGCAGTTCCGGGACGCGCTCGGCATCGCCTCCGACGTGCTCAGCGCCCGACTCGCGAGCCTGGTCGAGCACGGCGTGCTGGAGCGGAACCCCTACCGGGAGCCCGGTCAGCGAACCCGGGACGCGTACGACCTCACGTCGGCGGGAGCGGACCTGACGACCGTGCTGGTCGCCATGCAGCAGTGGGGCCATGCGCACGTCCCGCAGGGACCCGAGCTGCGGGTCGTCCCGCTCACCGACGGGCAGCGCCCGGTCCGGGCCCGACTGGTCGACGACCGGGGCCAGGAGGTCGACGCCGGGGACGTCCACTTCGTACGGGTCGAGCGTCCCCAGGACGATCAGGGCGGGATCGCCGCGAGCTGAGTGCCTTCTTCACCGGACTGCGGCGCTGGTGGCCATCCCGAACAGCACCGGTGTGAACGTGAGGGAACGCCCACCCGAGGCCCTGCGGTCTCCCAGGTGAGCGTTCAACTGAAACGTATCGAAGATCACGCCGCAGCGCGACGGTTTCCTGAGGTTTCAGCAAGAATTTCTCCGGTGATGCGCCGGACCTGGGTCTCCGTGGGACGGGAGGCCGGACGGGTGCGCTCCGTCGACGGCTGGTTCCGCTCCTGGCGCAGGTGCCGCTTGACGGTGGAGAGCGAGCAGCCGAGGCGCCGGGCGATCCGGTCCAGGCTCTCGTCGGGGTGGGTCCGGCGGAGGCGTACGACCTCGTCGTGGTCCACGGTCCGCTGGCCGCCCACCACACCGGCGAGGCTGTCGAAGTCCTCCGGCTCGACCTCGACCCCCAGCCGGGTCCGCACCTCGGCCCGCTGCCGGGCGGTGGTGCCGGCGACGAAACCGGCGACGTCGTAGTCCACGACCGCGCGGTAGAGGCAGGCGCTGATCAGCGGGCAGGAGGCGCAGATCTCGGTGGCCTCGGTGGCCAGGTTCGCGTACTGACGGCGGGTCCGGGCCGGGGCGCTGGCCGCCGGTTCGGTCTCCAGGGCCGGGTCCAGGAACACCTCGGGGAAGTCGGCACACGCCGGGCGGTCGCGGTCGAAGCGACGGGGGCGGGAGCTCTCGGCGCCGCGTTGCGGGCAGGCGGCGAGCCGGCTCGCGGCAGTGGGGCGACTGGCGCTGGAACGGGCGGACGAATCGGTGACGCGGACGGTGGGTCGGTCGACAACGATGGTCATGCGATCTCCAAGGGTCTTCTCGGCGCTTACGGGGCGCGGATGAGACGTTCCTCCTCGTCGATCGGTTCCCTCCGCGCTACAGAAGTTCCAGCTCGGACCTTCTGCTGCTCCCGAGTCGCTTTACGCCGTAGTGATACATCGACCGACGATCGAGTCGCTGTGACCTGCCTCTCACTGTGAGGGGTGCCGCGGCCGGTCGGCGGGGATGTCGACCTCGCTCACAGGTACATGCCGTTGGAGCCGGTCCCCGGGGGCCCCGACGGGTGCTCGACACCTGTCTGACCGGCCGGCAGCGCGCGGCGCATCTGCTCCAGCTGGGCCCGGGCGGCCATCTGCTGGGCGAACAGGGCGGTCTGGATGCCGTGGAACAACCCCTCGAGCCAGCCCACCAGCTGTGCCTGCGCGATCCGCAGCTCGGCGTCGGTCGGGGTGACGTCCTCGGTGAAGGGCAGCGTGATCCGCTCGAGCTCCTCGACCAGCTCCGGAGCCAGACCGTCCTTCAGCTCCGCGATCGAGGCCGAGTGGATGCCGCGCAGCCGCTGCCGGCTGGCGTCGTCCAGTGGAGCGGCCTTCACCTCGTCCAGCAGCTGGCGGATCATGTTGCCGATCCGCATCACCTTGGCCGGCTGCTCCACCATGTCGGTGACCGACTTCGACTCCTCGGCCGAGTCCTCGACGTCGGGGGTGGGCGGCCCCTCCACCGCCATCGAGGTCGGGGTGACCACGTACACCCGGCCGTCGTCGGTGGTGCCGGCGATGCCGCGGGCGGAGGGGTCCTCGGCTGGCTGCTGCTGCTCGGTCATGCCGGCGATCTTAGGTCTCGACCCGGACAGGGGCCTGTCCACATCCGGACGCCACTGCCGGAAACGAGCGTTCGCTTCTGCTCGCGCGCCGCGCTCGACACGGACGGGCACCGTACTTACGCTGCGAACAACGTTGTAAATGACCGGTCCACCGATGGCCCGGTTCACAGCTGGATGCGCAACAAGGGAGTTGTGAGA
>CAWARE010000021.1:0-185072 GCA_963784345.1 uncultured Actinomycetota bacterium
GCGAGAGCGATCGCGTACCGCACCGCCGACGGCGTCGTGCTCAGCGGCGACAGGGCCACGACGGCCGGGGCGATCAGCACGGCGACCAGGTTCATCACCTTGATCAGCGGGTTGATGGCCGGACCGGCGGTGTCCTTGAACGGGTCGCCGACGGTGTCGCCGATGATGGTCGCCTCGTGGGCGCTGGACCCCTTGCCACCGTGGTGACCGTCCTCGACCAGCTTCTTCGCGTTGTCCCACGAGCCACCGGAGTTGGCCAGGAACACCGCCATCAGCGTGCCGCAGGCGATCGCGCCGGCCAGGTAGCCGGCCAGGGCCGGAGCGCCGAGGCCGAAGCCGACAGCGACCGGCGCGAAGATCGCCAGCAGGCCCGGCGTGGCCAGCTCCCGCAGCGAGTCCTTCGTGACGATGTCGACGACCTTGCCGTACTCGGGCTTGGTCGTGCCCTCCATGATCCCGGGGATCTCGCGGAACTGGCGACGGACCTCGTAGACCACGGCACCGGCCGCCCGACCCACGGCGCTGATGGCCAGGCCGGAGAAGAGGAAGACGACGGCAGCACCCAGGATCAGACCGACCAGCGTCGGCGGCGCGAACACCACTGCCTGGACCTCGAACTGGTTGTACCGCTCCGCGAGCACCCCGCTGATGGCGTCGGTGTAGGAGCCGAACAGGGCGGTGGCGGCCAGCACGGCGGTGGCGATCGCGATGCCCTTGGTGATGGCCTTGGTGGTGTTGCCGACCGCGTCGAGCTCGGTGAGGATCTTGGCCCCGTCGCTCGTCCACGTCACCGGACATCTCGGCGATGCCCTGCGCGTTGTCGGAGACCGGACCGAAGGTGTCCATGGCCACGATCACGCCGACGGTGGTCAGCAGACCGCAGCCGGCGAGGGCGATGGCGAAGAGGGAGACGACACCGATGCCACCCAGCAGGTAGGCGCCGTAGACCGCGGCGGCGATGACCACGGCGGTGTAGACGGCCGACTCCAGGCCGAGCGAGATGCCGGACAGGACCACGGTGGCGGCACCGGTCAACGAGGTCTTGGCCACGTCCTTGACCGGGCGGTGCTCGGTGCCGGTGTACCGACCGGTCAGGGCCAGGATGACGACGGCGAGGACGATGCCGATGATCACCGCGCCGATGGCCACGATCCGGGGATCGTCGATCGGGCCGGCGAACTGCAGACCCTCGACGCCGAGACCGGCGAAGCTGGACGGCAGGTAGGCGAAGGCGGCGACCCCGCACAGCACCGCGGAGATCACCGCGGAGATGTAGAACGCCCGGTTGATGGTCGTCAGACCGCCCTCGTTCGGACGGGGCTTGGTCAGGTAGATGCCGATGATGGCGGTGATCACGCCGATGGCGGGCACGATCAGCGGGAAGACCAGACCGTACGCACCGAACGCGGCCTTGCCCAGGATCAGCGAGGCGACCAGCGTCACCGCGTACGACTCGAACAGGTCAGCGGCCATGCCGGCGCAGTCGCCCACGTTGTCACCGACGTTGTCGGCGATGGTGGCGGCGTTGCGCGGGTCGTCCTCGGGGATGTTCTGCTCGACCTTGCCGACCAGGTCGGCGCCGACGTCGGCGGCCTTGGTGAAGATGCCGCCGCCGACCCGCATGAACATGGCGAGCATCGCGGCGCCGAAGCCGAAGCCCTCGAGGATCGTCGGCGCGTCGGCGCGGAACACCAGCACCACGACCGCCGCACCCAGCAGGCCCATGCCGACGGTCATCATGCCGACGTGCGCACCGGTGCGGAAGGCGATCCGCATGGCCGGGTCGCGGCCCTCGCTCTGCGCCGCGGACGCGACGCGGACGTTGGCCTTGACCGCCAACGACATACCGAGGTAGCCGATCAGACCCGAGAACACCGCGCCGGCCAGGAAGGCGATCGAGCGGGCGATCTTCAGGGTCCAGGTGCCGAACTCCCCGTCGTGCACCGGCAGGGCCAGCAGCAGGAGGAAGGCCAGGATCGCGAACACCCCGAGGGTGCGGAACTGGCGGGCCAGGTAGGCGCTCGCGCCCTCCTGGACGGCCAGGGCGATGACCTTCATCTTCTCCGTGCCGTCGTGCGCGGCGATGACCTCGCGACGGAACAGCCCGCCCATGACCAGGGCGATGACGGCGATCACTCCCACGACGGCGACCAGGGTGAGGTTCGCGCCGGAGAGGACCACTTCGAGTGGGATGGTTTCCATCAGGACCGGAAGCCCGGACATGCAACGTCCTCCTGCAGACATCAGTGTCAACTACGCATCCATACGGGCGCGACCGGCGCAGTCTAGCCAGTTGGATCACTGGTCTGCTGCCGGAACGCGAACAGTACGCGAGTTGTCCTTATTCTTCACAACTCGGCGACACCTCGGGGTCTGTCCCATCCCCGTGCCAGGCTGAGGAGATGGGTACGGCGTTGCGGCACGACGGTCTGGTGGTCCGGCACCGCCGCGACCTCCCGGCCCGCGCCGGCCGCTTCGCCGAGTGGCCGGTCTGGCTGCCCGCGGGTTCGCCGGTCCGCGATGCGGTCGAGCGGCACGGCATCGCCTCCCTCTGGACCCACCAGGCCGACGCCGCCGAGGCCCTGCGCGCCGGTCGGCACGTCGTGCTGACCACCGGGACCGCGTCGGGGAAGTCGCTGGCCTATCTGCTGCCGATCGCGACGGCGGCGACCACGCCGCCGGCGACGGACGACCCCGTACGGTGGCGCCGGCGGCCCGCGACCTCGCTCTACCTGGCCCCGACCAAGGCGCTGGCCCACGACCAGGCCCGGGTCTGCGCCGAGCTCGGCGTGCCGGGATGGCGGGTGGCCACCGTGGACGGCGACACCGACCCGGCGGACCGGCAGTGGGCGCGCGACCACGCCCACCACGTGCTCACCAACCCCGATCTGCTGCACGCGTCCCTGCTGCCGCAGCACGCCCGGTGGGCCTCCTTCCTGCGTTCGCTGCGCTTCGTGGTGGTCGACGAGTCGCACCGCTACCGCGGGGTGTTCGGCGCTCAGGTGGCCGTCGTGCTGCGGCGGCTGCGGCGGTTGGCCGCCCACTACGGCGCCGACCCGGTCTTCGCCGTGGTCAGCGCCACCGCCACCGACCCGGTCGACGCGGCGTCCGCGCTGACCGGGATCGCCCCGCAGGAGCTGACCCTGGTGGCCGACGACGGCTCCGCGCGCGGGCGGATCCGGATCGAGCTGGCCTCCTCGGAGCAGGCTCCGGAGCAGGCCGCCGCCGAGGCGATGGCCGAGCGGATCCGGACCGGCGAGCAGGTGCTCACCTTCGTGCCGTCGCGGCGGCTGGCCGAGGAGGTGGCTGCCGCCGCCGGGAACGCCGTCGCCTACCGCGGCGGCTACCTGGCCTCCGACCGCCGGGTGATCGAGCGCGGTCTGTCCGACGGGACGATCCGCGGGGTGGCCGCCACCAACGCCCTGGAGCTGGGGGTCGACATCGCCGGACTCGATGCGGTGGTGATGTGCGGCTACCCGGGCAGCCGGGCCGCGTTCTGGCAGCAGGCCGGCCGGGCAGGCCGCCGAGGTGACGACGCCGAGGTGCTGCTGATCGCCCGGCCCTCGCCGGTGGACGCCTACCTGCTGGACCACCCGACGGCCCTGTTCGACCAGCCGGTGGAGGCCACGGTGCTCGACCCGGCGAGCCCGGCCGTGCTGGGTCCCCAGCTGGCGGCCGCCGCGCAGGAGCTCCCGCTGCGCGCCGGCGACGACAACTGGTTCGGCGCCACCACCTGGGCGCTGGTCCAGCGACTGACCGACCGGGGCTTGCTGCGCCGACGTCCGGACGGCTGGTTCTGGACCTCGTCGCAGCGCGCCGTCGACCGGATCAGCCTGCGCAGCACCGACGCCCGCTCCATCGACATCGTGGTCGAAGCGACCGGTCGGGTGCTCGGCACGGTCGGGGCCGACGGCGCCGACCTGGTGGTGCACCCGGGCGCGGTCTACCTGCACCAGGGCGAGACCTATCTCTGCGACGAGGCCTTTCCGACGACGAGGGCGCCGGTCCCGCGTCCCACGAGGTCCTGGTGCGGGCGGCCCGGACCGGCTACCTGACCCAGCCGGTGGTCGAGGCCGACGTCGTCCCCCGGACCGCCGGAGGCCCAGCGCCCAGCTGGGGGCCGGCCGGTTGGCGTACGGGCGGGCCCGGGTCAGCAGCACCGTCACCGGCTACCTGCGCCGGGACGAGCTGACCGGGAAGATCTGGGACTCCACCCCGCTGGCCTGCCCGGAGCGGGTGCTCACCACCTCGGCCACGGTGCTGACCGTGCCCACCCCCGACGACGGGCTGTCCCGGCCGCGCCTCGACGCCGGCACCCACGCGCTGGAGCACCTGCTCACCGGGCTGCTGCCGGCGCTGACCGCCAACGACCGCTACGACGTCGGCGCGCACTCCTGGCTCGGCGAGGGCGGCGAGGCGGTGATCGCGCTCTTCGACCGGCGACCCGGCAGCGGTTTCGCGGCGACCGCGTACGCCCGGGGAGACGCCTGGCTGGCCGCGGCCCGTGACCGCCTCGAGCAGTGCACCTGCGCCACCGGGTGCCCGTCCTGCATCCTGGCGGCCGGCTGCACGTCGCGGCGGCCACTGGACAAGGAGACCGCCCGCCGGTTGCTGGCCACTGTGGTGCCGCGCGGCGTTCGGCTGACCGGCCGGCCGTTCGGCTGACCGGCCGCGTTCGGCTGACCGGCGGCGCGGCTGGATCACCCGGAGATACTGGAACCCGATGAGCTTCATGGAGATCTTCCAGCCCGGGTTGAAGCACCTGCGGGAAGAGCAGTACCGGCGCCAGATGGACATCGCGTACCCCACCAACGGTGGGAACCCGCCGATGGACATCGACCTGGACGCGGGCACCGCCACCATCGTGGTGCGGGTGCCGCCGCCCGCCCCGGACGAGGACGAGACGCCGGCGTCGTAGCCACCTCCGCGCGTGGTTCGGTGATCACCGCTCCCGCATCCCTTCCGCACCCGCGTACGCCGTGGCGCTCAGCCGGCGCGGCAGCCCCGGCATCGTCAGGTCGACGGTGACGGTCGCGGTGACGGTGACCACGTAGTCGATCTGGTCACCGACCCGCTGACACGCGGAGACCTCCGCCCCGTGCGTCCGGGCGTTGCGCCGGGCGGACTCGCACGGATCACCGCCCTGACCGGCTGTCGTCGCACCGCTCAGCGCGGCCAGGTCGGCGGCCGCCCGGGCCCGGTGACCGGCGATCACGTAGCCGCCGATGATCATCGCCGTGTAGCCCAGCATCATCACCACCACACAGACACCGACCATCAGCATCGACCCGCCGCCCCGCTCGTCGCGGACGCCGCCGCCCGTGGCCCAGCGCTCGGCCGCAGTCGCTCCGGCTACCGCCGGCGACGGCGGCTAGCCCCCGCTCTCCCCCTCACCGCGGTCGCTCCGGCTCCGGCACGACCTCGGCCCTGGCGCGCAGCGGCACCCCGACGAGCCGGGCCGTGAGCGGCCGGGCCACCACACTGACCTGCACCCGCACCAGACCCGGGCCACGGGAGATCTGCACCCGGGCCCCGGCCGGCGCCTCCCGCCGAGCCCGGGCGACCGCCGCGTCGTCCCCCCGAGCGGCTTGGCGGGCCACCTCGGCGGCGGTGTCGATGCAGCGCACCTGGACGACCATCAGGTAGATGCCCCAGCTGAGCAGCAGCAGGATGACCAGGGCCGCGAGGGTGGCGACGGCCAGCTCGGCCGTCACCATCCCCCGCTCCCCGGTCCGGCGCGAGCCGGACGCCGTCGTCGACATGGTGCTGTCAGCGCCCGATCATCATGCCGCTGAAGGAGTTGATCAGCTTCAGGATGAACGCGAGCAGGGCGTCCTGCACGGCCCCGTTCGTGACCACCGCGATCAGCACCCCGGCGATGCCGATGGCGGCGATGATGCCGACCGCCCACTCGGCGCTCACCATCCCCCGCTGATCCCGGACCGCGACGTCCCGCTCCCGATCCCGGCACGCCAGCTCCTGCTCGTTCTCCGCGTCGTCGACGATGTCGCCGACCACCGCGAGCTCCGTGTTTCCCATCTCGTGACCTCCTGACTTCCCCACCCCTCGGTGAGCCGCACCCACCGTGGGTGCACCGAGAGTCTGTGGACGTCGGCCGATTTCGTACGGGGTCGTTCGCGATCTGTTGACAACGCTTCGAGGTGGGTCCGGACCTGTGGACAAGTCCGCCAACGCCCCTCGGTGCCGTGGTAGAGCGCGTCGGCCGCAGGCCGCGTCGCCCCATCGAGACGGTGACGCACGCCTCCGCCCGCCAGGGTCCCGGGCAAGTTTTCGCTGACGCACTCCTTGGTGCCCTCACGCACGAGATGCAACGGCCGCGTGAGCTGCCGCAGGAGTGCGTCAGCGTGGTGGGACTGGGGCCGACGGGTCGGCCGGGCGGGGGCGGCAGCGGGGTGGGTGGCGGCCGGCGGCGGCCGAGCGGCAGCGCGGTCAGGCGGTGGCGGCAGCGGCCAGGCGGCCGCGCTTCTTCGGCCGGCGCGCATCCAGGCGGCGCAGCGGCTCGCGCCCGCACTCTGGCGCGGGTCGAGCTCGGCGGCCCGGCGGGCGCTCCACCCAGGGGAACCCGACCCCGTACGGCTTCGGGCCCGTCGATGCCGGTGTTCGGTGGGTACGGCACCGGGTAGCCTGAGCCCGCTCGCACGGCTCGGCGCCTGAGCTCGGCCGTGCGTACGGACGGCGTACTGACCCGCCGGGGCGCTCAGGAGCGCCTCGGTGAAGAGCGGTGCCAGCCGGCTGGGACCCCCACGCCGGGCCGAGCGCGGCCCGGGCCGTCGAGCGGTCGACAGCAGCGATCAGCAGGTCACCGAGGTCAGAAGTGCAGGGCGTTCAGCACCGCCGACGCCACTGTGGGCACGATGCCGAGCAGCAGGAACGCCGGGATGAAGCAGACCATCAACGGCAGCACGCTGCGCACGCCGACCCGCCGGGCTGCCTCCTCGACCTGACCGCGCCGTTCCTCCCGTGCGACCTCGGCGTGGACCAGCAGACTCTCCACCAGCAGGGCGCCGGTCTCGACGGACCGGGCCAGATCGAGCGCGGCCGGGCCGAGCTGGTCGTGGCGGGCCAGCGTCCGCCAGGCGGAGACGTCGTCGCGACCGAGCTCGGTCAGGCGCAGCACCTGGCCGAGGTCGTCGGCCAGCGGCCCGTCGATCACCTCGACCACGGCGCGCAGGGCGGACCGGACCGGCAGACCTGCGGCCAGGCACGAGGCCAGCAGGTCGAGGGCCTGCGGGGTGTCGGCGATCCGGCGGTGGCGGGCCACCCGCGTCGCGGCCGGCTCCAACCACCCGAGCACGACCGCTCCCGCGAGGGTGACCAGCAGGCCGCACCCGAGGGCCACGAGCGGCCCCGCCCGCCACAGGACCGCGGTCACGGCCAACCCGAGCGCCCCGGCGCCCAGCAGCCGGCGTCCGAAGGGAGCGGCGTCCGCACGCCCTCGGAGCCACCGTGGCGGCGGCCGTCGGACGCGTGCCAGGGCGCTCCTCCGCGCCGCGGGCGGCCAGGCCAGCAGCAGCGCCAGGCCGGCGAGTCCGGCCGCCACCATCGCCCACTGGCTCGGCGCCGCTCCGGCCCAGGGCAGCCCAGCCCAGGGCAGCCCGTCCCAGGGCGTCCCGGCCGGAAGCACCTCCAGCGGAGCGAGACCGAGTCGCAGCAGCCCAAACGACCCGGAACCGGCCGCGACCGGGACGGTCAAGACGTCGAGCGGGATCACGTCGGCCGGCCCACCTGTCGGGCCAGGGCCTCGATCCACAGCACCCCGGCGGCCGCCATCACGGCACCACCGATCAGGCAGGCCCACCCGAGCGGGCCGCCGAGCAGGAAGCCGATCGGGTCACCGCCCAACAGGTACCCCAGGCCGATGCCACACAGCGGCAGCACCGCCATCACCCGACCGGTGGCGCGTGGACCGGCCAGCTCCGAGGCCACTGTGCGCTCCACCGACTGGTCGCTGCGCAGAGCGGTGGCCACCTGGTCCAGCAGGTCGGCCATCGGCGCCCCGGTCCGGGTGCCCACCTGCCAGGCCCGCGCGAGATCCTGCAGACCGCGGCAACCTGGGCGCACCGCCTGACCGAGCAGCGCCGCGACCACGTCCCCACCGTTGCGCTGCACCCGAGCCGCCACCGCCAGCACCGGAGCGTCCTCGGCGGCCAGCGACAGCGCCTCCGCCGGGATCCGACCGACGCGCACCTGGTTAGCGATCACCGCGCAGGAACCGGCGACCTCCGCCCGCGTCAGGTGCTCCTCGCGGGTCCGCCGACCCAACCCGACGAGACGGAGCGCGGCGGCCGCCACGATCACCCCTGCCACCCCGCCCGCGGCGGCGGCCGGCCCCAGGGTCAGCCGCAGGACGGCGATCACGGCGCCGGCCACCACGACCAGCGCGACCCGGCGGAACCAGGTCCGGGCATACCAGGGCGGACCGGCAGCGACCGGGTCCAGGCGTCGTCGTACGGGATCGGGCGGAGCGATCCACAACCAGACCGCCACCCCGGCACAGGCCAGCGCGACCGCGATCATCGGTCGAGGATCCTCTCCAGGCGAGCCGCGCCGGGTCCGAGCCGCGTCCTCGGTCCGGAGCAGTCCAGGGCGGGCACCGTGGCGACCCAGCCGGTCGCCGGGTCCCGCTCCAGCACGTGCAGCTCGCTGACCCGCCGCCGGCCGTCCCGGTCGCGGCGGATGTGGACGACCACGTCCAGCGCCGAGGCCAGCTGCGCGTGCAGGGCCGGGCGGTCCAGGTGGCCGAGCGCCCCCAGCGCCTCGAGCCGGACCGGCACGTCCTCGGCGGAGTTGGCGTGCACCGTGCCGCAGCCGCCCTCGTGGCCGGTGTTCATGGCCGCCAGCAGGTCGCAGATCTCGGCTCCCCGCACCTCCCCCACCACCAGCCGGTCGGGTCGCATCCGCAGCGACTGCCGGACCAGGTCGGTCAGCGCGATCGCGCCGCGACCCTCGGCGTTGGCCGGCCGGCCCTCCAGGCTCACCACGTGCGGGTGGTCGGGACGCAGCTCGCGCGAGTCCTCCACCACGACCAACCGCTCGCCGGGCGGCACCAGGGCCAGGAGTGCGGCCAGCAAGGTCGTCTTGCCCGAACCGGTGCCGCCGGACACGAGGAAGGCGGCCCGACTCTCGACCAGCCGGGTCAACACGGCAGCCAGGCTGGGACTCACGGCCCCGGTGGCCACGCAGTCGGCCAACGAGAACGTCCGCCGCGCCGGCACCCGGAAGGACAGGCAGGTGCCGGGCAGGGACTGGGTGGACAGCGCCGCATGCACCCGGGTGCCGTCCGGCAGCCGGGTGTCCACGAAGGGCGACGAGTCGTCCAGCCGCCGGCCGGTCGCCGCGGCCAGCCGCTGGGCCAGACGCCGCACCTCGCCGTCGTCGGCGAACCGGACGTCAGTGAGCTCCAGCCCACCACCCCGGTCCACCCACACCTGGGTCGGCCCGTTCACCAGCACGTCGGTGACCCCCGGCTCCCGCAGCAGCCGGGTGAGCGGTCCCGCCCCGACCATCTCCCGCCGCAGCGCCTCGACCACCTGCAGCAGGGACTCGTCGGTGACCAGCCGACCCTCGGCGCGCATGGCGTCGGCCACGTCGGCCGGGGTGTGGAGCCGGGGCAGATCGGCCAGCCGGCGCCGGATCGGCTCCAGATCAAGCGGTCCGGTCCGCAACCCGGCGGTCACGCCGCACCGACCCGCTGCGGCAGCTGCGCCAGGATCTGCTGGCACGCCCGGGTCAGGGACGAGCGCGACGACCGGCCGGGCGGTTCGCCCCGCTCAGCGCCGAGCCGGACGCTCTTCTCGTCGGGCACGGTGGCCAGCACGGGCAGTCCGAGGCTCTCCTCCACCAGCGCCGGCCCGACGGCGGCCGAACGGTGGCCGCGGAGCAGCACCTGCGCCGTGGACTCCGGCAGCCACGCCACCAGCTCGCGAGCCGCGGCGAGACCCCGCAGATCGGCCCGGACCACCAGCACGGTCAGGTCGGCCCGGCGGGTGGTCTCCAACCCGACCGCGCTGAGCCAGCGAGGCACGTCCACCACCGTCAGGTCGTGACTCCGCGTCGTCGACCGCAGCACCGCCGCCATCTGCTCCGGCCCGATCTCCTCCGCCCCTCCGCGTCCGCCTCGGCGGGCGGCGGCCAGCAGGTCCACCCCGTCCACGTACGGCAGCTGGCCGGTCAGGTCGCCCAGGTGGCCGCGAGCCCCGGACAGGTGCGGCCAGCGCCAGCCGTCGACGTGCTCTGCGCCCACCAGCAGATCCAGACCACCGCCGAGCGCGTCCCCGTCCACCAGCACCGTGCGCTGTCCGTCGCCCGCCGCCGCGACCGCCACCGCCGCGGCGCAGGTGGAGCTCCCCACCCCGCCGGTCGAACCGACCACCGCGAGCAGCCGACCGGCGCCGGTCCGCAGACCCGCCGCATCGGACAGGGCGGTGGCGAACCAGGCGTCGGCCGACGGCAGCGGCGCGACGGCCGCCCCCAACGGCACCGACCAGCGGCAGAGGTCGTCGCTGTCGTGGTCGGCACCGACCACGAACACGTCGGACCGGCGGGGCAGGCCGAGCGCCACCAGCTGCTCAGCGCGATCCCCGCCCACGGCCACGGCGGTGGCCTCTCGCCACACGCTCCTCAGCGCACCGGGGTCGCTGACCACCCGAGGCTCCAGACCGACCGCCGCCAGGGTGGCCAGCAACCTGTCCAGCAGCTCTTCGTCCGCGGTCAGCACCGCGGCGTACGCATTCGCATCCACACCTCCACTCTGGGGACGTCGGCCGGAATCGGACGGCCTCCCGGCAGATCTGTGGATGACGCTCGCGGTGGTCGCCGGCCTGTGGACAACTCCGGTCCCACCGGTGGCACCGGCCGAAGAAGATGATCATGAAATGGCCGTTCCGCCGACCACCGACCAGCGAGCGACGTCCTGAGGATCTTCTTATCCAGAACCCTTTCCAAGCGGCCGCGTCAGGAGTAGAAAGGGACTCACGAACCAGCCCCTCGGCAACGTTGAGTGCGAGACGAGTGGAAGGACCACTCCGTAGTCGTCGATGTCCGAGCCACGGTTCCGCACGGCACCTGAGCACCCACGCGGCGATCACCCATCCGAACTGGGCAGTTGAGATCCAGGCTTGCCTGGGCCAACACATCAACGATGCACGCATGGTCACTCAGCTGGCGTGTCCGACACGACGCCCGCCCTGCGGGCGTCGTGTCACGTCCGGGCCAGATCGGCCGTCGAGTCGCTCCGGCAACCTCGCCTCGACGTCAGACCGCCGGTCCGCGCGCAGGTCGGGCCGGAACCTGCCCTCGGGTCGAGACCGCACCGCCTCAGGTGGAGACAGCACCCGCCACGGGCGATCCCTCCGCACCGTCCACCGCCGCCTGGGCGACGTGCAGGATCCAGTCGCGGACTCCTGCCACGGTGCCGCCGGCGTAACCACGCAGCAGCACGTCGTAGTCGTCCCGCCGCCGCAGGTGACCCAGCTCGGTGACGATCACCCCACGTGGGTCGAAGCCCGAGGAGATCAGCACCATCCGCTCCACGGCCCGGGCCACCAGACCATCAGCGGAGCCGAAGGGCGCCACCGTGGCGATCTCGGCGTGGGCGATCGCGGCGAGCACCAGGGCCGGGCTCTCGATCCGACCGGTCAGCAGGTCGGCCAACCCGGTCATCCGGGAGGTGGCCTCCGCGGACTCGCGCGGGCGGCCGAGCCGGTCATCGGGCACCTCCCCGTACGCGGCGAGCGTGTGAGCTCGAGCGAGGGCCTGCGCCGGTGCCACGCGCAGCACCCCGGCCAGGGTCGGCAGCTCGGTCGACAGCCTGATCGCGCCGGCGGCCCACCGCTGCGGATCCTCGGTCAGTCGGGCGCTGGCCCGGGCGCCGGCGAGCAGCGCAGCCGCGACCTGGTCCCCGGTCATGGCCCGCAGACCCCTGTCGGTCAGCACCAGGTCGACGGCGGCGCGCGCCGCGGCGAGTCCCGACGGCACGCCCTCCAGCCGCGCCAGATCGGTCAGCGGGTCGGGCACGTGGCCGTGTCTGACGCGCTCCGGTCGTCAGCGAGCGGCGTCCAGGGCGCAGCTGGCGAGGCGGAGGAGGAGATCGCAGTGGTGTCCTGCGAGCGACGACGACAACGACGCCAGGTGTGTTCTGGGCGTCGCGCAGCCGGCCGGGGCTCGTCAGGCATGGCCTAGAGTCTGCACCATGAATCCGGCACGCAGAACCCTCTATCCGGCGGCCGCGCCCGCGTGGATGGTGGGCGGCCCGCGGCGCCGCATCCTCGATCTGGGCTCGGGGGCGGGCGCGTTCGCCCAGACCCTGGTCGACGAGGGCCACGAGGTGTTCTGCATCGACCGCGACCTCGAGGGGGTCGTCGCCACCACCGAGCGACTCGGGACGCGGCTGCACGTGGTGGGCCAGGTCGAGTCGCTGCCGTACCTGTCGTGCCACTTCGACGTGGTCACCTCGTCGCAGAACCTGCACAAGTTCGCACCGGGTCTGGCCCTGTCGGAGATCGCCCGGGTCCTCCGGCCCGGCGGACACCTCGCGGTGGCGTACAACACCCGTGACGACACCGTGCCCTGGGTGCGCCGGCTGACCGCCCTGCTGCAGCAGCACGACCCCCAGGCCATGCGCGGCGACTACGGCATCGAGTCGGTCGACGACGTCACCGAGAGCCCGTACTTCGCCGACCTGGTCCGCCGCGACTTCCGCAACTGGGTGCCGATCACCCGCAAGGGTCTGGTCGCCATGGTCGAACGCCGGCCGAGCACGGCCCGGCTGGACCCGACCAGCCGGCAGGCGCTGCTCAGCGAGGTCGCCGGGCTCTACGACTCGATCGCCCGCCCTCCGGAGCCCCTGCTGCTGCCCTACCGCGCCTCCTGCTGGCGGGCCGAGGTCGACCACACCGGCCTGGTGCTCGGCGAGGACGACCTGGACGTGGTCCAGATCCGGTTGTAGCCGTCCGACTCCGGTGATCACCTCCGACGGCCGTGATCACCTCCGCTGGCCGTGATCATCGACGCGACGCAGCCCCGGCCGGAACAAGATCAACACCCGCCGACCCCTGGCCGCCCGACGCGTTTAGTGCGTAAAGTGCCGTGCATCCGACCAACGGAGGTGACGGTGAACGACCGCGTGCAGCCAGACTCCGGCGGGGATCTTCCCCCGGCTCCCGATCACGAGACCTATCTCGAGATCTCCCAGCAGCAGGACTTCCTCGAGCTCAGGCGGCGTTACACCCGGTTCGCCTTCCCCGCCACCGCGGCCTTCATGGTCTGGTACATCACCTACGTCATCTGCAACAACTGGGCCCGCGACTTCATGAACACCCAGGTGGTCGGACACGTCAACGTGGCCCTCGTCTTCGGCCTGCTGCAGTTCGTGTCCACCTTCCTGATCGCCTGGCTCTACTCCCGGCACGCGGCCAAGGCACTGGATCCGCTCTCCACCCGGATCCGCGAGGAGTTCGAGGAGAGGACCGGACGATGATCAGCACCCTGCTCCCGCTGGCCACCGGCGGCAACCAGTGGCTCACCATCGGGCTGTTCCTGCTCGTCGTCGCCTTGACGCTCTACATCACCTTCTGGGCCTCACGCAGCAACAAGACCACCACCGACTACTACGCCGGAGGCCGCTCGTTCTCCGGCTTCCAGAACGGTCTGGCCATCGGTGGGGACTACATGTCCGCCGCCTCGTTCCTGGGCATCTCCGGTTCCATCGCCCTGTACGGCTACGACGGCTTCCTCTACTCCATCGGCTTCCTGGTGGCCTGGCTGGTCGCCCTGCTGCTGGTCGCGGAGCTGCTCCGGAACTCCGGTCGCTACACGATGGCCGACCAGCTCGCCTACCGGATGCGGCAGGCGCCGGTCCGCAGCGCCGCGGCGGCCTCCACCATCGTGGTGTCGATCTTCTACCTGCTGGCCCAGATGGTCGGCGCCGGTTCCCTGGTGGGCCTGCTGCTCGGCGTCAGCTCGCCGTTGATCAAGAACCTGGTGATCGTCGGGGTCGGCATCCTGATGATCATCTACGTCACCCTGGGCGGGATGAAGGGCACCACCTGGGTGCAGATCGTCAAGGCCGTGCTGCTGATGGCCGGCACCTTGTTGATCACCATCCTGGTGCTCGCCCAGTTCGACTTCAACCTCTCCGAGCTGCTGGGAGCGGCGGCGGAGAAGACCGGCAAGGGCGAGGCGTTCCTGCAGCCCGGCCAGCTCTACGGCAAGGACCTGACCGGCAAGTTCGACTTCCTGTCGCTCGGTCTGGCCCTGGTGCTCGGCACCGCCGGGCTGCCGCACATCCTGATCCGCTTCTACACCACACCGACCGCCAACGCGGCCCGCAAGTCCGTGCTGTGGGCGATCGGTCTGATCGGCGCCTTCTACCTGATGACGCTGGTCCTCGGCTTCGGCGCCGCGGCGCTGGTCGACACCGGCAAGGACAGCCAGATCGCCACGTCCTCGGGCAACCTGGCCTCCCCGCTGCTGGCCCAGGCCGTCGGCGGTGGTCCCGACAGCCTGGGCGGCTCGGTGCTGCTCGCGCTGATCTCGGCGGTGGCCTTCGCCACCATCCTGGCCGTGGTCGCCGGGCTCACCCTGGCGTCGGCCTCCTCGGTCGCCCACGACCTGTACGCGAGCGTGTGGCGCAAGGGCAAGGCGTCCGAGGCCAGCGAGCTGGTCGTCGTACGCATCGCGGCGTTGGTGATCGGGGCGGTGGCCATCGCCCTGGCCATCCCGGCCCAGCGGCTCAACATCGCCTTCCTGGTGGCGCTGGCCTTCGCCGTCGCCGCGTCGGCCAACCTGCCGGCACTGATCTTCAACCTGTTCTGGAAGCGGTTCAACACCGCCGGCGCCTGCGCCAGCATCTTCGGTGGACTGATCGCCGCCGTCGGGCTGGTGATCTTCTCACCGGTGGTGTCGGGCACGCCCACGTCGTTGATGCCGAACGCCGACTTCGCCTGGTTCCCGCTGCGCAACCCCGGGCTGATCTCCATCCCCATCGGGTTCCTCTGCGGCTTCCTGGGCACCGTGCTGAGCAAGGACACCTCGAGCCAGGACCGCTATCCCGAGCTCCAGGTCCGCTCGCTCACCGGCGCCGGCGCCGAGAAGGGCGGCGTCACCCACTGATTCGGTGTTGACGTCACTCCTGTCCGCTCGCTCCACGCGGCCCGTCTGCACCGTCGTGCAACGAAGAGCGTGTACGCCTCGTCGCTCAGAGGAGTGCGTCGCGAGGTTGGTCTGGCTCAGCGCGACGGGATTCAGTGGCTCGGCCCTCAGCGTCGGTGCCGGGCGACGAAGCGGAAGCGGTCGCCGCGGAACACCGAGCGGGTGTGCTCCACCGGGTGCCCGTCACCGGCCCAGGCGGTGCGCCGGATCAGCAGCATCGGCAGACCGGTGTCCACACCGAGCAGCTGGGCCTCGACCGGTGAGGCCAGGGCCGTCTCGATCGCGTCCTCGGCATCGGTGAGCTCGACCCCGTACGCCTCGGCCAGCGTCTGGTAGAGCGACCCGCGTCGGGCCAGCTCGCCGGCCAGCCGGGGATAGGTACCGACCAGGTGCGCGACCTCGTGGGCGATCGGCTCGTCGCTGACGATGCGCAGGCGCTCGACCCGGTGCACCGTGGTCCCCACCGCCACGTCGAGGGCGCGGGCCACCTCGGCGTCGGCCGGCACCCGGGAGATGTCCAGCACCTCGCTGCGGGCGTCGGTGCGCCGCTCGCCGATGTCCTCGGTGAACGAGCTCAGCTGGCGCAGCTGGATCAGCTTGGGCTCGGACACGTACGTGCCGCTGCCCTGGGTCCGCTCCAGCCGTCCCTCCACCACCAGCTCGGCGATCGCCTGCCGCACAGTGGTCCTCGACACCGCGAACCGCTCGGCCAGGTCCCGCTCGGTCGGCAGCATCGTGCCCACCGCCGCCCCCTCGATCAGCCGCAGCAGCTCCCCCTTGAGCTGGTAGTACTTCGGCACCCTGACGGCGTTGGCCACCCGCCTCACCTTTCCCGAGTTGACGACCGTGATTGGTCTATGCCAATCTTACGCTCAGCCATTTGGTCTAAACCAATCTCCCCCACCCCTCGAGACGAAGGAGTCAGGCGTGAGCCTCATCCACGATCTCCGCGCCACGCCCCGGCTGGGCATCCTGGTCGCGGTCGCCGCCGCCACGGTCGGCATCATCTACGGCTACGACTCGTCGAACATCGCCGGCGCACTGCTGTTCATCACCGACGAGTTCGGGCTGTCCACCGGCCAGCAGCAGCTGGTCACCACCGCCGTGGTGATCGGCGAGGTGATCGGCGCCGTCGGCGGTGGCGCCCTGGCCAACCGGATCGGTCGGAAGCGGTCGATGGTGCTCGTCGCGGCCACGTTCGCCGCCTTCTCGCTGCTGTCGGCCCTGGCCTTCTCGGTGCCCACCCTGATCGGCGCCCGGTTCCTGCTCGGTCTCACCATCGGCGTCTCCGTGGTCGTGGTGCCGGTCTTCGTGGCCGAGTCCGCCGCCCCCAAGGTCCGGGGCGCGATGCTCGTGCTCTACCAGGTGGCCACGGTGGTCGGCATCATCGGCGGCTACCTGGTGGCCTGGGTGCTGGCCGACACCGGCAGCTGGCGCTGGATGCTGGGTCTGGCCGCCGTGCCCGGCCTGGTGATCTTCCTGCTGCTGCTCCGGCTGCCCGACACCGCCCGCTGGTACATGATGCGCGGCCGGCGAGCTGACGCCGCCGCCGTGCTGTCCCGGGTCGATCCCGACGCCGACGTGGTCGCCGAGCTGGACGACATCGAGGCCGCCCTGGCCGAGGAGCAGGGTTCGGGCCGTGGCTCGTTCGCCAACCTGCGCGAGATGTTCCGCAAGCCCTTCCTGCGCGCCACCTTGTTCGTGGTCGGTCTCGGCTTCTTCGTGCAGATCACCGGCATCAACGCGATCGTCTACTACTCGCCGCGGATCTTCCAGGCCATGGGTTTCGAGGGCAACGCCGCCCTGCTCGGCCTCCCGGCCCTGGTGCAGGTCGCCGGACTGGCCGCCGTCTTCGTCTCCATGGTCCTGGTGGACCGCCTCGGTCGCCGGCCGATCCTGCTCACCGGCATCGCCATCATGATCATCGCCAACATCCTGCTGGTGGCCGTGTTCACGCGTCGGCTCCGACTTCGGCGGGGCGCTGACCGCACTCGGCTTCCTCGGTCTGCTGCTGTTCACCGTGGGCTTCACCTTCGGTTTCGGCGCATTGGTCTGGGTGTACGCCGGCGAGAGCTTCCCGGCCCGGCTCCGCTCCCTCGGCTCCAGCGCCATGCTGACCTCCGACCTGGTGGCCAACGTCGCCGTCGCCGCTCTGTTCCTGACCCTGCTGACCCGGGTGGGAGGGGCCGGCACCTTCGTGATCTTCGGTCTGCTCGCGGTGTCGGCCTTCGTGTTCGTCTTCAAGCTGGCGCCGGAGACCAAGGGCCGTCCGCTGGACGACATCCGGCACTTCTGGGAGAACGGCGGCACCTGGCCGACCGGCGACCCGGCCGCACCCTCCGACGACCCCGAGTTGTCAGCGTCGGTGGTCGTGGCAGCCACCACCCCCGCGAACGAGGCGCAGTGATCACGAACGGCTACCAGCTGGGGCTGGACATCGGAGGCTCCAAGACCCAGGCGCTGCTGGCCCGCCACGGCGTGGTGGTGGCCGACGTCCGCGGACCGAGCGCCAACCCGGCCTCGGTCGGACTGGCAGCGGCGACCCGGCAGCTGCGGCTGCTGATCGCCGAGCTGGCCGGACAGGACATCGACCCGACCATGATCACGTCGGTCTGCGCCGGCGCCGCCGGCGTCGACACCCCCGAGCAGGAGGCCCGGATCGCCGCCGTGCTGACCGAGGCCCTGCCCGCCGCCCGGGTCCGGGTGGTCCACGACAGCGAGCTGCTGCTCGCCGCCGCCGGCACCCGGACGGGGATCGCCCTGATCGCCGGCACCGGATCGGTCGCCTGGGGCCGCGGCCCCGACGGTCGCGACGCCCGGGCCGGCGGCTGGGGCCACGCGCTCGGCGACGACGGCAGCGGCTACGGGATCGCCCGTGCTGCGGTCCGGCACGTCCTCAGCCGGATCGACGCCGGTCTCGCCCCGGACGACCTGTCCACCGCGCTGACCGCCGCGTGCGGACTGGCCCGTCCCGGGCTGCTGCTCGACCACTTCTACGCCGTCGGGGAGCGCCGCTACTGGGCCGAGCAGTCCCGGACGGTGTGCGCGCTGGCCGAAGCGGGCGACCGCGCGGCGTACGGTCTGCTGACCACCGCCGCCGGCGCGCTGGCCACCCTGGTCGAGCTGGTCTCGCTCCGGCTCGCCCTCGCCGGTCCGGTGATCATGGCCGGCGGTGTGCTGGTGCACCAGCCGCTGGTGCGGCGGCTGCTGGCCGACCGGCTCGCCGGGATCGGTGTCACCGATCTGCGACTCCTCGACGCCGACCCCGCGCTCGGTGCTGTGCGACTGGCCGAGCACGATGCACCGGTCGCCGCGCCCCCGGGACTCGCGGCCCGGTGAAGCAGGTCCTCCCCGCCGCACCCACCCACCGCCCGACCCCCTCGACCTCGAAACCACCTCACTCAAGGAGAATCACCGACATGACCCAGCCCGGAGCCCTGATGGCCGCCGAGATCATCGAGCAGCCCGACGCCTGGCGGCGGCTGCTCAGCGACGGGCCGCGCCCAGGTCGACGCCGTGGCCGCCCGGATCGCCGCCTTCGACCCCACGATGGTGCTGTTCGTCGCCCGCGGCACCAGCGACCACGCCGCCCTGTACGGCAAGTACCTGGTCGAGATCGTCGGGCAGCTGCCCGCCGGGCTGGTGTCCCCGTCCACCATGACGGCGTACGGGGCCCGGCCCCGCCTCGACCGGGTGCTGATGGTCGGCGTCAGCCAGTCCGGCGGATCGCCCGATCTGGTGCAGTCCCTCGAGGTCGCCCGCGAGCAGGGGGCCCTGACCCTGGCCATCACCAACCAGCCGGGCTCCCCGCTGGCCCGGGCGGCCGAGCTGGAGATCGACGTGATGGCGGGCCACGAACGTGCTGTGGCCGCGACCAAGTCGTACACCGCGCAGCTGCTGGCGCTCTACCTGATCATCGACCGGCTGCGCGGCGGCGACGGCTCCACCGCCGAGTCGCTGCCCGGGCTGGCCGAGCAGGTGATCGGCTCCGACGACCACGTCCGTGAGCTGGCCCAGCGGTACCGCTTCGCCTCCCGCCTGGTCACCACCGCGCGCGGCTACTCCTACGCCACCGCCCGCGAGGCCGCCCTCAAGCTGATGGAGACGTCCTACCTCGGCGCGCAGGCGTTCTCCGGCGCCGACCTGCTGCACGGGCCGCTGGCCATGATCGACCCGCAGGTGCCGGTGCTGACGGTGGTCTCCCCCGGCGTCGGCGGCGAGGCCATGCAGCAGGTGCTGCCCCGGCTGGCCGAGGTGGGCGCCGACGTGTTCTGCGTCGGGTCACCGGCGGCCGTCGCCGCCGCCTCGGCGGGGGTGGCCCTGCCCGCGGGCGTGAGCGAGGAGCTGTCGCCGCTGCTGGAGATCATCCCGTTCCAGCAGCTGGCCCTGCACCTGGCCGTGGCCCGCGGCGGCGACCCGGACGCTCCCCGGGGTCTGAAGAAGGTCACCGAGACGCTCTGAGCCTGGACGGGTCAGCGTGGATCCGACAAGCCCGCGTGGATCCGACGAGCCCGCGTGGATCCGACGAGCCGGCGCGAGACGCCGGTCAGGAGGAGGCGCTGGCGTAGCGGCGGACGGCCAGCAGCCAGTGGCACCGGGTGCCGACCACGAACAGCACGGTCAGGCCGATCACCCCGGCGGCGACCTCGCCGGGCACGGAGCCGACCAGCGCCTGCACCGGCAGCGTGGTGGCCACCGCGACCGGGACGACGAAGACGAAGACGGCACGGACCAGCGAGGGGAAGAAGGTCACCGGATAGCGCCCGGCACCGAAGGTCTCCAGCACCAGGTCGTGGACGAAGGTGGCCGCCTCCCACCAGAACGCCAGGTAGGCCAGGTTGGTCCACACCGCCGCCAGCAGCACGTAGCCGCAGCCCAGCCACAGCAGCGCCTGGAGCACGCCGCCCACGCCGGGCTGCTCCCCGGCCAGGCCGACCACGACCAGCCCGGCGCCGGCCAGCGCACCGGTCAGCGCGGCCGGCTGCACCCACCGGAAACAGGTCAGCCACTGGGCGTCGACCGGCCGGACCAGCATCGCGTCCAGGTCCCCCCGCTGGACGTACTCACTCAGCCGGAACACGTTCGGGGCGACGAAGGCACTCAACGCCGACTGCACGATCTGGTAGCAGCCGGCCACCGCGATCAGCTGCCCGGAGGTCCAGCCGTTGATCGTCGGGGCCGCCCGGCTGATCAGCAGCACCGGCACCAGCCCGACCGCGAGCTCGGCCAGGGCCACCACCCCGGTGGCCCACGCCTGCGCCCGGAACTGCAGGTCCCGGCGCAGGGCCTGGACGAGCACGGCGCGCCACAGCGCGAGATAGCGGCGTGGCCACGACGTCGAGCGGTGCAAGGGAATCTCGCTCATCAGGCTCCCGCCGCCGAGTAGCGCCGCAGTCCGAGCCGCCACAGGCCGGCGGCGCTGCCGACCATGATCACCAGCCAGCCGACCTGCTGGGCGAAGCCGAGCGCCAGCCCGCCGGCGGTCTGGTCGAAGGCGACCTCGATCGGGAACGAGACGAAGAACCGGAACGGCTGCCAGGCCATCACCGCCGCCAGGCCGCTGGGCATCAGGGCGAGCGGCACCACCGCGCCGGACAGCACGGTGCGGATCAGGTCGGTGGCGATGGTGAACCCGGTGATGTCCTCGAACCAGAAGGCCAACGAGGCGCGGGCGATGTCGAAGGCGAACGCCAGCAGGGCGGCCAGCAGCACCGCGACGCCGGCCAGCAACCAGGTCGCCGGCCCGCCGGGAACCGCCGGCCGATCGGGCAGCAGCAGCACCACCAGGACGACCACGGGCACCAGCAGCACGATCTTGACGATCTTCTCGCCCAGGTTGTTGGCCAGCGCGTCGACGTGGGGCGAGATCGGGCGCAACAGCGCCCGGTTCAGCTCGCCGGTGCGGATCGCGGCGGCCAGGAACGGGGCCGTCCAGGACGCAGTGGCCATCGCCACCACGCTGACGGACAGGAAGTAGCTGTCCAGGTAGGCCTGCCCGACACCCAGGTCGGCGCCGGAGGCGAGCGCTGCCCGCCAGACCAGCAGGGAGATCAGCGGCACCACCACGTTGGACAGCTGGAGCAGGAAGAAGTCCCCGCGGTAGATGAACGTCAGCGACGTGTTCAGGGCCAGCAGCCGCCCGAACACCCGCAGCCGGCGCGGCAGTCGCAGCCGTCGACGAGGGCGCAGCCGTGGACGAGGGCGCGGATCCCGCACCCCTCGGGAACGGCTGTCGGTGTCGGTCGTGCTCACCCGCCCGCCAGCACCGTACGCATCACGTCGTCCAGGTCGGCGTCGGTGATCTCGACGTCGACCAGCTCCCCCCAGGTGGGACAGGCGGCCATGATCGCGTTGACCTGCGAGCGGTCGGCTGACAGCGCGAGCACCGGGCCATCCGCTCGGGCGATCGTCACACCCGGCGGCTGGACGGCGGGCAGGGTGGGGGCTGTCGCGTAGGTCAGGGTGATCTGCTTGGCCGGCCGGGTCCGTCGGACGAGCTCGGAGAGAGTGCCGTCGTAGCCGAGCCGCCCGTCGTCGATCAGCACCACCCGGTCGCACAGCTGCTCGACGTCGTCCATGTTGTGGCTGGTCAACACGATGGTGGTCCGGTCCCGCCGGTTGACCTCCCGCAGGAACTCCCGCACGGCAGCTGTCGACAGCACGTCGAGGCCGATGGTCGGCTCGTCCAGGAAGAGCACCTCCGGGCGGTGCAGCAACGCCGCCAGCAGCTCGCACTTCATCCGCTGACCGAGCGACAGCTTTCGTACGGGAATGTCCAGCACGTCGCGCACCGACAGCAGCTCGCCCAGCTCGGCCACCCGGCTGGCGAACAGCGAGGGGTCGAGGTCGTACATGGCCCGGTGCACGAGGTAGCTGTCCATCGGCGACACGTCCCACCACAGCATCGACTTCTGCCCCAGCACCACCGAGATGCGGCGGAGGAAGTCGTACCGGCGACGCCAGGGTTCGTGACCGAGGACGGTGAGCCGACCGGCCGACGGGCGGAGAAGACCGCAGCACAGCTTGATGGTGGTGGTCTTGCCCGCTCCGTTGCGGCCGAGCAGACCGACCAGCTCGCCGGTCGCCACCTCCAGGTCGATGGTGTCCACCGCGCGTCGGGTGTCGGAGGTGCGGCTGAACAAGCCGGCGATCGCTCCGGACAGGCCCGGACGCTGTCGCCGGTAGGTGTAGTCCTTGGTCAGACCGCTGGCTGTGATGGCATCGCTCACGCCAGCACGACTATCACACAGCCTCCGACGTCACCGCCTGGTTTTCCCACCCCGACCACACGATCCGGGGTGGCGCGCCGACGCCGCTCAGCGCAGCTTGAAGGCGAGCTCGGTCTCCCAGTCGTTCAGGTCGGGCACCTCGACCGGGTCCGAGTAGTACCACTCGGTGCGGCAGGCCCAGGCGTGACCCGCGGGGGTCTGCTGCTGGTCGAACTCCAGGCCCTCGGCCTCGGCCCAGGCCAGCAGGTCCGCGGTGGCCTGCATCAACGTGTCGGGGTGGCCGTGGTGACGGACGGTCACGTAGCGGCCGGCCGGCAGCACGCCGGCGCTCACCGCGTCGTCACCCTCGACCGGCTCGGCGATCGGCACCCCGGCCTGGAGGTGCATCGGACCCGGCATGTTGATCACGACGTAGGAGAAGAAGACCGGTCCGACGGGCTCGATGCCCCGCTGACCGAGCCAGGCGAACACCTCCCCGAACCGATCGGCGATGACGTCGAACCTGTCCATGAAGACGCTGTCGTCGCTCACGTACGCGTACGGCTGGGCCGCGCGCTCCTCCACCCGGTACGGGCTCATCTCGTTGCTCATGGCCACTACGACCCGGCGCCCGGGCCGAACTCATCGGCCCCGCTCCGGACGATGGTCAGCGCGTCCAGCAGCAGGCCCGTGATCAGGGTCCGGTAGTCGTCCGGGCTGTGACCCTCGACCCGGACGTACCGGTCCCACAGCTCGACCGAGCCGATGGCCGCGGCACGGTCGACCAGCACGTCCAGCGGCAGGTCCTGGCGCAGCCAGCCGTGGGTCCGCCACTGCTCGAGCGTGATCCGGGTCTGGGCCGCGACGTCCTCGGTCAGCCGGCGCAGCTCGGGGGCCAGCGCCGGTTCGGTGCGGGTGGCCTCCGAGAAGGCCATCCACACGCCGTGGGTGCGCTCGTTGACGGTGGCCAGGACCGTGGCACCGAGGCGCGCCGCCTCCGCCGGGCTCGTGGCGACGAACAGCTGCGCCCCCAGCTCGGTCCCGGCCACGGGTGCGCCCGATCCTGCCCCGAAGGAGAGCAGGTCGAGGGTGGCCCGCAGCAGGTCGGCCTTGGGGCCGTGGTTCTGCACGGTCTCGGTGGACACCCCGGCCCGGCGCCCGATGGCCGGCAGCGTGGTGCCCGCGTAGCCCCGCTCGGCGAACAGCTCGGCCGCGGCCCGGACCACCCGGTCCCGGGTCGCCGCAGCCTGCTCCTGGCGCAACCGCGACACGTACCCGCGGGTGCCGGACGACGATGTATCAGCGGAAACCATATTGACTCCTGTATACCTGTACTCAATAGACTGTCCCCGTACCGAACGGTACCAAAGGACCTTTTCGCACAGGAGCACCGTCATGCCTCACCACCTCATCGCCGCCGTCCCGGTCCACGGGCACGTGGCCCCGCTGCTGCCCGTCGCCGCCCACCTGGTCGCCCGCGGGGACACCGTCAGCTTCCTCACCGGCGCCCGGTTCGCCGAGGTCGTCGCCGCCACCGGAGCCACCCACGTGCCGCTCCCGGCCGAGGCCGACTTCGACGACCGGGACGTGGTGGCCGCGTTCCCGGAGCGTGCGGGTCTGTCGCCGCTGGCGGCGATCGCCTTCGACATCGAGCACATCTTCGTCCGCCCCGGGGAGGCCCAGTACGCCGCCGTCACGGAGCTGCTCGCGGTGGCACCGGTCGACGCGGTGATCGTGGACCCGCTGTTCCTGGCCGGGGCCCTGCTGGCCGAGCTGCCGGCCGACCAGCGACCCCCGGTCGTGGTGGCCGGCGTGGTGCCGCTGGCCCTGTCCGGGACCCGGTCTCGCCCCGTTCGGGCTCGGGGCGCCGCCGTTGGGTGGCCTGCCCGGGCGCGTGCGGAACGGGGTGCTCCGGACGGTCAACGCCCGGGTGCTCCGCGGAGCCGAAGCGGCCGGCGCGGCCATCGCCCGGCGCGTCCACGGCCGGGACGTCGGCGGAGCGGTGATGGACTGGCTGTCCCGGGCCGACGCGGTCATCCAGCTGTCGGTGCCGTCCTTCGAGTACCCCCGGCCCGAACCTGCGACCCGCCTCGAGTTCACCGGCATGGTCACCTCGTCCTCGGCGCTGGAGCACCCCTTCCCGGACTGGTGGTCCGATCTCGACGGGTCGCGGCCGGTCGTGCACGTCACCCAGGGCACCATCGCCAACGCCGATCTCGGCGAGCTGATCGTGCCCACCGTGCAGGGACTGGCCGACGAGGACGTCCTCGTGGTGGTGTCCACCGGCGGTCGGCCGGTCGCCGACCTCGGTCCGCTGCCGGCCAACGCCCGGGCCGCGGAGTTCCTCCCGTACGCCGAGCTGTTCGCCCGGACCGACGTGCTCGTCACCAACGGCGGGTACGGCGGCGTCCAGTTCGCGCTGGCCCACGGCGTCCCGGTGGTGGTCGCTCCCGGCCAGGAGGACAAGGTCGAGGTCGCCGCCCGAGTGGTCTGGTCGGGCACCGGGGTCAGCCTGCGTCGGCAGCGGCCGGGCGCCGGTCGGATCCGTCGCGGGGTCCGGCGGGTGCTGGCAGACCCTCGCTACCGTGCGGCGGCCGCTCGGATCGGCACCGAGATGGCCGCCGCGTCGGGCGCCGCCGGCTTTGCGGCAGTGGTCGACGACGTCGTGGCGACCCACTCGGGCACGGCGACCGACCGGGCCACGCCCGCGCAGCGGGAGGTCGCATAGGCTCAGGCTGAGCCCGCCGGACCTCGATGACGTACGCCTGTCGATGGGGCGGTCGGGCGCTGCCCGAGCACCGTCGACGTGGAGGTTCAGCTGTGAGTGACGAGGCCCAGAACAGTTCGGAGGCCCTCTCCAACCTGTCGCACGAGGACCGCCGGTTCCCACCGCCGGAGGACCTGGCTGCGACCGCCAACGTCACCGCGGCGACGTACGAGCAGGCGGCGGCGGATCCGGAGGGGTTCTGGGCCGAGCAGGCCAAGCGGCTCAGCTGGGAGACCGCGCCGACCGAGGTGCTGGACTGGAGCAACCCGCCCTTCGCGACGTGGTTCGCCGACGGCACCCTGAACGCGGCCTACAACGCGTGCGACCGGCACGTCGAGGCCGGCCACGGGGACCGGGTGGCCTTCTACTTCGAGGGCGAGCCCGGTGACACCCGCGAGATCACGTACGCGCAGCTGACCACCGAGGTGAAGCAGGCCGCCAACGCGTTGCTCGAGCTGGGCGTCAAGGCCGGTGACCGGGTGGCGATCTACCTGCCGATGATCCCCGAGGCAGTGGTGGCCATGCTGGCCTGCGCCCGGATCGGCGCCCCGCACACGGTCGTCTTCGGGGGCTTCTCCTCCGACGCGCTGTCCTCGCGGATCCTGGACTGCGGGGTGGAGGTGGTGATCACCGCCGACGGCGGCTACCGGCGCGGTGCCCCGTCCGGTCTCAAGCCGGCCGTCGACGAGGCGCTGACCAAGTGCCCGGACGTCCGCCACGTGCTGGTCATCCGCCGCACCGGGCAGGACGTCGAGATGACCGAGGGCCGGGACCTGTGGTGGCACGAGCTCGTCGGGCAAGCAGTCGACCGAGCACACCCCGGAGGCGTTCCCGGCCGAGCACCCGCTCTACATCATGTACACCTCGGGCAGCACCGGGAAGCCGAAGGGCATCCTGCACACCACCGGCGGCTACCTCGTCGGCACCTCGTACACCCACTGGGCGACCTTCGACCTGAAGCCCGAGACGGACGTCTTCTGGACCGCTGCCGACATCGGCTGGGTGACCGGGCACTCGTACCTGGTCTACGGACCGCTGGTCAACGGCACCACCTCGGTGATGTACGAGGGCACCCCGGACACCCCGCACAAGGGGCGCTGGTGGGAGATCATCGAGAAGTACAAGGTGACGATCCTCTACTGCGCGCCGACGGCGATCCGCACCTTCATGAAGTGGGGGTCGGAGTTCCCCGAGAAGTTCGACCTGTCCTCGCTGCGGATCCTCGGCTCGGTGGGTGAGCCGATCAACCCCGAGGCGTACGTCTGGTACCGCCGCGTGATCGGCGGTGACACGACGCCGGTGGTCGACACCTGGTGGCAGACCGAGACCGGCATGCACATGATCTCCCCGATGCCCGGCGTCACCTCCGGCAAGCCCGGGGCGGCGATGACGCCGGTGCCGGGGGTGAGCGTCGACGTGGTCAACGACGAGGCCCAGTCGGTGCCGAACGGCTCCGGCGGCTACCTGGTGATCACCAAGCCCTGGCCGTCGATGCTGCGGACGCTGTGGGGCGACGACCAGCGGTTCAAGGACACGTACTGGTCCCGGTTCGAGGGTCTCTACTTCGCCGGCGACGGGGCCAAGCGGGACGACGACGGGGACATCTGGTTCCTCGGCCGGGTGGACGACGTGATGAACGTCTCGGGTCACCGGATGTCGACCACGGAGATCGAGTCGGCCCTGGTCTCGCACCCCAAGGTCGCCGAGGCGGCCGTGGTCGGGGCCACCGACGCGACCACCGGTCAGGCCATCGTGGCGTTCGTGATCTTGCGCTCCGAGGCCGGCGACGGCGGGCCGGACGTGGTCGCCGAGCTCCGGGCCCACGTGGCCAAGGAGATCGGGGCGATCGCCAAGCCGCGGCAGATCATGGTGGTGGAGGAGCTGCCCAAGACCCGGTCGGGCAAGATCATGCGGCGACTGCTGCGCGACATCGCCGAGCACCGCGAGGTCGGCGACGTCACCACCCTGACCGACTCCTCGGTGATGAGCTTGATCAAGGAGAACATGGACAAGCCGGCCGCCGCCGCCGAGTAGGTGGGCTCCCGCGACTCCTGACGCGATCCGCTCGAGTTCCGCTCATCCGCTCGCTGCGCACCACGAGCCGATGGGTGGAACTCGAGCGGCTTCGGACCGGCACCGAGCGACTTCGGCCCCCGGGCACCTGACGGTAGGGTGGCGCGCGGTGTGCCGGGAAGTCTGGTCGGCGTCCGGTTCGACGACCCCAGGAGTCCTCCATGGCCAAGGAACGCACCCGCGTCGTCCTCTTCGAGCGCAATGCCAACGACGCCGATACGCTCGCCGTCGCCGACGTTCTCCGGATGGAGACGGTCGGCGGGCGCCATGATGCTGACCGCGGCGGTGGTCGCGGTCCTGTGGGCCAACCTCGGTCCGGACAGCTACGAGCGGCTGCTGCACCTGCCGCTGGGTCCGCTCGACCTGGAGCACTGGGCCGCCGACGGTCTGCTGGCGATCTTCTTCTTCGTGGCCGGGCTGGAGCTCAAACGGGAGCTGACCGTCGGCGCCCTGAGCAAGCCGGCCGAGGCGCTGGTCCCGATCGTCGCGGCCCTGTGCGGGATGGCCGTCCCCGCCCTGATCTACACCGGGGTCAATCTCGTGATGCCCGACGGGCGGCTGCAGGGCTGGGCCATCCCGATGGCCACCGACATCGCCTTCGCCCTGGCCATCCTGGGACTCGTGGGCTCCAAGCTGCCGACCGCACTGCGGGCCTTCCTGCTCACCCTGGCCATCGTCGACGACCTCGGCTCGATCACGGTGATCGCGATCTTCTTCTCCCACGGGTTCTCGCTGCTCTGGTTCGTCGGCGCCCTGGCCTGTGCCGGCCTGTGGGCCCTGCTGCAGTGGCGACGGATCTCCGGCTGGTACCTCTACGTCCCGCTGGGCCTGCTCTGCTGGTGGTGCATGTACAGCAGCGGCATCCACGCGACCGTGGCCGGCGTGCTGCTCGGTCTGCTGACCAGCTCCTCGATGGCCAAGGGCCCCTCGTTCGTCGATCGCTGGGAGCACAGCTGGCGGCCGATCTCGGCCGGCTTCGCGGTCCCGGTCTTCGCCCTCTTCGCGGCCGGGGTGCCCATCTCGCTGGAGAAGCTCGGCGCCGTGGTGACCCAGCCCGTAGGTCTCGGGGTGATCCTCGGCCTGATCGTGGGCAAGGTGGTCGGGATCCTGGGCGGCTCCTGGCTGACGGCCCGACTCACCCGGGCCGAGCTGGCCGGCGACCTCCGGTGGAGCGAGATCGGCTCGCTGTCGCTGCTGGCCGGGGTCGGCTTCACCGTGGCGCTGCTGATCGGCGACCTCGCCTTCGAGGGCGACCCGGCGACGCAGGAGGTGGCCAAGACCGCCGTCCTGGTGGGCTCGGTGATCGCCGCCGTGCTGGCCGCGATCTCCCTGCGTCGGCGTACGCGGGCGCGCCTGAGGGACTGAACGCCACCCGACTGCACGGAGCACCCCACGCCGACCGTTAGGCTCAAGCCCGGAAAGAGCGAGAGGAGATCGTCATGGCTGACCGCAAGATCGCCGACCTGATCAAGGACATCCGGGGTGACGTCCAGCTGCTGGTCAACGACCAGGTGGCGCTGGCGAAGTCCGAGCTGACCCCGGCCGCCAAGAACGCGGGCATCGGCGGTGGGCTGTTCGGGGCGGCGGGCTACTTCGGCATCAACGCCGCGACGCTGCTCTACGTGGCGGCCGCCTTCGGGCTGGCGGCTCTGGGTCTCCCCTACTGGGCAGCGTTCCTGATCGTGGCCGGCGTGCTGCTGCTGCTCGCCGCGATCACCGGACTGATCGGCTACAGCCGGATCAAGAAGGTCAAGGCCCCGGAGAAGACGATCGCCAACGCACAGGCCCTGGTGTCGGAGCTCAGCACCGCGGTCAACCGCGCCACCGCGGCGGCCGGTGCCCCACGGATCGAGGGCACCGTCGTCGACGACAAGAGGGCTCTGCGCTGACGGCGGTTCCGCCAGCGAAGGCTGGCTCTGACCGATGCGCCACCAGCCGACGCAGGGTCTGACCGATGCGCCGCCGGCGGGCGCGCGCCGACCCCGGGATCATCGCCTCAGGTCCGGACGGCTCGGTCCGGGCCGTCCTGATCGAGGGGCCGTGGCGTCACCGCGAGGTCACCGCCCACGGCATCCGCTTCCACCTGGCCACCGGTCAGGGCTTCACCCGGGACCGGCCGCTGGTCCTGCTGCTGCACGGGTTCGGTGAGTTCTGGTGGGCCTGGCGTCACCAGCTCCCGGCCCTGGACGCGGCCGGCTGGAGTGTCGCGGCGCTGGATCTGCGCGGTTACGGAGCGACCGACAAGACCCCCCGCGGCTACCGGCAGTCGGTCACCGGTCTGGACGTCTCGGCCGTGATCCGCAGTCTCGGCTTCTCCACGGCCCACCTGGTCGGTCACGACTGGGGCGGGATCGCGGCCTGGTCGACGCTGGCGTACGCGCCGGAGCAGGTCGCCGGACTGGCCACCGTCGCCGCCCCGCACCCGCTGAGCTTCCCCTGGCGCACCATGGGTCCCGGGCTGGCCTGGTTCCAGCTGCCGATCCTGCCCGAGCGGGTGATCATGGCCCGCGACGGCGCGTACGTGGAGTGGCTGCTCCGCCACCGGGCCGCACCGAAGGCATCGTTCCCGACCCGCGACGACGCGCGCCACTACCGGCAGGCGCTGCGGCTGTGGCCCAGCCCGCACTGCGCTCTGGAGTACCTGCGGATGTTCGGTCGGGACCAGTTCCGAGCCGCCGGCCGCGACTACCGCCGGGCCCTGCAGACTCCGGTCACGGTGCCGGTGCTGACCGTACGGGGATCAGCGGACCGGCTGCTCACACCGATGGCCATGCTGCCCCCGACGATGCCGGCCGACCACCGGCACGTGGAGGTGCCCGGGGCGGGTCACCTGCCGCACGAGGAAGCCCCCGACGCCGTGTCGTCGGCCCTGCTCGACTGGCTGCCCGGCTGAGTCGGGCCGGCGACCAGACCCGGCGGGACCTGGACCTCCGGCCGGGACGGGATCAGGTGCGGGGAGCCGGCACCGTGCCGATCTCGTCAGCGGAGATCCCGGCGGCCCGCATCTCGGCCACCAGCTGGCGGCACTCAGCGACCAGGTTGAAGCGGGCCCGGGCGTTGAGCGAGCGGCCCTTGGGGGTGTTGAACAGGTCCCGACCGGACAGGTCACGAAGCACCTGGAACCGCCCCCGGATGAAGTCCAGCCGTGGCACCGCCGCGTACTCCTCCGTCACCTGGGCGACGTAGCGCGCGTACGCCTCCGGCGGGGAGCCCAGGACGGCCAGATCGGCGTCGCAGAGCAGCTCACCGTTGGGGTCGCGGGAACCGGGCACGTGGGTGGCGGTCAACCGGACCAGTCGGGACACCTCGTTCAGGTCCTCGACCTCCAGCCCGGTCCGGCTGAGCTCGCGCACGCTCAGGCGGGCCGACCCTTCCTCGTTGGTCAGCTCACGGAAGGGGATGTCGTAGATGGCGTCGTGGTAGAACGCCGCCAGCCGGACCAGGAACAGGTCATGGGCGTCGGTGGCGAACTCGTCGATGTGGGCCAGCACCGAGGTCAGGTGCTCGGTGCCGTGGTAGCGCCGGTGCGGCTCGGCGTAGCGGGCGATCACCCGGGCGCCGGTCTCGGACTGGTTGACCAGGGTGGCGTCCCACACCGCCTGCGGGTCCACCACCGCCTGCTCGTCGGCGGCTCCGCCGTCGGGGCTGGTCGGGGCTGGGTCGTTGCTAGTGGGCCCTGGGTCGTTGCTAGTGGGCCCTGGGTCGTTGCTAGTGGGCATCGTGTCCTCGTCCGGTTGCTCGGTCGGTCAGGTAGCGGGGCGGGATGTCGAACCGGCGCTCAGCGTCCCACGGGCGCTGCCAGTCGGCCAGATCGAGCACGCCGTCCAGCAGGTGCGCGGTGAGACCCCAGATCAGGTGCCCGGCGACGTCGAACCCGGGCCCGGCGTAACCCGACGGGTGCCGGACCCGCCCGCGGTTGGCAGGATCGGTCAGCTCCGCGACCGGCACCACCAGCACCGAGGCCACCTCTCGCGGGTCGGCGGCCGCGACCGGACTGCGCCGGCTCCACCAGCCGACGACGGCGGTCACGTCGAAACCGCTGACCGCCACGTGCGCCGCGGGCAGCGCCCCGATGGGCTGGATGCCGGTGACGTCGACCCCGGTCTCCTCCTGCGCCTCCCGCAGGGCGGTGGCGATCAGGTCGGCGTCGCCGGGGTCGTTCGCCCCGCCGGGGAAGGCGATCTGGCCCGCGTGGGTGCGCAGCGTCGCCGCCCGCTCGACGAACAGGATCTCCGGTCCCTGCGGGCCGTCGCCGATCAGCACCAGCACGGCGGCAGCGCGTCCGCCGACACCGGGCCGCAGGGCGACAGCCTGCTGCAGCCGCTCGTCGTCGACCAGCGCGGCGTCCAGCGGTCGCAGCCAGTCAGGCAGCGCACCGAGCGGGGTGGCTGCCGGTGGCGTGGCTCCGGCCGGGGTCGTCCGGGGCCGGGGTCGTCGGGGGCGGGGTCGTCGGGGGTGGGGTCATCCGCGCGGCTCACGGACCAGCTTGGCCGCCTTCGTCGGGTCGGTCTCGCCCTCCCCGAAGGCGGGGCACCAGCGGGCTACAGGGCAGGCACCGCACGCCGGGTTGCGGGCGTGGCAGCGCCGACGGCCGTGCCAGATCACGTGGTGGCAGAGCAGCGTCCAGTCCTTGCGCGGGAACAGCGCCCCGACCTCCGCCTCCACCTGCACGGGATCCAGCGAGGTCGTCCAGCCGAACCGGCGGGCCAGCCGCCCGAAGTGGGTGTCCACGGTGATGCCGGGGACACCGAAGGCGTTGCCGAGCACCACGTTGGCGGTCTTGCGGCCGACCCCGGGCAGGGTGACGAGCTGGGCCAACCGCCCGGGCACCTCGCCGCCGAAGTCCTCCACCAGCGCGGCACCGAGCTTGAGCAGCGCGTCGGACTTGGCCCGGAAGAAGCCGACCGGTTTCAGCAGCTCCTCCAGCGCGGTCCGGTCGGCCGCCGCGTACGCCGCCGCCGTCGGGTAGCGGGCGAACAGGATCGGGGTGATGGTGTTGACCCGCTTGTCGGTGGTCTGCGCGGACAGGATCGTGGCCACCAGCAGCTCCAGCGGGGTGCTGAAGTCCAGCTCGCAGTGCGCGTCGGGATAGGTCTCGTGCAGCGTCTTGTTGATGGTCCGGGCCCGGCGCACCAGGGCGGTCCGCGACACGTCGACCGCGTTGGGCAAGATGTCCTTCGCGGGGGGCACCTCGACACCGACCGAAGGCTCCGCCTGGACGGGGGGACGCACAGCTCGGACCATGGTCGCCAGCCTAGGGCTCGGCGGTGACGACCCACGGCACGGATGATTCCCGGACGGCCGAACATGGACCTGCAGTGTGATCCGTGACACAGACGGTAGGTTCGGCGGTAGCGTACGCAGCGTCACACCGCACGACGTACACCGAACACCGACACACAGGCATCACCGACAGCAGGAGGACGTGTGGATCCGGAGGTCTTGAAGAAGGCTCCGCTCTTTGCCGGACTCGAGGACGAAGCCGCCTCGGCGCTTGCTGCGGCCATGGGCACCATCAAGCTCAACCGTGGTGAGGTGCTGTTCCACGAGGGCGACAAGGAGGACCGCCTCTACGTCGTGGTGAGCGGCAAGATCAAGCTGGGCCGCAGCGGCTCGGCGGGTCGGGAGAACCTGCTGGCGATCCTGGGGCCCGGTCAGATGTTCGGGGAGCTCTCGCTCTTCGACCCGGGTCCGCGCTCCTCGACCGCCACGGCGGTGACCGCCTGCGAGATCCGTACGCTCGAGCACGACGAGCTGATGGGCTGGCTGTCCGGTCGTCCGGAGGTGGCGCTGGGACTGCTCGGTCAGCTGGCGGCGCGGTTGCGACGGGCCAACGACGTGGTCGCCGACCTGGTGTTCTCCGACGTGCCCGGCCGGGTGGCCAAGCAGCTGCTCGAGCTGGCCCGGCGGTTCGGGGACCGGCGCGAGGACGGCATCCACGTCCACCACGACCTGACCCAGGAGGAGCTGGCCCAGCTGGTCGGCGCCTCCCGCGAGACCGTCAACAAGGCGCTGGCCGACTTCGCGGCCCGCGGCTGGATCCGGCTCGAACCACGGTCGGTCACCATCCTCGACACGGAGCGGGTGGAGCGCCGGGCGCGCTGACCCCGAGAACGCCCGGGACACGACGACCGCGACGCTCCCCGGGGGACGGGGTGCGTCGCGGTCGTGGCTCAGGCGGTCCCACTCCGGGGCCCGTTCAGCGGTGCCGAGCGGGTGCTGGCTCAGGCGGTGCCGAGGGTGACCTGCTGCGTCGTCGTGCGGCCGTCCCGGGCGTAGGTGACCTGGACGCTGGTGCCGGGGGCGTAGAAGCGGGTGGCGGCGATCAGACCGTCTGCGGTGGTGGTGGCGAAGTCGTTGATCTTGGTCACCTGGTCACCGGCCTGGAGACCTGCCTTGGCGGCGGCACCGTCGGGGGTCACGCTCTGCAGCGTGACTCCGTCGGTGGAGACCGACTGCGAGTCCTGCCCGCCGACGGTGACGCCGAGAGCGGAGTTCGCGTAGCTGCCCTTCTCGATCAGCTGCCCGGCGACCCGGACGGCCACGTCGGAGGGGATCGCGAAGCCGATGCCGATGTTGCCGGACTGGCCACCCGAGCTCTCCGAGCCGGTGCCGGCGATGGAGGAGTTGATCCCGACGACGTCACCGTTGAGGTTCACCAGCGGTCCGCCCGAGTTGCCCGGGTTGATGGCCGCGTCGGTCTGCACGGCCAGGTAGACCGCGTCGTTGGTGGTGCCGGAACGGACCGGACGCGCGGTGTTGGAGACGATGCCGCTGGTCACGGTGTCCGACAGCCCGAGCGGGGCGCCGACCGCCACCACCGCCTGGCCGACCTGCAGGGACTCCGACTTCGCGAACGTGGCCGGCACCAGCTTGTCGCTGGCCGCCACCTTGATCACGGCCAGGTCGTTGGTGGCCGACGTGCCCACCACTGTCGCCGCCTCGGTGGACCCGTCGTCGAACGTCACCTGGATGGTCGGGGTGCCGGCCTGCGACTGGTCCTGGCCCTGACCCTGGCCCTGGGACTCCTGCTGGCTCGCGGCCTCGGAGACCACGTGGTCGTTGGTCAGGATGTGACCCTGCTTGTCCAGCACCTCGCCGGTGCCCAGGGACTCGCTCTGGCCCGAGGCCACCGTGATGGTGACCACCGAGGGCTCGATCGCCTTGGCGGCGGCCGAGATGGTGCCGTCCAGCACCGGCGTGTTCGCCGCCGGCTGGGTGGTCACGCCGATCGGCGAGCCTGCGCTACCGGTCGTGCCGCCGCCGCCGAGGTAGGCGTAGGAGCCGATCCCGGCACCGGCCCCGATGATCGCGGACAGGGCCGCGGCGGCGATCACCACACCCGTACGCCGAGGAGCGCGAGCCACCGTCGGTCGGGCCAGCACAGCTGTGGCGCCGGGACCACCGGGGTAGGACTGGTCGGCGTAGCCGCCCGGAGCGTCGGTGTAGGACCCAGGAGCGTTGGTGTACGCACCCGGGGCCGAGGCGTAGCCCGTCGTCGAGCCGAGCGGCGGCACGCCCGCCGGCGCGGGGAAGTCCTCGGCCCGGTAGGAACCGAGGGACTGCTGCTGGTAGTCGGGGCCGGTCGGCTGACCGAAGGGCGGGGTGTTGATGCCGGAGGGCTCGTGCGGAGTGGTCACGCTGTCGAAGATCCGCCCTGAACCTGTGGGCAGACTGTGCGATCGCGATGACTCCGCTACGCGTCCGGGCCGCGGCTGAGAGTCACCCGAGGGGACCCTGAAGAGCGGCCGAAGCCCCCGCCGCTCAGCGGCTGCGCAGGTAGTCCAGCTGGGCCCGGACGGACTGCTCGGCAGCCGGCCAGACCGTACGGTCGACGTCGGCGTAGACCCGGGCGACCACCTCGGCCGGCGTCCGGTCACCCTGTCGCAGGGCGTCGCGGACCTGGTCGAGCCGCTGGTGGCGGTGCTCCCGGTAGTGCCGCAGCACGCCTTCGGGGTCGTCGACCACCGGTCCGTGGCCCGGCAGGATCGCGGTCACGGCGTGCTCCCGGACCACGCGCAGCAGCACCTCGAGCGAGTCGAGATAGGCCCCCAGGTCACCGTCGGGGTGAGTGATCACCGTGGTCCCCCGGCCCAGCACGGTGTCCCCGGTGAGCAGCCGGCACCCGTCCGGGCCGCTGACCAGCAGCGAGGTCGAGTCACTGGTGTGACCGGGGGTGGCGATCGCGCGGATGGTCAGGTCGCCGACCTGCAGCTCGGTCCCGTCGACGAGCCCACCGGTGGCCGCGTCGCCGGCCGGGATGGCGTACGCCGGGTCGGCCGCCCGGACGCCACTGCCGGTCAGCGCCGCGAACGCCGCCGATCCCTCGGTGTGGTCCAGGTGCCGATGGGTCACCACGACGTCGACCACGGCACCGGCCACCGCGTTGACCCGCTGCAGGTGATCCTCGTCCGCCGGTCCCGGATCGACCACGATGCTGGGTCCGCCGGGTCGGCCCACGATCCAGGTGTTGGTGCCGTCCAGCGTCATCGGGCCCGGGTTCGGCGCCAGCACCACGCTGATCCCGGGCGCTACCTCGGTCATCCGCGCATCCCCATCAGCGGATCTCGGACTTGGGCTGCGGGTAGCGGTAGACCCAGCCGTCACCGTCGCGGACCACCTCGGGCAGCACGGTCTCGATCACCCGGTCGCGGGCGAGGTCCAAGGCCTCGGCCACGGTGGCCAGGCCGGACAGCTCGACCAGGATCGACAGGGTCGGCGGCATCAGGGCGAGCCGCCCGGCCGCGTGGTCGGCGACAGCGGCGGCCGGGGTGGTCCATCCTGCACGCTCGGTCTCGGTGGACAGGTCCTCGGCCGTCTGACCGGGCGGCAGGGCGGCCAGGAAGAAGGTGGTGTCGTAGCGGAGCGGCTGGACGACCGGGGTGATCCAGTGGGCCCAGCGGACCACGTCCTCGGCGTTCAGCTCGACCCCGGTCTCCTCCTGGGTCTCGCGCAGCCCGCAGGCCAGCAGCTGATCCGCTGCGACGGCGTCCACCGGATCGAGTCCGCCGCCGGGGAAGACGGCCATCGAGGCGGCGAAGGCCATCCGCGCGTGGCGGTGCAGCAGGTACGTCTCCAGGCCGGCTGCGCCGTCGCGACACAGCACCACGCTCGCGGCCGGCCGGGGGCGGTTCGGCGGCGATGCGGGGTCCCAGCTCTCGGCCAGGCGCGCCAGCGTCGTCGGCACCGCAGGAGCCAACGACGCCAGCACGTTCAGGGAGTGGCTGGCCGCCATCTCAGGGCCGCCATCTCAGGCTGGGAGCACAGCAGGTCGGGCGCGGACCTGGACGACCAGCTCCACCTCGACCGGGGCGTCCAGGGGCAGCACCGCCACCCCGACGGCGCTCCGGGCGTGCCGGCCGGCGTCGCCGAAGATCTCGCCGATCACCCCGCTGGCGCCGTTGCCGACCGCAGGCTGACCGGTGAAGTCCGGGGCACTGGCCACGAAGATCACCACCCGGACGACCCGCTCGATCTCGTCGACCCCGCCGGCCTGCTCGCTCACCGCGGCCAGCGCGTTCAGCACGGCCGTGCGGGCGCAGTCCGCCCCGGTCTCGGCCGACACCTCCGCCCCCACCTTGCCGGTGGCCACGAGCTGCCCCGCGACGGTCGGCAGCTGGCCGGAGGAGTAGACGAGATCGTGCACGCGGACGGCCGGTACGTACGCCGCGAGGGGGGCCGCCACCGCGGGCAGCTCGATCCCCAGCTCGGCGAGCCGGGCCGACGTGGACCCCGCGCCGGACTGATCCAAGGCCATGGCTCAGGCCTGGATCGGGCGCTTCAGGTACGCGACCAGGTTCTCCGGGTTCATCCCGGGCACCACCTGGACCAGCTCCCACCCGTCCTGGCCCCAGTTGTCGAGAATCTGCTTCGTGGCATGGACGAGCAGCGGAACGGTGACGTACTCCCACTTGGTCATGGGCGGAGCCTCTCGTGAGTGCAGGAGCGATGGGGGACGACACGCTCGTCGTCGTCCACCATCGCGACGAACGAGTGAGAATACGCGGAACTCATGACCTCGGAGCGCTGAGCGCGACCAACGGAACCGGTCATGCGCTCATCCTAGGCACCGCACGACTGGCTTTGGGCGCGTGAGCTGACCGCACGTGTGCGCGAGATCTGGCTGCACTCGGCGACCGCCCACGCTCAGAGTGTCCGCGAGAACCAGCCGCGTGGGTAAGCCTTCGTCTCCGCAGTTGGCGACCCCGGGCGGGAATCTCCACCGAACGCGGCTTACGACGATGCGGGTCCATCAGACGCGGGGCGCTGGCCGAGGCGTCTGGCCCGCTGCGTACGGCGGACGGCATCAGGGCATCATGCGCGTCTCCGGCGTGGGCCATTAGGCCGACCCGAAGTTCCGCTGGGCGAGGTGTCCGTCGAATGGGGGTCATCAACGTCCTGACCGGGTGGGAAGGTCCCGGGTTTGGCGCCGAGTTGGATTGGCATGCCGGTCATGGAGCCCCATTCGGTCCAGGATCCGTTGTAGTTGCGGATGTGGGGGTGGCCGAGGAGGTCGTGGAGTAGAAGCCAGGTGTGGGCGCTGCGTTCACCGATGCGGCAGTAGGTGACGGTCTTGTCGGCTCTGGTGATGCCGGCGGATTGGAAGAGGTCTTGGAGTTCGTCGGTGGGTCGTATGAGTCCGTCGGGGGTGACGGTGGTGTCCCAGGGCAGGTTGGTGGCGCCGGGGATGTGGCCGGGCCGGTGGGCGGCTTCGCCGGGGTATTCGGGTTCGGTGAGCCATTCGCCGGTGTATTCCTGCGGGGTGCGGACGTCGAGCAGTGTGCCGTTGCGGGCGGCGGTGGTGACGTGCTGCCGGTCGGCGATGAAGGTGGGGTTGAGCCGGGGGGTGGGTGGCTGGTCGGCGGTGAGCTGCGAGGGGGCTGTGGTGGTGAGCGGTCGTTGTTGGCTGATCCACTGTTGTCGGCCGCCGTCGAGGAGTCTGAGGTTGGTCAGCCCGTAGCTGCGGAACAGCCAGTAGCCGTAGGCGGCGAGCCAGTTGTGCAGGTCGCCGTAGAAGACGACGGTGGTGTCGGTGGTGATGCCGAGCCGTTGCCACAGCGCTGTCATGGCCGCGGGTGCGGGTAGGTCGCGTCGGACGGGGTCTTGCAGATCATGTCTCCAGCTGAGGAGGTGCGCACCGGGCGGATGGCCGGCGTGGTACAGCGCGGGCCGGTCGTCGACCTCGATCAGCACCACCGACGGGTCGCTGAGGTGGTCGGCCACCCAGGCGGCGTCGACCAGGACGCTGTTCCGGGTGCTCGGATTCTTCTCGGATCCGGTCATGGTGTCGGCCGGGTCAGGTACTCGTCTAGCAGCCGGTGTCCTTCGGCGGTCAGCTCGACGAGGTCGCCGCTGCGTTGCAGGGGGGCGCGGGTGCCGACGAAGAAGCCGCCGAGGCCGCGGGCGTCGTAACCGCGGTCGCGGCCGAGCTGGGTGAAGACGTCGGCGGGCACACCGTGGCGGCCGCGTTCGTAGATGTCGACCAGGACCTGGAAGTACCGCTCAGGCCGGGCTCTGGCCCCGCGTGGGGGTTCGTCGGTGTCCAGCTGGGCCAGGACCGTCTCGATCCGGTCCAGGGACTGCCGCATCCGTGACACCTCGGCCCGCACCGCGGCCAGCGTCGCCGGCCGGGACCGCCGGTTCCCCGGTTTCGGCTCGACCACAGTGTTGCTCCTCATCTATCGATTGCTAGTGTGAAACCAACGGTGTGACCGTCGTGACAGTGGGTACTGGTACCAGCTGAGGAATTCTCATCGAGGAGGGAAACTCTGATGAATCACACCGCAGCCGACCGCAGCACCGCCGAAGCCGTCGGCTCCTATCGTGCCCGAAACACCGTCTCAGGGGTCTTGTGCGGTGTCGGCCTGGCCGCCTTCATCGACGAGACGGTCTTTCACCAGCTGCTGCACTGGCACCACTTCTACGACAAGTCGACCCTGGAGGTCGGCCTGGTCTCCGACGGCCTGTTCCACGCCTTCAGCTTCTTCGGCATCGTCGCCGGCCTGTTCCTGCTCGCCGACCTCCGCCGCCGTCAGGGCCTGCACTGGACCCGCTGGATCGGCGGACTGCTCGTCGGCGCTGGCGGTTTCCAGCTCTACGACGGCACCATCCAGCACAAGCTCATGAAGATCCACGAAATCCGCTACGGGGTCAACCTGGTTCCCTACGACCTGACCTGGGGGGATCCTGGCCGTGGTGATGATCGTGGTCGGGTGCGGTCCTGCTGGTCCGGACCCGGGCCGGACGTTCGACCCAGGCGCCCCGCCGTGCATGAGCATGGGGTGAGCGGCGGGGGGATCGGCTTCTTCGACATCGTCGCCCCACTGGTCGCCATCTTGGCCGTGGTCGGGTACCTGTGGGCGGGCCTCGGTCACCCGCGGGCAACGCTGGCCGCGGTACCGGACCATGCTGTGGGTGCTCGGCATCAGTGTCGGCGCCGCGGCGGGTCACCGGGCCGTTGGCGCAGGCGGCGGACCGCGGCTTCCCCGCCCACATGGCGGCGCACCTGCTGCTCGGCATGCTGGGCACCGTTGCTGCTGGTGCTGGCCGCCCCGGTGACGCTGCTGCTGCGGGCGCTGCCCGTGCCGGCCGCTCGGGCCGTTAGTCGGGTTCTGCGCAGCATGCCCTTGCGGGTGCTGATCGACCCGGCGGTTGCCGCCCTGCTGAACGTCGGGGGTCTGTGGATCCTCTACACCACCAGCCTCTACGCCATCGATGCACACCAACCCTGCGGTCGGCGTGCTGGTGCACCTGCACATGTTCTTGGCCGGCTACCTGTTCACCGTGTCCATCGTCGACGTCGACCCGATGCCGCACCGCCGCAGCTACCCGTACCGGGGCTGTGGTGCTGGTCGTGGCGCTCGCCGCCCACGGCATCGTGGCCAAGTACCTGTACGCCCACCCACCCGCAGGGGTGGACACCTCTGCCGCCGAGATCGGCGCCATGATCATGTACTACGGCGGCGATGCCGTCGACCTCGCGTTGATCGTGTTGCTGTGCAGCGCCTGGTACCGGGCGACCAGACCGGACCGTGGCACCATCCGCCGGCGGAACCGGATCAGCGTCACCACAAGGCACCAACCACCAGTTCTGACGTCGCGGACAGCCGCGCGTTTGACCACCGCGGAACAGGTCGGCATCGCCGAGCCGCCGTGCACCTTCGAAAGGATGGAGCGATGACGACTCTGGCCCGCCGTGAGCTGACCCAGGTCGACGTGTCAGCGCCGCCCCGGCAGCGGCTGGGGACCGTGGTGTGGCGGGTGATGACGACCACCGACCACAAGGTGATCGGGAACCTGTACTTCGCGACCACGTTCGCTTTTTTCCTGCTGGGCGGGGTGATGGCGCTGTTGATCCGCGCCGAGCTGGCCTACCCCGGTTTGCAGTTCGTGTCCTATGAGGTCTACAACCAGCTGTTCACCATCCACGGCACGATCATGCTGCTGCTGTTCGCCACCCCGTTGTTCGCCGGGTTCGCGAACGCGATCCTGCCGTTGCAGATCGGGTCCCCCGATGTTGCGTTCCCCCGGCTGAACGCCTTCTCCTACTGGCTGTACCTGTTCGGTGCCTTGATCGTGGTCTCAGGGTTCTTGACCCCGCAAGGGGCGGCGAGCTTCGGCTGGTTCGCGTACGCACCGCTCAGCAACGCCGTCAACTCACCCGGCGTCGGCGGTGACCTGTGGGTGATGGGGCTGTGGATGTCAGGCATCGGCACCATCCTCGGTGCGGTCAACTTCATCACCACGATCATCGCGCTGCGGGCGCCGGGGATGACGATGTTCCGGCTGCCGATCTTCAGCTGGAACGCGTTGGTGACCTCGATCCTGATCCTGGTCGCGTTCCCGATCTTCGGGGCCGCGTTGTTGGTGTTGGAGGCCGACCGGGTCCTCGGCGCCCACATCTTCGACGCCGCCACCGGCGGCGCGATCTTGTGGCAGCACCTGTTCTGGTTCTTCGGCCACCCCGAGGTCTACATCATCGCGTTGCCGTTCTTCGGCATCATCACCGAAGTGCTGCCGGTGTTCAGCAAGAAGCCGGTGTTCGGTTACATCGGACTGGTGTCGGCCACCATCTTGATCGGGGCCCTGTCGATCGCGGTGTGGGCGCACCACATGTATGTGACGGGGGCGGTGAACCTGCCGTTCTTCGCGTTCATGTCGTTCCTGATCGCCGTGCCGACCGGGGTGAAGTTCTTCAACTGGATCGGCACCATGTGGGGCGGCAACATCACCATGGCCACCCCGATGCTGTTCGCGGTCGGGTTCTTGACCACCTTCCTGTTCGGCGGCATCACCGGCGTCGTCCTGGCTTCACCACCGCTGGATTTCGCCTTGTCCGACTCCTACTTCGTGGTCGCCCACTTCCACTACACCGTCTTCGGCACTGTCGTGTTCGCCATGTTCGCCGGCTACTACTTCTGGTGGCCCAAGCTGACCGGTCGGATGCTCGACGAACGCTGGGGCAAGATCCACTTCTGGCTGCTGTTCGTCGGCTTCCACACCACCTTCTTGGTCCAGCACTGGCTCGGCGTGGAAGGGATGCCTCGCCGCTACGCCGACTACCTCCCCAGCGACGGGTTCACCGTGCTCAACCAGATCTCCACCGTCGGAGCATTCCTGCTTGGCGCGTCGATGCTGCCGTTCCTCTACAACATCTGGAAGAGCCGCAAGCACCCGAAGGTGACCACCGACGACCCGTGGGGCTGGGGTCGGTCGCTGGAGTGGGCGACGTCCTGCCCGCCACCGCGGCACAACTTCGCTTCGCTGCCCAGGATCCGGTCCGAGTCGCCGGCGTTCGACCTGCACCACCCTGAGGTCGCGCTGGCCGAGTACCCCGCGAACGACGCCGAAGGCGGTGACTTCGCCGGTGCCGATGCACCCGATGACGCTGGCCGAGTCGAGGAGCTTCACGCCCGGCTTGCCGGTGAGTCCGACGACGTCATCGGCGAATCCCGACACCAAACCAAACCCCGCCAGGTCGACGACGACCAGAACCACTGACCGCCAGCTGGGCGCGGAGTCGTGCGGCGTCCGCACTCGGCCCGCTCGGCAGGGGGTGCGATCGGCACCTGCTCTAGGAGGCTCTGTCGCTCTAGGAGGCTCTGCCGGGGTGATGTCTGCGTGGACGAGCACGTAGCCGGCGGCGAAGGCGAAGTGGGCGTGCTGCCTACGACTTGATCAGCCTGTTGCGGCCGGGCGGCAGGTTTGGTCACCTGTCAGGGCGACACAGTGCCCAGCTGTGAGGCGGCGCGTCAGCGCCCATCCCAGCACCAGCACGGACGCGATGGCGATGATCGGTTGGATGGGTTCGAAGAGGGTGACCGCCCCGGAGCTGCCGAGCACGATGAGGACGACCTTGTTGCATACGGGGCAGCCGACCGCCAAGAACATCAAGATGGCACCGACGACCCCGCCGCGGCGTCCTTCCGGCTGAACCGGCGTGGCTCGAGCAGTCACGCTGCTCAATCCGACCAGTAGGCCACCCATGGCAGATGTCGTCACCCATACGGGGTAGGACCACCAGGTGGGCGCAATCTCCCGGCCGAACCATGGGGTGTCGATCAGGTCGGTCGGCACTCCGACCAGAACCGCCATGATCACGGCGGCCACCACGACGAGCAACCAGCCGCGCCACCTGAGTGCCCGGACCGAGGCAGCGGCGGCGGCACGTCGAGACTGCCACCGAGCCGTGCTGCTGTTCGGCCCGGGATGCGTGGTCTGCTCAGATGCGGACATAGGCCCAGCCCTCCCACTGGCGACGGGCGAGGTGGGTGATCGCGGCCGGCACGACGGTGAACGCCTCCGGCACAGTGTCGACCGGCAGTCCGGCTGATCGCAGGCTGTTCGCGCAGACTGACACGGCGACACCGCCGCTCACCAGCTCTTCCACGAGGGTGATCTGGTTCGGGTCGGTGACGACGGACACGATCGGTCCCTGCAAGACGAGCTCGATCTGGTGCTCAGACAGGTCGGCCTGGGCGTTGTGAACGATCCGGGCGGCACCTTCCAGCCCTGACGTCGACGCGGGGCCAAAGACGTGCAGAACGAGACTGGCTGTCATCGGTCTCCCTTGATGTTGAGCGGTGCCGTTTCTGGGGTGGAGGTGGCGGAGTCGTCGCGGATGGGTTGGGGGTTCACCCGTTGGTTGCGTCTTCGCACAGCCACAGCCACCAAGCCAGCTAGACCTGCGGCGACCACGGCGACGACCAGCAGGTCGGGGATCCGTGCCGACCACGATTGCACGCCGACCTCGGCGGCGTACTGGGCGTTGATCGTCAACACCCCGCCCAGGTTGGCGGTCCCTTCGGTGGTCAACATCACCACACCGATGCCGATGAACAACAGCCCAGAGACCAGGCCCGTCGTCGTTGTGTGGATGCGTCCGAAGCTGATGCCGCGCGGCTTCAACCAGGACCGGCGTCCCAGATCGAACCGATCCCACGCCGCGGCCAGCAGCACGACCGGGACGACCATGCCGAAGGCGTAGACCGCGAGCAGCACCGCCCCGTACACCGGATCCGAACCCAGGGCGGCCACCGCGAGCAACGACCCGAGGATGGGGCCCGAACACACGCCGGCCAGGCCGTACCCGGTTCCGAGCAAATACACCGATACCGCTGACGTCGGGTCCGCACTGGCTCGCGCCCTGGCGCCCGTTGTCAGGCCGGGCAGCGAGACACCCAGTGCCTGCAGCACTCCGAGCACGATCACCACTGCCGACAGCACCACGATCGCCTCGGCCCGGTGTCTGGTCAACAACGTCCCGAGCGATGATGCGGCTACACCGAGCGGCACCAGCGTGGTCAGCAGGCCGGCGTAGAAGAGTCCGGTGCGACCCAACAGGCTCGGGCCGGAGGTGAAGGCGTACGCGAAGAACGCCGGCAGCAGAACTGCCGAGCAGGGGCTGAGCAAGGTCAAGATCCCGCCCAGCAGGGCCCCGGCGTAGCCGATGTCGATCATGACTTGGCCAGCCGTTCGATCTTCTCCACGAACTCCGGCGTCGGCTGGGCTCCCAGGATCGGCTCATCGCCGACCAGGAACACCGGTGTGCTCGAGGCACCGAGCTGTTGGGCTTCTGTCAGGTCGGCCTGCACCGCGGACAACAGCTCCTTCGAGGACATATCCGTCCGGAACCGCGCGAGGTCGGCCACTCCGGCCTGGTCGGCGTAGCCGATCAACGCCGACCGGGTGAGGTCGGCATGCCCCCGTTCCGGGGCGTCGGCGTAGACCGCGTCGTAGAACTGCCAGAAGCGGCCCTGGGCGGCGGCTGCGCGTCCCGCCACCGCGGCGTCGACCGACTGGTCGCCGAAGATCGGCAGATCACGGAACTCGATCCGAAGCGTCCCGTCCTCCACGTAGCGCATCAACGCAGGCTTGGTGTCGCGGGCGAAGACCCCGCAGAACGGGCACCGGAAGTCGGCGTACTCGATCAACACGACCGGAGCCTCGGCCGACCCCAGTGCCATCGGATCGTTCTCCTGGCGGCGGGCCAGGTCCACGCCGATGCCGTACGGCGTCTGGGTGCCTGCCGACGCGGCCGGCGGATCCGCGCCGTCGGCCGCCTTCGTGTCCGGGGTGCCTGGTCGCAGCACCGTCGCCAGGCCGAGCACCAGCAAGACGGCGAGGAACGCCCCGGCCGCTGCCAGCACGGTTTTTCGTTGCTTCGGCATGATTCTCCTAGCCGCCCGGTCAGGCGGTGTCGACGTCCGCGGACTCGACCACCCTAGACAAAATGTACGTACATTCAAGCTCCGGCGGCCGTAAGTTCGTGCCCCACGCTCACAGTGATCGAGGGGTCGGTGAGGTCACCACCGCGGCCGTCTCAGCATCTCCCCGATCCTGGTGCGCCGGCCGCGCCCGGGGTGTTGCTGCTGGCGCGTCGACGATGTCGGGACGTCATCGATTGGAGCGGAAGGCGACGCGCCGATACGAGCGGGGTCGGTATGGGTGGTGTCGACGAAGGCGTGTCGACGGCGCAGAGTCTGTTCGATGGTGCCCGGCTGAAGGGTGTCGTGGTGGCGGTCAGGACACGCGGATGGCCTGGATGATGCCGAGGACCATGCCGAACATGCCGGCGGTGATGGCGGCGGCGCCGCTGATCATGGCCGGGGCGGACAGAACGGTGAGTCCGCCGCCGGAAGGGACGTAGTAGATCAGTCCGACGATGCCGGCCACGAACAAGAGGACGACGAAGACGGCGAACGCGCGGATCAGGGCGGTGACGTGCATGGAGTAGACCTCACTTTCGGGGTAGGTGGATGGTGGCTAGAGGACGGTGACGGTGATGTAGATGGCGACGACGAGGACGAGGCCGGCGAAGATGCGGGTGAGGGTGGTCTGCGGTAGCCGGCCGGCGAGCCGTTTCCCGGCGAGGGATCCGGCGATCGCGGTGACGGTGACGGGCACGATGACGGCCCAGTCGAAGTGCTGGTGACCGACGCGGGCCAGCAGAGCGGCCGCGGAGTTGATGGTGATGATCAGCAGCGAGGTGCCGACGGCCACACACATCCGATAGCCGAGCAGCATGGTGAGGACGGGCACGATCAAGAACCCGCCGCCGACGCCGAGGAAGCCAGTGAGGAACCCGACGGCGAGGCCGGCGATGACCAGCTGGGCGACGGCGATGCTGCGGCGGTGTCCCCAACGGGCGGGAACGGCCCGTAGCTGGGGCTTGGGGTCGTCGTGGTCGGCGGCGCTGCTCGAATCAGCGGCTGCTGTGGTCCCGCCTCCGACGGCGGCGAGCTGGCGGGGGCGGACGGTCTGGGCGGGCTGGGTTCGGGACTTGAGCAGCATGCCGATGCCGGAGACGACCATCAGTGCGGCGAAGGCGATCAGCAGGGCGTCTTGGGGGACGGACCGGTTCAGGGTGGACCCGACCCAGGTGGAGGCGAGGCCGGCGGTACCGAACAGCAGTCCGGCTCCCCAGCGGACGTGGCGGTCGCGGGCGTAGGAGACGGCGCCGATGGCGGAGCTGACCCCGACGATGACGAGGCTGGCGGTGGTGGCGTTCTGGGCGGTCTCGCCGAGCAGGTAGACCAGGGCGGGCACGGTGAGGATCGACCCGCCGCCGCCGAGGGCGCCGAGGGTCAGTCCGATCGCCAGTCCGACCGCGAGGGCGAGCAGAAGGGTCACGGGTCCGGCCTTTCAGCTGGTTCGGGTCTGACGTAGCGACAGGTCCGCGGTGTGCGCCGCCGAACTGTGGGCGGGCAGCAGCTCATCAGAGGGTTCCGGGGCGGCCGTCGTCGGTGTGGAGGGGCAGGCCGGCTTCGACCCAGGCGCCGAGCCCGCCGGCCACGTTGGTGACGGTGTGGGTGCCGGCGAGCTGGTCGGCGGCCAGTCCGGAGCGGCGCCCGGACCGGCAGATCGTGACGATGGGCCGGTCGGTGGGGATCTGCTGCGGGTCGAGGGTGTCGAGGGCGTGGTGCTCGGCGGTGGCGACGTGGCCCGCGGCCCATTCGGCGTCGTCGCGGACGTCGATGAGGCGGACCTCGCCGGCGTCGGTCAGAGTGCGGGCGGTCCTTGGGTCGATGTCGTCCTGGCGGGTCATCGCTGCTCCTTCAGTGGGGTGATCGGCGGTCGGGTGGATACGGGTTCGGCGGGGCCGAGGTGCAGGGTGTAGCCGGAGCCGGGGGTGAACTGGCTGAGCAGGCGGAACCGGTCGCCGCGGATGAGGGTGTGACGCCACTCGACGGGGGTGCCGTAGTGGCAGCCGAGGCGGGACAGGGAGAACGCCGGGGCGCCGGCGGCCACGTCGAGCCGGTCGGCGTCGGCGGCGGACACGGTGACGGCGGCGATCTCCTCCTGACCGCCGACCGGGGCGGCGGACAGCAGCCTGGCCATCTCGGTGTAGAGGGCGGTGTGGGTGAAGTCGACCTGCAGCAGCGGTCGGGCCAGCCGGGCCGGCAGCCACACCTGGTCCACCGCCAGCGGCTCCTCGTCAGCCAGCCGGAGCCGTTCGAGATAGATCAGCGGGTCACGGTTGGCCAGTCCGAGGTGGGCGGCGGCGACCGGGTCGCGGCGCTCGTCTTGGGCGAGCACCACGCTGCGCTGCCGCATCCCGGCGGCTTCGACGGAGGTGAACAGGCTGTAGAGGGCGCCCATCGGCTGCTGGATGGTGTGGGTGACCTGTGGGGTCCGGCCCTTCCCGGCGGTGATCACCCCGGCCTCCCGCAGTGACCGCAGCGCGAGCCGGACCGTCTGCCGGGACACCTGGTACGCCTCGGCCAGGGCGTGCTCGCCGGGGAAGACACCGTCGAACTCGTGCGCGTCGATCCGCGCCTGCACATCGGCGCGCAGCTGCGACCACAACGGCTCCTTCGCCGCACGGTCCAGCCGGGCCGCGACGTCGACCTGGACGGTCGTACCGGTGGCGGTGTCCATCGGCGTCCCCTTTCGATCCTTCGGGCTGCTGCTCTTGCCTTCCACCCATGATGTACGTACATTTGTCGAGAAGCAAGGTGTACGTACATTTCCGTCCGGTTGGCAGCAGCCAGGTCGTGGAGGAGCAGTCATGGTCAGCACAGGTATGCATCACCAGGTCGTCATCGTCGGCGGCGGCAACGCCGGCATCTCGGTGGCGGCACGGCTGCAACGCGAGGGGGTCTCCGACATCGGCATCGTCGAGCCCAGCGACAGCCACTACTACCAGCCGCTGTGGACCCTGGTCGGCGGCGGTTGCGCCCCGGCGGCGGAGTCGCGGCGCCCTCAGGCGTCGGTGATGCCGCGGGGCGTGGCGTGGGTGAAGGACGCTGCCAGCGACATCGACCCCGAGAACCAGCAGGTCCACACCGGTTCCGGTGCGGTCATCGGCTACGACTATTTGGTTGTCTGCCCGGGCATCCAGCTCGATTTCGACAAGATCCCGGGTATGGCGGAGGCGTTGTCGACCCCGGCGGCGTCGACGAACTACCTGATCGACTCGGCCCCGAAGACGTGGGACAACATCCGCAGTCTCCGCTCGGGGCGGGCGGTGTTCACCATGCCGGCCGGGCCGATCAAGTGTGCCGGGGCGCCGCAGAAGATCGCGTACCTGGCCGCGGACTACTGGCGTCAGCAAGGGGTGCTGGACAAGATCGACATCACCTTGGTGCTGCCGACTCCCGGGATGTTCGGGGTGAAGGTGTTCGCCGACGAGCTCGAACGGGTTGTCGCCCGCTACGGCATCCACGTCCGCAAGAGCAGCGAGATGGTCGAGGTCGACCCCGACGCGAAGACCGCGGTGATCGCCGACAACGCCAACCAGACCAAGGAGGAGATCGGCTACGACCTCCTCCACACGGTGCCGCCGCAGTCGGCGCCGGACTGGCTGAAAGCCACGCCGCTGGCCGACCCGGACAACCCGGCCGGCTACGTCCAGGTCGACAAGCACACCCTGCAGCACACCCGGTACCCGAACGTGTTCTCCCTCGGCGACGCCGGCTCCACCCCGAACTCCAAGACCGGCGCGGCGATCCGCAAGCAGGCCCCCGTCCTGGTCGGCAACCTGAACGCGGTCATGCAGGGCAAGCCCGCGGCCTCCCAGTACGGCGGCTACGCCTCCTGCCCGCTGACCACCGCCCGGGACAAGATGCTGCTCGCCGAGTTCGACTACTCGATGCAACCGGCCCCGTCTATCCCGTTCATCGACACCACCCACGAACGCAAGGACATGTGGCACCTGAAGCGTCGCGGGCTGCCGTTCCTGTACTGGAACTTCATCCTCAAAGGCCTCGCCTGACGCAGGCGAACGCCACCCCACCCGGGCTCATCGGCACCCGCCGGACCGGGCTCGAACCTCCCACTGATCTGTGAAGGAAATCGTCAATGGACGTCCACGTGATCGACACCGCCGAGCTCGGCGACCGCAGCTACGTCGTCGCCGAGGACGGCACCGCTGTCGTGGTCGACCCGCAACGCGACATCGACCGCATCGAGCAGCTCCTGGCCGAGCACCAGCTCACCTGCGCGATGGTGGTCGAGACCCACATCCACAACGACTACGTCACCGGCGGCTACCAGCTCGCCCAACGCAGCGGCGCCCGGTACGTGGTCAACGGCGACGACCCGGTCAGCTTCGACCGCACCCCGGTCCGCGACGGCGACGAGTTGAGCGTCGGCCCGCTCACCGTGCAGGCGATGGCCACCCCCGGCCACACCTACACCCACCTGGCGTACGTGATCACCGGCAGCGACGGGCGACCGGCGGTGTTCACCGGCGGGTCCCTGCTCTACGGCAGCGTCGGCCGGACCGACCTGATCGACGACGACAGCACCGAGGACCTGACCCGGCACCAGTTCCACTCCGCGCACCGCCTCGCCGACACCCTCGCCGATGACGTGCCCGTCTACCCGACCCATGGGTTCGGCAGCTTCTGCTCCTCCGGGTCAGCCGCCGGCGGGGAGTCCTCCACCATCGGTGAGGAACGGCGCCGCAACGACGCCCTCACCGCCGACACCGAGGACGGGTTCGTCAAGACCCTGATCGCCAACCTCACCGCCTACCCCGCCTACTACGCCCACATGGCCGGCCACAACCTCGCCGGCCCCGGGCCGGTGGACCTGACCCCACCCGCCCCGGTCGACCCGCACCAGCTGCAGCACCGCCTCGACCACGGCGACTGGGTCATCGATCTGCGCGACCGGTCCGCCTACGCCGCCGGCCACCTCGTCGGCACCCTCAACATCGCCCTCGGACCCCAGTTCTCCACCTATCTCGGCTGGCTCATCCCCTGGGGCGACGACCTCACCCTGATCGCCGAATCGGCCGACCACATCACCGACGCGCAACGCCAGCTCACCCGGATCGGCATCGACCAGCTCGCCGGATCCGCCACCGGCCCGCTGGACGAGCTCGCCGACCGCGACGAGGTACAGGACTACCCAGAGGTCGGCTTCGACGATGAGGCGTTCACGGCCGGCAGTGCCCTGCTCGACACCGACCAGACCGGGCAGGTCGTGCTCGACGTCCGCCGTGAGGACGAACGCGCCCACGGCGCCATCCCCGGTTCGGTGCACATTCCGCTGCACCAGCTCCTCAACCGGCTCGACGACCTCCCCGCCGACACCCAGCTGTGGGTGCACTGCGCCAGCGGCTTCCGCGCCAGCATCGCCGCCAGCATCCTCGCCCGCGCCGGCCGTGACGTCGTCTACATCAACGACGACTACACCCACGCCGTCGAGGCCGGCCTCGCCACCGGCTGACCGTTCACTCACCCGCCACGACCCTGGGAGCATGCGATGGGTTTCTTCTGCTGGATGTCTGGCCACGCCGGGCGGGCTGTGCGGATCTCGGTCGGCGCTGCCATCGTCGGTGCGGGACTATGGCTGAGCGGCGGCTGGCTGGTCCTCGCCGCCGTCGGGGCGCTGCCGCTGATCGCGGGCCTGTTCGACTGGTGCCTGCTGGCGCCGCTGGCCCGGCTGCCGTTCACCGGGACGGCGTTACGGGCCCGGTGCCCGGCCCAGGCGTGACCATGGATGACTCATCAGCGCCTGTGGTCGGGCTGTCGGTGTCCGGAAGCAGCCTGTGACCGCGCCGTGGCGGCTGCGGGACTGCACCGTGGACGACTTGGAGGCGACCGTGGCCCTGGACCAGGTGTCGTCGACGACCGGGCAGACGCCAGCGTTCTCGCTGGCCGATGTCGTGGCCGCGCTCGCCGCCCGTCACCCCGCGGTCGCCGCGTTCGCCGGCGAGCAGATGGTCGGGTCGGCGGTCAGCCGGGTCGACGGTGACCGGGCCTGGGTGCTGCGGCTGGCGCTGCACCCGGACTGGCGGGGCCGTGGGCTCGGCAGCGCGTTGCTGTCGGCCCTGGAGCACCAGCTGCTGTCGGTGGGGGTACGGCGGCTGTCCGCGCTGTTGCCGGCCGCCGAGACCGGCGCCGCCGCGTTCGACAACAACGGCTTCCGGGCCCGGCCCCACCTCACCCTCTACGACAAGACCGAGACCGGGGCCCCCCATCTGGTGGGACTGCTCGCCGAGCTCGGCGGGTCGGTTCCCGCGGCCGGGCTGTGGAACCAGGTGGCGGGGATGGTGCGGGAGAAGACGCTCATCGAGCGACGGATCGTGCTGCCCCTGTCACGGCCGGAGCTGGCGCAACAGCACGGGGTCGACCCGCCGCGCGCCGTGGTGCTGTTCGGCCCACCGGGCACCGGCAAGACCACCTTCGCCCGGGCGGTGGCCAGCCGGCTCGGGTGGCCGTTCGTGGAACTGTTCCCGTCCCGGCTCGCCGCCGAGGACGGCGGCCTGGCCGCCGGGATCGGGGCGGTCTTCACCCAGATCGCCGCCCTGGATCACGTCGTGGTCTTCATCGACGAGGTCGAGGAGATCGCCGCCCGCCGCTCCACCAGCGGCACCGTGGTAGCGGTCGTCAACGAGCTCCTCAAAGCCCTGGTCAGCTTCCGGGACCGGCCGGGACGGCTGCTGGTGTGCGCCACCAACTCGATCCGCGACCTGGACCCGGCGTTCCTGCGGCACGGCCGATTCGACTACGTCCTGCCCGTCGGGCTTCCCGACGAGACAGCCCGGGCCGCCATCTGGCGGAGCCTGCTGACGGACCCGACCCTGCCGCTGGAACCCCTGGTCACCGCCAGCGCTGGTTTCACCCCGGCCGACATCACCCACGCCGCACGGACCGTCGCCCAACAGATCTTCGAGTGCTCCGTCGACACCGGCACCCCGTGCCAAGGCACGCTGGCCGACTATCTGCACGTCATCGCCGGAGTCCGGCCCACCGTGACCACGGACATGGTCGACGACTTCCACCACGACATCGACGACATGGCCCGGCTATGACCATCACCACTGACGACGGCGGCCCGGCCGCTGGTGGCTGGCCAGGTCACCTGCCGGCCGGGACCGCCACCACCTGGCGACCGCCACTCGTCCTCCGAGTGGTCGGCGCCGCCAGAGTGGCCGGTGGTCCGTGCTCGCGGCTGCGTCCGCCCGGCACCTCCATGACGCCCTCACCAGGATCCGGTCCGAGTCGGCGGCGTTCGACCTCCACCACCCTGAGGTTGCGCTCGCCGATTACCCCGCCAACAGCGCCGGAGCCGACGAGCCCGCCCAGGGCCGACACCCGACGACCAACCACATCCCCCCACCACGTCGACGACGACCAGAACCACTGACCACCCGCTGAGCGTGCACTGCCTTGATCCGCACACCCCTAAGGAGCACCACCGCATATGACCGCCACTACCGATACCCGCCGCAGCCAGCCGGACGCCGTGCCGGCCAGCACCGTGCTGGCCTGGACGACCAGCCCGGACAAGGTGACGATCATCGACGTCCGCAGCCCGGCCGAGTTCGCCACCGCGCACATCGCCGGCTCCTACAACATGCCCCTCGACCTGCTCGGTGAGCACGCCGCCGAGATGGCCGCTCGCCTGGACCACAAGACCGTCCTCGTCTGCCAGTCCGGCGTCCGTGCCGAACAGGCCCGGCAGCACCTCGACGCCGTCGGGATGGATGACCTGTACGTCCTCGAGCGCGGCGTTCCCGGCTTCACCGCCGCCGGTGGGACCGTCGTCCACGGCCGCCGACAGTGGGCCCTGGAACGACAGGTCCGCCTCACCGCTGGCCTCCTGGTGCTCAGCGGGCTGATCGCCAGCCGACGGTTCCCGAAGGCGATCACCCTGACCGGTGGCATCGGCGCCGGGCTCACCGTCTCCGCCTTGACCAACACCTGCGCGATGGGACGCGCCCTGTCCTGGCTGCCGTTCAATCGGAGCCAGCCAACCAAGACCGGCCGTCACTACCTTGAGCAGCTTCCCACCAGGTGAGCTCGTGCCGGCGTCGCCGGCAGGCACCACGGCCGTGGGCCGGGTGACTCTGCTGGCGTCAGGCCAGGGCGAGGAACAGCTTCTCGAGCTGTTCCTCGCTCATCGGCGGCTCTTCGCCCCGGTCACGCAGCGCCTGGCAATGCCGCAGGCCGGTCGCGATGATCTTGAACCCGGCCCGGTCCAGAGCACTCGACACGGCGGCGAGCTGGGTCAGCACCCGTTCGCAGTCGTCGCCGTTCTCGATCATCGCGATCACAGCGCCAGTTGTCCTTGAGCGCGTCGCAGACGCGTCAACGGGTCTTTCATCGACTGGTTGTCCAGCTGCACCGCTCCCCCCTCCACACCCAACCTGATCCTCCGGGGCAGTTGTCGCCGCTGCTGATCGGCACCTGTCAGCGACCCAGCAGACGAGCCAGGAACCCGCCCTTGCCGGCGGCCTTCTCGTGACCGCACCACTGCGCAGCGGGTACCGACTTCTTGACCTGCGCGATGTGTTGACCACATCCGGCCCAGGTCGTCTTGCCGCACTGGCGGCACTTCACGGCTCGACACATCTGACGACGCTCCTTCGGCTTGACAACACCATCAGCATACCCCCAGGGGTATGCTGACGTGATCCGCGCAGGGTCCGCTGTCTGAGAAAGGTCGCACCATGAACCTCCTAGGCTTTCTGAGCTCGCCCGCGGGGCGGGTGGTGCGTGGTCTGCTCGGTGTCGCCATGATCGTCGTCGGCGCTGTCCTCGGTGGGGGCTGGTACGTCCTGGCCGTAGCCGGGTTGCTGCCGCTCGCGGCCGGGGTGTTCGACTTCTGCCTGATCGCGCCGCTGCTGCGTCGCCCGATGGCCGGCAAGAAGTTCCGCGCCAGCGCCACCCGGACCTGACGCCGTGACCCACGAGCAACCTGCAGCACCCGCGTCTTTGCCCGCGTGTTCGCCCGGCTGGTCTGTTCCCTAGACCGCCGCGGCGGCGCAGCGTACCGCCGGGACCTCCTGGCCGGCTTGGTCGGCCGGGTGATCGAAGTCGGCGCCGGGACTGGTTCCAACTTCGCCCATTACCCGTCCACCGTCACCGAGGTCGTGGCCGTCGAACCGGACGACTACCTGCGCGGCCGCGCCGTCCAGGCAGCCGAGCAGGCCGCGGTGACGGTGCGGGTCGTGACTGGGGACGCCGACCATCTGCCCGGCGGCGACCAGGAGTTCGACGCGGTGGTGATGAGCCTGGTGCTGTGCAGCGTCCCCGACCAGGCAACCGCGCTCGCCGAAGCCCGGCGGGTCCTCCGGACTGGCGGTGAGCTTCGCTACTACGAGCATGTCCGCTCCGATCGGCGCCCTATCGCAGCCGTCGAAGACATCATCACCCCGCTGTGGTCACGCGCCGCCGGCGGCTGTCACCCCAACCGGGACACCGCCACCGCCATACAGGCCGCAGGATTCATCGTCGAACACCACCAGCGTCTCGGATCCTCACCACCCGAGCCGGCCCCCCTGCTGGCCCACATCCTTGGAACTGCACGACGTACCTGATTCCTGCCCGCAAGGCGTCTCAGGAAACTAGCGGCTGTTGTCGATAGTCAGCCGAGCCGGGTCAGCGCGAGCCTGGCCGCATCGTTGAGGTCTACTGCTGCTCGCCGCGGAGGGGTCAGGGCCGTGTCTGCTGTCGGAGCACCGGCGTCGGCAGCGCAACCGTGGTCGCAGCGGCCAAGCCTTGGAGCGCCTCGCATTTGGCGCGGAGGTGGCCCAAGAGTGAGCGCCAGTGGAGGTTGCCGGATTGACAGTGCGGGGTGTCTCGCACATCGGTCCACTTGCGGTGCAACGCTGACCATTGGTGCGACTGGCCGGCTTCGGCCGGGACCGGTCGATCATTGTCGGGCGAGCCGTCAGGACCATGAACGCGCCGGAGTCCCCCGGCGTGCTGAGGCTACTTCCGCGCGACGATTGCAGGATCCGCCGTCGCGGCGCCTGATGTCGGCGGGCGGTGGGAGGGTGACGCCTGTGACGGAATACCTGCGCGCAGACTTGAGCCACAGCCGCTTCGAGGAGGTCGACTTCAGCCAGTCGCGCTTCCACAACGTCTATTTCCAGGACACCGTGATCCGAGGCGCGTGGCTCCAGAGGGTAGAGATCGACGGCTACATCGATGATGTGGTGATCAACGGTGTCGACGTCGGCCCGCTGATCGAGGCCGAACTCGACCGTCGCGACCCCGACCGCATGCTCGTGAGGCCTACCGATGCCGACGGGTTCCGACGCGCCTGGGACGTCGCTGTGCGCCGGTGGGACACGGCCGTTCAGCGGGCCCGGGCGCTCCCCGAGGACCTGCTGCACGAGCGCGTCGACGGCGAGTGGTCCTTCATCGAGACCCTGCGACACCTCGTCTTCGCCACCGACGCCTGGGTGCTGCGGGCCGTCCTAGGCGACCCGACGCCCTACCACCCGCTTGGTCTGGCCCACAGCGAGATGCCGGACGACACCCCGGCGGTGCCGCACGATGCCGACGCCCGACCCTCCGTCGACGAAATCCTCGCCGTGCGCATCGAACGGATGGCGACAGTGGAGCGGGTGCTCCGCGAGCTGACCGATGAGCAGCTCGAAAGGATGACCGAGCCGGTGCTCGAGCCGGGGTACCCCGAGTCCGTGTCGTTCCCGGTCCGTCGCTGTCTCGGCGCCGTGGTGAACGAGGAGTGGCTACACCGCGAGTACGCCGAGCGCGACCTCGCCAGCCTCGAGGGACGGTTGACATGACTCCGCTCGGCAGCAGCCCGCTCGCCGAGGGCGGACATCGCCGGTCAAGGGGGCCGTCTACGGAGACCGCGTGTCCCAGCCGGCGAGCACCAGAGACTCTCCTTGGTCGCAGGCCTGGAGGGCGCGCTTGACGTCATCGATGACGTCAGGAGGTAGCTGCTGCGGGTCGGCCCAGACCAACTCAGTGCACTTGGTCGGCTCACCGATCGCTGGGGTGCCGATCCACCGGTCGATGGTGAAGAAGAAGTCGACGTACTCGTCGTCGTCAGCATGATCGGGTGCGCGATGGGCGGTGGCACTGAGGCGGCAGTCGTCGGGGTTGACGGCGATCACGAGTTCCTCGGCCAGCTCGCGCACCAGGGCGGTGCGAACGTCTTCGCCGCCGTCGAGGTGACCGGCCGGCAGACTCAGTTCGCCGTCGTGGTACCCGGATCCCGCTCTGCGCATGAACAGCACGCAGGTGCCGGCGCGCAGGATGCCGTACACCGCAACTGCCGTCCGGAACCGTGTCTTAGTCACCCGAGTCACCGTAGGACAGGCGTTCTCACCGAGGTGTGGGTTGAGCGTGGAGTGCGAGACACCTGCCGCCCTCTTCGGCGCACCCGCATACCGTCGGTACTGACTCTGGAGCACGAACCACTGGTTGGCCTCGTCACCGCCACCCAGTAGGACGGTGAGCGTGCAGGCAGGAGCTCATGGCCACCTGCGCTGCGTGCTCGCCACGGTGCCGTGGTCGACGAACCGGCCGGCAACCACCGGCGGCCTCGACAGCTTCCCGGAGGTGAGCACGATCTCGGCACGAGAGCCGCCGGAACCGCTCGGATGTCAGAGCCTGGTCGTGAGCAGCCAGGTCAGGTAGCCGACGTAGAGGGCCACGAAGAAGCCGCCCTCGACCCGAGTGATCCGACGGCCGGTTCTGAAGATGGGTATGCAGAGCAGGGCGGTGGCGACCAGCAGGATGAGGTCGGCTCCGAAGATCTCCTCCGGTACGGAGACCGGTCCGGGCGAGGCGATCAGGGTCACGCCGAGGATGAGGGCGATGTTGAGGACGCTGGAGCCGAGGAGGTTGCCGATGGCCAGCGCTCGGTCACCGCGAAGGGTGGACACGATGGTGGTGACCAGCTCGGGCGCTGAGGTGCCGATGGCGACGACCGTGAGCCCGATCAACGTATCGCTGGCGCCGAGCCGCTGAGCGAGCTCCGTGGCACCGTCGACGAGGAGCTCGGCACCGACGATGATGAGGACCATGCCGAGAACGAGAAGGCCGATCGTCCTCCATCCCGGCGGTGCGGTGCTGGGAAGTTGCACGTCGTCATGGGTGGGTTGCCGGCCGGGATCCGTCGGCTGTGCCACTCTGCGGGCCTCGATCCGAGCCGTGACCAGTGTCAGGGCCAGGTAGCCGCAGGCGTAGCCCAGCAGCCACAACCCGTCAGCAGTGGTCAGTGTCCGATCCCGAGCCAGAAAGAGCAACAAGATCGTGGCGCCGGCCATCGCGGGAAGGTCGATCCGCAGTGTCCGGCGCTCCAGAGTGAGCGTCGCCAGGAGAGCACTCAGACCCAGGACCAACAAGATGTTGACCAGGTTGGTCCCGATGATGTTGCCGAGCGCGAGCTCGGGGTCGCCGTGTCGCACCGAGCTGATCCCGATCGCCAGCTCGGGAAGACTCGTTCCCACCGAGACGACGGTGAGACCGATGACCATCGGGCTGATGCCCATCCGACTGGCCAACGTCGTGCCGTCGCGAACGATCCGGTCGGCGCCGATCAGCAGCAGCGCGAGCCCGGAGTGCTCTGGATCTTGATGACCGCCGGATTCGTGGGCGTCTTCTTGTGGGTGAGGATCGTCAGGCCCCTGATGCGGCGACGACGGCCGTGGACGGTCGCCGCGGTGCACGAGGAGCCCGGCGACATCACCTCGATCACGTTGCAACCGGTCGGGCACTCCGGCTTCACCTTCGCTCCCGCTCGGTCTGCACCGGTCCCCGTTCGCCCTGACCCAGCACCCCTACTCGTACTCCTCCGACGGCGATGACTCCACGCAGGTGCAGATGAGCATCAAGGGGCTGGGAGACTTCACCAGGACCATCCGCTCGGTCACACCCGGGACACGCGCCTACCTCGACGGACCGCACGGTGTGTTTCACCCGACCGGTACAGCGGCCCGGGATTCGTCTTCCTCGCGGGCGGTGTCGGCATCTCGCCGACCATGAGCATGCTGCGGACGTTCGCGTCGCGAGGCGAGCGCCGGCCCTGCTACCTGTACTTCGGGGTCAAGGAGCTCGGCGACATCACGTTCCGCGACGAGATCGACCGTCTCTCCACCACCCTGCCGCTGAGAGTCGACTACCTCCTGTCCCGTCCGCCCGCGGACTGGACCGGCCGAAGGGGGTACATCGACATCGACCTGCTGCGCCAGACGCTCCCTGCGAACTCCCACGAGTTCCAGTACTTCATCTGCGGTCCCGGGGCGATGCAGGACGCCATGGAGGACGGGTTGGGCGCGTTCGGCGTGCCGGCCAGCAACGTCCACACCGAGCGCTTCAACTTCGTCTAGGGGAAGGATCGACCATGAGGCACCTGTACACGCAATGGGCCGCCCTGGGGGTCAGTGCCTTCGTGCTCTGCATCTGTGTGGTCTTCGCGCTCGTCCAGAGGTGAGCTCCGGCGGGGCCTAACCTGCCACGGCCACGGCCGCTGTCGTCGCGGCGGCGCGGAGCACCTCTGCTCCTAGACCGCGCACAGGCAGAAGGGATGCCCACTCGGATCCAGCAGCACCACGAACGTCTCGGTGGACCGGCTGTTGTCGGCCATCGTCGCCCCGAGCGACTGCGCGTACGCCGTCGCGGCGGCGAGCTCGGCCGCGGGGACATCGAGATCCAGGTGGTACTGCTGCGGCACGTCGTTGTCCGGCCAGGACGACGGCCGATGGTCCAGGGCGAGCTGGAAGGACAACCGGGGCAGCCGATGGTCCTCCCGCTCGACGGTCCACCAGTCCTCCTCCCGCCGCTCGATCGGCCAGCCGAGCAACCGGCTGTAGAACTCCGCCAGCCGAGGCGGGTCGTCGGTGTCCAGCACCACGTCGCCGAAGGTGATGCTCGGTCGGGTCGATTCCAGGTCGTCGGTCATGGCCGCATCGTGCCCGCCCCCGCTGACAGCCGTAGAGCTGACAGCTGGTGCGCGGTGAGAGTCCAGCCACATCCGCGCCGCTCCCGCGGTCCCCGGACCTAAGATCGAGCGCATGCCTGAGACCGACGCGGCCGCTTCCCCCAGCCCCAGTGAGCGCGGTCCTGTGCTGACCGTCGGGATCCTGGGCGGCACCGGACCGCAGGGCCGGGGGCTGGCCCGCCGGCTGGCCCTGGCCGGTCACCCGGTGGTGCTGGGCAGCCGGTCGGCCGACCGGGCGGCCGAGACCGCCGCGTCGCTCGGGGTCGACGGCATCACCGGCGGCGACAACGCCACCGCCGCCGCCGCCGAGCTGGTCATCGTCACCGTCCCGTACGACGGCCACGCAGCACTGCTGACCGAGCTGGCCGACGAGCTGGCCGGCAAGATCGTGGTCGACTGCGTCAACCCGCTGGGCTTCGACAAGCAAGGGGCGTACGCCCTCGACGTCCCGGACGGGTCGGCCGCCCAGGAGGCGCAGCGGATCCTGCCGGACTCGACAGTGATCGCCGCCTTCCACCACCTGAGCGCGGTCCGGCTCGAGGACCCCGCCGTCGAGACCTTCGACGAGGACGTGCTGGTGCTGGGCGAGGACCGGGACGCGGTCGGCGTGGTCGTCGAGCTGGCCGCCGCGGCCCTGCCCGGCGGCCGGGGCGTGTTCGCCGGCCGGCTGCGCAACGCGCACCAGGTGGAGGCGCTGACCGCCAACCTGATAGCGGTCAACCGGCGCTACAAGACCCACGCCGGGCTGCGCCTGACGGAGCTGCCGTGAGTCGGCCCCGTTCGACCCGGACCGACCGACGACCCGTCACCACCACCCGCCCCGCCCACACCCTGCACATCGTCAGCGGCAAGGGCGGCACCGGGAAGACGACCATCGCCGTCGCCCTGGCCTGCGCGCTGGCCACCTCCGGGCGTCGGGTGCTGGTCTGCGAGGTCGAGGGCCGGCACGGCATCACCGACCTGTTCGGCCGACCGCCGCTGGTCGGCGCCGAGGAGCCCCGCCTGACCCGGACGCCGAGCGGCGGCGCGGTGCACGGACTGGCGATCGACGCCGAGGACGCGCTGCTGGAGTACCTGGAGTCCTTCTACCACCTGGGCTTCGCGGCCAAGGCCCTGGACAAGTTCGGCGCCACCGACTTCGCCACCTCGATCGCGCCGGGTCTGCGGGACGTGCTGCTCACCGGCAAGGTCTACGAGGCGGTCCGCCGGCAGGCCAAGGGCCTCGACAACGCGTACGACGCCGTGGTCCTGGACGCCCCGCCCACCGGTCGGATCGCGCAGTTCCTCAACATCCACGAGGCCGTCTCCGGTCTGGCCAAGGTCGGCCCGATCCGCAACCAGGCGGACTCGATCAACACCATGCTGCGGGCGTCGACCACCGTCGTGCACCTGGTCACGCTGCTGGAGGACATGCCGGTGACCGAGACCGAGGAGGCGATCCAACAGCTCAAGCCGACCCAGATCGCGGTGCAGGCGGTGATCGCCAACATGGTCCGCTCGATGCCGCTGGACGACGAGGAGCTGCAGACCTACGCCGACAGCCACGCGACGCTGTCGGTGCCCGGCTTCACCACGACCGAGAACGCGGCGCTGGCCGAGGAGTTCGCCATCGAGGCCACCCGCACCCTGGACCACCGTCGTCGCCGGACGGTGCTGGACGACTTCAGCACCACCGTCGCCGAGGTCGCCTTCGATCCCGGCGGCATCGACGAGAACGCCGTCTTCGCGATCGCCGACCAGCTGCGTGACCAGATCGCCCTGGAGCCTTCTCGATGACACTGGAGCCTTCCCGATGACCCAGGAGCCGTCCCGATGAGCCGTACGAAGCGCCCGTCCGGGACCACGACCGCGGCCGCCCCGCCACCAGAGCCGACGCACGCCCCGAGGTTCCTCGACGTCGACGCCCTGATCGCCGACCAGCGGGTCCGGATCGCCGTGGTCTGCGGGGCCGGCGGAGTGGGCAAGACCACCAGCGCCGCGGCGCTCGCGCTGCGGGCGGCCGAGGCGGGCCGCAAGGTCGTGGTGCTGACCATCGACCCGGCCCGCCGGCTGGCCCAGTCACTCGGGGTGGACGAGCTGGACAACACCCCGCGGCCGGTGCGCGGCATCGACACCGGCAACGGCGGCAGCCTGGACGCGATGATGCTGGACATGAAGCGGACCTTCGACGAGGTCGTGCTGGCGCACTCGACCCCCGAGACCGCCGGGTCGATCCTGGAGAACCCGTTCTACGTCGCCCTGTCGTCCCAGTTCGCCGGGACGCAGGAGTACATGGCGATGGAGAAGCTCGGCCAGCTGCACGCGGAGGCGGTGGAGGGCGGCACCTGGGACCTGATCGTCGTCGACACCCCGCCGGCGCGTTCCGCGCTGGACTTCCTGGATGCCCCCGAGCACCTCAGCTCGCTGCTCGACGGCCGCTTCCTCAAGGTGCTGCTGGCCGGCGCGCGCGGACCGTTCCGACTGGTCAGCGTGGGCTTCAACCTGGTGGCGGGCGCGCTGAACAAGATCCTCGGCGGTCGGCTGCTGACCGACCTGCAGACGTTCATCGCCGCCTTCGAGGCGATCTTCGGCGGCTTCCGCCAGCGGGCCAACCAGACGTTCCAGCTGCTCGCCTCGCCGCAGACGACGTTCCTGGTCGTGGCCACCCCGCAGCGCGACGCGCTGCGGGAGGCGGCCTACTTCGTCGACCGGCTGAGCGAGGAGAGCATGCCGCTGGCCGGCGTGGTGGTGAACCGGGTCAACCGGAGCACCCTGGACGCCTCGGCCGAGCGGTCACTGGCCCTGGCCGAAGATCTCGATCCGGACACGTTCGCCGTCGAGATCGCCGCCCTGCGTCAGCACGCCGATCTGGTCCGCGTGATCGAGAACGAGCAGCTGCTGCTCGACCGGTTCGCGGCCCGACGCTCCACGGTGGCCCTGACGTTGGTGACGGCGCTCCCCAGCGACGTCACCGACGTCAGCTCACTGCGCCGCGTCGGCGAGCTACTTGCCGACCGAGACTGACGTCTTGCCGGCCGCGACGGGCTGGCCGACCAGGACGGACCGCCAGCTGCGGACGTCCGGTCGCTGCCGCAGCAGCTGCCGACGCTCCCGCTCGGTCATCCCGCCCCAGACACCCCACTCGATCCGGTTGTCCAGCGCCTCGGCCAGGCAGTCGAACCGGACCGGGCAACCCAGGCACACGCCTCGGGCCCGCTTCTGGTCGACGGCTTCCGGGAACAGTGCATCGCCCGTGCCTCGGCACTTGGCGAGCGTGGCCCAGTCATCTGATTGAACAGCAGTCACGCTGTGATTCCCCCTTGTGTCACGGGGCGCTCCCCAGCGCCCGTGTGTCTCGTCCGGATACTCCCCAGTACCCAACTGCGGACGTGACGAGTCATATGGTACGAATGGACGCCGGCGTTGGCCAGTCGGCGACTGAGAATTCGTTCAGTCGTAATAGATTCGATACGCACGCCCCCGCGGATTGGTCCCCGACACCTGAAACGGCGATTCGGCCGGGCCATCTTCCTCACGTACCCTGTTCGGCATGCCCTTTACCCCTAGACGTGTGGGCGGAGTCGCGTACTCACTGGTGATGTTCGTCGTCGTCAGCGTGCTGTCGGGTGTGCTGATCGCCGGTTTGTTCGTCCCGCTCGCGGGACTGGCCGGAGTCAGCAGCAAGGCCGCCGCCGACGAGCTGGACAACCTGCCGGCCGAGCTCGCCACCCCGGTCCCACCCACCCGGTCGAAGGTGCTGATGGGCGACGGCAAGATCCTCGCCTACTTCTACGACGAGAACCGCATCTACGTGAAGCTGGACAAGATCTCGCCGGTGATGCGCCAGGCGCAGCTCGCCATCGAGGACCACCGCTTCTACGAGCACGGCGCCCTCGACCTGCGCGGCACCATGCGCGCCCTGGTCCGCAACTCCTCGGGCAGCGAGACCCAGGGCGGCTCCTCGATCAGCCAGCAGTACGTGAAGATGGTCCAGGTCGAGGCCTGCCAGGGCGACAAGCAGTGCATCAACGAGGCGACCCGGTCCTCCGGCGCCGAGGGCTACCAGCGCAAGATCCGTGAGCTCCGCTACGCGATCGCGCTGGAGAAGCGGTTCACCAAGGACGAGATCCTGGAGCGCTACCTCAACATCGCCTACTACGGCGAGGGCGCCTACGGCGTCGAGGCCGCAGCCCGGCACTACTACAGCAAGAGCGCCAAGGACCTGGACCTGAGCGAGGCGGCCATGCTGGCCGGGCTGGTGCAGAACCCGGACGCCAACAACCCGGTGGACAACGCCGGAGCCGCTTCCGACCGCCGCGACGTGGTGCTCAACCGGATGGTCGAGCTGAGGATCATCACCGCCGCCCAGGCGACAGCCGCCAAGAACGAGAAGTTCAGCGCCAAGGGGGTCAAGCCGACCCGCAACGGGTGCGTGGGCACCAAGTACCCGTTCCTGTGCGACTACGTCTACCGCACCCTGCTGACCATGCCCAGCCTGGGCAAGACGGTCAAGGAGCGCGAGAACAACGTGAAGCGTGGCGGTCTGACCATCCAGACAGCCATCGACCCGAAGACCCAGGACACCGCCGAGAAGGCCGTCAGCAAGGTCGTCGGGCGCCAAGGACCCCCTCATCTCGACCATGAACATGATCCAGCCCGGCACCGGTCTGATCCTGGCCATGGCCCAGAGCCGCCCCGAGATGGGCAGCGAGCAAGGGGGAGACCTACTGGAACCTGGCCGTCGACCCGGCCATGGGAGGCATCCAGGGCTACCAGGCCGGCTCCACGTTCAAGGCCTTCACCGCGGCCGCCGCGCTGGAGAAGGGCATCCCGCTGTCGAAGAAGTACAACGCCAAGGCGAGCATGAACTTCGGCGGCAAGTCCTTCGAGACCTGCGACGGACGCGAGCAGGTGTACGGCAAGTGGAACGTCAAGAACTCCACCGGCGCCAACGGCAACATGAACATGTACCGCGGCGCCGAGATGTCGGTGAACACCTACTTCGTCCAGCTGGAGATGAACACCGGCATGTGCCGGGTGACCAAGATGGCCAAGAAGCTCGGGGTCAAGCTCGGCACCCCCGATCGCGACATCGTCGACTACTACCAGCACACCCCGTCCTTCACCCTCGGCTCGGTCGAGGTCAGCCCGCTCTCGATGGCCGAGGCGTACGCGACGTTCGCCGCCCGCGGCATCCACTGCAGCCCGATCATCATCGAGTCGGTCACGACCCGGACCAAGAAGAAGCTCGAGGTCCCGGACGGGAACTGCCAGCGGGTGATGAGCAAGGACGTCGCCGACGGCATGAACAAGCTGCTGGGTTCGGGTGATGACCAAGGGCACCGGCACCCGGGCGCGCACCTCCGACGGTCGTCCGCAGGCCGGCAAGACCGGCACCATCGACTCCAACGAGGCGGTCTGGTTCGCCGGGTACACCCCGGACGTGGCCGGCGTCGCGATGATCTCGATCGACAACACCAAGAAGCCGTTCATCAAGAGCCGGGCGGCCAAGAACGCCGGTGAGTTCCGGCGGCAGGGCGTGAAGGGCTACCGGGTGCCGTCCACCGGCGTGTACCTGGAGGGCTCGGGCAGCGGCGACTCCGGGATGAAGATCTGGAAGCCGACCATGGAGAAGTACCTGGCCGACGTCTCGCGGACCAGCTTCAAGAGCCCGCCCAGCCGGATCGAGAAGGGCAAGATGGTCGACGTCCCGAGCCGCTTCGGGCTCGGCATCAAGGCGTACAGCAAGAAGCTGGAGAAGGCGGGCTTCACCGTCGACACCAACTACGTCTACAGCGACTCCGTCTCGCGCGGCGGATTCGTCGGCTGGTCGGTCTCCAGCGGGTCGAAGGCCCCGCAGTACAGCACCGTCTACAAGCTGTACTCCCAGGGCCGCGACCCGGAGAAGGTCGCCGCCGAGAAGGCCGCCAAGAAGGCGGCCGAGAAGAAGAAGAAGGCGGCGGCGGCCAAGAAGAAGAAGGCTGCCTCCGAGGCGGCCAAGGAAGCGCGTGAGAAGGCTCGCAAGGAAGCCGAGGGCGGGGGCTAGTCACCCGCCGCACGAACACAGACAGAAACCGGGTCGGTCCTCAGGGACCGGCCCGGTTCTGCGTTCTCGAGCCGGACGGCGGCGACGCCGGAGGGTGGTCGGCAGCGGCGTAGAGCTCGCGCGAACGAGGCGGGCGGGACGAGCCGGGACCAGAAGGGGTGGACGGCGGCGGCCGCGTCCGGGTGTGGTCGGGCGTTCCGAGCGGCGCGGAGCCTGCGGAGCAGAGCGAGGTGGGCGGGACGTGGCCGCCGCCGTCCACCCCGGTGCAGCACCCACCCCGCCCGCACCCGGTACGTCAGCCAGCGGCGAGCTGCTTGCGCACCTCCGCGGCCACCACCCCACCGTCGGCCTTGCCCTTGGTCTGCGGGGTCACGACCCCCATCACCTTGCCCATCCCCTTGGGGCCGAGCTCGGCGGCCCCGGTGCTGGCGATCGCCTCGGCGACCAGGGCGGTGATCTCGTCCGCGCTCAGCTGCTGCGGCAGGTAGTCGGCCAGCACGGCGGCCTCGGCCCGCTCCTTCTCGGCCAGCTCGGGCCGGTCCGCCTGGGCGAACGCCTCCTCGGCCTCGCGCCGCTTCTTGGCCTCCTTGATCACCACGTCCAGCACCTGCTGGTCGGACAGCTCGTGCGACGTGGTGCCCGACACCTCGGCCTCGCTGATCGCGGTGAGGACCATCCGCAGCGTGCCGGAACGCACCTTGTCGCGGGCCTTCATCGCGGTGGTGAGGTCGGTGCGCAGCTGCTGCTTGAGTCCTGTCGAGTCGGTCATGGGCCCAGTCTTCCAGGCGGAGCCCGAGTCCCCCGACGGATTTTGTGCCGATCGCCGCGACCTGGTCAGTCTCGGCACGCCGGTGGGGGTCGCCTGGGTAGCCTGCTCGCCATGACTGCTGCGGGGGTGCTCGGCAAGACCGTGCTCGGGCTCGGCGCTCTCGGGGCGGGGACGCTGGCGTACGCGAGCCTGTACGAGGTCGACGCCTACGTGCTGCGCCGGGTCGACGTGCCGGTCCTGCCGCCCGGGGCCCGTCCGATCCGGGTGCTCCAGGTGTCCGACCTGCACCTGACGCCCCGCAACCACCGACGGATCGCCTGGGTGTCCCGGCTGGCCGGGCTGGAGCCGGACCTGGTCATCGACACCGGGGACAACCTGTCCCATCCCGACGCGGTGCCGGTGGTGACCGCCGCGTTGGGCCGGCTGCTGGACAAGCCGGGCGTCTTCGTCTGGGGCTCCAACGACTACTACGCACCCACCTTCAAGAACCCGCTGACCTACCTGACCCGGCCGAGCCGGATGGGGCGCGAGCACCCGACCGAGCTGCCCTGGCGCGACCTCGGGGCCGCGTTCGAGAGCTCCGGCTGGGTCGATCTCACCCACCGCCGGCTGACGCTGGAGATCAACGGCACCCGGGTCGGGTTCCGCGGGGTGGACGACGCTCACCTGGGCCGCGACGAGTACGCCCGGGTGGCCGGCGCCGTCGACCACGGGGCCGAAGGCGACGTGGTGCTCGGGGTGACCCACGCGCCGTACCGGACGGTGATCGACGCGATGACCTACGACGGCTGCGACCTGGTGATCGCCGGCCACACCCACGGCGGTCAGGTCTGCGTGCCCCTCTACGGTGCGCTGGTCACCAACTGCGACCTGGACGCCCGCCGGGTGAAGGGCTTGTCGACCAACCGGGCCGGCCAGCACACGTCGTTCCTGCACGTCTCGGCCGGGCTGGGCACGTCGCCGTACGCGCCGTTCCGGCTGGCCTGCCGGCCCGAGGCGACCCTGTTGACCCTGGTCCCGCGGACCTGACCGGGCCGCACCGAGAGCCCTGACGGCACCGGGAGGACCGGCTAGCGGGTGTCCTCGTCGACCCAGTCGAGGGTGCGCTGCACGGCCTTCTGCCAGCTGCGGTACTGCCGGCCGACCTCGTCCCGCTCCTGCGTCGGGGTCCACCGCTTGTCCTCGGCCCAGTTGTCGATCACGTCCTGCTCGCCGTCCCAGAAGCCGACGGCGATGCCGGCGGCGTAGGCGGCCCCCAGGGCGGTGGTCTCGGTGACCTTCGGCCGGACCACGTCGACGCCGAGCTGGTCGGCCTGGAACTGCATCAGCAGCTCGTTGCCCACCATGCCGCCGTCCACCTTGAGCTCGGTCATCTCGGTGTCGGCGTCGGCGTTCATGGCCTCGACCACGTCCCTGGTCTGGTAGGCCACCGACTCCAGCACCGCCCGGCACAGGTGCGCCTTGCGGACGTAGCGGGTCAGGCCGACGATCGCGCCGCGGGCGTCGGACCGCCAGTAGGGGGCGAACAGCCCGGAGAAGGCCGGGACGATGTACGCGCCGCCGTTGTCGTCCACCTGACCGGCCAGCGTCTCGATCTCGCTCGCGTCGGAGATCAGCTCGAGGTTGTCCCGGACCCACTGGACCAGGGAGCCGGTCACCGCGATCGAGCCCTCCAGCGCGTACACCGGGTCCTGGTCGCCGATCTTGTAGCAGACGGTGGTGAGCAGCCCGTTCTGGCTGCGGATCGGGGTGGTGCCGGTGTTGAGCAGCAGGAAGCTGCCGGTGCCGTACGTGTTCTTGGCCATCCCCTTCTCGAAGCAGGCCTGGCCGAAGGTGGCGGCCTGCTGGTCGCCGAGGATGCCGGCGATCGGGATGTCGGCCAGGAACCCCTGCCGGCGACCGGTGCCGTAGACCTCGGAGGAGGAGCGGATCTCCGGCAGCATCGACATCGGGATCCCCATCGCCGCGCAGATGTCGGGGTTCCAGTCGAGGGTGTCGATGTTCATCAGCATGGTGCGCGAGGCGTTGGTGACGTCGGTGGCGTGCACCCCGCCGTGGACGCCGCCGGTCATGTTCCACAGCACCCAGCTGTCGGTGGTGCCCAGCAGCAGGTCACCGGCCTCCGCGCGTTCCCGGGTGCCGTCGACGTTGTCCAGGATCCACTTCACCTTGGGGCCGGTGAAGTAGGTGGCCAGCGGCAGCCCGACGGCGTCCTTGAACCGGTCCGCCCCCTCGTCGCCGCCGAGCTCCTCGATGATCTGCTTGGTGCGGGTGTCCTGCCACACGATCGCGTTGTAGACGGGCTTGCCCGTGTGCCGGTCCCAGACGACTGCCGTCTCGCGTTGGTTGGTGATGCCGACCGCCGCGATGTCGAGGGCCGAGACGTCACCGTGGGACAGGGCCAGTCCGACCACCTCGCGGACGTTGGTCCAGATCTCCGCCGGGTCGTGCTCGACCCAGCCGGCCCGCGGGAAGATCTGCTCGTGCTCCAGCTGACCGCTGGAGACGATCTGGCCGGCGTGGTCGAACACGATCGCGCGACTGCTGGTGGTGCCCTGGTCGATGGCCATGACGAACTTCTGGTCACTCATCGTCGAGTCCTCTCACGGTGCGGTGCTGAGGTTGATTGTGGCGGGTACTGGTCGCTCGGGGTGGGAGCGGGTCGTCGCGCCGCGGCCGTCGGTCCCGGTCGAACCGGGACCGCCCCGGACTCAGACCAGCGCGGTGACCTGGGCCCCGGCGAGCTCGGCCAGCACGTCCCCGGTGCGTCCGCGGGCCTGCTGGGCGGCCTCGTCGTCGACGGTCAGAGCGGCCGCGTCCTCCGCCTCGGACCGCTCGCGGTAGGCGCCGAGCTCGAGGTCGACGCGGGCGTCGTCCCAACCCAGCTCGTCGGCCATCAACCGGGCGATCTCGGGACCGGCGGCCAGACCGTGGTCGGCGACCTCGTACGTGAGCCGCGTCCGGATGGTCATCATGTCCTCGAGGTGCAGAGCGCCCTCGTGGGTGACGCCGTAGACGATCTCGGCCCGCAGGTACGCCTCGGCGTGGCCGACCGGGCGGCCGAGGTCGGGGCGCTCGTCGACCAGGGCCAGCAGCTCGGGCAGCGCGGAGCCGTAGCGGTGCAGCAGGTGGGCGACCATCGCGTCGGACCAGCCGTAGCGTGCGGCGATCTCGGGAGCGCGGCGAGCGTACGCGTGGTAGCCGGCCGCCCCGACCAGCGGCGTGGTCGCCGTCTCCGACGGCAGCGCGGCGGCCCGCTCCGTGCCCAGGGCGAAGTCGACGGCGTCCTCGGCCATCACCCGGTACGTGGTGAGCTTCCCGCCGGCGATGGAGACCAGGCCGGGAGCCACCTCGGTGACCGTGTGCTCGCGGGACACCTTGCTGGTGCTCTTGCCGCCGGCACCGGCCTTGACCTGGGGCTGCAGCAGCGGCCGCAGACCGGCCCAGGTCCCGATCACGTCGGCGCGGGTGAGCGGCTCGGCCAGGATCGTGTTGGCGTGGTCGAGCACGTAGTCGATGTCGGCGGCGGTGGCCACCGGGTGCGTCAGGTCGCCCTGGTAGCCGGTGTCGGTCGTCCCGATCACCCAGTAGCGGGACCACGGGATGATGAACAGCACCGACTTCTCGGTCTGCAGGATCACCCCGGACTCCCCCTCGATCCGCTCCCGCGGGATGACCACGTGGATGCCCTTGGAGGCGAGGACCTGCAGGCCGTTGTCCTGGCCGCTGAGGCGCTGGACCTCCTCGGTCCACACGCCGGTGGCGCTGATCACGGTCTTCGCGGTCACCCGGTGCTCGGTACCGGTCTCCAGGTCGCGCAGCAGGGCCCCCCGGACCCGACCTGTCTGGTCGGTGGTCGAGCTCGACCAGCTCGGTGCGGGACGCCGCGTGGGCGCCCAGCTGGACCGCTGTGCGGACCAGGTCGATGACCAGGCGGGCGTCGTCGACCTGGCCGTCGAAGTAGCGGATCGCGCCCCGGCAGGCGTCGGGCTTCATCGCGGGGAAGGTCTGCCGGACACCGGCGCGGCTCACGTGGCGGTGCACCGGAACGGCCCGGTTGCGGGTGCCGATGGTGGCCAGCGCGTCGTAGAGGGCGATGCCCGCGCCGACGTACGGCCGCTCGTACCAGTGGTTCAGCGGGTAGAGGAAGGGCACCGCGCGGACCAGGTGCGGTGCCAGCCGGTCGATCAGCAGACCGCGCTCGGCCAGGGCCTCCGACGACCAGCTTGAAGTCGAGCATCTGCAGGTAGCGCAGACCGCCGTGGACCAGCTTGCTGGACCGGCTGGACGTGCCGGCGCCCCAGTCCTGGGCGTCGACCACGCCGACCTGCAGCCCCCGCGTGGCGGCATCCAGGGCGATGCCGGCGCCGGTCACCCCGCCGCCCACCACCAGGACGTCGAGCTCGGTGGCGCTCATCGCCGCCAGGGAGGTGCGGCGCTGCTGGGTGGTCAGCTGGGTCATGAGTCAGGCTCCTCGTCGTCGGTTACCCCTCTACTGTCAGCCGTGTGGAACGTTGTTGCAAACCTGTGCACGAACGTTCAGACTGGGTCGAGACCCCCGCACGGATGGACCGCCATGGACGACACCTGGGCCGATCACGAGCTTCGCCGCGTGGCCACGCTCTACTACGTCGGCGACGAGACGATGGAGGCGATCGCGCAGCGCCAGCAGGTCTCGCGGAGCACCGTGTCGCGTCAGCTCAAGCTGGCCCGGGAGCGGGGCATCGTCAGGATCAGCGTCGACACCGGCGGGACCGACGGCGGTCTCGGCGCTCGGCTGACCCAGCGCTACGGCATCACCGCGCACGTGGTGCCCGTTCGCGAGAGCGCGGGCGACGCCCATCAGCTGACCCAGGTCTGTCGCTACGCGGGGCGTCTGCTGAGCGAGTGGTTCGCCGACGACATGGTCCTGGGCGTGGCCTGGGGGGTGACCATGTCCACGGTGATGGACCACCTGGTGCCCAAGCCCACCCGCGGCGGGACCGTCGTGCAGCTCAACGGCGCGGTGCACGCCTCCAGCACCGAGGTCCGCTCGATGAGCGACCTGCTGGGCCGGGCCTGCGACGCGTTCGGGGCCCGCCCGCAGTTCTTCCCGGTGCCCGCCTTCTTCGACGACCCGGCCACCCGCGCCGCCCTGTGGCGGGAGCGGTCCATCGCCGCCGTGGTGGAGCTGCAGCGGCGCTGCGACGTCGCCGTCTTCGGCGTCGGCTCGTGGATCGGGGACACCAGCTCGCAGGTCTACGCCGGCGGCTACCTCGAGCCGACCGACCTGCAGGACCTGCACCGGGCCGGAGCCGTCGGCGACATCTGCACCACCTTCCTCCGCCTGGACGGGTCCTGGTCCGACCTGGCCGTCAACCGGCGGACCAGCGGGCCGGATCTGGACACCCTGGCCCGACTCCCCCGCCGGGTCTGCGTCGTGGCCGGGCAGGGGCGCATCCCCGGCACCGTCGGCGCCCTCAACGCCGGGGTGATCACCGACCTGGTCATCGACGAGCAGACCGCCGAGGCGCTGCTGACGTTCGACCCGCGGGCCTTCTGGAGTCCGTGACCGGCGGGCGGCGCCGACGGACCGGTTCGGCCGCAGATCCCGGTGGGAACGATGTGAGGTCTGCGCCGGGATCGGCTAGAGTGTGCGAGGCCTTTGCGGGTGACCATCCGCCCAGGTCGGCGGGGTGTGGCGCAGCTTGGTAGCGCGCGTCGTTCGGGACGACGAGGTCGCAGGTTCAAATCCTGTCACCCCGACCATGTGATGTCTCGGGACATCGGAATGGGTCGAACCTACGAGTTGTGGGTTCGGCCCTGTCGTTTTGGGGGTCCGGGCGGTCGGCCGGTGGGTTGGTAGTCGCGGCTGGGGTCGAGTTGGAGCTCGCGGAGGACTTCGCCGGTGGCGGTGTTGATGATGGTGATGTCGAGGTCGTGGACCAGGAGTCGGACGTAGGTTCCGGCGTGGGTTCGCCCGATGCCGATGTGGTGGAGTCGACCGTTGTGACGGAGCGTGACGACACCGGATTTGTCGATCTTGTCGGTCCGGACTCGATCATGGCTGTCCCGGTCGCGGTTGGCGCCGGGGGTGGCTTTGGGCCGGGCACGGTAGGCCGCAGCGGGGGTGCCGTGATGGGGCAGGGACCGATGCGGTCGGCGGTGGTTGTACTCGTCGGCGAACTGGTCCAGGAGCACTTGGAGCTCGCCGGTGGTGGTGGGCTGGTCGGGTTGGGCTTTGAGCCACTTCTTCAGGGTCTGTTGGAACCGTTCGACCTTGCCGCAGGTGGTGGGGTGGTTCGGTCGGGAGTTCTTCTGCACGATGCCCAGCCGTCGGAGCTCGGTCTCCAACCTGGTCCGGCCGCCGCGGCCGCCGGCGAAGCGGACGGTGTAGACCATGCCGTTGTCGGTGAGGGTGGAGGCCGGGTGGCCGTACTGGGCTGCGGCGGTGGTGAAGCTGGCCAGCACGATGGGGCCGGTGATCCGGGCGTGCGCGGAGAGGTGCAGGGCGTAGCGGGAGTGGTCGTCGAGCCAGGTGATGATCTCGACGTCGGCGCCGGTGGTGCCGTCGGGCCGGGTGAGGCGGTAGTGGGTGAAGTCGGACTGCCAGCATTCGTTGGGCTGCTCGGCTTCGAACCGGATGTAGGACGACTTCGGTCGTTTGGACGGGTCGGGGGTCACGAGACCGGCCCGGACCAGGATCCGGTTGATGGTGGCCCGGGACAGAGTGATCTTGTGGTGATGGTGCAGATGCCAACCGATCGTGTCGGCGCCGGCGTCGAGCCCGGCTAGGGCGAGCTTGGTGCGGAGCTCCACGACGAGCTGGACGCTGGCCTGATCGGTCGCGCCCGGGGTGGTCTTCGGCGCCCGGGACAGCGGCTCGAACGCTGCTTCACCGCTCTCGCGGTAGCGGGCCATGAGACGGCTGATCCAGCCCTGGGAAACCCCGTAGGTGCGGGCGACCTCAGATTGTGAACGGCCGGCGAGGACGGCGGTGATGACAAGGCGGCGTTTCGACACCGAGCAGCCTCAGCACGAACACCACCACCGCCGCCTGAGCCATGCCGATGACCCGAGACCTACCTATGCCGATCTCCTGCGACACCCCATTCCGATGTCCTGCACCAGAACACTGTCACCCCGACCATGTGATGTCTCGGGACATCGGAATGGGTCGAACCTACGAGTTGTGGGTTCGGCCCTGTCGTTTTGGGGGTCCGGGCGGTCGGCCGGTGGGTTGGTAGTCCATAACTCCTCAGGGAATCAGATCGAGCATCTGGGGGCGTTGGATGGCATCGTCCGAGCTGATGCCGTGCTTCAGAGCTGACTGATGGACCTTCACGCGGCGGAGGCCGCCAACGCGTCCGGATGACCTGACCGCGACTTCCCCTCCCGAGCCGCTCGCGCGTCGATCGCGGCCAGCTCCTCCGAAGTCAACCGCAGCGCGACGACCTGGGATGGTTCAGCACCGCGACCCGGCCGCCCCCGCCCGCGCCGTTTGAGGTCCTCGGCGTCGTAGCCGGCTCCGGCTTCGGCAGCCCACCTCGATCTGCTGCTCGGTGACCGGCTCTCCGTTGATGGACTCTTCCAACTCCATGGGATTAATGTATGACGAAAATCGGATAATCTAACGGCTGGCGCCCCGGCCACCGGATGTGACGTTGCGGCGACATCCGATCGACCCGGCGGGCATCCCCGACACCGGAAGTGACTTCCGGGCGCCATCCGGTTACAGAGGCGTCCGCCGGGTCATCGGATGTGACGTCCCGGCGACATCCGGTCGACCCGGGCCAGGGTCTTCCGCTCGCCGTCAGCAGAGGGTCGGACGCCGGAATCCCGCGGAGCGTACGCCGGTGAACGTGAACATTCTCGAGTACAACGTTGAATTACGGGTCGTGATCGACCTATGGTCGGAGAAAGCCAGTGTCGGCCAGGAGGTTCGCTCATGACAGCACCACCACCACGACTGCCCGGATCAGGAGGGTTGTCCCGCCGGTCTCTGCTGCGCGCGGCCTTCGGCACGGCCGCCGGTGCCGCGCTGGCGGGCGGGCTCTCCGGCTGCGGTTCCGCCTTCTCGGCCGGACTGGTCGGCTCCGAGCTGGCCCCGGGCACCGTCACCTACTGGAACCTGTTCGGGGGCGGAGACGGCGTCCGCATGCAGTCCATGATGTCGACGTACGCGCAGCAGCACGGCGGACCGAGCTCCCTGCAGGGCGCCACCTTCACCTGGGGCAACCCGTACTACACGAAGGTCACGCTGGCCACGATCGGCGGCGCCCCGCCGGACGTGGCGGTGTCCCACCTGACCCGGGAGAAGAACCTGGCCCGCGCCGGGCTGCTGACCGAGATCACCGACGACATGCTCGCGCTGGTCGGCCTCTCCCCCGACGACTTCAACGCCAAGGCGTGGGAGACGCAGAAGGTGGACGGGCGCTCCTACGCCATCCCGCTCGACACCCACCCGTTCGTCCTCTACTACAACAGGGACGTCTGCGACAAAGCCGGTCTGCTCGAGTCCGACGGGTCCCTCAAGACGATCACCGGTACCACCGGCTGGGAGGACGCGCTGAAGGCGGCGAAGGAGGTGACCGGGGCGTACGGGGCGTCGGTGGCCACCGTCAGCGAGCTCGCCACCCCGTGGCGCTGGTTCCAGACGCTCTACTCGCAGCGGAACGGCAACACCCCGTGGCTGGCCGAGGGCGGCGAGAAGCTGACGTACGACAAGGACCTGACCCTGGACACGCTGCACTGGATCCAGCAGCTGACCACCAGCGGCCTGATGCCGACGACGACCGACTACGCGGGCTCGCAGACGCTGATGTTCACCGGCCAGGCCGGCTTCTACCTGCAGGGCGAGTGGGAGATCACCACCGCCCAGGGCATCGAGGGTCTCGACTTCGGGATGGTGCCGGTGCCGACCATCTACGACACCCAGGCCGAGCAGGCCGACTCGCACACGTTCGTGCTGCCGAAGATGGACCGCAGCGACGACCAGGTGCTGCGGGCGATGACCTTCATCAAGTCGATGCTCGACCAGAGCCTCACCTGGGCCGAAGGCGGTCACATCCCGGCCTACCTGCCCACGCTGGAGAGCGACGCCTACCGGAACCTGACTCCGCAGTCGTCGTACGCCAAGGCCGCCGACACGGTGGTCTACGACGCCGAGGCCTGGTACTCCGGCTCCGGCTCCACCTTCGAGAACACCGTGGGCGCCCAGATCGGCCTGGTGCAGCAGGGACTCGCCTCCCCGGAGGACGCCCTGTCGGCAGCCCACGACCAGCTCACCACGTACGCCAACACGAAGAGCCCCCTGTGAGCGCCGCGAGCGAGAGGACGACACCGTGAGTTCCGCGACCGGCAGGAGTGCCCGATGAGCACCACCGATGTCGAGACCCGTCCACCGGCCACCCAGAAGTCGGCGCCGGACCAGCTGCCGAAACGGAGCGAGGCCGGCGCGGCCTGGTTGTTCATCGCCCCGTTCGGGATCTTCTTCGTGCTGTTCCTGATCTGGCCGGTGATCTACATGTTCGTCACCAGCCTGTTCGACACCACCCTGGTCCGCAGCGGCTTCGGCGCCTTCATCGGTTTCGGCAACTACGCCGAGATGATGTCCCGGGCGGACTTCTGGGAGGCCATGTGGCACACCATCCAGTTCACCCTCTACACGGTGCCGCCCCTGGTCGTGCTGGCCTTCGTGTTCGCCGTGCTGGCCAACCGGGTGCTGCACGGGCAGTGGTTCTTCCGACTGGCCTTCTTCGTGCCGTTCATCCTGCCGTCGGCAGCGATCGCGCTGATCTGGAACTTCATCTACACCCCGACCACCGGGCTGTGGAACTCGTTCCAGACCCTGCTCGGCGCGGACAGCCCGAGCCCGGTGCTCGGCACCCCCGACCTGGCCATGGTGGGCATCGCCATCACCACCGTGTGGTGGACGATCGGCTTCAACTTCGTGCTCTACCTGGCCGGGCTGCAGGACATCCCCCGCGAGATCTACGAGGCAGCTGCTGTGGACGGCGCCAGCCCCTGGCAGCAGATCCGCTGGATCACCATCCCGCTGCTCAGCCGGACCACCACGCTGGTGGTGCTGCTGCAGATCATCGCCAGCCTGAAGATCTTCGACCAGGTCTACCTGATGACCGCCGGCGGGCCCGGCACCTCCACCCAGGTGGTGCTCGGCCTGGTCACCAACACCGCCTTCACCGACTACCGGGTGGGCGCCGCGTCGGCCGCCTCGGTGCTGCTGTTCATCGTGATCTTGCTGGTCACGGTGATCCGTCAGCTGGTCGGTCGGGCCCAGGAGAGGGGAGAGCGCTGATGGCGACCGGAATCTCCGCGGCGGCTCCGGCCGCTGTGAACCCGAACCGGGATCCCAACCAGAGCAGGGCGTCCAGCCGTGCGTTCACGATCATCTCGTGGACGCTGCTGCTGGTCTTCGCCGCGCTGTGGCTGATCCCGAGCCTGTGGGCGATCAAGACGTCGTTCACCCCCAACGAGGTCTCGGCGCTGGGCACCGGTCCGATCCTGAGGGACTGGAACCTGACGGTGGCCTCGTACGCCACCATCCTCGGCGGCGGCGACATCTGGAACTGGTACCTGGCCAGTGCGTTCACCTCCGTGGTCACCGTGATCTTGACGGTGATCTTCGCCTCGATGGCCGCGTACGCCATCAGCCGGCTGCGGTTCCGGGGACGCCGGCTGGTCTTCGCGTTGATGCTCGGCGGCATCATGATCCCGCCGCAGGTGCTGATCGTGCCGGTGTTCGAGCAGCTGAACCTGGTCGGTCTGCTGAACACCTACTGGGCGGTGATCCTGCCGCAGGTGCCGTCGGTGATCGCGTTGTTCGTGTTCAAGCAGTTCTTCGACGGGCTCCCGCGCGACTTCGAGGAGGCGGCCCGGATCGACGGCGCCGGCTTCTGGACCGTCTACGTCCGGATCGTGCTGCCGCTGTCCAAGCCGATCATCGCGGCGATGGCCATCGTGACCTTCGTCGGGGTCTGGAACAACCTGATCCTGCCGTTGTTCGTGCTGTCCAACCCCGATCTGATGACCATCCCGGTCGGGCTGGCCACCGTCCAGGGCTCCTTCGGTCAGCGCGCGTCGGACATCCAGGCGTCCTCGATCCTCGGCGCCCTGCCGCTGGTGATCTTGTTCCTGATCTTCCAGCGCCGGATCGTCGAGGGCTTCGCCGGCAGCGGCCTTACAACGTTGAATTACGGGGCGTGATCGACCTATGGTCGAGAAAGCCAGTGTCGGCCAGGAGGTTCGCTCATGACAGCACCACCACCACGACTGCCCGGATCAGGGGGGCTGTCCCGCCGGTCTCTGCTGCGCGCGGCCTTCGGCACCGCCGCCGGCGCTGCCCTGGCGGGCGGGCTCTCCGGGTGCGGCTCGGCCTTCTCGGCCGGGCTGGTCGGCTCCGAGCTGGCCCCGGGCACCGTCACCTACTGGAACCTGTTCGGGGGCGGAGACGGCGTCCGCATGCAGTCGATGATGTCGACGTACACGCAGCAGAGCGGCGGACCCAGCTCCCTGCAGGGGCCACCTTCACCTGGGGCAACCCCTACTACACGAAGGTCACGCTGGCCACGATCGGCGGCGCCCCGCCGGACGTGGCGGTGTCCCACCTGACCCGGGAGAAGAACCTGGCCCGGGCCGGGCTGCTGACCGAGATCACCGACGACATGCTCGCGCTGGTCGGGCTCTCCCCCGACGACTTCAACGCCAAGGCCTGGGAGACGCAGAAGGTGGACGGGCGCTCGTACGCCATCCCGCTGGACACCCACCCGTTCGTCCTCTACTACAACAAGGACGTCTGCCAGAAGGCCGGTCTGCTCGAGTCCGACGGGTCGCTCACGGCGATCACCGGCACCGAGCGGCTGGGAGGACGCCCTCAAGGCGGCCAAGGAGGTGACCGGGGCGTACGGGGCGTCGGTGGCCACGGTCAGCGAGCTCGCCACCCCGTGGCGCTGGTTCCAGACCCTCTACTCGCAACGCAACGGGAACACCCCGTGGCTGGCCGAGGGCGGCGAGAAGCTGACCTACGACAAGGACCTGACCCTGGACACGCTGCACTGGATCCAGCAGCTACCACCAGCGGGCTGATGCCGACGACGACCGACTACGCGGGCTCGCAGACGCTGATGTTCACCGGCAAGGCCGGCTTCTACCTGCAGGGCGAGTGGGAGATCACCACCGCCCAGGGCATCGAGGGTCTCGACTTCGGGATGGTGCCGGTGCCGACCATCTACGACACCCAGGCCGAGCAGGCCGACTCCCACACGTTCGTGCTGCCGAAGATGGACCGCAGCGACGACCAGGTGCTGCGGGCGATGACCTTCATCAAGTCGATGCTCGACCAGAGCCTCACCTGGGCCGAGGGCGGACACATCCCGGCGTACCTGCCCACGTTGGAGAGCGACGCCTACCGGAAGCTGACCCCGCAGTCGTCCTACGCCAAGGCCGCCGACACGGTGGTCTACGACGCCGAGGCCTGGTACTCCGGCTCCGGCTCCACCTTCGAGAACACCGTGGGCGCCCAGATCGGCCTGGTGCAGCAGGGACTCGCCTCCCCGGAGGACGCCCTGTCGGCAGCCCACGACCAGCTCACCACGTACGCCAACACGAAGAGCCCCCTGTGAGCGCCGCGAGCGAGAGGACGGCGCCGTGAGCGGCGCGAACGGCAGGAGACACCGATGAGCACCGCCGACGTCGAGACCCGTCCACCGGCCACCCAGAAGTCGGCACCGGAGCAGCTGCCGAAACGGAGCGAGGCCGGCGCCGCCTGGTTGTTCATCGCCCCGTTCGGGATCTTCTTCGTGCTGTTCCTGATCTGGCCGGTGATCTACATGTTCGTCACCAGCCTGTTCGACACCACCCTGGTCCGCGGCGGCTTCGGCGCCTTCATCGGGTTCGGCAACTACGCCGAGATGATGTCCCGGGCGGACTTCTGGGAGGCCATGTGGCACACGATCCAGTTCACCCTCTACACGGTGCCGCCGCTGGTCGTGCTGGCCTTCGTGTTCGCCGTGCTGGCCAACCGGGTGCTGCACGGGCAGTGGTTCTTCCGGCTGGCCTTCTTCGTGCCGTTCATCCTGCCGTCGGCCGCGATCGCCCTGATCTGGAACTTCATCTACACCCCCACCACCGGACTCTGGAACTCCTTCCAGACCCTGCTCGGCGCGGACAGCCCGAGCCCGGTGCTCGGCACCCCCGACCTCGCCATGGTCGGCATCGCCATCACCACCGTGTGGTGGACGATCGGCTTCAACTTCGTCCTCTACCTGGCCGGGCTGCAGGACATCCCCCGCGAGATCTACGAGGCGGCGGCCGTGGACGGCGCCAGTCCCTGGCAGCAGATCCGCTGGATCACCATCCCGCTGCTCAGCCGGACCACCACGCTGGTGGTGCTGCTGCAGATCATCGCCAGCCTGAAGATCTTCGACCAGGTCTACCTGATGACCGCCGGCGGGCCCGGCACCTCCACCCAGGTGGTGCTCGGCCTGGTCACCAACACCGCCTTCACCGACTACCGGGTGGGCGCCGCGTCGGCCGCCTCGGTGCTGCTGTTCATCGTGATCTTGCTGGTCACGGTGATCCGTCAGCTGGTCGGTCGGGCCCAGGAGAGGGGAGAGCGCTGATGGCGACCGGAATCTCCGCGGCGGCTCCGGCCGCTGTGAACCCGAACCGGGATCCCAACCAGAGCAGGGCGTCCAGCCGTGCGTTCACGATCATCTCGTGGACGCTGCTGCTGGTCTTCGCCGCGCTGTGGCTGATCCCGAGCCTGTGGGCGATCAAGACGTCGTTCACCCCCAACGAGGTCTCGGCGCTGGGCACCGGTCCGATCCTGAGGGACTGGAACCTGACGGTGGCCTCGTACGCCACCATCCTCGGCGGCGGCGACATCTGGAACTGGTACCTGGCCAGTGCGTTCACCTCCGTGGTCACCGTGATCTTGACGGTGATCTTCGCCTCGATGGCCGCGTACGCCATCAGCCGGCTGCGGTTCCGGGGACGCCGGCTGGTCTTCGCGTTGATGCTCGGCGGCATCATGATCCCGCCGCAGGTGCTGATCGTGCCGGTGTTCGAGCAGCTGAACCTGGTCGGTCTGCTGAACACCTACTGGGCGGTGATCCTGCCGCAGGTGCCGTCGGTGATCGCGTTGTTCGTGTTCAAGCAGTTCTTCGACGGGCTCCCGCGCGACTTCGAGGAGGCGGCCCGGATCGACGGCGCCGGCTTCTGGACCGTCTACGTCCGGATCGTGCTGCCGCTGTCCAAGCCGATCATCGCGGCGATGGCCATCGTGACCTTCGTCGGGGTCTGGAACAACCTGATCCTGCCGTTGTTCGTGCTGTCCAACCCCGATCTGATGACCATCCCGGTCGGGCTGGCCACCGTGCAGGGCTCCTTCGGTCAGCGCGCGTCGGACATCCAGGCGTCCTCGATCCTCGGCGCCCTGCCGCTGGTGATCTTGTTCCTGATCTTCCAGCGCCGGATCGTCGAGGGCTTCGCCGGCAGCGGCCTGAAGGGCTGAGCAGGACCCGACGGCACGACCACCGGTCGGCTCGTCCCGACGGGCCGACGTCCGGCGCGAGGCGGCGTAGCCTCAGTGGGTGGCAGCGGCGGCTCCAACGGCACGAAGCACCCCCGGCGATCTGACGGGCACTCCCGGCATGAGGGGCGCTCTCGGCGATCTCGTGGCCGGGGTGCTGCTGGTCGGGTTGGTGCTGCTGCCGGACCGGCTGAGCCGGACCGATCTCGGGTCGTTCGCCGCGGTCCCGATCGAGCCGGTGCTCGGCGGGGTGCTGCTGGTCGTGCTCCCGGCTGCCGCGCGTCGAGCGGCGGCCGTCGTGCTCGGCGGGTTGCTGGGCGTCCTCACCGTGCTCAAGATCATCGACGTCGGCTTCTACGGCGCCCTGGCCCGACCGTTCGACCTGGTCCTGGACTGGACCCTGCTGCCTGGCGTGTGGACCCTGCTGGAGAGCTCGCTCGGCAGCACCGCCGCGGCCCTCGTGCTGGCCGGCGCGGTCGCGCTCCTGGTCGGGGTGGTGGCCGCGTCCGTCTGGGCCACCCTCCGGCTGACGGCCCTGCTCGGCCGCCACCGCGAGGCGGGCACCAGGACGCTGGCCGCCCTGGGCGCCTTGTGGCTGCTCTGCGCCGCCACCGGCGTGCGCGCGATCCCGCCGTACCCCGTGGCGTCGGCGTCGAGCACGACCAAGATCCTCGGTGAGGTCCGGGCGATCCGCGACGGCCTGGCCGACCGGGAGCAGTTCGCCGCCGAGCTGGCCACCGACCGGTTCCGGGGCGTGCCGGCGGCGCAGCTGGTGACCGGGCTGCGGGGCACGCAGGTGCTGGTGATCTTCGTGGAGAGCTACGGCCGGGTGGCGCTGACCGATCCCGGATCGCCGCCACGGTCACCCCGGTGCTGGACGCGGGCACCCGCCGACTCGAGCGCTGCCGGCTGGCAGTCCCGCAGCGGCTACCTCACCTCCCCCACCACCGGTGGCGGCAGCTGGCTGGCCCACGCCACGTTCCTGTCGGGACTGTGGATCGACAGCCAGCAGCGCTACCGCAACCTGGTGGCCAGCGACCGGCTCACCCTCACCGGCGCCTTCGCCGACGCGGGCTGGCGCACGGTGGGGATCATGCCGGGCACCACGTCGGCCTGGCCGGACGGCGCGGTCTACCACTACGACGAGATCCGCGACTCCCGTTCGCTGGGGTACGCCGGCCCGCCGTACGGCTGGGCGGGGGTGCCGGACCAGTACACGCTGGCCCGGGCGGAGGCTGTGCTCGCGGCCGGCTCACCGTCGGCTCCGTCGATGGTGGTGACGCCGCTGATCACCAGCCACGCGCCGTGGACGCCGATCCCGGCCCTGGTCGACCCGGCCGCAGTCGGCGACGGCTCGGGGCTGGCGCCGGCCGGTGGCTCCGCCGAGCCACCCGAGGCGATCCTCACCCGCGACCCGTCCCGGGTGCGCGACGACTACGGCCGGTCACTGGCCTACTCCCTGGGAGCGTGACCGCCCAGCTCGCCGAGATGCCGGCCGCCAACACGGTGGTGATCATGGTCGGCGACCACCAACCGGCCCCGGTGGTCACCGGCCCCGACGCCGGCCGGGACGTCCCGATCACCATCCTCACCGGTGACCCCCGGATCGTCGACCGGATCCAGGGTTGGAGTGGACACCCGGGCTGCGACCCGTCGAGGACGGTCCGGTCTGGCGGATGGACACCGTCCGAGACCGTTTCCTGATCGACGTCGCCGAAGCGACGCCGCGCTGAGCGTCAGCGGGCCAGACCGTACGCCCGGTTCGGTCGGACCCTGATCACGACCCGCCGGTCGGCGACCATCGAGCGCCGGTAGTCGTCCCAGTCGGGGTGCTCGCCGGACAGCCGACGGTAGAGCTCCACCAGCTCGTCGGTGGCCGCGTCGGCCGGATCGGCGGCCACCGCGGAGAGCTCGACGTCACCCTCCAGCACCGCGTACGACCAGAAGCTCTCCCCGTCGACCTTGACCGCGGCCCACGGTCGGCGTCGCAGGTTCGTGTACTTCGCCCGGTCCGCGGTGGTGGAGATCCTGATCAGACCGTCGTCGCCGACCGCGTGCAGCACGTTGACAGCTGCGGCAGACCGTTGCCGCGGAGAGTGGTCAGCACCGACTGGTTGGTGGCGCGCGCGTAGCGCAGCGCTGTGTCGAGGTCCATGATCAGCGCAAGGCCGACGCCGGTCGCCCTATTCCGACGGACCCGCCGCACCCCGAGCACTAGGGTGCCCGGATGGCCCGCACGCACACCTACGCGATCACCACCAGCTGGACCGGGAACCGCGGCGAGGGGACGTCCGGCTACCGCGCGTACGGCCGTGACCACGATCTCGACGCACCCGGGCGGCCCACGCTGGCCGCCTCCTCGGACCCGGCTTTCCGCGGCGATCCGGACCGCTGGAACCCCGAGCTGCTGCTGGTGGCGGCCCTGTCGGACTGCCATCTGCTGGCCTACCTCCACCTGTGTGCGGTGAACGGCGTGGTCGTCACGGCCTACACCGACGAGGCCAGCGGCACGATGGAGCAGGTCGGCGACGGTGGCCGGTTCACCGAGGTCGTGCTCCGGCCGGTGGTGACGGTGGCCGACGCGACCATGATCACCACGGCGAACGCGCTGCACGAGGACGCCCACCGGAACTGCTTCATCGCCGCCTCGGTGGGCTTCCCGGTGCGGACGGAGCCCACTGCCACGACCTGAGGGCCACTGCCAAGACCTGAAGACGGGACGACCTGCGGCCGGGGCGCACCGGAGGAAGGGGCGATCGCTCAGCGACGTCCCAGCAGGCCACCGACGTAGCCGAGCACGCAGCCCAGCCCGATGGTGATCACCCCGGCCCCGAGGCCGAACGGGCTGAAGACGACAGCGGCGGCGACCAGCACGGCGGCCGCCAGCAGCGCCGTCCAGCGGGTCAGCCGACCCGACGTGCCGGTGAGACCGAAGACCATCAGACCCGCCAGGACGAGCAGCACCAGACCGACCGAGAGCAGACCGGGCAGGTCGACCAGCTCGACGTTCAGCCCCCGCTCGCCGAGCGCCCGCTCGAGGGCGCGGTCGTCCAGCTCCGCCGCCGTGACCACCCGGCCGGCGAACGGCAGCATCACACCGAGCCCGATGGCGGCGGCACCGACGATCGTCAACAGCACCCGCGCCCAGGGCCGGCGATCACCGGCGGACTGGATGATCGAGCCGGTGTCACCCACCACCGACCGGCCGTCGGTGGCGGCCACGGTGAAGGAGCGGGTGATCTCGCGGCCGCCCGGGGCCCGTGGTCCGCTGAAACGTCATCCGGCTGGTCACCGACCGGCCCGCCGGGATGTCCAGCTGCGCGGGCGTGAAGGTGAAGGTCAGGGCGTTCTCGGGGTCGTCGCCCCGGAGCCAGACCCGGATGGGCACCCTGCCGTGCGCGTTGTCCACCGTGACCGTCGAGGTGCCCCGGCGCCGGCTGCCCAACCGCACCACACTGGGATCCAGCCGTACGGCCAGCGTCGTCATGGGTGAGACGCTCGCCGACTGGCGCAGCGTCACCGGGGTCCGCACGGCCCGCCGGCCGTCCGAGGCGATCAGCGTCACCTCCCGGGTCGCGTCGGTCCCCGGCTCGAGCGCGGGGCAGGTCAAGCGGAGGGCGACCTCGACCGCACCGCCCGGCGGCACCCTGACCTCGGTGGTGCTCCAGCCGACGTGGACGAGCCGCTCGGGATCGACGGCGTCGAGCCGTACGGTCGCCCACCGACGCCCGGCCGCGTTGCCGACCGTGAGCCGGACCACGGTGCTGTCGTCGTCCTGCAGCCGGACCACCGACGGGGTGGCCGTGAGCTCCACGACCGGGTCCTCCACCACCGCTGACGTCGACTGGACCAGCACCGCCGTGGCGTCGACCCGTCGACGGCCCTCCGATGCGCTCACGGTCAGCGTGCGGGTGCTCTCGCGGCCGGCCTCCGGGCGGGGCGACGTGGTCACCAGCCGGACGCGCGCCGTCTCACCCGGACCCACAGCGACCCGGGGCGGATCGAAGAAGAAGCCGACGGCCAGCTCCGGGTCGCTGCCCGCCAGCTGCACTGTCGCCGGTCGGTTGGCGGCCGAGTTGTCGACCACCACTGTCAGCCGCGTGGTGTCCAGGTCCCTGGTCCGGGCGACACTCGGTTCGATCCGGACCGACACCGGCGCGTCCACGACCGGCACGGACACCGTCACCGCGACCACCTCGTGGGCCGGCGGCCGGGTCAGCGACCGTACGCGGAGGTTCACCCGGCCCTCGCCGGCCGGCACCAGGCCCTCCGACGGCGATCCGGAACCGGAGGCGGAGTCGGTCCTCGGTGTCGGGCAGCAGCCGGAGCTGGTCGGAGTCCACCACCAGCCAGGGCGGGGCGCCGCCGACGTCCACGGCGTAGCCGTCGACGATGTCGGACAGGTTGCGGACGGTCAGCGCCAGCTCCGCCTCGGACCCGTCCACCGGGAGCACCACGGTGTCGGTCGGCGGTTCCAGTCCGCAGCACCGGCTCCGCCGGTGGAGCCGACGGAATCACCTCGGTCGGAGCGGTCGGTCCGGTGGGGACGACGGGAGCGACCGGGGCGGACCCGGGCGCATTGCTCGGGAGGCGGGGGGTCGGGGTCGTGCGGGAGGTCGGGACACCCGGGGTGATCGGGACGGCCCGGGCGGTCGGCGAGGGCGGGCTGACGCGCGGCATCACCCGGGTCTCGACCAGCTCCTCGGGAGGAGGCGGCAGCGGCAGCCTCGGCGCGGGCGGACGGTGGCGCGGCGTCGGGGTGGGGTCCTCCCAGGCCAGGAAGCTGTTGCAGCGCAGGCAGAACTGGCTTCCCGGTGGGTTCTGCTCGCCGCAGGTCTCACAGGCCGCGACCGTCATCGTCGTCGGACCTCCCCTCGCGTGACTCTCCACCGGGCTCTCCTCCCGACGATCTGGTGGCGGCGCGGGCCGGCTGCTGCCGGGTTGGCACCACCACCTGGGAGGGCGGTGGACGTCACGCTGATACGCCGGGGCCGGGCCGACCCACTGTCGGCCGGCGCCGCGCTTCGCTACGGTTCGCGCATGACCAAGAGCGGCCACCAGCACGCCAAGATCCCCAACGACGTCTACGAAGCCGAGCTGTTCCGGTTGCAGTCGGAGCTGGTGAAGCTGCAGGAGTGGGTGCGCTACACCGGCGCCCGGGTGGTGGTGATCTTCGAGGGACGGGACGCGGCCGGCAAGGGCGGCACCATCAAGCGGATCACGGAGTACCTGAGCCCGCGCGTCGCCCGGATCGCCGCCCTGCCGACTCCCACCGAGCGGGACAAGAGCCAGTGGTACTTCCAGCGCTACATCGCCCACCTGCCGGCCGCCGGGGAGATCGTCCTGTTCGACCGCTCCTGGTACAACCGGGCCGGGGTGGAGAAGGTGATGGGGTTCTGCACCCCGCAGCAGTACGCCCTGTTCATGCGCCAGGCGCCGATCTTCGAGCAGATGCTGATCGACGACGGGATCCTGCTCCGCAAGTACTGGTTCTCGGTGTCGGACTCCGAGCAGCTGAAGCGGTTCCGGTCTCGGATGAACGACCCGGTCCGCACCTGGAAGCTGTCCCCGATGGACCTGGAGTCGATCAACCGGTGGGAGGACTACTCGCGGGCCAAGGACGAGATGATGGTCCACACCGACGTACCGGCCTGCCCGTGGTTCGTGGTCGAGTCCGACATCAAGAAGCACGCCCGGCTGAACATGATCTCCCACCTGCTGTCGACCATCCCCTACACCGACGTGCCGGCGGAGAAGGTCAAGCTGCCCAAGCGACTACCGACCAGCGAGAACTACCAGCGGCCACCGCGCGAGCTGTCGACGTACGTGCCCGATCACGTCCGCCAGCTGATGGGTGATCCGGAGAGCAGTCTCTGAGGGCGGCCTCAGGGGCGGGTCGGGCGGATCAGCCGCGGACCAGGCGGGCCGGGTCCAGGTCCAGCCGGCGCAGCAGCTGCGCGTTGAGCGCCACCACCACCGTCGACGCCGACATCAGCAGCGCTCCGACCGCCATCGGGAGCACGAAACCCACGGGAGCCAGGATCCCCGCGGCCAACGGGACGGCTATCAGGTTGTAGCCCGCGGCCCAGGCCAGGTTCTGACGCATCTTGGCGTAGCCGCGGTGCGAGAGCTCGATCACCGACAGCACGGCGCGAGGGTCGGCGGCGGCGAGCACGACGCCGGCCGAGGCGATCGCCACGTCGGTGCCGGCACCGATGGCCAGCCCGACGTCGGCCTGGGCCAGGGCGGGGGCGTCGTTGACGCCGTCCCCGACCATGGCGACCCGAGCGCCCGTACGCTGCAGCGCTGCGACCTCGGCGCCCTTGTCCTCCGGACGTACGCCGGCGAGCACCCGGTCGATCCCCAGTGCGGTGCCGACGGACGCGGCCACCGGAGCCGCGTCACCGGTGATCATGACCACCGACACGCCCCGCCGCTGGAGAGCGGCAACCGCCTCCCGGGACTCCGGACGCACCTCGTCGGCGAGCGCCAGCGCAGCCACGATCCTCTCGTCGACCACCACGTGCAGCACCGTGGACCCGTTGTCCGACCAGTCCTGCCCGCCGGGGAGGGCCTGGAGTCCGCGCTCAGCCAGCATCGCCGGCCCGCCGACGCGGACCAGGCGTCCCTCGACGCGGGCGGAGACGCCGACGCCGGGGGCAGTGGCGATCTCCGTCGCCACCGGCAGCGGCAGACCTCGCTGCTCCGCCGCCCCGACGATGGCCCGGGCCAGCGGGTGCTCACTCTGGCGCTCGGCGGCCGCCGCCCAGCTCAGGGCCGTGTTCTCGTCGACCTGATCGGCGGTCGGTCGGTCGGTGGCCGGCTTGTGGATCTCGGAGGGGTCGGAGAGGGCGATCCCGACCAGCACGGGCTCGCCGCGGGTGAGTGTGCCGGTCTTGTCGAACAGCACGGTGTCGACGGTCCGCATCGCCTCCAGGGCGGACCGGTCGGTGATCAGCACACCCGCGCGGGCCGCTCGTTCGGTGGCGATCGAGACGACCAGCGGGATGGCCAGTCCGAGGGCGTGCGGGCACGCGATCACCAGCACGGTGATGGTGCGGACCAGCGCGTCGTCAGGCTGACCCAGCAGCGTCCAGACGACGGCCGTCACGACGGCGGACCCGAGAGCGAACCAGAACAGCCAACCGGCGGCGCGGTCGGCCAGCAGCTGCGCCCGGGAGGAGGAGGACTGCGCTTCGGACACCAGCCGGGCGATCCCGGCCAGCGCGGTGTCGTCGCCGGTGGCCGTGACACGCACTCGCACGGAGGAGTCGGTCGCGATGGTGCCGGCCACGACCCGGTCGCCGACGCCTCGGCTGACCGGTCGGGACTCCCCGGTGATCATGGACTCGTCGACATCGGCCGTGCCGTCGACCACCTCGCCGTCCGCCGGGACGCGGCCGCCGGGGCGTACGACCACCAGGTCGCCGACGACGAGATCGACCGGACGGACCGTCCGCAGGCGATCACCGTCCACCAGCTCGGCGGAGTCCGGCAGCAGTGCGGCCAGGGAGTCCAGCGCGGAGGCCGAGGCGGCCAGCGAGCGCATCTCGATCCAGTGACCGAGGAGCATGATCACCACGAGCAGGGCCAGCTCCCACCAGAAGTCGAGCGCGTGGTCCAGCAGACCGAGGGTGGCGCCCCACGACGCCACGAAGGCGACAGTGATCGCCAGGCCGATCAGCAGCATCATCCCGGGTTGCCGAGCTCGGATCTCGCTCACCGCCCCGGTGAGGAACGGACGCCCGCCCCACACGTACATGAGCGTCCCGAGCACCGGCGACACCCAGCCGACCAGAGGCACGTCCGGGAGCCGGTAGCCCAGGATCATCGCGAACATCGGGCTCAGCGCGACGACCGGGACACCCACCGCGAGCATGATCCAGAACAGTCGGCGGAACATGGCCACGTGATCATGGTGACCCGCGTGGTCGTGAGCTGAGCCGCTGTGGTCGTGAGCTGGGCTGTTGTCGGGTGAGCTGATCGCCGGATGCGGTCGTCTCGTCGGGCAAGGCTTCGCCGCCGTGGCCGGTGCTGGCCGGGTGCTGCCGCTGGGCGTGGTACGGCGAAGAGGTGTCGGGCGAGTGCGGCGCAGCCATGTTGCCTGTATACCCCTAGGGGGTACCGAACTCAAGGCCGCCCGACGCCGGAACCCACCACGAAGTCACGAACGGCGAACCCGACGGCAGCCCCGCCAACCGGAACCCACCACGAAGTCACGAACGGTCGAACTGGCACGCGTACGCGACCACCGGGACACCACGGAGCCAGGAAGCCGTCGAGTGACGGAATGTTCGAGCCGAGGGCGTCCGCAAGGCGGTGGAAGCCGTCGAGTGACGGAATGTTCGAGCCGAGGGCGTCCGCAAGGCGGTGGAAGCCGTCGAGTGACGGAATGTTCGAGCCCGAGGGCCCCGCAAGGCGGAAAAGCCGTCGAGTGACGGAATGTTCGAGCCCGGAGGCCGCGCTGTCAGGGCGAAGCCGACGGCAGCCCCGGACTACCGGAACCCACCCCGGAGTCACGAACGGCGAACCCGACGGCAGCCCGGACCTACCGGAACCCACCACGGAGTCACGAACGGCGCCCGGACTCGACCAGTCGAGCCCGAACCCTCAGGCCGTACGAACGATCAGCGCCCGGTGCCCCCGTAGACCACTGCTTCTCCCTCGGAGTCCAGACCGAAGGCGGTGTGGGCGGCGACCACGGCGCGGTCCACGTCGTCCTGGTTCACGACCACCGAGATGCGGATCTCCGAGGTGGAGATCATCTCGATGTTCACGTCGGCGCTGGCCAGGGCGGAGAAGAACTTCGCGGTGACCCCGGGGTGCGAGCGCATCCCGACGCCGACCACGGAGACCTTGCCGATCTGGTCGTCGTAGAGGATGTCGGCGAACCCGACGTCAGCCTGCAGCGCCTGCAGGGTGGCGATCGCCGCCGCTCCGTCGGACTTCGGCAGGGTGAAGGAGATGTCCGTCCGCCCGGTCGCCACCGCCGACACGTTCTGCACGATCATGTCGATGTTGATCTCGGTGGCCGCCACGGCCTCGAAGATGCGGGCCGCCTCACCCACCTGGTCGGGCACCCCGACGATGGTGATCTTGGCCTCGCCGCGGTCGTGCGCGACTCCCGAGATGATCGCCTGCTCCATCCGGCTTCCTTCCTCCAGCTCCTCGACCCAGGTGCCGTCCTTGTCCGAGAACGACGAACGGACGTGCACCTTGACGTTCTCGCGACGTGCGTACTCCACGCACCGCAGGTGCAGGATCTTCGCCCCGCACGCCGCCATCTCCAGCATCTCCTCGTACGAGATCCGCGGGATCCGCTTGGCGCTCGGCACGATCCGCGGGTCGGCGGTGAACACGCCGTCGACGTCGGTGTAGATCTCGCAGTGGTCAGCCCCCAGGGACGCGGCCAGCGCGACGGCGGTGGTGTCGGACGCCCCGCGCCCCAGCGTGGTGACGTCCTTGGTGTCCTGGGCGACGCCCTGGAAGCCGGCCACGATGACGATGTCGCCCAGGTCCAGCGCGGAGGTGATCCGGCCCGGCGTGATGTCGATGATCCGCGCGTTGCCGTGGGTGCCGGTGGTGATGATGCCGGCCTGCGAACCGGTCAGCGACCGGGCGTGCAGCCCCTGGTCCGCGATGGCCATGGCCAGCAGCGCCGCGCTCATCCGCTCGCCGGCGGTCAGCAGCATGTCCAGCTCGCGGGGCGGCGGCATCGGGGACACCTTCAGCGCCAGGTCCATCAGCTCGTCGGTGGTGTCACCCATCGCGGAGATCACGACGACCACGTCGTTCCCCTGCTGCTTGGTCGCGACGATCCGCTTCGCCACCCGCTTGATGCTCTCGGCATCGGCGACCGAAGAACCGCCGTACTTCTGGACTACGCGGCCCACGCCACCCTCCTCGTTCACTCCGCCAGCTCGTTGCCGGGAAAACCCCGGCAACTCTATGCCCTGCGCGCCCCGGCACTCAGGTCCTGCGGTCGGCCGAGACGCCGCGACAGGGATTGCCGCGGCAGACCCCGTACGGGCCAGGATCTCGCGTCACCGAGGACCGGCGGACCGTACGAGTGGTGGCCGAGGCGACACGGATCGCACTCGTCCGTGACTACCCTCGATGTCGTGACCAGCTCCTTCTCCGCCCCGGTCAGCCGTCGACTGCTCCTCGCCGGCTCGGTCTCGGCCGCCCTGCTCGCCGCGGCCGGCTGCAGCTCCGACGAGCCAGCCCCGCAGCCGACCCCGACGCTGGCGAGCTTCCCGGTCACCGTCGACCACATGTACGGGACGACCACCATCAAGGCCGAGCCGAAGCGGATCGTGGTCGTCGGCACCACCGAGCAGGACGCCCTGCTGGCCCTCGGGGTGGCGCCGATCGCCACCACCCAGTGGGTCGGCGACCAGCCGTACGCGGTCTTCCCGTGGGCCGTCGACAAGCTGGGCGACGCCAAGCCGACCGTGCTGGAGTCGGCGGAGGACCTGTCGATGGCCGAGATCAGCAAGCTGAAGCCCGATCTGATCATCGGGACCAACGCCGGTCTGAGCCGGGAGACCTACGACGCCTTGACCAAGATCGCGCCGACCATCGCCAACAGCGGCATCTACGGCAGCGAGTTCTACGAGCCGTGGCCCAGCCAGACCGTGCTGGTGGGCAAGGCCATCGGCCGCGAGGCCCAGGCCCAGCAGCTGGTCGACGCCCTCACCCAGCGGTTCGCCGAGGTCTCTGTGGCCAATCCCAAGTGGGCCGGCACCCCCGCCGGCTTCGTCCAGGCGCCGTACGACGACGGCAGCGTGATCGCCTGGCCCGACGGTCTCGGCACCAACTTCTTGACCGACCTCGGTTTCACCATCCCGAAGTCATTCGCGAAGTTCGTCGACGACACCGTGGCCCAGGCGCAGATCCCGGCCAAGGACGCCACGGTGCTCAACGACGCCACCGTGCTGGTCTGGAGCACCGACACCGAGGACGACGGCGCCGACATCCAGGCCGACAAGGTGCTCGGCCCGCTGACCGCGGTGCAGGACGGGCGCTCGGTCTACACCGGGGACATGCTCGCCTCCGCCATCTACTTCAGCTCGATCCTCAGCCTGCCGTACGTGATCGACCACCTGGTGCCCAAGCTGGAGAAGGTCTTCCCCGGAGCCTGACCGCCTGGCGAGCACTGTCGTAGATCGCGCAAAGTGAGGTTAGGCTCACCTCATGTTCTCCGACGTGACGCTCAACCGCCGGCTTCTCCTGACCGGCTCCCTCTCCGCCGCCCTGGTGGCCGGACTCGCCGCCTGCAACTCCTCCGCGGCCCCGGCCGGAAGCACCGACAGCGCGTCGGAGACCTCGACCTCGGTCTTCCCGGTCACCGTCACCCACAAGTACGGCGACACGGTGGTGCCGGCCGCGCCGACGCGCGTGGTCGTGGTCGGCTACACCGAGCAGGACATCCTGCTCGCCCTCGGCGTCGCCCCGATCGCCACCCGGGAGTGGTACGGCGACCAGCCGTACGCCGTCTGGCCGTGGGCGACCTCCGAGCTCGGGGACGCGAAGCCGGAGGTGATCGAGGCGCCGGACAAGCTGCCGCTGGAGCAGATCGCCGCCCTGACCCCCGATCTGATCATCGGCACCAACGCCGGGCTGACGAAGGACGACTACGCGTCGCTGTCCAAGATCGCCCCGACCATCGCCAACAGCGGGAAGTACGCCAGCGACTGGTTCGAGCCCTGGCCCGACCAGACCGTGCTGGTCGGCAAGGCCCTGGGCAAGGAGGCGGAGGCGCAGCAGCTCGTCGACGACCTCCGCCGGCGCTTCGCGGACGAGGCAGCACGACACCCGCAGTTCGCCGGCGTGCCGGCGATCTTCCTGCAGGCGCCCTACTACGAGGGCAGCGCCATCGCCTACCAGGACGGGCTGAGCACCGAGTTCCTCACCGACCTCGGGTTCGTGGTGCCCAAGGAGCTGACCGCGTTCGCCACCGACGACGCGCAGGCCTACATCCCGGTGGAGAAGCTCGACGTGCTGGACGCCGGCCAGGTGCTGATCTGGGCGACCGAGGACGACAAGGCGAAGACCGAGCTGGAGAAGAACAAGCTGTTCGGCCAGCTGGACGCGGTCAAGGCCGGTCGCTCGCTCTACACCGGAGGCGAGCTCGCCGGGGCGATCTACTTCTCGACCGTCCTGAGCCTGCCCTACGTGCTGGATCAGCTGGTGCCCCAGCTGGCCGAGGCCGTCCCCGCCTGACCGGGTCGGTGACCTGCCGGGTGGAATACTGGCGCGGTGACTGACCCCCTGCCGCAGCGGATCGGCGACGCGGAGCGTGACCGCGCGGCCGACTACCTGCGCGAGCACATGAGCGTCGGACGCCTGACCCAGGACGAGTTCGACGAGCGGGTCACCGCCGCCCTGTCGGCCCGGACGGCCGCCGACCTGGAACCCCTGTTCAGCGATCTGCCGGCGCCCCGACCGGGTCAGGACGTGGCGGTGCCCGGCAGCACCCCGTGGCCGGCCTACCAGCCGCCCGGCAGCGCGGCGGCGGCCCCATCGTCGGGGACGCTCGCACCGATGCCCGACAACAAGATGGCCAACCTGCTGGCTGCGGCCTCGGGCATCGCCTGGGTCCTGTTCATCCTGAGCTGGGCCACGGGGTGGGGCGTCTGGTGGTTCGTCTTCATCCCCATCGCCTTGTCCAGCGTCGCCGGCAAGCAACGGCAGGAGCTCAACCGGCGGGAGGCCCTGTGGCAGAAGCAGCACAACCCGCAGCTGCCCCCGGGATCCCGACCCGACGACCCCGCTTCCTGACCCTCGGGCAAAGAGTTCCCTCGCTCCCCACTTCGAGGTCAACTCTTGACACGCTCGGGAACCGTTCGTAGGTTCGACCAATGCCCCTCTCCCCCCGTCGGGCCCGGTCTGTCACGGGCCGAGCAGCTGTCACGATCCTGAGCGCGGCGCTCTGTGCCGCCGTGGCGGTCCCGGCCGCCGCCAGCCCGAAGAAGCCGTCCGACGAGGTCGAGGCCACCCTCGCGGCGATGACGCTGGAGCAGAAGGTCGGCCAGCTCTTCGTCCCGTACGTCACCGGCGGCACCGCCGACACCGTCTCGGCCGAGAACCGCACCCGGTTCGGGGTCGACACCCCCGCCGAAGCGGTGGCCAAGTTCCACCTCGGCGGGGTCATCTACTTCGCCTGGTCCGGCAACACCGACAACCCGGCCCAGATCGCCGGCCTCAGCAACGGTCTGCAGCGGGCCAACACCGCGGCCGGCAACCCGGTGCCACTCAGTGTGGCCACCGACCAGGAGACCGGACTGGTCGCCCGCGTCGGTCCGCCGGCCACCGTGTTCCCCGGCGCCATGGCCCTGGGGGCAGCGCGCGATCCCGAAGCTGACCTACGACACGTACGAGATCACCGGCCAGGAGCTGCGCGCGATCGGCATCAACACCGACTACGCCCCCGACGCCGACGTGAACGTCAACCCGGCCAACCCGGTGATCGGCGTGCGGTCGTTCTCCTCCGATCCCAAGCTGGTGGCCAAGAACGTCTCGGCCGCGGTCAGCGGTCTGCAGGACCAGCAGGTCACCGCGACCGCGAAGCACTTCCCGGGCCACGGCGACACCGGCGTCGACTCCCACTACGCCCTGCCGACGATCGACCACACCCGGGCGGAGTGGGAGAAGATCGACGCCCCGCCCTTCCGGGCCGCGATCAAGGCCGGGGTGGACGCGATCATGACCGCCCACATCATCTTCCCGGCGTTCGACGACTCCGGTGACCCCTCGACCCTCAGCCACAAGGTGCTCACCGGGGTGCTCCGGGACGAGCTGAAGTTCACCGGGGTGATCGCCACCGACTCGCTGCGGATGGAGGGTGTGCGGCAGAAGTACGACGACGCCGAGATCGCCATCCGGGCCGTGGAGGCGGGGGCCGACGTGCTCCTCGACCCGCAGCAGCCGGCGCTGCAGATCCAGGCGGTGATCGACGCCGTACGGTCCGGACGACTGTCCGAGGACCGGATCGACGCCAGCGTCCACCGGATCCTGATCATGAAGAGCAACCGCGGCGTGCTGGCGGACCCGCTGGTCGACGAGACCCGCGTCAGCTCGGTGGTCGGCAACCCGCAGCACACGTCGTGGGCGCAGGAGATCACCGACCAGACCACCACCCTGGTCGCCGACGGGGCGGACCTGGTGCCGCTGCCGGCGAAGAAGACGTTCGTCACCGGCTGGGGCACGACCCAGGTGCCGCAGCTCGCGGCGGGGCTGACCGAACGCGGGTGGACGACTGACTCGCTGGTCACCGGCACCACGCCGAGCGCCGCCACCATCGCCAGTGCCGTGGCCAAGGCGCAGGGGGCCGACCAGGTGGTGGTCACCACCTCGGCCGCCTGGAACAGCACCGCACAGCAGCAGCTGGTGGCTGCCCTGCGTGCCACCGGCACACCGGTGCTGGTGGTCGCCCTGCGCGACGCGTACGACATCGGTCACCTGGACGGCATCACGAGCTACCTGGTCACCTACTCCTCCACCACGGTGGCGGTCGAGTCGGCCCTGCGGGTGATCACCGGAGAGAACCGCGCCCGCGGGCAAGCTCCCGGTCGACATCCCCGATCCCGATCGACCCGGCACCGTGCTGTACCCGTTCGGCACCGGTCTGAAGAAGTGAGGCGATGATCATGAGCGACATCGGACGACGAGGACTCCTGATCGGCGCCGGCGCGCTGGCCGCCACCCCGGTGATCGGCCGCGGCGAGGCCTCCGCGCACCCGAAGGGCAGGAAGGTCCGCACGGGTGCCGACGTGGTCGCGGCCGGACGCTGGCGGGAGTTCCGCGGGCAACGGGTCGGCGTGATCACCAACCCCACCGGCGTCCTGAGCGGTTCCTTGATCAGCATCGTCGACGCCATGGTGGCCGCCGGGGTCACCGTCGGCGGGGTGTTCGGTCCCGAGCACGGCTTCCGCGGGGCGGCCCAGGCTGGTTCGTCGGAGGACACCTACGTCGACGAGCGCACCGGCGTCACCGTCTACGACGCGTACGGCGCCGACGCCACGAAGTTCGCCAGCTTCTTCACCGAGGCGAAGGTGCAGACGGTGGTCTTCGACATCCAGGACGTCGGCGCCCGGTTCTACACCTACATCTGGACGATGTACGACGCGTTGATCGCCGCCGGCCAGCTCGGGCTCCGGTTCGTGATCTTGGACCGACCCAACCCGGTCGGTGGCCGGGCGCGCGGACCGCTGCTGGTGAACGGCTTCACCTCCGGGGTGGGCAAGGACGCGATCGTCCAGCAGCACGGGATGACCGCCGGCGAGTTCGCCCGCTACGCCAACGGCGTGCTGCTGCCGGCCGCCGGCAAGACGGCGGTCCGCGACCTCGACGTGATCGAGGTGCAGGGCTGGCGGACCGACGAGCTGTTCGACGAGACCGGACTGTCGTGGATCCTGCCCAGTCCGAACATGCCGACGCCGCAGACCGCCCTGCTCTACCCCGGCACCTGCCTGTTCGAGGCCACCAACCTGTCGGAGGGCCGGGGCACCACCAAGCCGTTCGAGCTGATCGGCGCGCCGTACGTGGACCATCGTTGGGCCGCGGACCTGACCAAGGCGAAGCTGCCCGGCGTCGAGTTCCGCGAGGCGTACTTCACCCCGACGTTCTCCAAGCACGTCGGGGTGGTCTGCGGCGGCGTGCAGGTGCACGTCACCGATCCGGCGAAGGTCGACGCGATCGCGGTGGCCACCCAGATGATGGTGGCGCTGCGGGACCGCTACGACGACTTCGCCTGGCGGGCCGGGGACAACCCGCCGGGGCGGTGGATCGACCTGCTGACCGGGTCCAGCCGGTTCCGCACCCAGCTCGACGGCGGTGCCTCTGCGGCCGAGATCACCGGGGCGTGGAAAGCGGAGCTGGCTGCGTTCGACCGTCGACGACGCCCCTACCTGCTCTACCGGCGGAGTCGTTGATGTCCGGCCGTCGACTGGTCGTCGTCGGAGTGGCGGCCGCGATGGTGCTGAGCGTACCGACGACGGCACTGGCTGACCGGGGTCTCGGGGGAGCCTCGGTCGGGCGCTTCGACCGTCCGCAGCCCGGCTTCGCCTCACCGCGAACCGTGCTGCGGACGGCGGCGCCGGCCCGGGTCGGGCTGGACCCGGCCCCGCTCGAGGCCGCCTGGCGGACCGTCGAGGGCTACACCCGGCCGCAGCCGAGCGGTCACCCGCTGTATCCCGGTGCGGTGCTGAGCTACGGCCACCAGGGCCGGGTGGTGCTGACCCGGGCCACCGGCTACTCCCGGTTGTACGCCGACGGTTCGGGCACCCAGCTGCCGGAGGCCGACCGGATCGCGACCCGCACCGACACCATCTACGACCTGGCCTCGGTGTCCAAGCTGTTCACCTCCGTCGTGGTGATGCAGCAGGTCGAGGCCGGCCGGGTCGACCTCGACGCCCCCGTGAGCCGCTACCTGCCGGAGTTCAGCGAGCACAGCGCGGCCTCGCCGTACGACAAGAGCGGGATCACCGTCCGCCAGCTGCTCACCCACACCTCCGGCTTCCCCGCGTTCCTGCCGCTGTGGCGCGACTACCCTGATCCCGCGTCCCGGCTGCGGGCCGCGGTGACCGCCGACCTGACCGCCGAGGCCGGAACCCGCTACCTGTACAGCGATCTGAACCTGATCACCCTCGGCGCACTGGTCACCGCGGTGACCGGCAAGCCGCTCGACCGGCTGGTCGCCGACGGCATCACCACGCCGCTGCGGATGCGGGACACCGGGTACAACCCATCGCCGAAGAAGAAGCAGCGAGTGGCCGCCACCGAGTTCCAGGCCGTCCCCGACCGCGGGATGGTGTGGGGCGAGGTGCACGACGAGAACGCCTGGTCGTTCGGCGGGGTGGCCGGGCACGCCGGCGTCTTCTCCACCGCCCGCGACCTCGGGGTGCTGGCCCAGACCATGATCAACGGCGGCAGCTACGAGGGCAGGAGGATCCTGCGCAGTGCCAGCGTCCGGCAGATGATCACCAACGAGAACACCGAGTTCGCCGGTGACGCGCACGGGTTGGGGTTCGAGCTGGACCAGCGCTGGTACATGGGCGGTCTGAGCTCGCTGCGCACCGCTGGGCACACCGGCTACACCGGCACCTCGCTGGTGATCGACTTCGCCTCCCGCTCGTTCGCGATCCTGCTGACCAACCGGGTCCACCCGTCCCGCTCCTGGGGCTCGGTCAACCCGGCCCGGGTGGCCGCGGCGCAGGGGCTGGCCGAGTCACTGGCGGTGCGTCCCCAGGAGGGCCGGACGGCGTGGTTCTCTCAGACGGCGAACGCCCGGACGGCGACGCTGACCGTGCCCCTCACGACCGGGCCACGCCCGCAACGGCTGACCTGGCAGCAGCTCGTGGACACCGAGGCCAGCGACCCGCTCACGCTGCAGGTCTCCGCCGACGGCGGGACCACCTGGGCCACGCTGGCCTACCGGCTGGGGAACCGGACGGTGGACGGCCCGTACGCCGTCTCCGGGGAGCGACGTTGGCAGCGCGCCACCGCCGAGATCCCGGTGGGCAGCACGGCCGTGCGCTGGACCTACGTCCAGGACGCCGCCCTGTCCGGCCGCGGCGTCTACCTGGACGCCATCACCGTCCGGACGGCCGACGGGTCGCCGTGGACACCGAGCGCCACCCCGACCGGGTGGTCGCCGACGGCTGGACGCCCGCCACCCGCTGAGCTCGCCCGGAGCAGGCTGAGCCACACCGGCGTCGGCTACTGGGGCGGGTTCTGCCCCGGCTGGTTCGGACCGGGCTGGTTCGGGCCGGGCTGGTTCGGACCGGGCTGGTTCGGACCGGGCTGGTTCGGACCGGCGGGCTGGTTCTGTTGCGGCAGTGGTCCCGGGGACGGCGGCTGCTGCGGCGGCGGGGCCGGCGGCAGCCAGGGTCGCGACAGCAGCGGCGCCGACAGCTGGACCTCCCGCATGGTCGGGCGGGAGCCGTAGTCCACACCGGGGAAACGGCCGAACTGCTGGTCGAACCCGGGCGGGCGCTCGGCGGCGGCGCGGTCGAGCAGGACCAGGGCGTCCGCCGGTGTCGGGTACTGCAGCGAGTCGTCACTGCCGGGGGGCAGCGGGCCCAGGTAGCTCGCCCCGGGCGTCCCGCGCAGTCCCGGCCGGAACCACAGGTGACCGGGCCGGCGGCGGTCGCGCAGCGCGTGCGACCGCCAGGTCGTCACCGGGTGGCTGGACTGCCAGCTGGCGATGTGGACCCACAGGCCCTTCTCGTGCGCGGCGCGGTCGGCCAGCTCGTTGACGTTGACGTCGGCGTTCAGGTACTTGCCGGCGGCCAGGGTGGCCATCACGCCGGGCGCTCCGGCCGGCGCGTGCAGGTAGCCGAAGTTGTCGGCCGTGTACTCCTGGGTCCGCGAGTAGGCGGTGCCCAGCAGCGGCACCTGGGCCAGCAGGTTGGTGAACACCAGCCGCAGGTAGGAGACGTGGCCCGCCGCGATGTGCCCGACCTCGTGCCCGATCACGAAGCGCAGCGCGTCGGGGTCGCGGACGGCGCCGCCCACCTCGAACAGGTCGGAGTTGATGGCCACGAACCGACGGAAGCCGTGGCCGGCGGCGAAGGCGTTGATCACGCCGTTGCCCAGCACCACGTACGCGTCCGGCACCCGCCGCAACCCGAACTGGTACGCGGCCTCGGCGACCATCCGGTAGCCCTCGGGGAACTGGGTCGGGCTCATCCGCACCGACTGCACCCGCAGCTGGGCGTACATCAGGGCCCGGGCGATCCAGATCACGAACGGCAGCGCCATCAGCAACGCGACCAGCTGGGCGACGACGGAGGCCTCCCCGACCGCGTTCTCGATCGAGGCGCCGCGGCCCGTGGTCACCAGCACGATGGCGTAGACCAGCAGCCCCGCCCAGGTCAGGTAGGCCAGGGTGGTGAACGACGCCCCGACGATCAGCAGCGGCAGCTCCCAGGGGTGCCGCATCGCCATGTCACCGCGGAAGCCGTGCACGGTGGCGCCGTTGGTCAGGGTGGGAGGGGCCGGCCGGTGCGGGTCGCCGGGGGCCGGCAGCCCGCCCGTGGGCATCGGGGTGGGGAGAGTCATGGTGGTGCGGGGACCTCGTGTCGTCGGCTCGCCGCCCGGGGCTCCCCGGTGCGGTCCAGGAAGCGTACGACGTCGCCGGCCGGCCTCCCCGAGCCAGCCGCCCCGAGCCGGACGCGCCGCCCGGACTCCCCCGTCGCACCCGCCGACCGACGGCGGCCGGGTCTTAGGGTTGACGCCATGAGCGGGACAGCTGACATCAGGTGGGGCATCGTCGGACCGGGCCGGATCGCGGCCAAGGTGGTCGAGGACTTCCCGTACGCACCCGGGGCCGTCGCGGTGGCGGCCGCCTCCCGGTCACTGGACCGGGCGCAGGCGTTCTGCGACGAGCACGGCCTGGCCACCGCGTACGGGTCGTACCGCGAGATCATCGACGCCCCCGACGTCGACGCCCTCTACATCGCCACCCCGCACCCGCAGCACCACCGGATCGCCCTGGCCGCGCTGCGGGCCGGCAAGGCGGTGCTGGTGGAGAAGACCTTCACCGCGACGGTGGCCGGCGCCGAGGAGGTGGTGGCCACCGCCCAGGGGAACGGCGTCTTCGCCATGGAGGCGATGTGGACCCGCTTCCAGCCGGCGATCGTGGCCGCCCACGCCCTGATCGAGGACGGCGCCATCGGCGAGGTCCGGCAGCTGCAGGCCGACCTCGGCGTCGACCGCCCGTACGACGAGTCCGACCGCGCCTTCGACCCGGCGCAGGGCGGCGGCGCCCTGCTCGATCTCGGGGTCTACGTCGGTCTCCTCGCGCAGTACGTCCTCGGCACCCCGGACCGCCTGGAGGTGACCGGCTCGCTGGCTCCCTCCGGCGTGGACCGGGAGGTCGGGCTGCTGCTCGGCTACGACGACGGCCGGGCGGCGACCCTGCTCTGCACGCTGCGGCAGCACACTCCGGGCGCGGCCCGGATCTTCGGCACCAAGGGCTTCATCGACATCCCACCGCGCTTCCACCACCCGGACCGGATCGTGCTGCACCGCGCCGGCGCGGAGCCCGAGGAGCTGGTCCGGCCCCCGCAGGGCGCCGGCTACTCCCACGAGCTGGTCGAGGTGAGCGAGTGCCTGCGCGAGGGCCGGACGGAGTCCAGCGTGATGCCGCTGGCCGACACCCTGGCCGTGCAGCGGATCCTCAACGAGGCCGCGGAACGGCTCGGCGTGGTCTTCGCCGAAGACACCACCGTCGAGGTCTGAGCGCCGACCTGCCCCCACTCCCGGCCCGCCCATCCCCGCTGACGCACTCCTTGCACCACTCACGCGGGTGATGCATCACCCGCGTGAGTGTGCGGAGGAGTGCGTCAGCGAGGGTGGGAGGGCGTGACGAGGGTGTGGGCGGCGAGTGGCAGGTGGTGCGAGCGGCGGGAGTCAGGTGGTGACGTAGCGGCGGCCCTCGAAGGCCCGCCCCAGGGTGACCTCGTCGGCGTACTCCAGGTCGCCGCCCACCGGCAGACCGCTGGCCAGCCGGCTGACCTTGACGCCCAGCGGGATCAGCAACCGGCTGAGGTAGGTGGCGGTGGCCTCCCCCTCGAGGTTGGGGTCGGTGGCCAGGATGACCTCGGTGACCACCCCGTCGGCCAACCGCTGGCAGAGCTCGCGGATGTTGAGCTCACCGGGGCCGATGCCGTCGATCGGGCTGATGGCGCCACCGAGCACGTGGTAGCGACCGCGGAACTCGCGGGTCCGCTCCACCGCGACGACGTCCTTGGACTCCTCGACCACGCAGATGATGGCCGGGTCACGCCGCGGGTCACGGCAGACGCGGCACTGGCTCTCCTCGGAGACGTTGAAGCAGATCTCGCAGAACCTGACCGTGTCCTTGACCAGCTTGAGGGTCGCGGCCAGCCGGAGGACGTCGTCGGCGTCGGCCGCGAGGATGTGGAACGCCAGGCGCTGGGCGCTCTTGGGACCGATCCCGGGCAGCCGCCCGAGCTCGTCGATCAGGTCCTGGACCGGGCCCTCGTACACCTAGCTGTGCTCCTCGACCTGGTTCATCAGAACGGCAGTCCGCCGCCGCCGAGCCCGCCGGCCAGGGGCCCGAGCTTGGCGGCGGTCAGGGCCTGCACCTTGTTGTTGGCGTCGCGGACCGCGGCGAGGACCAGATCGGCCAGCGTCTCGGTGTCCTCGGGATCGACCGCCTCGGGCTTGATCACCAACCCGACCAGCTCGCCGGTCCCGTTCACGGTCGCCTCGACCAGATCGCCGCCGGAGGTGCCGGTGACCTCGGTCTCCGCCAGCTCCTGCTGGGCCTGCAGCAGCTGCGCCTGCATCGCCTGAGCCTGGGCCAGGAAGCCGGACATGTCGCCATCGGACGGAAGCATCGCGCTCTCTTCGGGTGTCGTGGTCGTACGGGGAGGGTGTCGTACCTGCCCAGCCTATGCGGCGGTGGCGGAGGCGGGTGCCCGTGCGGACGGGTGTCTGGTGGAAACCACCCGAGCTGCCCGTCAGGAGCCGCGGGCCCCGAGCCCCGGACCGGGAGCTCAGACGAGGAAGGAGAAGACGAGGACGGCGACGCAGATCAGCAGCATCCCGGCCGCGTTCAGGAACAGGTCACGCCCGAGGTCCCGCGCCCGCACGTGCATGGTCACCGCGACGACGAAGTAGAGCACCAGCGCGATCGCGGTCACCAGCCCGAGGTACGGGATCCAGAGGCCGGCCAGCAGCCCCACGGCGGCGGCGAGCTTCAGCGGGCTCAGCCACCTCCAGTGCCGGCGCGGGAAGTGGACGTTGCGGAGGCACTGCGCGATGAAGGCGGCCGGCTTGAGACAGAGCGCGGCGTCGACCAGCTGGATCGCCGCCAGCACCACGACCGGCCAGACCGGATCCGGCAGCACGACGACCACACCCCTTCAGAAGACCTGACCAAACCATACCGTATCGTATGTTCCTGGCTCAGGAGCGCGGCGAGCGCCGGATCGGTCAGTCGACCGGGACGAGGGGCAGCAGCATCTCGTAGAGCCGCCGCAGGTCGTCCGGAGGGACTGGTGGCACGACGACGGCGGCACCGACGGCCAGCAGGTAGGGCAGCAGGGCCGACAGGCGCGCATCGTCGGCCTCGGGCCGCGCTCGGCGCCAGACCCGGGTCAGCGCGTCGATCCGTACGGTGTCGATCCGCTGCTGGACCTCACGGACCTCGGGGTCGGAGGTCGACCAGGCCCGGACGGCCACATCGAGCTCGGGTCGGTACAGCCCGGGCCCGTCGGGCCGGATGAGTCCGGTCAGCGCCTCGAGCACCGCCGGCACCGAGGCGTGGCCCACCTCGTCGATGGCGGACTCCAGAGCCCCGACGGTGAGGGACTCGTAGTGCGCCAGCAGGTCCCGCTTGTAGCCGTCAGCCCCCGCGAAGTGGTGGTGGAACGACCCCTTCGACAGACCGAGCCGGGCAGCGATGCGATCGATCCGTACGCCGGCCGCCCCCTCACTGGCGAGCACCCGCAGACCCTCGTCCAGCCACCGGTCCCGTGCCGCACTCACCGCGCGACCGTACCAAGCCGTATGGTCACTCGGCCGCGGGTCGGCCGGTCAGAAGCCGTGCTTCTCCTCGCCGATGATCTCCGCGCCCAGCTGGCGAGCCAGCAGCTCGGTCTGCGACTCGTCCATGTCCTCCACGTCGGAGTCGTTGATCGAGGCCGCCTCGTCGCGCAGGTCCTCGGCGGCGCCACCCTGCGCTCCCCCGCCCTGGCGGGTGGGACGGATGTGCTGACGGGCCTGCTCCCGCCAGCGCGGGTCGACCGACGGCTTGCCGGCGGACGGATCAGCCGACCCGTCGGCGTGGTCCGGGGCCGGCAGCGGCGGTCACGGGCGAACCGGGCACGGCCGGCACCTCGGACCACTCGACCGGTCCGGAACCGGCAGCCGGGCGCGAGCTCGACGAGTCGGCGGCCGTTCCGGACGGGCCGGAGCCGGTCGCGCCGGAGCCGCTCCCCCGGAGCCCGCGGACGGTGACCCGCTCGCCCCGGTGGGCCGGTCGGGCGGCGTGCTCTCGTACGGGTCATCCGGTGGTTCGGAGGCCGACGGTGGGGCGCTGGGACCGGGTCCCCGGTCTGCGGTGGCCGGTCCGGCGCCGCCACGGCCGCCACCAGCACGTCCGCCCGAGGTGACGCTCGGGTCGACGATGGCCTCGATCCGGAAGTCCACGCCCAGCGCCTCGGTGAGCGCCTCGCGGAGGATGTCCTCGCTGCCGCCCTTGGCGAAGCTGTCGCGGGGACCGACCCCGGCCATGGCCAGCGTCAGCACGCCGTCGCGCACGTCGGCGACCTGGGCGTTCTGGCTGAGCAGGATCCAGGTGAAGCGGCGACGGCCCTTCACCTCCTCCAGCACCTCCGGCCACAGCCGCCGCACGTCGGTGACGGTCAGACTCTGGCGCCCGGAGGTCTGGGCGGCGGGCGACTGCCGGTGCGGACCGAGGGAGGTGTCGTCGGAGTCCCCGCCGGCGGCCCCCTGGTCGCGTACGGGGTCAGGCTGGCGGTTCGACGCCGACGGCCGTGGCGCCGGATCGGCGGCCTGGTGGGGCTGGACGCGGGTGTGGGCGGCGGCGCCCGCCGGAGCCTCCGCTACGGGGTCCGCCGACGCCGAGGACTCCGCTGAGGTGGAGGGCCCGGCAGACCCGGTTGCCGGGGTGGTCCCGGCCCGCTCGGCCGACGGAGCAGCCGTCGGGCCCGACCCCTCGGACCGCGGCGACTCCTCCGACCGGGCTGACTCCGTCTGACCGGGCTGACTCCTCTGACCGAGTGGGAGTCGGGGAACCATCAGGAGTCGGGGCCCGGCCGGCGGGCGACGGAACGGACGCGGGAGCAGCGGTCCGGGCGGCCGGGATGGACTCCGCCGCGCCGCCTCCTGCCGCGGTCATGTCGAGACGGCGTTCGATCCGGTCCAGCCGGGCGTGCAGACCACGGTCGTCGACGTCGGCACCGGGCAGCAGCACCCGGGCGCACATCAGCTCCAGGTGCAGCCGGGGGGCGGTCGTGCCGCGCATGTCGGTCAGGCCCTGCGCGATCACCTCGGCCGCCCGGGTCAGCTCCCCCGCTCCCAGGGCCGCGGCCTGGGACGACAGCCGCTCGGCCTGGTCGGCGGCCACGTCCACCAGGCCGGAGGTCAGCGCGTCGGGCACGGCGGCCACGATGACCAGGTCCCGGAGCCGCCGCAGCAGGTCCTCGGCGAACCGCTTCGGGTCCTGGCCGACCTCGATCACCTTGTCGACGCAGGCGAACACGCCGCCCGCGTCGCCGGCGGCGAAGGCGTCGGCGAACTCGTCCAGCAGGGAGTCGGGGGTGTAGCCGAGCAGCGCAGCGGCCTGCCGGTAGCCCACCCCGTCCTCGTCGGCCCCGCCCAGCAGCTGGTCGAGCACGGAGAGCGAGTCGCGGACCGACCCCGCCCCGGCCCGGACGACCAGCGGCAGCACCGCCGGCTCGACGGCGATCCCCTCGGCCTCGCACAGGTGCGCCAGGTAGTCGCCGAGCACCTTCGGCGGCACCAGCCGGAAGGGGTAGTGGTGGGTGCGGGAGCGGATGGTGCCGATCACCTTGTCCGGCTCCGTGGTGGCGAAGACGAACTTGACGTGCGGCGGTGGCTCCTCGACCAGCTTCAGCAGGGCGTTGAAGCCCTGCGTGGTCACCATGTGCGCCTCGTCGACGATGTAGATCTTGTAGCGGCTCGACACCGGCGCGAAGAAGGCCCGCTCCCGCAGGTCCCGGGCGTCGTCGACGCCACCGTGGCTGGCCGCGTCGATCTCGATCACGTCGATGCTGCCGGTGCCGCCGCGGGCCAGCTCCACGCAGGAGAGGCACTCCCCGCACGGCTCCGGGCGCGGGCCCTTCTCGCAGTTGAGGGCGCGGGCCAGGATGCGCGCCGAGGTGGTCTTGCCGCAGCCGCGCGGGCCGGAGAACAGGTAGGCGTGGTTGACCCGGTTGTTGGCCAGCGCTCGTTGCAGCGGCTCGGTGACGTGCTCCTGGCCGATCACGTCGGCGAACGTGTCCGGGCGGTAGCGGCGGTAGAGCGCCAGCGGCGCCGCCGCCTCGGTGGGTCGCGGTGCGGTCGCCCGCGACGCGGGGGCGGGTGGCCCGTCGCCGCCCTCGGGCCCGTCGAACAGGGCCTCGTCCTGGCTGAACTCCGGCAGGTCCGGGGGCGCGTCACCGTCGTCCGGCTCGTCCCAGCCGCTCGCCCCGGCGGTCCGCGCCTCTGTCATGCCCTCACCCACGCCACGCACCCTATGCCCCCGCACCGACACCCGGTCCTGGAGCGACGACGGCTCGGGACCGGAGGACCCGGCCGCTCGACGCTCGGCGACGGAGGCTGGGGTCAGTTCCCCCGGGTCAGGTCCCAGATCGCCGCGGCCAGGGCCACGAGCAGGATGCCCAGCGACGTCAGCAGGGTGACCTCCAGTCCGACCACGGGGTCCCCGTCGCCGCGACCGAGCTGGTACGCGGTCACCAGCACCGCCGCGCCGAGCGCGCTGCCGATCCGCTGGCCGGTCTGGATCACCGCCCCGGCTGCCCCGCCCATCCGCGGCGGCACCGCGCTCAGCGAGAGGGTCTGGTTGGGCGAGATCACCGCGCCACCACCCAGACCGGCGAGCAGCAGCGGGAAGGCCAGCATCCACCAGCGGAACTGGTCGGCGGAGTCGGGCAGCACCAGCCAGAGCGCGACCAGACCGGACATCATCACCGCGATGGCGATCACCGTGATCCGCCGGTTCAGCCGGGCCACCAGCCGCCCAGCGATCGGCGACATGACCGCCGTACCGACGGCGAACGGCGTCACCAGCAAGCCGGCCTGCAGCGGCGTGTAGTCCAGACCTTCCTGCAGGAAGACCGACACCACCAGCAGCACGCCGGTGAACCCGGTGAAGTAGAGGGTGCCGATCAGCACCCCGTTCGCGAACCCACGGGTCTGTCGCAGCAGGGTGATGTCCAGCAGCGGGGCCAGACCGGCCGCCTGCTGGCGACGCTCCCACCACAGGAACAGGACGAGGAACACCGGCACCGCGAGCAGCAGCCAGAGCCACGGCCCCGGCCCCTTCTCCGACTCGACCACCGGCAGCAGCAGGCTGAACACGGCCGCGCCGAGCAGCACCGCACCGACCACGTCGATGTGGCGCTCCGCCGCCGTCCGCCCGGCCTCGGCCGGTCGGGCCGGCACCCAGCGCCAGATGAAGATCATCGCCACCAGACCGATCGGCACGTTGATGCCGAAGATGTAGCGCCAGCCGTCCTCCTCACCGAACAGCGCGATCAGCGCGCCGCCGAGGATCGGGCCGATCGCGCTGGCCACGCCGACGGTGGTGCCGAAGTAGCCGAAGGCGACTCCGCGCTCACTGCCGCTGAACAGCTGCTGGATCAGACCGGAGCTCTGCGGGGTCAGCAGACCGGCCGACATCCCCTGCAGCACCCGGGCCGCGATCACCAGGTTCGCGTCGGCCGCCAGCCCGGAGGCGGCGCTGCCGAGGATGAACCCGGTCAGTCCGATCATCATCAGCGCCCGTCGCCCGTACACGTCCCCCAGCCGGCCGCCGGCCACCAGGGTCAGCCCGAAGGCGAGGGCGTAGCCCGACACCACCCACTGGATGGTCGCGGTGTCGGTGGCCAGTCCGGTCTGCATCGAGGGGATCGCGACGTTGACGATGGTCACGTCCAGCAGGGCCATGAAACCGACCGCCAGCGTCACGCCCAGGATCCGCCAACGGGCCGGGCTGGGCTGGGTGGTCGTCTCGTCGGGCACGGCGCGATTCTGCCTCGCAGGTCCGCACGGATGCTCGCCGTCCGGGCCCGCCCGACAGCCCTGACCCACAGCAGCCCTGACCCACAGCTGCGGTGACGCCAGCATCGAGGGGACGCACAGCATCGGTGGGGACAATGGGCCGGGTGGTGACGAGACGACAGTTCCTGTACGCCTCCTCGGGGCTGGCCCTGGCGACGGTGGCCGGCTGCGGCACTGATGACGCGACCCCGGGCGCCGCCACTGGTCCCTCGACCTCCGGCGCCTCACCGTCGGCCAGCGCCTCCCCGAGCCCGAGCACCCGTACGCCGGCTGCGACCTCCACCCCCACCGCCCCCACCCCGACGCCGACGCCCACGGGCTCGCCGAAACCCGATCTGGCCGGCACCGTCGCCGACGACTTCGACGTCCCCTGGGGTCTGGTCTTCCTGGCCGACGGCAACGCCCTGGTGTCGGAACGCAACACCGCGAAGATCATCCGGGTGTCGCCGAAGGGGAAGAAGACGACGCTCGGAGAGGTGTCCGGCGTCGTCCCGGCGACCGGCATCGGCGAGGGCGGTCTGCTGGGGATCGCCACCGCACCGGGCGACGAGGAGACGCTGTTCGTCTACTACACGACCGGGTCCGACAACCGGGTCGGCCGGGTCAGCCTGGCGGGCGGCAGGGTCGGCAAGCCGAAGGCGGTGCTGACCGACATCCCCACCAGCACCCACCACCACGGCGGCCGGCTGCTGTTCGACACCGACGGGATGCTGCTGGTCTCCACCGGCGACGCGGAGCAGTCCGCGCTGGCCCAGGACAAGGACTCGCTGGCCGGCAAGATCCTGCGGATCCGGCCCGACGGCCGCGCCGCCCGCGGCAACCCGTACGACAACCGCACCTGGTCGTACGGGCACCGCAACGTGGAGGGTCTCGCGTTCGACGCCGACGGTCGGCTCTGGGCGACCGAGTTCGGCGACAAGGAGGCCGACGAGCTGAACCTGATCGTCGAGGGCAGGAACTACGGCTGGCCGGAGGTCGAGGGGACGTCCGACCGGGGCGGTCTGACCGACCCGAAGGCGACCTGGTCCCCGACCAGCAGCTGCTCCCCGGCCGGTCTGGCCATCACCCGGTCCACCGCGTTCGTGGGCGCTCTGCAGGGCCGGTGCCTGTTCGCGGTGCCGCTGGACGGTACGAAGGCGGGCAAGCCCAAGGCGTACTTCGCCGATGACCACGGCCGGATCCGGAACGCGGTCGCCGCCCCCGACGGGTCGCTGTGGATCACCACCTCGAACACCGACGGCCGGATCGACCCGGGGCGCGACGACGACAAGATCCTGCGCGTCACGCTGTAGGCGCATCCTGGTGGCGTCGGCGGATCGACCCGGTGCTCTGCTGAAGTGTCGGGATGGGAACCGTCATCCTCGTCGTCGGCCTGCTGCTGACCGGCTACTGCCTGCTGATCGCGGCCAAGCCGGAGTGGTTCAAGAACTTCCGGGTGGCCCGGCACGACTCCGGCGGCGACTACCGCGGGTCGAGCCGGTTGGGCGACTCCCCGCCGGGGGTGGTGCGGGTGATCTATCTCGTGGTCGCCGCGATCCTCCTCATCGGCACGTTCACGATCCGCTCGTGGGTGATCCAGGACGACCAGTGCTCCGCCGCCCGGGCCGTCTACGCGTCAGCGAAGACCGACGAGAAGTGGACCGCCGCGGCCGAGCAGGCGGGCTACCGACTCGAGATCACCGAGCACACCAGGTACACGACGTACCTGCTGACCCGCGACGGCCGACCGGTGGCCGACTGGTCCGACGCCGGCTACGGCCGGTTCTCCTGCCCGCCCGGGAGCTGAGCCCAGGTGGCAGGATGCTCTGGTGACTTCTCGACGCATCCTGTTCATCGGCGGCAGCGGCGTGATCAGCGCCTCCAGCGTGCGGCTGGCGGTGGCCCAAGGGAATCAGGTGACGGTGATGAACCGTGGCCGGAGCAGCTCCCGGGACCTGCCCGAGGAGGTCGAGACGCTGGTCGCCGACGCCACCGACGCGGAAGCGGTGGCCGCCGCTGTCGGGGACCGCGAGTTCGACACCGTCGCGCAGTTCCGCGCCTTCCAGCCCGACCACGTGGCCTCCGACATCGCCCTGTTCTCCGGCCGGGTCGGTCAGTACGTCTTCATCTCCTCCGCCTCGGCGTACCAGAAGCCGCCGACCCGGGTGCCGGTGACCGAGTCGACCCCGCTGCGCAACCCGTTCTGGCAGTACTCCCGGGACAAGATCGCCGCCGAGGACCTGCTCGTCGCGGCCTACCGCGACAGCGGCTTCCCGGCCACGATCGTGCGCCCGTCGCACACGTACGACCAGACGCTGCTGCCGACCATGGGGCACTGGACCGACGTGGCCCGGATGCGCGCCGGCAAGCCGGTGGTGGTGCACGGCGACGGCACCACCCAGTGGACGCTGACCCACGCCGACGACTTCGCGGTGGCCTTCGTCGGGCTCTTCGGCCACCCCGCCTCGATCGGGGAGGACTTCACCATCACGGGCACCCACGCGCCCACCTGGAACCAGATCTACACCTGGATCGGCCGGGCGGTCGGGGTCGAGCCGGAGCTCGTGCACGTGGCCAGCGAGACCATCGCCCAGGTGGCGCCGGACCTGGGGCCGGGTCTGGTCGGGGACAAGGCGCACTCGATGGTGTTCGACTGCAGCAAGGTGGCGGCTTTGGTGCCGGACTTCCGCACCACGATCACCTACGACCGGGCGGTGCACGAGCAGATCGCCTGGTTCGAGGCGAACCCCTCGGCCCAGCAGGTCGACGCCGAACAGGACGCGCTCTTCGACCGGCTGGTCAAGGGCGCCAGGTCCTTCTGAGGGCGATCGTGCGTCAAACTCTCCCCGATCGGGCGCGACAGCAGCGCGACACGCCGCGTTCGGCGGCACTCGGGGAGAGTTTTCCGCACCTTCGCCGGGAGACCCCGTGGCTGACGCACGGATCGGCATCTCGGGCTGGACCTATCCGCCCTGGCGCGGCACCTTCTACCCGCCGAAGCTGCCGCAGAAGCGCGAGCTCGCGTACGCCGCGTCCCGGCTCGGCTCGATCGAGGTCAACGGGACCTTCTACGGCCTGCTCAAGCCGGACGCGTTCCGGAGCTGGGTCGCCGAGACTCCGGAGGACTTCGTCTTCGCCGTCAAGGGCAGCCGCTTCATCACCCACCTGAAGAAGCTCGCCGACGTGGACGCCCCACTGGCCAACTTCCTGGCCTCGGGGGTGCTCGGCCTCGGCGACCGGCTCGGCCCGCTGCTGTGGCAGCTGCCGCCCACCCTGGGCTTCGACGCCGACCGGCTGGCCGACTTCTTCACCCGGCTGCCACGCACCCTGGGCGCCGCCGCCGAGCTGGCCGTCCGGCACGACCACCGGGTCACCGAGGACCGGGCGCTGCTCACGACCGACCGCCCGGACCACCCGATCCGGCACGCCCTCGAGGTGCGGCACGACACCTTCCGTACGCCGGCGCTGGCTGACCTGCTGCGGGCGCACGACATCGCCCTGGTCTGGGCCGACAACCCCGGCACCTGGCCGGTGCTGGACGAGACCACCACCGACTTCCGCTACGTCAGGCTGCACGGCGACACCGAGCTCTACGCCAGCGGCTACACCGACGAGGCGCTGGACGCGTGGGCGCACCGGATCCGGGGCTGGCTGGCCGCCGGGCAGGACGTGTACGTCTACTGCGACAACGACGCGAAGGTGCGTGCCCCGTACGACGCGATGGGTCTGATGGACCGCCTCGGGCTGGCCAAGCCGACTCCCTGACCTGAGCACCGGTCCTGCCGCATTTTCCATCCACGGACGGGCATTGGGCACCCCGTCCGGCCGGCCCTACCGCAATTTCCATCCACGGACGGCAAACGGCATCCCCTGTCCGGTGGGCTATCGCACTTTCCATCCACGGACGCGAACTGGCGTCCCGCGTCCGGCAGGACCGCCGCATTTTCCATCCACGGCCGGGAAATGCCGGCCCCCGGCCAGTGAGTCACCGCACTTTCCGTCCACGGACGGGAAGTGCCGGCCCCCGGCGGAACGACCGGGCCCCTGCGGACGAAGAAGTCCCCCGCGCACCCGAAAGAGCTCACTTACCCTTGCTGTCTTCCGACCCTGGGGGAGTTGGGTGAGGTATCGCCACGCGGGGGACCGGCGACCAGTGTACAGATCTGGCGAGGTGGTGCCGGCCGCCCGCGGGGGACGAGACTCAGGCGAGGACCGTGGAGCCCTGGTCGGTGATCACGTGCGCGTCCTCGTCGTCGAACCAGACGCCGCCGTCGGCCAGGTAGCGGAAGGCGATCTGCTCGCCGGCCGGCACGGCCACGGTGACGCTGCGGGTGCCGTTGCTGCGCTTGACCAGCTTGTGCTTGCCGGGCGTCCAGTCGTTGAAGGTGCCGACGGCCGATACCGGTCCGGCGGTCGCGTCGTCGGGCAGGACGAACTGGATCTTGGTGGTGCTGCCCTTGGTGGTGATCTTCAAAGCCATGTCGGTCACTCCGTGTACGTGTTCTCGGTCGATCTGTCGGGGCGCTCCCGCAGGAACGCACCGCCGAGGGTAGGGAGCCCACGTTGCGGCCGTGTGACGCGACACCGGCCCGTGGTCGATCTCACGCCACAGCGGTGTCAGGCCCGATCACGCTCGTACGAAGGCTCGACCGGCTCCACGACCGGCTGCTCGGCGTCCGAGTCGCCGGCCGTTTCGCCGCCCGTGTCGGCATCGACGTCGGTGTCCTCGGGGCGGGAGACGATCGGGGCCACCACCACGGCCACCACGCAGAAGACCAGGGGCAGGGCGAAGGCCAGATTCAGCCCGACCCAGCCGGCCACCACACCGACCAGCGCCGGACCGGCGAGCTGGCCGACGTAGCCGGCACCCACCACCCGGGACAGCACGATGCTCTGCTGGGTGGCGCTGATGTTGCCGGCGGCGGTGAACAGCTGCGGCACCACGCCGGCCAGCCCGAGCCCGAAGACCGCCCAGCCGACCAGGGTCAGACCGAACACCGGCGAGATCATCACCACTCCGATCCCGATGGCGGCGGCGAGCGAGCCGAAGCGGACCACGAAGGCCGGGCCGAACCGCCCGGCGATCCGGTCCACGGTCAGGCGCCCGACGGTCATGGCCACGGCGAAGGTCGCGTACGCCAGCGCGGCGGCCGACGGCGGCCGGTTCAGGTGCTCCACGGCGTGCAGGGCGCTCCAGTCGTTGGCCACGCCCTCGGCCAGCATCAGCAGGAAGGCGAGCACCCCGAAGCCGATCACCCGGCGGCGGATGCTGCCGTCACGAGATGCCGATCCGGCGGTAGCGGCGGCCGGCCCGGAGTCCAGCTCGGTCGGTGCGGGCTCGGCCGGCAGCAGCAGCCGTACGCAGATCGCCCCGCCGATCGCCGCGGCGACCGAGGCGATCAGCACGGCCACGCTGACCGGGTAGCCGAGCCCGAGAGCGGCGGCCCCGATCAACGCGCCGGCGGCGCCACCGACCGACCAGAAGGCGTGGAAGGCCGACATGATCGGCCGGCCGTAGCCGCGTTCGACGATCACCGCCTGGTCGTTCATGGACACGTCCACCGAGCCGTTGGCCAGCCCGAACAGCAGCAGGGCCAGCCCCAGAGTGAGGGTGCCGGTGGCGTGCACGGGCAGGTTCACCGCGATCACGTAGAGCACCAGGGCGGCGCCGGTGACGATCTTGCTGCCCCAACGGGCGATGGCGTAGCCGGCGATCTGCATCCCGATCACCCCGCCCGCACCGAGGACGAGCAGCAGCAGTCCCAGGGTGGCGTGCGAGACGCCGGTCCGCTGCTGCACGGCGGGGATGCTGACCAGCCAGGCGGCCATCCCCAGTCCGACGACGAAGAAGATGCCGAAGACGCCGAACCGGGCCCGTCGCAGACGAGTGGTGACCGGGGTGGCGGTGGGCGGGGTCACGAGGTCGCTCCTGGGCTGTCGGTAGGGCTGTCGGTGGGGGTGGTGGCGGGTCTGCCGGTGGGCAGTGACGGCGGTGAGGCGGGCGACGGCGGCCCGGACCACGGCGTCGTCCTGGGGCTCGTTGTCGAGCGCGCGGTGCAGTGTCAGCCCCTCGATCAGGGCGTCCAGCATCCGGGCCGTGACCGGGTCGAAATGCCGTTCCAGGGCGGCGCGGCTGCGGCCCATCCAGGCGTTGGTGAGGTCACGGAACGAGGCGTCACGGGCGGCCAGGGTGTAGAGCTCCTGAGTCAGCACGAGCTCGCGCTGGTCGTTCAGGATGTCGCCCACGACCGCCTCGACGATGGCCGCCACCGCTGCGTCCCGGTCGACGGCCGCCGTCATACGGGCGGCGAAGCGGTCGCTGAACGAGACCGCGAAGCGGCTGAACGCCTCGTGCAGCAGCTCGCCCATGCCGGTGAAGTGGTAGGTCATCGAGCCCAGGGGTACGTCGGCGGCCTCGGCCACCTTGCGGTGCGAGGTGCCGGCCACCCCCACCTCGGCGATCACGTCCAGGCAGGCGTCGATGATGCGGTCCCGTCGCTGCGGGTCGTAGCGGCGTCCGGGCTGATCGACGGCCGTCGCCGAGCCCACAGCACCATGGTCCGTCCTCATGCGTACGATCGTACGCTGAGTGTACGACTGTACGCAACGTCCGCGCGGTCAGAGCCGAGACCGACGGTTTCGCACCCTCGCACCGATCCGGGTAAGGTTCCGCGCGGAGGATTCGCCTAGAGGCCTATGGCGCTCGCTTGGAAAGCGGGTTGGGTTCACGCCCTCACGAGTTCGAATCTCGTATCCTCCGCCACTCCCACCAGGGGCCGGTGCGCCCCCTCCAGGGGCCGAGCTCCTGGCGGTGCACCAGCGGCTCAGACCCCCCAGCGGCTCAGGCCGCGACGATGTTCTGTTGGCTCAGCAGGCGGTCAGCCTGGTCGACGATCGCTGCCCGGTCGCCGACTCTGGCCGGACGACAGGCCACCTCGAGCAGGAACTGCTGCAGCACCAGAGCCTGGTTCACCAACGACAACAGCGCCCGCTCGTCGTCGACCGCGGCGCAGAGCGAGCGGGCGAGGTCCTGGGCGCTCAGGTGCCAGGACCGGTCGGCGTGGCGAGGATCGAGCTCGACGAGCGCCCGCAGCCACAGCCGCCGGGTCTCGGCCGCGGTGGCGCTCAGGTCGTCGTCAGCCACGTCGGTCATGGGGGGTCCCTCTCGTCGGTGATCCTGCCGAGCCAGCGGTGCGATGCCGTGCGTGATCGGATGGAGTTGTCCCCGTTGTCGGAGACAACTCCATCCGATCCGTCGGAGACAACTCCATCCGATCCGTCGGAGACAACTCCATCCCCGGGGCGATGTCAGGCGGGGGCGTCGCCGAAGTCGTCGATGGCGAGCCGCTCGCCGCCCCGGCGGGCCGACTCCAGGGCGTAGACCCCGGGCAGGGTGTAGCGGGCGGCCTGCCAGGCGTTGACCGGGGGCAGGGTGCCGTTGTTCACCGCGGTGACGAAGTCGTCGGCCAGGAAGTGGTGGCTCCCCTCGTGCCCGTTCGGGGCACCGAGGAACTCAGCCGGCAGCCGGGTGGCGTCGTGCACCGGCGCCAGCCCCGACAGGAAGGCGTCCCGCAGGGTCGGGGAGACGTCGGTCAGGCCGGCCAGCTCCTCCTCGGTCGCCCGGCGCGGCTCGATCTCCTCCGACACGTCGGTGACACCGGTCTTGTCCTGCCGGTAGGCGGTGGTGGTCATCTCCTCGAAGGAGCCCTCCGTGCCGAACCAGCGGAACCGCGACTCCCGGATGTGGGACGGGAAGCCGACCCGGCGGAACTCGTTCACCCGGAAGCTGCCGCCACCGGCGACCTCGAACAGACCCGTCATGTTGGAGAAGTCGTTGTCGAACATGCTGACCTCACGGTCGAACACCCCGTCGCCGCGCTCGTCGACCACACCCAGAGCGGACACGCTGGTGGCGTGGGTGCCCCAGGCGCCGAGGATGCCGCCGATCGAGTGCGTCGGGTAGAGCATCGGCGGGTAGGAGGCGGTGGCCTTCCAGTTGTCGCCGCCGGAGTACTTGTAGGCGTCGTAGAAGCCGAGGTCCATGTCGTGCAGGTAGTCGCCCTCGGCGTAGAAGAGGCGGCCGAACTCACTCTTCGCGATCATGTCGCGGGCGTAGACCACTGCCGGGTTGTAGTGGCTGGTCTCGCCCATCATGTAGGTCAGCCCGGTCTCGCGGACGGCCTCGATGATCGCCCCGATCTCCTCGGCGCTGATCGCCATCGGCACCGCGGAGTACACGTGCTTGCCGGCCCGCAGCGCCTGCACCACCAGCGGTCCGTGGGACCAGCGCTGGGTGAAGATGGCGACCGCGTCGACGTCGGGGCTGGCCAGCACCTCGTCGAAGGAGCCGAACGTGCCGGCCAGGCCGTAGCGGGCGACGAGCTCGTCGGCCCGACCGTCCACCACGTCCGTGGCGTACACCTCCGTGACACCGGGGTGGAGGTGGAACAGATGGGCGAAGGATCCGGCGAACTGTCCGGCGCCGATCATGGCGATGGAGAAGGGCATGGCGGTGACTTTCCTGGAGTGTGGTGGTGGAGGTCGGCGTGCCTGGTCACGACCTCTGGCGACACCAGAACGCTACCCGCGTAGATTGACCGCGTCAACCCCTCTTCGGCGCTCACTGGGACGTCTGCAGACGGGCTCTGGCGGTGTACGGTTTACCCGGGTAGCGAAGGCGAGGAAGGGGGTGGCGCCGTGACTGTGGACAGGGCCACCGCACGACGCGCCGGGGTCACCCGCGACGACGTGGCGCGGCTGGCGGGCGTGAGCACCGCCGTGGTCAGCTACGTCGTCAACGGCGGACCCCGTCCGGTGTCGGAGGCCACGGCCGTCCGCGTCCGCGACGCCATCGAGCGCCTGGGGTACCGCCCGAACACCACCGCCCGGGCGCTCGCCGTGGGCAGCACCAAGACGATCGGTCTGGTGGTGCCCGACAGCACCAATCCCTTCTTCGCCCAGTACGCGTGGGAGATCCAGAGCGCTGCCACCGACCTGGGCTACGCGGTGCTGATCACCAACACCGGCTTCGACGCGGACGTCGAGGCGCGCAGCGTGCTCGACCTCTGCGACCGGCAGATCGACGGCCTGTTGCTGGCCCGGGCCTCGGGGCTGCACCAGGTCGGCGAGCTGGCGCGGCGCGGCCGGCGGATGCCCGTCGTGCTCCTCGACGCCGCCGCACCCCTGCACGGCTACACCACCATCGGCCCCGACGGTGGCGCCGGGACGTCCCGGGTCATCGACCACCTGATGGACGTCCACGGGCACGCCTCCGTCGCTCTGGTCGTCGGCGAGTCCGCCGATCCGACCGTCGACCGCCGGGAACGCGCCTGGGCCGAGGCCCATGCCCGCGCCGGCCGCCGGTTGGGGGTGATGGAGCGCACGCCGTTCAGTCGCCAGGGTGGCTACGAGGCCGGGCTGCGCCTGCTGCGGCGGGCCGATCGCCCGACCGCGGTCTTCGCCAGCTCCGACAGCCAGGCCGTCGGCCTGCTGCACGCCGCCCACGAGCTCGGGGTCGTCCGTGCCGGAGGAGATCGCTGTCGGCAGCTTCGACGACAGCGAGGAGTCGCGGTTCTGCTGGCCCCCCCTGACCACGGCCCAGCAACCCGTGCGCGCCATGGCCAGGGCGGCGATCACGGCGGTGCTGAGGGGCGGAGCCGAACCGGAGCACCTCGTGTTCGACATGCCCCTGGTCGTGCGCCGCTCCTGCGGTTGCCCGCCCGACTAGCCGAGACCTCACAAGCCCGGCGCCCCCGGCTCTCGTGGCCGCTCGCGTCGCCGTACGGGTGTGACAGGGTCGTCCGGTGACCACGACGACGCCGTCCGCCGCGACCTGGATCACCGCCCCCGGGGAGGACCCCCAGCACCCGCTGCTGCGGACGACCTTCAGCGACCCGAGGACCCGTCGCCGAGGCCCGCCTGCTGGTCACCGGCCTCGGCGCCTTCCACGCCCACCTCAACGGCGCGCGGGTCTCCGCCGACGAGCTCGCCCCCGGCCAGACGCACTTCGGCCGGACCGTGCTGCTGAACGCGTACGACGTCACCGACCGGCTCGTCGAGGGTCGCAACGCGCTGGCCGTCGAGGTCGGCCGCGGCTTCTACGCGATGACCACCGCGAACGTGTGGGGGTGGCACACCGCCCCGTGGCGGGACAGCTGCCGGGCCCTGGCCGAGCTCCACCTCGCGTACGCCGACGGCACAACGGAGGTGATCGGCACCGGAACAGACTGGAAGGCCCGGCTCGGCCCGATCACGGCCGACTCGATGTACGGCGGCGAGGACTACGACAGCCGGCTCGACCCCGGCGACTGGACCAGCGCCGCCTTCGACGACAGCGACTGGCCGGCGGCCGTGAGTGCCGACTTCCCGGCCGGGGCGCCGACGATCCGCCCGGCCGAGCACGACCCGGTCCGCGTGGTCGAGACGCTGTCGGTGACCTGGCGACGACTGGGTCCGCAGTCGTGGGTGGCCGACCTGGGCAGCGTGATCGCCGGCTGGTGCCGCTACCGGCTCCTCGGCGACGGACCGGCGGATCCGGTCACCCTCACCGCCATTCACGGGGAGCGACTCCGGAGCGACGGGAGCGTCGACAACGACAACGAGCACGTGACCGGCCCGATGCAGGTCGACCGCGTCCGGCTCGACGGCGACCACCGACGGTTCGAGCCGCGGTTCAGCTACAAGGGCTTCCGCTACGTCCAGGTCGACGGGCTCGACCGACGCCCCCGAGCAGCTGGGTCTGGCCGGCGTCCGGGTGTCCGCGGACCTGCCGCGCTGGGCCGACTTCGGGTGCTCCGACAGCTATCTCGAGCGCTTCCACGCGGTGATGGTCAGGACACTGGACAACAACCTGGTCCACATCCCGACCGACACCCCGACGTACGAGAAGAACGGCTGGACCGGCGACGCCCAGACCGCGCTGCCCGCGATCCTGACCAGCTACGACGCGGAAGCCTTCCTGACCAAGTGGCTGGGCGACCTCCGCGACGCCCAGCGGCCGGACGGCTGGCTGCCGGTGATCGCCCCCACCCCGGACTGGGGCTTCGAGGGCTGGCCCTCGCCGGAGTGGACGACCGTCTACCCGCACCTGCTGGCCGAGCTGGTGGCCGAGTACGGCGCCACCCACCTGGTCGAGGAGCACCTCGCTCCGGTCCTGGCCGCCCTGCGGTGGGAGCTGGGCCGGCGCGACGACGACGGCCTGGTCGACAGCGTCTGCGGGGACTACCTCTCCCCCGGCACGCCCGGGCCGGCGCCCGAGGACCGGCGGCTCACCGGGACGCTGTTCCTGGCCCGTGCCCTGCACGACACGGCCCGCCTCTGCCGGCTCACGGGTCGCCACGACAGCGCCACCGAGCTGGTCGCCACGGCCGATGCCCTGGTCGCCGCCGTGGACCGGGTGTTCTGGGACGAGGCGTCCGGCAGCTACCGGACCAGCGCCCGCGAGTACCGCCAGACGCCGAACCTGCTCGCCGTGGGGATGGGCTTCGTCGCCCCGGACCGGGTGGAGCGGGTGGTCTCCTCGGTGGTGGCCGATCTCGAGGCCCGCGACCGGCACCACGACGTCGGCCACATCGGGTCGCGCTACCTGATGCCGGTGCTGGCCGACCACGGCCACGCCCAGCTGGCCCTGGACGTGCTGCGCCGCGACGGCACACCGGGGTGGAAGCAGTGGCTCGACCAGGGGCACCTGACGTTCATGGAGATGTGGGACGAACCCCGCTCGTCGTGTCACTACTTCCACGGCACGCCGGCGATCTGGCTGTACGAGGGTCTGGTCGGGCTGCGCCGCGGCACCGACGGCTGGCAGCAGTTCACCGTCCGACCCCAGCTGGACACCGACGTCAGCCACGCCCGGCTCACCCGGGGCACCCGGCGGGGCACGGTCGGCGTGGACTGGGACCGCGACCGCGGCACCGTACGCGTGCTGGTGCCGGACGGGTCGACGGGCACCCTGACGCTGCCCCACCGCACCGTCGAGCTACCGGCCGGGCTGACAGTCGTCGACCTCGCCGGCTGACCCACCCGCCGCGCCCGCGTCCGTCCGCAATTCCTTCTCACGGATCCCAGAATTTTGGTGATCCCCTCCCCGTACGTGGTGCCGTCGCCTATCCTCTTCACAGTGAGTGGCTCGGACACGTCTGAGCCACTGAGCGCGGCCGTCGGGGGGCGTCGCGCCAAGTGGGAAGGCACCATGGGCCAAGGTTCGACGACGAGGGTCGGCGCGATCGCTGCGCGCGGACCACGCCGCGCTGGCGGACGTCCGGACCAGGGGTCCAGGTCGTGGTGGCAGACGGCTGCCTCCGTCGCCACCGCGTTCGTGCTGGCGGTCCCGCTGTTCGGCCTGGCTCAGACCATCAGCCCGCTGCCGGCCGTGGCCGCTCCCGACGAGCCCTGCGTGGCCGTCAACAGCGTGCTGCCCGCGACCAAGAGCGCCCGCGAGGCCACCGCCGCCAAGGCGGCCGCCCGGTGGTTCCCGGCGGACCAGGTGGCCATGGCCACAGCGGTCGCCGGCGCCGAGTCGTCCTGGAACCCGACAGCTGTGAACAAGGCCGCCCGGGGCAACTACGGCCTGTGGCAGATCAACTCCGTGCACGAGAACCTGCTCGACGCCAAGAGCTGGAAGACCCCGGCGGACAACGCGTGGATGGCCTTCCAGGTCTGGGACGCCGCGGACGGCACCAAGGGCAACGGGCGTGGCTCGTGGAAGCCCTGGTCGGTCTACAACTCCGGCAGCTACAAGGCCTACCTCCGCGACACCGCGCCGGTCAGCGACCAGGCGTCGGTCTGCGTCGAGGCCCCGCCCGGCGCCGAGATCCGGGTCTCCACCTGGAACGTGCTGCTGAGCAACTCCAAGAAGGGGATCGCGGGCGGCATCCAGGAGCTGACCGGCAGCAGCGACGTGTTCGGTCTGCAGGAGATGGGCAGCTCGGCTGACCGGGCCACCGCCTTGCGGGCCGCCACTGCCGCCGGCTTCACCATGACCACCGACCGTACGGCGGTGCCGATCTTCTACCGGACCGACAAGTACACCGCCATCGACCAGGGCCGGCAGCGGGCGTTCTCCGCCGGCCAGAAGGTCGAGAAGCGCGGCGGCAAGGGCACCGAGAAGACCAAGGACAAGTGGGTCAACTGGATCCAGCTCCAGGACAACGCCACCCAGGAGACGTTCTACGTGGTCAACACCCACCTGCTGGTGGGGGCGTACAACAAGGGTGTCAACGGCAAGAACAAGAAGCGCATCGCGCTGTACAACCAGCAGCTGGACACCGTCACGGCGCTCACCGACCAGTTCCAGTCCTCCGGCTCCTCGGTCTACGTGACCTGCGACTGCAACGTGAACTACGACGCCGACGCCGATCCGGTGGCCACGATGGGTGACAGCGGGTTGATCGCCAACTGGCGCGACCTGGACGGCAGCCCGACGCTGGGCAAGAAGCAGCGGCTCGACTACGTCTGGTCCAACCGGACCCCGTCCAGCCAGGACATCGGCGAGAAGTCGGGTTCCGACCACGCGATGGTGACCGTCACCTACCCGCCGTCGACGGGTCCGTCGGGGACGATGACGCCGGTCAACGGCAGCACCAAGCAAGAGATCTACAGCATGCGCACCGTGACCGACCCGACGTCGAGCCGGAGCTTCCTCGTGCCGATCCCGACCGGACAGGCCGGCAAGGTCTTGAACCGGGCCCTCGACCAGGTCGGTGACCGGTGGGCCTTCGGTGGCGACGGGCCTGACGCCTGGGACTGCTCCGGGCTGACCGCCGACGCCTGGGACGCGGCCGACATCGCGCTGCCGCACCAGTCCGAGGCGCAGCAGCAGGCGGTCAAGAACGTCGACCTGGCTGACGCCAAGCCCGGTGACATCTTCTGGCGCGAGGGCTACACGGCCATCTACCTCGGCACGGTCGGCAACGAGCGACTGGTCGTCGGAGCCCGGAAGTCCGAGGGTGCTGTCGTGATCCACGTGGTCGACAGCCACGACATCAAGGCCGTTCTGCACCCGACCTCCTAGGACGCACTTCGTGCGACGACCCGGCCGGATTCCGGCCGGGTCGTCGTGCGTACGGGGTCCGGTCAGCCGGTGATCTTGCGCAGCTCGCGTCCCGACGGGGGTCGGACCTTCAGCGAACCCAGTCCGACGCCGCCGTAGAGCACCAGCAGGGGCGCGCCCGGGGCCGGCTCCCGGGGCACCTTGATCGACTTGCTGCCCATCCCCTTGCCCAGCCGGTCGTCGTTGGCGGCCCAGCCGGCCGGCACCACGATGGTCACGCTGCCGGCCCCGGCGACCACCTCGATCTCGATCAGCGAGGCCGCCGGTCGCGCCTGCAGGCAGTTGAGCTTCACGGTGCCGGCGCCGGAGCTGATCCGCAGGAAGGGGGGCACGACCCAGATGCCGTCCCGCTTCTCGGTGCTGACGCCTCCGTCCAGCCGGAGCGGGTCCTCCCGGGAGAAGCCCGGTGCCGGCGGTCCCTGCACCACTGCTGCCGCAGACGTCGGGCGGGTCCGCCAGGGCAGGTCCGCGGACAGGTCGGCCACCAGCCGTTCCAGCTCCCCGTACGTCTTCGCCTGCAGCGCCACCTCGAGGCGCTCCTCGAGCTCGCTCATGTCCAGTCGCCCGTCCGCCGCGGCCTCCTGGAGGATGGCGGTGACCGCCTCGCGCTCCGCGTGCCCGACGCGTACGTGGTCTCCGGGGGACGGCTGCTGGGTCATGCCAGCACTCTAGCGAGCACGATCACCCCACCGAGGTCCCGCGGACGGGCATCCTCCCCTACTGTTCTCCCCATCGCGGTGCTGCTGGCGGGGAGGATCCGTGGAACAGATCAACTGGTCGACCGAGTGGCTGACGTCGCTGCTCTGGCTGCTCCGGACGTACGTGATCACGCTCGTCGTGTTCGCCCTGGTCGTCTGGCTGCTGATCCGCCGCACTCGCTGGGGACGCCAGTTCTGGCGGTTGTCCGGGCCCTACTTCTTCCCGAGACCGCGGACCCGCAGCGGCTGGCGGCCGTTGCTCGCGGTGGCGTTGCTGCTGCTGTTCACCCTGGTCTCGGTCCGACTGGACATCCTGCTGTCCTTCCAGGGCAACGAGATGTACACCGCGCTGCAGCAGCTGGACGCGCCAGCGTTCTGGCGCTCACTGATCGTCTTCGCGGTGCTGGCCAGCATCAACGTGGCGCTGGTGCTGATCAACTTCTACGTCGCCCAGCGGCAGATCATCAACTGGCGACTCTGGCTGAACAACCGGATGCTCGACGACTGGCTGGGCGGCGCCGCCTACCACCGCAGCCGCTACGTCGCCGAGCCGATCGACAACCCCGACCAGCGGATCCAGGAGGACATCACCTCCTTCGCCGGCGTCTCCCAGGGGCTGGCGCTGGGGGCGGTCTCCTCGATGGTCTCGCTGGTGTCGTTCTCGATCATCCTGTGGGGGCTGTCCGGTCCGCTGACCCTGGCGGGCGTGACGATCCCGCGCGGCATGGTCTTCGTGGCCTACGTGTACGTGATCATCGCGACGGTCATCGCCTTCCGGATCGGCAGACCGCTGATCCGGCTCAACTTCCTCAACGAGCTGCTCACCGCGTCCTACCGCTACGCCCTGGTCCGGACCCGGGAGAACTCCGAGAACATCGCCTTCTACCGGGGCGAGCCGGTGGAGAAGACCGGTCTGCTGGGCCGCTTCGCCGGGGTGATCGGCAACGCCTGGGACATCGTGTTCCGGAGCCTGAAGTTCCAGGGCTTCAACCTGGTGGTCAACCAGATCGCCGTGGTGTTCCCGATCATCCTGCAGGCCCGCCGCTACTTCAGCGGCCAGATCACCCTGGGCGACGTCACCCAGACCGCCACCGCCTTCGGCCAGGTGTTCGGCGCGCTGTCGTTCTTCCGGTTGGCGTACGACGACTTCGCCAGCTACCGCGCGGTGCTGGACCGGCTGACCGGACTGCTCGACGTGAACGACGAGGCCCGCGCCCTGCCCTCGCCGGTGACCGAGGTCGCCCCCGCCGGCCTCACCGTCCGCGACCTCCAGATCCGGCTGCCCGACGGCCGGTCGCTGCTCACCGACCTGGATCTCGAGGTGGGCGAGGGCAGCACCTTGTTGATCACCGGACCGTCGGGCACCGGCAAGACCACCCTGCTGCGCAGCATGGCCGGGCTGTGGCCGAACGCCGAGGGTCTGGTCGAGCGGCCGGCGGATGCGGACACGCTGTTCTGCTCCCAGCAGCCCTACCTGCCGCTCGGGTCGCTCCGGGCAGCCCTGTCCTACCCGACACCGGCCGCCGACCTGTCCGACGACGACGCCCGCGCCGTCCTGGAGACCGTGCAGCTGGCGCACCTGGGTGAGGACCTGGACAGCGAACGGGACTGGTCGCGCCGGCTCTCGCCGGGTGAGCAGCAGCGGTTGTCCTTCGGCCGGATCCTGCTGCGGAAGCCGTCCCTGATCTTCCTGGACGAGTCGACCTCGGCCATGGACGAGGGCATGGAGCACGCCATGTACGCCCACGTCCGCGAGGTGCTGCCGCAGAGCACCATCGTCAGCGTCGGGCACCGCAGCAGTCTGCAGCGGCTGCACGCCGACGAGCTGACCCTGCTGGGCGAGGGACGCTGGGAGACCACCAGCCTGGAGGACCAGCGCGCCTAGGGTGCCCACCGCCCTCAGGCGGGCGCGTCGCCGCGCAGCCGGTCGAGGCGGTGTCGCAGCAGCGAGGCGCGGTGCGCGTTCTGGTGCAGGGCCACGTAGCGGTCGCCGAACACCCAGAGCAGGGCGTCGTCGAGCCGGCGGACAGCACCGGGTGGGTGCCGGTAGTCCATCCGGTTCGCGATGGTCTCCTCGTCGGCCTGCCGGAGCACCTCGCCCAGCTCGATCAGCGAGGTCACCCCCAGCTCGAGCAGCAGACCGGCGATCCAGCTGTAGTGGTCGGTGCGTGACCAGCCGGCCTCGGAGTACTGCCCGGCCAGGAAGGCGGCCAGCTCGCGCGGATCCAGCCGCGGGTCGTCGTCGGCCGCGGCCTCGGGCGCGGCCGGCGTGGCGCCGCGGAGACGCTCACGGATCTCGGAGAACTCCCGATCGGCCAGCTCGAGCAACCCGGCGGCGAGGGTGAAGCGCCGGTCGAAGTCCCCGACGTGCTCGGCCGGGACGGTGCCCTTGTAGCGGATGTCGTGCTCGAACTCCGCCCAGGCGTGCTGCAGCACCGTCCGCACCTGCACCTGGGCACGGTGCCCACGGAGCTGCCCGAGCTCGGGATCGCTCTCCCGGGCCGGATCGAGACTGATCATCAGGTGCCGGCTGGCGTAGCCGAAGCGGCCCTCGTTGGCCGTCTGCACCCCCCAGTCCTGGTCGTCGTGCACGATCACCTGCTCGGCCAGCACGTCGGCCACGGCGTCGACGTCGTCACGGACGTAGGTGATCACCCGGATCCCCAGCAGGTCGGTGATCTGGGTCAACGGGTCGGAGTAGAGCGGGACGCCCGCCCGCGTCCGGGCGGCCTTCTCGGCGAACGACGGGATCGACTTCGTCCGACCGGTCACCGAGAGGTAGTTGATGCCGGCCTGGTCGAGCAGCTCCTGGACCAGCGCCACCGCCTGCTGGCCGGCGCGGCTCAGCTCACCGTGCCGGGCGGCGTACTCCTGCACCGCCTCCCGCACCACGTCGGCCTGCGGTGGGGCGAGCTCCGCCCCCAGCGTCGGGGTGAGGATGTAGCCGGTCTCGGCGTCGCCGTAGTGGGTGACCAGATCGGGCCGGTGCTCGACGAAGTGGGCGAGGTAGGCGCACAGCACGGCGTCGACCTGGTCCTCGACCCGGCGCAGCTCGCTCTTGCGGGTGGCGCTCTCGACCTGCTCCCGGAGCCCGAGCCAGGTCTCGTCGGTGACCACGACCCCCTCCACGAACGTCATCAACCGCAGCAGCTCCGACCGCAGCAGATCGACGTCGCGACCGGGTTTCGCCTTGTAGCGCAGCACTTTCGGCAGTGCGAAGAGGACGATCGTGGCCGGGTGCGGGTAGACCTCGATCGCTCGCCGTCGACGGCCGGATCGTGGGTCGACGTCCAGCCCCAGCCGTCGGGCCACCCGAGCGGCCCGGGTGCCGTCGGCGAACTCGGGCTTGCCCGTGTTGGACGGGTGGGTGCCGGCGTCGAACCGCCGGAAGTCCCTGCTGAGCTGCTGCTCGGCCGGTCGGGAGCCGGTGGCGTTGGTGACCACGATCGGCGCGTCGATCGCCGCCAGACAGGGACTCTCGGCGTACGCCGCCAACCCGGCCACGATGTCGTCGTCGGTGCGGACCGCGCTCACGTGCAGCAGTCGGGCGTCCTCGTCGAGGACGGCTAGGCCGGTGGGCTGCCGCTCCCCCCAGGCGAGGTCGATGCCGATGAAGTGCACGCTGCCACCCTGCCCCATCGTCGCCGACCGACCAACCGCAGGACGGTCAGCAGGGCACCGACCAGTGCCGCGGCCAGCAGCAGGATCATGGCCGCCGGCCACAGGCCCAGCGCGTCCACTGCCGTCACCCCGGGCCCGGACACCCACGGCAGCACCAGGAACACCCCCACGGCGGCGGCGGGCAGCAGCAGCTGCGGCAGCAGCCGCAGCCCGAACCGCCACGCCGGCCAGTGCCGACGACGGGCCGCCCAGCGCGAGGAGCGGACCGCCCCGCGGACACCGAGCGCCAGCACGGCGAGCGTGACCAGCCCCAGGCCGGCGTCGACCACTGTGGCGATCGGGGCGCCGGCGTCGGGGGTCCGGCCCTCGGTCAGCTCCACGATGCCGGCCGAGATCTCGAACGGGTGCTTGGTGATCGTGGTGTAGCTGTCGAGCAGGACGACGATGCCGTACCCGCTGCTCGGCACCAGCTCGACCCGGGAGCTGTAGCGGGTCAGCGATCCGTCGTGTCCCACCCGCTCGGGCACCGAGGTCTGCGTGCGCTGCCACCCGAACCCGTACGACGAGTCCGCCACCGGCGTCTGCGCCTCGCGGATCAGCGCCGCCGACAGCAGCCGGGTGCCGTCCTCGGTCACCCCGCCGCGCTGCTGCATGGCCAGCCAGCGGGCCAGGTCGTCGGCGGTGCTGATCACGCCGCCGGCACCGGCGTTCATCCCGCGCAGCTCCGGCAGCTGGAGCGCGCCTCCGTACGCGGTCACGTGACCGTCGTCGGTGCCGGGCTGGCCGTCGGTGACATCCACCGATCGGGTGTCGTCCATGCCCAGCGGCGCGAAGACGCGATCGTGCAGGTAGGACGAGAAGTCCTGACCGGAGACGACCTCGACCAGCCGGGCGGCCACCTGGTAGTTGAGGTTGCTGTAGAGGTAGCGGCTGCCCGGATCGCTGACCAGGCGGACGTCGCGCAGCTGGTCGACGCGCTGGCGGGGGGAGTCGGCGGGAGCGATGAGCGTCGGGTTCGGCAGGCCGGACCGGTGGCTCAGCAGCTGCCGCACGGTGATGGTGGCGCCCCGGTCGTCGGCCAGGGTGAAGCCCCGCAGCTGCTGCTGCACCTGGCCGTCGAGGTCGATCCGGCCCGCGTCCACCAGCTGCAGCACGGCGAACGCGGTGATCATCTTGCTGATCGAGCCGATGGCCATCGGCCGGTCGGCAGCGATCAGGCCGGCCGCGTCCGGTCCGCCGTCCCGGGTCCGGTAGACCGTCTCGCCGTCGTGGACCACGGTCACCGACGCTCCGGGGAGGCCTTCGCGCTGCAGGTAGCTGCTGACCCAGCGATCGACCGCGCCGCGGTCCAGCCGGGTGTCGGCGCGGGCAGGAACGGTCGCCGCCACGAGCAGCACCGGGACAACCAGCAGGAGCGCTGTGACGAGTGCAGGGAGACGGCTGACGGTGGCGGGCATCGCCCGACCCTCCCAGAGGGACGTCCGGCAGCCATCGGGGAACGCCCTACCCGTGCCCCCGGGTCCGACCGACGAGCTGCCCGCCGGACCCGGGGTCGAGCATCAGGCGGCGTCGGCCCGACGCTGCGTACGGTGTGCCAGCTCGCGACCGGCCGCGACGGCGGCCGACTCGGCGGACTCCTTGGCGGCGGCACCCAGGTCGGCGAGCCCGTCCAGGGCGGGGTTGACCCCGACCAGGGTCAGCTCACGCTCGATCACTGTCAGGTCGGCGCCCCAGACCTCGGCGAGGATCCGGCGCAGGTAGTCGATGCTGTGGTCCCAGCCCTCCTTGGGGGTGCCCGGCCCGTACGCGCCACCGCGGGTGGCCAGCAGCACGACCGGCGTGCCGGCCAGCAGCTGCGTGCCAGGGGTGGCACCGGCGATGGCCAGATCGATCCACGCCTTGACGTGCTGGGACACGCCCCAGTTGTAGAGCGGCAGCGCGAGGATCACGGCGTCGGCCGAGCTGAGCTCGGTGACGAGCTCACGGGCGAGCGCGAGGCCCGCGGTCTGCGCCGGCGTGTGGGTCGACGGATCGGCGAACGACCCGGAGATGGCGGCGGCCCAGGCGTCGGACGGCAGCGGCTGCTCACCGAGGTGCCGGGTGACGACCGTCTCGTCGGGGTGGACGGCGGTGTACTCCGTCTGCACCAGATCGGCCAGCGCGCTGCTGGCCGAACGCGGTCCCTGGATGCTGGCGTCGATGCGGACGAGGGTCATGGCGAGATCTCCTGGTGCTGTCAGTGGGGCTCTGATTTGAACCTTCAAACAAGACCACCGTAAACCCTCCGATTTGAAACTTCAAGTCACTACGCTGGGGTCATGACCGGATCCGGGGGCGGGGAGCCCCACTGGCTCACCGAGGAGCAGCTGCACAGCTGGCAGTCGGTGATGTCGATGATCATGACCCTGCCGCCGGCGCTCGACGGCCAGCTGCGACGGGACACCGGCCTGAACGCGTTTGATTACCACGTCCTGGCGGCGCTGGCCGACCGTCCGGACGGCGGGATGGGCATGGGTGAGCTCGCCTCGTTCTCCCAGGGATCCCCGTCGCGGCTCTCCCACGCCGTGGCCCGGCTGGAGCGCGAGGGCTGGATCGAGCGCAGCAACGGCGAAGCCCGGTGCGTGAACGCGCGGCTCACCGAGGCGGGTCGGCGCAAGCTCGTCGACAGCGCCCCCGGGCACGTGACCGAGGTCAGGCGACTGGTGATCGACGTCCTCAGCGCGGAGCAGCTGACGGCCCTCGGTGAGGCCGCCCGACTGATCACCGCTCGGGCCGACCCGGCGATGGCAGCGGCGCTGGCCCGTCGTCGAGGAGAGCCGGTGCCGAGGGACGCTGGTCTGACAGATGGAGCCGACCCGCACACCGGAGTCGGCTGCGGCCCCCTCACCTGACCGTCACCGGCCACGGAATTCGTACGGACCGCAGACCACTGTGGGCGCCCACCCGGTCCGACACGCCGTGTCTCCCGGATCGGACCTTGGTTACCACTGCTTTGTCGAGTTGTGCCAGACTGGGAGCTGCTGTTGCAAGTCTTGTGCCGTGGTTTGTGCTACGCCCTGGAGTTTGCGAGGGCGGCTGGCGCAGTGTCATCCGTCCGACAGTGCGGGAGTCTCGCACAGGGCGAGCCCCACAGGCGTAAGGAGACAGATATGGCTCAGGGAACCGTGAAGTGGTTCAACAGCGAAAAGGGCTTCGGCTTCATCGAGGTTGACGGCGGCGGCGCTGACGTGTTCGTGCACTACAGCGCGATCGAGTCCAGCGGCTTCCGTTCGCTCGACGAGGGCCAGCGTGTCGAGTTCGACACCACCCAGGGCCCGAAGGGTCCGCAGGCCGACAAGGTCCGCGCGATCTGACACCCAGTACCACCTGAGAAGGCGCCGACCCCGTGGGGTCGGCGCCTTCTTGCTGTTCGCGGCCGCGAGGCCGGCGGAACCGGGAGATCCTCGTCCCGGTTGATCGGGTCCGGTGCCTCTTCTCGACTCAGGTCAGAGCGCCGCCTCGACAGCCCCCAGGGCCGCCAGCACCGGCTGCAGGACGTCGACCGAGGACGACCGCAGCTGCATCGGGGTGCTCAGCGGGACGTCTGCCGCCTCCGCGCCGAGCACGTCGGCACCGGCGGTCGGCTCGGCGGCCGGCACCACCAGGCGGCGGACCGCCTCCCCGTCCCGGACGGTGAGGATGGCGACCAGGCTGTCCGGCACCAGCTCCCCTCCCTGCTCCGGCAGGGTGGGTGCCTCATCGTCGAGCAGTCCCGCCTCCCGGGCGGCGACGAACACGCGGGCGGCCAGCTCGCTGTCCACCGAACCCACTGTCTCGGCCGCGCCGGCCGGCTCGGCGTCGCCGCCGACGGTCATGGTGGCCTGCAGCTCGTCGAGCACCCGGCGCTCGGCTGTCCCGTCGGCCCGGACCCCCAGCCGGTACGCGTAGCGCTCGCCCGGCGCACCGCCACTCACCTCGAACGTGATCTCCGCTCCCCCCAGGCCGTCGGGCACCGCCCCACCCGCGTCGGCGACGGCCCGCAGCCGGTCGAGCACCCGGGCCCGCGGCTCGGGCGAGAGGTTGTCGATCAGCTTCACCGGGGTCATCTCCTGATCTTGTTCTGCCGGTTCCAGCGGGCCGCCGGACGTCGGGGCGTGACCGCCGCCGTGGAAGGTGGCCAGCCGGTTGTAGAGCCGGGCCACCGTCTCGGTGTTGTCGTCCATCACGGTGCCGGTGCTGACGGGGTTGCGGGCCGGGCAGGTCGCGTCGGCGTACTCGTCCGGATGTCCGATCATGTGCCCGAACTCGTGCGCGGCGACGTCGCCGGTGTCGTTGGTGTCCCAGTTGGTCATGTTCGACCGGGCAGGCCCGGCCAGGACCCGGACGACGTGGTGCGCGCCGGAGGTGACCCACTGGACGTCGAAGGTGAAGGACTGCTGACCACCGTTCGGGGCCAGGCAGCGGAACCGGTTCGCCCAGGTGGCGAGGATCCCGTTCCGCCAGGTGGTGCGCAGGGTGTTCATCGTGGCCGCGCTGATCCCGGCATCGGGATCGAGCTGGAGGCGGACCACTGTGTGGGTGCCGTCTTGGCGGTAGCGGGCAGTCCAGCCGTAGACGCACTCGTTGACCGCGAAGGAGACCTCGCCGACCGGCTCGGCCGTCCACTGCCAGTACTTCTGCCAGACGTTGCCGTCGGTGCCGCGGACGAACACGTGCTCGTGCTGCGGGCCCATGGAGCCGAGCGCCGGCTCGGAGGCGAGCACGCCACCGTCGTTGTGCCGACCCCACGGATGCCACTGCCCGTTGTCGTAGCCCCGCTGCCACAACGCGTTGTCGTTGCCCCGCACGTAGACGTTGCAGACGTCCTTGTTCCGCGAGATCGTCGCCGGCGCACCGTTGAAGCCGCCGGCAGGAGCGCCGATGTCGAACCAGCCCCGCCAACCGCCGGCCGCGGTCCAGTACTTCTGGTAGACCTTGCCGTCGGTGCCGCGGACGAATACGTGCTCGTGCTGCGGGACCCATCGAGCCGAGGGCCGGCTCCGAGGCGAGCACGCCGCCGTCGTCGTGCCGTCCCCACGGGTGCCACTGACCGTCGTAGTAGCTCCGCTGCCACAACGCGTTGTCGTTGCCGCGGACGTAGACGTTGCAGACGTCCTTGTTCCGCGAGATCGTCGCCGGCGCACCGTTGAAGCCTCCGGCCGGCGCGCCGAGGTTGAACCAACCCTTCCAGCCGCCCGCTGCCGTCCAGTACTTCTGGTGGACGTTGCCGTCGGTGCCCCGGACGAACACGTGCTCGTGATCAGGACCCATCGACCCCAGCGCGGGCTTCGACGCCAGCACGCCCCCGTCGTCGTGCCGTCCCCACGGGTGCCACTGGCCGTCGTCGTAGCCCCGCTGCCACAGCGCGTTGTCGTTGCCGCGGACGTAGACGTTGCAGACGTCGTTGTTCCGCGAGATCGTCGCCGGACGCACCGTTGTAGCCACCGACCGGCGCCCCGATGTTGAACCAGCCACTCCAGCTCATCTGAGTTCCTCCCCCTGTCCCGCCAGGTCGGCGAGATCACTGGGCGGAGGAGTGTCTGTCCGGCGCGCGCGATACGTCGACCGGGCACGTCCTCCTCGGTGGTCGCCGGGCGACAGTGACCGCCGGCATCACCCCTGCTTCGGCCGCGCCCGGAGGTGGGCGCGCTCGCCCTGCCGTCCGAACAGGCTCAGGAACTCCACCCCGCGGTCGTCCGCGGCACCGAACCAGTGCGGCACCCGGGTGTCGAACTCGGCTGCCTCGCCGGCGGCCAGGATCAGGTCGTGCTCGCCGATCACGGCGCGCAGGGTCCCGTCGAGCACGTAGAGCCACTCGTACCCCTCGTGGGTCTTGAGCTCCGGTGTCTGCCGGGCCGACCGGGCCGGGATGATCAGCTTGTACGCCTGGATCCCTCCGGCCCGTCGGGTCAGCGGGAGCATCGTCATCCCGTGGCCCTTGATCGGCTTCAGGTGGATCCGGGGGTCGCCGGTCGGGGGTGCGTCCACCAGCTCGTCCAGGGTCACGCCGTACGCCCGGGCCAACGGCAGCAGCAGCTCCAGGGTCGGCCGGCGGTCACCGGACTCCAGCCGGGACAAGGTGCTGACCGAGATGCCCGTCTGGGCCGACAGGTCCGCCAGCGTCAGCTCCCGCTGGGCCCGCAGCTCGCGCAGACGGGGGCCCACTCCGTCGAGGGTCTGGTCGAGGTCGAGGTCCATTCCAGTAGTTTGCCACTTCGGCAACGATGTTTGCGACTTCGTCGGGTGCCCGATCAGACTCGGAGCATGCCCAGTGATGATCTGAACTCCTCGTACGACGTGGTCGTGGTCGGTGGCGGCGCCGCCGGCCTCAACGGTGCCCTGATGCTCGCCCGCTCCCGACGGTCGGTGGTCGTCCTCGACGCCGGCCAGCCCCGCAACGCCCCGGCCGAGGGGGTCCACGGGCTGCTGGCCCGCGACGGGATGTCCCCCGTCGAGCTGCTCGAGCGCGGTCGGGCCGAGGTGCGGTCCTACGGCGGCGCCGTGGTCGCCGGCACCGTGACAACCGTCGACCGGCTTCCGAACGGCTTCACCGTGCGACTGGCCGACGGGCGAGAGGTCGCTGCCCGACGACTGCTCGTCACCACCGGGGTCGTCGACGAGCTGCCCGAGGTACCCGGGCTGCGCGAGCGCTGGGGACGCGACGTCATCCACTGTCCGTACTGCCACGGCTGGGAGGTGCGGGACCGGGCCATCGGCGTGATCGCCAGCCACCCGATGTTCGCCCACCAGGCCCTGCTGTTCCGCCAGCTGAGCACCGACGTGACGGTCTTCTCCCACACGGTCGAGCTGACGGCCCAGGACCGTGAGCGCCTGGCGGCCCGGAGCATCCGGATCGTCGACGGACCGGTCACCGGTCTGCGGATCGACGACGACCGGATCAGCGGGGTGGTGCTGGCCGACGGCAGCGTCGTCCCGCGCGACGTGCTGACGGTGCAGTCGCGAGCGGTCGCCCGGGCCGGGTTCCTGACCGCGTTGGGTCTGACGCCGATCGAGCACCCGATGGGGATGGGGACGTACGTCGTCGCCGACCAGGCCGGGCAGAGCTCCGTGCCCGGGGTCTACCTCGCGGGCAACATCAGCGACCTCGGCGCCCAGGTCGGTGCCGCCGCCGCAGCAGGCGCCCTGGCCGGAGCCCGCATCAACGCCGACCTGGTCGAGGAGGAGACCGCGGCAGCTGTCGCCGACGTCGTACGGGTGTGAGGATGGCGAGCTGCTCGAGCTCTTCGCCTGATCCGGCTGGCTAGTTGATCTCCATCGCATCGGCGGTCGGGGCGTCGGGCCGCTCGGCCACCGGGCGATCGAGGTAGAAGAAGGCGGTCGAGGCGATGTCGTCCTGCAGCGGCAGGTACCGGTGTCCGCTCCGCCAACCGAGCGCCTGGATGCTGACGCCCAGCCGGTGGGAGAAGTGGATCGGGTCCAGCACGTGGAACCGGTACAGACCGAACCGCTGCTGCGCGTCGTAGAGACCGTCCGGTCGGATCACCTGAGGCATCCCGAGGTAGGGGGTCGAGAACTCGACGTAGCCCCGACCCGGCACGTCGAAGTTCCAGGCGCCGCCGAAGTAGTCCTCGGTCCCGGTGCCGCAGATCGTCGGGTAGTCGACATCGTCGTCCAGGAAGAACTTGATCTCGCCCTCACCCCACCACCCGGTGGAGTTGACGCCCCAGGCGAGGTAGGTGCCGACGTAGTGCCCGCTCCCCTCGACGCCGTCCAGGATCGTGTGCGGCACCTGGGCCGCCAGCGGCCGGCTGCGACGCCACTGGGCGTGCAGGTAGCCGTCCTCCGCGTGGTCCTCGCCGATCTCGTACGTCACCTGGTAGTAGACCGTGACCGGCACCTCGGAGGTGTTCTCGACCGTGAGGTGGGCACCGGCCCGGAACGGCATCGGCCAGTAGGAGTTGAAGCCGCCGTTCGGGTTGGCGGCCACCGGCTGCGAGCTGACCTGGGCGAAGCGTCCCCAGCCACTGCAGAAGAAGTCGCCGTACGGCACCTCCACGGCCGGCTCCTCGGCCCCGTCCCAGTACGCCCGCAGCACCAGCGTCCGCCAGTGGTCGGTGTGGGTGGTGATCCACAGGTGGGTGATCCGGCCCGGGCCGTCGATCTCGGCGAGGGAGAAGGTGGCGTGCGGCTCGACCACGACGCTCGGGGAGATCTTCCAGCCGGGGCCCAGATCGCGGGCGCACGCAGCGCCCGTCCCCTCGGTCGCCCGTCCACCCCCACCAGGAGATCCGTCGAAGTTCTCCGGGGAGATCGAACGCGTCTCCACCCGCCGCAAGCGACCGAGGCCGCCCAGTCCTGTCGTCATCGACACGCCTTCCACGATTGGCTCGATATCGATTTCACCCTACGACGGATCGCGACCGACGGATAGGGTGCAGTCGTCTACCGCAGCGAGGTGAGAGTGGCCACGATCTACGACGTCGCGCGGCGTGCCGGGGTCTCCCCCGCCACGGTGTCCCGGGTCTTCAACGGCGTCCGCGTGTCCGAGGAGAAGGCACGGCTGGTGCGACGCGCGGCAGCCGAGCTGTCCTTCACGCCGAGCCGGCCGGCGCGGGCTCTGCGTCGGCGCAACTCCGAGATCATCGCCTTGATCATCCCGGACATCGAGAACCCGTTCTTCACCTCGCTCGCCCGCGGGGTCGAGGACGTCGCCCAGGCTGCTGGTTACTCGGTGGTGCTCTGCAACTCCGACGAGGACCAGAGCAAGGAGGCCCGCTACCTGGACATCGCCGAGAGCGAGCAGATGAGCGGGGTGATCCTGGCCGCGGCCGGAGACCCGGGGGCGGCCCGCGACCTGGTGAGCCGGGGGCGTCACGTCGTCGCCGTCGACCGCGCGCCGAGCGGACTCGACGTCGACGCGGTGCTGATCGACGGGCGCGGCGGGGCCCGGCTGGCGACGAGAACCCTGCTGGAGCTGGGATTTCGGCGGATCGCCTGTCTCACCGGCCCGCCCGACGTGGAGAGTGCCGTCAGCCGTCGCGAGGGCTGGGCCGATGCCGTGGGAACCACAGCGGGGTCCCTGACGGGCGCCGGCACCGAGCTGCTGCACCACACCGACTACCGGGTCGACGGTGGCCGGGCGGCGATGTCGGACCTGCTGGCTCTGCCCGACCCACCGGACGCCGTCTTCGCGGCCAACAACCTGACCGGACTCGGCGCGCTCCAGGTCCTGCTCGAGCACGGTCTGACCCCGCCGACCTTCGGTCTGGCGATCTTCGGCGACCTGCCGTTCGCCCTCGTCCCCCCACCCGGGATCATCACCGTCAGCTCACCCAGCCGACACCTCGGTGAGACCGCCGCCCGGCTGCTGCTGGACCGGATCAGGGGCGACGACCAGCTCGCCCGGACCGTCATGCTCCGCGCCACGTTGACGTCGCCCTGAACCCCGCCGGGAGTCCCGTCGGCGACACCGTCGGCCGACCATGAGCCCGTACGCCGAGTACGCCGAGCGGACTATCCCGGGCCATTGATTGTGAAATGGATTTCTGCCAGCGTGAGCCCATGCCCGACGACAGCACCGCAGCTGCTTCCCGCCCCGACCGTGCCGGGGTGGACCCCACGGGTCCGGAGTCCCGTTCGCACCCGTGGCCAGGAGCTCGGGTGCTCGACGCCCGCGCCGCCGTGGCGGCCTTCCCGCTCGGTGGCATCGGCACCGGCAACGTCTCGATCGGTGCTCGCGGCGAGCTCCGGGACTGGGAGATCTCCAACCACGCCGACAAGGGGACCTGGCTGCCCTTCACCTTCTTCGCCATCCGCGCCCGCCCGCAGGACGGCGAGTCCGTCAGCCGGGTGCTCGAGGCCAGGATCGGTCCCCCGCACGAGGGTGACTCGGGGCACCACATCGGCAAGGTCGCCGGGCTCCCTCGGCTCGACGCGAGCCGGATGAGCGGTGAGTACCCGCTGCTGACGATCGAGTTCACCGACCGCCAGCTGCCGGTCGAGGTGCGGCTGCAGGCGTTCACGCCGCTGGTGCCGCTCGACGTCGACGCCTCCGGCATCCCGGGGGCGGTGCTGCGCTACACGGTGCGCAACCCGCTCGACCGGCCGGTCGACGTGACCGTGGCCGGCTCGATGTCCTCCCCGGTGGGGATCGTGGACCACAACATGTTCCAGATGCCGGTGTTCGAGGGTCGTCCCCGGGTCGCCGAACGGCGGTCCGAACGGCTGCACGGCCTGGAGTTCGGCACCGATCTGCCCGGTGATCACGTCCACTTCGGCAGCGCCGCCCTGACCACAGCGGATCCCGGCGCGACCATCACACCCCAGTGGGCTGTCGACTTCTGGCAGGACGGGGTCCAGCTCTTCTGGGACGACTTCACCGCCGACGGCCGACTCGAGCCGCAGCCGGAGACGCTGGAGGGTGGCTCGGAGCTGGGCCGGTCGCCGGAGAACCTGCCGAGGCTGCGGACCGGGTCGTTGGGCGTCGCCGCGACCCTCGAGGCCGGCGAGACCCGCGACTTCGAGTTCTTCCTCACCTGGCACTCCCCGAACCGGCCGCGCGCCTGGAACGGCATGTGCGGGCTGCCCAACGACGGTGCCGACGAGATCGTCCGCAACCACTACGCCGCCGCCGCAGCCGATGCCTGGGAGGTCGCCGAGCGGTTGCACGGCGAGCTGCCCGCTCTGGAGGCGTCCACCCGGGACTTCCACGCCGCCCTGTTCACCTCGACGCTGCCCGCGGAGGTGGTCGACGCCGTCACCTCGACCCTGGTCGTCCTGCGCAGCACCACCTGCCTGCTGCTCGACGACGGTTCCCCCGGCGGCCGGTTCGCTGCCTGGGAGGGCAGCTTCGACCACTCCGGCAGCTGTGAGGGCACCTGCACCCACGTCTGGGGCTACGCCCAGACCGCCGCGTGGCTGTTCCCGGCCCTGGAGCGGAGCGCCCGCCGGACGGAGTTCCTGGACGAGACCCTGCCCGACGGGCGGATGCGGTTCCGCGCCAACTCCGTCTTCGGCAACACGCCGATGGAGTTCCACCCGGCCGTCGACGGTCAGCTGGGCAGCGTGGTCCGCCTCTACCGCGAGTGGCGCTTCAGCGGCGACGACGACTTCCTCCGCGAGGTGTGGCCGGGCGCCCGCCGCGCGCTCGAGTTCGCCTTCACCACCTGGGACTCCGACGGTGACTTCGTGCTCGACTCCCAACAGCACAACACCTACGACATCGAGTTCTACGGCGAGAACATGCTCGCCAACTCGATCTTCTTCGCCGCGTTGCGCGCCGGCGCCCGGCTCGCCGAGCACCTCGGCGAGACCGAGCTCGCCGGCCGCTGGCTGGAGGCCGCCGAGCTCGGCGCCGCCCGGGCCGACGCCGTGCTCTACAACGGCGAGTACTACCGGCAGCGCACCGACGACGTCGACGCCCACCGGTACCAGTACGGCGAGGGCTGCTTGTCCGATCAGCTGCTCGGGCAGACGTACGCGCACCTGAACGGTCTCGGCCATCTGCTGCCGCCCGAGCACGTCCGCAGCGCGGTCGGCGCGATCTTCGAGCACAACTTCCGCCGGGACTTCAGCGACTACCACAGCGTGCAGCGCACGTACGCCCTGAACGACGACCAGGGTCTGGTGCTCTGCACGCTGGCCACGGGGCGGGCGGCCCCGGATCCCGTTCGTCTACAGCGACGAGGTGTGGAGCGGCATCGAGTACCAGGTCGCCACCAACCTGATCTACGACGGTCTGGTCGAGCAGGGACTCGAGGTGGTCCGCGCCGTCCGGAACCGCCACGACGGCGTCCGCCGCAACCCGTGGAACGAGGCGGAGTGCGGCAACCACTACGCGCGGTCGCTGGCCAGCTGGGGCGTGCTGATCGCCCTGACCGGCGCTCAGTGGGACGCGAGCGCGCGGAGCCTGACGCTCGCGCCCCGGTCCGAGGCGCTGCGCGACGGTGAGCTGCGCTGCTTCTTCAGCACCGCAGCCGGTTGGGGGGTCGCGCGGGTGGAGGACGGCCGGGCGTCGCTCGAGCTCCTCGGCGGGACGCTCGACCTGGCCGAGGCCACGGTCGAGCACCCTGAGCTCGGCCGGTTCCGGTTGCCGGCGGCGACGCGGCTCACCGCCGGCGAGGCGGTCGAGCTGATCCCGGGCTAGTCCAGGGACAGCAGCTCGAGGTCGCGGAACTCCGCCCGGCCCCGGTCGACCAGGAGCCCGACGTCGCCGCTGCGGGACCCGTACCAGACCGTCTGGAGCACCAGCTCGTCGTCGAGGAACACCTCGACGAACTCGCCGTTGGCGACCACCCGGACCCGGTGGTCGCGGCCCCGCTCGATCGGCCACGGGCGGGCGTCGACGACCTGGAACCGCGGCACCGTGCACAGCGACACCTGCTGCCGCTCCGCGTCGAGCAGGGCCACCACGCCGCGGTTGCCGACCTGCCGCACCAGCAGACCGGCGGCCACGCCGCCTCGAGTCGCAGGGTGACGGTCGCGATCACGTCATCCGCCGTCGGCGCGAAGCTGCGGCGGGCCCAGGCGGTGTCGATCTCACCCACCCAGCGACCCGACCCCTCGGTCCACCGGCCGCGGGACTCGTGCATCCCGTGGTGCTCGACCGGCTCGGGTTCGTCGCCGCGGCTCGATCAGGGTCGCGGTGACCTGCTCGGCCACGACGGCCGCGAAGCAGAGCCGGGGCCGCCCGGCGATCATCCGCAGCTCCTTGGGCAGGCTGAGGACACCGAACGTCGGCTTGGTCTCGTTCTCCAGCTCGCGCTCGCAGGAGGTGTAGGTGACGTGCAGCCGGTCCCGGAACAGCACGGTGCGGCAGCTGATCCCGTTGAACCCCCGGGACGCCAGCAGGATGTTGTCGGCCGGCTCCTCGTACGGACCCTCGATCCGGTCGGCCACGGCGTAGAGGGTGCCCGAGCTGAGCTCCGGCGGCGCCGAGGACGTCCCGGTTGCCGTACGCGTTGTCCTCCAGGAAGGTGAGGTACCACCGACCGTCGAGCTGGAAGAGATCCGGCATCTCCACGATCGAGTACGCGTCCGAGCCCGAGCGGAACACCGGCCCGGTCTGCTCCCAGTGCACCAGGTCCTCGGAGTAGGCGCCGCCGAACACCGCGCCGCGGGGCAGCTCGTCGTCGACCGGCCCCGACCCGGTCACGGCGCCGGGGGCGAGCCGGGTCGCGAAGACGCCGAACCAGCCGGGACGACTCGGGTGCTTGACCACCATCAGGTCGCGGCAGTCGACCACCCCGTTCGGACCCGGCGACTCGTCGGTGTTGTACCAGCGGCCGTCGGGGATCAGCACCGGGTTCGCCGGGTGCTTGGTCCAGGTCCACAGGTCCGGGCTGGTGGCGAGCCCGATCGACTGTCCTCGGCCGCCGTCGCCGGACGACCTGATCGTGTAGAAGAGGTAGTAGCCGTCCGGCCCGCGGACCGTCGACCCGGTCCAGTTGACCAGGTCACCGGGCTCGCCCGGCGGCGACGGCGGGAGCACCGGCGCCTGTTCCTCCCAGTCGATCAGGTTGCGGCTGACGGCGTGCCCGAGGCTGTCGGCGTCCCGGCTGCTGCGCCCACCGCCCGGTCGGGCCTGCTGGAGGTAGAAGGCGTGCACCAGACCGTCCGGCGCGACGTGGCACCAGGTGTCCCACTGGTACAGACCCTCACCGTGGTAGCGCATCAGCGGTTCTGTCAGTCGCTCGCGACCGGGCCCGGCGCGAGCTGCCGCGGACGATCATGGTGGTGCTCATGATCATGGTCTGCGGTTCGTCGTGGGGTCCGTTGCGGATCCGCTCGACCAGCAGCCGGGCCGCGGCCACGCCCATCTCGTACGCCGGCTGGGCGATCACCGACAGCGGGGGCTCGACCGCCTGGGCCCAGACGGCGTCGTCGAAGCCGATCAGCCCGACGTCCCGGCCGATCTTCAGCCGGCGTCGCTTGAGACCGGTCATCACCCCGAGGGTGAGCATCGAGTCGACGGTGACCAGCGAGTCCGGCGGTCGGCCGGCGCCGAAGAGCTCGTCGATCACCCGCAGCCCGCTGTCGGTGTGGAACGGCACGTGCCGCACCTCGGCCGGCAGCCCGTGGCGGCGCATCACGTCCTCGTACCCGAGGCGCCGTTGCTCGGTGGTCGCGGTGTCGGCGGGTCTGGTGATGCAGGCGGGCCGCTGCCAGCCCTGGCGCAGCAGGTGCTCGGTGGCCATCACCGCCCCCTCGAACGAGGCGGCGGTGACGAAGTCGACCGGTTGGTCGAGCTGGCGGTCCACGGCGACCAACGGGATCTTGCTGCTCAGCAGACCCGAGACGTCGGAGTCGCTGGCCCGCGGCGCCAGGATGACCCCGGCCACCCGCTCCTGCGCCGCGACCTCGAGGTAGCGGTCCTCCTTGCCCTGGTTCTCGTCGGTGTTGCACAGCAGCACCGAGAAGCCCGACTCACTGGCCTGGTCCTCGACCCCGCGCGCGACAGCTGTGTAGAACGGGTTGTTGATGTCGGTGATGATCAGGGCCCAGACCTGGGTGCCCTGCCGGCGGAGGTTGCGGGCGACCGCGTTCGGCCGGTAGCCGAGCCGCTCGGCGGTGGCCCGGACCCGCTGCGGCCAGCACCGGGTCCACCCGGCTGCTGTGGTTGAGGGCCCGCGACACGGTGGCGGACGAGACCTGCGCGGCCTCGGCCACGTCGACGATCTTGACCACGGCCACCCCCGGTGTCTCTGCTGCACGCGAACTGGCAGCGTAATCGTGGTGGGCGGGTCCCGACCCCCCGGCCGTGTCCATCAGGCACGCGCAGCAGCGCGGACCGTCCAGGGCGTGTCCGGGTGAGGACCGCCGTCGGACTCGATGGCGCACGCCGTCCACGACGAGCGCGTCCAGCGCGAGCTCGCCGCCGACGACCCGGAGCGTGCCGAGCGAGCCGGGCTCCTCGCCCGGATACCAGGTGCCGAACGCCGACCCGTTCGACCAGAAGCGCTGGCCCCGGCCGGGCCGGTCGCCGACCGTCAGCTCGCGACTCCGCCCGTCGTACCAGACGTCGTTCCAGGTCGCGAAGGCCGACCAGCTGGCCATCGCCCGGGCGTAGTGGTGCCCGCACTCGGCCTCGTCGAACGGGTTCCGCTTGCGCGCCGTCGTAGCGGTCACGGATGGCCCGGATGATCTCCAGCCCGGCCTCGGCCGCCCCGACCTGCAGCAGCCCGGTGGCCGCGGTGTACTCGAAGCCGGTCATCACCTCGTTGAAGTACGGGAACGGCCGGGTCGGGCGCTTGTCCGCGTCGTAGGTGCACATCAGCACCGCCGCCTCGTCGCCGAGCACGAAGCTGCGCATGTGGTTGAAGTGGTGGGTGAAGCTGTGCTGGAAGTTGCGGCGGTGCACCGACCGCAGGCGTGGCCGGACGTGGTCGGGGTCGAGCAGGTCGCCCGAGCCCGGCCAGGCTCGCCGCGTACTGACCGACGAGCTGGTCGACCAGGCAGCCGTCGGCCAGCTGCAGATCGGGCTCGGACGGTGTCGGCCGCCCCCATGCTCCGGTGCCGCAGGCCCGGCGGCGATGAGGTCCGGGTCGCGCGACCGCCGCGGACCTCGTGGCGGTAGTAGTCGCCGTTGAACAGGTCGTCGTCGAGCCACCGCGACCCGCTGGTCGAACAGCTGCCGGCAGTCGCCGGCGAAGTCGGCGTCGCCCGCGACGCCGGCCATCTCCGCGCAGGCCCGCAGCGCGGCCAGGTACCAGGACCCCATCTGCGGGTTCGGGCCCGTAGTACTCGACGTCCATGGTGTTGTGCTGGACGCCCTCCATCACCCCGTCCCGGTCGGCGTCCCAGCCGCCGGGGATCCAGCAGAACTCCAGCGCCCGCCGGGCCGCCGGCCACAGCGCGGCCAGGCAGCTCGTCGTCGCCGCTCAGCTTCCAGTCGAGGTAGAGGTGGACGAGGCAGGCCATCTGCCCGTCGGCGGCGGCGAGGTCGCCAGGTCCGGGAGTGCTCGGCGGCCGGCAGACCCGCCCGGAAGCTCATCAGCCCGCGGTCGTCGGTGCACCGGGCGAACTGGGTCCGCCGGAACGACCGCGCGATCGGGCGCGAACAGCAGGGACGTCGCGAACTCGTACCCCCACACGTGGGTGCAGGTGCCGTAGCAGCTGCCGGTGCGGTCGCCGACCCCCTCCCAGCCGTAGAACTCGCCGTCGGCGGTCTGGAAGACGGTCGGGCTCCGCAGCGTGCTGAGGTTGAACAGAGCCGCCTCGACGACCTCGGGCGGGGCGTCGGCCTCGACCACGGCCCGCACCGTGTCGACCGTCGCCGGCTCGAGGTGCGTCGCAGCCGGTGCGACCAGGTCGACAGCGGTCCGCCAGGAGTCCGGGTAGGCGACCGAGTACGCGTTGCCGACGACCGCGTCGCTGTACTCGCCCGACGTTGATCCCGCCGTGGTCCTCCGACCGCCAGGCCCGCCGGTGCGGGAAGTTCCAGGTCAGCAGGAAGGTGAGCTCGGCGCTCTCGCCCGGCGCCAGGGTCGACCGTGCCGGCGAGCGAGGCGATCGGGCCGGGCCGCGGCGACGTCGCGCGGTCCTCGAGCCGGCCGTCGTCGAGCAGGTCGTCCCAGAAGTCCAGCATCGGGTTGCCCCAGCCGACGGTCGTCCCAGCCGGTGCGGTGGGTGGCCGTCGTGCCCGGCGGAGCGAGCAGCGCCAGGGTCAGCTCCCCGCCCGCCTCCGCCTCGGCGGGCAGACCCGGCGCCGTCAGGGTGACGCCGTGGATCCCGTCGGCGTCCCGGCGGGTGTTCCGGTTGTCGCCGGTCAGGTCCGCGGTCCCGTTGGCCCCGACGAAGTTGCTCATGCGACAGCGCCACCGTCACCGTGGTGGGCGCGTCGGCGAGGTTGGTCACCCGGTGGCGCAGGATCGCCGACCGGGATGCTGCTGGCGGCGACGTCGGTCGAGCACGAAGGGGTTGAAGCCCAGCAGGTCGACCGCCACCGGGAAGTCGTCGTCGCGCAGGCGCACCCGCCCGAACGGGTAGCCGGCGTCGAAGCTCGCAGGAGGCGAAGCGGGGCAGCCCGTGGTGCGGCGGCCGGCGACGCCGAACGCACCCTCGTAGCGCTCGAGCGGCACCGGGCCCTCGGCGGCCAGGGCCACCGGCGGGCGGCCCGCGGTCTCGGCCCGGACGGCGAAGAACGCCCAGTCCGGCCGGAAGCCCTTGCCCGGCCGGTTGCCGACCTCGAAGTCGCGGAGATCACCGCGGCCACCGAGGCCGATGGTGCCGGTGCCGATCCCACCGATCGGCAGCGAGATCCGATCGAGGTGCGTCGCGTCGTAGTGGTGCACGACGGGCCAGTCGAGGGGGGCCACGGGGTCCTTCCGGGGTGGGACGAGGACGGGGATGCGGGTCGACGGAACGAGGGACGGGCACTGGGGGTCGGACGGACTGGGGCCGCGTCAGGCGAGCGGCCGGCGACCGCCGCGAGCCGTACGCGACCGCGGACGGCTGGCCTGCGGACGCTGCGCGCCGCCCAGACCAGGGCCAGCGGGGCGGGCAGCAGGACCAGCAGGGCGAAGCTGAGGTGGGCGGCCGCCCAGACGCGCGAGCGCCGCAGGCCGAGAGGACACCCAGCGCGAGCACCGGCTGGCGGGTGGCCAGGTAGGCACCGACCAGCCAGGTCTCCTCGCCAGCCCGCGCGCGAGCGCAGCGCGTACGGCAACGCGACCACCCCGACGAAGACGCGGCCGAGCGAGCACCGCCGCGCAGATCCCCAGCGAGGCGAGCATCCAGGGCTGGCCGCCCTGCTGCCAGGCGGCGGCGGCCGCGGCGGTCAGCAGCGCGACCAGGGTGACCGGAGCCGTCACCCGCCAGGACCGGACCACGATGCCCGGCAGCTCCCGCAGTCAGCTGGAGCACGCCGACGTGCTCGTCGTCGAGCAGCCGGGCGCAGGCACTCCGGAGCCCGGCGAGCAGCGGCAGTCACCAGCAGACCGATGCCGAGCAGAGCGACCCAGCCCCACGCCGGCGGCGACGCTCCGGAGGACCACCCAGCCGGCCGAGACGGGGATCGACGCCAGCAGCAGCAGCGGCAGGTTCGTCCACCACGTCCGGACCGCGCCGGCGGCAGCCGGTCGCCCCGGCGCGTCGCCGGTCATCCGCGGATCCCCACCGACGCGACGCTCTCCACGAACGGCGCGCTGGAAGACCAGGAAGACGATCAGGATCGGCAGCACCACCAGGGTGATCCCGGCGAAGACCACCACCGCCGGACCGCCGCCCTGCCCGGCCGACAGCGACACCAGACCGACGGGCAGCGTCATCTTCTCCGGGCTGTTGAGGAAGATCAGCGGCCCGAAGTAGTTGTTCCAGGACGCCTCGAAGCCCAGGATCGCCAGTGCCGACAGGGCCGGTCCGGCCAGCGGCAGCAGGATCTGGAACAGGATCCGGAGGTGCCCGGCGCCGTCGATCCGCGCCGCCTCGTCGAGATCGCGCGGGATCGTGTTGAAGTACTGACGGAGGAAGAAGATGGCGAACACGTTGACCAGCGCCGGGATCCACAGAGCGGCCAGGGTGTCGATCAGCTCGAGCTTCCGCATGATGATGAAGATCGGGATGATGGTCAGCTGGGTGGGCACCATCAGCGCGGCCAGCAGGACCACGAAGACCGAGTCGCGGCCCCGGAACGGGATCCGGGAGAAGGCGTACGCGGCCAGCGAGGCGGTCAGCAGCGAGCCGACCACGCTGATCGTGGTGACGATCAGGCTGTTGAGCGGCCTGCCGACCGATCGGGATCAGATCGACCACGTCGCCGAAGTTCTGCAGGCTGAACGGGACCGGGATCCAGGTCGGGGGCAGCTTGAAGGCCGCGATCGGCTCGGTCAGGCTGGTGGTGATCATCCAGACCAGCGGGGCGATCATCAGCACCCCGATGACCAGCAGCACGATGCTCTTGATCAGCCGTCCGACCCGGAACGGTCGACGTCGGCGCGGCGGTGCCCGGACGCCGGTCGGCGGGGAGACCGAGGTGGTGGTCATGCGTTGTGCACCCACTTTCGTGATCCCCAGAACTGGAGCAGCGTGACCAGCATGATCACCGCGAAGACGACCAGGGCGATGGTCGAGGCGTAGCCGATCTGGAAGGCCTGGAACCCGGTCTGGTAGAGGTACATGACCGCCGTGATGGTCGAGTCGTTCGGGCCCGCCCTGGGTGATGATCTGCACCGGGTCGAAGATCTGGAAGGCGCCGATGAAGGTGATCACCGACGCGAAGAACATGGTCGGCGTCATCAGCGGCAGCGTGACGAAGAAGAAGGTCTGCACCCGGTTCGCGCCGTCCACCACCGCCGCCTCGGTCATCTCCGCCGGAACCGTCTGCAGCCCGGCGAGCATGATCAGGAACGTGTAGCCGATGGTGTGCCAGAAGTCGATGCCGATGATCGAGGGAAGCGCCCAGGCCGGGTCGGTGAACCAGTCCGGCGCAGTGATCCCGATGACGCCCAGGTAGTAGCTGAAGATCCCGAAGCGTCGGATCGAGCACGTACTTCCACAGCAGCGCGACCGCCGCCCAGGAGATCAGGAACGGGAAGAAGATCGCGGTGCGGACGAAGTACGAGAGGACCTTGTTCAGTCCACGGTTGACCGCCAGGGCCAGCAGCAGCCCGCCGATCAGGTGGGTCACCACCGAGGCGAAGGCGAAGATGAACGTGTTGCCCAGGCTCTTCACCAGCAGCTCGTCGTGTGCGCAGCGCCTTGAAGTTGTCCAGCCCGACGAACGTCGCCGGCGTCAGCAGGTCGTAGGAGTAGAAGCTGAGCGCCATGGCCGCGACGAACGGACCGAGGATGAACAACAGGAACAGCAGCAGGGCTGGGCTGAGGAAGAGCCAGCCGGCCAGCGGCGACCGCCGGCCGCCGGCCGAAGGGTGCCGCCGGGACCGGTCGCGCGACACCCTCCAACCGCTGATCGGCGACCGCTGTCACGACAACAGGCTCTGGAGCTTGGTATCTGCCTCCGCCAGGGCCGTCTGCGGGTCCTTGGTGCCGGAGATGCCCTGCAGCCAGGCCTCCTCGATCACCTTCTGGGTCTCGGCACCACGGCTCGGTCCGGGGATCGGGGTGGCGACGTCCAGCAGCTTGACCAGCAGCTCGGTGTTCTTCGGCGCGTTCTCGAGGAACGCCGGGCTGGTGGCGTCGGAGATCCGGGCCGGCACGGCACCGCCGCCGCCGGTGGTGATCGCGTCACCGAAGGCCTCCGAGATCAGGTAGGTGATCAGGGTCCAGGCCGCGTCCTTGTTCTTCGAGCCCTTGAGGATCGGCCAGGCGTCCCAGCCCACCGGGGAGCCGGGCTGGGCCTTCTGCGGCCAGGAGACCAGCTCGACCGAGTCGATGAACTTCAGCCGGCGCAGGTCGTTGGTGGGCCAGCGACCGCCGCCGAAGGACGCGAGCTTGCCCTGGGCCATCTGGGTCGGCGCGTCGAAGGTGCCACCGGGCTTGGGGGCGAGCCCGTCCACCACCAGCGAGCGGGCGAAGGTCAGCGCCTCGACCGCCGCCGGGGTGTTGATCGTCGACATGGTCCAGTCCTCGCTGATCGGCGCCGCACCGTTGTTCAGCATCCACGGCATCACGTCGGTGAAGTAGCCGCTGCCGGCGGCGGTCAGGAAGGCCCCCGTCTTGGCCTTGATCGCCTGACCGGCCGCCCGGAACTCGTCCCAGCTCCAGGTGCCGGTGGGCACGTCGACCCCGGCCTCGGAGAAGAGCTTGGTGTTCAGGTAGAGCGCCATGGTGTTGTACCCGCCCGGCATGAAGAACGTCTTGCCGTCCTTCGACGCGTACTGCTGGAGGAACGTGCGGATCGGCTCGGGGGTGTCCTTGTAGTAGGCGTCGACAGCTGCCTGGTCCTTGGCGATGTAGTCGTCGAGCGGCTCCAGCAGGTCCTTGGTCATGAAGATCCGCTGGCCCTCGGTGGCGATCTGGACCACGTCGAGCTGCTGCCCGCCGGCCAGCCGGGTGGCCACCGCGTTGGCGAAGTCCGCCCACGACTTGGCCGCGATCCCCTGGGCCTTGAGGGTGATCTCCGGGTGCTCGGCGCGGAACTTGGTGAAGAGGGCGTCGTACGCCTTCTGGTCGGCGGCGTCGCCGTAGTAGACGAAGGTGACCGTCCCGCCGCCGGCGCCACCTCCGGAGTCACTGTCGTCGGACCCGCAGGCTGCGAGCGGGATGCCCACGGTGGGAGCGAGCGCCGCGGCGCCGAGGCCCCGCAGCAGAGTTCGCCGGGACAGTGGAGATCGGGTCAACGCCGCTGCGCCGTCCCGGACCGTCTCTGACGCTGAGTTTCCGTTCCGGACCACTGGTCGCCCCCTTTGGCTGTAATCGATTACCGAGATTAGATCGCGCCAGTGCTGCTTCGTCAAGGGTCCTGGCAGTGCCGTCGAGTCAGCTGTGGCCGATCCGTGATCTCGAGGTCGATCCGGACGCCCGCGTTGATCGGATCGAGATAGTCGTTGACTGACAGGAGATCCGCTCCCCCGACCTGGCCTTTCCCGGGACCGGAGGACTGGGGCCGGGGTTCCGACAACAGCAGACGTCCCGCTCCGGCCGGTCGGCCCGTCGATCGGTCAGCCGGTTCCAAAGAGCTGGATCGACGGCAATCGATTACCGAGCAGCGGGCTACCCGCGACGCAACCCGAGCAGCTCGACCTGCAGCAGCAGTCGGTCGCCCGGATCGCTCAGCCGCATGTCGAGCACCTGCTCCGCCCGCCGGATCCGGTAGCGGAGCGTGTTCGGGTGCACGTGCAACGCGGCCGCCGCCGAGCGGACGTCGCCGAAGTGGTCGAGGTACTGCTCGACGCTGACCAGCAGAGACCCTTCGCGGTCCCGGTCGTCGTCGATCAGGACCTGCAGGCGGGGGTCGCGGAGCTGCTCGCGCCCGGCGACGAGATCGGCGATCTCGCCCAGCAGGACCGAGGTGCGCGACCGGGCCAGTGTGGTGACCCGCTCGGTGCCCGGCCGGTCGAGCACGCGGTCGACCTCGGCCCGGGCGGCACCGAGGTCAGCCAGGTCGGCGATCGGGGCGGCCACGGCAGCGCGCAGCTCGAGCCCGGATCGCCGGGTCGCCCGGTCGAGCACGCCCGTGATCCAGCGGGACAGACCGGTCCCACGGGCCCGCGGGACCACGACGTAGATCCGGCGGTCGGTGGTGACCACCAGCGACTCCGGGGCGTACGCGCTGGCGTGCAGGCGCACGGCTGCGGCCAGGTCCGCGATCGGCGCGGCGCCCGGCCAGACCGTGACCGCAGCACCCCGCGGGGCCAGACCGATCACCGCAGCCGGTCCGGTCGTGGGCAGCGAGAGAGCCGCGGCCAACGAGGGGACGTCCACGCCACCGCCCCGGAGCCCGAGCAGCCGCTCGATCTGCAGCGCCTCCTGGGTCGGGGCGCTGCGGGCCCGTTCGATCAGCCGGGCCGCGATCGCGGCGGCACCCTCCAGCACGGAGCCGGCGTCCGGGTCGAGCGGCTGGGCACCCTCCTGGACCCAGATCGTGCCGAGGGATCCCGTCGCCCCCGCACGTGGCGGTTCCTCGCCGCCGCCCCCGCCCCCGCCGCCCAGCGGGCGGATGTCCACGACCAGTCGGCGTCGCCAGCCCAGCTCGTCGTCGGCCGGCACCTCGATCGCCCGGCGCTCGGTCCGCAGCCGGTCGAACACCCCCCGCTGCCGCAACCGACGAAGGTAGTCCGCCGGTCCCGCCCGGCCCAGGATGGACAGCATCCGCAGCTCGTCGGCGGCACCGTCGGTGGCCGAGTACGCCAGCAGCTGGGACCGCTCGTCCTCGATGCTGACCAGACCTCCGGTCAGGGCGGCGACCGTCTGCGCCAGTCCGTAGAGGTCGTTCTCCCCCGCCAGCGGCTCGTCGGCCGGAGCACCCGTCGCCGCCTGCCCGGCCCCGACGTCCAGCAGGCTCCGTACGGTGGCCAGCACCAGCTCGACCCGGGCCTGGGGGTGCACCGCGACCAGGGCCACCCCGACCCGCTCGGCCGCCGCCAGCAGGTCGGCCGACAGCTGCTTGGTGGCCACCGCCAGCGGACGGGCCCCCGGGTCCAGCGAGCCCAACCGGTCGAGCCAGCCCACCGCGCCGGCGGCCGGCACCCCGATCAGCACCGCCAGATCGCCGCTCGACGACGGCGCACCGAGATCGGCCTCCTCCAGCAGCACCACCGAGCCGATGGCCCCGTCGGTGCCGCTGGGCGCCGCCACGGCGGTCGCCACCGTCGCCCCGAGTGCCTGCAGCAACAGCCCCAGCGACACCCCGGTGGAGGCAGCTGTCATGTCGTCTCCGATCACCTCGATGCTTTGGTCGATCGTACGACTGATGCCGCCTGAGTCTGTCCGATCGCCCAACGACACAGGTGCCACCTCAGCGGTTGACTGGGACCACCGAACCACCCCGGCCCCATCGGTCCCCCGCACCGATCCGGCCCTGCCTCGAAGGATCGCCCCGTGGACGCCATCACCCAGGTTCCCCTCCCGCTGAACGAGCCGGTCAACGACTACGCCCCCGGCTCCCCCGAGCGCGACCGTCTGGTCCGTGCGCTCGACAGCCTCGCCGGCAACCCGCTGGACATCCGCCAGGTGATCGACGGCGAGCACCGCGCCGCCGCCGGGCCGGAGTACCGGGTCGTCCAGCCGCACCGGCACGCCAGCGTGATCGGCAGCTACACCGAGGCCACCGCGACCGACGTCGCCGACGCCGTGGAAGCGGCCTCCCGGGCCGCCGCCGGCTGGCGCGACCTGCCCTTCGACGCCCGCGCCGCCGTCTTCCTCCGCGCCGCCGACCTGCTGGCCGGCCCCTGGCGCGAGCGGGTGGCCGCCGCCACCATGCTGGGGCAGTCCAAGACGGCGTACCAGGCCGAGATCGACACCCCGTGCGAGCTGATCGACTTCTGGCGCTTCAACGTCGCCTACGCCCGGCAGATCCTGGCCGACCAGCCGATCTCCTCCCCCGGGGTCTGGAACCGGGTGGAGTACCGCCCGCTCGAGGGCTTCGTCTACGCGATCACCCCGTTCAACTTCTCCGCCATCGCCGGCAACCTGCCGACCGCTCCGGCCCTGATGGGCAACACGGTGGTCTGGAAGGCGGCCCCGACCCAGGCCGCGGCGGCGTACGTGATCATGCAGCTGCTGGAGGCGGCCGGGCTGCCGGCCGGCGTGATCAACCTGGTGTTCGGCGACGGTCCGCTCGTCTCCGACGTGGTGCTGAACGACCCCCGGCTGGCCGGCATCCACTTCACCGGTTCGACAGCTGTCTTCCAGAGCCTGTGGCAGCAGGTCGGCAACAAGCTCTCCACCTACCGCGGCTACCCCCGCCTGGTCGGCGAGACCGGCGGCAAGGACTTCGTGGTGGCGCACACCTCCGCCGACCCCGAGGTGCTCACCACCGCCCTGATCCGCGGCGCCTTCGACTTCCAGGGTCAGAAGTGCTCCGCCGCCTCCCGCGCCTTCGTCCCGTCGTCGGTCTGGGCCCGGATGGGTGACGACTTCCTCGGCAAGGTCGACGCCCTGACGTACGGCGACGTGACCGACTTCAGCAACTTCGGCGGTGCGGTCATCGACCAGCGCGCCTTCGACCGGAACGCGGCGGCCCTGGACCGGGCCAAGGCGACCGACAGCCTGACCGTCGCGGTCGGCGGCGGCTACGACGACTCCGAGGGCTTCTTCATCGACCCGACCGTCCTGCTCGGCCAGGACCCGGGCGACGCCGCCTTCAGCACCGAGTACTTCGGTCCGATCCTGTCGCTGCACGTCTACGACGACAGCCGCCCGGGTGCGTACGCCGACGTGCTCCGCCTGGTCGACCAGGGCTCCGCGTACGGGCTGACCGGGGCGATCATCGCCGACGACCGGACCGCCGTCGTCGAGGCCGACCACGCCCTCCGGTTCGCGGCCGGCAACTTCTACGTCAACGACAAGCCCACCGGCGCGGTCGTCGGTCAGCAGCCCTTCGGCGGTGGCCGGGCGTCCGGCACCAACGACAAGGCCGGCTCGCCGCTCAACCTGCTCCGCTGGACCTCGGCCCGCACCGTCAAGGAGACCTTCGTGCCGGCCCGCAACCACCTCTACCCGCACCAGTCCTGACCCCCAGACCACCCGCCACCGGACCCTCGACGCAGACGGAGAACGACCATGCCCACCCTGACCAACCCCCTTCGCCCGGTCCTGCTCGCCGCCGCCCGCTCGGAGCGGATCGAGCGCACCGTCAGCCGGTCCCGGCTGACCCGTTCGCTGGTCACCCGGTTCGTGCCGGGCGCGGCCGAGGACAAGGTGATGGAGGCCGTCCGGTCGCTGCTGGCCAGTGGCCGGTCCATCTCCGTGGACTACCTGGGCGAGGACATCAGCGACGCGTCCGAGGCCGACAAGACCGTCGCGGCCTACCTGTCGCTGCTGGCCGCCTACCGCCGACTCGACCTGCCCCGCACCGACGGTCCCCGCCGGCTCGAGGTGTCGATCAAGCTGTCGGCCCTCGGCCAGTCCCTGCCCGACGGTGAGCAGCTCGCCCTGGTCAACGCCCGGATCATCTGCCAGGCGGCGGCCGACGCCGGCGCGTGGGTGAACGTCGACGCCGAGGACCACACCACCACCGACTCGACCCTCGCGATCGTCAGCCGAGCTGCGTCGCGAGTTCCCCGACGTAGCCACCGTGCTGCAGGCGTACCTGCACCGCACCGAGGCCGACTGCGCGGCGCTGTCGGGCTCCGGCTCCCGGATCCGGCTGTGCAAGGGCGCCTACCAGGAGCCGTCCGAGGTCGCCTTCCAGGGCAAGGAAGCCGTCGACGCGTCGTACCTGCGCTGCCTGCGGGTGCTGATGCAGGGCGAGGGCTACCCGATGGTGGCCTCGCACGATCCGGCGATGATCGCCGCGGCCGAGCAGTACGCGGCCGAGGCCGGGCGCGGCACCGACGACTACGAGATCCAGATGCTCTTCGGCATCCGCGACGGCGAGCAGGACCGTCTGGTCGGCGAGGGCGTCACGGTCCGCACCTACGTCCCCTTCGGTGACGACTGGTACGGCTACTTCATGCGGCGTCTGGCCGAGCGCCCGGCCAACCTGATCTTCTTCCTGCGCTCCCTCGCTGGGCCGGAAGTAGCTCTCACCAGGGTTCTCACCGCGCCCAGGGCTCGGGCAGCCTCTGCTCAACAGGCATAGATCCGTAACGTCACCGACCCGACAATCCGTAGACACCATTCGTCGCGCGGTGAATGATGTCGCCGTACCGCGCACCGAGCCGGCCCGCCGGGTCAGCGCGCACCGAGGACCGTCAGGCACCCCCTGACCCGAGGAATGAGGACGTCATGGGCGCACCGCCAACCGAGCTGAAGAAGGGCCTGAAGCAGCGTCACCTGACCATGATCGCCATGGGCGGTGTGATCGGCGCCGGCCTGTTCGTGGGTTCCGGCGTGGTGATCGGGAACGCCGGTCCGGGCGCCTTCCTGAGCTACGCGATCACCGGTCTGCTGATCATCATGGTGATGCGGATGCTCGGCGAGATGGCGGTGGCCAACCCGTCCACCGGCTCGTTCGCCGACTACTCGCGCAACGCCCTGGGTGCCTGGGCGGGCTTCTCGACGGCCTGGCTCTACTGGTACTTCTGGGTGATCGTGGTCGGCTTCGAGGCCGTGGCCGGCGCGAAGGTGATCCAGTTCTGGATCCCGACCATCCCGCTGTGGGTGCTGTCGCTGGTCCTGATGCTGCTGATGACCGCCACCAACCTGTTCTCGGTCAAGTCGTTCGGCGAGTTCGAGTTCTGGTTCGCCGGCATCAAGGTCGCCGCGATCGTGATCTTCCTGGTGCTGGGCGGGCTGTTCGTGCTCGGTCTGTGGCCCAACAAGGACCTGGACTTCAGCAACCTGACCGCCCACGGCGGGTTCCTGCCGCTCGGCCCCGGCGCCATCTTCTCCGCCATCGTCGTGGTGATCTTCTCCATGGTCGGCGCCGAGATCGCCACCATCGCCGCCGCCGAGTCGGCCGATCCGGCCCGGGCCATCGCCAAGGCCACCAACTCGGTGATCGTCCGGATCGCGATCTTCTTCGTCGGCTCCATCTTCCTGCTCTCGGTGATCCTGCCCTGGAACTCCGCGGAGCTGGAGGCCTCGCCGTACGTCGCGGCCTTCCAGAGGATGGGCATCCCGTACGCCGACCACATCATGAACGCCGTGGTGCTCGACCGCCGTGCTGTCCTGCCTGAACTCCGGCCTCTACACCGCGTCCCGGATGCTGTTCGTGCTGTCCGCCCGGCGCGAGGCGCCGGTCGGGCTGATGACCGTCAGCAAGGGCGGCGTGCCCCGGGCCGCCATCCTGTTCTCCAGCATCGTCGGCTTCCTCTGCGTGATCGCGGCGGCGATCTCTCCCGACACCGTGTTCTTGTTCCTGCTGAACTCCTCGGGTGCGGTGATCTTGTTCGTCTACCTGCTGATCGCCATCTCGCAGGTGATCCTGCGGCGGCGGACCATCGCCGGAGCAGCTCAAGGTGAAGATGTGGCTGTTCCCGGTGCTGTCGATCATCGTCATCGTGGCCATCATCGCCGTGCTGGTGCAGATGGGCTGGAACTCCGACACCCGCATCCAGCTGGTGCTCAGCCTGCTGGCGTGGGCGGTGCTGCTGGCGATCTTCTTCGCCACCAAGCAGATCCGGTCCAAGGCTCCGACGGCCGCACCCGCCGTGGCCGAGACCGGTGACGCCCAACGCGTGCTGGTGCTGGCCAACGAGACCGTCGAGGGCGACGAGCTGATCAACGAGCTGCGCCGGATCGACGCAGCGGCAAGGCCGAGTACCTGATCTGCGTGCCGGCGAACCCGATCGACACCGGCCAGGCCATGCACTCCGGCGCGGTCTACCTGTGGGAGAAGACCGCCGAGGCGGCCCAGGCCCGCCTGGACCGGACGCTGGAGGTGCTGCACGCGCAGAACCTGCAGGCCACCGGCGAGCTCGGCGACTACCGGCCGCTGCGGGCTCTGTCCACAGCGGTGCAGCAGTTCAACCCGGACCGCCTGGTGATCTGCACCCACCCGGAGGACCGGTCCGCCTGGTTGCGCTACGACGTCGTCGACCGGGCCCGGGAGACGTACCCCAACCTCCCGGTCACCCACGTCGTGGTGGAGCACGCGGAAGTGCCGGCCTGAGGAATGAGCACCATCCTCATCGGTCTCGCCCCGGGTGACCGGGGCGAGGCCGCCAGCCACCTGGGCGCCATGATCGCCCGCTCCACCGACTCGCCGCTGGTCGTCGCCGCGATCACCCCCGAGCCGTGGCCGCCGAGCCCGTTCCTCGGCGACGAGGAGTACCTGGCTCTGCAGAAGTCCGGCGCCCAGGAGGCCCTGGACCGGGCCCGCGCGATCATCGGGGCCGGCCTGCCGCAGCCGAGTTCCTGATCGAGACCGCCGGCTCGGTGACCGACGGGCTGCTGCACGTCAGCGAGCGCGTCGGGGCCGGGTTGGTCGTGCTCGGCTCCGGGACGTCGGGCCTACCCGGCCGGGTCTCGCTGGGCAGCATCGCGCAGCGCATCCTGCACAGTCTCGACACGCCGGTCTGCTTCGCTCCCGAGGGCTTCGCGGTCGTCCCCGACGCTCGGATCAGCCGGATCACTGTCGGGTTCGGCCGCGCCGACTCCGACTCCGGTCTGCTCCGCGCCGCCATCGAGCGGGCCCAGGAGTTCGGCATCGGTTTGCGCGTGGCCTGCTTCGCCGTCCGACCCAGCACGGCTCTGAGCGGCACCATCGAGACCTCAGCCGAGGACCTGGTGGTGGGCGAGTGGGCTGACCGGGTACGCGGTCAGATCCGTACCGCTGCGGCTGCCGCGGGCGCTGACGCCGAGTCCCTCGAGATCGTCGTCGCCGCGGGCACCGGCTGGGCGGAGACGATCGCGAGCGTGCCCTGGGGACCGACGGACCTGCTCGCCATCGGCGCCAAGACCTCGGCCATCAGCCGCTTCCTGCTGGGCTCGCACGCCGCCAAGATCGTCAAGCACTCCCCCGTCCCGGTGCTCACCGTGGCCCGGGGCTCGCTGACCTGACTCTCGCTGACGCACTCCTCCCACCACTCACGCACACGTTGCAGCACGCGCGCGAGGGAGCGGAGGAGTGCGTCAGCGTTGAGGACAGGGTGATCAGCTGGTCATCTCGTCGAGCACCCGGTAGGCGTTGGCGAACACCGTCAGGACCGGGTTCACACCGCCGTTGGTGACGTGCACCGAGGCGTCCACCACGCGTACGTTGTCGTGGCCCCAGACCCGGCACCAGGGGTCCACCACCGAGGTCGCGGGGTCCGCGCCCATCCGGCAGGTGCCGGCCTGGTGCTGACCGGCGCTCGGGCCCTCTCCCGCGCCGACCATGGCCGCGGTCCTGGTGGCTCCCGCGGCGGTCAACCACTCGACGGCGCGCTCCGCGATCATCGCCTGCGCCGCCCGGTCGCAGGCGTGGACCGAGCCGCTCAGTCGGGCCACCGGGATCCCGTACGCGTCCCGGACGCTCGTCGTCGACCCGGACCCGCGACGCCGCCGAGGTGACCTCCTGGATCGGTCCCATCACCCGCAGCGAGCGGCGCAGCAGGTCCCGCATGCCGCGCTTGGACGCCGCCCCCCACCGCGGGATCAGCCCGGCTCCACTGAGCGAGCGGTAGACGTTGGCCGGCAACGGGATGAACTCGTCGACCAGGACGCCACCACCGACCAGGCCGTCGACGCCGTGCCGGAAGTCGTGGGTGGAGATGGTCGGCCCGGGACCGACCAGGTCCTCCACCACGTCGTCGAAGATCCCGACAGCACCGCCGTAGACGTGGCCCTGCAGGTGCCGCCCGACCTGGTCGTGCCGGTTGCCCAGACCGGTCGGTTCGCCGTCGTGGGGGCTGTTCAGCAGCAGCCGTGCGGACTCCACGGCTCCGCCGGACACCACCACCTGACCGGCCCCGACCTCGGTCCGCCAGACCTCCCCGGCGGCGTCCCGGCCGACCAGCCGGACGCCGACCACCCGGCCGCGGCCGTCGACCACCAGCCGCTCGGCCCGGGTCTGCAGCAGGATCTCGGCCCGTCCGGTGGCGAACGCCCGCGGCAGCACGGTGTTCTGCGACCCGTTCTTGGCGTCGGTCGGGCAGGCGAACCCGACGCACATCCGGCAGCCCTCGCAGGCCGCGCGGCCCCCGTACGGCTCGGAGTTGATCAGCAGCGGCACGCGGACGCTGCCCCAGCCGAGCCGCTCGGCCGCCGACCGCAGCAGCTCGTGCCGGGGACCGGTCCGCACCGGCGGCAGCGGGTAGGGCGCGCTGCGCGGGATGGTCTCGCCGACGCCGGACCCGGAGACGCCGAGCTCACGGTCGGCCCGGGAGTAGAACGGCTCCAGGTCGTCGTAGCCGATCGGCCAGTCGGCCAGCGCGCTGCCCTCCGGCACGCCGTAGGTGCTGGCCATGGCCAGATCCTGTGGAGCGAACCGCCAGGCCTGGGCGCCGTACACGCGGGTGCCTCCGCCGGCCGTCATCGCGTTGTTGGCCCACCCCGGCTCGTACGGCCGGAGGACCTCCGCCCGGCCGCCGATCTCGAGCACCCGCAGATCACTGTCGTCGAGCGGACCGGACAGCGGCAGCACACCCCAGTCCGAGCGCGGGTTGCGGAGCTGATCACGGCTGAGCTCGGCGATGGTGGGCCAGGAACCGGCCTCCACCACCAGGACCCGGCGGCCGGACTCGGCGAGCAGGCAGGCCGCGACGCCACCGCCGGCCCCGGAGCCGATGACCACCGCGTCGTAGCGGGACGCCAGCCGGTCCGGGGTGACCACCAGCGGCTCCGCCTCGGGCACGGGCACCGGGCGCGACCAACCACCGGCGGGCTCGGGCGCCCAGTCGACCATCCGCCAGGAGACGGCGTCGGCGTTGCCGCCGTTGGCCGGGTCGGCGTAGAAGCCGGCGTTCACCAGCTCGGCGAACCAGTCCCAGTCCGGGTGAGCTGTGGGATCGAGCGCCGCCCGCAGACCGTCCAGCCGGGGTCGCAGGTCCGGGCGCTCGGCCAGGTAGCCCTGGAGGAACCCCACCCCACCGGCGGCACTGCCCGAGGGGAACTCATCGCCGGGCAGCACCAGGTCGATCAGAGCGGACAGGTCGCTCAGGTCGGCGGGGTCCGTGGGGCCGGGATCTCGGTCGGTCATGGAGTGGCTTCCTCCTCGAGGTATCTGGGTAGCTGTTCGTGGCACTTCCCTCCGAGAAGTCCTACACCTCGGAGGAACCGCCATGACCCACGGCATCGCCCGCGCCGACCTCGAGGGTGCCGTCACCGTCCCCGACTTCCTGGCGTCGGCGGGCACGCTGACCCTGCCCGAACGGAAGCTGATCGTGGAGCAGGCGCTGGTCCTGCTCGAGCAGAACTACGTCCACCTGCCGCTGAAGATGGCCATGCACGCGGTCAACCCGGTCCAGCGGCTGCGGCTGCTGCGCACCCAGCTCACCCGCCAGACCCCGCAGACGATGGGCCCGGAGTGGCTGTTCCACAAGGAGATGGCCAGCATCTTCTTGTCCGTCCGTGACCTGCACACCAACTACCTGCTGCCCAAGCCGTTCGCGGGCCAGGTCGCCTACCTCCCGTTCGTGCTGGAGAAGGCCACCGAAGCCGACGGCGACCACTACCTGGTGACCGGCGTCGTCACCGGCTTCAGCGCCCCGGGCTTCGGTCTCGGGGTCGAGGTCACCCACTGGAACGGCGTGCCGATCGGCACCGCGGTGGAGAGCAACGGCCTCCGGCTGGCCGGCAGCAACCGGGCCGCCAGCCTGGCGCGCGGACTGGACTCGTTGACCATCCGGCCGCTGCTGATGCAGCTGCCGCCCGAGGAGGACTGGATCGACGTCACCTTCCGCGCGGCCGACGGCAGCACCGGCGAGCTCCGGGTGGCCTGGGAGGTGGCCACCAACCTCCCGCCGACCACCGACCTGGACGCGGTGTCGCCGGCCGCTCTGGCCAACGCCTTGGACCTGGACGCCGACGAGCGCGACCGGGCCCGCAAGAGCCTCTACCACCCCGAGGTGGTCCGGCTGGAGGGCGAGCAGGCCGAGGACGGTCAGCTGGCCGCGCCGCAGGCCGTCGGGGCGGCCGACCTGCCCACCACCATGCCGTCGGTCTTCCGCGCCCGTACGGTGACGACGGCCCACGGCAGCTTCGGACAGATCCGGATCTTCACCTTCTCGGTGCAGGACCCGATCGCCTTCCGCGACGAGTTCGTGCGGCTGATCGGGCTGCTGCCGCAGAACGGTCTGATCGTGGACGTCCGGGGCAACGGCGGCGGGCACCTGCACGCCAGCGAGTTCACCCTGCAGACCCTCACCCCGCGGCCGATCAGCCCGGAGCCGGTCCAGTTCATCGCCACCCCGCTGAACCTGGCGCTGTGCCGCCGGCACCAGGACGGCACGGAGGGCATCGACCTGGGGCCGTGGTTCCCCTCGCTGGACCAGGCGGTCGAGATCGGGGCGACCTTCTCCGCGGCGTTCACCATCACCCCGGCCGCCGGGGCCAACGAGGTCGGTCAGACCTACCACGGGCCGGCGGTGCTGGTCACCGACGCCCGCTGCTACTCCGCCACCGACTTCTTCGCCGCCGGCTGGGCCGACCACGAGATCGGTCCCATCCTCGGCGTCGACGACCGCACCGGCGCCGGCGGGGCGAACGTGTGGACCCACCAGCTGCTGCTGCAGCTCGTCGGCGACCGGGCCAGCGAGCCCGGGTCCCCGTACGCACCGCTGCCCAAGCAGGCCAACATGCGGGTCGCCATCCGGCGTGGTCTGCGGGTGGGCGCCCTGTCCGGCACGCCGGTCGAGGACCTCGGGGTCACGCCGACGGTGCAGCACGCGATGACCCGGAACGACGTGCTGCACGGCAACGTCGACCTGCTCGACCGGGCCGGGCGAGATCCTGGCCGGGCTCCCGGTCCGGCAGCTCACCGTGACCACCGGCTTCACCCGGGTCGGTCTGCGGGTCGAGGTCACCGCCGGCGGCGGCCTGGACCGGGTCGACGTCTTCGTGGACGGCCGCCCGATCGGCTCGGAGGACGTCACCGCCGAGCCGGTGGTGCTGTCCGAGCTGCGCGCGTCGGTCGGCGCCACGGTCCTGGTCGAGGGCTACGCGGGCGGGGAGCTGGTGGCCGCCCGCCGGGTGATCGCCGGCTGACTCCGCCCCACCCCACGCCCTCACACCCAGCCCGCTGACGCACTCCTCAGCACCTCACGCAGGCGTTGCACGCACTGCGTGAGTGGTCGGAGGAGTGCGTCAGCGGTCTGGGTCACCCGGGGTTCGGGGGTCACTCGCGGGCCAGCAGCCAGCCGAAGCGGCCGGTCAGCCGGTCGGCCGCCGCCGGTCCCCAGCTGCCCTCGGGGTAGGACACCACGTCCGGGCGGTCGGGTCCGAGCAGCGGCGCGAAGGCGGTGAACGCGGCGGCCAGCCCGACCGAGCTGGTGAACAGGGAGCGGTCGCCCCGGAGCACGTCGTAGATGAGGGACGTGTACGGCGCCATCGAGCCCTCGGCCACCTGGTCCAGCCGGAGGACGTGGCTCGACCTCGCTCGGGCACGAAGTCGGGTCCCGGGTCCTTGACCGTGAGCTCCATCAGGATCCGGCCGCTGCCCTCCAGGTCGAAGGCGAGCACCTCGGGCCGGGTGCCGGCCGAGTGCAGCGGACCGTCCGGCGCCCGGAACAGCAGCGAGAGCCGCTGGGCGCCGCCCTTCAGCCGCTTGCCGGTGCGCAGCACGAAGGGCACGTCCCGCCAGCGGTCGGTGTCCACCCAGAGCTTGGCGGCCACGTAGGTGTCGGTGGTGGAGTCGTCGGCGATGCCCTCGGTCTGGCGGTAGCCGTCGAACTGCCCGAGCACGACGTCGGCCGGGTCGAGCGGGCGGAAGGCGGAGATCACCGACTCGCGGGCCGCCTGCAGGTCCTCGGGCGCGAAGGAGGTCGGCGGCTCCATCGCCACCTCGGCCGCGACCTGGAACAGGTGGGTGACCAGCATGTCCAGCGCGGCGCCGGTGGCGTCGTAGAACGCCGCCCGGTCGGCGATGTCGAGGGTCTCGGGGACGTCGATCTGCACCTCCTCGATGCTGTCGCGGTCCCAGACCCGGGAGATCATCGTGTTGGCGAACCGCAGCATGTGGACGTTCTGGGTCGCCTCCTTGCCCAGGAAGTGGTCGATCCGGAACACCTGCTCCTCGTCGAACACCGTGTGCACGAGGGCGTCGAGCTCGTGCAGGCTGTCCAACGAGGTGCCGTACGGCTTCTCGTAGACCACCTTGGTGCCCGTGGCCAGGTCGTGCTCCTTCAGCGCCTCGGTGGTCGGGGCGAACGCGCTCGGCGGCACCGCCAGGTAGTGGATCAGCTGCGCGTCGGCGCCGAGCTCGCTGCGGGTCTGCTCGATCAGGTCGGGCAGCTGGCCGCCGTCCTCGTTCCGGAACCCGCCACCGGCGAACAGCAGGTCGGGCGCGAAGCCGGCCCACTGCTCGTCGGTCGGCGACGGTGCCGAACTCGGTCAGCACGTCGTGGACGTGGCCGCGGAAGTCCTCGTGCGCCACGTCGCCGCGGCCGTTGCCGACCAGCTTCCAGCGGCGCGGCAGCAGGCCGCGGGCGTACAGGTCGAAGAAGGCCGGCAGCACCATCCGCTTGGCCAGGTCGCCGGTGGCTCCGTAGAGCACGAACACGGTCGCGGGAAGATCACTCATGCCCCGTTTCTACTCCCCCGGTCGAAGCGGAGCCGCTCCCCCACCGGTCGGAGCGGACAGCACGGTGTGATCCCGCGGAAGTGCATGCGTCGACGGGCGTGGGGTCGACGGACGAGGGGTCGACGGGCGGGGGTACAGCACGGACCGGTGTCGGCGGGCGCGGCTACGGTCGGCCCGTGACGCAGCTGCCGGACCCCGACCCTCGAGGACGCCCCGGCCTGGGTGGCCGAGCACCTCGGCGAGCTGACGCTCGAGGGGCCGTCCGGGGTCCGCCGGTCCACCCGGTTCACCGGCGGCCAGGCGGCAGCTGACGCCGCCCTGAGCGCCTTCTCCGTCGGCGGCTACGCCGCCCGCCGCAACCAGGTGCTGCCCGAGAGCGCCCGCGGCGCCAGCGGGCTGTCACCGTTCATCCGCCACGGTCTGCTGACCCTGCCCCGGGTCTGGGACGCGGTGGCCGACGGTCCCAGCCGGGACGTCGGCAAGTTCCGCGACGAGCTGTTGTGGCAGGAGTACGCCCGGCACCTCTACGCCCGCGTGGGCCGGGCGATCCGCCGGCCACTGCGCCGCGAACCGGCCGTGGGTGAGGGCTGGTCCGGCGAGCCGTGGCCCGCGGAGATGGCCTGCCTGGCCGAGATCGACCGGTCGCTGACCGAGGAGGGCTGGCTGGTCAACCAGAGCCGGATGTGGGCGGCCTCGCAGTGGACGGTGCGGGCCGGACAGCGCTGGCAGGACGGCGAGCGCGGGATGTTCCGGCAGCTGCTGGACGGGTCGACGGCCGCCAACGGACTCGGCTGGCAGTGGACGATCGGGGCCGGCACCGGCAAGCCGTACGGCTTCTCCCGCTGGCAGGTGGAGAAGCGAGCCCCCGAGCTCTGCCGGCAGTGCCCGCTCCGCCAGCGCTGCCCGATCCAGGCGTGGCCGGAGGCGCAGCCCGGCACCGGGGTCGAACCGGTGGCGGCGCTGCGCCACGACCCGGACCCGGAGCGCACCGCGGGACCGGCCGAGCCACGACTGACGGGGTCGCCCGAGGCGGTCTGGTTGACCGCCGAGTCGTTGGGGGACGACGATCCGGCGCTGGCGGCGCACCCGGAGCTGCCGGTCGTCTTCGTCTTCGACGCCCCGCTGCTGGCCCGGCTGCGGCTGGCCGGGCACCGGCTGGTGTTCCTGGCCGAGGCGCTGGCCGACCTCGGCCGGCGCCGTGCGGTGGAGGTGCACCTGGGCGACCCGACGCAGGTGCTGGCCGGACGCCGGCTGGCGGTGACCTACGCGCCGGTGCCCGGCTTCGGGGTCAGGGCCGCCCACCTCGACGTCGCCGCCCTGCACCCGTGGCCCTGGTTGCGACGCCCGGCCGGCGGCTCGGTGGCGTCGTTCAGCGCCTGGGTCCGCCGCGGTGAGCCGCCGGACGAGCCGGTCACTCCTCGTCGTCGGTGAGCGGGACGACCTCGTCCTGCTCGGCCACGTCGACCTGGTCGGCCTCGGCCACCGAACGCTGCACCGGCACGGTCGGGCTGGCGTCGAACTCCTCGAACGGGTCGGTGGAGGTGTTCTGCTCCGCCCAGTCGGCGTCGCTGACGTCGTCGGGCGGGGTCGGGGTCGAGGTCATCGGTGCTCCTTCGAAGGGGGCGTGGTCGAGCAGTCGTGACGAGGGTAGCCCGCGTGCGAGGATCACCGGACCCGACCACCGAGGACGCCCATGCCGACCTTCCCCGACCCCGATCCCGAGGTGCTGCAGGACCGCGCCGACCGCCCCGTGCTGCGGGTCGGCGACCGGGTCCGGCACCCGTCCCAGCCGTGGTCGGCCTCGGTCCAGGCGCTGCTCGGCCACCTGCGCGCCGTCGGCTTCACCGAGGCGCCGCAGCCGTACGGGGTCACCCCCGACGGTGACGAGGTCGAGTTCATCCCCGGGGTCGGCGGCGACGCCGCCTGCCGCCTGGTCGACTCCGACTCGGCGGTGGCCGCGGTCGGGCGAGCTGCTCCGCCGCTACCACGACGCCGTGGCCGGCTGGCAGCCGAGCGAGCCCGTGCACTGGTTCGACGGCTCCACCGGCGCCGGCGACGCCCGGGAGGACGGTCTCGGCCCGGCGGGGAGGAGACGCTGGTCTGCCACGGCGACGTCGGACCCTGGAACCTGGTCTGGCGGGACGGGCGGATCGTCGGGCTGATCGACTGGGAGCACGCCCACGTCGGCACCCGCGCCAGCGACATCGCGTACGCGCTGCACTACCTGGCCCCGATCCGGGACCGCAGCTACTGGCAGGGCGTGCTCGGGACTGGACCGTCGACCCCGGCGCCGGCACCGGATGCGGGTGTTCGCCGAGGCGTACGGGATCGCCCTGGACGACGACCTGGTCGAGCAGGTGATGGCCTCCCAGGAGGCCGGGGTCGACCTGATGCGGTCGCTGGCCGAGCGGGGCGACCCGCGTCGCCTGCAGCTGGTGGCCGACGGCGAGCTGGACCGGGAGGAGCGGGCGGTGGCCTGGGCCCGCGCCCGGCGGGCCAAGTTCCTCCCCCGCCCCCGGCCGGGACCGACTACGACCTCAGCGCAGACCGGTGGTGGCCAGCCCCTGGACGAAGAACCGCTGGAAGGCCAGGAACAAGATCACCAACGGGACGACCGAGATCAGCGTCATCGCCATCAGCGCGCCGTAGTCGGTCTGGTACTGGCCCTGCAGGAACTGCAGCCCGATCGGCAGGGTGTAGAGCGCCGGGTCGCGCAGCACGATCAGCGGCCACAGGAAGTCGTTCCACTGGGCCATCAGGCTGAGCAGGGTGAGCACCGCGAGCAGCGGCTTGCACAGCGGCAGCACGACGCTCCAGAAGATCGCGCAGCGTGCCCGGCCCCGTCGATCCGGGCCGCCTCGATCAGCTCGGTCGGGATGGCCAGCATGAACTGCCGGGCCAGGAAGACCCCGAAGGTGGCCGCCGCGCCCGGGATGATCACCGCCCAGAAGGTGCCGATCAGGCCCAGTCGCGTTGACGATCCGGAACTGCGGCACCAGGGTCGCCTGGGCCGGGATCATCATGGTGGCCAGCAGCGCCAGGAACAGCACCGTCTTGGCCGGGAAGCGGAGCTTGGCGAAGGCGTAGCCGGCCGGTCACGCTGACGATCACCGACAGCACCGTGGTGATCACCGTGACGGTCACCGAGTTGCCGAACCAGGTGCCGACCGGCCAGGACGCGAACACCTTCTCGAAGTTGGCCAGGGTGAACCGCTGCGGCCAGCAGCTCGAGCTGCTGGCTGAACACCGCGGTGCCGGAGAACGCGGTCACCACCATCACCCAGAGCGGGAAGACCATCGACCAGGCAGACCACCGCGGCGAGCACGACCCGGACGACCAGCCAGCCGCCGGGACCGGCGCCGCTGGACGGCGCGGCGACGGTGCCCGGCGCGTCGGCGGTCAGCGCTGGTGCGGTGCGGTCACCGTCATCAGGCCACCTCGTCCCGGGTCCGGTTGGTGCGCCACTGGATCACGGTGAAGATCAGCGTGAAGAAGAAGATCACCACCCCGATCGCGGCGCCGTAGCCCTGGTCGCGGGCCGCGCCGAAGGCGGTCTTGTACGCGTACGTGCCGAGCACCTCGGTGGCCGAGCCCGGGCCGCCGTTGGTGAGCACGAAGACGGTGTCGAAGACCTGGAAGGAGTAGATGACGCTCATCACCAGCAGGAAGAAGGTCGACGGGCCGAGCAGCGGGAAGGTGATGAAGCGGAACCGCTGCCAGCCGTTGGCGCCCTCGACCTGGGCCGCCTCCTGCAGCTCGACCGGCACCGCCTGCAGCCCGGCCAGGTAGATGATCATGGTGAAGCCGACCCGGATCCACAGCGTGACCAGGACCACCGAGGCGAACGCCGGCACGCCCGGCGGACTGCCAGGGAACCCCGGGCAGCGCCGAGCGTGGCCAGCAGCTTGTTGACCACGCCGATGGTCTCGTTGAAGAGGAAGGTGCCGATCAGCCCGACCGCCACCCCGGAGATCACCAGCGGCAGGTAGATGATCGTCCGGAACAGCTTGCGGGCCGGCATCACCGAGTTCAGCAGCACGGCCAGGGCCAGCCCGATGGCCATGCTGAGCGGCACCACCAGCACGGTGAAGATCGCGGTGTTGACCAGCGACCGGTAGAAGGTCGGGTCGGTGAGCATCTGTGGCGTAGTTGGCGCAGCCCGACCCAGGTGATCCTGCCGCTCAGCGGGGCGATCTCGGCGAAGCTGTAGACGAAGGCCAGCGACCAGCGGCAGCAGCAGGAAGACCGACCGCCAGCACCATCGCCGGGGCAGACGAACAGCGGCCGGACCGGTCCCAGCGCGGCGCCGCCGGCGCCGGCGCCCGGCCGGGCGGGGCGCCGGCGGCGACGCCAGCGGCCTGGACGACCGTCACGGAGCCGGCCTGCTGCACCGCGGCGGCCAGGGCGGCCGTGGTGTCGGCGGCGCGAGCGGCCACCCAGGAACGCCTTCTCCAGCTCGTCGGCCAGCGCGGCGTTGATCTTGGCGAACTGCGGCACGGTGACCTGCTTGACCTGCTCCGGGGTCAACGTGGTGGCCTGCTGGACGAAGGTCTCCATCAGGTCCGGCCGGACGGCGAAGTCGAGCTTCGAGCGTGGTCAGCGACTTCAGGGTGGGCAGCTGACCGGTGGCCTCGCAGAAGGTCCGCATCTGGTCCTCCTGCACGATGAACTGCGAGGAACTTGGCCGCCGCCTCGGTGTTCTTGCCGTCCTTGGCGGCCACGATGGCGTTGCCGCCGAGGTCGGTGGCGGCGATCTTGTCCCGCGGCATCGGCATGGCGCCGTACTCGAACTTGTCGCCGATGCTGGTCTCGATCGACGGGACCAGGAAGTCGCCGGCGAAGGCCATCGCCACCGTGCCGGCGATGAAGGCGCTGTCGGGGTAGGTGGTGCTCTTCACCGAGGTGTTGCGGGCCACCCAGTTCTTGGTGAAGAAGCTGCTGGGTGAACTCGACCGCCCGCGACCCTCGTCGGAGTCGATCGCCGGGGCCTTGAGGTCCTCGGCCGAGCAGGTTGCCGCCGGCCTGGAACAGCCAGGACAGCCAGCGGTACGCGCCGGCGCTCTGCCAGTCGTAGATGAAGGGCGACTGCTTGCCCTTGACCACGCCGGCGAGCTTGTCGGCCACCGCGGCGAACTCCTCCCAGGTCCAGGCCTCCTCCAAGCGTGGTGGGGACGTCGGTGATGCCGGCGGCCTCGAAGGCGTCCTTGCGGTAGAGGATCGCCGTGGTGTCGATCTGGTGCGGGACGCCGTACGGCTTGCCGTCGTAGACGATCGCCCTGCCACAGGCCCGGGCACGAACTGCGTCCACCGCCGCCTGGTCGAAGGCGCCCGAGACGTCGAGCAGCACGTCCTGGCTGGTGTACTGGCCGATGTCGATGTAGGAGACCCGGAACAGGTCCGGCGGGTTGCCGGCCTGGAAGCGCGAGTCCAGGTTGGTCTGGATGCTCGCGTACGGCACGGTGTCGGTCTTGATCGTGATGTCGGGGTTCTCCTTCGAGAACGCCGCGATCAGCGCGTCGAACGCCTTCTTCTCGGTGTCACCCGACCAGTTGACGAAGGTCAGGGTGGCCGGCCCCGTGGCGTCGCCGCCGCTCGACCCCTCGTCGCTGGAGCGACTGGTGAGACCCGCGCACCCGGCCAGCCCGGCGGTGGCCGCGACTCCCAGTCCGGTGGTGATCAGCTGGCGACGACTCAGCGTCATGGCAATCCCTTCGACAGTCCTCACCGGACACCGATCCCGGTGCCCGGCCCGCCGCGTCAGGCCCGCCGAACTCGCGCAGCTCCACGACAGGACTTCTGGTCAGCCCCCGTCGTGGATGCACCGAAACAACCGCATCGCCCGGACCGGTGTCAAGCACCGCGGTCCCGCGCTCAGCCGCGTCGGAAGGCGGCCAGACGGAAGAGCGGGTCTCCGGCCCGGGCCGACCCCCACGGGCTGGGTGCGGTGAAGGTCGCGGCGCCGGCGCGGGTCAGTCCCTGGTCCGCGAGCACGGCCCCGAGGCGCTGGTCGTCGTCGGAACGCACGGTGGTCGTGTCCGCGTGGGCCAGCTCCTTGTCCACGGTGACCACCAGCCGACCGCCCGGGCGCAGCACCCGGGCGGTCTCGGCCAGCACGGCGTCGGCGGTGGCGACGTCGAGCAGGTTGAGCATCCAGATGATCGTCACCAGGTCGAGGCTGGCGTCGCGCACCGGCAACCGGTCGGCGTCGGCGCGGAGCACCCGCCCCGGCAGCCTCCGGGCGGCCTCGGCCAGCATGCCCGCCGAGCGGTCGAGCACCGACACCGACCAGCCGGCGGCGGCCAGCTCGGCCGACACGATCCCGGTCCCACCGGCCACGTCGAGGCAGCGGCTGCCGCGCGTCGCGGCCACAGCCGAGGGGCCGGGTGGCTGGACCAGGGTGCTGATCGACCGGACCGCGGCCCGCGCCCGGTCGACCCCGCCGCGGGACTCGTCGTACTCACCGGCCACGTCGTCGTAGTAGCTCGGCACCCAGCTCAGATCACCCATACCCCAGGGAACCACAGCGTCCCGGCGATAAACCCGTTGCCACCGGTCGCGGGTCCTCCCTAGAGTTGATCTTGTCGCTGGGAGATCCCCGACAACGTCTGCAGGAAAGGAGGTACTCCATGTTCATGATCATCGGTACGGATGACGGGACCGGCTTCGGCCCGGCCTGGACGGGTGCCTCCGTCCTCGGCTGCTGAGCCAGCCCGCCTTCGTTCCCGACGACCATCCCCTTCGCCTCGGCGAGGTGCTGATCCGGTCGTCCACCGCCGTCCATCGCGGTCCACCGCTGTCCCTCAGCGCGCGGCCGACGGCGTCGTCTCTGCTCGACCACCTCTCACGTCGAAGGAACTCTCATGTACGACACCCATCAGCAGGCCCTCGGTCTCTACCTCGCCGTCGACCAGCTCTCCCTCAGTCTCCGTGCCGCCAAGGCGGCCGAGCACAAGCAGGCAGTCCGCGAGCAGCAGCTCCTGCGGAAGGCCGAGCGCCAGCAGCGTCGCGCCACCCGGCGCGGCCAGGAGGCCTACACCACCGCCGTCTGAGGCGTGGTGACCGGCTCCGCACGGTCCGTGCGTCAGCGGACCGCACCCCGACGACGTCCCCGGCAGCCCACGAGGCAGCCGGGGACGTCGTGCGTCCGGGTCTCGGCTGCCGGGCGCTCTCTCAGGCCGGGTCGCGCCAGGAGTGCTGGGGAACCCAGCCGATCAGCGCGGCGGCCCGGTCGATCGCGTACGCCCCCTGCGTCGGTCCCAGCGCCGACCTGATCTCGATCTCCGGCGCGTACTCGGCCAGCAGGTCGGTGACGGGCGCGTCGACCAGGCTGTCGGCCGCGACGATGTTGAACGGCACGAACCCGTACGGCTCCCGCCCCGCAGCCTCGATCGCCAGCCGGCAGGCCGACGCCGCGTCGCGGACGTCGACGTAGCCCCACAGCCCGCGGAGCTCGGCGTCGGGGTCGCGCGGCTCGCTCCGCTGCCGGGCCATCGCCGCGAGCTGCTCCTCGCGCGGCACGATCCAGTGGAACCGCAGGGCTGCCACCGACAGGCCGTGCCGACGGGCCTGCACCGCAGCGGTCCGCTCGTCGACCTCCTTGGACAGACCGTACGGGTCGAGGTTGGTCATCGGGTGGTCCTCGTCGACCGGCACGTAGCGGAACCGGGTCGGCTGCGGCGACCAGGCCGTCCCGTAGGCCGAGCCGCTGGACGCGATGGCCGTGCGCCGGATCCCGACCGACCCGGCGGCCTCCAGCGCGGCGAAGGTGGCCTGGGTGTTGTTGGCGAACACCACCTCGGGCAGGTGCCCCTCCGGCGCCGGGATGGCGGCGAGGTGGATCAGGGCGTCGCAGCCCTCCAGCAGCGGGACGAGATCCGCCACCGACCGCCCCTGCCAGCTGCGGACGCCCTCGTCGTCGGCGACCCGGTCGATGCCGACCACGTCGTAGTCGTGCGCCAGCAGGTCGGCCACCACGGCCCGACCCAGGAGACCGGCCGCCCCGGTCACCGCCACCCGTTCGCTCATCGAGCCTGCTCGGTGTTCACCGGCGGCGGGCCGTGCCGAACAGCCCGCGGACGATCTCCTTGGCGATCCCCGACCGCAGCACCTTGCCGACCACGTCACCGGTGGCCTTGCGCGTCCGCGCGGCCTCCCGGGCCTCGGCGGCAGCCCGTCGCTCGGCCTCGGCCCGCTCCTTGACCGCCCGTCGCTCGGCGTCCGCGCGCTCCTTGGCGGCCAGCTTCTCCGCGGCGATCCGGTCCTTCTCGGCCTGGGTCGCGGCGGCCGCCTGCTGCTTGGCGTACTCGGCCTGCTGCTTCGCCGACTCCTGGGCCAGCCGCTCCTGCTCGGCGGCCTGGGCGCCGGCCTCGACCTTGCGGGTGAGCATCTCGTACGCCGACTCGCGGTCGATCTCCTGGCCGTACCTGGTCATCATGGCCGACTGGGCGATGCCGGGGCGCAGGGACTCGGCCGGGATGGCGGCCATCAGCGACTCGGGCGCGAGCATCCGGGTCCAGGCCACCGGCGTGGGGGCGCCGTCCGGGTCCATCACGGTGACGATCGCCTCGCCGATGCCCAGCGACTGCAGCGCCTCGGCCAGGTCGTAGTGCGACTTCGGGAAGGTGGCCACCGTCTGCTTCAGCGCCTTGGCGTCGTTGGGCGTGTGCGCCCGCAGCTGGTGCTGGACCCGGGAGCCGAGCTGGGCGAGCACGTCGTCCGGCACGTCCTTGGGCGTCTGGGTGACGAAGAAGATGCCCACCCCCTTCGAGCGGATCAGCCGTACGGTCTGGGTGATCGCCTGCAGGAAGGCCGCGGAGGCGCCGTTGAACAGCAGGTGCGCCTCGTCGAAGAAGAAGACCAGCTTGGGCTTGTCGACGTCGCCGACCTCGGGCAGGTCGGAGAACAGGTCGGCCAGCAGCCACATCAAGAAGGTGGAGAACAGCGCCGGCTGGTTGGCCAGGTTCGGCAGCTCGAGCAGGGACACCACGCCGCGACCGTCGGCCGTGGTCCGCATCAGGTCGGCGGTGTCGAACTCGGGCTCGCCGAAGAAGTCCTCAGCCCCCTGGTCGGCGAAGGTGATCAGACTGCGCAGGATGACCCCGACGGTGGTGCTGCTCAGACCGCCGATCCCCTTCAGCTCCTCCTTGCCCTCGTCGCTGGTCAGGTAGCCGAGCACCTCGCGCAGGTCGGCGAGATCCAGCAGGGGCAGACCGGCGGTGTCGGCGTAGTGGAAGACCAGCCCGAGGGAGGACTCCTGCGTCTTGTTCAGACCGAGCACCTTGGACAGCAGGATGGGACCGAACGAGGTGACCGTCGCCCGCAGCGGCACCCCGACGTCGCCGGTGCCGAGGGAGTAGAACTCGACCGGGCAGCCCTGCGGCTGCCAGTCCTGGCCGATCTTCCTGGTCCGCGCGGCCAGCTTCTCGTTGGCCTCCCCGGGGGCGGCGATGCCCGACAGGTCGCCCTTGATGTCGGCGGCGAACACCGGCACGCCGGCGTGGGAGATGGCCTCGGCCAGCACCTGCAGCGTCTTGGTCTTGCCGGTGCCGGTGGCCCCGGCCACCAGGCCGTGCCGGTTCAGCATCGACAGCGGGATCCGCACCCGGGCCTGGGGCACCGGCGCGTCGTTCTCCATCAGCACACCGAGGTCGATGGCCGGCTCGTCGAAGGTGTACCCGGCCTGGATGGCCAGCACCTCGGCCGGCAGCTCCGCGGCGGCGGCGCCGTCAGCGGCACCGGGACCGGGCGCCTCGGCGGGGGTCGGGGGGGCCGGTTCGGTGGCCGCCGGTGGCGCGTACGGAGTGGTCGCAGGACCCGGGTCAGCCGCTGTGTCGTGCCCGCCGTTGCTCTCCGCCATGCCCGAATCGTAATCACGTCGTGAACGGGTCGGCCCGACCAGGTCGTCTAGGGTGGGGCGGGTGATCTTCAAGCGCGTCGGCGACGTACGCCCCTACCCGGACCACGGGTACGTACAGAAGCAGTGGGCCGCCATCGCGCCGCACCAGGTGCGCCTGGACCAGCTGGTGACGACCAAGCGCACGCTGGACCTGGAGGCACTGCTGGAGGAGGACTCCACCTTCTACGGCGACCTGTTCGCCCACGTCGTCTCCTGGCGGGGCGACCTCTACCTCGAGGACGGTCTGCACCGGGCCCTGCGGGCCGCCCTGCAGCAGCGTCAGACCATGCACGCCCGCGTTCTCGACCTGTTGTGATCCGGCGTCCGTGAGGTTCGAGCACCAGTGGTGAGGCAGAAGGGAAGCAGTCAGTGATCGGTCGAGTGTTCCGGATCGTCCGGACACCCCTGACGCTGCTGATCCTGCTCGGCGTCCTCTGCTACGGCGCCTGGTGGGGCTGGAACAACGTGATCGCCGCGGTGCCGCCGCTGCCGCCGGAGCCGTGCGTGCAGCAGTCGCTGCCCAACAGCCAGCTGCGGTCGAGCCAGGTCACCGTCAACGTCTTCAACGGCGGCGACCGCCGCGGTCTGGCCGGCGACGTGGGCCGTGCGCTGCGCGACAAGGGCTTCCGGGTCCAGCGCACCTCGAACACCGGCGAGAACATCAAGCAGACGGTGATCGTGGGCGCCGCGGCGACGAACCCCGAGGTCGTGCTGGTCAAGGCGTTCTTCAAGGGCGCCACGGTCCGCCCCGACAAGCGCACCGACGGCACCGTCGACGTGCTGGTCGGCGACAAGTACGGCGGCTTCAACAAGAAGGCCAAGACCGCGATCGTGGTCAAGACCGCCACCGCCTGCCTGCCCTCGACCCAGACCTCGACCCCGGCGCTGGGCAACTAGCGCTGCCGCCGGCGGTCCGGTGCGCCGGACGTGACTCCGCGGCGACATCCGGTCCACCACCGCGCTGCACCCCCGTACGCCGGACGTGACTTCCCGGCGACATCCGGTCGATCCCGACGCCGCCGGTCCGCCGTACGTGACTCCGCGGCGGCATCCGGTCAACCCGCCGCACCTCCCCGTACGCCGGACCTGACTCCCGGGGCACACCGGCGCCCGACGCTCCGACCATATGCCGCACTCCCCGCCCCGACATCCCCTCACCACCCCACCCTCGTCCGGGCGCAGCCCAACCAGCCCAGGCAGTCACCCACCCAGCCACCCCTGAGTCAGTCCGGCGGGTTCGGGACACTCCGTTTCCAGCTGGCCAGTCGACCCTCGCGGCTCAGCAGGGCCAGGCGTTGTTCGGTCCGCTCGCGTTCCGAGGTGGGCGTGACGATCAGCAGCTCGTCGCCCACCTTGAGCCGTTCCTGGCCGGACGGGGCGAACGGGGTCTGGTTGCGGATGATCAGGGTGACCACCGTGTCGCGCGGGAGCCGGAGCTCACTGATCTCGACGCCGGCGATCCGGGACCCCTCCGGCACCCGCACCTGCAGCATGTCGGCCGAGATCTTGTCCAGCGGCGCCACCTCGACCTCCACCTCGCGGGCTCGCTCCAGGTCGACCAGACCCAGCTTGCGGGCCACGAACGGCAGCGTCGGAGCCTGCAGGCAGGTGAAGATGATCACGAAGATGAGCACCACGTCGAACAGGTACGGCGCGTTCGGCACCCCCATGGACAGCGGCACCGTGGCCATGATGATCGGCACCGCTCCACGCAGTCCGGCCCAGGAGACGAACAGCTGCTCCTTGAGCGGCATCCGGAACGCCGTGGCTGACAGGAACACCGACAGCGGGCGCGCCACGAACGTCAGGAACAGCCCTGCGCCCAGGGCGATCACCACCTCGCGGAGGTTGAGCCGCTCGGGCACCGCCAGCAGGCCGAGCATCACGAACAGCCCGATCTGGGCGATCCAGCCGGTGCCCTCGACGAACGACCTGGTGGCTCCGCGGTGGGGCAGCTGGGCGTTGCCGAGCATCAGCGCGCAGGCGTAGACCGCCGCGAACCCGCTGGTGTGCAGCTCCGCCGTCACCCCGTACGTGAAGACGATCCACACCATCGTGGCCAGCGGGTAGAGACCGGAGGCGGGCAGCGCCACCCGCCGCAGCACCTGCACCCCGACCCAGCCGAGCGCGACGCCGAGGCCGATCCCGGCCGCCAGCTCCAGGATCACCAGCCCACCGAGCAACGCCGGACCGTACTCGCTCTGACCGGTCAACGCCGCCGACGACGCCAGCGACACCAGCAGCACGGTCGGGGCGTCGTTCAGCCCGGACTCCGCCTCGAGCACACCGCGCAGTCGCTGCGGCAGCGGGACGTTGCGCAGCACCGAGAACACCGCCGCCGCGTCGGTGGGTGAGAAGACCGCCCCGAGCAGGATCGCGATCCACCAGTCGAGCCCGAGGACGAAGTGGCCGAAGACGGCCATCAGGGCCACGCTGATCCCGATGCCGAGGGTCGCCAGCACCGAGGCCAAACCGATGCTCGGCCGGATGTCGGACCACTTGGTGGTCAGACCGCCCTCGGCCAGGATGATCACCAGCGCCGCGAACCCGAGCGCGTGGGCCAGCTCGGCGTCGTCGAAGTTGATCCGGGTCTGGCCGAGCAGCATGCCGACCCCGAGGAAGAGCAGCAGGGCGGGCAGCCCGAACCGGGTGCCGAGGCGGGCGGACAGGATCGCGACGATCACGACCACCGAGCCGACGAGCAGGATGAGGTCGAGGTCGATCACCGTCGCTCCCCCTCCCCGGCCGAAACCCCGTCGTAACGGGGCCCCCGATATGGAGCAACCCCGTCCTCACCGAGATCGAAGACGGGGCTGCTTGTGGCGGTGGCGGCGGGATTTGAACCCGCGGAGGGTTGCCCCTCACGCGCTTTCGAGGCGCGCTCTTTCGGCCGCTCAGACACGCCACCGCGGAGGACAATACCGAACCGGGACGCCCCGGACGAAATCCGTTCGCACCGACCGGGCGGTCCGTGGCGGCGCCGCGCGTGCCTCGGTCAGCACGGCCGACGAGCGTCGGCGGTCAGCGGCCGAAGAAGGACCGCAGCACCACTCCGCACTCGTCGGCGAGGATCCCGCCCCGTACGTCGACCCGGTGCGGCAGCCGCGGATCACGGACCACGTCGAACAGCGAGGCGACCGCGCCGGCCTTGGGGTCGTACGCCCCGAACACCAGCCGCTCGATCCGGGCCAGCACCAGCGCGCCGGCGCACATCGTGCACGGTTCGAGCGTGACCACCAGGGTGTGACCGCTCAGCCGCCACTCCCCGAGCCGGTCCGCCGCCCGCCGCAGGGCCAGCACCTCGGCGTGGGCGGTCGGGTCCCCGGTCAGCTCGCGCTCGTTGGCGGCCACCGCGACCACGGCACCCGCCGGGTCCAGCACGACGGCTCCGACCGGCACGTCCGGCCGGTCCGGTCGGGCGGCGGCGGCGCGACCGGCGGCCAGGGCCGTACGCATCGCGTCGTCCCAGCGACCGACCACGGCGGCGACGTCCGGCTCCGAGACGGCGGCGGTCAGTCCCGCAGGGCCGCCTCGGCGACCTTGCGGAACTGCGGACCGATGTTGATCCGGTCGGCGATCTCCATCAGCGCCTGGTCCGACCCGAGGTCGAGGTTGTCGATGATGGTGCCGAGGTCGAAGTCGTTCAGGCCGAGGTCGGCGAACATGCTCAGGTCGCCCACCGGCTCGGACTCGTCGTCGGGGTCGGGCAGCTCCTCGCCCAGCAGGTCGAGCACGTCGCGGGCGATCGGCCAGTCCAGCGCGGCGGCGGCGTCGTTGAGCACCACCTGCACGTGCCGGCCCCGGACGCGGACGGCCACCAGGACCTCCTCGACCAGGCTGACGAAGCCGATGGCGCCGGCGTCACCGGGCAGCCGGCGGAGCTGGACGACCAGCTCCTCGAGGTCGTTGGCCAGATCGGCGTTCAGGTCGACCACGCTCAGCTGGCCGTCCTCGCGGTAGGCGGCGATCACGAAGTCGATCTCGTCGGCGAGGGCGTCCTCCGGCTCGTCGTCATCGTCATCGTCGTCGTCATCATCCGCGTCGTCGTCGTCGTCGTCGTCGGAGTCGTCGTCGGCCTCGGTGGTGGCGACGTTCCCGGGTCGGTCGTCCCCGTCGACATCGAGGTCCTCATCCAGCCCGGGACGGTTGTCGACGGCATCGTCGGGTTCGAACGACTCGATCTCCTCGTCGTTGTGCTGCGACATGCCACTCCTTCTACAACCACGGCCCGGATGAGCCGTGCCCATCGTGTCAGACAGGACCTAGAACCACGACTCCGATACGGGCGCCGGGCAGGGGTCGCTACCGTTCCCTCGTGGACCTGTGCATCGTGGATCACCCGCTCGTCGCCCACAAGCTGACGACGCTGCGGGACCAGCGGACCGACTCACCGACCTTCCGCCGGCTGACCGAGGAGCTGGTCACGCTGCTGGCGTACGAGGCGACCAGGGGCGTCCGCGTCGCACCGGTCACGGTGCAGACCCCCGTGGGCCCGGCCGAGGGGGTCAAGCTGGCGCCGCCCCGGGCACTCGTGGTGCCGATCCTGCGGGCCGGACTCGGGATGCTGGAGGGGATGACCCGGTTGATGCCGACCGCCGAGGTCGGCTTCGTCGGCATGGTCCGCGACGAGGAGACGCTGGTCGCCTCCACGTACGCCGAGCGGCTGCCCGACGACCTGTCGGGCCGGCAGTGCTACGTGCTGGACCCGATGCTGGCCACCGGCGGCACCCTGGCCGAGGCCGTCCGGTTCCTGGTCCGCCGCGGCGCGGACCACATCACCTGCATCTGCCTGCTCGCCGCCCCCGAGGGCATCGAGCGGATCACCGCCCTGCTGGAGGACCTCGAGGTGCCCTGCACCCTGGTCACCGCCGCCGTCGACGAGCGCCTGAACGAGCTCGGCTACATCGTGCCGGGCCTGGGCGACGCCGGGGACCGGCTGTACGGGGTGGTCTGAGCCGCCGCCCGGGGCTGGCTGACTCTCCAGGACCCAGCCCGGTCGGCCCCTCCAGCCCGGTTCTGCTCGGGTCTGTCGGTCCTGCTCGGGCTAGAGAGCGAGCAGAACCGACGAACCCGAGCAGACTCCCCGTGGACGGCGCTGATCACAGCAGCCGTCGGCGTCTCACGCGCCCGGCCTCAGTAGTAGTACGGGAACCGGGACCAGTCCGGCGCCCGCTTCTCCAGGAAGGCGTCCCGCCCCTCCACCGCCTCGTCGGTCATGTACGCCAGCCGGGTGGTCTCGCCGGCGAAGACCTGCTGGCCGACCAGGCCGTCGTCGATGGCGTTGAACGCGAACTTCAGCATCCGCTGGGCGGTCGGGCTCTTGGCGCAGATCTTCTCGCCCCACTCCAGCCCGACCCGCTCCAGGTCGTCGTGGGCCACCACCCGGTTCACCATGCCCATCCGGTGCGCGTCCTCGGCGTCGTAGACCTCGCCCAGGAAGAAGATCTCGCGGGCGAACTTCTGGCCGACCTGGCGGGCCAGGTACGCCGAGCCGAAGCCGGCGTCGAAGGAGCCGACGTCGGCGTCGGTCTGCTTGAACCGGGCGTGCTCCCGGCTGGCCAGGGTCAGGTCGCAGACCACGTGCAGGCTGTGCCCGCCGCCGGCCGCCCACCCGTTGACCAGCGCGATCACCACCTTGGGCATGAAGCGGATCAGCCGTTGCACCTCGAGGATGTGCAGCCGCCCCAGCGCAGCCGGGTCGACCGTCTCGGCGCTCTCCCCCTCGGCGTACTGGTAGCCGGCCCGACCGCGGATCCGCTGGTCGCCGCCGCTGCAGAAGGCCCAGCCGCCGTCCTTGGCCGACGGCCCGTTGCCGGTCAGCAGCACCGCACCGACGTCCGAGCTCATCCGCGCATGGTCCAGCACCCGGTAGAGCTCGTCGACGGTGTGCGGCCGGAACGCGTTCCGCACCTCGGGCCGGTCGAAGGCCACCCGCACCACGGGTGCGTCCACCGCTCGGTGGTACGTGACGTCGGTCAGGTCGAAGCCGGGCACCGGGGTCCAGAGCTGGGAGTCGATCACCAGGACACCGTAGTCAGCCGCGTTCCGCCCCGTCCCGGGGAGCGGGAGCCACGTCGGGGGTGGGCGGCGGCGCCGAGGACCGGTCGCCCCGGCGGACCTGCCAGACCACGTAGCCGACCAGAGCGGCCAGCAGCACCAGCACGCCGATGGTGGCCGCGACCGGTGAGATCGCATAGAGGTGCGACAGCGCGGCCCAGGTGATCAGGCCGACGGTGGCGTACAGCACGGCCCAGAGCAGACCGCCGAGGGCCAGGGCCGGGAGATAGCGCCGCAGCGGCATCCGGCCGACTCCGGCGGCCAGGTTGGCCAGGGTCTGGAACCCGACGGTGAGGAAGGAGACGACCACGATCGGGGCCCCCCAGCGCGCCACCAGCTGCTGGGCGCGGAGGAAACGCGGCGAGTCCACCATCCGCTGCACCCGGGCGTTGCGACCGGCTCCGGACCGGGCGGCCCGACCGAGGGCGTACGTGCCACCGGCACGCAGCAGCACGATGACGAACAGAGCGGCGACCGCCAGCGGGAAGGGCAGACCGCGGAAGAACTCCACGTCAGGTCTCGGTCCGGCTGGTCACCGATCCAGTCTACGGACCCAGGTCAGGGTGACCTAACTTCCGACGGATCGGCCCAGGGACGTGATTGAGGGGCGTCCCCGGCTCCCCGGCCCCGATCCGGTTTGCTCCCCAACTGGGCACGCCCCCCAAGCTCACGGCCACGGACGAATCCCCTGCGAAGAGGAGCTCCCCCGAACACATCGACCCGCGACTACCCGAAGTCTTCCGTCGGACAGGGAATCCCGGCCACGGACAGCAGCCGGACAATGCCGTGCGTCCCGGTGTGCCCGGGCACTAGGGTGAGGCTCACAGCGGGGCCGACGAGGTGGGTGCGGGTGAGCACGTTCGGAAGCGAGCTGCGGTCGTACCGCCAACGCGCGGGGATGTCGCAGGAGGGCCTGGCCACGCGCGCGGGTCTCAGCCCGGAAGCGGTCTCGTTGCTGGAACGCGGGCGACGCTCACCCCGGATGACCACCCTCAGCCTGCTGGCCGACGCGCTGCGGCTGACCGGGCCCGAGCGGGAACGCTTCTTCGCCGCCCTGCTGCCAGGGCCGCCGGCGCCACCGCCACCACGACAGTTCCCCTCCCTCGAGCCCCCCACCTTCGCCGATCCGCTGCTCGGCCGCGACGACGACCTGGCCGCGATCCGTGCGCTGCTGGCCGACCACCGGCTGGTCACCCTGACGGGTCCCGGCGGGGTGGGCAAGACCCGGCTGGCGGCCGTCCTCGCCGTCAGCGCCGCCGGGTACGACGGGGTGCGCTGGCTGCCGGTGCCGGGCGTGTCCCGGGCCGAGGACCTGGTGCCGGCCTTCGCCGCCGCGCTGGGCGTGCCGGGCGATCCCGACGCCGATCTGAGCAGCCTGGCCGAGGCGCTGCGCGCCCGCCACGAGCTGCTGGTGCTGGACGGCGCCCAGCACCTGCTGGACGCGGCCCGTGACCTGGTCCAGACCCTCGTCGCCGCCTGCCCCGGACTGACGTTCCTGGTCACCTCGCGGCACCAGCTGCAGATCGGTGGCGAGGCGGTCGTCATGGTGCGACCCCTCGACCTGCCGGCCTCTGGTGCTGGTGATCGGGAGGTCACCGCCTCGCCGGCGGTCCAGCTGTTCTGGGACCGTACGGGACTGGCCGGCGGCGGCACCCCGACCGAGGCCCAGAACCTCGCCGCCGCCCGGATCTGCCGCCGCCTGGACGGCCTGCCCCTGGCCATCGAGCTGGCTGCCGCCCGCGCCCGGGTGATGTCGGTCGGGGCCCTGGCCGATGCGCTGGACGACACCGTCGGCGCCCTGCTCGAGCCCGGCGGCGAACCCGACGAGGGACTCGTGGACCGGGTGGTCGGCTGGAGCTACCGGCTGCTCACCCCGCTGGAGCAGCGGGTCCTGAGTCGGCTGTCGGTGTTCATCTGGTTCAGCCACGAGTCCGCGGCGGCCGTCTGCGGGGACCTGTGCACCCCGATCGAGGCGCTCGACGCACTGACCTCGCTGGCGGCGAAGTCGCTGGTCAGCCGGATGTACGGGGCGGAGGAGCCGGCCCGCTTCGTGCTGCTGCGGCTGGTCCGCGAGTTCGCCCGGGGTCAGCTCGACGCGGCCGGGGAGACCGAGCTGGCCCGTCGTCGGCACGCCGACTACGTGGCGGCGCTGGCTGCCCAGGCCGCGAGCCACCTGTCCTCGGTCGACCAGGAGCAGTGGCTGCGGACGCTCGACGCCGAGTCCGGCAACATCCGGACGGCTGTCGACTTCCTCACCGCCACCGATCCCGAGTCCGCGCTGCGGCTGGTGCGGCACCTGTGGCGCTGGTGCTACCTGCGCGGCCGCTACACCGAGGGGCGGACCTGGATGCGGGGCGCCCTGGCGGCCGGCGCCGACGCCCCGGCCGAGCTGCGCGCCCCGGTGCTGGCCGGTGCCGGGATGCTGTCGTTCCTGCAGTGCGACTACGAGGTCGCCCGCGGCAAGCTGACCCAGAGCCTCACCTTGTACGAGCAGCTGGGCGACGACCAGGGCACGGCCTACTGCCTCACCCGGCTGGGCTCGCTCGCCCGCGAGCTCGGTGACTACGAGACCGCCGAGGCCCAGCACCGCCGCTCACTGGAGATCGCCGAGCGGCTGGGCGACCAGCAGCTGATCGCCACCGAGCTCAACTACCTGAGCTTCGTGGCCTGGTTGCGGGGCGACCTGGACGGCTCCGACGCTCTCGGGGATGCCGCCATGCACCGGCTCCGCAAGGGCGGCGACCGCGAGCAGATCGCCTGGGCCCTGATCAACGGCGGGGTCACCGCCCGCTACCGCGGCGACCTGGTCGGGGCGGAGATCCTGCTCCAGCAGGCGTACGAGGTGTGCGAGCAGATCGGCTTCGCCGAGGGCATCGCCTGGACCCGCAACCAGCTCGGCGCGGTGGCCCGGCTGACCGGGCAGGTCCAGGCCGCCCGGGACCTGCAGGAGGCCAGCCTGCAGGGCCACGCCCGGATCGGGGACCGGTGGCGGATGTCCAGCGTCCACGACGAGCTGGCCGCCATCGCCGCCCTGGCCGGCGACTTCCGTGGCGCCGCCGCCCACCTGGGGGCCGCCGACCGGCTGCGGGCCGACATCAAGACCCCGGTGCCGCCGGTGGAGAAGGCCGACCGCGACGCCACCATCACCCTCACCCGGGACGCCCTCGGCTCGGCGTACCGGGCGGCGGCGCTGGCCGGTCTGCTGGGTGACGGCTAGGCGGCAGGTGGGCGGGGATCCGGCCCTGGTAGACATGGCTGCTATGCCCGACTGGACCCGGTACGCCATCTTCTGGGGAGTGTTCCCGCTCGGTTTCACCGGGGCCGAGGACGTGGCGGACGACCTCGACCGGCCGGCCGCGCACCGGCTGCGGCGGCTGATCGGGTGGCTGGACCACCTCGTGGCGCTGGGCTGCAACGGTCTGCTGCTGAACCCGCTGTTCGCCTCGATGAGCCACGGCTACGACACCCTCGACTACTTCCGGATCGATCCCCGGGTGGGTGACGACGAGGACTTCGACGCGCTGGTCGCGGCCTGCCACGAGCGCGGCATCAGGGTGGTGCTGGACGGGGTGTTCAACCACGTCGGACGCGGTTACCCGGGTCTGGACCAGGTGCTCGAGCGGGGAGCGGAGGCCCCGGCGGCGCACCTGTTCAAGCTGCACACCGACGGCGATCAGGTCAGCGTGGAGGTGTTCGAGGGCGAGCAGCAGCTGGTCGAGCTGAACCACGCCGACGCGGGCGTCCAGGAGCTGGTCCGCGACGTGATGACGCACTGGCTGGAGCGCGGCGCCGACGGCTGGCGCCTGGACGCGGCGTACGCAGTGCCGGCCGAGTTCTGGAGCAGCGTCGTCCCCGCCGTCCGGGAGCGGTTCCCGGACGCCTGGTTCCTCGGCGAGATGATCCACGGTGACTACGCCGGGTACGCGGCCACCGCCGGTCTGGACAGCATCACCCAGTACGAGCTGTGGAAGGCGATGTGGTCCTCGGTCGAGAACCAGAACTTCTACGAGCTCGAGCACACCCTGGGTCGGCACGCCGAGCTGTGCGAGCGGATCATCCCGTTCACCTTCCTGGACAACCACGACACCACCCGGGTGGCCAGCCAGATCGGGGACCGGCGGCACTGGGGCCACGCCATCGCCCTGCTGCTCTTCCTGCCCGGGATCCCGTGCCTGTACTACGGCGACGAGCTGGGACTGGCCGGGGTGAAGGAGGAACGGCTGGGCGGTGACGACGCGATCCGGCCGACGATGCCGGAGCAACCCGACCAGGTCGAGGGCTCCAACGCCGGCGTGCTGGAGCTCTACCGCCGGCTGATCGCGTTCCGCCGGCGCACCCCGTGGCTGACCGACGCGCGGATCGAGACCACCGACGTCAGCAACACGTACCTGCAGATCCACGCCACCGCCCGGGACGACGCCGCCGGCGAGCGACCTCTGACGCTGGTGCTCAACCTGGCCGACCGGCCGGCCGGTGTGCCCGAGGGCGCCGAGGTGATCGAGACCAGCCACCCGGACCAGCCGCACCACGTCGCGGCGCACGGCTGGGCCATCGCCCGGGGCTGAACGGCGCCACCCCGGGCTGAGCGGCGCCGCCCCGGGCTGAGCTGGCGGTTGCCGCCTCGGACGAAACGGGGCTCAGGCGGTCGCGTACGGCCAGGAGATGGTCAGCCGCAGCGGGTCGGGGTCGCTGGGCGCGTTGTGCCAGATCTCCCGCGGCGGTCCGACCGGCGTCCGGCCGCTGGCGGTGATCCAGGCGTGCACCTCGTCGTAGAGGGCGAGGATGTCGGGGAAGAAGGTCTCCGGGCCCTCCGCGCGGCGCTCGGCCACGTGACCGCCGGCCAGGCGGTAGCTGCGCACGTCGTCACCGGCCGGCGCGGCGTCCGCGGCGAGCAGGTCGTCCACCGGCACGGCGATCTCCAGCGGACCGTCCGACTCGTCGGTGACGGGCGCGTGGAAGATGCCGAAGGCGTCGCCGGTGACGGTGAGGCCGGCGGTGCGGGCGATCTCGCGGAGCCGTCGGGCCTCGCCGCTGATCACCTCGTCCATCTCGTCGGGTCGCATCCGGCGCAGCACGCTGAGCACGGCGCGGTCGGTTTCGACCCGGGTGGATGGTTCGGTCATGGTGGACTCCCCTCGCAGGTGGTGCCGGGCTCGGTCGAGCACGGTCAGGTTGACCTCGGCCCGCTGGCGAGCAGCGTCCACGGCTCGTTCCAGCCGGAGAAGCTGCTCGTCCGCTGCGTCGTCGACGATGTCGGCGATCGCGTCCAGGGACAGGTCGGCCGACCGCAACAGGGCGATCAGCCAACCGGTCCGAATCTGGTCGTCGGCGTAGTAGCGGTACCCGTTGGTCGGGTCCACCCACCGAGGCGGCAGCAGGCCGCGGTCGGCGTAGATGCGTAGCGCCTTGGCCGACAGCAGCGTCTGCTGGGCGAACTGGCCGGCGGTGATCAGGCGATCACCGCTCGGTGTCCGGATCGAGGTCATGCCCCCACTGTGGAGCCGCCCCTGGGGCGAGGTCAAGCCCTCCTGCGCGGGAGGTCGCTCAGAGCTCGACGGTCTTGTTGGTGGCCACGTCGGGCTGGTCGCCGCCGATGATCGCCTTGGCGTACTTGATCAGGGCGATCGGCTTCGGGTCGTCCATCGTCCAGTACTCCGCGGAGTCCGCGTGCACCTTGAGCAGCGCCACCGCCGGGTCCTGGCGACCCTGCTCGAACCAGGCCTCGGCGTACTTGTTCCACAGCTGGTCGATCAGCGCCTGGTCACGGCTCACCGACGCGGTACCGGCGACGGAGAGGTAGTCGTCGCCGGACTGCAGGCTCACGTTGACGTGGGAGTCGGCGGCGATCTGCTCCGTCTTGGGTGACGGGGCCATGGTGAAGAAGTAGATGTCGCCGTCGAACTCGCGATCGAGCACGGCCAGCGGGCGGCTGAGCAGACGGCCGTCCTCGCCGATGGTGGTGACGAAAGCGAAGCGGGCCTTGGCGATCAGCTCGCCGACGCGCTGGAACTCGGTGGTGTCAGTCATGCCCTCGACAGTACGCGCCGGGTGTTTACGTCGTAAGTGGTGCTCCGCCGCGGGCAGTGGGCCGGGGTGGGCAGATCGACCGGTGTCGGTGGGGCGCGACGCCCTGGCTCTAGACTCGGGACCCGCAGATCGACGACGAGGAGCCCCGATGAAGCTGAAGACCCTGGTAGTGGCGGCCGGAGCCGCCGCCGTGGGCTACGTGCTCGGCACCAAGGCCGGCCGTGCCCAGTTCGAGCAGATCAAGGCCAAGGCCGACGACCTGGCGCACGACCCGCGGGTGCGCTCCGGGGTGTCCTCGCTGGCCGGCGAGGTGAAGAAGAACGCCGACAAGCTCCCCGACCCGGTCGCCGGCGCGGTGCGCGCGGCGGCGGACGCCGTGCAGTCGGCCACCACCGACGAGCCGCAGGTGGGCCAGCGCTCCACCGGTCTCGACCACCCTCCCGGCCGGCCCGGCGGACTGACCGCCGGGTGCCGGGTGCCGGGTGAGCTGGGGCGGGCTGGGGCTGGGCTCCTGTAGCTGAGCAGACCGCTACCAGGCGGCGGTCCGGTCGGCGCCGGTGATCGTGAGGATCGCCTCGCCGGCCTCGTCGCTGGCCGCCAGGTCGACCTCGGCGTCGATCACCAGTCGTGATCACCGGCCGGGTCGTCGAGGATCTGCCGCACCCGCCAGACCGGTCGGCCCGCCGGATCGATGATCAACAGCGCCGGACCGCGGGCGTCGGCGCCGATGCAGATCTGATCGTGCTCGGCGAAGTAGCGGCCAGGGCCTCGCGCCAGGCCTCGGCGTCCCAGCCGCCGTCGCCGTCCAGCTCGCCGAGCTCGAACCAGCGGCGGCGGGCGGCCAGCTCGACCCGGCGGAACAGCGCGTTGCGGACCAGCACCCGGAACGCCCGCACGTTGCTGGTGACCGGCGGCGGGCGCCGGTCGCGCCAGCCGGCGTCCACCGGCTCGGCGTCCGCGTCGGGATGGCGCAGCGCCTCCCACTCGTCGAGCAGGCTGGAGTCGACCTGGCGGACCAGCTCGCCCAGCCAGGCGATCAGGTCGTCCAGCTCCTCGGTCCGCTGGCCTCCGGCACGGTCTGCCGCAGCGCCTTGTACGCGTCGGCCAGGTAGCGCAGCACGATCCCCTCGGAGCGGGCCAGCTGGTAGGTGCTGACGTACTCGGTGAAGGTCATCGCCTGCTCGGACATCTCGCGGACCACCGACTTCGGCGCCAGCTGCGTAGTCGGCGACCCACGGGTGGCTCTGGGCGTAGCGGCGTACGCGACCTCCAGCAGCTCGGCCAGCGGCTGCGGGTAGGTGACGTCCTCGAGCAGCTCCATCCGCTCCTCGTACTCGATCCCCTCGGCCTTCATCGCCTCGACCGCCTCGCCGCGGGCCTTGGACGCTGGGCCGTCAGGACCGGCCGCGGGTCCTCCAGGGTCGACTCGATCACCGAGACGACGTCGAGCGCGTACGTCGTCGGCCTCGTGGTCGAGCAGGTCCAGCGCCGCCAGCGCGAACGGGGACAGCGGCTGGTTGAGCGCGAAGTCGGCCTGCAGGTCGACGGTCAGCCGGGCCCGGCGGCCCCGTCGTCGGGCTCGGGCAGCCGCTCGACCACGCCGGTCGCCAGCAGGCCGCGGTAGATCGCGATCGCGCGGTGGGCGTGCCTGCGGCTGCGCGTCGCGGCGGCTCGTCGTTGTCGGTGAGCAGCTGCCGCATCGCCGGCGCAGCAGTCGCCCGGCGCGGGCGATCACGTTGAGCAGCATCGCGTGGCTCACCGCGAAGCTCGACTCCAGCGGCTCGGGCTCGGCGGCGACCAGCCGGTCGTAGGTCGGCTGGCCGTAGCCGACGGTGCCCTCCGGCGGCTTCTTCCGGACCACCTTGCGGCGCTTCTTCGGGTCGTCGCCGGCCTTGGCCAGCGCCTTCTCGTTGGCGACCACGTGATCGGGGGCCTGGACGACGACGTGCCCGCGGTGTCGTACCCGGCGCGACCGGCCCGGCCGCCGATCTGGTGGAACTCCCGCGCCGTGAGCAGCCGCGGCTTGACCCCGTCGTACTTGCTGAGCGAGGTCAGCAGCACCGTCCGGATCGGCACGTTGATGCCGACGCCGAGGGTGTCCGTGCCGCAGATGATCTTGAGCAGGCCGGCCTGGGCCAGCCGCTCGACCAGCCGGCGGTACTTCGGCAGCATCCCGGCGTGGTGCACGCCGATGCCCGTTGCGGACCAGCCGGGACAGGGTCTTGCCGAAGCCGGCGGTGAACCGGAAGTCGCCGATCAGGTCGGCGATCGCGTCCTTCTCCTCCCGGGTGCAGACCTTGAGGCTGGTCAGCGCCTGCGCCTGCTCGATCGCGGCGGCCCGGCTGAAGTGGACCACGTAGATCGGGGCCTGGTGGGTCTCCAGCCGCTCCTCGATCGTCTCGTGCAGGGTCGTGGTGACGTAGGAGTAGTGCAGCGGGACCGGCCGCTCGGTCGAGCTGATCACCGCGGTCGGCCGGCCGGTCCGCCGGGTCAGATCGGCCTCGAACCGGGTCGACGTCGCCCAGGGTCGCCGACATCAGCAGGAACTGCGCGCTGCGGCAGCTCGAGCAGCGGCACCTGCCAGGCCCAGCCGCGGTCGGGGTCGGCGTAGTAGTGGAACTCGTCCATCACCACGATGTCGATCGCCGGCGCTCGGCGCCCTGCCGCAGCGCGATGTTGGCCAGCACCTCGGCGGTGCAGCAGATGATCGGCGCGCCGGCGTTGACGCTGGCGTCGCCGGTCATCATGCCGACCCGCTCGGTCCGAAGAACTCGGTCGCGGCGAAGAACTTCTCCGACACCAGCGCCTTGATCGGCGCGGTGTAGTACGTCCGGCCCGCCGGCGGCGAGGGTGGCGAATGCGCGCCGGTCGCGACCAGGCTCTTGCCCGAGCCGGTGGGCGTCGCCATGATCACGTTGGAGCCGGAGACGATCTCGATCAAGGCCTCGGTCTGGGCCGGGTACGGCGCCAGCCCCCGGTCCGTCGCCCAGCCGGTGAAGGTCTCGAAGAGCGCGTCGGGGTCGGGCGGCGACAGCAGCAGGATCGAGGAGCGACATGATCAGTCGATCGTCCCGTGGAAGCCGACCGGACACAAA
>CAWARE010000022.1:0-23629 GCA_963784345.1 uncultured Actinomycetota bacterium
CGCGACTCGCTGCGGGAGCTGGCCACCCCGGGCCTGCTGGCGCTCTGATGGCCCCGGTCGCGGTCGGCTTCGGCCTCGGCGCTCCGGCCCTGGCCGGCTACCTGGCCGGCGCGATCGCCTGCGGCACGCTGATGGCGGTGTTCCTGGCCAACTCCGGTGGCTCGTGGGACAACGCCAAGAAGCTGGTCGAGGACGGCCACCACGGTGGCAAGGGGTCCGACGCCCACGAGGCGACGATCATCGGCGACACCGTCGGCGACCCGTTCAAGGACACCGCCGGTCCGGCCATCAACCCGCTGATCAAGGTGATGAACCTGGTCGCCGCTGCTGATCGCCCCGGCGGTCGTGGCGCTGTCCCCGATCAGCTCCACGCCGTCGAGCGTGCGCTACCTGATCGCGCTGGCGCGCTTCGGCCGTGATCGTGGTCGCGGTCGTGATCAGCACCAAGCGCCAGGTCGGGATCGCGGACGACTCGTCCTCGACCGGTGGCTCGTCGACCGGCGCAGCCCCGTACCGGGCACGGCACGTCACCGCGGCCCCGGACACCCACGCGGTTCAGGAGCAGAGCCAGGTGCCGACGGCCGACCCGCGCGGCTGACCGCTGACACCACAGGTTCCGACCGCCGGTGAGCACCGGGGCGACTGACCCCACGACCACCCGCCCTCCTCCCGAGGGCGGGTGGTTCCGTTTCGGCTCCGAGCTGCCCGCCGGACCCGCCGGACCCGCTGAGTCGGCAGAGCCGGCGGCAGAGACCTGGGACCCGATACCCGGGTTCCGGCCGACGCCCGACGCGGGCAGGCGGCTGGACCGTACGGACCTCTGCCGGTGCCGTCGGGACCGCCCTACCCGCCGGTCCGCTCCCCGGCGGCCGCGGCTGCCGGAGACGCCGGTCGACTACCTGCACCTGCTGCGCGGGCCGACCCGAGCCTGGTGGCGGCCGATCCTGAGCTTCGTGGTGCTGGTGGCGGCGTTCGCCCTGCTCAGCGTGCTCGCGTACCTGATCACGATGGCGTACGGGCTGCTCAGCGGCGAGGCGACCGTCGACACGCTCGAGCTCTGGATCGACCGGGCCGCGGACGTCGAAGGCGTGATCGGTCCGGGCGGCTACCTGCTGACCACCCTGAGTCTGATCGTGCTGATCCCCGCCGCCATGCTGTCGATCTGGGCCGTGCATCGGATCCGACCCGGCTTTCTCTCCTCGGTCGCGGGCCGCATCTGCGGTGGCGCTGGTTGCTGCGCTGCGCGATCGTGCTGGCGCCGCTGTGGGTGCGTCTACCTCGACCATCTCCACGCTCGTCGATCCGCCGCAGTCGGGCCGACCCGAGCAGTGGGGGGTGCTGCTGGTGATGGCGGTGCTGCTCACGCCGGGCCAGGCGGCCGCGGAGGAGTACGTGTTCCGCGGCTGGATCATGCAGAACGTCGGGGCCTACGTCGCCCGCCCGCTGGTCGCCCTGGTGGTGGCGACCGTGATCGGGGCGGCCGCCTTCGCGGCGGCGCACGGCAGTCCCGATCCGTGGGTGCTGGCCGATCTGGCCCTGTTCGCGGTCGTGGCGTCGGTGCTGACCTGGCGCACCGGTGGCCTCGAGGCCGCGATCGTGATGCACACGGTCAACAACATCGGCGTCTTCGTGGTGACGGTCACCGTCGGCGGCTGGGCGGAGGCGTTCGTCGGCGAGGAGACCACGGGCACGCCGCTGGCCTTCGGGGTCTCGGTGCTCCTGCACGGCATCGCCCTGGCGCTGATCTGGTGGCAGGCCAAGCGAGGTCGGACTGGATCCGTGGTTCCGCCCGGTCCGGCCGGTCCGCCGGGCAGCCGACCCTGCCGGCGTCGGCTCCCGGTGGTGCTCGACTCCAGTCCGTGACACCGCGCAGCCGACCCAGCAGACCGAGCACACCGGTCTTGCCGCGCTCGGCCACGGTGCGGGCCCTGGGCGACCAGCGGCGGCTCGATCCGGAGGTCGACGACCTGCCGCGGGGTGGCGCCGAGGGAGTTCTTGTAGCTCTGCAGGTTCGACACGTCGCCGCTCTGGCCGAGGTCGAAGAAGCGGCACCCGGACTCCATCGCGTTCCGGATCCCCGCGACCTGGGTGGCGGTGTTCGCCGCGACCGGTCCGGCCAGCTCCTTGATGCTGTAGCTGCGCCAGCCGATCGCGTGCTCGCCGTGCACGAAGTTGATGCAGCTCGCGACGGCGCGACCCTCGGTGCCAGGCGACGAACACCCGGCACCTGTCGCCCAGCAACGCGGCCACGGTCTCGAACTTCGCGTACGGCTCCTGCTTCAGTGCCGAGTGCCGGGCGAGCGCGGGCGGCAGCCCGGAGCGGGGGATCCAGCGCTCGACCCAGGACAGGTAGAGGTCGTAGAAGACGGGGATCAGCCGGCCGGTGGTGTCGCACTCGATCTCGACCCCGTTCCGGGCGGCCTTGGCGACGTTCTGCCGGGTTCCCCGCCGGACCGTACGCGCCAGGTACTCGTGGTAGCCCATCGACAGGTCGATCGACGTCGACCCGGCGGGGGACCTCGACCACCGAGCTGCCGGCTGGCGCGGCTTCGCCGGGCGTCAGCAGTCCGGCCGACCACTGCTCGGCGGTGTGGTGGCCGCCGCCGATCCGGATGCTGAGCCCCAGGCCCTGCAGGTCAGCCACCACGGTGGCGACGTCGCTGGCGCGCAGGCCACCGGTCGCCAGCAGACTGCCGTGGCCGAAGCCGGCCGGGTAGTCGCCGGCCTGCTTCAGACCCGGGAGGAAGCTCTGCTCGATCAGCGGCAGCACCAGCTGGCGGCCGTCGGTCAGCGTGTAGAGGCGGCTGATGTCGCGGCCGCCGCCGGCCTTCGAGGACGGCGGCCAGGTACGCCGGCGTCTGCAGCGCGGTGGCTCCGGGGTCGGCGGCGAGGACGGTGTTCCAGGCGTCGATCGGCACCGGAGTGGTCGACGCTGCTGAGTCCGGCCGGCCCTCGGGCGTGCCCGAGAGCTGATCGATCGTCTCGTCGATGGCGATCACGCGGCGTACCTCCTCCAGTCGGAGCAGCACCCCGTCGTACGAACGTTCGGAGCCGACGGCGTCGCGGATGGGCCTCGCGCGGCTGGCCGGTTGCCGCCGGGGAGTCAGCGGCGGTCAGCGGGTGGGCGCACGGGTCGGCCGGATGCCGCCGGGGAGTCGCGAACGGTCAGCGGGTGCGGCGTCGGTCGACCGGATGCCGCCGGCGAGTCACGAACGGTCAGCGGCCGCCCAGCGCCCGACCGGACCCGCCGGCGAGTCACGACGGCAACGGTCAGCCACGACCGGAGTCACGGGTAGCCGAGGATCTCCTGCCGCTTGGCCGCCCAGCGGAAGGCCGAGTCCACCCCGTCGCGCAGGCTGGAGCGGGCCGACCAGCCCAGCAGCTCCCGCGCCTTGTCCACGTTGGCGAAGGCGCCGAGCGCGTCACCGTCCCGGCGGGGCGCCTCGCGGACCGGGACCGGCTTCCCCAGCACCTGCTCGACGGCGGCGACCAGCTCCCGTACGGTCACGCCGTCCCCGGTGCCCAGGTTGATGATCGTGCTCGGCGCGGCCACCCGCTCCAGCACCGAGTCGAAGGCCTCCACCGCGCGGACGTGGGCCAGGGCGAGGTCCCAGACGTGGACGTAGTCGCGCAACCCGGTGCCGTCCCGGGTCGGGTAGTCGGTGCCGGTGATCTGGAACGCGTCCCGCTGCCCCTGGGCGGCCATCACCAGCTGGCCCAGGACGTGGCTGGGCTCCCGGACGTAGATGCCGTGCCGCAGCTCGGGATCGGCGCCGATCGGGTTGAAGTAGCGCAGCACCAGCGCCCGCAGGTCGGTGCCGGCGGCGAGGTCCTCCAGCACCAGCTCCATCATCAGCTTGGTGCGCGCGTACGGGGAGATCGGCAGCGTGGGGGAGTCCTCGAACACCTCGAAGCCCTCGACGGCGGCGTAGACCGACGCGGAGGAGGAGAACACCACCCGCGGCTTGCCGAGCACGGTCAGCTGGTCGAACAGCTCCAGCGACTTGGCCACGTTGTCGCGGTAGTAGAGGTACGGCAGCGCCACCGACTCCCCGACGATCACCCGGGCCGCCATGTGGATCGTGCAGTCGAGGTCCGGGTGGTCCGCCACGATCCCGGCTCAGCAGCTCGCGATCGGCGATGTCGCCGCGGTAGAAGATCCGCCCCGCCACGAACGCCTCCGGCCCGCTCAGCAGCGAGTCGAGGATGACCGGGGTGTGGCCGGCCGCCTCCAGCGCGGTTGCCGTCACCGATCCGATGTAGCCGGCGCCGCCGGTGACCAAGACCTTCATCCTCGGGAGCCTAGTGGCCGACCCGACTCACCACCGACCACCACCGACCCGCGCTCTCGCTCGGGATCCGTGCCTCCTGCTCGGGTTGCCAACCGAGCGAGAAGCAGCATCCCGAGCGACAACGGGCCGGGCACCGACCCCGAGCGACAACGGGCCGGCGCCAGCTCCCGAGCGCCAACAAGCCGGGGCCGCCGAGGCGTCGTCAGAGATTTCCGAAGATTTCTCGTCGACTCACCCATCCACCCCGCGACCGGCTCCGAATCCCCACCAAACAGAGCAAGACAGATCGACAAGCGCATGACGACTTGGGGGTTGGGAATCGTGGTAGCACTATCGAGCGACGGAATGCAGCGAGGCGAGCACCGCAGACTCAAGCCGGTGCGGAGCGGACCGTCGGCACAGCCGACCGTGTCCCTGATCATCCCGACGCTGAACGAGGCCGACAACCTGCGCCACGTGCTGCCGACGCTGCCGAGCGTGGTGGACGAGCTGGTGATCGTCGACGGCGGCTCCACCGACGGGACCGTCGACGTGGTCCGCGAGCTGCGTCCCGACGCCACCATCGTGCTCGATGCCCGGCCCGGCAAGGGCGTCGCCCTGCAGTCCGGCTTCGAGGCCGCCCGCGGCGACATCCTGGTGATGATGGACGCCGACGGGTCGATGGATCCGAACGACATCGCCACCTTCGTCGCCGCGCTGCACGCCGGCGCCGACGTGGCCAAGGGCTCCCGCTTCATGCAGGGCGGCGGCAGCAGCGACCTGACGCCGCTGCGGACGTTCGGCAACTTCATGCTGACCCAGGCGGTCCGGGTCACCTTCGGCGGCCGCTACTCCGACCTCTGCTACGGCTACATGGCCTTCTGGCGGTACGTGCTGCCGGCCTTCGACCCGGGTGTCCCCGGCTTCGAGGTGGAGACGTTCCTGAACGTCCGGGCCCTGGCCGCCGGTCTGCGCATCGTCGAGGTCGCCTCGTTCGAGAGCCCGCGCATCCACGGTGACAGCCATCTGCGCACCTTCCGCGACGGATCCCGGGTGCTGCGGACCATCGCCCGCGAGCGCCGGCGCCTGACCCGGGCCCGCTCCGGTCTCGGTGTCCCGCGCCCGCACGCGCGCTACAGCACCACCACGCACCGCAGCGCCGTCCAGCTGATCGAGGAGGAGACCCACGCTCCCTTCATCGACGCCGAGGCGACCGTTCCCCTCCAGCGGCTGCTGGTGGCCGCGGGCACGGCCAAGCCGGCCCTGCTGCACGAGCCGGCCGCCCTGCACGAAGTCGAAGGGTGATGACGCTCACCACGTCCGTCGTCATCTGCGCCTACACCGAGGCTCGCTGGGAGCAGCTCTGCCAGGCGGTGACGCTCGGTGCAGGCGCAGCGCCGACCGGTCGACGAGATCGTCGTCGTGATCGACCACAACGACGCTCTGCTCGCCCGCGCCCGGGTCGCCTTCCCGGCGGCCACGGTGCTGGCGAACGCGTCCGCCCAGGGCCTCTCCGGCGCCCGCAACACCGGCATCGACGCCTCGACCGGCGACATCGTCTGCTTCCTGGACGACGACGCGGCCGCCGAGCCGGACTGGAGCACGCACCTGCTCGCTCCGTACGCGGACCCGAGCAGTCCTCGGTGTCGGTGGCGCGGCCACTCCCGCCTGGGAGACCGCGGAACCGACCTGGTGGCCGGCTGAGTTCGGCTGGGTCGTGGGCTGCAGCTACCGCGGTCAGCCGACCACGACGTCGCCGGTCCGGAACCTGATGGGCTGCAACATGTCGCTGCGCCGCACGGTCCTCGCGGCGGTCGGTGGCTTCGACACCGGGCTGGGTCGCCACGGCGACAACCAGCTCGGCTGCGAGGAGACCGAGCTCTGCATCCGGGCCGGGCCAGCTGTTTCCCGACGGCGTCTTCCTGCACGAGCCGGCGGCCGTCGTGCACCACCACGTACCCGGCCAGCGGGCGTCCTGGCGCTACTTCCGTGACCGCTGCCGGGCGGAGGGCATCTCCAAGGCGGGGGTCGCCCGCCGGGTGGGTCGCTCGGCCGCGCTGGCCAGCGAGGCCGGCTACGTCCGGCAGGTGCTGCCGACCGGCGTGCTGACCAACCTCGGCCGGACCCTGCACGGTGACCTGGCCGGCGTCGCCCGAGCCGGCGCCATCGTGGCCGGGCTGGGCCTGACCGCCACCGGCTTCCTGTCGGCCCGCTGGGCTCCGCGCCGGCGCACCGCCCGGGTCACCGACGACCACCGAGACCGCGATCGAGCTGCCGGACACCGCCCGGTGCTGCCGCTGGTGATCGACCTCGATGCAGCCGCTGCCGCGCGATCGATCCGCGGCGCGGCGACGAGCCCCCGTACGAGCGCGCCCTGTGCCTGGTGACGGTCGGCGGCCGGCCGGTGGGCAAGGTCCAGCTCACGCTGGACGAGGCCGTGCTCGCCCCTGAGCTGGTCGGTGCACGACTTCGGCACGGCCTCGGCCCTGCCGTGGACCTGTCATCGGTCAGCGGCGGTCCGTCGGCGCACCCCCCCGCCGACGCGACCGTCGTCATCGCCACCCGCGAGCGGCCGGAGCGACTGGCCGAGTGCCTGCGCTCGGTCTTCGCGGGCGAGCCTGCAGCCGGAGCGGGTGGTGGTGGTGGACAACGCCCCAGCGACCACGCGGACGGCCGAGCTGGTGGCGGAGCTGTCCGCGACCGAGCCGCGGCTGCGCTACGTCCGGGAGGACCGGCCCGGTCTCGCCCGCGCCCACAACGCCGCCCTGCCCCACGTGCTGACCCCGATCGTCGCCTTCACCGACGACGACGTGCTGGCCGACCCGCGCTGGCTGGCCCGGCTGGTCGACGCGCTTCGCCGACGACGACGGTCGCCTGCGTCACCGGGATGATCGCCCCGCGCGAGCTGGACACGCTGCCGCAGCAGTGGGTGGAGGGCAACGCCACCTACGACAAGGGTCTGCAGCGACGGGTCTTCGACACCGGCGTCCACCGGCCCGCCGATCCGCTGTTCCCCTACACCGCCGGCGCCTTCGGCTCCGGCGCCAACATGGCCTTCCGGACCGACTACCTCCGCCGTCGTCGCGGCTTCGACGCCGCCCTCGGCACCGGCACCGTGGCCATGGGTGGGGACGACCTGGCCGCCTTCTACGACGTGGTCAGCGACGGCCACCGCCTCGTCTACGAGCCCGGCGCGATCGTGCTGCACCAGCACTACCGCGACTACGCCGCCCTGCGCCGCCAGACCTACGGCTACGGCGCCGGGCTCGGGGCGCACCTCACCCGCTGCCTGATCGCCGATCCGCGGCTGGCCTTCGCCCTCGTGCTGTCCGCGGCCACGGCGCTCCGCCGGGTCCGCACCATCGTGCGGCCCCCGGTCGTCGGCGACCTGCCGCGCGTACCCGGCCGATCTGAGCCGGCAGCAGCTGCGCGGCCTGATGTCGGGTCCCTGGCGCTATCTCCGCAGCCGCCGGCACGCCCGTCGGGAGGTGGCATGACCGTGGTCGCGCTCGCGTCCCAGGCCCCGCCGGCCACCGGGGCGATCCCGGTGCTGCTCTACCACTCGGTCAGCGACACCCCGGCCGGCACGTTCGGCCCCTTCACGGTGTCCGCGGCCCAGCTGGCGGCCCACCTGGACCTGATGCTGGAGCAGGGCTACCAGCCGATCACCGTGCGGCAGCTGCTGGACGGCCTCGCCCGGGTCAGCTGCCGCCGCGGCCGGTCGTGCTGACCTTCGACGACGGCTTCGCCGACTTCGCCGCCAACGCGTGGCCGCTGCTGACCGACCGCGGTCTGGCGGCCACCCTGTACGTCACCGCCGGCGACCTCGGCGGCCGCAGCGAGTGGCTGGCCTCGGCCGGGGTCCGGCTGCCGATGCTGACCCCGCGCGAGATCGCGGACCTGGCCGCCGACGGCTGCGAGATCGGGGCCCACAGCATGACCCACCCGCACCTGGACTGCCTGCCGCACGCCGTCGCGTACGAGGAGATCCGCGACCAGCAAGGACGTGCTCGAACAGGTGCTCGGCCAGGCCGTCGACACCTTCGCCTACCCGCACGGCTACCACAGCCGGGCCACCAAGGAGCTCGTCATGGCCGCCGGCTACCGATCGGCCACCGCCGTCCGCAACGCCTTGAGCCACGCCGACGACGACCGGTACGCCATCGCCCGGGTGACCGTCACCTCCGACTTCGGCACCGCCGACATCGCCCGGGTGCTGACCGGCACCGGCGTACGGACGGCCGGCCCGCGGGAGAGCTGGCAGACCTCGGTCTGGCGGCAGGCCCGGCGGCTGGCCCGTCCCTCGGGAGCTGGTCGGCGATGAGTCCAGGTGATCACCCCCGCGCCGCGGGAGGAGTGGCGCGCCGCCCTGGCCGGCGACGCCCGGGCCCTGCCGGAGCACGCGCCGGAGTGGATCGACGCCCTCTGCGCCGACGGCAGGTACGCCGACGCCAGCCGCTACTACGTCCTCGACGACGGGCGGACCTTCGTGCTGCCCCTCGTCGCCCGCCGGGGCCTGCTCGGTCTCGGCGGCTGGCTGCAGTGCTTCCCGCCGTCCTGGGGCATCGGCGGACTGGTCGGTGCCGACGCCGACGCGCGACGTGCTGCGTGCGGTGCTCGCCGACCTGCGCGGGACCCGCAGCCAGCGGATCGGGCTGCGGCCCGACCCGACCCGCTGGGCCGAGTGGAGCGAGGCGGTCCGACGACGACTCGACCCTGACCATCCCGCGCCGGGCCCACGTCATCGACCTGACCGGCGGCGCCGAGCACGCCTTCAGCCAGTTCTCCAAGTCCGCGCCGCCGGGGCACCCGGGTGGCCGAGAAGTCCGGGGTCCGGGTCGAGATCGATCGCTCCGGCGCCCTGCTGGAGGAGTACTACCAGCTCTATCTGCTGTCGATCGACCGCTGGGCCGAGCGGCAGCACGAGCCGCGGGCCCTGGCCCGGTTCCGGGCCAGCCGGCGCGATCCGCTGAGCAAGCTGCGGGCCATGTCGGAGCACCTGGGCAAGTCGTTCGTGGTGGCCCTGGCCTACGTCGACGACCGCCCGGCTTTCGGGTCGATCACCCTGCTCGGCCAGACCGCGCACGACACCCGGGCCGCGATGGACCGGGACCTGGTCGACAAGACCTACGCCGGCGACCTGGTGCAGTGGCGGATGATCGAGCTCGCCTGCGAGCTGGGTTGCACGGCCTACCACCTCGGTGAGTCCGGTCAGTCGGCCTCGCTCGCGCAGTTCAAGGAGAAGTTCGGGGCCCGCCCGTTCGACTACGCGGAGCTGCGGCATCGAGCGGCTGCCCTGGACTCCGACCGACCAGCGACTGCGGTCGCTGGTCAAGAAGGTGCTGAGATTCCGTGACGTCTGATCGCCGGCGACGCTGGCCCCTGCTCGTGGTCCTCGCCGTCCTCGCGACGGTGATCGCCACCGTGGCCGTACGCCAGGCCACCGAGACGACCCCGACCCCCGGCCAGCGGCAGTCGGGTGGTGCTGGACGAGAACTTCGACGGCGGCACCCTCGACACCAGCCGCTGGAACACCTGCCACTGGTGGGACGACGGCGGGTGCACCATCGCGTCCAACGACGAGCTGGAGTGGTACCGCCCCGAGCAGGTCACGGTGGCCGACGGCACCCTGCGGCTGACCGCCGCGCCGAACCGGTACGAGGCGTCGGACGGCGAGACGTACGAGTTCACCTCGGGCATGGTCACCACCGGCCCGACCCCGGACGACGACAACGCCAAGGTCGCCATCACGTACGGGACCGTGGAGGCCCGCTTCAAGGCGCCCGCCGGGCGCGGTCTCTGGCCGGCCATCTGGCTGCTGCCCGCCAGCAAGGAGTCCCGGCCGGAGATCGACCTGCTCGAGATGATCGGTCAGGACCCCGAGCGAGCTGATCCTGCACTTCCACCCGGAGGACCGGGACGCCGACTCACCGAGCAAGCGCGTCCGGGTGGCCGACCCCGATCTGGCCGAGCGACTGGCACACGGTCGGCATCATCTGGACACCCGGGAAGCTCGTCTACACCCTCGACGGCGAAACCGGTCTGGACCGTCACCGGCGACCAGGTGCCGTCCGAGCCGATGTACCTGGTGATGAACCTGGCCGTCGGCGGCGCCTACCCCGGTCCGCCCGACTCCCGCACGTCCTTCCCGGCGACCTTCGAGATCGACTACGTCCGGATGAGCACGGGGGCCTGAGTCGATGGACACCACCGTACCCCGGCACGCCCGGATGAGCGCCGCCGTGGCCACCCACCTGAGGGACCCGATGCGCCGCAGCGCGTACGCCCTCATCCTGGCCACCGGTCTGACCTCCGGCCTGGGCCTGGTCTTCTGGGCCCTGGCCGCCCGCTGGCTGCCGACGGCGACGGTCGGCCTCGGCGCGGCCCTGGTCTCGGTGATGGCGCTGCTGGCCAACCTGTCCACCCTCGGCCTGCGGAACGGCCTGATCCGCTTCCTGCCGACCGCGGGGTCGGCCAGCCGCCGGCTGATCGTCACCTGCTACGCCCTCTGCGCGGTGGCCGCGATGGTGGCCGCCGGCATCTTCCTGCTCGGTCAGCCGCTCTGGGCCGAGAGGCTGGCGTTCCTGCGCGACTCGCCGCTGTCCGCGCTCGCCTTCGTCATCGGTACGGCGTTCTGGGTGCTCTTCGTGCTCCAGGACCACGTGCTGGTCGGTCTGCGGCAGACCATCTGGGTGCCGCTGGAGAACGGCCTCTGCGCCGTGGCCAAGATCGCCCTGCTGCCGCTGCTGGCCTTCGCCGGCGGCTGGGCGGTCTTCGGGGCCGCCGCGCTGCCCGCCGCCGCCGCCGTGCTGGTGGTGACCACGCTTGATCATGCGGTACCTGGGCCGCACGACGGCCGGGCAGGAGCGGACGGCGATCCCGGTGTCCCAGCTGGTCCGGTTCGCGGCCGCCGACCACTTCGCCGCGCTGCTCTGGATGGGCACCGCCGACCTGCTGACCCTGCTGGTGCTGAACGAGGTCGGACCAGAGGCCAGCGCCTACTACTTCATGGCCAACACGATCGGCTACACCCTGTACCTGGTGATCAGCAACGTCGGCAGCGCGCTGGTCGCCGAGGGCGCCCGCGACCCGGAGCGGGCGGTCACCCTGGCCCGTCAGGCGCTCTGGAACTCGGCCCGGCTGGTGATCCCGCTCGCCGTCGTCGGGGTGCTGGTGGCCCCGTTGGTGCTGGGCATCCTCGGCCCCGACTACGCCGCCAACGGGACGCTGGTGCTGCAGCTGCTGCTCGTCTCCGCCATCCCGCAGACCATCGTCGGCATCGCCATCGCCACCGCCCGCATCCGGCGTGACCTGCGCACGATCATGGCCGTCTACACCGCGCTGGCGATCGGCTCGATCGGGGGCAGCTGGCTGGCGCTGGGTCCGCTCGGCATCCCCGGCGTGGGCCTGGCCTGCCTGATCACCCAGCTGGTGGTCTGCGCCGCCCTGCTGATCACGGGGCGGACGGGCCTGTTCGCCGAACGCGGTGTCCGCAGCGTGATCGCCGAGCTGGAGCAGCTGCCGCGGCTCGCTGCGTCGTCGCCGCAGCCGGCGGGTGACCCGTCACCAGCTGGCCCCGGCGCTGATCGCCTGCGGGCTGGAGCCGCAGACCCCGTACCGGATGCTGACGTCGGACTCCGACACCCTGGTCGTCGCCCTGGAGACCGAACCGGACCGGCTGATCGCCAAGATCGCCACCTCCGCCGCCGCCTCCCGTGGCCTGGGCCAGCACGTCGACAGCCTGGCCCAGCTCCGCTCGCTGCTCGACGGCCTGGCGAGCGCGGACCTGCTGCCGCGGGTCGTCCGGGACGGGCGGCTGGACGGGAACCGGGTGGTCATCGAGACCCAGCTGCCGGGCCACGCCGCCACCCGCCGACTGTCCGACCCAGCGACGAGCACCGCGGCCGCGGCGGCGCTGAGCCGCCATCCACCGGGCCACCGCGACCACCCAGACCGTCGACCGGGCGGTGCTGGCGCGGTGGGTCGACGAGCCGCTCGACTACCTGCGCGGGCTGCGGGGGCTGCCGGGCGACGCCGCGAGCCTGGACCGGCTGCGCGCGCTGCTGCACGACGCCCTGCTCGGGCGTGAGGTCGAGGTGGCCTGGGTGCACGGTGACTTCTGGCCGGGCAACGTCCTCGTCCACCCCGTGGCCGGTGACGCGACGGCGGAGCGGCCGGGAGCGCGCGAGATCGGGCGTGGGCGACCAGGGCGTACGCGTGACGGGAGTGGTGGACTGGGAGAACGCCCACGCCGCCGGACTGCCCGACGTGGACCTGATGCACTGGTGGCTCGCCACCCGGCCGGTCGAGCTCGGTGTGGCCGTGCTCCAGGCCCTGGCGGATCCGGACGCGGTACGCCGCGGCCTCGCGGAGCTGTCGATCAGCCTGCCGAACCCGCAGATCGCCCTGGAGCACCTCGTGCTGCTGACCTGGTTGGGGCACGTGACGGCCGGGATGGACCGGACCTCCGCCGACCACCTCGGCCGGGTCTGGTTGGCCCGCAACGTCAAGCCGATCCTGCACCTGCTGGCCGGTTCCGAACCGGTCGGCCCCGACCCGGTCGGCCCGCTGTCGAGCGGGACCTCGTGACGGCGCCGCCGGACACGTCGTCGCCATCCGGTGACCCTGCTCGGCTCCGAATCAGTGGTCATGACCGACGTCGTACCCGCCACCGCTCCGGGCGGAGCCACGCTCGCTGCGCAGCCGCTCCGCCGACGGCTCGCGCGACGTGTCGGCCCCCCGCCCCGCGGGGCTGCCGCTGCTGGCCGCTGTCCGCTCCCAGGGCTGGTGGGCGGCGGTGCCGCTGCTGGCGGCGCTGCTGTGGACGCTCGGCTTCGTCGGCGCCGACCCGCGCGCCATGGGCAGCTTCGGGTCTGGTCTCGCTGTTCACCGCGGCCACCGTGGGTGCGCTGCTGCTGCTGGTCGGCGGCTTCCTGGGCAGCCTGTACCGCAACAAGCGCGAGTGGGTGCTGGGGCTCTACCTGGTCACCTACATCGCCCTCATCCACGGCACCCCCGCGGTGCTGTACGGCACGCTGCGCTACTCGTGGGCGTACAAGCACGTCGGCATCGTCGACTACATCCTGCGGACCGGCACGGTCGACCCGACCATCGGCGTCGGCGAGATCTACCACAACTGGCCCGGCTTCTTCGCCGCCGGCGCCCTGCTCACGTCGCTGGCCGGCAGCCCCGACGCGCTGCGGATCGCGACCTGGGCGCCGGTGGTGTTCAACCTGATGAACCTGGTGGTGCTGCGGTACGTCTACCGCGGGCTGACCCGCAGCAAGCGCCTCATCTGGCTCGCCCTGTTCTTCTTCTTCATCATCAACTGGGTCGGGCAGGACTACTTCTCGCCGCAGGCGATGGCGTACGTGCTCTACCTGGCCTGCATCGGGCTGCTGATCCGCCGGGCCACGCTCAAGGCGCACCAGCTGATCCCGTTCCTGCTGATCGTCGCCGTGGTCGCGGCCAGCCACCAGATCACGCCGATGATGCTGCTGCTGGCCGTCACCGCCCTGGTCGCGCTGCGGCGGACCTCCGGCTGGTACCTGCCGGTGCTCGGCGGCGTGCTCGTCGCGGCCTGGGCGTTCACCGCCGCCCGGAGCTACACCCTGCCCAACATCATGGAGCTGGTGGTCGGGCTCGGTCAGCCGGTGGCCAACGCCAACGAGACCCTGGAGAAGACCGCCACCATCGCCGCCGGCTCCCAGCGCGGTGGTGATCTGGGCGGGCCGCGGCGTGGTGATCCTGGCCACCGGCATGGCCCTGCTCGGCGCCTGGCGGAGCTGGCGGGTCCGCGGTCTGCGGGTCACCGCGATCTTGTTGATGGTGCTGCCCGGGATGCTGGTGCTGATGACCGGCTTCGGCGGCGAGGTGCTGTTCCGGGCCTTCCTGTTCGCGGCGCCGTTCATCGCGTTCCTGGCGGCGGCGGCCTGCCTGCCCCGTGACGGCCGCGGCTTCCCGTGGCGGAACCTGGTCGCCACCGCCCTGCTGACGGCCGTGCTGCTGCCCGGCTTCGTGCTCAGCCTACTACGGCAAGGAGCGGCAGAACTACTTCACCCCGGCCGAGGTCAACGCGGTCACCTGGGTCCAGGACAACGCCCGCCCCGGGTCGCTGCTGGTGGAGGGCAGCCGGAACTACCCGACCCAGTTCAAGAACTACGAGCGGTTCACCTACGTGCCGATCGACCGGGAGCCGGAGGGGTCCTGGCGGGAGATGCTCGCCGATCCCGTCGACAAGCTGGACGACTGGCTCAGCGACCCGCGCTACACCGACGCGTACGTGCTCATCACCCGCTCGCAGAAGATCGCCGTGGACACCCAGGGATCGATGCCGATCGGCTCGCTCGAGGGCATCGAGATCGCGCTCCGGCAGTCGCCGCAGTTCAAGCTCGCGTACGACAGCGGCGATGCCGTGGTGTTCGAGCTCGTCGATCCTGAGGGGCGCTGACATGCGGACACCCGAAGAGGCGCTGACCAGGCGGAGACCCGGAGGGACGCTGACGGCGCGGACCCGCCCGACGGCGCTCGGGCGGGCCGGGATCGCGACGGTCGCGGCGCTGGCGCTGGCCCTGGGGCTGGCGCTGGACGCGCCCGCCGTACGGATGGCCGCTGCCCTGGTCGTCTGCCTGGTGCTGCCGGGCCTCGGCTGGGCGCGTCGGTTGCGGCTCAAGGACCTCGGCGACACGATCGCCCTGACCGTGGTGCTGAGCCTGTCCATCACGGCGGTCGTCGCCACCGCCATGGCCCTGACCGGCGCCTGGTCGCCTGTGGCCGGACTGGTGATCCTCGTGGCCATCACCGGGCTCGGGTTCGTCCCCGTCCGTGCGGTGGTCGTCCGTGCCGGGGTCGTCGTGCTCGGTCGAGCGGACCGGCACGAGGACCGGCCCCCGGTGGTCGAGGTCGGCGATGTCGGGGACGGCTGGACGGACTGGTACGCCGACGCCCGCGCCCGCAGCGACGAGGAACGCCGGCGTCGGGAGGCCGAGGCCGAGGCGGCCGAGCAGGACTGGCGGGACTGGTACGCCGAGAGCCGCCGCGCTACGGCGCGGGAGCGCCATGTGCAGTGGGAGCGGTGCAGGAGAGCGACCACGGGGACGCAGCGCCTGCACCCGGCGAGCCCTGGGAAGGAGCTCCCGAACCGAGCGACCCCTGGGACGGGAGCGACCCGGCGAGCGAGGGGCCGGCCGGGGCCGACCCCGACGGCAGCGGCGCTCCGAACTCGGCGGACATGGTCACCTCGAAGGCCACCCGGTCCTGAACCCTGCGTCACAGTGACCCCGACCGGGGCCGAGCGGGCACGACACGCCGCGCGCGGACCCGGGCGGGGCCGTTTCTCCGCAGGACCGGGCCGGTGACGACTCCTCCGGTACGGGTTCGGACGGTTCGGCGAGGGGTTCAGAATAGGTTAGGCTCGCCTTATGTCGGTGACGGAGGTCCCGCAGCTGCGCGCTGTGCCGGGGAAGCCCGTCATCGCCAAGCGCGCCTCGTCGCGAACCCTCGGACTGCTCGGCTGTGCCCTGGTGGTCGCGATCCTCTGCTACCTCAGTCTGGCCATCGGCGCCCGGGTCACACCGCTGAGCGCCGTCTGGGACGCGAGCTTCCACTACGACCCGGCGAACACCGATCACCTGGTGATCCGCGAGCTGCGGCTGCCCCGCACGATCCTCGGGGTCCTGGTCGGCGCCGCGCTGGGCCTGGCCGGTGCCGTGATGCAGGGCGTCACCCGCAACCCGCTCGCCGATCCCGGCATCCTCGGGGTCAACGCCGGTGCCTCCCTGCTGGTGGTGATCGGCATCTCCGCCTTCGGGGTGACCTCGATCCTCGGCTACGTCTGGTTCGCCTTCGCCGGTGCGGCGGTGGCCTCGGTGGTCGTCTACTCGGTCGCCGCCCTGGGCCGGGAGGGCGCCACCCCGGTCAAGCTCGCCCTGGCCGGTGCCGCCCTCAGCGCCGCCTTCGGCGCGGTCACCAGCGCGATGCTGCTGCTCGACCAGGCCACCTTCGACCAGTTCCGGTTCTGGGCCGTCGGGTCGCTCGTCCGGCCGGGACCTGACGATCGTGGTGCAGATCGCCCCGTTCCTGATCGCCGGCTGCCTGCTCGCCCTCTGCCTGGGACGCGTGCTGAACACGCTGTCCCTCGGCGAGGACGTCGCCCGCGGTCTGGGGGCCAACGTGGTCCTCTCCCGCGGTGTGTCGGCCGGCGCGGTCGTGCTGCTCTGCGGGGCGGCGACCGCGGCCTGCGGTCCGATCGGGTTCGTCGGGCTGACCATCCCGCACGTGGCCCGGATGATCGTCGGGCCCGACTACCGCTGGGTGCTGCCGTACTCGATGGTGCTCGCCCCGATCCTGCTGCTGGCCGCCGACATCATCGGCCGGGTGGTCGCCCGTCCCGGTGAGCTCCAGGTCGCCATCGTGACCGCGTTCCTCGGGGCACCCGTGTTCATCGCCCTGGTCCGCCGCAAGAAGCTGGCCGAGCTGTGACCGCGGTGTCGACCGGTCGCCGGCCGACCGCCGACGCCGTCCGGGTCGAGGCCGACACCACCGGGGTGGAGGTCGTGCGACGCGTCCGGCACCGGCTGCGCCGCCGGACCATCGTCGTCTCCCTCGCCCTGGTGGTGTTCCTGCTGGCGATGTTCTGCCTCGCCCTGACCGTCGGCGACTTCCCGGTCTCGGTCCAGCAGGTGTGGCTGTCGCTGACCGGCCGGGGCACCCGGGCCACCGACTTCATCGTCCACGAGCTGCGGCTGCCGCGCGCCGTCATCGGCGCTGGCCGTCGGCGCGTGCTTCGGGCTGTCCGGGGCGATCTTCCAGTCGATGATGCGCAACCCGCTGGCCAGCCCCGACATCATCGGCATCACGTCCGGCGCCAGCGCCGCGGCGGTGATCGCGATCTTGATGCTGGACCTGAGCGGCTTCGCCATCTCGGCGTTCGCGTTCGGCGGCGCGCTGCTCACCGCCCTCGCGATCTACCTGCTGGCCTGGAAGCAGGGCGTGGCCGGCTATCGCCTGGTCCTGGTCGGGATCGGCATCGCCGCGATGCTCGGCGCCGTCATCGACTACCTGATGACCCGGGCCCAGATCTGGGACGCCCAGGTCGCGCTGCTCTGGCTCACCGGCAGCCTGAACGGCGCCTCGGCCGCGGAGATGCGACCGCTGCTGCTGCTGATGCTGATCGTGGTGCCGTTGGCGCTGTGGGCCGGCGGGGCGCTCGGAGGGCTGCAGCTGGGTGACGACGCGGCCACCAGCGTCGGCGTACGGGTGGAGCGGTCCCGGCTGCTCCTGATCCTGATCGGGGTGGCCCTGGCGTCGATCGCCACGGCCGCGGCCGGACCGGTCGGCTTCGTCGCGTTCGTCTCCGGACCGATCGCCCGCCGGCTGACCCACGGCACCGGCATCGCCCTGGTGCCGGCGGCCCTGGTCGGCGCGGCCGTCGTGATCGCCGGTGACTTCGTCGGCCAGCACCTGCTCCCGGTCCAGCTGCCGGTCGGCATCCTGACCGCGGCCGTCGGCGCGCCGTTCCTCCTCTACCTGCTCGTCAGGTCCAACCGCATCGGTCACGGAGGTTGATCGCCCATGGTGCTCAGTGACGCACCCGCCACCCGCCACACCCTCAGCGCCACCGAGCTCGGACTCGGCTACGGCGACCGGCAGATCGTCGAGGACCTGACCGTCGACATCCCCACCGGCAAGGTGACGGTGATCATCGGCGCGAACGGCTGCGGCAAGTCCACCCTGCTGCGCGGACTGGCCCGGCTGCTCACCCCGACCCACGGGGCGGTGCTGCTGGACGGCCGCTCCATCGCCTCGATCCCGAGCAAGCAGGTCGCCAAGGTGATGGGTCTGCTGCCGCAGGCCCCGGTCGCCCCGGAAGGCATCACCGTGGCCGACCTGGTCGGGCGCGGTCGCTACCCCCACCAGGGCTGGTTCCGGCAGTGGGCACCCGACGACGACCGGGCGGTGGCCGAGGCGCTGACCGTCACCAGCACCCTGGAGCTCGCCGACCGGCCGATCGAGGAGATGAGCGGCGGCCAGCGGCAGCGGGTCTGGATCGCCATGGCGCTGGCCCAGGAGACCGACCTGCTGCTGCTCGACGAGCCGACCACCTACCTCGACCTGAGCCACCAGCTCGAGGTCCTCGACCTGCTCACCGACCTCAACCGGCGGCGCGGCACCACCGTGGTGATCGTGATGCACGACCTCAACCTCGCCTGCCGGTACGCCGACCACCTGATCGCCATGCGGGACGGTCGGATCAGCGCGCAGGGCACGCCGGACGAGGTGATCACCGCCGAGGCGATGATGGAGGTGTTCGGGCTGCGGTCGACGATCATCACCGACCCGGTGTCCGGGACGCCCACGATCATCCCGATCGGGCGCCACCACTGCGCCGACATGCTGATCGTGGTCCCGTTGGCCCTGTGGGCCGGTGGGCGCTCGGCGGGCTGCAGCTGGGTGACGACGCGGCCACCAGCGTCGGCGTACGGGTGGAGCGTTCCCGGCTGCTCCTGATCCTGATCGGGGTGGCCCTGGCGGCGATCGCCACGGCCGCTGCCGGACCGGTCGGCTTCGTCGCGTTCGTCTCCGGTCCGATCGCTCGTCGGCTGACCAACGGCACGGGCACCGCCCTGGTGCCGGCGGCCCTGGTCGGCGCGGCCGTGGTGATCGCCGGCGACTTCGTCGGCCAGCACCTGCTGCCGGTACAGCTGCCGGTCGGCATCCTGACCGCGGCCGTCGGGGCCCCGTTCCTCATCTACCTGCTGGTCAGGTCCAACCGCATCGGTCACGGAGGTTGATCGCCCATGGTGCTCAGTGACGCACCCGCCACCCGCCACACCCTGAGCGCGTCCGCGCTCGGACTCGGCTACGGCGACCGGCAGATCGTCGAGGATCTGACCGTCGACATCCCCACCGGCAAGGTGACGGTGATCATCGGCGCGAACGGCTGCGGCAAGTCCACCCTGCTGCGCGGACTGGCCCGACTGCTCACCCCGACCCACGGGGCGGTGCTGCTGGACGGCCGCTCCATCTCCTCCATCCCGAGCAAGCGAGGTCGCCAAGGTGATGGGTCTGCTGCCGCAGGCCCCGGTCGCGCCGGAGGGCATCACGGTGGCCGACCTGGTCGGCCGCGGCCGCTATCCCCATCAGGGCTGGTTCCGGCAGTGGGCGCCCGACGACGACCGCGCCGTGGCCGAGGCGCTGACCGTCACCAGCACCCTGGAGCTGGCCGACCGGCCGATCGAGGAGATGAGCGGCGGTCAGCGTCAGCGGGTCTGGATCGCCATGGCGCTGGCCCAGGAGACCGACCTGCTGCTGCTCGACGAGCCGACCACCTACCTCGACCTGAGCCACCAGCTCGAGGTCCTCGATCTGCTCACCGATCTCAACCGGCGGCGCGGCACCACCGTGGTGATCGTGATGCACGACCTGAACCTCGCCTGCCGGTACGCCGACCACCTGATCGCCATGCGCGACGGTCGGATCAGCGCGGAGGGTACGCCGAACGAGGTGGTCACCGCCGAGGCGATGCTGGAGGTGTTCGGGCTGCGGTCGACGATCATCACCGACCCGGTGTCCAAGACGCCCACGATCATCCCGATCGGACGGCATCACTGCGCCGAGGACGACTACCGCACGCGCGTTCCAGGTGACGACGAGACCTGCCGTACTGTCCGGCGAGTGGTCGGGCGAGACCCCCGTGCGCCAGCACGAAGTCAGGGGAACGTTGCGGTGAGCTCCACCATCCCGCCCGCTGACCGGTGGGCGGCTGCTGGCGGGCGTCTTCTCCCGGCAGCGGCGTCGGGTCATCCCCGGCGCCTTCTTCTGGGCCGGTCACCAGACCTGCGAGGCCCTGGTGCCGGTGGCCATCGGTCTGACCATCGACTACGCCGTACGGACCGTCCGACGGCTCGGCCATGATCATCGCGGCCGTCGGCATGTTCGCGCTGTTCATCCTGCTGACCACCTGCTGGCGTACGGGGGCGTGGTTCCTGGCCAAGGGCGTGCAGGAGGAGGCGCACCAGTTCCGGCTGCAGGCGGTGCGGCGGATGCTCACCGGCTCGGGCATCGAGACCGAGCGGACCAGCGGCGAGGTGCTGTCCATCACCACCTCCGACGCCACCCAGTCCGCCGAGGTGCTGGAGAGCGGCAGCTGGGTGGTCGCGGCCCTGGTCGGACTCGCGGTGTCGGCGTTCCTGCTGCTGCGGATCGACTGGGCGCTCGGACTCGGGGTGCTGATCGGCGTACCGGTGCTCGTGCTGCTGCTGAACGCCCTCGGACCGCTGGTCGAGCGACGGACCGCGAACCAGCAGGAGGCGGTCGGTCTGGCCGCCGGCGTGGCGGCCGACCTGCTGGGCGGGCTGCGGCCGCTGCGCGGGTTCGGCGGCGTGCCCGAGGGCGTACGGCGCTACGCGCGGTCGAGCCAGACCTCGTTGCGGGCCCAGGTCGGGGCGCTGCGGGCCGAGGCGGCGTTCCTGGGGGCGACCACCTTCACCTCCGGGGTGCTGCTGGCCGCCGTGGCCGGGGTGGCCGGCTGGTTCGCCCTGGAGGGGCGGATCACCGTCGGTGAGCTGATCACCGTGGTCGGGCTGGCCGCCTTCATCGCCGATCCGGTGCTGAACCTGGCCGGCTCCGTGTTCATCCTGGCCGTGGCCCGGGCCAGCGCCGGCCGGCTGGCCGAGGTGCTGACCGCGCCGGTCCGCGCGTCGGCGGGCGTCGCTGCCCGTCTCGCCCGGTCCGCTGCGGCTGGTCGACGTGACGGCCGGTCCGCTGCGGTCGCTGTCGGTGACCGTCGGCGGAGGGCGAGGTGCTCGGGGTGGTGGCCGCCGACGTGGTCGCGGCCGAGACCCTGAACGGGCTGTTGACCGGGCTGACACCGGCCCGAGCGGGGCGAGGTGCTGCTGGGCGGCGAGCCGCTGGCCTCGCTGTCGGTCGCCGCGCTGCGGACCGAGCTGCTGGTCGAGCCGCACACCGTGGACCTGTTCGGCCGCTCCCTGGCCGAGGCGGTCGACTCCGGCGCCGCCGCGGAGCCGAGCGGCAGCGGTCGGCGGCCCTGGCGGCGGCCGCGGTCGGAGCCCTGGGCGACGACCTGGACCGGCCGCTGCTGGACCACGGGCATGAACCTGTCCGGTGGTCAGCGGCAGCGCGATCGCCCTGGCCCGGGCCCTGCTGGCCGACCGTACGGTGCTGGTGCTGCGCGACCCCACCACCGCCGTGGACGCCGTCACCGAGAACGCCATCGCCGCCGGCATCCGCCGCCTCCGCCACCCCTCGTCCTCCGCTGACGCACTCCTCGGCGCACCCACGCACGCGTTGCATCACGTGCGTGACAGCTCGCAGGAGTGCGTCAGCGAGTCGGGGCGGGGGAGCGGCAGCGGTCGACGGTGCTGATCACCACCAGCCCGCCGCTGCTCGGATCCTGCGACCGGGTGCTGTTCCTGGCCGCCGGCGGGGTCGTCGAGGGGACGCACGCGGAGCTGCTGGAGCGGTCCGACTACGCGGCGGCGGTGCTGCGATGAGCGTGCTCACGACGGCGCGGCCGAGGACGAGCCGGTCCGCGGGCCGCGCTGCCGATCGCCACCGGCCGGCGGGCCGCGGCGAAGCTCTGGCACCAGGTGCTGCGCTTCCGCCGGCTCGCCTGGGCGGCCCTGCTGCTGACGGTCGCTGGCCGCCGTCGGCCGGGGTCGTCGTACCGCTGCTGCTCGGCGACGTCGTCGACATCGTGCTGGACGGCGACGGGACCCGGCTCGGCCTGCTGGTGGTGCTGCTCGTGGTGGCCGCGCTCGCCTCCGGGGTGCTGACCGCGGTGTCGCGGCGTTACAGCGACCAGCTCGGCATGACCATGGCCGCCGACCTGCGCGAGCAGGTGATCGACAAGGCGCTGCGGATGGACTCCGCGACCCTGGAGCGGGCCGGCACCGGCGACGTCACCTCCCGGGTCACCGAGGACGTCGAGCTGGTCAACACCTCCGTACGGGTGGCCGCCGGGGTCTTCACCTCGCTGGTCACCGTGGTGCTCACCTTCGTCGGCTTCGCCACCCTGGACTGGCGGCTGGCGCTGGCCTTCCTGCTCGTCTTCCCGGTGCACGCGTTCGGGCTGCGGCGGTTCCTGCCGGCGGCCGGGCCCGCTGTACGCGAAGGAGCGGGTGGCGGCCGGCGAGCGTACCCAGCAGGTGATGAACGTCCTGCACGGCGCGCCGACCGTGCACGCGTACGGGATGGAGGCCCGGCAGACGGCCGTCGTCGAGCGGGCCTCGCGGCGGGCCGTCGACGCCGCGCTGACCGCCATCCGGGCGTTCTTCCGGTTCGCCTCGACCATGAACATCGCCGAAGCCGTCGGGCTGGTGTCGGTGCTGACCACGGGCTTCTTCCTGGTCCGCGCCGACCAGGTCAGCGTGGGCGCGGTGACCGCGGCGGCGCTGCTGTTCCACCGGCTGTTCGGGCCGCTGGGCACCCTGCTGATGTCCTTCAACGACATCCAGTCGGCGGGCGCGGCGCTCACCCGGCTGGTCGGGGTGGCCGATCTGCCCGTCCCGCCGGCCGGGGTGCCGCGGGACCGGCCGACGTCGGCGGACCTGGTGGCGTACGGGGTCTCGCACAGCTACGTCGAGGGTGAGCCGGTGCTGCACGGCGTGGACGTACGGGTGCCGGCCGGACGGTCGCTGGCCGTGGTGGGGGAGAGCGGGGCCGGCAAGACCACCCTGGCCGCCATCCTCGGCGGGGTGTTCCCGGCCACCGACGGGCTGGTGTCGATCGGCGGCGTCGAGGTCGCCGAGCTCGATCCCGTGCAGCTGCGGCGAGCGGGTCGGCGTGGTGACCCAGGAGGTGCACGTGTTCAGCGGCACCTTCCGCGACGACCTGCTGCTGGTCCGGCCGGACGCGTCCGACGACGACCTGCACGCCGCGCTGACAGTGGTCGGCGCCGACCGCTGGGTGGTGGCGCTGCCGGACGGCCTCGACACCGTGGTCGGCGAGGGCCACCACAAGCTGACCGCCGCCCAGGCCCAGCAGGTGGCCCTGGCCCGGATCGTGCTCGCCGACCCGCCGGTGGTGATCCTGGACGAGGCCACCGCCGAGGCCGGCTCGGCCGGCGCCCGCGAGCTCGAGCTGTCCGCCCGGGCCGCCCTGGCCGGGCGTACGGCCGTGGTGGTCGCCCACCGCCTCACCCAGGCCCAGGAGTGCGACGAGGTCGCGGTGATGGCCGACGGCCGGATCGTCGAGCAGGGCACCCCGGCCGAGCTGGTCGCCGCCGGCGGCGCCTACGCCACGCCTGTGGCAGGCCTGGCACGCCAGCTGATCACCCTCGAGCTCCGCTGACGCACTCCTCCGGTAGCCCACGCACGTGATGCAACGCCCGCGTGAGT
>CAWARE010000023.1:0-23088 GCA_963784345.1 uncultured Actinomycetota bacterium
TGGAGCGGGCCGGCACCGGCGACGTCACCTCCCGGGTCACCGAGGACGTCGAGCTGGTCAACACCTCCGTACGAACTGGCCGCGGGGGTCTTCACCTCGCTGGTCACCGTGGTGCTCACCTTCGTCGGCTTCGCCACCCTGGACTGGCGGCTGGCGCTCGGCCTTCCTGCTCGTCTTCCCGGTGCACGCCCTTCGGTCTGCGCCGGTTCCTGCCGGCGGCCGGGCCCATGTACGCCAAGGAGCGGGTGGCGGCCGGTGAGCGTACCCAGCAGGTGATGAACGTCCTGCACGGTGGGGCCGACCGTGCACGCGTACGGGATGGAGGCCCGGCAGACGGCTGTGGTGGAACGGGCCTCCTCGGCGGGCGGTCGAGGCGGCGCTGACCGCGATCCGGGCGTTCTTCCGGTTCGCCTCGACCTATGAACATCGCCGAGGCCGTGGGGCTGGGTGTCGGTGCTGACGATGGGCTTCTTCCTGGTCCTGGGCCGACCAGGTCAGCGTGGGCGCCGTGACGGCTGCGGCGCTGCTGTTCCACCGGCTGTTCGGACCGCTGGGGCACGCTGCTGATGTCGTTCAACGACATCCAGTCGGCGGGCGCGGCGCTCACCCGACTGGTCGGGGTGGGCCGATCTGCCCGTCCCGCCGGCGTGGGGGTGGCCGCGGGGACCGGCCGACGTCGGCGGACCTGGTGGCGTACGGGGTCTCGCACAGCTACGTCGAGGGTGAGCCGGTGCTGCACGGCGTGGGACGTACGGGGTGCCGGCTGGACGCTCGCTGGCCGTGGTGGGGGAGAGCGGGGCCGGCAAGACCACCCCGGCGGCCATCCTCGGCGGCGTGTTCCCGGCCACCGACGGTCGGGTGTCGATCGGCGGCGTACACGGTGGGCCGATCTCGATCCGGTGCAGCTGCGGCAGCGGGTGGGCGTCGTGACCCAGGAGGTGCACGGTTCCGCGGGACCTGCGCCAGGACCTGCTCCTGGTCCGGCCGGGCGCGGGAGACGAGGCTCTGGACGCGCGCTGACAGTGGTCGGAGCCGACCGATGGGTGGGGGCGCTGCCGGACGGCCTGGACACCGGGTCGGCGAAGGCGAGCACAAGCTGAGCGCGGCCCAGGCCCAGCAGGTGGCTCTGGCCCGCATCGTCCTGGTCGACCCGCCGGTGGTGATCCTGGACGAGGCCACCGCGGAAGCAGGAGCGGCGGGAGCCCGCGAGCTGGAGCTGTCGGCCCGGGCCCTCCTCGCGGGACGGACCGCGGTCGTGGTGGCCCACCGGCTCACCCAGGCGCGCGAGTGCGACCAGATCGCGGTCATGGCCGACGGACGCGTGATCGAGCTCGGCTCCCACGACGACCTGGTGGCAGCCGGGGGCACGTACTCCGACCTGTGGGCGGCCTGGAGCGGGCCGGCACCGGTGACGTCACCTCCCGGGTCACCGAGGACGTCGAGCTGGTCAACACCTCCGTACGGGTGGCCGCGGGGGTCTTCACCTCGCTGGTCACCGTGGTGCTCACCTTCGTCGGCTTCGCCACCCTGGACTGGCGGCTGGCGCTGGCCTTCCTGCTCGTCTTCCCGGTGCACGCCTTCGGTCTGCGCCGGTTCCTGCCGGCGGCCGGGCCCCTGTACGCCAAGGAGCGGGTGGCGGCCGGCGAGCGGACCCAGCAGGTGATGAACGTCCTGCACGGGGCGCCGACCGTGCACGCGTACGGGATGGAGGCCCGGCAGACGGCTGTGGTGGAACGGGCCTCGCGGCGGGCGGTCGAGGCGGCGCTGACCGCGATCCGGGCGTTCTTCCGGTTCGCCTCGACCATGAACATCGCCGAGGCCGTCGGGCTGGTGTCGGTGCTGACGATGGGCTTCTTCCTGGTCCGGGCCGACCAGGTCAGCGTGGGCGCGGTGACGGCTGCGGCGCTGCTGTTCCACCGGCTGTTCGGACCGCTGGGCACGCTGCTGATGTCGTTCAACGACATCCAGTCGGCGGGCGCGGCGCTCACCCGACTGGTCGGGGTCGCCGACCTGCCCGTCCCGCCGCCGGGGTGCCGCGCGACCGGCCGACGTCGGCGGACCTGGTGGCGTACCGGGGTCTCGCACACCTACGTCGAGGGTGAGCCGGTGCTGCACGGCGTGGACGTACGGGTGCCGGCCGGACGCTCGCTGGCCGTGGTGGGGGAGAGCGGGGCCGGCAAGACCACCCTGGCCGCCATCCTCGGCGGGGTGTTCCCGGCCACCGACGGGCATGGTGTCGATCGGCGGCGTCGACCGGTCGGCCGAGCTCGATCCGGTGCAGCTGCGGCAACGGGTCGGCGTGGTCACCCAGGAGGTGCACGTGTTCAGCGGCACCTTCCGCGACGACCTGCTCCTGGTCCGGCCGGACGCAGGAGACGACGACCTGCACGCCGCGCTGACAGTGGTCGGCGCCGACCGCTGGGTGGTGGCGCTGCCGGACGGCCTGGACACCGTCGTCGGCGAAGGCCACCACAAGCTGACCGCCGCGCAGGCCCAGCAGGTGGCCCTGGCCCGGATCGTGCTCGCCGACCCGCCGGTGGTGATCCTGGACGAGGCCACCGCCGAGGCCGGCATCGGCGGGCGCCCGCGAGCTGGAGCTGTCCGCCCGGGCCGCCCTGGCCGGGCGTACGGCAGTGGTGGTCGCCCACCGCCTCACCCAGGCCCAGGAGTGCGACGAGGTCGCCGTGATGGCCGACGGCCGGATCGTCGAGCAGGGCACCCCGGCCGAGCTCGTGGCCGCCGGCGGCGCCTACGCCCGGCTGTGGCAGGCCTGGCACGCCAGCTGATCCCTGCTCGCCCCGCCACGCCCCTCCCAATCCCGCTGACGCACTCCTCCGGTAACCCACGCAGGTGATGCAACGCCCGCGTGAGTGCGCCAAGGAGTGCGTCAGCGGGATCGGGGGAGCCCTCGCCGGGCTCACCGGGGTGGCTGGGCTCGGGCGAAGGCGCGCTCGATCCGTTTCCGCAGCTCGATCGGCGTCCGCAGGACGGGCCAGTTCCAGCGGGCGATCTGCCAGCCGTGGTCGCGGAGGCGGTCCTCGCGAGCCTTCTCGTCCAGGACCACGTCCTGAGCAGTCTGATCGGGCCGACGGAGGACGCCGTACTTGTCCTGTCCGTCGTACTCGCCCAGCGTGCGGTGCTCGATCCAACCGAAGTCGGAGCGGGCGAGGAAGGTGCCGTGGTCGTCGTACACCTCGACCTGCAGGTCCGGCTTCGGCAGACCCTGCTCGTGCAGGATGACGCGACTGCAGGACTCGCCGGGACTCTCGCTCCGCGCGTCCAGGAAGTCGACGGTCCGGCGAGCGCGCACCACCCCGCGCCAGCCGCGACACCGGGCGAGCACGTCGGTGAGCTCGACCGGCGACAGGCCCCGAGCCAGCGCGGCGTCGCCGATCGGTACGGCCTTGAAGCTGGAGAGGGACCGGGCCAGATCGCACACCGTACGGGCGAGGCTGGTGACCGCGATGCCGTCGATCTCGGTCACGTCGCCGGGGGCGAGCGGCATCACGTGCAGGTGGACGAGGTCGTCGACGTGACCGCCGTTCGCCCGGTCCCGGAGCAGGTGCACCCGACGCAGCTCGGAGTTCCACAGCGGCAGACCGTGGAGCACGGCCGCGGACATGTGGCTCACCACGGCCGAGGTCGTCAGCAGTCCGACCGCCGCCTCGATCTGCTCGCGGTGCGCTGCGGCCGTCTCCGTGGTCGGGGCCGGATCCATCACGTACGCCCCGCGCCGCACGGACCGGATGCTGCCCGACCGCCGCAAGCGGGCCAGCTCGGCGGTCTCGAACCCCTCGGCCCGGAGGTCCCTGGTGAGCCTGATGCGTTCCATCCGGCCAGCCGATCACCGCCGGCCGGGGGTCAGCCACTGCTCGGTCGGGGTTGTCCACAGATTGTGGACAACCGATCTGTGGTCCCGCGGGTCGAGCTGCCCCGGCACCAGCCCTCACCAGCCCCCTCACCAACCCGCTGACGCACTCCTCAGCTCATCCACGCTCGTGATGCAACGGCTGCGTGAGTGCGCTGAGGAGTGCGTCAGCGGATTCTGGGAGTGCTGGGAAGCCGGGAAACCGGGATCAGGTGGCCTTGGTGGCGCCACTCAGCGCGTCGGCGAACTCGGTGAAGATCGGCGCGTTGGCCTTGTACGAGTAGGGCGCGGCCGGCTTCCAGGCGTGCACCTGACCGGCCTCCACGGCGGGCAGCGCCCGCCAGGTGGGCTGCTTGTCGGCAGCGGCGCCGGCGGCGTCGCGGCTGTCGTCGAAGATCACGTCAGCGCTGAACTCGTCGAGCCGCTCGTAGCTGACCTCGTTGAAGTACAGGGACGGGTCGGACACCTTCGCGTCGACGAACCGCACGCCGAGGGTCTGGAGGTAGGCGAAGTCGGGGTGCTGGGCGGCGTTGGCGATCCAGATCTTGTCGGCGGAACGGCTGATGCCGAGCACCGTCAGATCCGGCTTGGCGGCGACGGCGGCCTTGACCTTGGCCACCGCGGCCTCGAAGTCGGTCTTGGACCGGGCGACCGCCGGGCTGGCGATGTCGGCGCCGAGCTGGCCGGCGAGCCGGGCGAAGTTCTCGATGATCTGCAGCAGGTTGAGGTTCAGCATCTCCATGGCGATCGTCGGCGCCACGGCCTCCACCTTGGCCTGCAGACCGTCGGGCAGGTACCAGAGCTCGTCGGGCACGAACATCAGGTCGATCAGCACCTGCGGGGTCATGGCTGCGTACTTCTCCACGTCGAACTGCCCGTAGACGTCGGACAGCACGGTCATCGTGCTCGGGTCCAACGAGCCCGCCTGGTAGCTGAGCTTCCCGTCCACCGGCTTCAGGTCCCCGTACGCGCCGGCCACCTGGTAGCCGAAGTCGAGCAGGCTGGCGGCCGCACTGCTCTGCGCCACCACTGTGGAGGCCGGCAGGGCGAACTCGACGACCGTGCCGCGGGCGTCGGTCCAGCTGAAGGTGGCCGCGGACGAGGGGGCCGCAGCGGTGCCGGGACCACCGGCGGCGCTGGCGTTGCAGCCGACCAGCGTGGCCGCGGAGAGGGCGCCGAGACCGGCGAGGAAGGTACGCCGACCGAGGGCGCTCTGGGCTGTCATGCAGGCAAGGCTAGCCTTACTTACAGACGGCAGAGGGACACCGTCTCGCTGTGACAGCATGGCGCGATGCCCGCCCAGGCTCCCCGCCAGCCCGATCCCGCCCCGCTCGACCTCGACGCCGACCACCGCGTCCTCGACGCGTCAGTCCTCGACCGCTCGGTGCTCGCCGACCTCCGCGCCACCCTGCAGGCCGCCGACTACACCGTCGACCAGGTGGTCTCCGCGATGGGTCAGATCCCGCACGCGGCCCTGGCCCGCAACCACACGGTGCCCGCCGAGCGCGCCCTGGAGGGTCGGGACGACGCGCTGGCCACGGTGATCCGGCTCTGGCCGCTGCAGCGGCCGGTGGCGCGGGCGGCGGTCGAGGCCGCCCTGCCCGGTCTGGTCGACCCCCTGCTCCGCGCCGGGATCCTGGCCGAGTCCCCGTCGACGGTCCGAATCCGCACCTGGCGCGACCGTCGAAGCCGCCGTCGACCTGCGCCCGTACGCCACCGAGGACGCTGACTTCTTCGTCTTCTCCGACCTCACGCCGGGGCTGGACAGCCGGGCCGCCCCGATGCGGCCGGACTACGTGCTCGGTCTGTCGTCGGCCTCCAGCACCCTGGCCCAGCTCACCGTCCGCCGACCGGTCGGCTCCGCCCTCGACCTGGGCACCGGCTGCGGCGTCCAGACCCTGCACCTGGCCGCGCACGCCGAGACGATCACCGCCACCGACGTCAACACCCGCGCGCTGGAGCTGGCGGCCGCCACCCTCACCCTCAACGGCGTCACCGCGGAGCTGCTCGACGGCTCCCTCTACGCCCCCGTACGCGATCGTCGCTTCGACCTGATCACCACCAACCCGCCGTACGTGATGTCGCCGCCGCGGACCGACGAGCCGCGGCTGGCCTACCGGGAGACCGGCTACGCCGGCGACGAGCTGATGGAGCACCTGGTCCGCCACGCCGTCGACCACCTGAAGCCCGACGGCACCTGCCAGATCCTCGGCAACTGGGCGCACCGGGCCGGGCAGCCCTGGGACGAGCGGCTGGCCGGCTGGGTCGCCGGCACCGGGCTGGACGCGCACGTCGTGCAGCGCGAGGTGCTCGAGGTGCCCGAGTACGTGGAGCTCTGGCTGGCCGACGCCGGTCTCAGCGGCAGCCCGGACTACCGCCGCCGCTACGCCGAGTGGCTCGACTACTTCGCCGGCCTGGGCATCGAGGCCGTGGGGATGGGCTGGCTGCTGCTCACCCGGGCGGGCCGCGACGACCCGTGGCTGCGGTGCGAGGACTGGCCGTACGCGGTGGAGCAGCCGATCGCCCCGGCCTTCGCGGCCGAAGCGGGCCGGGTCACCGCGTCCCGGCTGCCCGACGACGCGCTGCTGGGCCGGGCCTGGGAGCTGACGTCGGACGTGGTCGAGGAGACCACCGGTCAGCCGGGTGCTGCCGACCCGCAGCACATCGTGCTCCGTCAGCAGCGCGGCTTCCGCCGGGCGGTCGAGGCCGACACCGCGCTGGCCGGGGTGCTCGGCGCCTGCGACGGCGACCTGCCCCTGGGCGGCATCCTGGACGCCCTGGCCGGTCTGCTCGGGGTGGACGCCGCCGTCCTGCGGGCCGACGTGCTGCCCCGTTTCCGCACCCTGGTGGCCGACGGCTGGTTCGTCTGACCCGGGTCCCGCGCCGCGCTCGCAACCCCGGGGGTCACCACCGGGCGTCGCTCCGGGCGTGCCCAGGGCGGGACGGACGTCCCTGGGCGGCGTGGACCGGACCTGTATGGTCCCGTCCGTGGCCACATCGGCCGCCGGGCGTACTGGATCGATCGTCATAGAGTGGCGGCGACTCGGCCGGTGGTGGTGAGCCACGGGCCGATCCCGGCTGACGACAAACGCGCAGCACAAGGCAGTAGAAGAGGACAGCGTGGCTACGACAAAGGGCCGACGACTGGTGATCGTCGAGTCGCCGAAGAAGGCGACGCAGATCGCCAGCTTCCTGGGCGACGGTTACATCGTCCAGTCCAGCCGTGGGCACGTCCGCGACCTGCCGACCGGGGCCGCCGAGGTGCCGGCCAAGTACAAGGGTGAGAAGTGGGCGCGCACCGGCGTCGACGTGGACAACGGCTTCGAGCCGCTCTACGTGGTCAACCCCGACAAGCGCGCCACCATCAAGTCCCTCAAGGACGCGCTGTCCGGAGCCGACGAGCTCCTGCTGGCCACTGATGAGGACCGCGAGGGTGAGGCGATCGCCTGGCACCTGCTGCAGGAGCTGAAGCCCAAGGTGCCGGCCCGCCGGATGGTGTTCCACGAGATCACCCCGCAGGCCATCGCCGAGGCGGTGGCCAACCCCCGCGACCTGGACGTGAACCTGGTCGACGCGCAGGAGACCCGACGGATCCTCGACCGCCTGTACGGCTACGAGGTCTCCCCGGTGCTGTGGAAGAAGGTCATGCCGCGGCTGTCGGCCGGTCGGGTGCAGTCGGTGGCCACCCGCCTGGTGGTCGACAAGGAACGCGAGCGGATGGCCTTCCGCACCGCGTCCTACTGGGACATCGACGCCGTCCTGGACGCGGGCGCCGAGGCCGAGCCGCCGCTGTTCGCCTCCCGGCTGGTCACCGTCGGTGATCAACGGGTCGCCCAGGGCCGCGACTTCAGCTCGCGGGGAGTCCTGCAGGGCAAGGGCAACGAGCAGCTCATCCACCTGGACGAGGCCTCGGCGACCGCCCTGACCGAGGCCCTGCGCGGGGCCGCGTTCTCGGTGAAGAGCATCGAGTCCAAGGAGATCACCCGCCGGCCGTCAGCCCCGTTCCGCACCACCACGATGCAGCAGGAGGCCGGCCGCAAGCTCGGGATGACCGCCCAGCGGGCGATGTCGGTGGCCCAGTCCTTGTACGAGGACGGCTTCATCACCTACATGCGAACCGACTCGGTCCAGCTCTCCGACACCGCGATCAAGGCGGCCCGGGACCAGGTCCGGCAGCTGTTCGGGCCGCAGTACGTGCCGAGCGCGCCCCGCGTCTACACCTCCAAGGTGAAGAACGCCCAGGAGGCGCACGAGGCGATCCGGCCCGCCGGTGAGACCTTCCGTACGCCGGCCCAGACCGGCTTGCGGGGCGACGAGTTCCGGCTCTACGAGCTGATCTGGATGCGGACCGTCGCCTCCCAGATGGCCGACGCGAAGCTGCAGCGGGTGACCGTGCAGATCGACGCCCGGCCGACCGCCGACAGCGGGCAGCCGCCCTGCGGGTTCGTCTCCACCGGTTCGACGGTCACCTTCGCCGGGTTCATGAAGGCGTACGTGGAGTCGACCGACGACGGCTCGTCCGACGACGAGAGCCAGCGGCGCATCCCGCAGCTCACCCAGGGGCAGTCGCTGCGGCCCGAGGAGGTCACCGCGTCGGGGCACGAGACCCGGCCGCCGGCCCGCTACACCGAGCCGTCGCTGGTGGCCAAGCTGGAGGAGCTGGAGATCGGTCGGCCGTCCACGTACGCGTCGATCATCCGCACCATCACCAGCCGGGACTACGTGTTCAAGAAGGGATCCGCGCTGGTCCCCACCTGGTTGGCGTTCGCGGTCACCCGGCTGCTGGAGGAGCACTTCCCGCACCTGGTGGACTACGCCTTCACCGCCGAGATGGAGGACGTCCTCGACGAGATCGCCGACGGCCGGGCCCAGCGGCTGACGGTGCTGACCGACTTCTACTTCGGCAGCGCCAACGCCACCGACGCGGGCGACCGCGAGGGTCTGCAGAAGCTCGTCTCCGAGCTCGGTGACATCGACGCGCGGAAGCTGTCGACGTTCCCGCTCGGCGACCTGGAGTCCGACGCCGAGGGTTCGGGGATCGCGGTCCGGGTGGGCCGCTACGGCACCTACGTCGAGGACGCCGAGAACCGGCGGGCCAACGTCGCCGATGATCTTCCCCCCGACGAGCTCACCGTCGACCTGGCCCGCGAGCTGCTGTCCAAGCCGATGGGCGAGGAGCGCGAGCTCGGGCTGGACCCGGAGACGCACACCCCGATCGTGGCCCGCAACGGCCGCTTCGGTCCGTACGTCACCGAGGTGCTCGGCGAGGACGCCCCGAAGAACGCCAAGGCCCGGACGGGTTCGCTGTTCCAGTCGATGAGCATCGAGAGCGTCACCCTCGAGCAGGCCCTGCAGCTGATGAGTCTGCCGCGGGTGGTCGGGGTCGACGAGGACGGCCAGGAGATCACCTCCCAGAACGGGCGCTACGGCCCGTACCTGAAGAAGGGAACGGATTCCCGGTCGCTGGAGTCCGAGGACCAGATCTTCGACATCACCCTGGACGAGGCGAAGGTGATCTTCGCCCAGCCCAAGCTGCGGGGGCGGGCCGCGGCCAAGCCGCCGCTGCGCGAGCTCGGTGCCGACCCGGCCAGCGGCAACCCCATGGTGATCAAGGACGGCCGGTTCGGACCGTACGTGACCGACGGGGAGTTCAACGCCACCCTGCGGCGCGGCGACGAGATCGAGTCGATCACCCCGGAGCGGGCGGCGGAGCTGCTGGCCGAGAAGCGGGCCAAGGGTCCGGCGCCGAAGAAGCGGGCGGCCAAGAAGGCGCCCGCCAAGAAGACCACGACGGCGGCCAAGAAGGCACCGGCCACGACGGCCGCCAAGAAGACCACCGCGCGCAAGGCGCCGGCCAAGAAGGCCGCCGCCAAGAAGGCGCCCTCGGTCGGTTGATCATGATGGCAGTCGGTTGATCATGGTAGGCGGTCGGGTGATCATGATCGGTCGGTGATCATCACCGGCCGTGGGTGCGAGGCGGGGCTCGACGACGGGAGAATGACGCCGTGAGCAAGACCAAGGAGCGGTCCGCGAAGTCGGCCGCGAAGAAGCGGCGGGGCGGGCCGGTGCCGGGGGAGACCCCGACGGCGGTGAAGCCGCGTCCGGCGGGTCAGCGGCTGTTCGACATGCCGTTCAGCTCGCAGGTGCCGAGCCCGGTGCGTCCCGATCTCGGACTGGCCTCGCTGGTGGCCCGGGCCGGTCACAACGCCGGCTACGACATCGACCTCACGCTGTTGGACGCCGCCGACCACCGGCTCATCCGCACCGGTGTGCTGCTGGCCCACCGGGTGCTGGACGGCCGCGGTGAGTGGTATCTCGGTGCTCCCGACTGGGTGCCGCTGCTGCCCAAGGAGCTGATCGTCCCGATGGGGCAGGGCGAGCTCCCCGACACCCTGGCCGAGCTGGTCCGGCCGTTCCGCCGGGGTGCGCCGCTGTCGCCGGTGGCCGCCCTGCGCTGCGAGCGGCGGGAGTTCGCGCTGCGGGACGCCGACGGCCGCAGCGTCGCCCTGCTGCGCGACGACAAGGTGACCGTACGCCGCAACGGTCTGACCACCGCGCGCTACCGCGAGGTGATGGCGACCCCGGTCGGCCCCGGTCTGGACGAGGCCCAGGCCGAGTGGCTGGGACAGTGCCTGGCCGCCGCCGGCGGCACCGAGATCGACCGCTTCCCCCGGCTGGTCCGCCGACTGGGCGCCCCGGCCACCGGACCGTCGGACCTGCCGGCGCCGGCCGAGCTGGCGTCGGGCACGTTCGGGCAGTTCCTGACCCAGCTGCTCGGGGCCGGGGCGCGCGACGTGATCAGCGCGGACCTGGCCATCGGCGCCGGGGTGCCGCACGCCGAGGACCGGCTGGTCGGACTCCGTCGGCATCCTGCGTCGTCGGCTCGAGGGGCTGCGTCCCGTGCTCGGGGCGGACTGGGTGGACGAGGTGGTGGAGGACCTCGACTGGCTGGTCGCTCCGGTGGAGCCGCCGCTGGTCACGGCGCCGGCCGTCCGGTCGGTCTGGCCGGGCGTCGTCGTCCGGCTCGCGGGCCGGTGCGGCGGAGGCGGCCGACGACCTGGCCGCCCTGGGTGGGCCGGGGAGCGCGGTGGCCGTGAACCGTCCCGACGCCGTGCCGGACGGACCGCGGGCCCGGCTGCACAGCCTGCGCTACCTGTCCCTGCTCGAGCGGCTGGTCGCCGCCGCCCGCGCCCCCCGCACCGGGGCCGACGCCGCGCAGCCCGCGGCGGAAGGCGTGGAGACCCTCTACGACACCGCCATGACCCGGTTCGTCCGGGCCGCCGACCGGCTGGCGGTGGAGGGGACCGCGCAGACCTGGGCCACCGCCCGGTCCGCGGCCGAGCAGCTGTCCCGGGCCGCGGTCATCCGCTCGCTGGTCGCGCTCGAGGAGACCGACCAGGACCTCGCCCGCCTGAGTCCCGTGGTCGACCTGCTCGAGCAGGCGTACGCCGTCGACCGGGAGGCGGCCGCCGTCCTGGAGGGGATCGACGCCCTGACCCCGGCGGAGGCGTTCGAGACCGGGCGCCGGTTCGAGCGCGACCGGGAGAGCGGCCGCACCGTCCGCTCGGAGTTCCTGACCCGCTGGGCCAAGACCCGCCGGAAGCTCGGCCGGTGAGTCCGGACGACGGGACGGGCTCCGAGGCGGTGTCCGGCGGCGCCACGGCGGCCGGCGGCGGGGCAGCGGTCGGCGGGGCAGCGGTCAGGGGCGCGGTCTACGCCGACACGGGGCTGTTCGTGGTCTTCGAGGGCGGCGACGCCGTCGGCAAGAGCACCCAGGTGCGCGCCCTGGTGGACTGGCTGACCGCCGAGGGCGTACCGGTGGTCGCCGACCTTCGAGCCGGGGGACACCCCCGTCGGTCGCACCATCCGCCAGGCGGTGCTGGATCCGGCCACCGGCGACCTGTCGGCCCGGACCGAGGCCCTGCTCTACGCCGCGGACAAGGCGCAGCACGTGGCCGAGGTGGTCCGGCCCGCGTTGGCCGCCGGTTCGGTGGTGGTCTGCGACCGCTACGTGGACTCGATGCTCGCCTACCAGGGCGCCGGCCGGGTGCTGGCCCTGGCCGAGCTGGAGCCGGTCGCCCGCTGGGCCACCGAGGACCTCCGCCCGCACCTGACAGTGGTGCTGGACCTCGACCCCGACCAGGCGGTGGGGACCAAGGTGGACAAGGACCGGCTGGAGGCGGCCGGCGACGACCTGCACCGCCGGGCCCGCGACTTCTTCCTGGCCCTGGCCGCCGCCGACCCGGACCACTACCTGGTGCTGCCCGCCCGGCTGCCGATCGCCGAGATCGCCGGCCGGATCCGCGACCGCGTCCGCCCCCTCCTCCCCACCCCTGCACTCGCTGACGCACTCCTCCGTACGCTCACGCAGGGCGTTGCAACGGCCGCGTCGGTGACCGGAGGCGTGCGTCAGCGGGAGGGTGGGCGGCCGCCTGCGCCAGCCCCCAGCCCGTACGGGATCCGCTGGCCGGTGTCGGCGGCGGCGGGCAGACTGGGGCCGTGACCAGCACCGCACCCGCGCCGACAGTCCCCGGCGGCGGGGCCGATCCGGCCACTCCCACCGTCGAGACCACCGGCGTGTGGGCCGACCTGATCGGGCAGGAGCGCTCGGTCGCCGTGCTGCAGCGGGCGGTCGCGGGCCGGTCGCACGCGATGACCCACGCCTGGCTCATCACCGGCCCGCCCGGGTCCGGACGGTCCAACGCGGCCCGTGCGTTCGCCGCCGCCCTCCAGTGCCCCCGGGGCGGGTGCGGTCAGTGCACCGAGTGCCGGACCTCGTTGTCCGGCGCGCACCCCGACGTCACCCTGGTCCGGACCGAGATGCTGTCCATCGGCGTCGACGAGGTCCGCGAGCTGGTCCGTCGGGCCTCGATGAGCCCGACCCTGGGACGGCACCAGGTGCTGGTCATCGAGGACGCCGACCGGGTCACCGAGCGCGGCGCCGACGCCCTGCTCAAGGCGATCGAGGAACCGGCGCCCCGGACGGTCTGGATCCTGTGCGCCCCGACCGCCGACGACGTGGTGGTCACCATCCGCTCCCGCAGCCGGCTGCTCACCCTGCAGACCCCGACCATCGAGGACGTCACCCGGCTGCTGATCACCCGGGACGGCATCGACGCCGAGCTGGCCGCCTCGGCTGCCCGCGCCGCTCAGGGCCACGTCGGCCGGGCGCGCGCGCTGGCCCGGCACGAGTCCGCCCGCGACCGCCGGCGGGCCATCCTGGAGATCCCGTTCCGGCTCAAGGACCTGTCCGCCTGTCTGCAGGCGGCGGACACCCTGGTGAAGACGGCCGCCGAGGAGGCGGCCACCGCCACCGCCGAGCTGGACTCCCGCGAGCGCAAGAACCTGGAGGAGGCGCTCGGGTTCGGTACCAAGGGCGCCCGCCCACGGCAGGCCGCGGCAGCGATCAAGGACCTGGAGGACCAGCAGAAGGCGCGGGCCAAGCGGCTGCAGCGGGACGCCATCGACCGGGCCCTGACCGAGCTGACCGGCTTCTACCGCGACCTGCTCAGCGTCCAGACCGGCGCCGGGGCGCCGCTGATCAACGACGACCTCGCCCCGAAGATCGCCGTGATGGCGCGGTCGTCGACGCCCGAGACCACGCTGCACAAGATCGACGCCCTGCTGGCCTGCCGGGAGGCCCTGGAGGGCAACGTCGCGCCGCTGCTGGCCGTGGAGTCCACCCTGATCGGTCTCGCCCGCCGCTAGGCTCCTCGCGTCCGCTCCGGGCCCGGCGATCGGACGTACGGTGCCGGCAACGAACGCGTCTCGCCCGGACCGTCACCGTGACGGCTGTGGTCACGACCACGGGTGCGGTTTGCCAGAATCCTGAGAGTTCGCTTACGGTATCGCCACGCTCGTGTCCATTTCGTTATCCATGCTCCCGTCGCCTTCCCCTTCCCGGCGGGATCCTGTGATCTGGACGTGACCAGCGTCAGGAGACCGGACCGTCCACGGGCCGGCGAGCGAAGGGACTCGGGGAATGACCTCCACCATCGTGAAGCGCCTGATCGGGGTGCTGGCCGCCGTGGCCCTGGCCATCGGCCTGTCGGCCGGAGCCGCCACGCCGGCGCAGGCCAAGGGCAGCGTCTGGAACCGCGTCGCCAAGTGCGAGAGCGGCGGCCGCTGGAAGATCAACTCCGGCAACGGCTACTACGGCGGACTCCAGTTCTCGGCGCGGACCTGGCGCGCGTACGGCGGCAAGAAGTACGGCAGCCAGGCCCACCGGGCCAGCAAGTCCGAGCAGATCGCTGTCGCCCGCCGGGTGCTGGCCGGTCAGGGCGCCGGGGCGTGGGGCGGCTGCGGGCGCAAGGCCGGGCTGAGCAAGTCCAGTGGCAAGGCCAGCAGGCACGCCAAGCCCGGGTCGTCCAGCGGCAGCACCAAGCTCACGGCCAAGCAGAAGAAGGCCAAGGCCGCCAAGATCGCCAAGCTGAAGGCCACCAAGGTCGCCACGGTCACCAAGAAGACCCACTCGCTGAAGAAGCTGGCCAAGCGCTACCACGTCAAGGGTGGCTGGAAGGCCGTCTACCGGCTGAACAGCGCCACGGTCGCCAAGAAGCCGAACAAGCACCTGAAGCACGGCACGACGATCACGTTGCGCCGCTGAGCGGACCGGTGCTGCCCGTGGGGTTCGGCCGCACCGCGCCGTGCATTTTCCGACCGTGGGCGGCTTGCGCACTCTTCCGGTCCGCTGGGGCGTGCATTTTCCGACCGTGGACGGCTTTCGCGCCCACCTGAGCCACGGGGGCGTGCATTTTCCGACCACGGACGGCTTTCGCGCCTACCCGGCTCACGGAGGCGTGCATTTTCCGACCACGGGCGGCTTTCGCACCCCACCGGCGTCACCGCGCCACCGTCGGCACGTCGCACCCGGTCGGCGCCCCACCGGTTCGAGGGGCAGCGCAACCGGCGCGTGAGGCCTATCGTGGCCCCATGGCGCGGGTGATGGCGGTCTCCTTCCGGAGATACGGCCGGCTCTACTACCTGGACGCCGGCGACCAGACGTACGCCGTCGGCGAGCACGTGCTGGTGCCCACCGAGGCCGGACCCGAGGTGGCCGAGTGCGTGTGGGCGCCCGAGTCGGTCGGCGACGTCGACTTCGGTGAGCTGCCGGTCTGCCTCGGTCGCGCCGACCAGACCCAGCTGGACCGCGACGCGGCCAACCGCCAGCGACGGGCCGAGGCGAAGCTGGTGGCCAAGCGGCTGATCAAGCGGCACGAGCTGCCGATGAAGGTGATGGGGGTCGACTACCTCGACTCCGGCGACGACTACGACGAGATGCTCGTCATCTACTTCACCGCCCCCCACCGGGTCGACTTCCGCAGTCTGGTCAGCGATCTCGCCCGCGCGCTGCGGGCCCGGATCGACCTCCGGCAGATCGGCTCCCGGGAGGGGGCGCGGCTGGCCGGCGACCTCGGCAGCTGCGGGCGCGACCTGTGCTGCTCCACCTTCCTGACCAGCTTCGAGCCGGTCAGCCTGCGGATGGCCCGGCTGCAGGACCTGCCCGCCAACCCGCTGCGCATCTCCGGGGCGTGCGGGCGGCTGATGTGCTGTCTGAAGTACGAGCACCCGCTGTACGCGGACTTCGCCCAGTCCGCCCCGGCCATCGGCAGCGAGGTCAGCACCCCCGTCGGCGAGGGCACCGTGGTCGCCCACCAGGTGCCGGCGGACGCCGTCCTGGTCCGGGTGAAGGGCGCCGGGGTGCAGGTCTGCGCCAAGGCCGACGTCTGCCCGTCCCGGCACGCCTACGACGGCCGTACGCCGAGCGCGGGGACCGACCCGCCCGCCTGACTCGCCGACGTCCCGAGCTGAACGACGGCCGTACGCCGGGCCACGGGAGCGGTGGGAGCGCACACCTATAGTCACCGCATGGCGCGGGGGATCGAGACGACGACGCGACGCGCGATCCCCGCCCTCCTGGTCGGGTTGCTGCTGATGGTGTTGGTCGCCGGGTGCGCGCTGCTGCCGACCATCTCGAACCACACCGGCACCGGACGCCACGTCGTCCGCGCCGTCCCCGGAGGAGCCGTCGACGGCCGCCCCGTCCGGCTCGACCACGGCGGACCCGGTGGCGGGTCGCCCGGTGCAGCCGATCCCCGACGTACGCCCCGCCGGGTTCATCTCCCCGCCGCCCGGTCAGGGTCTGCAGCGCTACCTCGGTCAGCAGCTGACGTGGTCGGACTGCGGCAAGGGGCTGCAGTGCACGTCGGTGCTCGCCCCGTTGGACTACGCCGACCCCGACGGGGAGGCCATCACCCTGGCCGTGGCCAAGCGTCCGGCCACGGCCGAGCCGGCCGCCGGATCGCTGTTCATCAACCCGGGCGGCCCCGGCGGCTCCGGGACCGAGTACGTCGGCTACTTCAAGGTGAAGGGCCTGGAGCGCTTCGACGTGGTCGGCTGGGACCCGCGGGGCACCGGCAGCTCCACCCCGGTGAAGTGCGCCAACGGCAAGGCGATGGACGGCTACACCTCGGTCGACATCACACCCGACGACAAGGCCGAGGAGAAAGCCCTCATCCAGGCGCAGATCGACTTCGGCCGCGGCTGCCTGGAGCGGTCCGGCGCGCTGCTGGAGCACATCTCCACGACCGAGACCGTCCGCGACCTCGACCTGCTCCGCCACCTGGTGGGGGACGAGAAGCTGAGCTACTTCGGCTCGTCGTACGGCACCAAGATCGGTGCGCTCTACGCCCAGCTCTACCCGGCCACGGTCGGTCGGATGGTGCTCGACGGGGCGGTCAACATCACCGGCAAGAAGGACGTCAGCCAGCTCGACGGGTTCGAGCGGGCGCTGGGCAACTTCGCCACCTGGTGCGCGGAGCAGAACTGCCGGCTCGGCAACAGCAAGGCCGCGGTCGAGCGGACCATCAGCGACCTGCTGCAGCGGGTGGACGAGAAGCCGATCAACGGCGGCCGGGCCAAGCTGACCCAGCAGCTCGCGCTGACCGGGGTGCTGGCGGTGCTGTACGAGAACGAGGAGGCCTGGAAGTACCTCCAGCAGGGGCTCGAGCTCGCCGCCTTCGACAACGACGGCCGCTACCTCATGTTCTTCGCCGACCAGTACAACCAGCGCGGCGACAACGGCACCTACGGCCAGCTCCAGTTCTCCTTCCCGGCCATCCGCTGCCTGGACTCCCAGGACGTCAGCGTGGCCGAGGCGGAGAAGGAGGGGGCCGAGGAGGCGAAGCGGGCGGCCACCCTCGGACCGTTCGCCGGCGCCGACCTGGTCTGCCCGCTCTGGCCCGTCGCTCCGGCGCCGAAGGAGCCCACCATCCGCGGCGTGGGGGCGGCGCCGATCGTGGTCATCGGCACCACCGGCGACCCGGCGACCCCGTACGAGTACGCCGAGCGGATGGCCAAGCAGCTGGAGTCCGGGCACCTGCTGACGCTGAAGGGGGAGGGGCACCTCGGCTACGGCCAGAGCAGCTGCATCCAGAGCTACGTCCAGTCGTACCTGCTGGACGGCGACGTGCCGGCCGACGGCACGCGCTGCTGAGGATCTGCTGGGAAGTCTGTCGGCTCGCGGGTGCGTCTTTGGGCGCTTCGACCGCGACCTGAGCGGGGATTGGGGTGAACCGAGAGCCCGGGGAACCTGCCGCCCGGGCCCTCAGTTCGGGGTGACACATCGCTTCCGTCGTGACGATGGAGGAGATGCACCACCCATTCGGGATGTGCCTGAGTCTGCTGGTCGAACCTGTGATCCGCCTGAGGGCCGATGGTGAACTTGGTGAGGATGCCCGGCTCGGGGGAGGCGCCGACGGCGTTTCGCGTCGACCGGCAGTTGCTCGCTATAGTTGGCGGTCGCGCTACCGCCACTGGCGGCTCGGCTCCGGTCGTACGCGCAGGCCGCCTTAGCTCAGTGGTAGAGCAACGCACTCGTAATGCGTAGGTCTGGGGTTCAAATCCCCAAGGCGGCTCCACCAAAGGCCCTAGTCAGCGGCACTTTCGCTCTCATCGTCATCGTCCTCGATCCTTTGAAATCGGCTGCTTCGGCAGCCAAACCGGCAGCCACGACCTCCGAGGCCCCGCCGAGCAGCAGCTGCATCCGGTCGGCAGCCTCACGCGACAAGCCCGCCGACACATGCGTGTACGTGTTCAGCGTGATCGAGATCTGAGAGTGCCCCAGCACCTCCATCACCACCCGCGCCGGCACACCCTGAGCCAACATCAACGACGCCGCCGTATGCCGCAGATCATGCAGCCGCACCCGACGCAGACCCGCCCGCTCCACGATCAGCTGGAAGTCGCGGTAGTCGTTGCGCGGATGGATCGGCGTCCCGACCTCCGTGGAGAACACCAACCCCCAGTCCTCCCAGAACTCCCCAGCCTTGACCCGGCTCTCGGCCTGGCGCTCCTGAAGCAACCGGAGTGCGTCCACGGTGACCTGGGGGAGCGGGACCGTCCGGCGAGACCTCGCCGTCTTCGGCGGCACCAACTGCAAGCCGTTCCCCGGCTGGTACTGGAGAGCCTGACGCACCCGCGCCGTCCCCTCCACCAGATCGACGTCCTGCCACGACAAGCCCAGCACCTCGCCCTGCCGCATCCCCGACACCACGCCCAGCAGCCACCGGGCCTCGAACCGCGTCCCGGACACGGCAGCCAAGAACGGCCGCGTCTCCTCCTCGCTGTACGGCTGCACCTCCACCCGCGACAACGACGGCGGATCAACCGCCATCACCGGATTCCACCCCACCAGCTGCCACCGCACCGCCACCGTCAACGCCCGCCGCAGCAACGCATGCAACCGCCGCACACTGCCCGCCGAGATGCGCGTCAACTGATCCTGGTAGAACGCCGAGATCTGATCCGGCCGCAGCTTGTCCAACGGCACCTTCCCCAACGCCGGCCCGATATACAGCCGGACCTCCTGGCGATACCGATGCACCGTGTTCGGCCGAACCGTCGCCGGAGCCACCTCCGTCAGATACCGCTCCAACCACACACCCAGCGTCGGAGCCCGACCCGGCCGCAGCCGACCCTCCTCAGCCTCCAACGCCAGCCGACGAATCGCACCCGTCACCTCAACCTTGGTGCGCCCCCGCACATACCGCCGACGCCGCTTCCCGCCATGCCAGCCAAGATCAACAACACCCCGCCACGACCCATCGTCCACGCCGGTAGACCGACCCCTCACCAGGAGCCCGACGCCCGGTCATGCCGCAGGAGTCGCCGACTCCACGAACCGCAGAATCGACGCCCGCGACACCCGACGAGAACGACCGATCTTGATCGACGCCAACTGCTCGGCATAGATCAGCTCGTACACACGGTTACGGCTCACACTCAACATCTCCGCCGTCTCCTTGACGGTGAACAGCATCTTCTCCATCGAACTCGCCTCTCTAGCGTGGTTGGGTTCTCGGCCTCCCCCGACTTCGGAGAATGTGGTCTCCGGTCCACTCGTCAAGGGCACTTCGTGTCCTGCGGATTCGCTCCGCTTCACCCTTGACGACCAGACCTCCGACCACGGGCGGCTGGTCATCGGGGGAGGCCGAGGAATGGGCCTGCCAGCGCGCCTACGAGGTTCGCGTGCCCCGTCAGTCATCCCGAGCTCGAGCAGCAGACGCAGCCGCCAACGCCGCATCACCCGCTGTCAGCCAGCCGATCCCAGCGAACCGCCACGACCCGATCACTAGCGTCGTCTGCTTCGAGCTCGGCCAGGTCCGCGTCGTCACCCACCCGCACCGGCTCCCCAGCGTGGAGCTTGTTGAGCCGTGCCCGGACGTGGTCACGGCGGGCCTGCCGGAGCCGGCCGAGGGTGGTCGAGTACGCGGCGTGACTTGGACGCGAAGTGTCCGCGGAAGCCGAGCATGTCGCGCCCACCGACCCCAGCCCTTGTACGGACCATCCGGCCCGGTGAGCCCGGCGCACCCGGCCCGCAACGCCGTCTTCGCCGACCAGCCGCTTGAGCCGCGCCAGGTGCGGGTTCGGACCGGCCTGACTGTCGGCCAGGTCAGCAGCGGCCTTGGTCGCGTACTTCGCCACATACGCGGCGACCGTTTCGGGGTGCAGCTCGACCCCGGTGCGCGGCTTCCCGGTCAGCGTCACCGTGGACGGCCCGGGCGTCGACCTGGCGGCCGAAGCTCAGCACCCGCCCCACATCGTGGCCGTCGACCGGCGACGCCTCGCACGACACTTCACCGGCCGCCTGCAGCACCAACTCGACCAACGCGGCAGCCGTGACCGTCCGGCCAGGCGCAGGGAACGGGTCCGTTTCGGTGGGGTGGCCGTCGAGCCGGATCAGGGCGTGGAAGTGGACGACGCCGCGTCGTTGGAACTCGGCCACCTTCGCGAACTGGACCCGGACCAGCCGCCGACACGCCGTCTCCGACACGCCGAGATGGCGGGCGAGCGCGCGGCCGAGAGCGATCGTGAACCGCCGCCACAGCTCGGGCGCGTACCACTGCCACACCAGATGCCCCAGGTAGTCGTAACACTCCCGGCACAGCGGCTGACCGACCAGAACGTGATCATGATCATGGATGGCCATGCACCAGGTCGGCCGTCCGTGCGGGCAGAGTTTGCGTCCGTCGCCGCTGCGGGGTCGGCACCGCCGGGTGCCGCGTTGGCCGGGCTTCTTCGCCGCATGCACCGGCCCGAACGAGGGAGCCGTGAACGTGGCGAACACCAGCGGATGCTCCGCCACCGTCGCGGGAACGTTCTTCATGCCGCCTGCGGCGCCGGCCATGATCACGTGGTAGACGTCGCCCTGGTACTGATGCGAGCACGACTCACACACCGCCCGACGCCGGTTCCCGCACCGGAGATAGGTGATGCCGTCCGGCTCCGACGCCGACGAGTAGCTGCGCAGCACCACGCCCGTCGTCGGGTCGATGGTCTCGCTGGACCCGACGCGACCCGGATCGGATGGGCGCACGCGGCCGACCTGCTGGACCTGCGCCAACCAGCGACCGAGGTCGGGCGACGTCAGTCGTTCGGTCGCCTGCACCCTCGCCGACGGTGACAGGTCCTGCAAGGTCAACATGGCTGACGCCTACTCGCCAGGCTCGCCGTGGTCGGCAACCTCGCCTGTCTCGGCGAGCTGCAGACGCAGCAGCAGCGCGTGCCAGGACAGTTGGTCGATGATCCAGTACGACGTCACGGCCGCTGGCTGGCCGGTGCAGTAGTCGTCCAGTTCCACCGTGACTCCCTGATGGGTGTCGAGGAAGGCGTGGCAGTGGTCCAGCAGCTCGACCAGCCCGGCCACGGCACGCCCCGACAACGTGACCAGGTCGGGAGTCTCCGCAGCGAGCTGTCGCGTGTGGTGTCGGTGGTGGTCATGATCGGCTCCTGGCGGTGCGGGTCCGCGACTTGGGCGCGGCATCGGGTGCGGGTTCGGGCAGACGGATCGGGATCTGGACGGGTGCGCGGAAGTGGACGGCGAGGGCGCGGATCATGTCGTCGGGCACGAACGCGCAGCGGACGCGGGTGACGTCGCCGTCCTCGGTCAGCGCGTAGCCGACACCGGGTGTCGTGCGGGGGATCTTGTGGCACGCAGCGCCGGCCGCGACCGCACCATCGGAGAGGACCATGGCGACTTCTTCGCGTTCGCGGAGGCGGAGGGCGATGGTCTGGGTGAACATGTGCCGTTGCGGCACCGTGTCCTTGCGGGGGTCCTGCAGGAACCCCCAGACCACGAACCCCGGAGCCCGACCCAGCCCGAGCAGGGCGCGCAACGCTTTGTCGGCGCGTTGGAACAGGTCCCGCTGGTTCGACAGGTAGGAGGTCAGCATCGCCAGCTCGTCGATGAGGACCAGGACCAGCGGCGCAGCCGTCGACGGGGTGTGGACTTCTGGCGTGGCCGGCGAGGGTCGCGGCCCGGGCGGTCATGGCCTGGACGGCGTCCTCGAGCAGGACCACCGCCTCGTCGGGGGTGGTGGCGTAGCGGGTGAACAGGCGGGTGCCGAGCCCGAGCTCCATCCCGCCTTTCAGGTCGACGCCGTGGACCTGGACGAGCCCGGAGCGGATGGCGGGGGCGAGGTTCAGCAGCAGCATCCACATCGCCGACGCCTTGCCCGACCCGGTACAGCCCGCCGTCAACGTCGACACGGGGATCGGGATCCGCCACGGCTGCCCGTCCTCGGTGACACCCATCTCCGCCGTGGTGATGGTGGGTGCCAGGTTCGGGGAAGGGAACCTGGCCTCCACCACCGTCGCGAGCGGGTCGGCGAACAGGAACCGGAGCGTGCGCCGGTGTGGGTGTCGTTGGGGATGATCCGGATCTGCCGGGACCCGACCGTGGTCCGGAGCCGTTCCGACGCCGCCACGAGGTCCTCGACGGTCTGCCCGACCATCAGCTGCGGGACGACGACCAGCACGTCGGGGTCCTCCCACCGGCTGCGGCCGCAGGGCCGGCGTGTGGAGTTCGGTGCCGTCCTTGCCGATCACCCGCCGTCCGAGCCCGGATCGCTCCATCAACGTCGGCCAGGTCCGCTTCACCGACCGCCGAATGCGACGCCGCCACGCCGGATGCACCACGAGGCGGAGGTAGGAGGTCGGCCAGCACCTGGCCCACAACGCCGGCACCACGGCCACGCACGACCAGCGCGGTCAGGAGAAGCCAGGTCTGATGGAGGTAGCCGTAGACCGTGCCTGCCGTCCAGGCCAGCGCACGAGCTGGTGCCCGGCGCAGGAACCGGAGCGCGCCGCCGATCCACCACCACACCTCGCCGAGGCCGAGCAGGATGCCACGCCCGGTCCACCGGAGCCCGGTGATCACGGACCCGCCCCAGGACGCGACCGGGGTGGTCATGCTGCTGGCCGTCCCCGACCTAGCGGCGGGCCGAGCGCGATCACGTCCTCACGGCGGAAGGTGAGCCGGTGCCGGCTGTCCTTGTGCGCGACCAGACCGTGCGCACGACGCCACTCGGTGTTCTTCAGCGTCGTGACCGCGATCGCGGCCAGATCGGCGGCCTCCTCCACCGTCAGCCACTCCGAGACCCGGTCCGGTGGCTCACCCGCCACCCGATGCGATGGGTCCTCCCGCCCTGGCGACTCCTCCTCGATCGGGTCCCGCCAGCCCAGTCCGAGAGCGGTGTAGCGGCGCTGCAGCACGTCGGGGCTGTCCTCACCGCACCGCCACACCTGATCGGAGGCCGCCAGCAGCGCTGCCCGGGCATCCATCACCGCCGTCGCCAACGCGTCCAACGCCTCGACGTCGCCGGTCACCAACGACAACCCTGCTGGGCACCGCAGCAGCACGAACGGCCGACCCGATCGGG